>NZ_FYDO01000022.1 GCF_900187615.1 Pseudomonas sp. Irchel s3f7 | reverse complement strand
CTGCGACCTGAAAGACCTGCTTGGCAAGATCGACCGCCACTGTCGTACAGGCCGACACATCGGTTGAAGACAGGGACTGTTTAAGCGTCGTATTCTTTTTCATGGACTCGCCCTCGCTGCCGTTGGCCTCTTAGACTGCCACCGTGGCGCATTGACGCCTCGGCGTGGGCGAGTCCATCCAATTACAGCGATTGCGTCCAGTGCAAAACTTGCGAACGCTACTGAACCTGTAGGAGCTGGCTTGCCAGCGAAGCGGTATCGAGTGAAATCAGCCCTTGAGCACCCGAGCCAACGTCGACTTCACCTTGCCCATGCCGTCATGCAGCGCCTGTTCGATCTCGGCCATGGTGATCACCGCCGTCGACTTGCCCGCCGCCGGGTTCACCACCAGCGCCAGACAGGCGTAATCCAGCTCCAGTTCACGAGCCAACGCCGCTTCCGGCATCCCGGTCATGCCGACGATGTCACAGCCATCACGCTCCAGACGTGCGATTTCGGCAACCGTCTCCAGGCGCGGTCCTTGAGTGCAGGCATAGACGCCATGACTGCTGTAGCCAACGCCTTCAGCCGCCAGCGCCGCAATCAATTGCTGACGCAGTGGCTCACTGTACGGATAGCTGAAATCGATGTGCGTGACCTGTTCCAGGTCATCGGCAAAATAGGTGTGCTGGCGACCGCTGGTGTAGTCGATCAACTGATGCGGCACGCAGAAATGCCCGGTGCCCATGGCAGCGTGAATCCCACCCACGGCGTTGACCGCGAGAATGGCTTCGGCACCCGCCTGTTTCAGCGCCCAGAGGTTGGCACGGTAGTTCACCTGATGCGGTGGAAAGCGGTGCGGATGGCCGTGACGTGCCAGGAACATCACTTCCTTGCCTGCGTACTCGCCGATCTGCACATCAGCCGACGGTGCACCGTAAGGCGTGTCCACCGCCAATGACTGACGAATGCTCAGGCCTTCGAGTTGAGTCAGGCCGGTACCACCAATAATCGCGTAAACCGTCATAACGAACAGTCCTTAATCAATCAATTGAGCTTCTTTGAGCGCGCCGACGGCCGCCAGCCAGCGCGGGTCCTGACGGTATTCGATATTGGCGAACGACTGGCCGCGCATCCGCGCGATGCGTGCAGAAGGCTTGACCTTCAAGCGTTGCGCGGCGCTCAGGGCCAATTCAGCAGCAGCGCGATCGTTGCACACCAGGCCCATGTCACAGCCGGCAGTCAACGCCGCTTCAATGCGGCTGGCGGCATCGCCGACCACCTGGGCGCCGGCCATGGACAGGTCATCGCTGAAAATCACCCCATCGAATTGCAGCTCGCCACGCAGGATGTCCTGCAACCAACGACGGGAAAAACCGGCAGGCTGGGAATCGACTTGCGGATAAATCACGTGAGCCGGCATGACGGCAGCCAGCTGCTTGCTCAATTTCGCGAATGGCACCAGGTCGTTGGCGCGGATTTCATCGAGACTACGCTCGTCGTTCGGGATCGCAACGTGGGAATCTACCTCGGCCCAGCCGTGACCGGGGAAGTGTTTTCCGGTGGCAGCCATACCGGCGGCATTCATGCCTCGGATAAATGCACCGGCCAGTTGAGCGGCGCGCTCAGGATTGCCTTCGAAAGAGCGAGTGCCAACGACGGCACTGCGCTGATAATCGAGGTCCAGCACCGGGGCGAAGCTGAGGTCCAGGCCCACGGCCAGCACTTCGGTGGCCATGATCCAGCCACATTGCTCAGCCAGGTACTCGGCATTGGGGTTATCGGCAATTGCACGCATGGCTGGCAACCGGACAAAACCTTGTCGCAGGCGCTGAACCCGCCCGCCCTCTTGATCCACGGCCAGCAGCAAGTCAGGACGAACGGCACGAATCGCCGCACTCAATTCACGCACTTGGCGCGGATGCTCAATATTGCGGGCGAAAATGATCAGGCCACCCACTTCGGGCTGGCGCAACAATTGGCGATCTTCAGCCGTCAGCCAGGTACCGGCGACGTCCACCATCAATGAGCCTTGCAGGCCAGCAGTCATAGAGATTCCTTGAAAACGATAAACCCGGCCCGCGCCAAATCGCCGCCGAGGGCAGTGCCCGGCAGATCGGCGATAGCAATGGGGAGCGGGTTCAGAACGAGAGTCGGCATGGGCGGCTAGCTTAACGGATGTCAGCTGCCGCGCCCACCCGTGCGCGGTTAAACCTTGGCGCCAACCGCGGGCGATTTGCTGCGCGGACGCAACTGAGCAGTGGCCATGGCTGCGTCAGTGACACCCGATTCGGCGCGCATGCCAGCGGCCAGGAACGGCACCATCAGACGCATGACTTGTTCAATGGATGTGTTAACACCGAAGTCGGTTTCGGCAATCGCGCGCAAGGCCTTGATACCGGACATGCTGAACGCGGCCGCACCCAGCATGAAGTGCACGCGCCAGAACAATTCGATCGGAGGAATACGCGGGGCGGCTTCGTTGACCAGCATCATGTAACGACGGAACACCTTGCCGTACATGTCTTCCAGATAACGACGCAAGTGTCCCTGGCTCTGACTGAAGGCCAGTCCCAGCAAACGCATGAAGATGGACAAGTCGTTGCCACTGCGCGGCTGAACCACCAGCGCCTGCTCGACGAGGATTTCAAGCAGCTCTTCGAGTGTCGGCTTGATTTCAGGCTTGGCCTGACGTCGCTCCAGCTCTTTATCGAGACTGATGCAGAACGGGCCAAGGAAGCGGGAGAAAACCGCCTGGATCAACGCCTTCTTCGAGCCGAAGTGATAGTTCACTGCCGCCAGATTGACACCGGCCTTGCTGGTGATCAAACGCAACGAGGTTTCAGCGAAACCTTTTTCCGCGAACAACTGCTCGGCTGCATCAAGAATGCGTTCAACGGTTTCCGACTGGGCCATGGCTACTCCGCCTGACAAACACTTGTTTGAAACATACGTTTCAGCCTGTGCCTTGTCAAGCTTGGCAGTCAGTTTCGGGAATGGTCGGTCAGACATTTAACCACACAACTGTGCAGCTTTAATCTACTGGTTGCCCGACCGTCCGGCGGTCAGCAAAAAATCGGGCATTGCCAAGAACGTTTCACTGTATATAATCCCAGTCACTGTATAAAAAGACAGAGCGATCAATATGCTAAAGCTGACGCCACGCCAAGCAGAGATTCTGGCCTTCATTAAACGATGCCTGGAAGACAACGGTTATCCGCCGACCCGCGCGGAAATCGCTCAGGAACTGGGCTTCAAGTCGCCCAACGCGGCTGAAGAACACCTCAAGGCGCTCGCCCGCAAAGGCGCGATCGAGATGACGCCCGGCGCGTCCCGCGGCATTCGCATCCCTGGCTTCGAAGCCAAAGCCGACGACTCCACCCTGCCCATCATTGGCCGAGTCGCAGCGGGCGCCCCGATTCTGGCGCAACAACACATCGAAGAGTCCTGCAACATCAATCCTGCCTTCTTCCATCCACGCGCTGATTACCTGCTGCGCGTCCATGGCATGAGCATGAAGGATGTCGGCATTTTCGATGGCGACCTGCTGGCGGTCCACACCACCCGTGAAGCCCGAAACGGCCAGATCGTGGTCGCACGGATCGGCGATGAAGTGACCGTCAAACGCTTCAAGCGTGACGGTAGCAAAGTCTGGCTGATTGCCGAAAACCCCGAGTTCGCCCCTATCGAAGTGAACCTTCAAGATCAGGAACTGGTGATCGAAGGCTTGAGCGTCGGCGTTATTCGCCGCTAACGGAGGCTCCATGCAGTTCCCACAGACACCACCACAGCAAGCCCAACTGCCACTGTTCGAGGCCTTCATGGCGCAGCCATTGGCGCCGATCCTCAAAGATGTGGTCGAGTCGCCCTGGAGCGTCGAACCGGAGGTTTTCAGCGAGCTGTCACTGCGTGGTGCAACCGGGAATTGCCTGAACCTGCTCGCACCGATTCTCAGGGAGCTGAGCCAGGACCAGGACGCACGCTGGCTGACACTGATCGCACCACCAGCCAGCCTGACTCAGGCCTGGTTGCGAGATGCAGGCCTAAACCGCGAACGCATTCTTTTGCTGCAGCCACGCGGCAGCCAGAGTGCACAGCAACTGACCTGCGAGGCATTGCGTCTGGGGCGTAGTCACACGGTTGTCAGCTGGCTCAATCCGCTGAGTGCCAGTTCACGGCAGCAGCTGATTGGCGCCGCCCGAACTGGCGATGCGCAAAGTCTGAATATTCGACTGGGTTAACGGACAAACCAGAGCGCGCCTTTAACAACGCGAGGCTTCTCCAAGGGCAGAGAAGCCGATGTGTAGCGATATCAGAAAAAACGACGGACGGGCATCAATGAAGAACCCGCGAGCCCTCTTCCTTGTCGAATTCGCCTTCAACCAGGCGACCTGCCATCTGAACACCCACGCTCAACATGGCCTTGGCGACTTCTACGTGCTGCCCTTGCAGAAACGCTTTGGCGTCCTCGGAGAAATCCAAAGTAACCAGAGAACCCTCGTCCTCGGCCCTGCGCAGCTCGATTCGGCCGTCTGGTAACTCGACAATTTCTAGAAAGGACGTTGGCATATAGGTGTGTTCTCCACGAAAGGCGGGGATTATATAGGCATCGCTCAGGCTTCGCTTGGGATCTTGACCAACTGCCACCCCGGAACTGTTTCCGTCAGCACTCGTTCAGACCTTCGCGAAAACGGATCGCCAACCCCTTCAGATTCTGACGCCAGCTCTCCAACTCCTCACGACTCAACTCTTGATCAACCTCTTCTTCGTCGAGGTTCACAGCCAGGATCAACGGCTGCGTCACATCGCCTTTAGGTTTGCGCGGCGCACGTGGCGGCTGGAAGAGTGCGGCATGGGCGGCCAGCAGTTTGGCTAGCCAGGTTTCGGGGTTATTGGCCAACTCGACCATCTCGGCCATTTCCGGAATGGCGATGGCTTCCAGGACTTCCCGAGTCAGCAACAACTCCGCACGAGGCGCGTTGGCCTGGGGCAAACGATAGAATCCGGCAATCTCGTGACACAACCCCAGCAGTGCACCGTAGAGGTGAAACAGCGCCGATTCGCGCCCAGCCTGAATCAACGCCAGGGAGTTCATTGCCCGCCCCTCTTCGGCTTTCGCGAGCGCTTCCAGCGAAAGACCGGCGAAATAAATCTTCTGATTGGTACGGGTATAGAGTTCATGGGCCATGACGGCAGCCTCCACAACGAAATAATGGCTTCACGCAGGTGGGACAGTGTCGTGGATCAGCCGATCCGACCGCAAGCACAAAACAAAAAGGCCGCATGAAAACCCGAGGGTTGTCATGCGGCCTTTTCAGTACCGCGACGCTTTACGCCTTCGCGGCTGGGCGCTTGTCTTCGACTTTCCACTTACCACCGTCGTAGAACGCTTTCCAGCCAGTCGGCTTACCGTCGACTTCGGTCTGCACGTATTGCTCCTTGGTCTTGCGGCTGTAACGGATGACCGCTGGCAGACCATCAGGATCTTTCTTCGGCGCTTCGCAGAGGAAATGGTACTTCGGATCGATCTCATCCTTGTGCGGGACGATTTCCAGCACCAGCGGAGCACGGGTTTCGCGGTTTTTCGGGAACTGGCTGGCCGCCAGGAACAGACCCGAAGCACCGTCGCGCAGGATGTAGGTGTCGTTGACCTTTTCGCATTTCAGCTCAGGCATCTTCACCGGATCCATCTTCGGCGGCGCCGCATCACCACTCTTCAAGAGTTTGCGGGTGTTCTTGCAGGTGGCATTGGTGCAACCGAAGAACTTGCCGAAACGGCCGGTCTTGAGCTGCATCTCGCTACCGCACTTGTCGCACTCAAGGCTCGGACCTTCATAGCCCTTGATGCGATAGGTGCCCTCTTCGATTTCGTAGCCATCGCAATCCGGGTTATTACCGCAGATGTGCAATTTGCGCTTTTCGTCGAGCAGGTAGGCGTCCATCGCCGTGGCGCAGATCGGGCAGCGATGCTTGCCACGCAGCACCAACGACTCCGACTCACCCTCGTCGTCCGCAGCGATTTCATCGCCCGGCACCAGGTTCACGGTGGCCTTGCAGCGCTCTTTCGGTGGCAGGCTGTAACCGGAGCAACCGAGGAACACGCCGGTCGATGCGGTACGAATCTGCATCGGACGACCGCACGTGGTGCACGGAATGTCGGTCATGACCGGCTGGTTGGCACGCATGCCGTTTTCCGGGTTTTCAGCCACTTCGAGTTTCTTCTTGAAGTCGCCGTAGAACTCGTCCAGCACGTTTTTCCAGTCGCGCTCGCCCTGGGCCACGTCATCGAGGTGTTCTTCCATGCCGGCGGTAAAGCCGTAGTCCATCAGGTTGGAGAAGCTCTCTGACAGACGCTCGGTGACGATGTCGCCCATCTTTTCCGAGTAGAAACGACGGTTATGCAGCGCAACGTAGCCACGGTCCTGGATGGTCGAAATGATTGCCGCGTAGGTCGAAGGACGACCGATGCCGCGTTTTTCCATTTCTTTTACCAGGCTGGCTTCCGAGTAGCGCGCCGGCGGCTTGGTGAAGTGCTGGGTCGGATCAAGCTTGATCAGCTTCATCGCGTCGCCCTGGGCCATGTCCGGCAGTACATCGTCATCGCCCGGCTTGGCGATTTGCGGCATGACACGGGTGTAACCGTCGAACTTGAGGATGCGGCCCTTGGCACGCAGCTCGAAGTCGCCAGCACCGACAGTGACCGTGGTCGACAGGTATTGCGCCGGCAGCATCTGGCAAGCGAGGAACTGGCGCCAGATCAGCTCGTAGAGACGCTCAGCGTCACGCTCCATGCCCGACAGTTTGCTTGGCTCGGTGTTGGCATCAGAAGGACGAATCGCTTCGTGAGCCTCCTGTGCGCCTTCCTTGCTGCTGTAGACGTTCGGGTTTTCCGGCAGGTACTTCTTGCCGAATTCGCCTTCAATATACGTACGCGCCATCGTTACGGCATCGACCGAGAGGTTGGTGGAGTCGGTACGCATATACGTGATGTAGCCCGCTTCGTACAAACGCTGGGCCATCATCATGGTTTTCTTCACACCGAAGCCCAGGCGGTTACTCGCGGCCTGCTGCAGGGTGGATGTGATGAACGGTGCCGACGGCTTGCTGCTGGTCGGTTTGTCTTCACGCTTGACGATGCTGTAGCTGGAAGCCTTGAGCTTCTCCAGCGCAGCCATGGCCTGGGTTTCGTTGAGCGGCTTGAAGGCTTCGCCCTTTTCGCGAGCCACATCGAAACGCACGGTCGCGCCTTTGGCGGTACCGAGGTCGGCGTGGACTTCCCAGTACTCTTCCGGGATGAACGCGCGAATTTCACGCTCACGCTCGACCACCAGCTTCACGGCAACCGATTGCACACGACCGGCGGACAGACCACGAGCGATCTTGGCCCACAGCAGCGGCGAAACCATGTAACCCACTACGCGGTCGAGAAAACGACGCGCCTGCTGGGCGTTGACACGATCGATGTCCAGCTCGCCTGGTTTCGAGAAGGCTTCTTGAATCGCCTTCTTGGTAATTTCGTTGAACACCACGCGCTTGTAGCGAGTGTCATCACCACCGATGGCTTCGCGCAGGTGCCAGGCAATGGCTTCCCCCTCGCGATCCAAGTCGGTTGCGAGATAGATGGTGTCAGCATCTTTGGCGAGCCGGCGCAGCTCTTCGATGACTTTTTCCTTGCCTGGGAGGATCTCGTACTTGGCTTTCCAGCCATGATCCGGATCGACACCCATGCGAGCGACCAGCTGCTTGCGCGCTTTCTCTTTCGGCGAGAGCACCGGACCTTCGCCCGCGGCAGCCTTGCCGCGCTTGGCGGCTGGCTCTTTGCTGGCGCTAGCCGAACCGCTGGTGGGCAGGTCTCGGATATGGCCGATACTCGACTTCACCACGTATTCGTTACCCAAATACTTGTTGATGGTCTTGGCCTTAGCCGGGGATTCCACAATGACCAGCGATTTGCCCATGGATCAGAAAATTCCTGAATTCGAGAAGTGAAAGGCGATTGGCGCCTGACGCGGCACCGCTATATATAGTGGCAACAAGGTGAGGTCAAGCGCAGGGTTTTGCGCGCACTCAGCTTATGGCTTGTTAAAAAGGCTTTCTTCGGCCTGCACCAACGCAAAGCGTGGCACCTGTTCGCCGTCAACTTCGACAGACTCCAGGAACATGCTCAAGGGACGCACCCAAAAGCCGTAATCGCCATACAGGGCTTGGTAGAAGACCACTTCTTCTTCGGTTTCCGAATGCCGCGCAATGCTGAAAACGCGGTACTGCGGACCTTTGTAATGTTGGTAGAGCCCAGGTTGTATCGGCATGGTTTGGCCCTCACTCAAATTTTTTCAAAAAAAAAACAAAAATAAATCCGGAAAAACAAAAAACCGGGGCACTTGGCCCCGGCTTCCATCAACGAAACGATTAAACGCGTTCGAAGACGGTGGAGATGCCTTGGCCGAGACCAATGCACATGGTGGCTACCCCGAAGGTGCCGCCATTTTGCTTCATCACATTGAGCAAAGTGCCGGAGATACGCGCACCGGAGCAACCGAACGGGTGGCCCAGGGCGATCGCGCCGCCGTGCAGGTTAACCTTCTCGTTCATCTTGTCGAGCACTTTCAGATCTTTCAGCACTGGCAGGGCCTGTGCGGCGAAAGCTTCGTTAAGCTCAAAGAAGTCGATGTCGGAGATGCCGAGACCCGCGCGCTTCAGTGCTTTTTGTGTGGCCGGTACTGGACCATAGCCCATGATCGCCGGATCCACACCTGCCACTGCCATCGAACGAATCACCGCCAAAGGCTGAATGCCCAGGTCTTGTGCACGCTGCGCCGACATCACGATCATGCACGAAGCACCATCGGTGATCTGCGACGAAGTACCCGCTGTCACGGTGCCGCCCTTTGGATTGAATGCCGGCTTCAGAGCCGCCAGGCTTTCCAGGGTGGTTTCCGGACGAATGGTTTCGTCGTAGTCGAAGGTTTTCAGGAAACCGTTCTCGTCGTAGCCCTGCATCGGGATGATTTCGTCTTTGAACTTGCCTTCCAGGGTCGCCTTGTGGGCGAGTTGGTGGGAGCGCACGCCGAAAGCGTCCTGTTGTTCGCGAGTGATGCCGTGCATTTTGCCCAGCATTTCAGCGGTCAGGCCCATCATGCCCGAGGCTTTCGCCGCGTACAGGGACATGTGCGGGTTCGGATCGACACCGTGCATCATGCTCACGTGGCCCATGTGCTCGACGCCGCCGACAACGAACACGTCACCGTTGCCGGTCATGATCGCTTGCGCAGCGGTGTGCAGTGCGCTCATGGACGAGCCACACAGACGGCTGACGGTCTGGCCGGCCGAGGTGTGCGGGATCTGGGTCATCAGCGACGCCATGCGCGCGATGTTCCAGCCCTGCTCCAGGGTCTGGTTAACGCAGCCCCAGATCACGTCTTCGACTTCGCTCGGGTCAACCTTGACGTTGCGTTCCAGCAATTTGCTGATCAGGTGCGCCGACATGTCTTCGGCGCGGGTGTTGCGGTGCATGCCGCCCTTGGAGCGGCCCATCGGAGTACGACCGAAGTCGACAATCACGACGTCTCTAGGATTCAAGCTCATAAGTTCACTCTCACTCTAGTTGGGGGCGCTTAACCGAAGAAGCTCTGGCCGTTTTTGGCCATTTCGCGCAGCTTCGCGGTCGGGTGGTACAGCGCGCCCAAATCAGCGTACTGGTCAGCCAGGGCAACGAACTCTGCAACACCGAGCGAGTCGATGTAGCGCAGCGCACCGCCACGGAATGGAGGGAAACCAATACCGTAGACCAGACCCATGTCGGCTTCGGCAGCGGTTTCGACAATGCCGTCTTCCAGGCAACGCACGGTTTCCAGGCACAGCGGGATCATCATCCAGTTGATGATGTCTTCGTCGGTGACTTCGCGCTGCTCGTAAACGATCGGCTTGAGCACTTCCAGCACCGAAGGATCGGCGACTTTCTTCTGCTTGCCGCGCTTGTCGGTCTCGTAGGCGTAGAAGCCCTTGCCGTTCTTCTGGCCCAGGCGCTTGGCTTCGTAGAGCACGTCAACGGCCGAGCGACGGTCGTCCTTCATGCGATCCGGGAAGCCTTCAGCCATTACGTCACGACCGTGGTGGCCGGTGTCGATGCCGACCACGTCCATCAGGTACGCCGGGCCCATCGGCCAGCCGAATTTTTCCATGATCTTGTCGATGCGGACGAAGTCCACACCGGCGCTGACCAGCTTGGCGAAACCGCCGAAGTACGGGAACAGAACGCGGTTGACCAGGAAGCCCGGGCAGTCGTTGACGACGATCGGGTTCTTGCCCATTTTCTTGGCGTAGGCAACGGTGGTGGCAACCGCCAGTTCGCTGGACTTCTCGCCACGGATCACTTCAACCAGCGGCATCATGTGCACCGGGTTGAAGAAGTGCATGCCGACGAAGTTTTCCGGACGTTTGAGAGCCTTGGCCAGCAAGGTGATGGAAATGGTCGAGGTGTTGGACGCGAGGATGGTGTCCTCTTTGACCTTGTCTTCGACTTCGGCCAGCACAGCTTGCTTGACCTTAGGGTTCTCGACGACCGCTTCAACCACCAGGTCCACGTGACCGAAATCGCCGTAGGACAAGGTAGGACGAATGCCGTTGAGCACTTCTGCCATTTTCGCAGCCGTCATGCGGCCCTTTTCAACGCGGCCAACCAGCAGTTTGGCGGCTTCGGCCAGACCCTGCTCGATACCGTGCTCGTTGATGTCCTTCATCAGGATCGGCGTGCCTTTGGAAGCCGACTGATAGGCGATACCGCCACCCATGATGCCCGCGCCCAATACGGCAGCCTGCTTCACGTCCTTGGCGATTTCGTCGTAGGCCTTGGCCTTTTTCTTCAGCTCCTGATCGTTCAGGAACAGACCGACCAGGCTCTGCGCGGCAGAGGTCTTGGCCAGTTTCACGAAACCGGCAGCTTCGATTTCCAGTGCCTTGTCGCGACCGAAGTTCGCGGCTTTCTGGATGGTCTTGATCGCTTCAACCGGCGCCGGGTAGTTCGGGCCGGCCTGACCAGCGACGAAACCTTTGGCAGTTTCGAAAGCCATCATTTGTTCGATGGCGTTCAGCTTCAGCTTTTCCAGCTTAGGCTGACGCTTGGCCTTGTAGTCGAACTCGCCGGAGATGGCGCGCTTGACCAGTTCCAGTGCAGCTTCTTGCAGCTTCTCAGGCGCCACGACCGCATCGACAGCGCCGACTTTCAGCGCGTCTTCAGCACGGTTTTCCTTGCCGGCGGCAATCCATTCGATGGCATTGTCGGCACCGATCAGGCGCGGCAGACGCACGGTACCGCCGAAGCCCGGGTAGATGCCCAGCTTGACTTCCGGCAGACCGATCTTGGCCAGGGTGGACATGACGCGGTAATCCGCGGCCAGGCACATTTCCAGACCGCCACCCAACGCGATGCCATTGATGGCAGCCACGGTCGGAACGTTGAGGTCTTCGAAATCGCTGAAAATCTTGTTGGCTTCGAGGTTGCCAGCAACAAGCTCTGCATCCGGCAGCTTGAAGTTGTCGACAAATTCGGTGATGTCGGCGCCGACGATGAACACGTCCTTGCCACTGCTGACGATCACGCCCTTGATCGAAGCATCTGCCTTGATGGTGTCCACGGCCTGACGCAGTTCGTTCAGGGTTAGACGGTTGAACTTGTTGACGGACTCACCCTTGAGGTCGAACTTCAGTTCGACAATGCCACTTTCAAGAGCCTTAACCGTGATGGCTTTACCTTCGTAAATCATCAACTGATCTCCACGATATGGAAGCTGAACAGTACACGTCGGACATAGGTAAACGGCTTGGCAGGGACGTTAAACGTCGATGCTACGCCCATTTACCCGACACACCCGCCAACGCGATAGTCGGGATTCTGTAGGAGCGGTCTGAAATACAAACGCTCAATTCATACGCCCGTTTGATTTGGGTACGTCACCTTCACGGAATTTCCGACAATTGTCAATCGCCCAAAACACGGGACGAAACACGACTTTCCAGTCATTTCCGTACTGCGAAGACCTTAAACACGCATGAGCATGCGAAATCATTCATAGGATCAATCATTAGAAAAGTCGCCCTAATTCCCTGCAGCCTGTGTTTAACAAGCTATGCTGGGGAACCAAAGGAAAAATGTGAACGCTGTTGGCGAATGCCCAGCGCAAGATCAGCCCACACCGTTTTACCGGCCTGCCTGGCCAATCCAGCCCGATGATTTTGTCGGGCTTTTTATTGCCTGATGATTTTTTACTGCTTACCCCTGCAGGAGCTGCCGCAGGCTGCTCCTACAGGTGCGCGGTGTCAGGCTAGTGCTTTTAGGGTGGCGTCGATTTGTTGCAAAACCTCGGCTTCGCCCTTCTCGCCCCAATACAGGGCAATCATTTGTTTGTCCGCCTCGACTTTGTAGACATTGCCTGGCAATTTTTCGAAATGATTGAGCAGCGCCTGATCTTCACAGACTTCCTGCCACTGATTGACCCACACACCCGGTGATTTTTGCCAGTAGATCCAGCAAGCTGGCTGACGGCCACGACGCGGCCGATGGTACTGGGCGCAAGGGCTCGGCGGCTCCTGACTGAGCCAGTGCGGCCAGTCCTGGGGCGCCAATTGCATGGCCAGACCAATGCGCCTGGCCTCCATGCGCAGGGCGATACGCCCGCTCTGTACCCGCGACGGACGCAACCATGCCAGCGGACTTAGCACCACCAACAGGATTGACACCACTATCCAGACCGTCATATCTGTACTCCCGATTCTTGATGAGCGCATTCAGTCACTTTGAATCCAATGCGCTTGAAACCAGCCATACTTACCCATATTGCAATCCTCAGGAGGAGCACCTCATGCCCTACAACCATATTCTGGTCGCTGTAGATCTGACCGAAGAGTGCGACCCTGTGATTCACCGCGCTCGCGAACTGTCGGTGAGCAACGGTGCAACGTTGTCGCTGGTGCACATTGTCGAGCCCATGGCCATGGCCTTTGGTGGCGACGTGCCGATGGATCTGTCGCAACTGCAACAACAACAGTTCGATCAGGCCAAGGAGCGCCTTGACCGGTTAATCCTGAAGTACCCGGAGCTGTCCAGGGAGTACAGCCACCTGACCTACGGCCAGCCGCGCCAGGAGATTCACCATCTGGCCAAGGAACAGACCTGCGACCTGATCGTGGTGGGCAGCCATGGTCGCCACGGCCTTGCACTTCTGCTGGGCTCAACGGCCAATGACGTGCTGCATGGCGCGCCTTGCGATGTGCTGGCGGTACGCCTGCAAAACAAATCCTGACAATCGATCCTGTAGGAGCCGGCTTGCTGGCGATATAGGCGCCGCGGTTCAGCATGTGAACCGAGTCATCGCCTATCGCCAGCAAGCCGGCCCCTACAGTAGGTTGTGTTGCCAATGAAAAGCCCGGCCCTCATCACTGAGCGCCGGGCTTTTTTTTGTTACCGAATCAATCAGGCATCCAGCTCGGCCCAACGCTCGACCATTACCTCGAGCTCAGCCTGCAACTGCGCCAACTGAGCAATCACTGCCGCGGTTTCGGCCGCAGGGCGCAGGTAGAAACCCGCATCCGCCATTTGCGCTTCGACCGCAGCGATCTGTTGCTCCATCGCTTCGATCTCGCCCGGCAATGCTTCCAGCTCACGCTGCAACTTGTAGCTGAGCTTTTTCTTTGCAACCGGTGCTTCGACGGCTTCCGGCGCAGGCTCTGCCTTCACTACCGCAGAGTTCAAGTCGGCCTTGCCGGACTTGCTCTCGGTCACGCCCAGCAGACGCGGCGAACCGCCCTGACGCAGCCAGTCCTGATAGCCACCGACGTATTCGCGAACCTTGCCTTCACCTTCGAAGACCAGCGTGCTGGTGACCACGTTGTCGAGGAATGCCCGGTCGTGGCTGACCATCAGTACGGTGCCGTTGAAGGTCAGCAAGACCTCTTCGAGCAATTCCAGGGTTTCGACGTCGAGGTCGTTGGTCGGTTCGTCGAGGACCAGCAGGTTCGCCGGCTTGCTGAACAGCTTGGCCAGCAACAGACGGGCACGCTCACCACCGGACAGCGCCTTGACCGGCGTGCGGGCACGCTGCGGGCTGAACAGGAAGTCGCCGAGGTAGCTCAGCACGTGACGGCTCTGGCCGTCGATGTCGATGAAGTCGCGACCTTCGGCGACGTTGTCGATCACGGTCTTTTCCAGGTCCAGCTGATGGCGCAACTGGTCGAAGTAGGCAACGTCGATCCTGGTGCCCTCTTCCACCTTGCCGCTGGTCGGTTGCAGGCCGCTGAGCATCAGCTTCAGCAACGTGGTCTTGCCGGTACCGTTGGCGCCCAGCAGACCGATGCGGTCGCCGCGCTGCAACACCATCGAGAAATCCTTGATCAGGAACGGGCCGCCCGGGTGAGCGAAGCTCACGTTCTCGAGCACCATCACCTGCTTGCCGGACTTGTCAGCGGTATCCAGCTGGATGTTGGCCTTGCCGGTGCGCTCACGACGCTCGCTGCGTTCGACACGCAGGGCTTTCAGGGCACGGACACGACCTTCGTTACGGGTACGGCGGGCCTTGATGCCCTGGCGAATCCACACTTCTTCCTGGGCCAGACGCTTGTCGAACAGCGCGTTGGCCGTGGCTTCAGCAGCAAGTTCAGCTTCTTTATGCACGAGGAAACTGGCGTAGTCGCCGTTCCAGTCGATCAGGCCGCCGCGATCCAGTTCGAGGATGCGGGTCGCGAGGTTTTGCAGGAACGAACGGTCGTGCGTGATGAACAGCACGGCGCCCTGGAAATCCTTCAGCGCTTCTTCGAGCCAGGCGATGGCACCGATGTCCAGGTGGTTGGTCGGCTCGTCGAGCAGCAGCAGGTCCGGCTCGGAAACCAGGGCCTGAGCCAGCAGGACGCGGCGACGCCAGCCGCCGGACAATTCGGCGAGAGTCTTGTCGGCCGGCAGTTGCAGGCGGCTCAACGTGCTGTCGACCAGCGTTTGCAAGCGCCAGCCATCACGGGATTCGAGGTCGTGCTGGACGTGCATCAACTTGTCCAGATCGGCATCGGTGACGATGTTCTGGCTCAGGTGGTGATACTCGGCGAGCAGCGCGCCGACGCCGTCCAGGCCTTCGGCCACCACGTCGAACACTGTCCGCTCGTCGGCCACCGGCAATTCTTGCGGCAATTCGCCAATCTTGAGGCCGGGTGCACGCCAAACGGAGCCGTCATCCGGCTTCTGGTCGCCCTTGACGAGCTTCATCATGCTGGACTTGCCAGTGCCGTTGCGGCCGATGATGCACACCCGCTCTCCACGGGCGATCTGCCAGGACACCTTGTCCAACAACGGCATAGCGCCGAAAGCAAGGGACACATCGCTGAATTTGAGCAGGGTCATGAGCTTCTCCAAAAACCGGGCGCGCATTCTACCTGACTTGAGGCTTCAGAAGGCCGGCTATTTCACTCTCGTAGCACTCTGAATGACAAATGTTGCGAACTGATGCAGACAGACCCGCAAAGCTTTCGCCGGCTGCTGGCAAAAGGCTAAGCTACAGATAATTCAGTGCGGGCCCGACCCGCACTTGTCATGTTTTCTCTGCCTGGACGTCTCATGCGCAGTCGCCTTTTCAATCTATTGTCCTGTTTTTTACTCACAGCCACTGCGATTCAATCCGCCCAGGCGGTGGACCTGTCCACCCAACGCCAGTATTACGATGAAGCCAAGCGCGCCTTGGCCAAGGGTGATACCGGGCCGTACTTCCGGTACAGCCAGGCGCTCGCCGATTATCCGCTGGAACCCTATCTGGCCTACGACGAACTGACCGCACGCCTGAAAACCGCAAGCAACGCCGAAATCGAGAAGTTCCTTGCCGAGCATGGCGACCTGCCACAAGCGAACTGGATGAAACTGCGCTGGTTACGCTGGCTGGCCGACCGCGGCGACTGGGCGACCTTCGTCAAGTACTACGATCCGAAAATGAATTTCACCGAACTGGATTGCCTGAATGCGCAATACCAGATCAGCCACAATCTCAAATCCGAAGGTTACGCCAACGCCAACAAGCTCTGGCTGACGGGCAAATCCCAGCCGGAAGCCTGTGACTCGCTGTTCAGCATGTGGGCCGCCGAGGGGCAACTGACCGAGCAAAAACGCTGGGAACGCGTCAAGCTTGCCGCCCAGGCGCGCAACTATCCGCTGGCCAACAGCCTGGTCAACGGCCTCTCCACCCTCACCCCACGCGGTCGCTTGCTGATCGACGTGGCGCAGAAACCGGAACTGCTCAACCAACCATCGCGATTCACGCCAGCCGATGAAGCCATGGCCGACGTGGTCAGCCTCGGCCTGCGTCGCCTGGCCCGTCAGGACCCGGACAAGGCGATGAACCTGCTCGACGGGTACGCCAGCAGCATGCATTTCTCTCGGGATGAAAAAGTCGCGATCGCCCGTGAAATAGGGTTGACCCTCGCCAAACGTTTCGACGGTCGCGCCCTGAACGTCATGACCAAGTACGACCCGGAACTGCGCGACAACACCGTGTCCGAATGGCGCTTGCGTCTGCTTCTGCGCCTGGCGCATTGGGACGATGCCTATCAATTGACCCGCCGCGTGCCACAAGAACTGGCCACTACCAATCGCTGGCGCTACTGGCAGGCCCGCAGCCTGGAACTGGCGCAACCGCAGAACCCGGAAGCCCAGACCCTCTATCGGGCCGTGGCTCGCGAGCGTGACTTCTATGGCTTCCTCGCTGCGGATCGCTCGCAGTCCCCGTACTCGCTGAACAACAAACCGCTGGTGATGAGCCAGGCACTGATCAACAAAGTGCGTAATACCCCCGGTATACGTCGCGCCCTGGAGTTCCACGCTCGCGGGCAAGTCGTCGACGGTCGCCGCGAGTGGTACCACGTCAGCCGCCACTTCAGCCGTGACGAGATGGTTGCCCAGGCGAAACTGGCTTACGACCTGAAATGGTATTTCCCGGCCATTCGCACCATCAGCCAGGCGCAATACTGGGACGATCTGGATATCCGTTTCCCGATGGCCCACCGCAACACACTGGTGCGTGAAGCGAAGAGTCGCGGCCTGCATCCGAGCTGGGCGTTCGCCATCACTCGCCAGGAAAGCGCCTTCATGGAAGATGCCCGCTCCGGGGTCGGCGCCTCGGGCCTGATGCAACTGATGCCCGCCACCGCCAAGGAAACCGCCCGCAAGTTCAGCATTCCCTACAGCTCGCCACAGCAGCTGTTCAACCCGGACAAGAACATCCAGCTCGGCGCCGCGTACCTGAGCCAGGTGCACAGCCAGTTCAACGGCAACCGCGTCCTCGCCTCCGCCGCCTACAACGCCGGCCCGGGCCGCGTGCGCCAATGGCTGCGCGGGGCCGATCACTTGAGTTTCGACGTGTGGGTGGAAAGCATCCCGTTCGACGAAACCCGTCAGTACGTGCAAAACGTGCTGTCGTATTCGGTGATCTATGGTGAGAAGCTCAACTTGCCGCAACCGATCGTGGATTGGCACGAGCGGTATTTTGATGATCAATAATCGGTAATGCCGGTTACAAAAAATGCCCACATCAATCGATGTGGGCATTTTTTATTGGATGGCAATGAAGCGAAGATCAAAAGATCGCAGCCTCGTTTCTCTCGACAGCTCCTACAGGTGGAGATCCAATTCTGTCTTATCGTTGTTGAACTGCAACGCCGCCAACCGCGCATACAGCGCATTACTGGCGATGAGCTCCTGATGCGTGCCCACAGCCACCAGTTTTCCTTGATCCATCACTGCAATGCGGTCGGCGTTTTTTACCGTGGCCAGGCGATGGGCGATGACCAGGGTGGTGCGGTTTTTCATCAAGCTTGGCAAGGCTTGCTGGATCAGGTGTTCGCTCTGGGCATCGAGGGCGCTGGTGGCTTCATCGAGCAACAGAATGGGTGCATCGACCAACAGCGCCCGTGCGATGGCGAGTCGTTGGCGCTGGCCGCCGGACAAACCGAGCCCGCCATCACCCAGGTGGGTCTGATAACCGTTGGGCATGGCCTCGATAAAGTCGTGCGCATAGGCAATTTTTGCCGCGTTCTGAACCTCGGCCAAGGTTGCCGACGGGTTGCCGTAGCGGATGTTCTCTTCGATGCTGCCGAAAAACAGCGCCGGGGTTTGCGAGACCAAGGCGAAACAACGACGCAAGTCCAATGGATCAAGCTGTGTGAGGGGCACGCCATCGAGCAAAATACGCCCGTGAGCCGGGTCGTAAAAACGCAGCAGCAGGTCATACACCGTCGATTTGCCGGCACCGGACGGCCCGACCAAAGCAAGGGTTTCACCGGCGTTGATCGTCAGACTCAAGCCATCGACGGCATAACTTTCGGGTCGCGACGGGTACGAAAAACGCACATCCTGCAGGATCAAGTCGCCCTTCACGCGCTCGGGCAAGCTCACCAGATCGGTGGCTGGTGGCTGGATGATGTTTTCCGAGCGCAGCAACTCGGCAATCCGCTCCGCCGCCCCGGCCGCGCGCTGTAACTCGCCGATCACTTCACTCAAGGTACCGAACGCGCTGCCGACGATCAGGCTGTAAAAGACAAACGCCGCCAGCTCACCCGCCGAAATTCGCCCGGCAATGACATCCATGCCACCCACCCAGAGCATCACCCCGACCGCGCCCAGTACCAACACAATCACCAGGGTGATCAGCCAGGCCCGCTGAAAAATGCGTTTACGTGCCGTGTCGAATGCCTCTTCCACAGTCACGGCGAAACGACGTTCGTCCTGAGCCTGATGGTTATAGGCCTGTACGGTTTTGATCTGACCGAGGGTTTCGGAAACATAGCTGCCGATGTCGGCAATCCGATCCTGACTCAGTCGCGACAGATTGCGCACACGGCGACCGAAAATCAGGATCGGCGCGATCACCAATGGCAAGGTCACCACCACGATACTGGTGAGTTTGGGGTTGGTGATAAACAGCAGAACGATCCCGCCGATGACCATCAACAGATTGCGCAAAAACAGCGACAGTGAAGAACCGATGACCGATTGCAGCAGCGTGGTATCGGCGGTCAATCGTGACTGGATCTCGGAGCTGCGGTTGTCTTCGTAGAACCCCGGATGCAGGTAAATCAGATGGTTGAACACCTGCCGACGAATGTCGGCGACACAGCGCTCGCCGATCCACGACACCAGGTAAAAACGCGCAAACGTGCCGACCGCCAGCCCCATCACCAAGAGCATGAACAAACCGATGGACTGGTTGAGCAGATGTGGCGACTGGGTCATGAACCCTTGATCCACCAACAATCGAATGCCCTGCCCCATGGACAGGGTGATGCCCGCGGTCACGATCAATGCGAGCAACGCACCGAACGCGTGCCATCGATACGGCACGATGAAACGACTGGCCAGGCGAATTGCACGGCGGTGACGGGCAGAGAGCATCGCAATCATCCAGAACATTGAGTCAAGGGTTTCAGCCTACACCGCGCCATTGAAAGCGCTGCGTAAATCACAATGAGTGAGGTTAATTATGTCGACAGCGACTAGAGCCTAGATGCTATTGGTCTAAAGTTCGGGTAGCCATCCGAGGGCATTTCTGGTGGACTGGCTCTACCGTCCGGAAGATCGTCGCAGGTTGTCACAGCCCGGTCACCTGGCGGTTCTACAGTCACTAAACAACCTGATGAGGAGACAGGCCATGTCCTTGCAAAACAGCAGCGATGACAAGATTCAAGTGATCCGCACGCAGCCAGACCAGTCCCTGGGTTGCTCGATTATTGATGAAAATGGCCGCGAAGTACCGATCACTGAAGAAATGATCCAGCAAGCATGCAGCGAACTGGAAAAGCGATTGGTCAAGCCTGCCGAACAACAGTGATATAGCCACCGTCTTCTTGGCCCGGCCCTAGTTGGCCGGGTTTTTTATGTCTTTTACTCAGGACTGTGGCGCCCTTCGCAAGCCTGCTCGCGAAGGGCGCCACCACGGTCGATCAGATTGCCGTTGCCCCCAACGCCGCCACAATCCGCTGCAACACCGGCGCATCCCCTTCGATCCGCACCTGTAATCCATCGATCTCACGGCGCGACGGATAATTCTTGCGCAGCCTATCGAACGCCGCACGCTGCTCGGTGACACTGCCTACAAGGCTGCGGCGGAAATCTGCATCGTCGCGGCGCGGGTCGTACACGCCACGGCACAGCATCGCCAACGTCCAGGCCGGATCGCTTTGTGCATTCAAGGTCACGTGTGACAACCACGGTGCCGGCAGCAAATCACTCAAGCTGACCTGGGCCGGTTGCCCGAGGAAGTCACAATACGCCTGGTAGATCTGCGCCGTGCCACGTTGCTTGCCATCGAGGCTGTAACCGGCAATGTGCGGCGTCGCCAGCACACACAGTTCGGCCAGCGCGACATCGACCTCGGGCTCGCCTTCCCAGACATCGAGCACCGCTTGCAGGTCTTCGCGCTCCAGCAACACATCGCGCAAGGCGGAGTTGTGCACCACCGGACCGCGACTGGCGTTGATCAGCCATGCACCCTGGCGGAGTCGCTTCAAACGTTCTTCATCGAACAGATGCCAGGTCGATTGCGAGCCTTGCTTGGTCAATGGCGTATGCAGGCTGATCACATCGCATTCGGCGACGATCTGTTCCAGGCTGACAAAATCGCCGCCTTCCGCAGCTTGCCGAGGCGGGTCGCAGACCAGCACTTTCCAGCCAAGACCTTGCAGGACCTTGACCAGTCGCCCGCCCACCTCACCGGCGCCGACCACGCCATAAGTACGCTGGGTCAGGTCGACGCCTTCGATTTCGGCCAGGGTCAGCAGGCTGCCGAGCACGTAGTCAACCACACCGCGGGCATTGCACCCCGGGGCGCTGGACCACGTGATGCCGGCCTGATCAAAGTACTTCAGATCCAGATGATCGGTGCCAATGGTGCATGTGCCGACAAAACGCACCTTGCTGCCTTCCAGTAACGCGCGGTTGACGTTGGTCACCGAACGCACCAGCAGCACATCGGCCTGCTCGACGGTAGCGCGGTCGATCGAACGCCCCGGCACTCGGCGGATTTCACCGAAACCTTCAAAAAACGCATCGAGCAGGGGGATATTTTCGTCGGCAACAATCAGCATGGCAGGCTCCTTTGGCGGACCGGCAGTGTAGGCGTAGATGGCCATACTGAGCCAGTGAGCATTGCACATCCCTCGCCACAGAAACCGGGTTTACAAATCCGCAACACGGGTCTTTTCCTGACCGCCGCGTCAACGCGTAGAATGCGCGCCTGTGCATCAACACTTTTTGGACGTTTCGCCATTGAATCCTGCAACTCAAAACACCATCACCCTTGATACCCCGCGCACGACGCCCGTACGCATGGAGCTCAAAGGCCTGCTCAGCCTGGCTCTGCCGATCATGATTGCGCAACTGGCCACCACGGCCATGGGCTTCGTCGATGCCGTGATGGCCGGCCGCGTCAGCCCGCGGGACCTTGCCTCGGTGGCGCTGGGCAACTCGATCTGGATTCCGGTCTACCTGTTGATGTCTGGCGTTCTGCTGGCCACTACACCCAAGGTCGCGCAACGCTTTGGCGCCGGTCACCTTGACGAGATCGGCCCACTGGTGCGCCAGGCATTGTGGCTCGCCCTGTGTGTCGGTTTGATCGGCAGCGGCCTGCTGCTCGCCGCCGAACCGATCCTGCACTGGATGAAAGTCGATCCGCAGTTGATCGAACCGAGCATGGGTTACCTGCACGGGATCGCCTTTGGCTTGCCGGGCATGGCGTTCTATTACGTATTGCGCTGCTACAGCGATGGCATGGGTCGCACCCGCCCGAGCATGGTCATTGGCTTGTGCGGGCTATTGCTGAACATCCCGCTGAACTACACGCTGATCTATGGCCATTTCGGCGCACCGGCCCTGGGTGGCGTCGGGTGCGGCTGGGCCAGTGGCATCGTGATGTGGTTCATGGCGTTGAGCATGGCGGCTTGGACCTTCTGGGCTCCTTTTTATGCACGCACGCGTGTGCTGGTGCGCTTCGACCGTCCGAAGTGGGCCGTGATCAAGCGCTTGATCAGCATTGGCCTGCCGATCGGTATTGCAGTCTTCGCCGAGTCCAGCATCTTCGCGGTCATCGCCCTGCTGATCGGCAGCCTCGGCTCGACCGTGGTGGCTGGGCATCAAATTGCCCTGAACATCAGCTCGCTGCTGTTCATGATTCCTTACTCGCTGGGCATGGCGGTGACCGTGCGGGTCGGTCAGGCACTGGGGGCCGGAAATCCGTATCAGGCGCGCTTCGCAGCGAAAGTCGGGCTCGGCGCGGCACTGGTGTTCGCGGCCTTCTCGGCGGCCCTGATTCTGCTCCTGCGCGAACAAATCGCCTCGATCTACACGCCTGACAGGGCCGTGATCCAGATTGCGTCGATGTTGATTGTATATGCCGCGCTGTACCAGTTTTCCGATGCCATCCAGGTGATTTGCGCGGGCGCGCTACGTGGCTATCAGGACACTCGGGTGACGATGATCCTGACACTGTTCGCGTATTGGGGCATCGGCCTGCCAGTCGGCTACGTGCTGGGACTGACCGATTTGTTCGGTCCGGCGAGTGGCCCGAACGGGCTGTGGGAAGGGTTGATTGCCGGCCTGAGTTGCGCGGCGCTGATGCTGTCGATTCGACTGACGCGCAGTGCGCGCAAACGAATTCGACTTAGCCACTCGGCGGGGTGATCGCACAGACAAAAAGACCTGCTTTCGCAGGTCTTTTTTTGTTTGCGTCAAACGGACTTCTTGCGGATCCAGTACAGATAGGTGCCTGCCTCTTCGTGCTGCCCCACCAGTTCATGGTCGAGAAACACGCAGAACTTGGGAATGTCGCGACGGGTCGACGGGTCAGTGGCGATCACCTTGAGCAGGCCGCCAGGCACCAGGTCACGGATGTGCTGGTGCAGCATCATCACCGGTTCCGGGCAGTTGAGGCCAGTGGCATCGAGGGTGCCGTCTACCGGCGTATCAAGCATTTCACTCATGATTAACTCCTGAAACTGTCCAGCATTGTCGCGCATTGCCGGGTACTCGGTCATCTCTGGCGTAACGCCAGCTTTTTTAGGAGCCGGCTTGCCAGCGAAGGCGTACTGTCAGGCACCACGCTGCCAAATGTGCCGCCGCCTTCGCCAGCAAGCCGGCTCCTACAGATCATTCATCGTCCGTCGACTCATCGTTGAACGGAACTTCACCTTCTTCTGTAGGAGCTGGCTTGCCAGCGAAGGCGTACTGTCAGGCACCACGCTGTCAAATGTGCCGCCGCCTTCGCCAGCAAGCCGGCTCCTACAGATCATTCATCGTCCGTCGACTCATCGTTGAACGGAACTTCACCTTCTTCTGTAGGAGCTGGCTTGCCAGCGAAGGCGTTCTGTCAGGCACCGCCCTGTCAAATGTGCCGCCGCCTTCGCCAGCAAGCCGGCTCCTACAGGTTATGCATTGTCCGTCGACTCATCGTTGAACGGAACTTCACCTTCTTCTGTAGGAGCTGGCTTGCCAGCGAAGGCGTACTGTCAGGTACGCCCTGCCAAATGTGCCGCCGCCTTCGCCAGCAAGCCGGCTCCTACAGGTTATGCATTGTCCGTCGACTCATCGTTCAGCGGGATTTCGGTTTCTTCACATCCAGCCGGCGCAGGTGACAGGTCACTTCTTCGCGGTCGTGGTACAGCTGCTTGCAACCGATCTCGACCCGAATGCCCCGCGCCTTGAAGCCGTCGGCAATCCGCTCCAGCAAGCGTTTGACCTCGGCATAGCGCTGCTTCATCGGCAGCTTGAGGTTGACCACCGCTTCGCGGCAATGCCCGTCGCCGATCCACTCTTCGAGCATGGCGGCGTTGCGCGCCGGTTTCTCGACGATGTCGCAGACCATCCAGTCCACCGGCTGCTTGGGCTTGAAGGTGAAACCGTCGGCCATCAAGTGCTGTACAAGGCCGGTGTCCATCAGGCTTTCGGCCATCGGACCGTTATCAATGGCAGTGACCAGCATGCCGCGGTTGACCAATTGCCAGGTCCAGCCACCCGGCGCAGCACCGAGGTCGACGCCCGTCATGTCACCGTGCAGGCGCTCGTCCCACTGGTCACGCGGGATGAAGTGGTGCCACGCCTCTTCCAGCTTGAGCGTCGAACGGCTCGGCGCCTCGCGAGGAAACTTCAAACGGGGAATGCCCATCGGCCACATCGCCGAGTTGTTCGACTCCGCCAGCCCCATGAACACTTCACGACCGCTTTTGAACGTCAGCAACAAACGCGGCTTGTGTGCGTCTTCCACCAGTTTGCCGGCGGCCATCAGCGCTTTGCGCAAGTGCACTTCGAATTTTTTGCAGAAGTTCGACAGCTCTTTGCCATCGTTGGTGTCGACCATCTCCAGCCACAGGCTGCCGCACAGCGGAAAGTCGGCCATGTGCGCGAGGATCACGCTGATACGGTCGGTTTCCGGCAGATCGATGAAAATTCCCCGGGCCCACTGGCGCGGGAAGATCAGATCGGCGAAACGCTGACCACGCATCAGGCGCTCGGCACCGTCTTCTTCGGTGCAGACAAATTCGGCGCAGGCGCTGGCAGTCTTGGCCTTGGCATAACCGGCCACGTTCAAACGCGCGGCGAGGTCGGAAATCTCGGAACAGACTTCACCTTCGAAGCCTGGTCGGCAATGCATAAAAAGGGTGTTCATTCTTACTCCTGGGCAATGGCGACCAATTTCAGCCACTGCGCGATGCCCAGACTTGCTCTAAAGCAAAGCCTGTCACGAAAACCCGCGCATGATAGCCGAGTTCGGAACCTTGAACTTGCCCATAGAGTCCAGTTATTAGCCAGCTACTGAAAACAGGACTAGGTTTAAGGCTCTGCCCGTCCCCTCAGTCCGTAACCGTGCGGACTCACAGGAGTGATCGTAATGCTGTCCCTCAATAGCCTGAACGCTCTGAAAGAACTGCAAGTCGACACCAAGACCTACCACTATTTCAGCCTGCCGGAAGCCGCCAAGACCCTGGGCGATCTGGACAAGTTGCCGATGTCGCTGAAGGTGCTGCTGGAAAACCTGCTGCGCTGGGAGGACGAAAAGACCGTCACCGGCGCCGACCTCAAGGCGATTGCCGCATGGCTCAAGGAGCGTCGCTCGGATCGCGAAATCCAGTACCGCCCGGCGCGGGTCCTGATGCAAGACTTCACCGGCGTGCCCGCCGTGGTCGACCTGGCCGCCATGCGCGCGGCGATGGCCAAGGCCGGTGGCGATCCGCAACGCATCAACCCGCTCTCCCCCGTCGACCTGGTGATCGACCACTCGGTGATGGTCGACAAATTTGCGACCAGCAGCGCCTTCGAGCAGAACGTCGACATCGAGATGCAACGCAACGGCGAACGCTATGCCTTTCTGCGCTGGGGCCAAAGTGCTTTCGATAACTTCAGCGTGGTGCCGCCGGGCACCGGGATCTGCCATCAGGTGAACCTGGAATACCTGGGGCGCACGGTGTGGACCAAAGATGAAGACGGTCGCACCTATGCCTTCCCCGACACCCTGGTCGGCACCGATTCCCACACCACCATGATCAACGGTCTCGGCGTCCTCGGTTGGGGTGTCGGCGGTATCGAGGCGGAAGCCGCGATGCTGGGGCAACCGGTGTCGATGCTGATACCCGAAGTGATCGGTTTCAAACTGACTGGCAAACTCAAGGAAGGCATCACCGCCACTGACCTTGTGCTGACAGTGACGCAGATGCTGCGCAAAAAAGGCGTGGTGGGGAAATTCGTCGAATTCTATGGTGACGGCCTCGCCGACCTGCCATTGGCCGACCGCGCGACCATCGCCAACATGGCCCCGGAATACGGCGCCACCTGCGGCTTCTTCCCGGTGGACGAGGTGACGCTGGACTACCTGCGCCTGTCCGGCCGCCCCGCCGAGACCGTAAAACTGGTTGAGGCGTACAGCAAGGCTCAGGGTTTGTGGCGCCTTCCGGGCCAGGAACCGGTGTTCACCGACAGCCTGGCGCTGGACATGACCAGCGTCGAAGCCTGCCTGGCAGGGCCGAAACGTCCACAGGACCGCGTTGCACTGCCCAACGTTGCGCAAGCGTTCAGCGACTTCACTGACCTGCAGTTCAAGCCCACCAGCAAGGAAGAAGGCCGACTCGAAAGCGAGGGCGGTGGCGGTGTCGCCGTCGGCAACGCCGATCTGGCCGGTGAAGCGGATTACCACTATGAAGGCCAGACCTATCGCCTGAAAAACGGCGCCGTGGTCATCGCCGCGATCACGTCCTGCACCAACACCTCAAACCCGAGCGTGATGATGGCCGCCGGGTTGCTGGCGAAGAAGGCCGTGGAAAAAGGCCTCAAGCGCAAGCCATGGGTGAAAAGCTCGCTGGCGCCCGGCTCGAAAGTCGTCACCGACTACTACAAAGCGGCAGGCCTGACGCACTACCTTGATGAGCTGGGTTTTGCCTTGGTCGGTTACGGCTGTACCACGTGCATCGGCAACTCGGGTCCGTTATCGGAGCCGATCGAAAAAGCTATCCAGCAAGCCGACCTGACGGTGGCATCGGTGCTGTCGGGCAATCGCAACTTCGAAGGGCGCGTGCATCCATTGGTCAAAACCAACTGGCTGGCCTCCCCGCCCTTGGTGGTGGCCTACGCCTTGGCCGGGACGGTACGGATCGACATCAGTCGCGAACCCTTGGGCGAGGACAAGGACGGCAACCCGGTTTATTTGCGGGACATCTGGCCGAGCAGCAAGGAAATCGCTGACGCGGTGAACCAGGTCAACACGGCCATGTTCCACAAGGAATACGCCGAAGTGTTTGCCGGTGACGAACAGTGGCAAGCGATCAAAGTCCCGCAAGCGGCGACCTATGTCTGGCAGGACGATTCGACCTACATCCAGCATCCGCCGTTCTTCGATGACATTGCTGGCCCGCCGCCCGTGGTCAAGGATGTCTCGGGGGCGCGGATCCTCGCACTGCTCGGCGACTCGGTGACCACCGATCACATTTCCCCGGCCGGCAACATCAAGGCCGACAGCCCGGCAGGACAATACCTGCGCGACAAAGGCGTGGAGCCACGGGACTTCAACTCTTATGGCTCGCGCCGTGGCAACCATGAAGTGATGATGCGCGGCACCTTCGCCAACATCCGCATTCGCAACGAAATGCTCGGCGGCGAAGAAGGCGGCAATACGTTCTACATCCCGACCATGGAAAAGATGCCGATCTACGACGCGGCCATGCGCTATCAGGCTGCGGGCACACCGTTGGTGGTGATCGCCGGCCAGGAATACGGCACCGGTTCAAGCCGCGACTGGGCGGCCAAGGGTACCAATCTGCTGGGTGTAAAAGCCGTCATCGCCGAGAGTTTCGAACGGATCCACCGCTCCAACCTGGTGGGCATGGGCGTGTTGCCTCTGCAGTTCAAGCTGGATCAAAACCGCCAGAGCCTGAACCTGACCGGCCGGGAAACGCTGGACATCCTCGGTTTGACCGGCGTCGAACTGACGCCGCGGATGAATCTGACCCTGGTCATCACCCGCGAGAATGGCACCCGCGAGCGAATCGAAGTGTTGTGCCGGATCGATACATTGAATGAAGTGGAATACTTCAAGTCAGGAGGGATTCTGCATTATGTGTTGCGGCAGTTGATTGCGTCGTAATCGGCAGTTGTTACAAACACCGCCTTCGGGCGGTGTTTTTGTTTGGACGCTACCCCGTACAATCGCGCCTTTATGTTCGCGAACATAATCCGTGCAGGCCCGCAAAATTTCGGACACAAGGATTTTCAATGCTCGCCCTGCCATGGACGCTTCTGGCCCTTCTCTCCCTCGGTTACGGCATGGCGCTGGCTTACGGCCACCTCAGTGGGTTCGCCGGAATCTCTGTCGCATTGCTCCTCATTGCCGGCCTTGCCGTTCGCCAGCAAAAACTCCAATTTGGCCGCTTTCTCGGTCACAGCCTGTTCATCTTCCTGGCCCTGGCCTTGGCGATGCACTGGTTACCGGGTTTCTATAACGGTCGTGTGATACCGCCCCAGCGTTTTACCGACGATGCCGTCACGTTCGCGATGCATTTGAATCTGGACAAGCCACTGATCGGCTTCTGGTTGTTGATCGCCTGTCCCTGGATCGTCTCCCGGCGTTCGCTGCGGGCTTCCCTCTCTGCAACTGTCGTGGCGCTCTTCTTGAGCGTCGTCCTCGCACTCGGAGGTGCGATGCTGCTGGGTGTCATCGCTTGGGCGCCCAAATGGCCGGAGCACGCCTGGTTATGGCTGCTGAACAATCTGCTCATGGTGACGCTGGTCGAAGAAGCGCTGTTCCGCGGCTACATTCAGGGCGGATTGAGCCGGTGCATGAAACATCTGCCCCAGGGCGAAAACCTTGCCTTGCTGCTGGCAGCATCGATCTTCGGCCTGGCTCATGCAGGGGCAGGATGGCAATGGGCGCTGCTGGCGACCCTGGCCGGCATGGGTTACGGCCTGGCCTACCGTTTTGGCGGATTGGCTGCGGCCATTGCCACTCATTTTGGCTTGAACCTGCTGCACTTCGGCCTGTTCACCTATCCGATGCTTGCGCGCTGACGCAAGGGTCATTTTGCGACGCACTGCCGACTATCAAAAAATAACCTCAATAAATGCCGGGAGATGCCGATACAGCGCTTGAAAGCCTTGCGGATTAAATATGCCATGCGTAACAACCAGCCCATTACCCAACGCGAACGGACCTTCCCGGCTCAGCAGCGGTTGATTTCCACCACCGATGCCAAGGGCGTGATCACCTACTGTAACGACGCATTCGTCGAAATCAGCGGGTTTTCCCGTGAGGAACTGATCCGTGCACCGCACAACCTGGTGCGTCACCCTGACGTCCCGTCGGCGGTCTTCGCGCACATGTGGGGCACACTCAAACAAGGCTTGCCATGGATGGGCATCGTCAAGAATCGCTGCAAGACCGGCGACCATTACTGGGTCAACGCCTACGTCACGCCGGTCTTCGATGGCAATCAGGTAATCGGTTACGAGTCGGTCCGGGTCAAGCCCACCGCCGAACAGATCCGCCGTGCCGAAGCGCTCTACCAACGCATCAACCAGGGCAAGTCAGCCATTCCCTCCTCGGATAAATGGCTGCCGGTTCTGCAGGACTGGCTGCCGTTTATTCTGGTCAGCCAACTGAGCTTCATGATTGGCGCGTCGCTCAACTCCCACTGGGGCTTCGCCCTGGCGGCCGGCCTCTCGGTGCCGCTGGGCCTGATGGGCTTGAGCTGGCAACAGCGCGGCCTCAAGCGCTTGCTGCGCCTGGCTGAGCAGACCACGTCTGACCCGCTGATTGCGCAGATGTACACCGACAGCCGTGGCGCCCAGGCACGTCTGGAGATGTCGATCCTCAGCCAGGAAGCACGCCTGAAAACCTGCCTGACCCGTCTGCAGGACACCGCCGAACACTTGACCGATCAGGCCAGACAGTCCGACGCCCTGGCGCACAAAAGCTCCAGCGGTCTGGAGCGCCAACGCGTCGAGACCGAGCAAGTGGCGACCGCCGTCAACCAGATGGCCGCGACCACTCAGGAAGTCGCCAGCCATGTGCAACGCACCGCCGACGCCACCCAGGAAGCCAATCGCCTGACCGGCCGTGGTCGTGACATTGCCGGGGAAACCCGCGAAGCCATCCAGCGCCTGTCGGTGGTGGTCGGTGAAACCGGCCAGACCGTGACCCAACTGGCCAAGGACAGCAACGAAATCGGTGGCGTGGTCGATGTGATCAAAGGCATCGCCGACCAGACCAACCTGCTGGCGCTGAACGCCGCTATCGAAGCGGCCCGTGCCGGTGAGATGGGTCGCGGCTTTGCGGTGGTCGCCGATGAAGTTCGTCAGCTGGCGCAACGCACCACCGAATCCACCGGGCAGATTCACGCGCTGATCGCCAAGCTCCAGCAAACCGCCGGCACCGCCGTGCAAACCATGGAAGCCGGGCATCGTCAGGCGGAAGAAGGTGTGGCGCGGGTGCTGGAAGCGGATCAGGCGTTGGTGGGGATCAGCGAGGCGGTGGCCAACATCACCGACATGACCACCCAGATCGCCGCTGCGACCGAAGAACAAAGTGCCGTGGCCGAAGAGATCAGCCGCAACATCAGCAATATCTCGGAACTGGCGGACCAGACCTCGGAACAGGCGCAGAACTCGGCGTTGTTGAGTGAAGAACTGACCCGCACGGCGAATACCCAGTACTCGTTGGTGGAACGGTTTAACCGCTAGGCCTTGATACCGCCATCGCTGGCAAGCCAGCTCCTACAGAGACCGCAATCCCCTGTAGGAGCTGGCTTGCCAGCGATGAGGCCCTGACTGCTGGCGAAAACTTTACTGAATAAACACCGCGACTTCCCCCGCCACTGACCAAAACACGATACTGCCTGGAAGGCCGCCTTCGCTGGCAAGCCAGCTCCTACAGAAACGCTGCAACCTTCTGCGCTGCAGCCGCCAAATGCTGCTCATGGGTAAACCCGGAAACCTTCAACGGTTTCAAATCATGATCCCCCGCCACCAGCCAGAACACCTCGATACTCGGCGATAGCGCATAACCCTCGACCGCCTCGCGATTGCCCAGCGCATCCCGCTCGCCTTGCACGATCAATGTCCGGGTTTTCAGGGAAGCCAAATGCTCGACCCGCGGTTTCTCCGGCTTGCCCACGGCATAAAACGGATAACCCAGGCACACCAACGCATCCGCCTTCAATTCATCGGCCAGCAAACTGGCCATCCGCCCGCCCATGGACTTGCCGCCAATGGCCAGCAACCCAGTGACATGGCGTCGCACCTGGGCATACACCTCGCGCCAGCATTCCAGCAGTTTCGGGGCCGGATTCGGTGGGCGTTTACTGCCGTCGACACGCCGCTGCGCCATGTACGGAAACTCGAAGCGCAACACGTTCACGCCTTGTGCCGCGAGGCGTGCAGCCATGTCGCTCATCCAGCTACTGTCCATCGGTGCGCCGGCGCCGTGGGCAAGAATCAGCGTCGCCGAAGCCTTGCCGGCAGCGGCATTCCACAGCCATCCATGATCCTGCACGCACTGCGCCCATTGATCCCCGTCAATACTGGCCTTGTGCTGTTTGTCCATGCTTGCCTCGCTTTTAGTCTGCCTATAACTCCAGGCGAAGGATGCGCCGTTTGCGCTCACTTCGGCTGAACCGTGGATGGGGAACCATGAACACTTCTATCAGTACCGCCTACAACTACAAGGTGGTCCGCCAATTCGCCATTATGACGGTGGTGTGGGGCATCGTCGGCATGGGGCTCGGGGTTTTTCTCGCGGCCCAGTTGGTCTGGCCCGAACTCAACTTCAATTTGCCGTGGACCAGCTTCGGCCGCTTGCGCCCGCTGCACACCAATGCGGTGATCTTCGCCTTTGGCGGCTGCGCACTGTTCGCCAGTTCGTTTTATTCGGTGCAACGCACCTGCCAGACTCAACTGTTCGCGCCGAAAATCGCCGCGTTCTGCTTCTGGGGCTGGCAACTGGTGATTCTATTGGCAGCGATCAGCCTGCCGCTGGGCTACACCAGTTCCAAGGAATACGCCGAGCTGGAATGGCCGATCGACATCCTGATCACCATCGTCTGGGTCGCCTACGCCGTCGTGTTCTTCGGCACGATCATGAAGCGCAAGACCAAGCACATTTATGTGGGTAACTGGTTCTTTGGCGCGTTCATCGTCACCGTGGCGATCCTGCATATCGTCAACAACATGGAACTGCCGGTCAGCTTCACCAAGTCCTACTCGCTCTACTCAGGCGCCACCGACGCGATGGTGCAGTGGTGGTACGGGCACAACGCCGTGGGCTTTTTCCTCACCGCCGGTTTCCTCGGGATGATGTACTACTTCGTGCCGAAACAGGCCGAGCGTCCGGTGTACTCCTATCGCCTGTCGATCGTGCACTTCTGGGCGCTGATCACCCTGTACATCTGGGCCGGTCCGCACCACTTGCACTACACCGCGCTGCCAGACTGGGCGCAATCGCTGGGCATGGTGATGTCGCTGGTCCTGCTGGCACCGAGCTGGGGCGGCATGATCAACGGCATGATGACCTTGTCGGGCGCCTGGCATAAGTTGCGCAGCGACCCGATCCTGCGCTTCCTCGTGGTGTCGCTGGCGTTCTACGGCATGTCGACCTTCGAAGGGCCGATGATGGCGATCAAGACCGTGAACGCCCTCTCCCACTACACCGACTGGACCATCGGCCACGTACACGCCGGTGCGCTCGGCTGGGTGGCGATGATTTCCATCGGCGCGCTGTATCACATGATCCCGAAAGTCTTCGGTCGCGAGCAGATGCACAGCATCGGCCTGATCAACGCGCACTTCTGGCTCGCCACCATCGGCACCGTTCTGTACATCGCCTCGATGTGGGTCAACGGCATCGCCCAGGGCCTGATGTGGCGTGCAGTGAACGAAGACGGCACGCTGACCTACTCCTTCGTCGAGACGCTGGTGGCCAGCCACCCTGGCTTCGTCGTGCGACTGGTGGGCGGCGCGATCTTCCTCAGCGGCATGTTCCTGATGGCCTACAACACCTGGCGCACCGTGCGGGCCTCGCAGCCTGCCGAAGCCGCCGCTGCCGCGCAGATGGTCTGAGGAGTCCGCCATGAAACACGAAACTATCGAGAAAAACGTCGGCCTGTTACTGCTGCTGATGATCCTGGCGGTGAGCATTGGCGGTCTGACCCAGATCGTCCCGCTGTTCTTCCAGGACGTAACCAATAAACCGGTGGAAGGCATGAAGCCCTACACCGCGCTGCAATTGGAAGGTCGCGATATCTATATCCGCGAAGGCTGCGTCGGCTGTCACTCGCAGATGATCCGGCCGTTCCGCGCCGAGACCGAGCGCTACGGCCACTACTCGGTGGCCGGCGAAAGCGTCTGGGATCACCCGTTCCTGTGGGGCTCGAAACGCACCGGTCCGGACCTGGCCCGTGTCGGCGCGCGCTACTCCGATGACTGGCACCGCGCGCACTTGTACAACCCGCGCAACGTCGTGCCCGAGTCGAAGATGCCGGCCTACCCATGGCTGGTGGCCAACCCGGTCGACAGCAGTCATACCGAAACCAAGATCAAGGCCATGCGCACTTTGGGCGTGCCGTACACCGACGAAGACATCAGCGGCGCCGTCGCTTCGCTCAAGGGCAAAAGCGAGATGGATGCCCTGGTCGCCTACCTGCAAGTGCTCGGCACTGCCATCAAGAGCAAGAGGTGAGCAATGTTTGAATTGAGCACCGGCATGATCCGCGGCCTTGGCACCGTCGTCGTGTTCGTCGCGTTCATAGGCCTGACCCTTTGGGTGTTCAACGGCAAGCGCGGCCCGGAATTCGCCGAAGCACGCCTGCTGCCCTTCGCCGACGAGCCGCAACCCGACACCACTGAACAACCTGCGACAAGGAGTACCCGGTCATGACCACCTTCTGGAGTACGTGGATCTGCGTACTGACCATCGGCAGCCTGATCGGCCTGACCTGGCTGCTGCTCAGCACCCGCAAGGGCGAAACCAAGGGCAGTGTCGACCAGACCATGGGCCACAGCTTCGACGGCATCGAGGAGTACGACAATCCATTGCCGCAATGGTGGTTCATGCTGTTCGTGGGCACCCTGGTGTTTGCCGTCGGTTACCTGATCCTTTATCCGGGCCTGGGCAACTGGAAAGGCATCCTCCCCGGTTATGAAAACGGCTGGACCGGCGTGCACGAGTGGGAAAAGGAAATGGCCAAGGCCGACGCGAAGTTCGGGCCGATCTTCGCCAAATTCTCCGCCATGCCCCTGGAAGAAGTCGCCAAAGACCCGCAAGCGCTGAAAATGGGCGGCCGCCTGTTCGCCTCCAACTGCTCGGTGTGCCACGGCTCGGATGCCAAGGGTGCATACGGCTTCCCCAACCTGACCGACAGCGACTGGCGCTGGGGCGGTAGTCCGGAAACCATCAAGACCACCATTATGGGTGGGCGGGTGGCCGCCATGCCGGCCTGGGGTGAAATCCTCGGTGAAGACGGCGTCAAGAACGTTGCCGCCTATGTTCGCCATGACCTGGCCGGCCTGCCGCTGCCTGCCGACAGCAAGGCTGACCTGCAAGCAGGCCAGCAGGCGTTCAACACCACGTGCGTCGCTTGTCACGGGGCCAAAGGCCAGGGCACTGAAGCGATGGGCGCGCCAAAACTGACGCACCCGGGCGGTTTCATCTACGGCACCGGCCTGACGCAGCTTGAACAAACGATTCGTCATGGCCGTCAGGGCCATATGCCGGCGCAGAACGAACTGCTCGGCAACGATAAGGTGCAGTTGCTGGCTGCCTACGTTTACAGCTTGTCTCACGCTGCCGGTTCCGAGCATTTGCTGGCGGAGGACAAAGCCGAATAAATCCTGACCGCTCTACTGCCGCATTCATCTGGATGCGGCAGCTCCCCCTCCCTTTGCGACGCATTGTCGCACCCTCATTGCATCTTCCTTTCGGTTCACCGGATTCGGGTCTAAGCTTGCTCCGATGCGGACCGGCGAGCACCGGTTGCAGGTCGACCTTAACCGATGTGTTCGATGCTTCTGCCCGATGACAGGCCGCAAAGGCCGGGAATACCGGCTATCGCGCCAATTGCCGTCGGTCAACCGGCCGTTGCGTTTGAACACACCCCGTTACATGCGACCTGAACCCCTCGCCTATTTCCTCCGCGAAGACATTTTGCCCTTGGGCAATTTTGTCCTTACGCGGCGCATGGAAAGGCCGCAGAATCAGCATTTGAAAGCATTGACCCACGTCATGGCGCGTTGCAATGACCCCCTGCTTTCTCCATACTTGCGGCCGATTTTTAATCCTAATAAAACACCCAAACCGTGGAACCTTAGAATGAGCACAGCAATCAGTCCGACTGCTTATAACTATAAGGTAGTCCGCCAGTTCGCCATCATGACGGTGGTCTGGGGGATCCTTGGCATGGGGCTCGGTGTCTTCATCGCCTCGCAACTGGTCTGGCCGGAGTTGAACTTCGGTCTGCCATGGACGAGCTTTGGACGCCTGCGCCCGTTGCACACCAACCTGGTGATTTTCGCCTTCGGTGGATGTGCACTGTTTGCCACTTCTTATTACGTCGTGCAGCGAACCTGCCAAACGCGACTGATTTCCGACAGCCTCGCGGCCTTCACCTTCTGGGGATGGCAAGCGGTGATCGTCGGTGCTGGTATCTCCTTGCCGCTGGGTTACACCACCAGCAAGGAATACGCCGAACTGGAATGGCCCCTGGCTATCCTGCTGGCCATTGTCTGGGTTACCTACGCTTTGGTGTTCTTCGGCACCATCGTCAAGCGCAAGACCAAGCACATCTATGTCGGTAACTGGTTCTACGGTGCCTTCATCCTCGTGACTGCGATGCTGCACATCGTCAACCACATATCGCTGCCGGTCAGCCTGTTCAAGTCCTACTCGGCCTACGCCGGTGCGACTGACGCGATGATCCAGTGGTGGTACGGCCACAACGCCGTGGGCTTCTTCCTGACCACCGGCTTCCTGGGGATGATGTACTACTTCGTGCCGAAACAGGCCGAACGTCCGATCTACTCCTATCGCCTGTCCATCGTGCACTTCTGGGCGCTGATCACCCTGTACATCTGGGCCGGTCCGCACCACCTGCACTACACCGCTCTGCCGGATTGGGCTCAGTCCCTGGGCATGGCGATGTCGATCATCCTGCTGGCTCCGAGCTGGGGCGGCATGATCAACGGCATGATGACCCTGTCGGGCGCCTGGCATAAGCTGCGCACCGACCCGATCCTGCGCTTCCTGGTGGTGTCCCTGGCGTTCTACGGCATGTCTACCTTCGAAGGTCCGATGATGGCGATCAAGACCGTGAACTCCCTGTCGCACTACACCGACTGGACCATCGGCCACGTACACGCCGGCGCCTTGGGCTGGGTTGCGATGATCTCGATCGGCGCGGTCTACCACATGATCCCGAAACTGTTCGGTCGTGCGCAGATGCACAGCACCGGCCTGATCAACACCCACTTCTGGCTCGCGACCATCGGTACCGTGCTCTACATCGCTTCGATGTGGGTCAACGGCATTACCCAGGGCCTGATGTGGCGTGCAATCAACGATGACGGCACCCTCACCTACTCGTTCGTCGAAGCGCTGCAAGCCAGCCACCCGGGCTTCATCGTCCGTGCCCTGGGCGGTGCATTCTTCGCCGCCGGCATGCTGTTCATGGCCTACAACGTATTCCGCACCGTACGTGCCTCGAACCCGGCTGATGCCAAAGCCGCCGAACAGATTGCCGTAGTTGGAGCTCACTGATGAAGCATGAAGCAGTCGAGAAGAATATTGGCCTGCTGGCCTTCTTCATGGTCATCGCCGTCAGCATCGGCGGCCTGACCCAGATCGTTCCGCTGTTTTTCCAGGATGTCACCAACAAGCCGGTCGAAGGCATGAAGCCTCGCACCGCCCTTGAACTGGAAGGCCGGGACGTTTACATCGCCAACGGTTGTGTCGGCTGCCACTCGCAGATGATCCGTCCGTTCCGTGCTGAAACCGAACGCTACGGCCACTACTCGGTCGCCGGTGAAAGCGTCTGGGACCACCCGTTCCTGTGGGGTTCCAAGCGTACCGGTCCGGACCTGGCCCGTGTCGGCGGTCGTTACTCCGATGACTGGCAGCGTGCGCACTTGTACAACCCGCGCAACGTGGTGCCTGAGTCGAAAATGCCGGCCTACCCGTTCCTCGTGGAAAACAAGCTCGACGGCAAAGACACCGCCAAGAAAATGGAAGTCTTGCGCACGCTCGGCGTCCCTTACACCGACGAAGACATCGCCGGTGCCAAGGATGCTGTGAAGGGCAAAACCGAAATGGACGCGCTGGTGGCCTATCTGCAAGGCCTGGGCACCATCATCAAAAGCAAACGGTGATTTAGATGGATATCGGGATGATTCGTGGCCTGGGCACCGTTGTTGTGATGGTGGCCTTCATCGGTCTGGCGCTGTGGGTATTCAGCCCCAAGCGCAAGTCGGAGTTTGAAGACGCGACCTTGCTGCCTTTCGCGGATGATCCCGAAGCCATCAAGCACGTCGAGCAAGCTTCTAGGAGTAACAAAGAATGACTACGTTCTGGAGTCTGTACGTCACAGTCCTCAGTCTGGGTACCATCTTCGCCCTGACCTGGCTGCTGCTGTCGACCCGTAAGGGGCAGCGCAGCGAACAGACAGATGAGACGGTTGGCCACTCCTTCGACGGGATCGAGGAGTACGACAACCCGCTGCCGAAATGGTGGTTCATGCTGTTCGTCGGCACCATCATCTTCGCACTGGGCTACCTGGCGCTGTATCCGGGCCTGGGTAACTGGAAAGGCCTGCTGCCGGGTTACGGCTACCTCGATAACGAGAAGCAGACCCCGTTCGCCAACGGCCAGAGCGGCTGGACTGGCGTTCACGAGTGGGAAAAGGAAATGGCCAAGTCGGACGCCAAGTTCGGTCCGATCTTCGCCAAATTCGCTGCCATGCCAATCGAAGAAGTGGCCAAGGATCCGCAAGCCTTGAAGATGGGTGGCCGCCTGTTCGCCTCCAACTGCTCGGTTTGCCACGGTTCCGACGCCAAGGGCGCTTATGGCTTCCCTAACCTGACCGACGCCGACTGGCGCTGGGGCGGCGACGCACAAGCCATCAAGACCACCATCTTGGGTGGCCGCCACGCGGTCATGCCGGCGTGGGCTGAAGTGATCGGCGAGCAAGGCGTTGCCGACGTGTCTGCGTTTGTCCTGACCAACCTCGATGGGCGCAAGCTGCCTGAAGGCGCCAAGGCTGATCCGGTTGCCGGCCAGAAGCTGTTCGCTGCCAACTGCGTCGCGTGCCACGGCCCACAAGGCAAAGGCACTCCGGCCATGGGCGCACCTGACCTGACTCACCCGGGCGCGTTCATCTACGGTTCGAGCTTCGCTCAACTGCAGCAGACCATCCGTTACGGCCGTCAGGGCCAGATGCCTGCGCAAGAAGCCATGCAAGGTAACGACAAGGTTCACCTGCTGGCCGCTTACGTCTACAGCCTGTCTCACGGTGAGAAAGCTGCGGCGGAAGATGCCAAATAAGGCAAACGCTTGAAGCAACAAAAAACGGCCCCGCCAGGTAACTGACGGGGCCGTTTTCATTTCCACCTGGAACTGGCTTTCAATTAATAAAACATTTATCGAACGCCACACCGAAACAAACACTATCAATACAAACACAACACACCCTAGCGCCTGCAAGCGCACACCCCTACAGTCAAATCCGCGGAATATCAGAAATAAAAACCCATTATTCATAGAAAAGGATTTCCATGAAAAACCCAATCAATTTGAAATTTTTACCCGTCTTGTTGTTTGCCTACGGCGTATCGATCATGCATTCATTTGCCGCAGATACACCTCCTGCCCACATCGTATTTGCTGCGAGCCCGAAATACCCTTCCAGTGAAACTTCCGACAACGGCGAATCAGAATCCACCGCCGATACGGAGACCCGCTCCCGATGGCTGATCGATGCGCAATACACCAGCATTGCCGATTTCCGCATGCAATCGGGCGGGCATGCCGCCGTTCCCGTCATGATCAACGGCGACCTGACCAGCACAGGCCAATCCAGTGAGCGCGCCTACATCAAAACGGTGTTGCAGAAGACACTGAACAACGTCTACGACTACGGCTTGGGCAATCACGATTACAACTTCAATGCCGGTAGTTGTTCCAGTTGCGCGGCCGGCAGTGTCGATGACCTCAAGGAACGTTACTGGGGAAAGGTCCAGAACATGGACCTTGCGGCCCAGGCCTCCGGTCTGACGAAAACCTGGTATGGAAGCCTCGCTTACTCCCGGGACTTCGGTGATGTTCACCTGATTCAGTTGCATAACCAGCCAACCTATTCGGTGAATTTTTCCACGCAGTCCTTATTCAACACGACAGCTTACGAAATCATTCCGTCCCTAGACTGGCTGGAACGTGATCTGCGGCAGGCGCGCTCACAAGGAAAAATCATTCTGCTGAATTTGCACCAGGCGTTTCACTGGCCAACCAGGGAGACTGAAATCATTCGTTTCAAAAAGCTGATTGATGATTATGGCGTCACCGCCGTGTTCTCCTCCGATGCGAACAAGCAGCACGGAATGTACCCGCCCAACTATATCTACGGCGATGTGCCGCTGTTCACGAGTGGCTCGGCAGCCCGAAAAACCTGGTTGTACGCAAAGATCTCTGACGACAGAACACAACTGACGGTCAATGTCGTCGCCGACAACGATTGGCGCAATCCTGTCGCCCGCCATACCATCGCCGTCAGGTAAGACATCCAGCGACGCCAATGGATACCTGATTGGCGTCGTTACCTGCGGTTCGACGGCTATACTCGACAAGTCAATTGACCTGCATCATGTTTTGTTACATCTGCTACACCATCCATTGTTTTTCCCCAACGCGACCAAAGGTCGCACCCGCGAGCTAGAGCGACAGGCGTATCATTGCGCCACTGTAAGCCCCCTTTTTGACCGCGGTTGGCACGTACTGGCCGGGGCAATTTTTCCACTGCCGTGGGATGCAACTGATGAGCAACCAGATTCCGGTACACGACGTCACTCCACCCAACAAGAACGCGAACAACAGCGTCGATCTCTACGCCTCTCGGGAAAAAATCTACACCCGCGCCTTCACCGGCCTGTTCCGCAACCTGCGGATGACGGGCGGTGCCGTGCTGTTTCTGCTGTATTTCGGTACGGTCTGGCTGAACTGGGGTGGCCATCAAGCCGTCTGGTGGAACCTGCCAGAGCGCAAGTTCTTCATCTTCGGTGCAACCTTCTGGCCCCAGGACTTCATCCTGCTGTCTGGCATGCTGATCATCGCCGCGTTTGGCCTCTTCTTCATCACGGTGTACGCCGGGCGGGTCTGGTGCGGCTACACCTGCCCGCAAAGTGTGTGGACCTGGATCTTCATGTGGTGCGAAAAGGTCACCGAAGGCGACCGCAACCAGCGCATCAAACTCGACAAGGCGCCCATGAGCGCCAACAAGATAGTGCGCAAGCTCAGCAAGCACACAATGTGGCTGCTGATCGGCTTCGTGACCGGCATGACCTTCGTCGGCTATTTCTCGCCGATCCGCGAACTGGTGATCGAATTCTTCACCGGCCAGGCCGATGGCTGGTCGTACTTCTGGGTCGGTTTCTTCACCCTCGCCACCTATGGCAACGCGGGCTGGCTGCGTGAGCAGGTGTGCATCTACATGTGTCCGTACGCACGCTTCCAGAGCGTGATGTTCGACAAGGACACCCTGATCGTGTCCTACGACCCGCGCCGTGGCGAAAGCCGTGGCCCGCGCAAGAAAGGCATCGACTACAAGGCCCAGGGCCTGGGTGATTGCATCGATTGCACCATGTGCGTCCAGGTCTGCCCGACCGGTATCGACATCCGTGACGGCCTGCAAATCGAATGCATCGGTTGCGCCGCCTGCATCGATGCCTGCGACGCGATCATGGACAAGATGGAATACCCGCGCGGCCTCATCAGCTACACCACCGAACACAACCTGTCCGGGCAGAAAACCCATAAACTGCGTCCGCGCCTGATCGGCTATGCCGTGGTGTTGCTGGCGATGATCAGTTTGCTGGCCACGGCCTTCGTCATGCGTTCGCTGGTGGGTTTCGACGTCAGCAAGGACCGCGTGCTGTACCGCGAGAACGCCGAAGGCCGGATCGAAAACGTCTACAGCCTGAAAATCATGAACAAGGACCAGCGCGACCACACCTACATCCTCGAAGCCTCGGGCCTGCCGGATCTCAAAATGCAGGGCCGGCGCGAGATCAAGGTCGCGGCCGGCGAGATTGTCAGCCAGCCTGCCGAGTTGTCGGTCGCACCGGAAAAACTGCCGTCGAGCACCAACGAGGTGAAATTCATCCTCAAGGATGCCGATGACGACAGCGTCCACATTGAAGCCAAGAGCCGGTTCATCGGCCCACAAAATCGTTAAGAGAACTGATCATGCCCGCAGCAACTGCCGCAAGTCCCTGGTACAAGCACCTCTGGCCGTGGATCATCATCGGGATCCTGGCCTGCTCGGTGACCCTGACCTTGTCCATGGTGACCATTGCGGTGAATAACCCGGACAACCTGGTCAACGACAACTATTACGAAGCCGGCAAAGGCATCAACCGCTCCCTCGACCGTGAACTGCTGGCACAGACCCTGCTGATGCGCGCCAGCGTGCACCTGGATGGCGTGACCGGCGAAGTCGACCTGCACCTGAGCGGCAACAGCCAGCCCAAAACCCTGGAACTCAACCTGATTTCGCCGACCCAGCCAGAGAAAGATCGCAAGATCACCCTGACCCGCAGTGAAACCGAACAGGGCCGTTACATCGGCCAGTTGAGCGACAAGATCGAAGGCCGTCGCTTTATCGAATTGCTCGGTACCCAGGACGACCATATCTGGCGCATGTTCGAAGAAGAGCTGGTCAGCCATGACAAGGATCTGTTGCTCGGTGACGAACCCCTTCAGGGCGCCGAAGACCTGAAGAAATAAAGCCGCGCTTCGCGCATCGCCGGCAAGCCGGCTCCTACAGAATCACGCGAACTCTGTAGGAGCCGGCTTGCCGGCGATGAGGCCCTCCTGAACGATGTAGACTCCACTTCATGACCACCCCAACCCCCTGCTACCACTGCGCCCTGCCCGTCCCGGCCGGCAGCCGCTTCACCGCCGTCGTGTTCGGGCAGGCCCGCGAATTCTGCTGCCCGGGTTGCCAGGCCGTGGCCGAAGCCATTGTTGCCGGCGGCCTGGAAAGCTATTATCAGCACCGCAGCGAAGCCTCGGCCAACCCACAGGCATTGCCGGTGCAACTGGTGGACGAGCTGGCGCTGTACGACCGCGCCGACGTGCAAAAGCCCTTTGTCCGCCACGAAGGCGAACTCGCTGAAACCACCCTGCTGATGGAAGGCATCAGTTGCGCCGCCTGCGGCTGGCTGATCGAGAAGCACCTGCGCACCTTGCCGGCCGTCGCCGAAGCACGCTTGAACCTGTCCAACCATCGCCTGCATGTACGCTGGACCGACGCGCAACTCCCCCTGAGCCAGATCCTCAGCGAGCTGCGTCACATCGGTTACGCCGCCCACCCCTACCAGGCCGACCGCGCCAGTGAACAACTGGCCAGCGAAAACCGCCTGGCCCTGCGTCAACTCGGGGTGGCCGGGTTGTTGTGGTTCCAGGCGATGATGGCGACCATGGCCACCTGGCCGGAATTCAACATCGACCTCAGCCCGGAATTGCACACGATCCTGCGCTGGGTCGCGCTGTTCCTCACCACGCCGATTGTGTTCTACAGCTGCGCGCCGTTCTTCAAGGGCGCCATGCGCGACTTGCGCACCCGCCATCTCACGATGGACGTTTCGGTGTCGCTGGCCATCGGCAGCGCCTACATTGCGGGGATCTGGACCTCGATCACCGGGGTCGGCGAGCTGTATTTCGACGCCGTGGGCATGTTCGCGCTGTTCCTGCTGGCCGGGCGATACCTGGAGCGTCGCGCCCGTGAACGCACCGCCGCCGCCACGGCGCAACTGGTGAATCTGCTGCCCGCCTCGTGCCTGCGCCTGAGCTCCGACGGCCAGAGCGAGCGCATCCTGCTCAGCGAATTGCGCGTGGGAGATCAGGTGCTGGTGCATCCGGGCGCCATTCTGCCGGCCGACGGCAAGATCATCGATGGCCAATCCAGTGTCGACGAGTCACTGCTGACTGGCGAATACCTGCCGCAGCCTCGGACCCTCGGTGACTCGGTCACTGCCGGCACCCTGAACGTAGAAGGCGCTCTGACGGTCGAGGTCCAGGCGCTCGGCCAGGACACACGCCTGTCGGCCATCGTCCGCTTGCTGGATCGCGCTCAAGCGGAAAAACCACGACTGGCGGAAATCGCCGACCGCGCCGCGCAGTGGTTTCTGTTGTTGTCGCTGATTGCCGCTGCCGCCATTGGCCTGTTGTGGTGGGAACTGGATGCCTCGCGGGCATTCTGGATTGTGTTGGCCATGCTGGTCGCGACCTGTCCGTGCGCGTTGTCGCTGGCCACGCCGACCGCCCTCACAGCCGCTACCGGCACCCTGCACAAACTCGGTTTATTGCTGACTCGCGGCCATGTGCTCGAAGGCTTGAACCAGATCGACACGGTAATTTTCGACAAGACCGGCACCCTGACCGAAGGTCGCCTGGCACTGCGCGCCATCCGGCCACTCGGCGCACTCGACAGCGATCAGTGCCTGAGTCTGGCCGCCGCGCTGGAAAACCGCTCAGAACACCCGATTGCCCGTGCGTTCGGCCGCGCGCCAACGGCCGCCGAAGAAGTCCACAGCACACCGGGACTTGGCCTCGAAGGCCTGGTGGACGGGCAACGCCTGCGTATCGGCCAACCCGGTTTTGTCTGCGAACTCAGCGGCGCCGACGAACCAGCGATGCCGGACGAAGCGGGCCAATGGCTGCTGCTCGGCGATAGCCACGGTCCACTGGCGTGGTTCGTTCTCGATGACCGCTTGCGTGCCGACGCCCCCGCACTGCTGGCGGCGTGCAAGGCGCGTGGCTGGCGTACGCTGCTGCTTTCTGGCGACAGTTCGCCGATGGTCGCCAGTGTCGCCGCCGAGCTCGGCATTGATGAAGCTCGGGGCGGATTGCGCCCGGACGACAAACTGCAAGTCCTGCAACAGCTGCACAAGGAAGGTCGCAAGGTGTTGATGCTCGGCGACGGGGTCAACGATGTGCCGGTGCTGGCGGCTGCCGACATCAGCGTTGCCATGGGTTCGGCCACCGACCTGGCGAAAACCAGCGCCGACGCCGTGCTGTTGTCCAACCGTCTCGATGCCCTGGTGCAAGCGTTCAGCCTGGCACGGCGCACCCGTCGGGTCATCATCGAGAACCTTCTTTGGGCCGCGCTGTACAATGGCCTCATGTTGCCGTTCGCGGCCCTCGGCTGGATCACGCCAGTGTGGGCTGCGGTCGGCATGTCCATCAGTTCGTTGACCGTGGTACTGAACGCCCTGCGCCTGACTCGCCTGCCGAGTGCGCCGGTAACCCAGGCCACGCCAGAAACCCGTCCGTTGCCGGCCTGAGCCGCGCGGGCATGGAGTCCAGATGCCAGCTCTTTACGTGATGATCCCGGCCGCACTGCTGATCGTGGCCATCGCCGTCTACATCTTCTTCTGGGCGGTCGACAGCGGCCAGTACGACGACCTCGACGGCCCGGCCCACAGCATCCTGTTCGACGACCAGGACCCGAAGCACACCGCTGCCGTCGATGAGGCCAGCGGTCACCCGGCCAAACCGGACGACAAGGCACCGCCCCATGCTTGAACTGGCGCCACTGCTGGTGTCGGCGGTGATCCTCGGTTTGCTCGGCGGCGGCCATTGCCTTGGCATGTGCGGCGGTTTGATGGGCGCCTTGACCCTGGCGATCCCCAAGGAACAGCGCAGTCGGCGCTTTCGCCTGCTGCTGGCCTACAACCTGGGACGAATTCTGAGTTATGCCACCGCCGGATTGTTGATCGGTCTGGCAGGCTGGGCGCTGGCCAACAGTCCGGCGGCGATGTTCCTGCGCGTTCTCGCCGGACTGCTATTGATCGCCATGGGCCTGTACCTCGCCGGATGGTGGAGTGGACTGACCCGCATCGAAAGCCTTGGTCGCGGGCTGTGGCGACACATCCAGCCCGTGGCCAACAAGTTGCTGCCAGTCTCAAGCATTCCCCGCGCACTGTTGCTGGGCGCTCTGTGGGGTTGGCTGCCTTGCGGCCTGGTTTACAGCACCCTGTTGTGGTCAGCCAGCCAGGGCAATGCGCTGGACAGCGCGTTGTTGATGCTCGCGTTCGGGCTCGGCACGTGGCCGGTGTTGCTGGCGACAGGCCTTGCCGCCGAAAGGGTGACGGCACTGTTGCGCAAACGCAGCGTGCGCATGACCGGTGGGTTGCTGGTGATGCTGTTCGGCATCTGGACATTGCCAGGCCCACATCAGCATTGGTTGATGGGACACTGACATTGTGGCGAGGGGGCTTGCCCCCGTTGGGCTGCGCAGCAGGCCCATCTCTTTGGGGCCGCTACGCGCCCCAGCGGGAGCAAGCTCCCTCGCCACAAAAACCCATCACAGCCAATTACCACTCTTGATGCAAATCAAGATGCCCTCACCCGCCTGCGCATAAAGTGAGCAGCATTGCCAGCCTATCCGGGGGAATGCCCGCATGATGCTCGACGCCATTCGTTGGGACACCGATCTGATCCGCCGTTATGACCTGGCGGGACCCCGCTACACCTCATACCCCACTGCCGTGCAATTCCACAGCCAGGTCGGCACCTTCGATCTGTTCCACGCCTTGCGCGACAGCCGCAAGGCCCTGCGTCCGCTGTCGCTGTATGTGCACGTGCCGTTTTGCGCGAACATTTGCTACTACTGCGGCTGCAACAAAGTCGTCACCAAGGACCGCGGCCGCGCACTGCCTTACCTGCAACGTCTGGAGCACGAAATCCAGTTGATCGCCTGCCACCTCGACCCCACGCAAAAAGTCGAGCAACTGCACTTCGGTGGCGGCACGCCAACCTTTCTCAGCCACGACGAACTGCGTCAGTTGATGGCGCACCTGCGCAAGCACTTCAACTTGCTGGACGACGACTCCGGCGACTACGGCATCGAAATCGACCCTCGCGAGGCCGACTGGTCGACCATGGGCCTGTTGCGCGAACTGGGTTTCAACCGGGTCAGCATCGGCGTGCAAGACCTTGATCCGGCCGTGCAGCGAGCGGTCAATCGCCTGCAAAGCCTGGAAGAAACCCGCGCGGTGATCGACGCTGCTCGCACCTTGCAGTTTCGCTCGATCAACATTGACTTGATCTACGGCCTGCCGAGACAGACGCCGGATAATTTTGCCCGTACCGTCGAAGAAGTGATCAGTCTGCAACCGGACCGGTTGTCGGTGTTCAACTACGCGCACCTGCCGGAACGCTTCATGCCGCAACGGCGCATCAACAGCGACGAGCTGCCGACGCCCAGCCAGAAACTGGAAATGCTGCAACGCACCATCGAACAACTGACCGCTGCCGGTTACCGCTACATCGGCATGGACCATTTCGCCCTGCCCGACGATGAGCTGGCGATCGCCCAGGAAGAATCAACCCTGCAACGCAACTTCCAGGGCTACACCACCCACGGTCATTGCGACCTGATCGGCCTCGGCGTATCGGCGATCAGCCAGATCGGCGACCTGTATTGCCAGAACAACAGCGACCTGAACCAATACCAGAACGCCCTCGCCTCGTCGCAGCTGGCCACCAGCCGCGGACTGCTGTGCAATGCCGACGACCGTTTGCGGCGCGCAGTCATTCAGCAACTGATGTGCCACTTCAACCTGGAATTTTCCGACATCGAGCAGGCGTTCAACATCGACTTCCAGGGTTATTTCGGTGAACTCTGGCCCCAGTTGCAGGAAATGGCCAAGGACGGGTTGATCGAGCTGGATCGCGACAGAATCACCATCCTGCCCGCCGGCCGGCTGTTGGCGCGATCGGTGTGCATGGTGTTCGATGCGTACCTGGAGCAACACAGTCGCCAACGTTTTTCACGGGTAATCTAATTCTGCAAGCAAGCGCCACAGACTGGCCTCGATATCCTTGGGTGGGTTACCCTTACGCCTTATGTGTGATTTCCCACAAGGATTGAAGAAATGTCCGAGCCAGTAAAACTGCGCACACACAATCAGGCCCACTGCAAGGATTGCAGCCTGGCCCCTCTGTGCCTGCCACTTTCGTTGAATCTGGAAGACATGGATGCACTGGACGAAATCGTCAAACGTGGCCGGCCGCTGAAAAAGGGCGAATTTCTGTTTCGTCAGGGCGATACCTTCGATTCTGTCTACGCCGTCCGTTCCGGCGCGCTCAAAACCTTCAGCCTGAGCGACACCGGTGAAGAACAGCTCACCGGCTTCCACCTGCCCAGCGAACTGGTCGGTCTGTCGGGCATGGACACGGAAAAACATCCAGTGTCTGCGCAGGCGCTGGAAACCACTTCCGTGTGTGAAATCCCGTTCGAGCGCCTCGATGAACTGGCCCTGCAACTGCCACAACTGCGTCGTCAGTTGATGCGCGTGATGAGCCGTGAAATCCGCGATGATCAGCAGATGATGCTGCTGCTGTCGAAAAAAACCGCCGACGAACGCATCGCCACGTTCCTGGTCAATCTCTCGGCCCGCTTCCGTGCTCGAGGGTTTTCGGCCAATCAGTTCCGCCTGAGTATGTCGCGCAACGAAATCGGCAACTACCTGGGTCTGGCCGTCGAGACGGTGTCCCGCGTCTTTACCCGATTCCAGCAGAACGAACTGATCGCGGCCGAAGGCAAGGAAATACACATCCTTGACCCGATCCAGCTGTGCGCGCTGGCCGGTGGTTCGCTGGAAAGCTGATACAAGCCATTGCGGCTGAGCGAAACGGCTCAGCCGCCGTTATACTGCGTCGTTTGCAGCCTGCCAGGACACCTCGACGATGGTCTTCGACTCCTTCGACATCAAATCCCTCATCCGCCCTGTCATCGACTTCCCGAAACCGGGCGTGATCTTTCGCGACATCACCCCCCTGTTCCAGTCGCCGAAAGCCCTGCGCCTGGTGATGGACAGTTTCGCCCATCGTTACGTCGAGGCTGACTTCACCCACATCGGCGCCATGGATGCCCGCGGCTTCCTGATCGGTTCGGTATTGGCCTATCAACTGAACAAGCCGCTGGTGCTGTTCCGCAAACAAGGCAAGCTGCCCGCCGACGTGCTGGCCGAGGGTTACGCGACCGAATACGGCGAGGCCTTCCTTGAAGTGCACGCCGACAGCCTGTGCGAAGGTGATTCGGTAGTGATGTTCGATGACCTGATCGCCACAGGCGGCACGCTGATTGCCGCGGCCAACCTGATCCGCCGCATGGGCGCGCGGGTGCATGAGGCGGCGGCAATCATTGATCTGCCAGAGCTGGGTGGTTCGCAGCGTCTGGAAGACATGGGCATTCCGACGTTCTGCCTGACGCAGTTTGCCCTTACCGACAAGTAAGCGGCGCCTGTACTGACGCCTCGCCGGCAAGCCGGCTCCTACAGTCGAGCGCGTCTTGTAGGAGCTGGCTTGCCAGCGATGGCGTCGGTCGCCGCACTGCAAAACTCAAAGCCCCATCTGCTTGCTGATGATCTCGTTCATCACTTCCCGCGTCCCGCCCCCGATGGACAGAATCCGGTTATCGCGATACAGCCGCTCCACCAGGTTTTCACGCATGTAACCCAAACCGCCCAGAATCTGCACCGCATCGTTGACGATCCGGTCCGCCGTGTCCGTCGCGAAATTCTTGGCCATGGAAATCTCCTTGATCACACTCTGACCTGCCGCCATTTTCGCCGCCTGCCGGTAAGTGAACTCCCGGGACACCTCCAGCGCCGTGGCCATTTCGGCAAGGCGATGCTTGATCACTTGAAACTTGCCGATGGGTTTGCCGAAGGCTTCACGCTCTCTGGCCCATTTCAGGCTCTCTTCCAGAGCAAGCTGCGCAGTCATGTTGGCCATCAGCGCCAAGGCCAGCCGTTCACTCTGAAAGTTGCCCATGATGCAGGCGAACCCCATGTTCTCGGCACCGATCAGGTTTGCTGCGGGTACCCGGCAATCGTCGAAAAACAGTTCGGCCGTGTCCGACGCCCACCAGCCCATTTTCTTCAACGGCCGCCCCACGGTGAATCCGGGAGTGCCCTTCTCGATCAATAACAGACTGATGCCAGCAAAACCCGGCTCACCGGTTCGCACCGCGACGGTGTAGTAATCCGCACGGACGCCGCTGGTAATAAAGGTTTTACTGCCACTGACCCGATAGAAATCGCCGTCACGCACGGCACGGGTTTGCAGGTTGGCGACATCGGAGCCGCCACCGGGCTCGGTGACCGCCAGGGCGCTGATCTTCTCGCCGGCCAGCACCTGTGGCACCACACGCTCACGAACGTCAGGCCTGGCCCATTTGAGAATCGGCGGTAAACCGATATCGAGCGATCCGAGGCCTGCCACCAGGCCTCCAGAGCCACAACGCATCAGCTCTTCGCTGGCGGCGACCTTGGCGAACAGATCGCCTTCATGGCTGCCGCCCAGCGCCTCCGGGTAGCCGATGCCGAGAATCCCTGCGGCGCCAGCCTTGAGGTAGAGCTCACGGGGGAAGCCTTCAGCTTCTTCCCACTGGTCGATGTCCGGAAGAATTTCGCGCTCGACGAAACGCCTGACGCTGTCGCGGACCAATTGGTGGCTGGGATCGAAGTATTCCTGAAAGGCAGGCATCGGCGAGCTCCACTGAAGGGTTCAGCGAAGTTAACCGAGCGCTTGCTTGGTTTTCAAGCAATGAATCCGAGTATCAAAAGATCGCAGCCTGCGGCAGCTCCTACAAGGGATAGCATTCCTCTGTAGGAGCTGCCGCAGGCTGCGATCTTTGGCTTTAGTCAGAGACTGATCGGCTTACGCCCCGCAAACGAATGCGCCAACGTCCCGCCATCCACCAACTCCAGCTCACCACCCAGCGGCACGCCATGGGCGATGCGCGATGCAATCAGGCCTTTGCTGCTGAGCAATTGGGCGATGTAATGCGCCGTCGCCTCGCCTTCCACAGTCGGGTTGGTCGCGAGAATGACTTCGGCAAATGTACCGGCCTCTTCGATCCGCGCCATCAGCTGTGGGATACCGATAGCGTCCGGCCCCAGCCCGTCCAGTGGCGACAGGTGACCCTTGAGCACGAAGTAGCGCCCACGGAAACCGGTCTGTTCGACCGCATAGACGTCCATCGGGCCTTCCACTACGCAAAGCACGGTGTCGTCGCGACGAGTGTCGGCGCATTGCGGGCAAAGGTCATCTTCGGTCAACGTGCGACACAATCGGCAGTGACCGACCCCTTCCATGGCCTGGCTCAACGCCAGCGCCAGTCGCGAGCCACCGCTGCGATCACGTTCGAGCAACTGCAATGCCATGCGCTGGGCAGTTTTCTGACCCACACCAGGCAGAATTCGCAGGGCGTCGATCAGTTGGCGAATCAAAGGGCTGAAGCTCATGGTGGAAAAGTCCGACAAAACAACGAGACGCGGTTTATACCCGCGCCTCGAATGAGCGTCAATCAGTCCTGGGCGACGCGCACCACCAGCTTGCCGAAGTTGCGTCCTTCCAGCAGGCCGATGAATGCCTCGAGAGCGTTCTCCAGACCGTCGACCACGTCTTCGCGGAACTTCACCTTGCCATCACGCACCCATGGCGCCATTGCGCTGATGAACTCCGGCTGACGGTCACCGTAATCGTCGAACACGATAAAACCCTGGATTCGCACACGCTTGGTCAACAGCGTGCGCTGCAACAGTGGCAGACGATCCGGACCGCTCGGCGCTTCATGGGCGTTGTAGGAAGCGATCAAACCACACAGCGGAATCCGTGCCTTGGGGTTGAGCAATGGCACCACCGCATCGAACACCTTGCCGCCGACGTTTTCGTAGTAGATATCGATGCCCTTGGGGCACGCCTGCGCCAGTTCATCGGCGAAGTCCGGGCTCTTGTGGTCGATGCAGGCATCGAAGCCCAGGTCCTCAACCACATAGCGGCACTTGTCCACACCACCCGCCACGCCGACTACCCGCAGGCCTTTGATCTTCGCTACCTGGCCGACCACAGAACCCACAGCACCGGAAGCTGCCGCGACCACCAGCGTCTCACCGGACTTGGGCTGCCCGATGTCCATCAGGCCCATGTAGGCGGTCATGCCCGGCATGCCCAGCACACCCAAGGCCAATGAGGCGCTGGGCAATCCGTTCGGAACGGGAATGATACTGCGACCGTCATTGATGCTATGGCTCTGCCAGCCTGTGGCGCCCACGACCAGATCGCCTTCCTGAAACTTGGGATTGAGCGAACGCTCGACCCGGCTGACAGCGCCACCGGTCATCACCCCGCCGATTTCCACCGGGGCGGCGTAGGACGGCGCATCACTCATGCGTCCACGCATGTAGGGATCCAGCGACAGGTAGACGGTCTTGAGCAGCACCTCGCCATCGGCCAGGTCCGGCAACGCCACCCGCTCCAGACGAAAATTCTCCGGCGTCGGCGCGCCTGCCGGGCGCGAGGCAAGGACGATGCGTTGATTGAGGGTCATGGGGTCGGACATGGTGGCGTCTCCTTTGATCGATGAGTGACTATAGGGGAGCAGACCTTTGTGGCGGTGTGGCGTTCGATGTTTCTTCTGGAACCGAGTCGACTCCATCGCGAGCAGGCTCGCTCCCACATGGGATCTATGCCGTATACAAATCCAATGTGGGAGCGAGCCTGCTCGCGAAGCGATCTCACAGAGACTGTCATCCCAAATGCAGATACAAAAATGCCAGGCGCAATGCCTGGCATTTTTTTGTAGCCCATCCGACGCGTTTTAGCGAATCAGAACGGCAGTTTCATGCCTGGCGGCAGTTGCATGCCAGCGGTCACGCTGCCCATTTTGTCCTGGCTGTTGGCTTCGATCTTGCGCACGGCGTCGTTGACGGCGGATGCGATGACCGCTTCCAGCATTTCCTTGTCGTCTTCGCTCATGCCTTCTACCAGGCTTGGGTCGATGGTCACGCTTTTAACGTCGTGACGACCGGTCATGACCACAGTGACCATATCGCCACCGGCCTTACCGATGACTTCGGCGTTGGCCAGTTCTTCCTGCATCTTGGCCATTTTTTCCTGCATCTGCTGTGCCTGCTTCATCAGGCCGGCCATGCCACCTTTCATCATGGGAATCACCTCAAAAGTACTTGGATCAAAACGGCGCCCGGCCTGTTCGGCCGAGCGCCTTCAGTTATTAGCCCTGAGTGACCAGGACGTCGACAGGTTCAATAGTATCGTTTCGGACCACCGCACCGAACTGCTGCATCATCTGCTGGATGAACGGATCACCGTGGATCGATTCCTCCGCCTCGCGCTGACGGTTGGCGCGGCGGCGCGAAGCCGCTTGCGCCGGGGTTTCCTGCTCAGGCTTGATCAGCTCGATGCTCAGGGTCAGCGTGCGTTGATGATACTGATTCAACGCATCGTTCAGGCGACGCTGCTGAGTGGCGTTGAACAAGGCGCTGTGGGCCGGGTCCAGGTGCATCAGCCAGCTATCGCCTTCCACCGAGATCAGCGTGCAGTTGGCGGCGATGCTGCCGGTCATGCCGGAGATCGGCAGTTTCGGAAACAGTTCCAGCCATTGCAGGGCCAGGCCGGTGGCCGGCATCGCTGCAGGTTCAGGCTCGGGTTCCGGTGCCGGCTCGGCGGCGTGTTCGCTGGCCAGGTCATCCAGATAACTGTAAGCCGAATCCATGTCCGGCTCGATGTAGTCCTCGTCCAGCGGCGGCTCGTCGTCCGCATCCATGCCAGGCGTCGCGGCATCGACCTCGGCCACCGATGGCTCGGGAATCGGCGCGGCAGCCCACTCAGGCGCCTCCGGCACCACGCTGTCCGGCGTCGGCAGCGGCATCGGCGGCAGCTCGGGTTGCTCGCTGGCGGTTTCCAGCACCGGTTCAATGGCGGGTTGCTGAACGGGCGCGGTCTCTACCGGGTCATTCCATGGCAGATCGATGACTTCTTCGACCTCGACGGGTTCTGGCTCAGCAACAACCTGCGGCGCAACGGGCACAGGCACAGGTTCAGGGACCGGTGCGGGCGCAACCACAGGCGCTGGAGACGGTGCCACCGGTGCAGCCGCCACCGGCGCAATAACCGGTGAGGCAGCCACTGATTTGGCGGAATCAACCGTGGCCTGGCTGATCCCCACTGGCTTTAGTGGCTGTCTCGGTGCGTCGGCGGTATCGGCGGGCCGGAATGCAAGCATCCGCAGCAGGACCATTTCGAAACCACCGCGAGGGTCCGGCGCCAGCGGCAAATCGCGGCGGCCGATCAAGCCCATCTGGTAATAGAACTGCACGTCTTCGGCCGGCAACGCCTGAGCCAGCGCCAGCACCCGGTCACGATCGCCGTGACCATTGTCGACGCCTTCAGGCAAGGCCTGGGCGATGGCGACACGATGCAGCACGTTGAGAATTTCCGAGAGCACGCCGCTCCAGTCCGGGCCTTGTTCGGCCAGATGACGGACAGCTTCGAGCAACGCCTTGGCGTCACCTTCGATCAACGCGTGCAAAACGTCGTAGACCTGACCGTGATCGAGCGTACCGAGCATCGCCCGCACGTCGGCGGCCATGACCTTGCCTTCACCGAAAGCGATGGCCTGGTCGGTCAGGCTCATGGCATCGCGCATCGAACCGTCGGCGGCACGACCCAGCAGCCACAGTGCATCGTCTTCGAACGGCACGTTCTCGACACCCAGCACATGGGTCAAATGCTCGACCACCCGTTCCGGCGTCATGTTCTTCAGGGAGAACTGCAGACAACGCGACAGAATCGTTGCGGGAAGTTTCTGCGGATCAGTGGTCGCCAGGATGAACTTGACGTAGGGTGGCGGCTCCTCAAGAGTTTTGAGCAGCGCGTTGAAGGAATGGCTCGAGAGCATGTGCACTTCGTCGATCAGGTAGACCTTGAAGCGCCCACGGCTCGGGGCATATTGCACGTTGTCGAGCAGCTCACGGGTGTCTTCGACCTTGGTGCGGCTCGCGGCGTCGATCTCGATCAGGTCGACGAAGCGGCCTTCATCGATCTCGCGACAAACCGAACATTCGCCACACGGCGTGGACGTAATACCCGTTTCACAGTTCAGGCATTTGGCGATGATCCGTGCGATGGTGGTCTTGCCGACCCCACGCGTACCGGTAAACAGGTAGGCGTGATGCAGCCGCTGGCTGTCCAAGGCATTGATCAGAGCCTTGAGCACATGGGTCTGGCCGACCATTTCGCGGAACGAGCGCGGACGCCATTTACGTGCAAGAACCTGATAACTCATCGAAAACCGTCGCAGCGAAGGAAGCAGAAGCGGCTAATGCTAGCGGAGCAAGGCACAAATTGCATCCGGTGTGCTCGTCTATTCTGGTCAAGCTGTAATTTGCAGGCCTTTAACGGAGCGTTTATGCGGTCAGCCTTGGGGGCACTGCTGTTGATCAGCCTGGCTACCCAGGTCGGCGTCGCGATTGGGCCTTAGCAGCCGACAAAAAACGCGCACAGCAAAATACCGCCGCTGGACAGGATCCATGGCAGACAGATTAAAAGTATTGTTTCGATAGACGCGCGAGCGAGGACTCACAAGGCGTTAAGGTGGTAACCCCACCAGCCACACCCCGGCACACAATGTTCCCGCTGTGGCTGCTGCCTTCCGGCTCTGACCAGGTTCACGGGTAATCGTTGCGGGGGGACCGATGGGGTCACCATAACGACGCTCACCTGTCGGCGAGCCGCGCCATTGTACCTATCTGAAGCGAAGTTACAACCGTCCAGACAGATTAAAAAACATGAATCAGGTCAAGGACATGCGCAGCCTGGAAAGATCGCAGCCTGCGCCAGCTTCTACGAGTCTTGCAGCACCTCGTCCGCCCTGCCGCCCTGTTGCTGGATCACCAGGTGGATAAAGTGCAGCCTGGCGATCACCGCCGATGGCAGGACGAATGGATAGAAGTCCGGCTGGCCCATGCTGCGTGACAATTCGTTGAGCATTCCGGCCAACTCGATCCATGCATTGACGAACGACAGGAACGCCGCACCGCCAGGATGCTGCGGATCGTAGAGGGTCTCTAGCGTAAACGGCTGGTAGTCGAAGTCCATTTCCCGGGCACTCATGCCGAACCCCAGTGCGGTGTCCACCGCATCCATCATGTGCAGGTAATGCGCCCAGGTTTCCGCCCAGTCTTCCCACGGATGCATGGTGGCGTAGGCGCTGACGTAGCGCTGTTGCCAGTCCAGCGGTGCACCCTGTTGATAATGCCGTTCGAGTGCGTCGGCGTAACTGGCGCGCTCGTCACCGAACAAGCCGCGAAACGGCTCAAGCCAATGGCTGTTGGCGATCAGCCGATCCCAGTAATAGTGTCCGACCTCATGGCGAAAATGCCCAAGCAAGGTGCGATACGGTTCGTGCATTTGCACCCGTACCTGCTCGCGGTGAGCGTCGTCAGCTTCCCTGATATCGAGGGTGATCAAGCCATTGGCATGGCCGGTGGTCGGGGGTTTTCCGTCAAGGTCTTCGCCGATGAAATCAAATGCCAGCCCGATTTCTTCGTCATCGATTTTGGCAATGACCGGCAGCCCCAGCGTGATCAATTGCGCGACCATCCGGCGCTTGGCGGTTTCCACCTTGCGCCAGCGTTCGTGGTTTTCGGTGATCGACAGGTCGGGAATGGTGCGATTAAGGCGACAGGCGATGCACAGCGTTTCGCGCTGACCGGCAGGAAGCAGCCAGTTGCACGCGGCAGGTGAATCGAGGTTGGCACAGCGGCGGTACACACCCGCCTGCGGGTCGGCGTCGAGCACCCAGGTATCCGCCAGCTCACCCGGTTGCAGCGAGGTTAAACGGCTCTGTTCAGGCTGATAACCCAAAGCTGCCGAACACGCCAGGCACTGGCTGTTGCGAAAGAACAGCGACTGCCCGCAACGACAGGGCCAGACCTTGCTGTTGCGCGAGTGCTCGCCCATGAACGGGGCGGCAATGCGCGAGCTGAGCTGCTCGAAGAAACGGTACATGGCGATCTCTCCCTGAGGCTTGCAGAGACTAGATCATTCCCGCTTCAAGAACGTTCCCCTTTTTTGTAGCAGCCGGCTTGCCGGCGAAGGCGGTCTTGAGCCTTGCACCAATCTTTCTGGCCTCTTCACTGGCAAGCCAGCGCCTACAAGGGTTGCGTAGATCTGTAGGGCATCACACGGTAATACCGTGCGTGCTCAAAAACGCCACAAACGCCTCTTCATCCAAAACTTTCAACCCAAGCTCATTGGCCTTGGTCAACTTCGACCCCGCTCCCGGCCCGGCAACAACACAATGGGTTTTCGCAGAAACCGAGCCGGCGACTTTCGCTCCCAGGCGTTCGAGCTTGTCCTTGGCGATATCGCGACTCATCAATTCCAGCGAACCCGTCAACACCCAGGTCTGCCCGGCCAGCGGCAGGCCTTCGACGACTTTCTTTTCGCTCAGCCAGTGCATGCCGAAATCGGCCAGTTGCTTCTCGGCGGCTTCGGCCAATTGACGATTTTCCTCGACCGCAAAGAACTCGCGCACCGAATTGGCCTGCTTCTCCGGAAGCGCCTGACGCATGTCCAGCCAGTCTGCGCCGATCACTGCTTGCAGCGAGCCGAAGCGGTCAGCCAGTTTCTGAGCCCCGCCCGGCCCGACCGATGGAATGTGCAGCTTGTCGAGGAAACCACCCAGGGTGGTACTGGCCGCGAACTCGGCACCCAACTCACCCTGATCCTGAATCTGCAAACCATGCTTGAGCAGTTCCGCGATCACCTGCTGGTTGTGCGTGTCTTCGAAGAAACTGTGGATCTCATGCGCGACTTCCAGGCCGACATCCGGCAAGTACGTCAGCACCTGCGGCAAGGCTTGCTGCACGCGCTCCAGCGAACCCAGCGAGCGAGCCAGAACCTTGGCCGTCTCCTCACCGACATCGGGAATCCCGAGGGCATAGATGAAGCGCGCCAGTCCCGGTTTCTTGCTGTCTTCGATGGCGCTGAGCAGCTTCTTGCTCGACAGTTCGGCAAAGCCTTCCAGGTCGACAATGTCTTCGAATTTCAGGGCATACAGATCGGCTGGCGAACTGACCAGCCCTTCATCCACCAACTGCTCGACGCTCTTGTCGCCCAAGCCTTCAATGTCCATGGCGCGACGGGAAACGAAATGGATAATCGCCTGCTTAAGCTGCGCGCCGCAGGCCAGGCGGCCGACGCAGCGGTACACCGCGCCTTCGCTGACGGTCTCGCGGCCCTTGCTGCGCTTGATCAACTGTGTGCGTTCGACATGGGAACCGCACACCGGGCATTGCTCGGGAATCTGCACCGGCCGGGCATTTTCCGGACGACGATCCATGACCACCTGCACCACTTGCGGAATCACGTCACCGGCACGACGGATGATCACCGTGTCGCCGATCATCAGACCGAGACGCGCCACTTCGTCCATATTGTGCAGCGTGGCGTTGGCCACGGTGACACCGGCAACCTTGACCGGCTTCAAGCGTGCCACGGGCGTCACCGCACCGGTGCGACCGACTTGAAACTCCACATCCAGCAGCTCGGTAAGCTCTTCCATGGCCGGGAATTTGTGGGCGATGGCCCAACGCGGCTCACGGGCGCGAAAGCCCAGCTCGCGCTGGGAAGCGATGCTGTTGACCTTGAACACCACGCCGTCGATTTCATAGGGCAGCGCGTTGCGGCGCTCACCAATGTCACGATAATAATCGAGGCACTCATCAATGCCATTGGCCAGTTTCAGCTCATGACTGATCGGCATGCCCCAGGCCTGGAGCTGCTGCAAATTGCCGATATGCGTATCGGCAATGTCCGCCGACACCTGGCCGATGCCGTAGCAGCAGAATTCCAGCGGACGATTGGCGGTGATCTTTGAGTCCAGCTGACGCAAGCTGCCTGCCGCCGCGTTGCGCGGGTTGGCGAAGGTCTTGCCGCCAACTTCCAGTTGCGTGGCATTGAGCCGCTCGAAACCGGCCTTGGACATAAAGACTTCGCCACGCACTTCCAGGGTTTGCGGCCAGCCCGTGCCATGCAGCTTGAGCGGAATATTGCGCACGGTGCGCACGTTGACGCTGATGTCTTCGCCGGTCGTGCCGTCGCCCCGCGTTGCGCCACGAACCAATACGCCGTTCTGATACAACAGACTGACCGCCAGGCCATCGAGCTTGGGTTCGCAGCTGTATTCAACCGTTGCGCCACCACCGAACAGGTCGCCGGCCGGCAGGTCCAGACCTTCGGTCACCCGGCGATCAAACTCGCGCATGTCGGTTTCTTCGAAGGCGTTGCCGAGGCTGAGCATCGGCACTTCATGACGCACCTGGGTAAACGCCGACAACGCCGCGCTGCCCACTCGCTGGGTCGGCGAGTCGCTGGTGATCAAGTCGGGATTGGCCGCTTCGAGGGCCTTGAGCTCGTTGAACAAACGGTCGTACTCGGCGTCCGGAATGCTCGGCTCGTCGAGGACGTGGTAACGGTAGTTGTGCTGATCCAGCTCGGCGCGCAGCGCTAGAACGCGGTTTTCGGCGGCAGTCATGGGTGTTCTCTCATAAAGCAAAAGAGCAGCCGAGGCTGCTCAATCTGTTGATGCGGCGCAGATTCATTGTAGGAGTCCGGCTTGCCGGCGATGGCGGTTTCAAGTCCGCATCGCCAGCAAGCCGGCTCCTACAGCGCGTGGCAGTCATGCCCACACACTTCCAAATTCAACGCTTCTGGGTCAGTGCACGACGTTCGAACTCGACGATGCGCTGACGGTAGTGCTCGATCGTCTGGGCAGTCAGTACGCTGCGCTGATCGTCCTTCAGTTCGCCGTTCAGCTCCTGGGACAATTTGCGCGCCGCTGCCACCATTACGTCAAACGCTTGCTTCGGATGACGCGGACCCGGCAGACCGAGGAAGAAGCTCACGGCCGGCGTGCTGAAGTGGTCGATGTCGTCCAGGTCAAACACGCCTGGCTTGACCGCGTTAGCCATGGAGAACAGCACTTCGCCGTTGCCTGCCATGCTTTCGTGCCGATGGAAAATGTCCATCTCGCCGAAACGCAAACCACTCTCCAGAATGTTCTGCAACAGCGCTGGGCCCTTGAAGCCTGCCGCGTCACGGCAGATCACGCTGATCACCAGGACTTCTTCAGCTTGCGGCTGATCTTTTTCGCCGACCGATGGCGAAGCCTTGGTGTCATCCGGGAAATCGTCGTCACGGCTGCTGAAGCTCGGGCCGCCGTCCAGATCCAGGCTGAGGTTCATGTCGCCCTGCGAAGGTTCGCTGTGACCCCGCTTGCCGCGCTTGGAGCCCGACTCGCGAGGCTCACGGGCAGGCATGCTCACCGACGGCAGATCGTGCTCGTCCAGTTGCGGCTCTTTATGCGTATCCAGCACACGCGGCGGGCCCAACAGCTCAGCGCTGGTGTCCTCGTCCGGCAGGTTGGACAGGTTTCGATCAAGGCGGAACTTCAATTTTCCCTTGCCACCGCGCATACGGCGCCAGCCATCGAAAAGAATACCGGCAATGACAATAATGCCGATGACGATCAGCCACTCGCGCAGACCGATTTCCATGTAATCCCGTGCCTCTATAAAAATGCTGAAAAATAAGGGGTTTACAGCCTGTAAACCGCTTTAAAACGTGGCGCCAACCCTATGTTCTGACAGGCGTTTTGTGCCACGTATACGAAAAATTGACATTAAACTAGCACGACCAAAGGCAACTTTACACCGTCTACAGCCCCGGCTTACGCGAATATGTCGATTGGCCAGCAAGTCGATACCCGTAAACAAGTCCTACAGACCATACACAATCGTCCTGCAAGCCTCGACTCAGGCATCCACCATCGCCATCGCCTCCTCCACATCCACGGCAACCAATCGCGAACAACCCGGTTCGTGCATCGTCACCCCCATCAATTGCTCCGCCATTTCCATGGCGATCTTGTTGTGGGTGATGTAGATGAACTGCACCGTTTGCGACATTTCCTTTACCAGCCGTGCGTAGCGTCCAACGTTAGCGTCATCCAGTGGCGCGTCAACTTCATCGAGCATGCAGAACGGCGCCGGGTTCAACTTGAAGATCGCAAAAACCAGTGCCAATGCGGTCAGGGCTTTTTCGCCACCGGAGAGCAAATGGATGGTGCTGTTCTTCTTACCTGGCGGCTGCGCCATGATCGTTACCCCTGTATCGAGTAGATCTTCGCCCGTCAGTTCCAAATACGCGCGCCCGCCACCGAAAACTTTTGGGAAAAGCGCCTGTAAACCGCCATTGATCTGATCAAAGGTATCTTTGAAACGGTTACGGGTTTCCTTGTCGATCTTGCGAATCACGTTCTCAAGCGTTTCAAGGGCTTCCACCAGATCGTCGTTCTGTGCATCCAGATAACGTTTACGTTCTGATTGTTGCTGGTACTCGTCAATGGCCGCGAGGTTGATCGCACCAAGGCGCGCAATCCGCGCGGCGATGCGCTCGAGCTCTTCCTCGGCGTCTTTCTCGTTGGCCTCGGCGGTCAGCGTGGCGAGCACGCCGTGCAAGTCGTAGCCGTCTTCCAGCAACTGGTCCTGCAACGCCTTGCGGCGCACGGTCAGGGCCTGCCATTCCATGCGCTGGGTTTCGAGCTGGCTGCGAATCAGTTGGGATTGTTGCTCGGCCTGGCTGCGGCGCTTCTCGGCGTCGCGCAGTTCGCGGTCGGCGTCTTCCATGGCGATCTGTGCAGTCTTGAGTTCTTCGTCGACGGTCATGCGCTTGTCGAGCAACTCTTCGAGTTTCAGGCGCAGCTCTTCGAGTGGTGCCTCGCCCTCCTCCAGATTGAGGCTCAGCTGTTCGCGCTTTTCGGTCAGGCGTTCGGACTGCATCTCCAGGCGCTCCAGCGCCTGACGCGTCGAATCGTGCTGGGCCTTGAGCGAGCCCAGGCGCACCGCCAATTGATGCGCGTGATCTTTGTGCTGCCGCGCTTCCTGACGCACCCGGTCCAGACGTTCGCGCAAGCTGTCGCGCTGGGCCAGCAGCAATTCGCGCTGCTCGGTGTCCAGCGCCATGCTGTCGAGGGCCTCCTGCAATTGCAGGCGCGCTTCGCCGATGTTTTCGTGTTCCAGCGCACGCTGTTCGTCCAGCTCGACGAGCTCGTCGTCGAGACGTGTGCGACGCAAGGTCAACTGTTCCGCCTTGGCTTTACCGGCAGACAATTGCGCCTTGAGCTCACCTTGCTGACGCGCTTCGTCCTGCAGCAGACGACGCAGATGTTCGCGACCGTTTTCCTGCTGACGCTGCTGCGCCCTGAGATTCTGAAGCTGGGTTTCCAGGGCTTCGACGGTGGCTTCGCGCTCGTCGCGCTCTAGCCCCAACTGCTGGATTTCCTGACCGCGGGCAAGCACGCCGCTTTCGGCTTCACTGGCTCGACGCACCCGCAGAAAATGTCGACCGACCCAATAACCATCGCGACTGATCAGGCTCTGGCCGGCGGTCAATTGAGCGCGCAACGCCAGGGCCTGCTCGAGACTGTCGACCGGTTTGACCTGCCCCAGCCACGGTGACAGATCGATCTGGGCCTCGACCTTGTCGAGCAGGCTGCCCGCCACCCGCACGCCATCGCCAGCCGGACTGAGCAAACGCAGGTCGCCCTGGGTGAACCCGGCCAGATCAAAACCTTTGAAATCATCCACCAGCACCGCTTGCAGATCGGCGCCAAGCACGGTTTCCACCGCCAGCTCCCAACCTGCTTCAACCTTCAGGCCTTCAGCCAGGCGTGGGCGATTCGCAAGATTCTGTTCGCGCAGCCATTCGGCGGTGCCGGTGCCAGGGTCAAGTGCGGCTTGCTGCAAGGCTTCCAGCGAGGCCAGTCGACCATTGAGCCGCTGCAAATCACCCTGCGCCTGCTGTTGCGCCGACAGCGCTTGCTGCAGCTCCTGCCGCAATTGCTCAAGCTTTTCGACCTGTGCTTCTTCGCTGGTCTGCAAATCCTCGAGCGTCGCTTCGGATTCAGCGAGCTGTTCGCTGAGCTCCATGATCGCTGCGTCTTCCGGATCGGCCGAAAGCAAGGCGCGTTCTTCGCCGAGACGCTTCTGCCGTTCGGCCAGCCGTTCCAGGCTGGTTTCCAGTTGCTGGATGCGCGACTGCTGCACTTCGGCCTGACGCCGAGGCTCGGCGGCGGTGAGGTTGAAGGTATCCCACTGCTCTTGCCAGCCGTGCATGGTGGTTTCGGAGTCTTCCAGCGCAGCGGCGGCTTCTTCTGCAGCGGCGCTGGTAACTTCCTGCTCTGGCGTGAGCATGTCCAGCTCTTCGCCGAGGGTCAGCAACAGCGTGCGGTCGTGGCCCAGGTGAGATTCGGTTTCCAGGCGCGCGCGTTCGGCTTCTTTCAGATCGTCCTGCAACTGGCGCAAGCGCTGCTGACCGTGCTGGATGCTCTGCTCGACCCGGGCGATGTCGCCGCCGACCGAATAGAAGCGCCCCTGGACCAGATTGAAGCGCTCGGACAGATCATGATGGCCATCGCGCAAGCGTTCGATGCTCGCATCAGCATTGCGCTGCTCGGCCACCAGCGCTTCGAACGAAACTTCCTGAGTGCCGATGATTGCTTCACGCTGCCCGACCTGGTCGTTCAGCGCCTGCCAGCGCAGGGCCGAGAGCTGGGCCTTGAGCTGTCGCTCCTCGCCTTTGTATTCCTGATATTTCTTGGCGGCCTCGGCCTGACGGTGCAAGCGTTCGAGCTGGCGCGTCAGTTCTTCGCGCAGGTCGGTCAGACGCTCGAGGTTTTCGTGGGTGCGGCGGATGCGGTTTTCGGTCTCGCGCCGGCGCTCCTTGTACTTGGAGATGCCTGCGGCTTCTTCAATAAAGTTGCGCAGGTCTTCAGGCTTGGACTCGATCAGCTTGGAGATCATCCCCTGCTCGATGATCGAATAGCTGCGCGGGCCGAGGCCGGTGCCGAGGAAGATGTCGGTGATGTCGCGACGGCGGCATTTGGTGCCGTTGAGGTAGTAAGTGGTCTGGCTGTCGCGCGTTACTTTGCGGCGAATGGAAATTTCCGCGTAGGCGGCGTATTCGCCGAGCAATGTGCCGTCGGAGTTATCGAACACCAGCTCGATGCTCGCCTGACTCACCGGTTTGCGACTGGTGGAGCCGTTGAAGATGACGTCAGTCATCGATTCGCCACGGAGGTTCTTCGCCGAACTCTCGCCCATCACCCAGCGAACGGCGTCAATGATGTTCGACTTGCCGCAGCCATTGGGGCCGACAACCGCCGCCATGTTACTGGGGAAGTTCACCGTGGTCGGATCGACGAAGGACTTGAACCCCGCGAGCTTGATGCACTTTAGCCGCACGCTTAAGCATCCGTCAGGGCAGAGATCACCAGATCGCAGCTGCGCTGGGCATACGCCGTCAGCACTTCGCGGATCTGTGCAATATCACGGGCCAGCACGGCCGCAAGCAGACGCTCGAACAGTTCCAGATACTCGCTCATCGACGCCTTGCGCTGATCCAGGGCGAGAAAATACGCGCGGCTCATGGCCGGCTGCAGATTCTCGACGGTTTCCTGCAAATACGGATTGTCGGCGAACGGATACGCAGCGCGCATCACATTGAAACTGTCGTCGACGAAGGTGCGGATGTCCTGCCGCTCGAAACTGTCGGTCAGGCGCTGCTGGATCTGTACGAACGGCGCCATGTCGGCTTGAGTCTTCCAGCCACTGGCCACGGCGTTGCCGAGCAGGATGTACAACTCGCTCATCAGCGTGCACAGGCTTTGCACTTTATGCGCAGTGAGCTCCGTCACGTGGGCGCCACGTCGCGGCAGGATGGCGATCAGGTGCCGACGCTCAAGGATCAACAATGCCTCGCGAACCGATCCGCGACTGACGTTGAGAGCCAGCGTGACCTTCTGTTCCTGGATGCGCTCACCGGGCTTCATTTCACCGCGAATGATGCGTTCGGCGAGGTGGTGAGCAATTTGCTCGGCGAGGCTGTCCGGCGCCTTGAACGTCATGGTTGTCCTTCAAACTCTTCGATCTGCACAAGCGGCGCAGTGTAGCGCAATTGGTACGTCATGGCGCAGGGCCTGCCCGGTGGTTTTGGCACGATTCAAGCACAAAGCAGGCAATTGAAGGAGGGTCAATAATGAACAAAGGAGTCATTGACCATCAAAATGCACATTCCTGACCTTTAAGTCAGAAAACCATTGACCGAAAAGTCAGACCTGCTAAATTCAGCTCCAATCGGCTAACAACAATAATGAGTCTGCGAGGTCTTCCGTGATCCAGTTTTTACTCAACCAGGAACTCCGTAGCGAGCACGCCCTGGACCCGAACCTGACTGTGCTCAACTATCTGCGCGATCATGTGGGCAAACCCGGCACCAAAGAAGGCTGCGCCAGCGGTGACTGCGGCGCCTGCACCGTGGTGGTCGGCGAGTTGCAAACGGATGACGATGGCCGCGAACACATTCGCTATCGCAGCCTCAACTCGTGCCTGACATTCGTCTCGTCCCTGCACGGCAAGCAGTTGATCAGCGTTGAAGACCTCAAGCACAAAGGTGAGCTGCACAGCGTGCAGAAAGCCATGGTCGAATGCCACGGCTCGCAGTGCGGCTTCTGCACTCCCGGGTTCGTGATGTCGCTGTTTGCACTGCAAAAGAACAGCGATGCACCGGATCAGGCCAAGGCTCACGAAGCACTCGCCGGCAACCTTTGCCGTTGCACTGGCTACCGGCCGATCCTGGAAGCCGCCGAGCAATCCTGCTGCGCCAAGCAACCGGATCAGTTCGATGCCCGCGAAGCCGACACCATCGCTCGCCTGAAAGCCATCGCGCCCACCGACATCGGCGAGCTCAACAGCGGCGACAAACGCTGCCTGGTGCCCCTGACCGTGGCTGACCTGGCCGACCTTTACGATGCCTACCCACAAGCCCGCCTGCTGGCTGGCGGCACCGACCTGGCGCTGGAAGTCACCCAGTTCCACCGCACGCTGCCGGTGATGATCTACGTCGGCAACGTCGCCGAGATGAAGCGCATCGAACGTTTCGACGATCGCCTGGAAATCGGCGCCGCCACTTCGCTTTCCGATTGCTATGAGGCGTTGAACGCCGAGTACCCGGATTTTGGTGAATTGCTGCATCGCTTTGCGTCCTTGCAAATCCGCAACCAAGGCACCCTTGGCGGCAACATCGGTAACGCTTCGCCGATTGGTGACTCACCGCCCCTGCTGATCGCCCTTGGCGCACAAATTGTGCTGTGCAAAGGCGAAACCCGCCGCACCATGGCGCTCGAAGACTACTTCATCGACTACCGCGTCACGGCGCGTCAGGAGAGCGAGTTCATCGAGAAGATCATCGTGCCGCGTGCCAGCGTCGAAAAACTGTTCCGCGCCTACAAAGTTTCCAAGCGTCTGGACGATGACATTTCTGCCGTGTGCGCCGCCTTCAACATTCGCCTGGAAAACGGCGTAGTGGCTGAAGCCCGCGTCGCCTTCGGCGGCATGGCCGCCATCCCGAAACGCGCCGCCACCTGCGAAGCCGCGCTGGTCGGTGCGCCGTTCAACAACGCCACCATCGAACGCGCCTGCGCCGCCCTGGCCGAAGATTTCACGCCGCTCTCGGACTTCCGTGCAAGCAAGGAATACCGCCTGCTGAGCGCGCAAAACCTGCTGCGCAAATACTTCATCGAACTGCAAACACCGCACATCGAGACTCGGGTGACCGCTTATGTCTAATCATCACGCCGTAGAGAAGACCCAGGCCGAACTGGCTGAACTGTTCGCCAAGGACCTGACCACCGGTGTCGGCCGCAGCGTCAAGCACGACAGCGCCGCCAAGCATGTGTCCGGTGAAGCGCAGTACATCGACGACCGCCTGGAGTTTCCGAATCAGTTGCACGTCTATGCACGCCTGTCGGACCGCGCCCACGCGAAAATCATCAGCATCGACACCTCGCCCTGCTACGCCTTCGAAGGCGTGCGCATCGCCATCACCCACGAAGACTTGCCGGGCCTGAAAGACATCGGCGCGTTGCTGCCGGGCGATCCGCTGCTGGCGATTGATACCGTGGAGTTCGTCGGTCAACCGGTTGTCGCCGTTGCCGCGAAAGACCTGGAAACCGCACGCAAGGCGGCCATGGCCGCAATCATTGAATACGAAGATCTCGAACCGGTTCTGGACGTGGTCGAGGCCCTGCGCAAACGCCACTTCGTGCTCGACAGCCACACCCATCAGCGCGGCGATTCGGCCACTGCTTTGGCGTCTGCCGAACACCGCATCCAGGGCACACTGCACATCGGCGGCCAGGAACACTTTTACCTGGAAACCCAGATCTCTTCGGTGATGCCGACCGAAGACGGCGGCATGATCGTTTACTGCTCCACGCAGAACCCCACCGAAGTGCAGAAACTGGTGGCCGAAGTGCTGGACGTGTCGATGAACAAAATCGTCGTCGACATGCGGCGCATGGGTGGCGGTTTCGGTGGAAAGGAAACCCAGGCAGCGAGCCCGGCGTGCCTGTGCGCCGTGATCGCGCACCTCACCGGTCAGCCGACCAAGATGCGCCTGCCGCGTGTCGAAGACATGCTGATGACTGGCAAGCGTCACCCCTTCTACGTCGAGTACGACGTGGGTTTCGACAGCACTGGCCGCCTGCACGGCATCAACCTGGAACTGGCCGGCAACTGCGGTTACTCACCTGACCTGTCAGCGTCGATCGTCGACCGCGCGATGTTCCACTCCGACAACTCGTACTACCTGGGCGATGCGACCATCAACGGTCATCGCTGCAAGACCAACACCGCGTCGAACACCGCTTACCGTGGCTTCGGCGGCCCGCAAGGCATGGTCGCCATCGAAGAAGTGATGGACGCCATCTCTCGCCATCTGGCCCTCGATCCGCTGGCCGTGCGCAAGGCCAACTACTACGGCAAGACCGAGCGTAACGTCACCCATTACTACCAGACCGTCGAGCACAACATGCTCGAGGAGATGACCGCCGAACTGGAAGAAAGCAGCCAGTACGCCGAGCGCCGCGAAGCGATCCGTCACTACAACGCGAACAGCCCGATCCTGAAAAAAGGTCTGGCGCTGACGCCGGTCAAATTCGGTATTTCCTTCACCGCCAGCTTCCTCAACCAGGCCGGTGCCCTGGTGCACGTCTACACCGACGGCAGCATCCACCTGAACCACGGCGGCACGGAAATGGGCCAGGGCCTGAACACCAAGGTCGCGCAGGTCGTGGCCGAAGTGTTCCAGGTGGAAATGGACCGCGTGCAGATCACCGCGACCAACACCGACAAAGTACCAAACACCTCGCCGACCGCCGCTTCCAGCGGTGCCGACCTGAACGGCAAAGCGGCGCAGAACGCGGCAGAAACCATCAAGCAACGCCTGGTGGAGTTCGCTGCCCGTCACTACAAGGTCAGCGAAGAAGACGTGGAATTCCACAACGGTCATGTGCGCGTTCGCGATCACATCCTGACCTTCGAAGCGCTGATCCAGCAGGCGTATTTCGCCCAAGTGTCGCTGTCGAGCACCGGGTTCTACAAGACCCCGAAAATCCACTACGACCGTAGCCAGGCCCGTGGTCGTCCGTTCTACTACTTCGCCTTTGGTGCGGCGTGCTGCGAAGTACTGGTCGACACCCTGACCGGCGAGTACAAGATGCTGCGCACCGACATCCTCCACGACGTCGGTGCCTCGCTGAACCCGGTCATCGACATTGGTCAGGTCGAAGGTGGTTTCATCCAGGGCATGGGGTGGCTGACCATGGAAGAACTGGTGTGGAACAACAAAGGCAAGCTGATGACCAACGGCCCGGCCAGCTACAAGATCCCGGCCGTGGCGGACATGCCGCTGGACCTGCGGGTGAAACTGGTGGAAAACCGCAAGAACCCGGAAGACACGGTGTTCCATTCCAAGGCTGTCGGTGAACCGCCGTTCATGCTCGGCATCGCCGCGTGGTGTGCGATCAAGGACGCCGTGGCGAGCCTGGGTGACTACAGGCATCAACCGAAAATCGACGCACCGGCGACCCCGGAGCGGGTGTTGTGGGGCTGTGAGCAAATGCGCCAGTTGAAGGTGGCGAAGGCTGTCGAGGCTGAAACCGAGTTGGCTTCGCTCTAAGACCGAGGCACCTGTATCGCCAGCAAGCCGGCTCCTACAGATAGGCGGTGCATCGCGATTCTGCGACCGACACGAAACCTGTAGGAGCCGGCTTGCTGGCGAAGACGGCCGAACAGACAACAGAGATGTTGAGGTGTTTATGTACAACTGGATCGACGCCCTCGCCGACCTGCAAAACCGGGGTGAGCCCTGCGTGTTGGTGACCATCATCGAAGAGCTTGGCTCTACGCCGCGCAACGCCGGCTCGAAAATGGTCATCAGCGCCAGTCAGTCCTTCGACACCATCGGTGGCGGACACCTGGAATACAAGGCGATGAAAATCGCCCGCGAAATGCTCGTCAGCGGCAAGCAGGACACACATCTGGAGCGCTTCAGCCTCGGCGCCAGCCTCGGTCAGTGCTGCGGTGGCGCGACAGTGTTGCTGTTCGAACCGATGGGGCAGGTGCAAGCACAGATCGCTGTGTTCGGCGCCGGCCATGTCGGCCGCGCCTTGGTGCCGTTGCTGGCCAGCCTGCCCTGCCGGGTGCGCTGGATCGATTCGCGGGAAGATGAATTCCCCGAGCAGATCCCCCACGGCGTGCGCAAGATTGTCAGCGAAGAACCGGTGGATGAAATCGACGATCTGCCCCCCGGCAGCTACTGCATTGTCATGACCCACAACCACCAGCTCGACCTCGAACTCACCGCCGCAATTCTCAAGCGCAACGACTTTGCCTACTTCGGCCTGATCGGCTCGAAGACCAAGCGGGTGAAATTCGAACACCGTCTGCGTGATCGCGGTTTCGACAGCAGCGTCGTGCAACGCATGCGCTGTCCAATGGGCATCGGCGAAGTCAAAGGCAAACTGCCTGTGGAAATCGCCATCTCCATCGCCGGCGAAATCATCGCCACCTATAACGCGAATTTCGGCCAGCAGACGTCCAGCGCCGAACCGATCGCCAAACTGCTGCCCGCGTCACGCCGCAGCCACGCGTCGAAGCAAGCTGCCTCGAACTGACAAGAACGACACTAGAGAACCCCCATGCCTCTGACTCGCAAAGCCTACCGCGCCGCCATTTTGCACAGCATCGCCGACCCGGCCATCGTTGGTATCGAAGCCTCTTACGAGTATTTCGACGACGGCCTGCTGGTGGTCGAAAACGGCAAAATCAGTGCCATTGGCCACGCCAGCGACTTGCTGCCGACCTTGCCAACCGATATCGAGATCACCCATTACCAGGACGCACTGATCACGCCTGGTTTCATCGATACCCACATCCACCTGCCACAAACCGGCATGGTCGGCGCGTATGGCGAGCAACTGCTGGACTGGCTCAACACGTACACCTTCCCTTGTGAACGCCAGTTCGCCGACAAGGCCCATGCCGACCAGGTCGCGGACATTTTCATCAAGGAACTGCTGCGTAACGGCACGACCACGGCGCTGGTGTTCGGCAGTGTGCATCCGCAGTCGGTGGAATCGTTCTTCGAAGCCGCTGAACAGCTCGACCTGCGGATGATCGCCGGCAAGGTGATGATGGACCGCAACGCGCCGGACTACCTGACCGACACCGCCGAATCCAGCTACGTCGAAAGCAAGGCGCTGATCGAGCGCTGGCACGGCAAGGGCCGCTTGCACTATGCGGTCACGCCGCGCTTCGCACCGACCAGCACCCCGGAACAACTGACTCTCGCGGGCCAATTGCTGACCGAATACCCGGATCTGTACATGCAGACCCACATCAGCGAAAACCTCAAGGAAATCGAGTGGGTCAAGGAGCTGTTCCCGGAGCGCAAGGGTTACCTCGACGTCTACGACCATTACCAGTTGCTCGGCGAGCGCTCGGTGTTCGCCCACGGCGTGCACCTGTGCGATGACGAATGCGCGCGCCTGGCGGAAACCGGTTCGGCCATCTCATTCTGCCCGACCTCGAACTTCTTCCTCGGCAGCGGTCTGTTCAACCTGCCGATGGCCGAAAAGCACAACCTCAATGTCGGCATCGGGACCGACGTCGGCGGCGGCACCAGTTTCTCGCTGCTGCAAACCCTGAACGAAGCCTACAAGGTCATGCAACTGCAAGGTGCACGCCTGAGCCCGTTCAAGTCGCTGTATCTGGCGACCCTCGGCGGTGCTCGCGCACTGCGCCTGGAAGACAAGATCGGCAACCTGCAACCGGGAACCGACGCCGACTTCCTGGTGCTGGACTACAACGCCACACCGCTGCTGAGCTATCGCCTGAAACAGGCCAACAACATTGCCGAGACGTTGTTTGTGCTGATGACGCTGGGCGATGACCGGACGGTGCAACAGACGTATGCGGCGGGGAATCTGGTGCATCAGCGCTAAGTTTTCCCGGGCATAAAAAATCCCCCGGCGCTTTGCAGCCCGGGGGATTTTTATTGCCTGCCCTAACGTCATCGCCAGCAAGCCGGCTCCTACAATGATTCACGCCGCTCTTGTAGGAGCTGGCTTGCCAGCGATGGGACGCGACGTGATCTTTCAGAGCTTGGCAGTCGAACGCCCAGGCTTCTTGGTCTGCAACAAGTGCGAGAACACCGCGTGCAAATCATCCGACGCACTTTCTTCGTCGAGGTTGAGTTTGCTGTCGATGTGATCCATGTGATGCATCATCAGATTCACGGCCAACTCAGCGTTGCGAGCCTCGATGGCATCGATCAGCTGGGTGTGCTCGTCGTAAGAGCAGTGAGAACGGTTGCCGCTTTCGTACTGGGCGATGATCAGCGACGTCTGGGATACCAGGCTGCGCTGGAAACTGATCAACGGCGTGTTTTTCGCCGCCTCGGCCAGTTTCAGGTGGAATTCGCCCGACAAACGGATACCGGCACCGCGATCGCCACGGGAGAAGCTGTCGCGCTCATCGTTGACCATCTGGCGCAACTCGGCGATCTGCTCGGCGGTAGCGTGCTCAACGGCCAGTTCGGTGATCGCTCGCTCCACCAGACGCCGGGCCATGAACACCTGGCGGGCTTCTTCGACGCTCGGGCTGGCGACTACCGCGCCACGATTCGGACGCAACAACACCACGCCTTCATGAGCAAGACGCGACAGGGCGCGGCGAATGATGGTGCGACTGACCCCGAAAATTTCCCCCAGCGCTTCTTCGCTCAACTTGGTGCCGGGCGCCAGGCGCTGTTCGAGGATAGCCTCGAAGATATGCGCGTAGACGATATCGTCCTGAGTACCGCTGCGACCTGCTTTGCCTGCTCGCGGTTGTTTCTTTAGGGGTTGCAACTGTTCGTTCATGGGCGCTCGAATCGGGAAAACTGCGGCGAATTGGCGGTGGCTGTAATACGGCACAGTGGGTCGCTGGCAAGTATCGCGTAAAAAACACCGCGATTGTACACAATGAAAGGTGGCAACACGACTGTACGGCTGAATGTCGCCTTGGCTGTATCGCAACGTCCAGTTCCTTTTGAGTTTAGGCTTAAACCCGAAATCCGTGATTTGCGCACAATTTCTGTAGGCGCTGCCGAAGGCTGCGCCTACGCAGGGGATCGCAGACATTTTCATCTGTATTAAGGAACATAGCCGTCATGAATGACGCCACGCACACGCAATTGCGCCCACTCGCCGATACCTCGCCTTCCGCGATTGTCGCCGGATTCATCGCCATGATGACGGGCTATACCAGTTCCCTGGTGCTGATGTTCCAGGCCGGGCAAGCTGCCGGACTGACGAGCGGGCAGATTTCTTCGTGGATCTGGGCGATTTCAATCGGCATGGCGGTATGTTCCATCGGCTTGTCCCTGCGTTACCGCACCCCCATCACCATCGCCTGGTCGACCCCGGGCGCGGCGTTGCTGATTACCAGCCTGGGCGGTGTCACTTATGGCGAAGCCATCGGCGCCTACATCACTTGCGCCGTGCTGGTAACCCTCTGCGGCCTGACCGGCAGTTTCGAGCGCCTGGTGAAAAAGATCCCGGCCTCATTGGCTGCCGCGTTGTTGGCCGGGATTCTGTTCAAGATCGGCAGCGAAATTTTCGTCGCGGCTCAGCATCGCACCGCCTTGGTGCTGGGTATGTTCTTCACTTACCTGTTGGTCAAGCGCCTGTCGCCACGCTATGCCGTGCTGGCGGCATTGTTGATCGGCACGGCCCTGTCGGGTCTCATGGGCCTGCTGGACTTCAGCGGATTCCACCTGGAAGTGGCCACGCCCGTCTGGACCACGCCGCATTTCTCCCTGGCCGCGACCATCAGCATCGGCATCCCGCTGTTCGTGGTGGCCATGACCTCGCAAAACATGCCCGGTATTGCCGTGTTGCGCGCCGACGGCTACACCGTGCCAGCCTCGCCGCTGATCACCACCACCGGCATCGCGTCGTTGCTGCTGGCGCCGTTCGGCTCCCACGGGATCAACCTGGCGGCCATCAGCGCGGCGATCTGCACCGGGCCCCACGCCCATGAGGATCGCAACAAGCGCTACACGGCGGCGGTGTGGTGCGGGGTTTTCTACGGGATCGCCGGGGTGTTCGGCGCAACACTCGCGGCGTTGTTTGCCGCGCTGCCCAAAGAACTGGTGCTGTCGATAGCGGCACTGGCGTTGTTCGGGTCGATCATCAACGGCTTGAGCATCGCCATGAGCGAGGCGAAGGAACGTGAAGCGGCGCTGATCACCTTCATGGTCACGGCATCGGGGCTGACGCTGTTTTCCATCGGTTCGGCGTTCTGGGGAATTGTCGCGGGGGTTATTACATTATTGATTTTGAATTGGCGTAAAGCCTGAAAGATCGCAGCCTCGTTCCACTCGACAGCTCCTACAGGATTACACCGCCCCGAAGGCTGCGATCTTTTGATCCACGAAAAAAAACGGCGACCCGAAGGTCGCCGTTTTTTTCAGTATCACTTAGCCGCGTTGATCGGCTTTTCCGGATACCAAACGTCCAGCAGCGGGCTGATTTCAGCCTTGGTCAGCTCGGAACGGTTTTTCAGCCAGGCTTCAACAGCAGCGCGCTGCTCTTCGGAGACCGAGCCACGCTTCTGCAGGCATACCAGACCGAAGTCGTCGCCGCCAACATAACCCAGACCATTGGCTTCCATGGCTTCTTTGATGAAGGCTTCGAGGAAAGCGTCAATGGCTTCTTCGGACAAATCTTCCTTGAAATCCAGGTTCAGTTCGAAACCCAGCTCTTGAAATTCATCGACGCACAATTTTTTGCGCAGACGCTGGGAACGGTTAGTCGCCATTGGAACAATCCTCATAAGTAATAACGGGCCGCACTTTAGCATTTTAAGCCGGCGATTGCCCGACTCTCTGGGCCGCGACGTCTACCGTCGGTAAAAAAATAGCGGGCAAGAGGACCAAGGCACGGCACAAGTCATGACACCTTGGGGCATAATGCCGACACTTTCATGACCATTGAGGGAATTTATCTTCATGCCCTCACCTTATTTTCCCTCGGCTGTAGGGTTTTATTACAGATGATCAAATCTTTGCGCTCCTTGTTTCTGGCCGGTCTTCTTCTGCCCCTGGCCTTCCCGGTATCCGCTGCAACCATCAACACCGCCCTCACGCCCAATGTCGAAAAGGCCCTCAAGGCCAGCAAGTTGCAGGACAACGCCCTGTCGCTGGTGATGATTCCCCTCACCGGTCCCGGCAATGCGACGGTGTACAACGCTGATGTGTCGGTCAACCCGGCCTCCACCATGAAACTGGTCACCACGTATGCGGCCCTGGAAATGCTCGGCCCCAATCACCAGTGGAAAACCGAGTTCTACACCGATGGCACGCTCAGCGGCGGCATCCTCAACGGCAACCTCTACCTCAAGGGCGGCGGCGATCCCAAGCTGAACATGGAAAAACTCTGGCTGCTGATGCGCGACCTGCGCGCCAACGGCGTGACCCAGGTCACCGGAGACCTGGTGCTGGATAAAAACTTCTTCGTGCAACCGCAACTGCCCGAGTTCAACGACGACGGCAACGACGATAACAAACCGTTCCTGGTCAAACCCGATTCGCTGCTGGTCAACCTCAAGGCCCTGCGCTTTGTCGCGCGCAACGACTCGGGCAAGGTGCTGGTATCGGTAGAGCCGCCGATTGCCAGCATCCGCATCGACAACCAGGTCAAGGCCATCAACGGCAAGCAATGCACCGGTGGCGTGCGTTACAACCCGGTGACTCAGCCCGATGGCAGCGTGACCGTGACGGTCGGCGGCCAATTGGCCGAAGGCTGCAGCTCGCAGACTTACCTGTCGCTGCTCGACCACGCGACCTATACCGCCGGCGCCGTGCGCGCCATCTGGAAGGAGCTGGGGGGCAGCATTCAGGGCAAGGACGTTCTGGCGCCAACGCCTAAAAATGCCAAGGTACTGGCTCGGGCCTTTTCACCAGACCTGGCGGAAATCATCCGCGACATCAACAAATACAGTAACAACACCATGGCCCAACAGCTGTTCCTGAGCCTTGGCCAACGTTTCCGTACCGACGCCGATGGGGATGACGCCAAGGCAGCCCAGCGTGTCGTGCGTCAGTGGCTGGCGAAAAAAGGCATCACGGCGCCGCATCTGGTGATGGAGAACGGCTCTGGCCTGTCCCGTGCCGAACGCGTCAGCGCCCGGGAAATGGCTTCGATGCTGGAAGCGGCATGGCACAGCCCGTATGCCGCCGAGTACATCAGCTCGATGCCGATTGCCGGGACCGACGGCACCATGCGCAAACGCCTGAAGACCACCGCGATGCGCGGTGAAGCCCACGTCAAGACCGGCACCCTGAACACCGTCCGCGCCATCGCCGGTTTCAGCCGCGACGTCAACGGCAACACCTGGGCGGTGGTGGCGATCCTCAACGACAAGGCTCCGTTCGGCGCTTCGTCAGTGCTGGATCAGGTGCTGCTGGACCTGTATCGCCAGCCGAAACTGCCACAGACGGCTTCGACGCTCTAAACACGGCATTGCCTTCCGTAGGAGCAAGCTTGCTCGCGATAGCGGTATGACAGTCAACATCACTGTTGAATGTAAAACAGCTATCGCGAGCAAGCTCGCTCCTACAGGGATTGCAGGCAATTCTTAGTTTATCTCCGCCTCAACCCGATCCCTTCCTGCCTGCTTCGCCGCGTAAACCCCCGAGTCTGCGCGCAGCAGCAAGGCATCCACGCCCTCCCCGACCCGCCAACTGGCAATGCCGAAACTGGCGGTGACCGTTCCGACGCCTTCGATCGGTGAACTGCGCAACCCTTGCCATAACTGCTGGGCCAACATATAGGCTTGCTCGCCGCTGATGTCCGGGCACAGCACCATGAACTCTTCACCGCCCAGACGACAGAACACGTCCGTGCGACGTAACCGATGACCGATCCGCTCACACACCACCTGCAAGACACGGTCACCGACGGCATGACCATGCTGGTCGTTGATGCGCTTGAAGTGGTCGATGTCGAGCATGATCACCGACAACGCCCCTCCACCACGCTCCACCCGCGCCATTTCAGTGATGAGACGCTCCTGGAAGTAGCGGCGATTGTGGATACCGGTCAGGGAGTCGGTGATAGACAGCGCACGCAATTCCTCTTCCACGCGCTTCATGTCGGAAATGTCCGAGATGTAGCCATGCCAGAGCACGCCGCCACCGGGCAGTTCCTCCGGCGTCGCTTCGCCGCGCACCCAGCGCAGACCACGCGAAGGCAGTTGCACGCGATACTCCTCGCGCCAAGGGCTGAGGGTGTCGGCCGAGGCCCGGATCGAAGCGCGGACTCGGGTGGTGTCCTGAGGATGTATCCGGCTGAAAATCGCTTCGGCATCGAGCAACAGAACGTCCGGGGCGAGTTCGAAGATCTCGCGAATACCGTCGCTGGCATAAATCACGCTGAAGCGTCCGTCGAACTCCATCTTGAACTGATAGATGCCACCGGGCACATGGGCGCTGAGTTTTTTCAACAGCAAGTCTCGAGCGGCCAGTGCCTCATGCACCCGTTTGCGCTCAGTGATGTCGATGCAAACCGCCAGGTGCCCGACCCACAGCCCCTGTTCGTCAAGCACCGGCGTGGCCAGCATGTTGACGGTCAAATGGCTGCCATCGCCACGAACCAGTGTCCATTCCCGCGCCTCGTGTCCGCCTTCGTCTTCGCCCTCCACCAGCATCGCCTGACAGGTCGGCACCGGTTTACCGTAGCGCACGCTCAGTTCTGCCGAACGGGCCACCAACTCCCGAGGCAGGTGCAGGCTTTCCAGGGTCATGCGGCCCACCACCTCGGCGCTGGCATAGCCGAGCATTTGCTCGGCGCCGGCGTTGAAGGTGCTGATGACGCCGCGCAGGTCGGTAGCAATGATCGCCACCTGAGTCGCGGCGTTCAGCACGCTGCGCAACTGACCATGGGTGCGGCGCAGTTCCTGCTCGCGATCTCGTAACTCCTGGGTGCGCTGCTCGACCAGTTTCACTGCCCGTTGCCGTTGACTCACCAACACATAAAGCAGCGCACTGAGTAACGCGCTGAGCAAACCGCCCAGCACCACCAGACTGCTCACCGACGAATGATTGGCCTGCACGAAAGCGTCGCTGGGCTGGATATCGACTTGGTATTCATGGTCGGCAAGGCGCAGCAAACGGGTGGACGACAGCTCGCTGACGGCCGGTGGATTGGGCGATTCGAACAGGACTTCGTGCTGATCGTCGATCGACAAATCGAGAATGCGGACCGAGAGATAATCACGGCTCGCCTCTGGCAACCCGTCCGCCAGCAATTGCCGCATGCTGATCACCGCCACCACATAACCATAAGGTTTCGTCGCTGCCGTATCCCGGCGATTGCGCTGCGTGACCGGTGCGACCAGCAACACACCTCGCGCATAAGCTGCTTCGACGTTCACCAAATGTATCGGTTGCGACACCGCCATGCCGCCATGTTGATCGGCCCGTTCAAGCGTCGCGCGACGCATCGACTCCGACAGCAAATCGTAACCGAGGGGCGAAGCGAGCGTGCTTTGGGTCTGGCTGTAAAGCACCGCCACGTACTCATCCCGCTCGGCCGCCAATTGCAACTGGCCGTCAGCATTGAGTTCGCGCACAGAGAAATGACTCAAACCCTCATCCCCTACACGCTGCTCGAACGCGGACCGCTCGGCACGGCTGACCCGCTCGGCGTAGAAGTACCTCTGGGTGCGATGCAATAAAGGTTGGGTGTAGCCATCGAATTCCGCTCGGGACACCGAATCGGAGTTGGAAAAAAATCGGCGCAGGCCATCGAGGCGCTGTTCCTGATCTTCAAAACGTTCTTCGATACGGCTGTAACGTTCACTGGCCAGCAGTTGGAAACGTTGCCGCAATTGTTGGTGGAACAGGTTCTGCGTCGACCACGCCAGCAAGCCCGTGAGAATCCCGCCGATCAGCAAAACCAGCATCGCGACCAGCCAGGCCGAAACGTCTTCACTGATAATGCCCAGGATCTTGGGACGCACGGCGTGCAACGACATAAAACGCAACTCACAACGCCAGGTGCGGGAAAGCCCTTTGGCCATGAGTTGAGTTATAGCTATTAGCCACTAATTTGACCAGCGCTGTAGGCGCGAGCTCTGCTCGCGCCTACAGCGTCTGCGTATCAACGTGCCATGATTTTCCAGGCACGGTGGATCTTGGCGTTGCGCGCAAAATCCGGGTCGATGGTCTGGGCGGTGATTTCCTCGACGGCGTAACGCTCGCTGAGGTTCGGCTCCAGTTCGAACTTGCGGAAGTTGTTGGAGAAGTACAACACCCCACCTGGCGCCAGTCGTGCCATCGCCAGGTCGATCAACTGCACCTGATCGCGTTGCACGTCGAAGATGCCTTCCATGCGCTTGGAGTTGGAGAACGTCGGCGGATCGATGAAGATCAGGTCGTACTCGTCACGGCTGGCGTCAAGCCAGGCCATCACATCGCCCTGCTCCAGACGGTTCTTGTCAGAGAAACCGTTCAGCGCCAGGTTGCGACGTGCCCAGTCCAGGTAGGTTTTCGACAGGTCGACACTGGTGGTGCTGCGCGCGCCGCCCTTGGCTGCATGTACGCTGGCAGTGGCGGTGTAGCAGTACAGATTGAGGAAACGCTTGCCGGCCGCCTCTTTCTGAATGCGCATGCGCATCGGACGATGGTCGAGGAACAGACCGGTATCGAGGTAGTCGGTGAGATTCACCAGCAGTTTGATCCCGCCCTCATTGACCTCGACGAACTTGCCCTGTGCCGCCTGGCGCTCGTACTGCTTGGTGCCGCTCTGACGCTCGCGGCGCTTGACCACCACGCGGCTCTTGTCGATGTTCAACGCCTGCGGAATCGCCGCCAGGGCATCGAACATGCGCGCCGAGGCTTTTTCCGGATCGATGGATTTCGGTGCGACGTATTCCTGGACGTGGACCCAATCGTGATACAGGTCGATGGCCATGGAGTATTCCGGCATGTCGGCATCGTAGACGCGATAGCAATCAATGCCCTCACGCTTGACCCACTTGCCCAACGCCTTGAGGTTCTTTTGCAGGCGGTTGGCAAACATCTGCCCGCCTTCGCTCAGGCGCGGCTGCTCGATCACCGGGGCCGGGGCTGGAGCCGGCTTGATCGGGTTGCCGTTTTTGTTGTACTGGCGCTCTTGCGGCTCGCTCGGTGCCTCATCGTAAGCCGCCTGTTCACGCTCGGCCTGACGCTGTTCCGGCGTGCGACGCTCGCCCGTGACGAATTGATCCGGCAGTACCTTGATCAGCAGCAGCTTGCACGGCAACGCGCCGTTCCAGAACGAATACTGCTTGTGGCTGCGGATGCCCATGCGCTTGCCCAGGTCCGGCGCACCGGTGAACACCGCCGCTTCCCAGTTCAGGCAGGCCTGACGCAGGCGTTCGCCGAGGTTCTGATAGAGGTAGAGCAGGCTCGCCTCATCGCCCAGACGCTCGCCGTATGGAGGGTTGCAGATCACCAGACCTTTCTGGTTCTGGTCCGGACGCGGCTCGAAGGTCGCGACTTCGCCCTGGTAGATCTTGATCCACTCGCTCAGACCGGCACGCTCGACGTTGTTGCGACCCGGTTGAATCAGGCGGGGGTCGGCTTCGTAACCGCGAATCCACAGCGGTGGCTTGGCCAGACCGGCGGCAGCGCGCTCGGACGCTTCCTCGTGCAGCTTCTTCCACAGCGCTGGCACGTGACCGAGCCAGGCGGTGAAGCCCCACTGCTCGCGGCGCAGGTTCGGCGCAATATCGGCGGCGATCATCGCTGCTTCCACCAGGAATGTACCGACACCGCACATCGGGTCGGCCAGTGCGCCGCCTTCGGCCGCAATGCGAGGCCAGCCGGAACGGATCAGGATCGCTGCCGCGAGGTTTTCCTTCAGTGGCGCCGCGCCTTGCTGCAGGCGATAGCCACGCTGGTGCAGGCTATGGCCGGACAGGTCGAGGGAGAGAATGGCTTCGCCACGGTCCAGACGCAGGTGAATGCGCAGGTCCGGGTTGAGCTTGTCGATGGATGGACGGTCGCCCTGCGGGGTGCGCAGTTTGTCGACGATGGCATCCTTGACCTTCAACGCACCGAAGTGGGTGTTGTCGATGCCAGAGCCGTGGCCGCTGAATTCGACGGCCAGGGTGCCGTCGTTGAGCATGTGGTCTTGCCACTCGATGTCCAGCACGCCGTGATAGAGGTCTTCGGCGTCCTTCATCTGGAAACGCTTGAGCACCAGCAGCACGCGGTTGGCCAGACGCGACCACAGGCACAGGCGGTAAGCGGTTTCCATGGTCGCCATGCCGCGCACGGCAGACGTGTGCTCACGCGCCTCCTCAAGGCCAAGCCCGACGGCTTCCTCGATGAGCAGGCCTTCAAGGCCTTTGGGGCAAGTGAGGAAGAGTTCGAAACGATCGGACATGGGAATTCCAGAACCTTTAGCTGAGTGACCGGGCAACGCATTGCCGGTCCGGGTTTCAATCAGGCGCTTTTCTCGAAGAGCGCCCGCGTGGCACGAAGGTGTGCCGTTCCACCCTTGCTGCCCGGGTTAAATGAGCTTAGATGCAAGGACAGATAAAAAAGTTGAAGCAACAAAATGTCATAAACCGACCCTTCGTCGAATAATCCTTCCCGACAACGGGAGGCATTCTCACCGAAGGATTAACTCAATCATCTAACGCAGGGCCGATCATACCGGGGTTTGACGAATAAAAATGGCACAAACATCGTGTTACTTAGTGCCATACCACATTAACGGTTACGTCCTTATGACAAAACGATCATTCCCTCGATGTGACGCATTGGTTAGAACTCAACTCAGGTTGGCGCCGCAATGACGCCAACACCTTGGCTCGTCACGCCGGCAACGAGCCCCAACGGCAGAGTTTTTCTGCCTGACCTCGATAGAGGTCGACGCGATACATACAGTCAACAAGTGAGGGCAACACCCTATGAGAAGACTTAAGCGTGATCCGTTGGAAAGAGCATTTTTGCGCGGATATCAATATGGCGTTGGTGGCAAATCCCGTGAGCTTTGCCCATTTACTCTACCGTCGGTACGTCAAGCCTGGATTAACGGCTGGCGAGAAGGACGCGGCGACAACTGGGACGGTATGACCGGCACTGCGGGAATCCACAGACTCAACGAACTTCACGCCGTCGGCTAATTACAGGGCACAACACTCCGACACGACAATCTGATTTGTACTGAATTAACCACGCACGTCCCATCCGGACGGCGGGCTCCGGCCCAGGGGCTCCTTTAAAGGAGCCCTTTTTTATGCCTGCCAGAAACCCAATTCTGCCGAAGGCTGCGCCTACCAGGGGTCAGCGGAGTGCCGCGATGGCGTCGACAGACTCGCGAATCAGCGCCGGGCCTTTGTAGATGAAGCCTGAGTAGATCTGCACCAGGCTCGCACCCGCAGTAATTTTCTCTGCCGCATGTTTGCCTTCGGTAATCCCGCCCGCCGCAATAATCGGCAGGCGACCACCCAGTTCCGATGCCAGCACGCTCACCGTGTGGGTGCTCTTGTCGCGAACCGGTGCGCCGGACAGACCGCCCGCCTCGTCACCGTGCTCCATACCTTCGACGCCCACGCGGCTCAGGGTGGTGTTGGTGGCAATGACCGCGTCCATACCGGTTTCGATCAGCGCTTGTGCAACCTGCGCGGTTTCTTCGTCGGTCATGTCCGGTGCGATCTTGATCGCCAGCGGCACATGCTTGCCATGACGCAGCGCCAGTTCCGCCCGGCGCTCGGCGAGATCGGCCAGCAACTGCTTGAGCGAATCGCCGAACTGCAGGCTGCGCAGGCCCGGGGTATTCGGCGAACTGACGTTGACCGTCACATAGCTGGCATGCGCGTAAACCTTGTCCAGGCAAATCAGGTAGTCATCGACCGCACGCTCTACCGGTGTATCGAAGTTCTTGCCGATGTTGATGCCCAGCACGCCCTTGTACTTGGCCGCAGCCACGCGAGCCAGCAGGTGATCGACGCCGAGGTTGTTGAACCCCATGCGATTGATGATCGCCTCGGCTTCCGGCAGACGGAACAGGCGTGGTTTCGGGTTGCCCGGCTGCGGACGCGGGGTGATGGTGCCGATTTCGACAAAGCCGAAACCCAGCTGAGCAAAACCGTCGATGGCCGCGCCGTTCTTGTCCAGACCGGCGGCCAGACCCACCGGGTTCGGGAAGTCCAGGCCCATGACATTCACCGGCACCTTCGCCGGCGCCTTGCACAGCAAGCCGTTGAGCCCCAGACGCCCGCCTGCGCCGATCAAGTCCAGGGACAGATCGTGGGAGGTTTCCGGGGAAAGTTTGAACAACAGCTGACGGGCCAGGGTGTACATGGGCGGGTTGACTCGATTGGCGGCGAAATGAGGAGGCGATTATAGCCGGGCATGTGGGTCGCAAGCGAGGCGCGCAGTGAAATCAGACGGGGATGGCATATGCCTTGCACCGGTTCAGCCATCAGCACGCATGCCGACGGCGGAATGCGTGCAAGGACAATGGCGTCGTCACCCGGCCTTATCAGTAGAGGCTGGGGACGACGCTTTTTTTGAAGGTGCGAAATCGATGAACGAACCATCAGCCGACCCTCTGGCCTGGGTCAATGGCAGCGACGCCCCGGAAAAGACTGAAATCAATCTCGGCTTCATGGCCCTCAGCGATTGCGCCTCGGTCGTGGTCGCCGCCACTCAGGGCTTTGCTCAACCCTACGGCCTGACCCTGAACCTCAAGCGCCAGTCGTCGTGGGCCAATCTGCGGGACAAGCTGGTCAGCGGCGAACTGGATGCCGCCCACAGCCTGTACGGTTTGATCTACGCCGTGCACCTGGGCATCGGCGGTATCGCAGCGACCGACATGGCAGTGCTGATGGGCCTGAACCAGAACGGTCAGAGCATCAACCTTTCCCATGGCTTGCAGGCGCTGGGCGTGACCGGTCCTGAGGCACTGGAACGGCATGTGCACCAAACTCGCCCAAAACTGACCTTCGCGCAGACCTTTCCCACCGGCACCCATGCCATGTGGTTGTATTACTGGCTCGCCAGTCAGGGAATTCATCCGTTACAGGACGTCGACAGCGTCGTGGTGCCACCGCCGCAAATGGTCGCGCACCTGCAGGCCGGGCGCATTGATGGTTTCTGCGTCGGCGAACCTTGGTCCGCCGCTGCCGTTCAACAGGGGCTGGGCTTTACCCTGGCGACGACGCAGACCCTCTGGCCCGATCATCCGGAAAAAGTCCTCGGCTGCACCCGCGCGTTTGTCGAGCAATACCCCAACACCGCCCGGGCATTGGTGATGGCGATTTTGCAAGCCAGCCGCTTTATCGAAGACAGCACCGAGAACCGCCGCAGTACCGCGCAGTTGTTGAGCGCGCCGCAGTATCTCGACACGCCGGTAGACTGCATCGAACCGCGACTGCTCGGCGACTACACCGACGGACAGGGCAATCAATGGCAAGACCCGCACGCGCTGCGTTTCCATGGCAAAGGGCTGGTCAATGTGCCGCACCTGTCCGATGGCATGTGGTTCATGACCCAGTTCCGTCGCTGGGGTTTGTTGCGGGACGACCCGGACTACCTGGCAGTCGCCCGTCAGGTCCAGCAACTGGATTTGTACCGGGACGCTGCCACCGCGGTCGATGTCGCGTACCCGGACAAGGAAATGCGCAGCAGCCAGTTGATCGACGGCAAGGTCTGGGACGGTTCAGACCCGGCCGGCTATGCCCGTAGCTTCAAGCTGCACGCCATGAGCGATCACTCGCCCCTTCTCGCCAGCCGCTGACAAGAGACTGCGAATATGTTGCGAATCCTGCTGATCAACGACACCGCGAAGAAAGTTGGACGCCTGAAAGCGGCCCTCACCGAAGCAGGGTTTGAGGTCATCGATGAATCGGGCCTCACCATCGACCTGCCCGAGCGCGTCGAAACGGTGCGCCCGGACGTGATTTTGATCGATACCGAGTCACCGAGCCGCGATGTCATGGAACAAGTGGTGCTGGTCAGCCGCGACCAGCCACGACCGATCGTGATGTTTACCGACGAACACGACCCGGTCGTGATGCGCCAGGCGATCAAGTCCGGGGTCAGTGCCTACATCGTCGAAGGCATTCACGCACAACGCCTGCAGCCGATTCTCGACGTCGCCATGGCGCGCTTTGAAAGCGATCAGGCCCTGCGTGCGCAATTGAATGCCCGCGACCAGCAACTGGCCGAACGCAAGCGCATTGAGCTGGCCAAGGGGCTGCTGATGAAGCTGAAAGACTGCAACGAGGAAGAGGCCTACACCCTGATGCGCCGCCAGGCCATGAGCCGTCAGCAGAAGCTGATCCAGGTGGCGGAGCAGATTATTGCCATGAGCGAGTTGCTGGGTTGACCCAAAAAGATCGCAGCCTTCGGCAGCTCCTACCGTTGGCATGCGTACACCCTGTAGTAGCTGCCGAAGGCTGCGATCTTTTCCCCTGCGCCAGAAAAATCCGCATGTGGCACAAATCTGGCTAAGTAATCACCACAGGTAACCAACGGCGGTTGCCCAATCTACGACAAAGACGTCGCTCACCTCGTTTGCCTCAAGGCGAATCAGGTGGCGGCGTTTTTTTGTTTTGGCTCCCGTTCGAGACTCCTATCAGCTGAGGTGCGCGATGAATTCAAGCTTCTGGAAATCCGGCCATACCCCGACCCTGTTCGCGGCCTTCCTCTATTTCGACCTGAGCTTCATGGTTTGGTACCTGCTGGGCCCCTTGGCGGTGCAGATCGCCGCCGACCTGCACCTGACCACCCAACAACGCGGGCTGGTGGTGGCCACGCCGATCCTGGCCGGGGCCGTGCTGCGTTTTGTCATGGGCATGCTGGCTGATCGCCTGTCGCCGAAAACTGCCGGCCTGATTGGCCAGGTGATCGTCATCTGTGCACTGTTCGGTGCCTGGAAACTAGGCATTCACAGCTACGAGCAAGCGCTGCTGCTGGGGTTGTTCCTCGGCATGGCTGGCGCGTCGTTCGCCGTGGCCCTGCCACTGGCATCGCAATGGTATCCGCCGCAGCACCAAGGCAAAGCCATGGGCATCGCCGGTGCAGGCAATTCGGGCACCGTGCTCGCTGCATTGATTGCGCCGGTACTGGCTGCCGCATTCGGTTGGAGCAACGTATTCGGTTTCGCCGTGATCCCGCTGATTTTGACCCTGATCGTGTTCGCCTGGATGGCCAAGAACGCGCCCGAGCGGCCAAAAGCCAAGTCGATGGCTGACTACTTCAAGGCGCTGGGTGACCGCGACAGTTGGTGGTTCATGTTTTTCTACAGCGTGACCTTCGGCGGCTTCATCGGCCTGGCCAGCGCCCTGCCCGGCTACTTCAACGACCAATATGGCTTGAGCCCGGTCACCGCCGGTTACTACACCGCTGCCTGCGTGTTCGGCGGCAGCTTGATGCGTCCTTTGGGCGGCGCCCTGGCCGACCGATTCGGTGGCATTCGCACCCTGCTCGTAATGTACACCGTGGCAGCGATCTGCATCGCCGCCGTCGGTTTCAACCTGCCTAGCTCCTACGCAGCGCTCGCCCTTTTCGTCTGCACCATGCTCGGTTTGGGTGCAGGAAACGGGGCGGTGTTTCAGTTGGTACCGCAGCGTTTTCGCCGCGAGATCGGCGTGATGACGGGTTTGATCGGCATGGCCGGCGGCATCGGTGGCTTCGCGTTGGCGGCAGGCATGGGCGCCATCAAGCAAAGCACCGGCAGCTATCAGATGGCGTTGTGGTTGTTCGCCAGCCTTGGCGTCCTCGCCTGGTTTGGCCTGCACGGTGTGAAGCGACGCTGGAGAACCACTTGGGGTTCGGCCGCCGTGACCGCTGCTCGGGTCTGAGGCATTCATGAGCCTGCAACTGAGTTTCGCCGAAGCCAGCGCCATCGGCCCGCGCGATGAAAATCAGGACGCCCTGCGCCTGGTCACGCCGGCCGCTGAGCTGGCGGCCAGCAAAGGCTACCTGTTCGCCATCGCCGACGGCGTCAGCCAATGCGCCGATGGCGGTCTCGCGGCTCGCTCGACCTTGCAGGCCCTGGCGCTGGACTACTACGCCACGCCAGAGACCTGGGGCGTCGCCCAGGCGCTGGATCGGCTGTTGCTGGCTCAGAACCGCTGGTTGCAGGCCAATGGCGGCGGGCAACCGCTTCTGACCACCGTTAGCGCTCTGGTGCTGCGCGGTCGGCGTTTTACCCTGGCCCACGTCGGCGATTGCCGGGTCTATCGCTGGCACGCCGACCAGTTGCAGCGAATCAGCGAGGATCACGTCTGGGACCAGCCGGGCATGCAACATGTGCTGAAACGGGCGCTGGGGCTGGATCAGCATTTGGTGCTGGATTTCCTCGACGGTGAACTGCGCGTCGATGAGAGCTTCGTGCTGCTCAGTGACGGCATCTGGGCGGTCCTGGGCGACACCGCGATTGCCGCCATCCTGCGCGATCAACCGGATTTGCCCAGCGCCGCGCAAACCCTGGTCAGCGCCGCCCATTTGGCTGGCAGCCAGGACAACGCCAGCGCTCTTTTGGTGCGGGTCGATGCTTTGGGTGAAACCAACATCGGTGATGCTTTGATCCACTTGCAGCAATGGCCGTTGCCTGCGGCGTTAAAACCAAGGCAGGAATTCGAAGGCTGGCACGTCGAGGGGATCCTCGCCCAAAGCCAACAATCACTGCTCTATCGGGTGCGCGACGCTCACCAACAGGCTTGGATATTGAAAACCTTGCCAGGTCGCCTGCACGACGATCCTCAGGCTGCGCAAGCCTTGCTGTCGGAGGAGTGGTTTCTCAAGCGCGTGGCCGGACGGCATTTCCCCGAGGTCCATGCCGCTGGCCAGCGTCAACATTTGTACTACGTGATGCGCGAATACCCGGGAACGACGCTCGCCCAGCTTCACGACAGCACCGGCCCGCTGCCATTGGCTCAATGGCACGACTTGGCCGAACGCCTGTTGAGAGCGGTCGGGATGTTGCATCGCCGGCAAATCCTGCATCGCGATATCAAACCGGAAAACCTCCTGCTGGGTGATGACGGCGAACTGCGCCTGCTGGATTTCGGTCTCGCCTACTGTCCCGGGCTCTCCGAAGATCAGCTCGCGACCTTGCCGGGCACACCGAGCTACATCGCGCCTGAAGCTTTTCGCGCACAGCCACCGACAGCGCAACAGGATCTGTATTCCGTCGGTGTGACCTTGTACTTCCTGCTCACCGGGCATTACCCCTACGGTGAAGTCGAAGCGTTCCAGCGCCCCCGTTTTGGCGTGCCCGTCAACGCCGGCCGCTATCGTCCGGACCTGCCGGAATGGGTCGCACAGAGCCTGGAGCGCGCAGTGGCCGTAGACCCCGGTCATCGCTTTGAAACGGCAGAAGAGTGGTTACTGCTGATGGAGCAAGGAGAGCGCCGCAGCCTGAGTGTGCGACCCAGGCCACTGCTTGAACGCGAACCGATAAAGGTTTGGCGGACATTGGCGTTGGTGTCGTTGTTGGCCAATTTAACCCTGCTGTATTGGGTGCTCCATGGCTGAGTTTCTTTCGATTGTGTATTTGAAAACCGATTGCCGTCATCCCGTGAGGAAAACACTATGAGCGCGAAAGTCTGGCTGGTGGGTGCGGGTCCTGGCGATCCGGAATTGTTGACCCTCAAGGCTGTACGGGCATTGAGGGAAGCCGATGTCGTGCTGATCGATGATTTGGTCAACGAGGCCGTGCTGGAGCATTGCGCGACGGCGCGGATTATTCCCGTGGGCAAACGGGGTGGCTGTCGTTCGACACCGCAGGCGTTCATTCATCGCCTGATGTTGCGTTATGCCCGCCACGGCAAATGTGTGGTTCGGCTCAAGGGCGGCGACCCGTGCATTTTTGGCCGGGGTGGAGAGGAAGCGCAGTGGCTGCGCGAGCGCGGGGTGGAAGTCGAACTGGTCAATGGCATCACCGCAGGGCTGGCCGGTGCGACGCAATGCGACATCCCGCTGACCCTGCGAGGCGTGGCGCGAGGCGTGACGCTGGTCACCGCCCACACTCAGGATGGCAGCTGTTTGAACTGGCAGGCGCTCGCTCAAAGCGGCACAACCTTGGTGATTTACATGGGCGTGGCAAAACTGAGCGAAATCCGCGAACAACTGCTCAAAGGAGGAATGGCGATGGACATGCCGGTAGCGATGATTGAAAACGCCTCCCTGCCCCATCAGCGCGAATGCCGGAGCAATCTGACATCAATGGAAGAAGACGCCTACATCTTTGAGCTTAAGAGCCCGGCTATTCTTGTGATCGGTGCGGTGGCGGCGGCCTGCGCAGAAGCAGGCATCCCCGAAGAAATCCTGTCGATGGAAACATGCGTTATAGATCAGCGTGCCTGATTAGCCGATTACTGCATTAAATCGCAGGCAAAGAAAAGCCCGGCCTAAGCCGGGCTTTTCTCAGAGCTGCGAGCTAATTACTTAGCTTCAGCTTCAACCTGCGCTTCTACGCGACGGTTTACAGCACGGCCAGCGTCAGTAGCGTTGTCAGCAACTGGGCGGGATTCGCCGTAGCCAACAGACTGAACGCGGGACGATTCAACACCGTACTCGGTGGTCAGAACTTGCTTAACGGCGTTTGCACGACGCTCAGACAGTTTCTGGTTGTAAGCGTCAGGACCGACGGAGTCAGTGTGACCTTCAACAGTAGTGCTGGTGGATGGGTACTGCTTCATGAAGTCAGCCAGGTTCTTGATGTCGCCGTAGCTGTCTTGCTTAACAACAGCTTTGTCGAAGTCGAACTTGACGTCCAGCTCAACACGAACAACTTCAGCAACTGCCGGGCAGCCGTCAGCGTCAACAGTTACGTTGGCTGCGGTGTCTGGGCACTTGTCAACGTTGTCGCAAACGCCATCGTTGTCGCTGTCGGAGCAGACTTCAGCTGGTACTGGAGCTGGAGCTGGCTTGGAGCCGCCACCGAAGTTCACACCGATACCGACGCTAGGAGCCCACTCGGTGTTGCCCTGGTCGATGTTGTACTGAGCTTCAACGCCAGCACGGGCGTAGAAGTTGTCAGTGAAGTACAGCTTGGCACCGCCACCAACGTTGGCGAAGGTCGAACGGTCACGGCTGTTCGAACCGAACTGGTCGATGCTCTGGTCGGAGAAACCGGCCGAGACGTATGGACGCAGCATGTCACCTGGGTTATTGAAGTGGTACAGAGCGTCCAGAGCGGTGTTCGCGCCCTTTACGTTCTGGCCGTCTTTGGTAACGGCGTTGTGAACTTCGTCGTAGGCCAGACGCAGTTCAACGTCGTCAGTCAGGAAGTAACCGATCGAACCGCCCGGATTTACGCCGTCGTTCTTGAAGTTACGGTCGGTATCGAAATACTGTTTCTTTGCGTAGCCTTCGATTTCAACTGCGCCTTGGCCCTGTGCCAGAGCGCCGAACGAAGTGGCGGCAATAAGAGAACCAATGGCAAAGCCCAAGGTGTTTTTCAGTTTCATCCGTTAAATCCCCATCTGGTGATTGTGAAGCAGTCCCGCAAACCGGGGGACAACTCGGCGACAAGTCTAACAGAACTTGCCTAAGCGTAAGAGATATTTGCGCCGAACTAAGTTTCAGCAATGCCTGCAAATTTCTCACGCAATTTATCTAGAGCGCGTTTGTACCGCATTTTTGTTGCACTCAAACCCATGTGCATTATGTCTGCGATTTCCTGAAACTCCAGCTCTGCGACAAATCGTAGCACCAAAATTTCACGGTCAATCGGGTTCACATACACCAGCCAGCGATCGAGCCCGCCCTTTTCCTCAGGTTTCGGCGTCTTTTCTTCGGACGCTTCCTCGAGGGGGTCAAGACTCAAAGCGTCCATCAAGCGACGCTTTCGCCGTTCCTTTCGATACTGTGTGATGCATTCGTTGTACGTGATGCTATATAGCCATGTCTTGAACTTCGATTTGCCTTCGAAGTTCTTCAGGCCATACAGCACCTTCAACATGACCTCCTGACAGACATCATCTGCGTCGCGATCGTTCCCAAGGTATCGTGCACACACGTTAAATAATGTTCGCTGGTAACGCCGCATCAGCTCTTCATAGGCGCGCGTTACGTGAAACAGCTCGGTATGCGAGCGCGCGACCAACTCCTCATCAGAGAGCTCGCGGGGGTCGTAGCGCATGGATAGCGATTGGGCTTTATTCAAAACAAGTCGGGCCGACAGTCAGGTCAATGTCCGCCGCAACCAGCGTCAGCTGGAATTTTGCGGCGGCATACATTAGCAGGGTTTGCCGGATTAGCGGCTACTCACATGCTGCTCGAGAAGGATCCGATTGGAAAGAGAGACTAGCTCACCTTCATCGGTCAGCAATGTGGTTTTAACCGTGCCGATCTCTTCGATCTGCCCTTCGACCTCGCCCACTCGCACTTGTTGCCCAACCTGATACAGCTCACGCACATAGATTCCAGCGAGAATCTGACCGGCAATTTCCCGGCTTCCCAACCCCATTGCCAGCGCAACCGCCAGACCAACGGTAATCAATACGATTACGATCACATGGTTCAGCAGGTCAGTCTTGACCTCCAACTGACTGATCGCAACCGAAATACTGATGATAATCACCAAGCCCTGGGCAATTCGCCCAAGTCCTGAAGCGTAGTCCAGTCCTACGCCTTCTGCCGCACCGCGCACCAGCCCATTGGCCAATTGCGCCAGCAAAACACCCACCAGCAACACCAGCGCGGCACCGAACACCTTCGGCAAATACAACGCCAACATATCCAGCGTAGCTGAAACTCGCTCAAGTCCAAGAGATTCTGCGGCAGAAACCAGAAAAATCAGCAGAACGAACCAATAAACGATCTTGCCGATCAAGGTCGAGATCGGTACTTGAAGTCCGGCACGGGAAAGCAATTTAGTCAGACCGGTGCCGCCCATCAGGCGATCAAGGCCCAGTTTGGCGAGCAACTTGGACAGCAAGGTGTCCAGCAATTTAGCGACGACAAAACCCAACAGCAGCACAACCAGTGCGCCGAACAGGTTCGGAATGAAGTTCGCAACCTTGGTCCACAACGCAGTCATTGCAGTGACGAGGCTCTGAGTCCAGAGATCAAGTTCCATGTTCAATCAGCCTTATCAGCAGTGCGAGCGGTAGGTTTACGATGACGGGAAACCGGTGAAACGTGGGCCGATCCGTTGTTCAGGGCGATCATCAGCGCAGGCAACCAGCGGCCCAGGAGGCTGAACAAATCACCGGCGCCGACCTGACGGTTGGCGGTTTTCAGCACACGGCCAAGGCACGCATCGTCGTCCCGGGTGGACGGTGATGCCTTGAGCATGTCGCGCAAAGACTGTTCAAACGGATCGTGCATACGCACCTCTCGTGATGTCTGTGAAAGACGCGGCCAAATTTGCTCGGGTCACATGCTTCATTTTCAAACCCAGCGCAAACGTCGGAACAACCACCACTGCCCGAGTGCTACCGAGAGCATCAGCGTGCACGCGACAAGGAAGCCATAGGGGCTTTCGGAAAACGGAATACCCCCGACGTTGATCCCCAGCAGCCCCGTCAAAAAACTCATCGGCAAAAATATCCCGGTGATGATCCCGAAGCGGTACATCGTGCGGCTCATGCGCACGCTCAAACGCCGGTCTTCAGCCTCAAGGACCAGCCCCACCCGCTCCCGGGTCAATTCCAGTTCCTCAAGATAACGGGTCAGGCTGTTGTTCAATTCGTTCCAGTAATCGCCGTCATCCTCGACAAACCAGGGCAGTTTGATTCGCGTGAGCTGACCGAAAATATCCCGCTGCGGCGCCAGAAAACGCTTCAACGCGGCAGCCCGGCGACGGATCTGTAAAACCGCTCCGTGCTCGGGAGTATACCGTTCGTCGGCATCGATCTTTTCTTCTTCTGCATCGACCACTTCCGAGAGGTCGCTGACCAGATCCTGCACCTTGTTGGTGAGGTATTGCGCCATACACAGGATGAGTTCGGAGGCGGTTTTCGGCCCCTTGCCCTCTTCCAGCTGTACCAGCAACTCTTCAGTGGCGCGCAGGGGACGTAGACGCAGGGAAATGACGCGCCGGGCTGAACCGAAGATCCGCACCGAGACCATGTCTTCAGGCTCGGCGCCAGGATTGAGGTTAACCCCGCGTAAAAAGAGCAGCAGTTCGCTGTCCGAAAGCTGCAAAAGTCGCGGACGGGTGTTTTCTTCAAGCAACAGGTCGCAGTTGAACTCGCTTAAACCGCTGGATTGACGCAACCACGTCCGGGTTTGCGGATGACTGCGATCCCAATGCAGCCACAGGCTTTCATGGGGCTGCATCTGCAAGTCATCGAGTTCCGTCCGGGCTATCGAACGCGCGCCGCCTCTACCGTCCAGCACGAGGGCATGCACCAGCCCCCATTGCGCGTTTTCTTCCTCGAACATCCGCATTCCTTTAGTCAATCGGCGCTTTATTCAGGCATTTTCAGCGGGCTTGGCGAGATGATCACGCCGTTGTTATCCGCGTAGATGTATTGACCCGGATGGAAGGTCACGCCGGCAAAGGTCACGGCCACGTTGAGATCACCGATACCGCGTTTGTCGGTCTTCATCGGGTGACTGGCCAGTGCCTGAACCCCCAGATCGGTTTGCGCGATGACATCGACATCACGGATGCAGCCGTAGATCACCAGCCCTTCCCAACCGTTTTTGGCGGCTTTCTCGGCCAACATGTCGCCCAACAGCGCGCGACGCAGCGAACCGCCGCCATCGACCACCAGGACTTTGCCATTACCTTTGAGTTCGACTTGCTCCTTGACCAGCGAGTTGTCTTCGAAACACTTGATGGTCACGATTTCGCCGCCGAAAGAATCACGGCCACCGAAATTGCTGAACATCGGTTCCAGCACCTGCACCAGCTCCGGGTAGGCGTCGCACAGGTCAGGCGTGAGGTAATGGTTCATCGAGAAACTCCTGTAGAGAGAAACAGCACGAACATCACGGGTGAATCAGTCATCGAAAATGACCAGAACAGCTCAATGCGTCATATCTTAGCCGCAAGCCGATCAGAGCGAAATGCCCTTGTTAGAGCATCAGGCTCAGATTGCCGTGGCCAAATCCTGTTGAGCGCCCGGCAATGGTGCCTGCGGATCCGCCAACCAGCGAGCGACCAAGGGCCAGACTTCCGCCTGAGCAGCCTTGCTGACGAGCATTTCAACGTGACCGAAATTGTCGGTAAAGCCCTGCTCACGTCCCAGGTTGATGAATTGCTTGTGCTCGGAGCCGATTTGCTCGAACAACTTGCGGCACGCCCAGGCCGGGTCCTGATGGTCACCTGCGGCACTGACGGCCAGTACGGGTAATTTGACCTCGGCCAATCCCGCCCACCAGTCCTTGTCAGCGTCGCCAAAGCGTCCGAACAGGCCAAACCAGCGCATGCTTTCCAGGGCCAGGCCGATGGGCTCGTCCTCCGGGCCGCGCTTGAGACGTGAACCGGACAATTGTGCAAAACGCTTGAGCAGGAAGCGGCCACTCCACTCCACTGGCGGGATTTTCAACGGCCAGTAAGTACGGCTGACTTGCGTCCCGAAAAACGCCGCAGAGGCAACCACCGGCTCACCGATGTACTCGCCACCCAGTGCAGCCGCCAGCGTAATGCCGCCCAGTGAATGGCCGATCCAGTGGGGAGTCTGCCCGCTCTGTTCGCGCACAAACGCGCCTATGGCCGGAAGATCGTAGCGGGCATAGTCGGCGACGCCGTTCTTGCGGTAGTTCTGGTTACGCTGGGACAAGCCGTGACCGCGCATTTCCGGGACCCATACATCGAATCCCTGGCGGGCCAGATGAGCGCCAAGCCCAAGGCCTTTGGGCGAAAACCAGAAGCGTCGATTGGAAAAACTGCCGTGCAACAGGATCACCGGCACGCCACGGGTGGCCGGTTCATCGGCCATGCCAAGGCGGGTCACAGCCAGTTCGACCGTGTAGTCGGGGCTGTTACCGGGTTTCAAGCGGTATACGTCTTCGCTCAGATCACCGCGCCGTTCGGCGCTGATCAAGGCGACAGGAAATAGGTTGCTGCTGCTTTGCATAATCTCTTGCACAAAAAAGGGCGGCATCCAGAGGAGCCCGCCCTACTTCAATCTCAAAAGACCGCCCCTGCAGGAGCGAACTTGCTCGCGATGGATGCCAACGATAACGCGTCTATCCTGGATAAACGGGGTGTCGTGACGTCCATCGCGAGCAGGCTCGCTCCTACAGGGAGAGCGGCCCGTTCACACTAGATCAGGCCGTAGCTTGACCTTCCGCCAGGAAGAACCAGGTTTCCAGTACGGAATCGGGGTTCAACGAAACGCTTTCGATGCCCTGTTCCATCAGCCACTTGGCCAGGTCTGGGTGGTCCGAAGGGCCCTGACCGCAAATGCCGATGTACTTGCCGGCCTTGTTGCACGCGGCAATGGCGTTCGCCAGCAGCTTCTTGACCGCCGGGTTACGCTCGTCGAACAGGTGCGCGATGATGCCGGAGTCACGGTCCAGGCCCAGGGTGAGTTGGGTCAGGTCGTTGGAGCCGATGGAGAAACCGTCGAAGAACTCGAGGAATTCTTCAGCCAGAATGGCGTTGGACGGCAGTTCGCACATCATGATGACGCGCAGTCCGTTTTCGCCACGGGCCAGGCCGTTTTCGGCCAACAGGTCGACCACCTGGCTCGCTTCACCCAAAGTACGGACGAACGGCACCATGATTTCGACGTTGGTCAAGCCCATCTCGTTGCGCACACGCTTGAGCGCACGGCATTCGAGTTCGAAGCAGTCACGGAACGCTTCGCTGATGTAACGCGAAGCGCCACGGAAGCCCAGCATCGGGTTTTCTTCTTCCGGCTCGTACAGCTTGCCGCCGATCAGGTTGGCGTATTCGTTGGACTTGAAGTCCGACAGACGCACGATGACCTTTTTCGGCCAGAACGCAGCGGCCAGGGTGCTGATGCCTTCAACCAGTTTCTCGACGTAGAAGCCGACTGGATCGTCGTAACCGGCGATGCGCTTGTCGACGCTTTCCTTGATGTCCAGCGGCAGACCGTCGTAGTTCAGCAGTGCTTTAGGGTGCACGCCGATCATGCGGTTGATGATGAACTCCAGACGGGCCAGGCCCACACCGGCGTTCGGCAGCTGCGCGAAGTCGAAGGCGCGGTCCGGGTTGCCGACGTTCATCATGATCTTGAACGGCAGATCAGGCATGGCGTCCACGGAGTTCTTCTTGATGTCGAAACCCAGTTCGCCTTCGAAGATGAAACCGGTGTCGCCTTCAGCGCAGGAAACGGTCACGCCCTGGCCGTCTTTCAACAGCTGGGTGGCGTTGCCGCAACCGACCACGGCCGGGATGCCCAGCTCACGGGCGATGATCGCCGCGTGGCAGGTACGGCCGCCACGGTTGGTGACAATCGCGCTGGCGCGCTTCATGACCGGTTCCCAGTCCGGGTCGGTCATGTCGGAAACCAGTACGTCGCCTGGCTGGACCTTGTCCATCTCGGACACGTCTTTGATGATGCGAACCTTGCCGGCGCCGATGCGCTGGCCGATGGCACGACCTTCCACCAGCACGGTGCCGGTCTCTTTCAACAGGTAACGTTCCATGACGTTGGCCTGGGTGCGGCTTTTCACGGTTTCCGGACGGGCCTGCACGATGTACAGCTTGCCGTCGTCACCGTCCTTGGCCCACTCGATGTCCATCGGGCACTTGTAGTGCTTCTCGATGATCATCGCCTGCTTGGCCAGTTCGCTGACTTCGGCGTCGCTCAGGCAGAAACGTGCGCGCTCGGCTTTGTCCACGTCGACGGTCTTCACCGAACGACCGGCCTTGGCTTCGTCGCCGTAGATCATCTTGATGGCTTTGCTGCCCAGGTTGCGGCGTAGGATCGCAGGACGACCGGCAGCCAGCGTACCTTTGTGGACATAGAATTCATCCGGGTTCACCGCGCCTTGTACGACGGTTTCACCCAGGCCGTAGGCGCCGGTGATGAACACCACGTCACGGAAGCCCGACTCGGTATCGAGGGTGAACATCACGCCGGCAGTGCCGGTTTCGGAGCGGACCATGCGCTGTACGCCAGCCGACAGGGCGACCAGCTTGTGGTCGAAGCCCTGGTGCACGCGATAGGAAATGGCGCGGTCGTTGAACAGCGAAGCGAACACCTCTTTGGCGGCGCGAATAACGTTTTCGACACCACGGATGTTCAGGAAGGTTTCCTGCTGACCGGCGAAGGAAGCGTCCGGCAAGTCTTCGGCGGTAGCGGAAGAACGCACGGCCACGGCCACGTCAGGGTTGCCGGCGGACAGCGCGGCGAACGCGGTACGGATTTCAGCATTCAGTTTTTCAGGAAACTCGGCTTCCATGATCCATTGACGAATCTGGGCGCCGGTTTTGGCCAGGGCATTCACGTCTTCGACGTCGAGGGCATCAAGGGCGTCGTGAATCTGCTGATTCAGACCGCTCAGTTCCAGGAAATCACGATACGCCTGAGCGGTCGTGGCGAAGCCACCGGGCACCGATACACCGGCACCTGCCAGGTTGCTGATCATCTCGCCCAGGGATGCGTTCTTGCCCCCCACGTGCTCAACGTCGTCTTTGCCGAGCTTGTCGAGGGAAACTACGTACTCTACCAAGGTGATCTCTCCACTAACTGTGTTGGAAAAGCTCAGAAGCCGGCGCTCTAAAGGAGCATTTACCGGCTATATGGCCTGGACCTGGAAAATAAGTGAGAATGCGGGCCAATGGCGGCCGGCAAATCGCGCCTATCATATCCAAGATTCGTCACTAGCTTAAGGCCCAAGGTGCAAATGAAACGATCTGCTTTCTTTATTTCCGATGGTACGGGCATTACTGCCGAAACCCTCGGCCAGAGTCTCCTGGCGCAGTTCGAAAACATTACCTTCAGCAAAGTCACGCGGCCGTACATCGACAACGTGGACAAAGCGCGGGCCATGGTACAACAAATCAACAAAGCCGCCGAAACCGACGGCTTCCGTCCGATTATCTTCGACACCATCGTCAATCAGGACATTCGTGAGATTCTCGCAACCTCGAATGGTTTCATGATCGACATTTTCTCGACATTCCTGGCACCACTTGAACAGGAACTGACCGAGCATTCTTCCTACACCGTCGGCAAGTCCCACTCCATTGGCGCCAATACCAATTACATGGAGCGTATCGAGGCCGTTAACTTCGCCCTCGACAACGACGATGGCGCCCGCACGCACTATTACGACAAGGCCGACCTGATCCTGGTCGGCGTGTCGCGCTGCGGCAAAACCCCGACGTGCCTGTACATGGCCATGCAATTCGGCATCCGCGCCGCCAACTACCCGCTGACCGAAGAAGACATGGAGCGCCTGCAACTGCCCAACGCCCTTCGCGCCCATCAGCACAAGCTGTTCGGCCTGACCATCGACCCTGACCGCCTCACTGCGATCCGCAACGAGCGCAAACCCAACAGCCGCTATTCGAGCTACGCCCAGTGCGAGTTCGAAGTGCGCGAGGTGGAAAACCTGTTCCGCCGCGAGAACATCCCGCACATCAACTCCACGCATTTTTCCGTGGAAGAAATCTCCGCGAAAATCCTTGTGGAAAAAGGTGTGGAGCGGCGGTTCAAGTAACTCTGTAGCGCCTGATCTATTGCCATCGCGGGCAAGCCCGCGATGAACGATGACGCGGTCTATCTAAATAACAAACAAATCCACAAACCGGTTCACCGGTGTCGCCTCAAGTGCCTGCTGATCCTTGCACAGCGCGAAAATCTCATCGCTGCGCTGCCCCGCGAATCGTGTCAGCAAGTTCGCCTTGAACTTGTCCTCCAGCAACGGGATCCCTTCAGCCCGACGTCGACGATGCCCGATCGGGTACTCCACCACCACATTTTCGGTACTCGAACCGTCCTTGAAAAACACCTGCACCGCATTGGCAATCGAGCGCTTGTCGGGCTCCAGATACTCGCGGGTGTAACGCGGTTCTTCGACGATAAGCATTTTCTCGCGCAGCACATCGATGATCGGATGCGCCTTGTGGAAATCGTCTTCGTAGTACTCCGCCACCAGGTTGCCAAAGGCCAGCGGCACAGCGGTCATGTACTGGATGCAGTGATCGCGGTCGGCGGCATTGGCCAGCGGACCGACCTTGGAAATGATGCGAATCGCCGACTCATGAGTGGTGATGACGATCCGGTCGATTTCGTGCAGCCGATTGCGCACTTGCGGATGCAGGGTCACTGCCGCTTCACAAGCGGTTTGCGCGTGAAACTCCGCCGGGAAGCTGATCTTGAACAGCACATTTTCCATCACATAACTGCCGTACGGCCGCGAGAAACTGAACCCGCGCTTGTCGTCAGGCTTGAGCGCCAGATCGCTATTGGTGTGGCTGAACAGCACGTCGTAAAAACCCCACTGCTTGGCACTCAATACGCCGGGTATACCCATCTCGCCTCGCATCGCCATGTCTGCCAGACGCACGCCCCGACTGGACGCATCACCTGCCGCCCAGGACTTTCGCGACCCGGCATTCGGCGCATGCCGATAGGTGCGCAATGCCTGACCATCAGCAAAAGCGTGGGACAACGCCGACAACAACTGCTCGCGATTGGCCCCCATCAGTTTGGCGGTGACCGCGGTTGAGGCGACCTTCACCAGGATGACGTGATCGAGGCCGACACGGTTGAACGAGTTTTCCAGCGCGATCACACCCTGAATCTCATGGGCCATGATCATCGCTTCAAGGACCGTGCGCATGGTCAACGGCGCCTCGCCATTGGCCAGCCGTTTTTGCGACAGATGGTCAGCCACCGCAAGAATGCCGCCGAGGTTATCCGACGGATGCCCCCACTCGGCCGCAAGCCAGGTGTCGTTGTAATCCAGCCAGCGCACGATGCAGCCGATGTCCCACGCAGCCTTGACCGGATCCAGCCGATAAGACGTGCCCGGAACCCGCGCCCCGAACGGTACAACAGTGCCTTCGACCACAGGTCCGAGATGCTTGGTGCACTCGGGAAAACGCAGGGCCAGCAGGCCGCAACCCAGGGTATCGATCAGGCAGTTGCGCGCGGTGTCCAGCGCTTGCACGGACTCGATCTTGTAGTTGAGAACATAGTCTGCAATGTCCTGCAGGACCTGGTCATAGTCGGGGCGGTTGTTGAGGTCGACGTTGGCGCTCATGTTCGATTCACTCTTTGAAGAGGGTCGTTGATGGGACCTCGGCTCAGGAATCTTGGTGTATCGCTGCTTTCTTGTTTTGAAATGCGATCCTTTGTAGGAGCCGGCTTGCTGGCGATGGCGACTTCAAGGAGGCCATCGCCGGCAAGCCGGCTCCTACAGAGAGTGAATCAGAAGGAGTCGCCAGGCACACGCACATAACCTTCCATCAACACCCGCGCACTGCGGCTCATGATGGCTTTGTTCACGGTCCATTCGCCGTTCACCAGACTGGCCTCGGCGCCGACGCGCAGGGTGCCGGACGGATGGCCGAAGCGCACCGCGTTGCGTTCGGTGCCACCCGCCGCGAGGTTAACCAAGGTGCCGGTGATCGCTGCCGCCGTGCCGATGGCTACCGCTGCCGTGCCCATCATCGCGTGGTGCAACTTGCCCATCGACAATGCACGCACCAACAGGTCGACATCGCCCGCCGCAACGGCTTTGCCGCTGGACGAGACGTAGTCCGCCGGTTTGGCCACGAAGGCCACTTTCGGCGTGTGCTGCCGCTTGGCCGCTTCGTCGACGTTCGAGATCAGGCCCATGCGCAATGCGCCGTAAGCACGAATGGTTTCGAACATCAGCAAGGCTTTCGGGTCGCCGTTGATGGCGCATTGCAGCTCGGTGCCGTTGTAGCCGATGTCTTCGGCATTGACGAAAATCGTCGGAATGCCAGCGTTGATCAGGGTCGCCTTGAAGGTGCCGACGCCGGGTACTTCGAGGTCATCCACCAGGTTGCCGGTCGGGAACATCGAACCGCCACCGCCCTCTTCGTCCGCTGCCGGATCGAGGAATTCAACCTGTACTTCAGCGGCCGGAAAGGTTACGCCGTCGAGTTCGAAATCGCCGGTTTCCTGCACTTCACCATTGGTGATCGGCACGTGAGCGATGATGGTCTTGCTGATATTGGCCTGCCACACGCGAACCACGGCCACGCCGTTGTGCGGGACGCGGCTGGCATCGACCAGGCCGTTGCTGACGGCGAACGAACCGACTGCCGCGGTCAGGTTGCCGCAGTTGCCGCTCCAGTCCACGAAAGGCTTGTCGATGGAGACCTGACCGAACAGGTAGTCGACGTCATGATCGGCGTGGGTGCTTTTCGACAGGATCACGGTTTTGCTGGTGCTGGAAGTCGCGCCGCCCATGCCGTCGATTTGCTTGTCGTACGGATCGGGGCTGCCGATCACGCGCAGCAGCAAAGCGTCGCGGGCCGGGCCTGGGACCTGTGCCGCTTCGGGCAAGTCTTTAAGGCTGAAGAACACGCCTTTGCTGGTGCCGCCGCGCATGTAGGTGGCGGGAATTTTGATCTGCGGTGCGTGAGCCATGGTGCTCGTTACTCCTAATCTAGAAACAGACATGGGACTCAAAGTCCCATGTCTGTGCAGCGTTTTAGACGGCAACCGCCGATTCTTCGAGGAAGTCCTGGGCGAAGCGTTGCAGCACGCCACCGGCTTCGTAGATCGACACTTCTTCAGCGGTGTCGAGGCGGCAGGTCACCGGCACATCGACGCGTTCGCCGTTCTTGCGATGGATCACCAGCGTCAGGTCGGCACGCGGGGTGCGGTCGCCGATCACGTCGTAGGTTTCGCTGCCATCGATAGCAAGGGTGTGACGGTTGGTGCCCGGCTTGAACTCCAGCGGCAACACGCCCATGCCCACCAGGTTGGTGCGGTGAATGCGCTCGAAACCTTCGGCGGCAATCGCTTCCACACCGGCCAGACGCACGCCTTTGGCGGCCCAGTCGCGGGACGAACCCTGACCGTAGTCGGCGCCGGCGATGATGATCAGCGGCTGCTTGCGATCCATGTAGGTTTCAATCGCTTCCCACATGCGCATCACTTTGCCTTCCGGCTCGACGCGGGCCAGCGAACCCTGCTTGACCTTGCCGTCTTCCAGAACCATTTCGTTGAACAGTTTCGGGTTGGCGAACGTCGCGCGCTGTGCGGTCAGGTGGTCACCACGGTGAGTCGCGTAAGAGTTGAAGTCCTCTTCCGGCAGGCCCATTTTCGCCAGGTATTCGCCAGCGGCGCTGTCGAGCATGATGGCGTTGGACGGCGACAGGTGATCGGTGGTGATGTTGTCCGGCAGTACCGCCAGCGGGCGCATGCCCTTGAGCGGACGAGCGCCGGCCAGCGCACCTTCCCAGTACGGCGGACGGCGGATGTAGGTGCTCATTTCGCGCCAGTCGTACAGCGGCGCGACTTTCGGGCCGGTGTCTTCGTGGATGGCGAACATCGGGATGTACACCTGACGGAACTGCTCAGGTTTCACCGAGGCTTTCACCACCGAGTCGATTTCTTCGTCGCTCGGCCAGATGTCTTTCAGACGGATTTCCTTGCCGTCGACCACGCCCAGCACGTCTTTTTCGATGTCGAAACGGATGGTGCCGGCGATGGCGTAAGCAACAACCAATGGCGGCGAAGCCAGGAACGCTTGCTTGGCGTACGGGTGAATCCGGCCGTCGAAGTTACGGTTGCCGGACAACACGGCAGTGGCGTACAGGTCGCGGTCGATGATCTCTTGCTGGATCACTGGATCGAGTGCGCCCGACATGCCGTTGCACGTGGTGCAAGCGAAGGCCACGATGCCGAAACCGAGCTGGTCCAGCTCACTGGTCAGGCCAGCTTCGTCAAGGTACAGCGCGACGGTTTTCGAGCCCGGTGCGAGGGACGACTTGACCCATGGCTTGCGGGTCAGGCCGAGCCTGTTGGCATTGCGCGCCAGCAGGCCAGCGGCAATCACGTTGCGCGGGTTACTGGTGTTGGTGCAGCTGGTGATGGCGGCAATGATCACCGCGCCGTCCGGCATTTGACCCGGAACCTCGTCCCACTGACCGGAGATACCTTTGGCGGCCAGATCAGAAACCGCTACGCGAGCGTGCGGATTGCTCGGGCCGGCCATGTTGCGCACAACAGAAGACAGATCGAATGTCAGGCCGCGCTCATATTGCGCACCCTTGAGGCTGTCAGCCCACAGACCGGTCTGCTTGGCGTAGTTCTCGACCAGCTGCACCTGCTCGTCTTCACGGCCGGTGAGTTTGAGGTAGTCGATGGTCTGCTGGTCGATGTAGAACATCGCCGCGGTGGCGCCGTATTCCGGGGCCATGTTGGAGATGGTCGCACGGTCGCCGAGGGTCAGCGCGGAGGCGCCTTCACCGAAGAACTCCAGCCATGCGCCAACCACTTTTTGCTTGCGCAGGAACTCGGTCAGCGCCAGCACCATGTCGGTGGCGGTGATGCCCGGTTGCAGTTTGCCGGTCAGCTCGACGCCGACGCTTTCTGGCAAACGCATCCACGAGGCACGGCCGAGCATGACGCTTTCGGCTTCCAGGCCACCGACACCGATGGCGATCACGCCCAGCGCATCGACGTGCGGGGTGTGGCTGTCGGTACCGACGCAGGTGTCAGGGAACGCGACGCCGTCACGTACCTGGATCACCGGAGACATTTTCTCCAGGTTGATCTGGTGCATGATGCCGTTGCCTGGCGGGATCACGTCGACGTTCTTGAACGCTTTCTTGGTCCAGTTGATGAAGTGGAAACGGTCTTCGTTACGACGGTCTTCGATGGCGCGGTTCTTTTCGAACGCTTCCGGATCGAAGCCACCGCGCTCGACGGCCAGGGAGTGGTCGACGATCAGTTGGGTCGGCACGACCGGGTTCACTTGCGCCGGATCACCGCCCTGCAGGGCGATGGCGTCACGCAGACCGGCCAGGTCGACCAGTGCGGTCTGGCCGAGAATGTCGTGGCACACCACGCGGGCCGGGAACCACGGGAAGTCGAGGTCGCGCTTGCGTTCGATGAATTGCTTCAGGGATTCGGTGAGCGTGGCCGGGTCGCAGCGACGCACAAGGTTTTCCGCCAGCACGCGAGAGGTGTAAGGCAGGGTGTCATAGGCGCCGGGCTGAATCGCCTCGACTGCCGCACGGACGTCGAAGTAATCCAGTTTGCTGCCGGGCAGCGATTTGCGGAATTCTGTGTTCATCGGTCAGGACTCGGTCACGGTAGATACAAAGGGTGGGGCCTGGCACAGGGTTCGAATTGAAACCGACCTCTGTAGGAGCCGGCTTGCTGGCGATCGCGTCGGGTCAGGCAACGAAAATGTTGAATGACAAATCGCAATCGCTGGCAAGCCAGCTCCTACAGGGTCACCGGTTCATTCAGTGACCTGTGCAGGCATTCCCACCATTCAGCGTTGTTCGATTGGCACGAACTTGCGCTGTTCGACGCCGGTGTATTCGGCGCTTGGACGGATGATGCGGTTGTTGGCACGCTGTTCGTACACGTGCGCCGCCCAGCCGGTCAGGCGCGAGCAGACGAAAATCGGTGTGAACAACTTGGTCGGAATGCCCATGAAGTGGTACGCCGAGGCATGGTAGAAGTCGGCGTTCGGGAACAGTTTCTTTTGCTCCCACATGGTCTTGTCGATGGCTTCGGAGACCGGGAACAACACTTTGTCGCCCACTTCGTCAGCGAGTTTTTTCGACCAGCCCTTGATCACTTCATTGCGCGGATCGTTGTCCTTATAGATCGCATGACCGAAGCCCATGATCTTGTCCTTGCGCTCGAGCATGCCGAGGGTGCCTTCGATCGCCGCTTCCGGCGAGCTGAAGCGCTCGATCATTTCCATCGCCGCTTCGTTGGCGCCGCCATGCAGCGGACCGCGCAGCGAACCGATGGCCGCAGTGATGCAGGAATACAGGTCGGACAGGGTCGATGCGCAAACACGAGCGGTGAAGGTCGATGCGTTGAACTCGTGCTCTGCGTACAGGATCAGCGAAACGTTCATCACCTTGACGTGCAACTCGCTCGGCTTCTTGCCGTGCAGCAGGTGCAGGAAGTGACCGCCGATGGACTGCTCGTCGCTCACGCATTCGATGCGCTTGCCTTCATGGCTGAAGCGATACCAGTAGGTCATGATCGCCGGGAATGCAGCCAGCAGGCGGTCAGTCTTGTCGTGCTGCTCGGAGAAGTTGTTCTCCGGCTCCAGGTTGCCCAGGAACGAGCAGCCGGTGCGCATCACGTCCATCGGGTGGGCGTCGGCGGGGATGCGTTCCAGCACTTCTTTCAACGCTTGCGGCAGGTCACGCAGCTTGCTCAGCTTGGCAACGTAGGCGGCCAGTTGCGCTTTGCTCGGCAGTTCGCCGTACAGCAGCAGGTAAGCGACTTCTTCAAACTGCGCGTCAGCCGCCAGTTCACGAACGTCATAACCACGATAGGTCAGACCGGCACCCGACTGGCCCACGGTGGACAGTGCGGTTTGCCCGGCAACCTGGCCACGGAGCCCGGCGCCACTGAGTACTTTTGCTTCGGCCATTGCTGTCTCCAATCTTGAATTTATTAGGGAATCGGCAAAATTTGATTCATCAGGTCTATCGCGTATTGCCGAAGAGATCGCAGCCTCGTTTCACTCGACAGCTCCTACAGGAGAAAGAGGTCGGTGCAGGAGCTGCCGAAGGCTGCGATCTTTAGATCATTACTTCTTCGCGGCGAACAACGCATCGAGCTTCTGCTCGAAGGTGTGGTAGTCGATGCGATCGTAAAGCTCCATGCGGGTCTGCATGGTGTCGATGACATTCGCCTGGGTGCCATCGCGGCGCAGCGCGTTGTAGACGTTTTCTGCGGCTTTGTTCATGGCGCGGAAAGCCGACAGCGGGTACAGCACCAGCGATACATCGGCACCGGCCAGTTGCTCGGTGGTGTACAGCGGCGTCGCGCCGAATTCGGTGATGTTGGCCAGGATCGGCGCTTTCACGCGGCTGGCGAACAGCTTGTACATGTCCAGCTCGGTGATGGCTTCCGGGAAAATCATGTCGGCGCCGGCTTCGATGCAGGCAGCGGCACGATCCAGGGCAGACTCCAGACCTTCCACCGCCAGGGCGTCGGTACGGGCCATGATCACGAAGCTGTCATCGGTACGGGCATCGACGGCGGCCTTGATACGGTCGACCATTTCCTGCTGGGTCACGATCTCTTTATTAGGACGGTGGCCGCAGCGCTTGGCGCCGACCTGGTCTTCGATGTGAATCGCCGCTGCGCCGAACTTGATCATCGACTTCACGGTGCGAGCCACGTTGAAGGCCGACGAACCGAAACCGGTGTCCACGTCCACCAACAATGGCAGATCGCAGACGTCGGTGATGCGACGCACGTCGGTCAGCACGTCATCCAGACCGGTGATGCCCAGGTCCGGCAGGCCGAGGGAGCCAGCAGCCACCCCGCCACCCGACAGGTAGATCGCCTTGAAACCGGCGCGCTTGGCCAACAGCGCGTGGTTGGCGTTGATCGCGCCGACCACTTGCAATGGATGCTCGCTGGCGACCGCATCGCGGAAACGCTGGCCTGGAGTGCTCTTGTTCAAACTCATGACTCACCTCGTTTGGCTGTCGGGTTAGCGCCGTCCTGGTAATGACGGGCGATGTTGCGTTTGGAGGCGCCGATGTGACGGCGCATCAACAACTCGGCCAGTTCACCGTCACGGTCGGCGATGGCATCGAGAATTCGGTGGTGCTCGGCAAACGCCTGGTGTGGGCGATTGGGCGTGGTGGAGAACTGGATGCGGTACATGCGCACCAATTGATACAGCTCGCCGCAGAGCATTTGGGTCAGCGTGCGATTGCCGCTGCCCTGGATGATTCGGTAGTGGAAGTCGAAATCGCCTTCCTGCTGGTAGTAGCCGACACCGGCCTGAAACGCCGCATCGCGCTCGTGGGTTTCCAGCACCCGACGCAATTCGTCGATTTCTTCTACGCTCATACGCTCGGCAGCCAGACGGCAGGCCATGCCTTCAAGGGACTCGCGGATTTCGTAGAGTTCGACCAGTTCGGCATGGTTAAGCGACACCACTCGCGCCCCGACATGCGGAACACGTACCAGCAGGCGCTGGCCTTCCAGACGGTGAATGGCTTCGCGCAGCGGTCCACGGCTGATGCCGTAGGTGCGCGCCAGTTCCGGTTCGGAGATTTTGCTGCCCGGGGCGATATCGCCTTTGACGATGGCCGCTTGAATGCGGCGGAAGACGTTCTCGGAAAGCGTCTCCGTATCGTCTTGCGTGAACACCGGGGGATCGAGTTGATCCAGCATGATTGTCGACACCTTGTAAGCCAGTGCCGCAAAAATTAGCGAATACAGGGCGCCGAGTCAAAGGTTAAATCGATATTGTCGACAATCTTCTGATAACCGGTTGCTTCATAATGAAGCAGCCTGACGGTTTTTAGCTGTCGCCCAGCGCTGGCACCATAAAACCACCGTGCTAGAATGCCGCCCGATTTGTTTGTCACATCTGCACGGCCTGTCATAAAACCCTGACAGGCATACGAAGGAGCTTGCGCAGCGATGCCAGGGCCCTGAATCGAAGTACGGACCGCTGCGCACCAGGATTTATGAGACTCAAGCCCTTCCCCACATTCCTTTATTTCCTTTGCCTGCCCGGCTTTGCGCTTGCAGGGGAAAAGACCGTGTATGGCCTCAACGAATACGCTTCCCTTAATGGCATCGACCTGGAAGTGGCCGCCAAACTCGACACCGGCGCCAAAACCGCTTCTTTAAGTGCACGAGACATCAAACGTTTCAAACGCAATGGCGAGTCATGGGTACGGTTTTACCTGGCCATCGACACCGCCCACTCGCACCCGATTGAACGGCCACTGGCCCGTGTCAGCAAGATCAAGCGCCGGGCCGGCGACTACGACCCGGAAGAAGGCAAGAAGTACACGGCCCGCCCTGTCATTGAGCTGGATATCTGCATGGGCTCGGCTTTGCGCAGTATAGAAGTGAACCTTACTGACCGAAGTGCTTTCCAATACCCGCTCTTGATCGGCTCCGAAGCCCTCAAACGATTCGATGCGCTGGTCGACCCCAGCCTTAAATATGCTGCCGGCAAACCCGCCTGCACCACCGACGCTCATACCGCAGAGTAATTCCAATGCGCTCTCTTACCCTTCATCTGAAACTGCTGATCGCCATCCTGGTGGTGCTGGGCATTTCAGTTACGGCCTATCAGATCTTCGTGCTGGGCATTCCGGTGACCGAAGACGCCACCGACGACCTGTGGAACATCGACGCCAAAGTCGAGTTCGTCGCCAGTGCCAAGGACCCGGTCAAGATCCAGATGTTCGTGCCGCCCCTGAGCCGCGACTTCGTCAGCCTTAATGAAAGCTTCATTTCCAACAATTACGGCGTGGCGGTGAACCGGGTCGACGGCAACCGCAAGGTCACCTGGTCGGCGCGCCGGGCCAAGGGCAACCAGACCCTGTATTACCGTTTGGTGCTGACCAAGCGCTATTCCGGCGAGAAACTCAAAGTAAAAGGCCCGACGTTCCGTGACAGCATGGTCATCGAAGGCCCGGAAAAAATCGCCGCCGAAGCCCTGCTCGCGCCGATCCGCCAGCACTCGGCCGACGTCGAGACCTTCATCGGCGAAGCCATCAAACGTGTCAACAATCTCGGCGACGACAACGTGAAACTGCTGCTGGCCGGTGATCCGTCCACGCCGCACAAGGCGAAAATCGTCGAATTGCTGCTGTCCATCGCCCACGTGCCGGTGGAAAAAGTCCACACCATTCGCCTGGTAGCGGACCAGCCGCAAGTACCGGAGCTGTGGCTGCGCAGTTTCAACGGCACCGACTGGCTGTACTTCAACCCGGAAACCGGCGAACAAGGCCTGCCAACCGACCGCCTGCTGTGGTGGACCGGCGACGAAAACCTGATCACCGTCGACGGCGGCAAGAAAGCCAGCGTGACCTTCAGCCTGAACAACAGCGAAATGAACGCCATTCGCCTAGCCAAGCTGACCGATGAAAACACCGACGCCAACTTCCTTGAATACTCGCTGTACGGCCTGCCGCTGCAAACCCAGCAGACCTTCATGATCATGGTGATGATCCCGATTGGCGTGCTGGTGATCCTGATCCTGCGCAACCTGATCGGCCTGCAAACACTGGGCACGTTTACTCCGGTGCTGATCGCCCTGGCGTTCCGCGAGACCCAGCTGGGCTTCGGCATTGTGCTGTTCACGATCATTACCGCATTGGGCCTGTCCCTGCGCTCCTATCTCGAACACTTGAAGTTGCAGATGCTGCCGAGACTGTCGGTGGTGCTGACCTTCGTGGTGGTGTTGATTGCGGCCATCAGCCTGTTCAGCCACAAGCTTGGCCTGGAGCGCGGGTTGTCGGTGGCGCTGTTCCCGATGGTGATTCTGACCATGACCATCGAACGCCTGTCGATCACCTGGGAAGAACGCGGCGCCAGCCATGCGATGAAAGTGGCCATCGGCACGCTGTTCGCAGCGTCCCTCGCGCACTTGATCATGAGCGTGCCGGAGCTGGTGTACTTCGTCTTCACCTTCCCGGCGATCCTGCTGATCCTGGTGGGTTTCATGCTGGCGATGGGGCGTTATCGCGGCTACCGCCTGACCGAACTGGTGCGTTTCAAGGCCTTCCTGAAAAAGGCTGACGCTTGATGTTCGGCTTCTGGAAGACCTGGAAGGCCCTGGAAGCCCGGGGCATCATGGGCATCAACCGGCGCAACGCGGACTACGTGCTCAAGTACAACAAGCGCAGCCTGTACCCGATTGTCGATGACAAGATCATCACCAAGGAGCGCGCCATCGCGGCTGGCATTCATGTGCCGGAGCTGTATGGCGTGATTTCCACCGAGAAGGAAATCGACAACCTCGACAAGATCATCGGCGGGCGCAACGACTTCGTCATCAAACCGGCCCAAGGCGCTGGCGGCGATGGCATTCTGGTGATTGCCGACCGCTTCGAGGGCCGCTATCGCACGGTGTCCGGCAAGATCATCAGCCACGAGGAAATCGAGCATCAGATTTCCAGCATCCTGACCGGCCTGTACTCCCTCGGCGGGCACCGCGACCGGGCGCTGATCGAATATCGCGTCACCCCGGACCAGATCTTCAAGAGCATCAGCTACGAAGGCGTGCCGGACATCCGCATCATTGTGCTCATGGGTTACCCGGTGATGGCCATGCTGCGCTTGCCGACCCGTCAGTCCGGCGGCAAGGCCAACCTGCACCAGGGCGCCATCGGTGTCGGTGTCGACCTGGCGACAGGCTTGACCCTGCGCGGCACCTGGTTGAACAACATCATCACCAAACACCCGGACACCACCAACGCGGTGGACGGCGTGCAATTGCCCTACTGGGACGGTTTCATGAAACTCGCCGCCGGTTGTTATGAGCTGTGCGGGCTGGGTTACATCGGTGTCGACATGGTGCTGGACCAGGAAAAAGGCCCACTGATCCTGGAGCTCAATGCCCGGCCGGGCTTGAATATCCAGATTGCCAACGATTGCGGACTGACGTTGCGCACCCATGCGGTCGAAGCGCGACTGGAAGAGCTCAAGGCCCGGGGCGTGATTGAAACCGTTGAAGAGCGCGTGGCGTTTGTGCAGGAAATGTTTGGGCATATTCCGCCGGTAGAGGGCTGACTTATGGCACTTTGTGGCGAGGGAGCTTGCTCCCTCGCCACAGGTGTCACGCTCACCGCTACTGATCTGCCAATCCCCGACATCCCCTCTAGGAGCAATTCCCCGAGGGGACTACAATCGCCACCCCGCCTCGATGGCTGATCTTCCCCGCCCATGTTGACCTGTTCCGTACACCCGCTGCCCTATCGCGCCAACCCCGCCCAATACTTCGCGGCGATCCGCCATGCCCCCGGCGCCGTGCTGCTCGACAGCGGCCGGCCGAGCGCCAACCGTGGCCGCTATGACCTGCTCAGTGCCTGGCCGCTGGAGCAATTGGCGGTAGCGTCTGACGAAAGTGGCAGCGATTTCCTGCAACGCCTGCGCGCTAACCTGACACGGCTGGGTGAAGCGTCGATTCCGGCACCTTATGAACTGCCGTTTGCGGGTGGTTTGATCGGCTACCTGAGTTACGACTTCGGCCGACATCTGGAAAACCTGCCGAGTCAGGCGTTGGACGACCTGCAATTGCCCGATGCACGTTTCGGCCTCTATGACTGGGCGCTGATTAGCGATCACCAGCAGAAAAGTAGCCAACTGGTGTTTCACCCGACCCTGACCGACAGCGAACGCCAACGCTTGATCGCGCTGTTCAGTCAGCCGGCGCCTGAACCGGTAGAGCCTTTCAAACTGCAAACCCCGATGATTGCCGACCTGAACGCTGACGAGTATCGCCAGGTGATCGAGCGCATTCAGCAATACATCCAGGCCGGCGACTGTTATCAAGTCAATTTCGCCCAGCGTTTCCGTGCGCCCTGCCAGGGCGATCCATGGGTGGCTTATTGCGCGTTGCGGGCGGCGTGCCCGACACCGTTTTCCGGTTTTCAGAGCCTGCCCGACGGCGGTGCTGTGCTGAGTTTGTCGCCGGAGCGCTTCGTCAAAGTCAGCGAGCGTCACGTTGAAACCCGCCCGATCAAAGGCACGCGCCCCCGAGGCCTCACACCCGCCGAAGACGCGGCGAACGCCGCCGAACTCCTGGCCAGCCCCAAGGATCGCGCGGAAAACCTGATGATCGTCGACTTGCTGCGCAACGATCTTGGGCGCACCTGCCGCACCGGTTCGGTTCGGGTGCCGGAGTTGTTCAGCCTGGAAAGCTATCCGAACGTGCATCACCTGGTAAGCAGCGTGACCGGCGAACTGGCGGATGAGCGCGATGCCCTGGACCTGATCGCCGGCAGCTTCCCCGGCGGCTCAATCACCGGCGCACCGAAGATTCGCGCCATGCAAATCATCGACGAACTGGAACCCACCCGACGCGGACTGTATTGCGGTTCGTTGTTGTATCTCGATGTGCGGGGCGAGATGGACAGCTCCATCGCCATTCGCAGTTTGTTGGTCAAGGATGGGCAGGTATGTTGCTGGGGCGGTGGCGGGATTGTGGCCGACTCCGAGTGGCAGGCCGAATATCAGGAATCGATCACCAAGGTGAAAGTGCTGCTCGATACCCTGCAAAACCTTTGAAGCATCGCCGGCAAGCCGGCTCCTACAAGGATCGCGTGCCTCGCATCGATCTTGTAGGAGCTGGCTTGCCAGCGAAAGCGTCAGTCCGGCCGATTAAAGACTCAAGGTCCGATTCGACGCCTTGATGAACTCCTGCTTCAACGCTTCAAACGTATGCACCGCCGGGAACTGCGGGAACTCGGCAATCACGTTGTCCGGCGCATGGAACAGAATCCCTGCATCCGCTTCACCGAGCATGGTGGTGTCGTTGTAGGAATCGCCCGCCGCAATCACGCGGTAGTAAAGGCTCTTGAAGGCCAGAACCGACTGACGTTTGGGATCTTTCTGACGCAACTGATAGCTCGTTACCCGCCCGGTGTCATCCGTAATCAGACGATGGCAAAGCAAGGTCGGGAAGCCCAGTTGGCGCATCAACGGCTGCGAGAACTCGTAAAAGGTGTCCGACAGGATCACCACCTGGAAGCGCTCACGCAGCCAGTCGACGAACTCGATGGCGCCGTCCAGCGGCTTGAGCGTGGCGATCACCTCCTGAATGTCCGAGAGCTTCAGGCCGTGTTCGTCAAGGATCCGCAGGCGCTGCTTCATCAGCACGTCATAGTCGGGAATATCCCGGGTGGTGGCCCTGAGGGATTCGATCCCGGTTTTTTCGGCGAAGGCGATCCAGATTTCCGGGACCAGTACACCTTCAAGATCCAGACAGGCAATTTCCACAAGACACTCCCATTTGTATTGATTATTGAGTCGAGCGAGCAAAAAGACTGCCGAACTCTAGCGATTCGGGCCTGCCTGCGCAACGCAGAGGGTGCCCCGATCAGCGCAGCTTTTTGTTAACATCGGCCCATATAGAGCGCCCAGCGCCACCGACCTGTAGGAAGCCGCCCTGATGAGCCCAACGTTCGACGTCGTGGAACTCGCCACGACCTATGCCAATAAATCCGCCCAGGACATTCTGAAACTGGCTTTTGCCGAGTTCGGCGATGAGCTGTGGATCTCCTTCAGCGGCGCTGAGGATGTGGTCCTGGTGGACATGGCCTGGAAGCTGAACAAGAACGTCAAGGTGTTCAGCCTAGACACCGGTCGCCTGCACCCGGAGACCTACCGCTTCATCGATCAAGTGCGCGAGCACTACAAAATCGACATCGAACTGGTGTCGCCGGACCACACCAAACTCGAACCGTTTGTGAAGGAAAAAGGCCTGTTCAGTTTCTATAAGGACGGTCATGGCGAATGCTGCGGTATCCGCAAGATCGAGCCGCTGCGCCGTAAGCTGTCTGGCGTGAAGGCCTGGGCCACCGGCCAGCGCCGGGACCAGAGCCCGGGCACCCGCAGCGCCGTCGCGGTGATGGAAATCGACACCGCGTTCTCCACCCCGGAGCGCACCCTGTACAAATTCAATCCACTGGCACAAATGACCAGCGAAGAAATCTGGGGTTACATCCGCATGCTGGAGTTGCGGTACAACAGCCTGCACGAACGCGGCTTCATCAGCATCGGTTGCGAGCCTTGCACCCGCCCTGTGCTGCCGAACCAGCACGAGCGCGAAGGTCGCTGGTGGTGGGAAGAAGCCACGCAGAAAGAATGTGGGTTGCATGCCGGGAACATCATCAGCAAGGGCTGACCCCGATTCAACTTCGGTCTCAAGTGCTGCTCAAGCAGCACTAAACCGCTGTGCCAACCCTTGCTCGGCAAACTGCTCGATGATGAAGTCGACGAACGCTCGAGTCTTGCCCGGCAGCAGTTTGTGCTCGGCGTAATAGATCGAAATGTTGCCGTCATCGATGTACCAGTCCGGCAACACACGCTGCAATGTGCCCGCCTCCAGATAATTCACCGCGAACGGCATGCTCACCAGCGCAACCCCCAAACCCTGGGCCGCCGTCGCGCAAGCCGCATCCGAATCACTCATGGTCATTCGCGCCTTGAGCATCAATGGCCGGCAGTGCTGGGGGCTGCGTCCGCTCAACTGCCAGGAACGCACACGCCCGGTTTGCGGCGAGCGAATCAGGATGCCGTCGTGGTGTTGCAGATCATCGGGCTCCCTGATCGTTTCGCGCCGCGCAAGGTAATCGGTAGACGCCAGCAACACCCGATGCGCCGGTGCCAGCTTGCGCGCCACGACCCCCTGGGGTAATTCAAATCCGCCACCAATCGCCGCGTCGAACCCTTGGGCGATCAGGTCAACCTGACGATTATCAAAATGCCAGTCCGGGTTGATCGCCGGATATCGCTGCAGAAACTCACCGAGCAACGGCACGACATACAATCGCCCGAACACCGTGCCCATGCTGACTTTCAAAGTGCCTGCGGGGAGACCTTCGACGCTGGCCAGATTGGCCACGGCGTTCTGAATAGTCGTCAGGCTGGCGCTGACCTGACTCAAAAACAACTGGCCAGCCTCAGTCAAGGTGAGGTTGCGGGTGCTGCGCTGAAACAACCGCACCCCCAGATTCGCTTCAAGTTTGGCCACGCTCTTGCCCACCGCCGCCGGTGTCAGGCTCAAGCGTCGCGCGGCTTCGGCGAAACTGCCGACTTCGGCGCTGCGCACAAAGCATTCAATACTGCTGAAGGTTTCCATGACACACCACTATAAACTTATGGTTTACACAGACTATAGCAATTACCGTCTACACAGCCTGTAATCCTCAATCGATACTAGGCTCCATCAACCGGGACATCTCGCCTCGGGACTTTGGAGATCGACATGACTACTCAGAACCTCAGCGGCAAAGTGGCATTGATTCAAGGTGGTTCCCGCGGTATCGGCGCCGCCATCGTCAAACGCCTGGCCGCTGAAGGCGCGACCGTTGCCTTCACCTACGTCAGCTCCACGACCAAGGCCGAGGAACTGCAAAACAGCATCACCGCCCAAGGCGGCAAAGCCCTGGCAATCAAGGCTGACAGCGCCGACGCCGAGGCCATCCGCAGCGCGGTGAATGCGACGGTGGAAGCTTTCGGACGACTGGATATCCTGGTCAACAACGCGGGGGTTCTGGCCGTCGCACCGCTGGCCGATTTCAAACTCGAAGACTTCGACCAGACCTTGGCGATCAACGTGCGCAGCGTGTTCATCGCCACTCAAGCCGCCGCACAGCACATGACCGAAGGCGGCCGCATCATCAACATCGGCAGCACCAACGCCGATCGCATGCCCTTCGCCGGTGGCGGCCCGTACGCCATGAGCAAGTCGGCGCTGGTCGGCCTGACCAAAGGCCTGGCCCGTGACCTCGGCCCGCAAGGCATTACCATCAACAACGTGCAACCGGGCCCGGTCGACACCGACATGAACCCTGCCCACGGCGACTTCGCTGACAGCTTGATCCCGTTGATGGCGGTGGGCCGTTACGGCAAAGCCGAGGAAATCGCCAGCTTCGTCGCCTATCTCGTTGGACCGGAGGCTGGCTACATCACCGGGGCAAGCCTGACCATCGACGGTGGTTTTGGCGCCTGATGAGTTAAACGAAAAACCAATGTGGGAGCGGCTTGCTCGCTCCCACATTTTCTGTTGTCAGCCCCATTCCAGTGCCGGCAAACCACAAGCACCGGGTTCGAACGCTTTTAACGTACGAAGAATGCCATCCGCGTGTGCGTATTTTTCGTCAGCCATCGCCGCATCCGGAATCGCAATCGCCGCCATCCCCGCCGCTTTCGCCGCAGTGACACCAAAAGGCGAATCCTCGAACACCAGGCAATCCCCGGGGGCAACCCCCAACCGCCGCGCCGCCGTCAGGAAGATATCCGGTGCCGGTTTCGCTGCGCCCACTTCCGGGTCATCCGCCGTGACAATGAAATCGAACAGCGCAAACCAGTCGCGGTGCAAGGTGGTTTTCTGGCCGAACGACTGGCTCGTCGAACTGGTGCCCACCGCGATTGGGATGTTATTGGCCTTCAGATGCCGCACCAGTTCCTGTGCGCCAGGCATTGCCTGCGCTGTAGGAAAACGCTCGCGCATCAGTGGTTCGCGGATCACCAGAAACTCTTGCGCGGTAATCGGCAGGTCCAGCGCTTCAACCACATAACGCGCCAGATCACCCGCGCCGCGCCCGATGATGTTCTGCTTGATGCTCCAGTCGAAGGTTCGGCCATACCGCGCAGCGATGATCGACGTGACTTCGGTGTAGATGCCCTCAGTATCGAGCAGCAAACCGTCCATATCAAAAATCACGGCTTTGATCGGGCCGATTGCTTTCAGCGTTGCATTCATCGCGTCTGATCCGTTTTCAAAGGCATCCCGGGATGGATAACTGGAACGGGGGCCGGGCTGATTAAAGGTTTCAGCAGCATAACGAGCGTCGCAGGCGCAGAGCAATGAAATCCCGATCGCTGTCGAGCGGATCGCTGCGAAATAGCGATTCCCCCTACATCAAACACCTCCTTTCCTGACTTCTTTCCTCGTTGATCCCCCGCAGAGTTTGGCGCCCCACATTCCGCCAAACGAAAGACTGCCCATGCTCGCCCCTGACAAGCTGCTGGCCCTGAACAACACCATTGGCTTGCTCGTGGTCGCCGCCATGAACCCCGAGCGGCCGAACTTTGAAGCCCTGCTCGGGGAATTCCGCCTGTGCCTCAACGATTACGAGGCCTGGGCGGAAAGCTTCTGGACCGGTCGGGTGCTGGATGTCGAGCAGGTGTTTACGGTCGGCAACGAAGTACGTCTCAGCGCCCCTAAAAATTCCACCACGCCCGTCAGCTCAACCGTCGCCAGCTGCCCCGCCAGCGGCCCGTTGACCTTGGTGCATATGTTTGAATCCGCGCGCTTCGTGCCGATCGGCAACACGCCGGTGATGCTCGAACCGCTGCTCAATGAAGGTCAGGGCGAACCGCAGTACGGTAAGCCGATTCACGAAACCATCGGCCCCAGCGGCATCCTCGAAATCCCCCGCTGTTGGCGCGGCCAGCGTTATCGCATCACGTTCTTTCCTAACGTCACCACCGACCACGTCAAAGCGCTGTACGCCTCCTATCAGGGCGTTATCGGTGAACTCGAAAGCTGGTTACGCAACGAGTGGAGCGCTGAGTTCGAGCCCTTGTGGGCGGAGTTTTCCGCAGCGGACTTCGCAGAGCGTTATCGCACGCTGCAACAGGCTGACTGGCGTGGTTTCGAACTGTCGCTGCACGGTTTGTGGGATGACGTGAAGCAGGTTTATGCCCTGATCGAAGACCTGCAAGCGAACAGCGAAAAGCTCCTTGAGTACCTGACTGAAGCCGAACTGGAAACGTTGCTGAGCGCTTCGTCCGAGGCCATCGCCAACCTGTTGCTGGTGCTGAGCGATGAGCCGTTGATGTTCATCTATGTGGCCGCGTTTACCAGTTGGTTGAAGCTGCTGCCACCGCAGTACATCGCCGAGGTTGTGGCGCAAGTTCGCACGGAACTGCTGGTCGCTTTCCTGCTGATGTGTCTGACCGGTCCGATGGGCCTGAAGATCCGTTTGAGCGCCAAGGTGCTCAACAAGATCAAATCCGTGCGCGCTCGCCAATGGCTGGCAGCGGCAAGCCTGCGCCTGGCCGAGCTGACATCGCGGTCTGACCTGGCGGCCCACGCCGGTGCGCTCAAGCCATTGATGGTCAATGCCCGGAATGCGCCGCTGAAACCGGCGCCTGCGGTTCCATTGTTGATCTCCGCTGCCAACTCACCGGTGCTGGAGGTGCCGAACCCGGTCGCCATGGCGCGCAAAAAGTCCGCCCCCAGCACCCGCCTCGGACGTCACGAACAGCGGGACGACGCCCCGAAACAGGCCACCAACCCCAACGGCGACAGCGCCGACACCGTCGATAACACCGCCACCAACAAGTGCCCGGTGTCGATGGTCACCGGCGAGGAACTGCTGACCCTCACCGACGCCAGCCTCGACGGTCTCCTGCCGTTCGACTTCACCCGCCTCTATCGCAGCAGCGCCGTCGAACTCGACAGCGGCCTTGGGTTTGGCTGGAGCCATTCCCTGGCCCAGCGCCTGGAAATCGACGGCGACCAAGTGATCTGGATCGACCACGAAAACCGCCGCACGCCGTTTCCGCGACCGAGCGTCGAACGTCCGGTGATCCACAACAGCCTGTCGCGGGCGGCGATCTATCTGGGTGAAGTGGCGGACGAACTGATCCTCGCCCTGGCCGGCGACACGCCGCGTTTCTACCACTTCCGCGACGGCCGCCTGAGCGCAATCAGCGACGCCTACGGCAACCGCCTGCACGTGTCCCGCGACCGTCTGGATCGACTGCAACGTCTCGATAACGGCGCCGGTCGTGCGCTGTTACTGCGTTACGACCGGCGGCACCTGATCGCCGTCGACTATCAAGTGCGGCAACGCGCCACCACCGAAGAACACGCCTGGCGCACCGAACAGACCCTGGTCAGTTACCGCTACGACGCCTGCC
>NZ_FYDO01000014.1:75196-171686 GCF_900187615.1 Pseudomonas sp. Irchel s3f7 | reverse complement strand
AAAGGGACCGAGGCGCTGGTGATACTTGCCAGAAAACTGGCTCGGGTACTGTTTGCCTTGATGAAAAACCAAAGTGAATACAAGCCTATTTCTATGTTTGGGGGTTCCCCCCAAACATAGAATCTCCCACAAGGGGATAGAAGTGCTTTAGAGATCGCTGAGGCCGTCGATCAACGCCTGATTCTGCTCTGGCGTACCAATCGAGATCCGCAGGAACTGGGCAATCCGCTCCTGCTTGAAGTGCCGCACGATCACGCCTTGCTCGCGCAACTTCGCCGCCAGACCCGCTGCATCGTGCTTCGGGTGACGGGCGAAGATGAAGTTCGCGGCCGACGGCAGGACTTCAAAACCCTTCGCCTGCAATTGCCCGATGACGTTCTCGCGGCTGTCGATGACCAATTGGCAGGTCTTGTCGAAGTACTCACGGTCGTCGAACGCCGCAGCGGCACCGACAATCGCCAGACGATCCAGCGGATAGGAGTTGAAGCTGTTCTTGATCCGTTCCAACGCCTCGATCAGGTCCGGATGCCCCACCGCCAGGCCAACCCGCAGACCAGCCAGGGAGCGGGATTTTGACAGGGTCTGGGTGACCAGCAGATTCGGATAACGGTCCACCAAGGTGATTGCCGTTTCACCGCCGAAATCGATGTAAGCCTCGTCCACCACGACCACCGAATCCGGGCTGGCCTTGAGGATCTGCTCCACCGCTTCCAGCGCCAACAGGCAACCGGTCGGCGCGTTCGGATTCGGGAAGATGATCCCGCCGTTCGGCTTGGCGTAGTCCGCCGGGTTGATCTGGAACTGTTCGTCCAGCGGCACCGCGTCGAATTTGATGCCGTACAACCCGCAGTAGACCGGATAGAAGCTGTAGCTGATGTCCGGGAACAGCAGTGGCTGATCGTGCTGCAGCAAACCGTGAAAGATGTGCGCCAGGACTTCATCGGAACCGTTGCCGAGGAACACCTGATTGCCTTGCACGCCGTAGTACCTGGCGACGGCTTGCTTGAGCACATCGCCGTTCGGGTCCGGATACAGACGCAAGTTGTCGTTCAGTTCGGTCTGCATCGCAGCCAGGGCTTTGGGCGATGGACCGTACGGGTTTTCGTTGGTATTGAGTTTCACCAGTTTCGTCAGCTTCGGTTGTTCGCCCGGTACATAAGGCACCAGATCCTTGACGAACGGGCTCCAGAATTTGCTCATGTTCAGTTTCCCTTTTGTTCGTCGACGATGCGGTATTCGGCACTGCGGGCGTGGGCGGTCAGCGACTCGCCACGGGCCAGCACGGAAGCGGTCTTGCCCAGAACGGATGCGCCCTGCTCGGAGCAGAAGATGATCGACGAGCGTTTCTGGAAGTCATACACACCCAGCGGCGATGAGAACCGCGCGGTGCCGGAGGTTGGCAACACGTGGTTCGGGCCTGCGCAGTAATCGCCCAGCGCTTCAGAGGTGTGACGGCCCATGAAGATTGCACCGGCGTGGCGGATCTGCGGCAGCCAGGCTTGGGGATCGGCCACCGACAATTCCAGATGCTCCGGCGCGATGCGGTTGGCGACTTCGATGGCTTGCTCCATGTCGCGCACCTTGATCAGCGCCCCACGGCCGTTGATCGAGGTCTCGATGATGGCGGCGCGTTCCATGGTCGGCATCAGTTTGCTGATGCTCGCAGCGACCTTGTCGAGGAATTCGGCGTCGGGGCTGACCAGAATTGCCTGGGCGTCTTCGTCGTGCTCGGCCTGGGAAAACAGGTCCATGGCGATCCAGTCCGGATCGGTCTGGCCGTCGCACACCACGAGGATTTCGGACGGGCCGGCGATCATGTCGATACCGACCTGGCCGAACACGTGACGCTTGGCGGTGGCGACATAGATGTTGCCCGGACCGACCACTTTATCGACCTTCGGTACGCTTTCAGTGCCGTAGGCCAACGCCGCAACTGCCTGCGCGCCACCAATGGTGAACACGCGATCGACGCCCGCGATGCAAGCGGCGGCCAGTACCAGCTCATTGATTTCACCACGCGGGGTCGGCACGACCATGACCACTTCGGTCACGCCGGCGACCTTGGCCGGAATCGCATTCATCAATACTGACGACGGATACGACGCCTTGCCGCCCGGCACGTACAAACCTGCACGGTCCAACGGCGTGACTTTCTGGCCCAGCACCGTGCCGTCGGCCTCGGTGTAGCTCCAGGAATCCTGCTTCTGCTTTTCGTGGTAGCTGCGCACGCGGGCGGCGGCGACTTCCAGCGCTTCGCGCTGAGGCACGGTGATGCGGGTCAGTGCCAGTTCCAGACGCTCACGCGGCAGGATCAGGTCGGCCATGGATTTCACGTCCAGCCCGTCGAACTGCCGGGTGAAGTCCACCAGTGCCGCGTCGCCACGTTCACGAACGGCCTTGATGATGTCCAGCACTCGCTGATTGACCGAGTCGTCAGACACACTTTCCCAGCTCAGCAGATGATCCAGATGATGTGCGAAATCCGGGTCAGCAGCGTTGAGTCGGCGAATTGCAGTCGGTGCGGTCATAGCGAGAGCCTCATAGGAATGGCAAAAACTCAGGCGCCCTAACTTAGCAGTCGTTTCCGCTTGGGCACCTGAGATTCTGGCTATGAGGCGGATAGACGGGCGCGACTCAAGGTCGCGCAGGTAAATCAGCCGCGGTGTCGAGACTCCACTGCCTTGCGCAGGGTGTCGATCAACGCCTGGATACGGGCGTGCTGCATTTTCATCGAAGCCTTGTTGACGATCAGACGGGAACTGATGGCCGCGATAAAGTCCTGTGGCTCCAGGCCATTGGCCCGCAGCGTGTTGCCGGTGTCGACCACGTCGATGATCTTGTCCGCCAGACCGATCAGTGGCGCCAGCTCCATCGAGCCGTACAGCTTGATGATGTCGACCTGACGGCCCTGTTCGGCGTAGTAGCGCTTGGCAACGTTGACGAACTTGGTGGCGATACGCAGACGGCCCTTGGGCTCGACGGCGCCGACCTTACCGGCGGTCATCAGCTTGCACTGGGCAATTTGCAGGTCCAGCGGCTCGTACAGGCCCTGGCCGCCGTATTCCATCAGCACATCTTTACCCGCAACACCGAGGTCGGCGGCACCGTGCTCGACGTAAGTCGGCACATCGGTAGCGCGCACGATCAGCAGACGGACATCGTCCTGGGTCGTGGGGATGATCAGCTTGCGGCTCTTGTCCGGATTCTCGGTCGGCACGATGCCCGCTTCAGCCAGAAGCGGCAAAGTATCGTCAAGGATGCGGCCCTTGGACAGTGCGATAGTCAGCATGGGAAACGTCAGCCCTTAATCAGGAATCTTATGCCCGGTCGCAAACGGCGCCGGACACGCATCGAGCCGGAAACCGGCTCGACATACAACAAATCCATTGGGCACGTCCTTGTGCCCGTGCAGCAGAAACTAGCCCGGAACGCGGCGAATCTTGGCGCCCAGCATCTGCAGTTTCTCTTCGATGCACTCGTAGCCACGGTCGATGTGGTAGATGCGGTCGATCAGGGTGTCGCCTTCGGCGATCAGAGCCGAGATCACCAGGCTGGCCGAAGCCCGCAGGTCGGTAGCCATCACTGGCGCGCCCTTGAGTTTTTCGATACCGGTGACAATCGCGGTGTTGCCTTCGACCTGGATGTGAGCCCCCATGCGATGCAGTTCGTAGACGTGCATGAAGCGGTTTTCGAAGATCGTCTCGATCACAGCGCCCGTGCCTTCGGCAATGGCGTTGAGGGAAATGAACTGCGCCTGCATGTCAGTCGGGAATGCCGGGTACGGAGCGGTCCGCACGTTGACGGCTTTTGGCCGCTTGCCGTGCATGTTCAGCTCGATCCAGTCTTCGCCACAGGTGATTTCGGCACCGGCTTCGCGGAGTTTTTCCAGAACGGCTTCGAGAATGGTCGGATCAGTGTCCTTGACCTTCACGCGGCCGCCAGTCACGGCAGCGGCAACCAGGTAGGTACCGGTTTCGATACGGTCTGGCATCACCTTGTAAGTGGTGGTGTGCAGACGCTCGACGCCATCGATGGTGATGGTGTCGGTGCCAGCGCCGGAAACCTTGGCGCCCATGGCGTTCAGGAAGTTCGCCAGGTCGACCACTTCCGGCTCGCGCGCGGCGTTGGCCAGGACGCTGCGGCCCTTGGCCAGAGCGGCTGCCATCATGATGTTTTCGGTACCGGTCACGCTGACGGTATCGAAGAAGAAGTGCGCGCCGCGCAGGCCACCTTCAGGCGCCTTGGCCTTGATGTAGCCGCCTTCGACGTCGATGACCGCGCCCATGGCTTCGAGACCACGAATGTGCAGGTCAACCGGACGCGAACCGATGGCGCAACCGCCAGGCAGAGCGACTTCGGCTTCGCCAAAACGGGCAACCATCGGACCCAGTACCAGGATCGACGCACGCATGGTTTTAACCAGTTCGTACGGCGCGATCAGGGTCTTGATGGTGCGCGGGTCGATTTCGACGGACAGTTTCTCGTCGATCACCGGCTCGATCCCCATGCGACCGAACAGTTCGATCATGGTGGTGATGTCGTGCAGGTGCGGCAGGTTGGCAACGGTCACGGGACCGTCGCACAGCAGCGTGGCCGCCAGGATCGGCAGGGCAGAGTTCTTTGCCCCGGAGATGCGGATTTCGCCGTCAAGACGAGCACCGCCAGTAATAATCAATTTATCCATAAGAATCTCGACGCCCTTGGGCTCAGGTGCGCTCGGCCCAGGCCGCGCTGCTGAAAAATTTCATAGTGACCGCATGGATGCTGCCATCGGTGATCCATGGGTTCAAATGGGCATAGATCTGCTGCTGACGCTTCACCGGGCTCAACGCCGCCAGTTCATCGCTAATCACGTTCAGCTGGAAATTGCAGCCTTCGCCCTCGACTTCTACCAACGTTCCGGGCAGCTTTCCTTCAAGGAAGCTCTTCACTTCTACGGCCTGCATGCTCAACCTCAATCGGCGCCCTGTGCGCGCGGGTCGGACATCATACAAAAAAGCCCCGCGCCTGCGAACCCCGCGGAGCAGGACTCTGACGGGGGGCTTTTTTATCGATGCGGGTTAGGGATGCGTCAACAGCTCGGTCAGCTCACTGACCTGGGCGATTTCACGCATGTCTTCTGGCATCGCACGAATGCTCAGGGCCTTGCCGGCCGCCTGGGCATCACGCATGAAGCACAGCAACAATGACAGGCCGACGCTGCTGGACTTCGTCACAGCCGAACAATCAACCACCAGCGCCGCGGCAGTGCTGGCCTTGATCAGCGCCCGCCCCTGCTCGCGCAGGCCGGGGCCGCTGCGGTAATCCAGCACGCCGCTGAGCCGCAGCTCGCCAGCGTCGTCCATCAGGACGGCCGATTCACTCATTGGGTTTGCTTCTCGGTGGATTCCTTGGCCTTGGCGACTTCACCGGCCCAACCATTGATGGTCTTGTCCAGGTCGTTGCCATTGCGCTGCATCGCATCGGCGAACTGATCACGGAACAGCTTGCCAATGTTGATGCCGTTGATGATGACGTTACGCAGCTTCCACTCGCCATTGATCTTTTCCAGCGTATAGGAAACCGGATAGATCGCGCCGTTGCTGCCCTTGACCGTCATGCCAACGCTGGTGCGGTCGCCCGACTCGTCCTTGGCAGGATCAACGACGATGCCCTGGTTGTTGTATTCCAGCAAGGCATTGCCATAGAACTGGAACAGACCTTTTTTGAAGTTTTCTTCAAAGGTCTTCATTTGCTCCGGTGTAGCTTTGCGCGAGTACTTGACCGTCATGATGCTCTTGGAAATGCCTTCGGCATCCACGACAGGCCCGACAATGCTATTCAGCGCCGCATAGAAATCCTGCGGATCCTGCTTGTACTTCTCTTTGTTGGCCGCCAGGTCGGCGAGCAAACGGGTAGTAGTGTCCTGTACCAGTTCGTGCGCTGAAGGTGCCGCCACGGCATTGGCTACCAATGGCAGCGCCGCGAGCAGTACCAACAGGCCACGTCGCAAGGTAGAGATCATTTAACAGTTCCTCATTTGGCGTCTTTGCTAACGGTATTGAGCAGGAATTTACCGATCAGGTCTTCAAGCACCAGCGACGACTGGGTGTCGTGGATGGTTCCACCGTCCTTGAGCAGGGAATCTTCGCCGCCCACGCTGATACCGATGTACTTCTCGCCCAACAGACCGGCGGTCAGGATAGATGCCGTGGAATCAGCCGGCAGGTTATCGACACGCTTTTCCACTTCCAGGGTCACACGACCGGTAAAGCTGTCGCGATCCAGATCGATCGCGGTGACCTTGCCGATGGTCACACCGGCCATGGTCACTTTGGCTCTGACCGTCAAACCGGCGATATTGTCAAAGTATGCATAAAGTTTATAGGTGTCGGTGCTCGGGCTCGGGGACAGTCCACTGACCCGCAACGCCAACAGCAGCAAAGCCAGGATGCCAGCCAGCAAGAAAAGGCCGACACCGATTTCCAGGGTGCGGTTTTGCATCAGAAATCTCCAAACATCAAGGCAGTCAGAATAAAGTCCAGGCCGAGCACTGCCAACGAGGCATACACAACGGTCTTGGTAGTGGCTCGGCTGATCCCCTCGGAAGTAGGGTCACAGTCATAGCCTTGGAATACGGCGATCCACGTCACGACAAAGGCGAAGACAATGCTTTTGATGATCCCGTTGAGCACATCGTCGGCGAAGGTCACGCTGTTCTGCATGTTCGACCAGTAGGAGCCTTCGTAGACACCCAGCCAGTCGACAGCCACCCACGAACCACCCCAGATGCCCACGACGCTGAAAATCATGGCCAGCACCGGCAGGGAAATGAAGCCGGCCCACAGGCGCGGGGCAATGATGTACTTGAGCGGGTCGACGCCAATCATTTCCAGGCTGGATAACTGCTCGGTGGACTTCATGTTGCCGATTTCGGCCGTCAGCGCCGAACCGGCACGTCCGGCGAACAGCAAGGCAGTCACCACAGGCCCCAGTTCACGCAACAGCGTCAGCGCGACCATTTGCCCGACGGCCTGCTCGGAGCCATAGCTCGACAGGATGTTGAACCCTTGCAGCGCCAGCACCATACCGATGAACACCCCGGAGACCACGATGATCACCAGGGACATCACGCCTACCGAATGCAGTTGCTTGACCAGCAGCCCGAAACCGCCACCGATACCGCCACGGCCCAGCAAAGCGTGGAACAGAAACAGCGCCGAGCGTCCGAACACCGCCAGCACGTCGATACCCGCCTGGCCGAACCGGCGTACGCGCTCTATTAATGAAATTTTGCGCATCAGCGCTTCCCCAGAAGATCTGCGCGGTAATCCGTCGCTGGAAAGTGGTACGGAACCGGGCCATCGGGGTCGCCAGTCATGAACTGACGAATGCGGGGGTCATCCGAATTCATCAACTCGTCAGGCGTGCCCTGCCCCAGCACCTGGCCGTCACCCACGACATAGATATAGTCCGCAATGCTCGCGGTCTCGGCCAGGTCGTGGGAAACCACGATACTGGTGATACCCAGCGCATCGTTGAGCAGGCGGATCAGGCGCACCAGTACGCCCATGGCGATCGGGTCCTGGCCGACAAAGGGTTCGTCGTACATGAGAATCTGCGGATCAAGCGCAATCGCCCGTGCCAGCGCGACACGACGCTTCATACCGCCGGACAATTCGTCGGGCATCAGGTCGATGGCGCCGCGCAAGCCTACCGCCTGCAATTTAAGCAGGACGATGTCGCGGATCATTTCTTCCGGCAGCCCGGTGTGAACGCGCAGCGGAAAAGCCACGTTCTCGAACACATCGAGATCGGTGAACAGTGCGCCACTCTGAAACAGCACACCCATATGCTTGCGGGCATCGAACAGATCGCTGCGCGACAGCTTCGGCAGGTTCTGCCCGTTGACCCAGACTTCGCCCTTGGTAGGGCGCAATTGCGCGCCCATCAAACGCAACAGCGTGGTCTTGCCACACCCGGAAGGCCCCATGATGCCGGTGACCTTACCGCGCGGGATACGGATATCGACGTTATTGAAAATGCTGCGCGCACCGCGCTTGAAGGTCAGTCCCTTCAGCTCGACCGCGTAGGCGTTATCGGCACTCATCTAAACTCCTTGCGATGCAGCCTCTCACTCGGACGCCTGACTTTCTGACGAAAGCACATACCTTCCGGGCAGGCCGAACTGGCGGCGAACTATATCACTGCAACCGCTGCGCGCCCAAGGCCATTGCCGGGTCATCTTCAGCGCGACGCCCGGCAAGACGCTTCTTTCAGAGGGATTAAGTAACAAGGAATGACAATGCGTAACGAACTTGCGTGAGGGTTTCGAACATAAACGCTATAATCGCCGCCTTTTCATCGGGCTATACGATTTCAGACATGAGCCAATCCAGCGACCTGATTCAATCGGCACAACGCACCATCCGCCTCGAGGTAGAAGCCGTACAAGGCCTGCTGCCCCACATCGACGCAGATTTCGTACGCGCTTGCGAGATGATTCTGGCCAGCAAAGGCCGCGTGGTCGTGGTCGGCATGGGCAAGTCAGGGCACATCGGCAACAAGATCGCCGCCACCCTGGCCAGCACCGGCACCACGGCCTTTTTTGTGCACCCGGCCGAAGCCAGTCACGGCGACATGGGCATGATCACCCGTGACGACGTCATCCTGGCACTCTCGAACTCCGGCTCCACCAACGAAATCGTGACTTTGCTGCCACTGATCAAGCGTTTGGGCATTCAGTTGATCAGCATGACCGGCAACCCCGCCTCGCCGCTGGCCAAGGCTGCCGAGGTCAACCTGAACGTGCATGTCGAGCACGAAGCCTGCCCGCTGAACCTGGCACCGACCTCCTCGACCACCGCCGCACTGGTTATGGGCGACGCCTTGGCCGTTGCGTTACTGGAGGCCCGCGGCTTTACCGCCGAAGACTTCGCTTTTTCCCATCCCGGCGGCGCCCTGGGCCGACGCCTGTTGCTGAAAGTGGAAAATGTCATGCACGCCGGGCAGGAGCTGCCGCAAGTTCAGCGCGGCACCCTGCTCAAGGACGCCCTGATGGAAATGACCCGCAAGGGGCTGGGCATGACGGTAGTCCTGGAGGCCGATGGCAAACTGGCAGGGATTTTCACCGACGGTGACTTGCGTCGCACGCTGGACCGCAGCATCGATATCCACAGCACTACGATCGATCAGGTCATGACGGCTCACGGCAAGACTGCCCGAGCCGAAATGCTTGCCGCCGAAGCGCTGAAAATCATGGAAGATCACAAGATCAGCGCGCTGGTCGTGGTCGATAGTGAAGACCGCCCTGTCGGCGCGTTGAACATGCACGACTTGCTGCGCGCGGGAGTAATGTAATGAACACGGACCTGCTGCAACGCGGCAAACAGATCAAGCTGGCGGTTTTCGACGTCGACGGCGTTCTCACCGATGGGCGCCTGTACTTTCTCGAAGACGGCAGCGAATTCAAGACGTTCAACACTCTGGACGGCCAAGGCATCAAGATGCTGATGGCAGCTGGTGTACAGACCGCTATCATCAGCGGCCGAAAGACCCCGGTGGTCGAGCGTCGAGCGAAGAACCTCGGTATCCCGCACCTGTTTCAGGGTCGCGAAGACAAACTGGTCGTTCTCGACGGTCTTCTGGAGCAACTAGGCTTAAGCTATGAACAGGTCGCCTACCTGGGCGATGACCTGCCAGACCTGCCGGTGATCCGTCGCGTTGGTCTGGGCATGGCAGTGGCCAACGCCGCCAGCTTCGTGCGCGAACACGCTCACGGCGTCACCGCTGCCCGCGGTGGCGAAGGCGCCGCTCGCGAATTCTGCGAATTGATCCTGCGTGCCCAGGATCGCCTCGATGCAGCCAACGCTGCATACCTGTGAGCCCTATATGTTGAGCAAAAAGATTCGCAGTATTTTGTTGTTCGGTTGCATCGCGGCGATATTCGCCGCGGTCGGCTACTGGAACATCAGCCCGGAACGCTTCCTCGACAAGCCGGTTGTGCGTGCCAATGAAAGCGAGATCGACTATTACGCCATCAACGCCCACAGCGTACAGTTCCTGCCGGATGGTAAATTGCAGTACGAAATGACCTCCGACAAGGTCGAACACCTGAAAGCGACCGAAGTTACCTTGCTGACCAATCCCGACCTGAACATGTTCCGCGGTACCGAATTCCCGTGGCACGTCCAGAGCGAGAAAGGCGAGGTCAATCCCGATGGCACCGAGGTCGAACTGATCGACTCGGTACGCATCACACGCTTCGACGAAAAAAACCGCAGAACCCTGATCACCACCACTCGCATGACCGTGTTCCCGCAGCAGCAATATGCGCAGACCGAGCAAGACGTTAGAATCGACGGCGCTGGCGGTGTCTCGACTGGCAAGGGAATGAAGGCGTATTTGAAAGAAAGCAGGATACACCTGCTATCGAACGTAAGAGGACAGTATGAGGCTCGTTAAAACACTCCCTATTTTGCTCAGTCTGGGCGCAGCACTGGGAAGCGTGAGCGCCTGGGCTCTGCCGGACGATCAGCAACAGCCTATTCGCATTCAGGCCGACGACGCCCAACTGGACGACAAGAACGGTATTGCTACCTATACGGGCGATGTGATCATCACCCAGGGCTCGATGAAGGTCACCGGCAACAAAGTGACCATGACCCGCACCCCGGCCGGCGATATCGATGTAGTGACCTCCGTGGGCAACCTCGCCTACTTCGAGCAACTGCAAACCGCTGGCGATACGAAACCTGTTCAGGGTTATGGCGTGACCATCCAGTACCACGCCTCGCAAGACCGCGTCGTGCTGATCGACCGCGCCAAAGTCATCGACAAGGATGGCAACATCACCCAAGGCGAAAAAATCGTCTACGACACAAACAAGAAGCTGGCCAGCGCCGGTCGCGCCACCGGCAGCAAAGTCACCGAGTCGCGCCCACGCATCGACATGGTGATTCAGCCGAAAAAGAAAACTGACGAGCAGAAGGCCCAGTAATGGCAACTCTGAAAGCTCAGCACCTGGCCAAGGCCTACAAGAGTCGCCAGGTCGTGCGTGACGTCAGCCTGTCCATCGACAGCGGCCAGATCGTCGGCCTGCTCGGCCCGAACGGCGCCGGCAAGACCACCTGCTTCTACATGATCGTCGGCCTGGTGCAGGCCGACCAGGGTCGCGTTCTGATCGACGACCTGGACGTCAGCCACCAGCCGATGCACGGTCGTGCGAAGGCCGGCATCGGTTATCTGCCGCAAGAAGCGTCGATTTTCCGCAAGCTCTCGGTGGCCGACAACATCATGGCGATCCTCGAGACCCGCAAGGAACTCGACAAGGCAGGTCGTCGCAAGGAACTGGAAAGCCTGCTTCAGGAATTCCACATCAGCCACATTCGCGACAACCTGGGCATGAGCCTGTCCGGCGGTGAACGTCGCCGCGTGGAAATCGCCCGCGCACTGGCCACCAATCCGAAATTCATTCTCCTCGATGAACCCTTCGCCGGCGTGGACCCGATCTCGGTGGGCGATATCAAACAGATCATCTATCACCTCAAGGCCAAAGGCATTGGCGTACTGATCACCGACCACAACGTCCGTGAAACCCTGGACATCTGCGAAACGGCCTATATCGTCAATGATGGCCAGCTGATTGCCGAAGGTGACGCAGAAACGATCCTGGCCAACGATCTGGTCAAGGAAGTTTACCTGGGGCACGAATTCCGCCTGTAATGACTGCGCTCGCTGGTTTGCGCACGGGCGCCGACCGACATATCGACAAAGGTTTTCGTTTTTATTGTTACAGCGGTCTAGGCAAAGGCCTCTGATTCAGGCATATAACTTGCTTAAGTTTGGCGCCTCGGCGCCCTGTAGTGGATGGCGCATGTGCGCCGGCGAATAAGGTGTTAAGCCCCTGCCATGAAACCATCGCTAGTCTTGAGAATGGGCCAGCAGCTGACGATGACACCTCAGCTGCAACAGGCCATCCGCCTGCTCCAATTGTCGACCCTGGACCTGCAACAGGAAATCCAGGAGGCCCTGGAGTCCAATCCGATGCTCGAACGCCAGGAAGAAGGCGACGACTTCGACAACGCCGACCCCTTGGCCGACAACACCGAACAAAAGCCCAACACCGATATCCAGGAACCCTCCTACCAGGAGAGCGCACCGACCGTCGATAACCTCGAGGAAGGTGACTGGAACGAACGCATCCCCAACGAACTCCCTGTCGATACCGCCTGGGAAGACGTTTACCAGACCAGCGCCAGCAGCCTGCCCAGCAACGATGATGATGAGTGGGATTTCACTACCCGCACATCGGCCGGCGAAAGCCTGCAAAGCCATTTGCTGTGGCAATTGAACCTGGCGCCGATGTCTGACACCGATCGCCTGATCGCCGTCACCCTGATCGATTGCATCAATAATCAGGGCTATCTGGACGAAACCCTTGAGGAAATCCTCGAAGCGTTCGATCCGGAACTGGACATTGAGCTGGACGAAATCGAAGCGGTCCTGCACCGCATCCAGCAATTCGAACCGGCCGGCATCGGCGCCCGCAACCTGGGCGAATGCCTGCTGCTGCAATTGCGTCAGCTGCCTGCCAAAACACCTTGGCTGGCCGAAGCCAAACGGCTGGTCACCGACTACATCGATTTGCTTGGCGGCCGAGATTACAGCCAGCTCATGCGTCGCATGAAGCTCAAGGAAGACGAACTGCGCCAGGTGATCGAACTGGTCCAGAGCCTTAATCCGCGCCCCGGTTCACAAATCGAGTCCACCGAAGCCGAGTACGTCGTGCCTGACGTCATCGTACGCAAGGACAACGAGCGCTGGCTGGTCGAACTCAATCAGGAGTCGGTACCTCGGCTTCGGGTCAATGCCCAGTACGCAGGCTTCGTACGCCGCGCCGACACCAGCGCCGACAACACCTTCATGCGCAATCAGTTGCAGGAGGCCCGCTGGTTCATCAAGAGCCTGCAGAGCCGCAACGAAACCCTGATGAAAGTCGCTACCCAGATCGTCGAACACCAGCGCGGCTTTCTGGAGTACGGCGACGAAGCCATGAAGCCATTGGTCCTGCATGACATTGCCGAAGCGGTGGGCATGCACGAGTCGACGATTTCACGGGTAACCACCCAGAAATTCATGCATACCCCACGGGGTATCTATGAGCTGAAATACTTTTTCTCCAGCCACGTCAGTACCTCCGAAGGCGGCGAATGCTCGTCTACGGCGATCCGCGCGATCATCAAAAAACTGGTTGCCGCGGAAAATCAGAAAAAGCCGTTGAGTGACAGCAAGATCGCTGGTTTACTGGAGGCACAAGGCATTCAGGTGGCTCGCCGCACCGTCGCCAAGTACCGCGAATCCCTCGGGATCGCGCCTTCGAGCGAACGTAAGCGGTTGATGTAGAGCCACGCCACAGCGTTCCAGTGGTAGATCATCTGATCTACCGCTTTATGCACTGGCAACGAAGGAGAAGCTGTATGCAAGTCAACATCAGTGGACACCAACTGGAAGTGACCGAACCTCTTCGCACCTACATCGGCGAAAAACTCGAACGATTGGAGCGACATTTCGACAAGATCACCAACGTGCAAGTCACGATGACGGTCGAGAAGCTGAAGCAGAAAATCGAAGCCACCCTGCATATTCCCGGCAGTGAAGTGGTCGCAAACGCTGAGCATGACGACATGTATGCGGCGATCGACTCACTCACCGACAAGCTGGATCGCCAACTCAAAAAGCATAAGGAAAAGACCCAGAGCCTCCTTCAGGGCGCAACCGGTCGTTAACACTCCCAACCCATGATCCGACTTGAAAACATCCTGACCCCCGGCCGTTCTTTGGTGAACGTGCCGGGCGGCAGTAAAAAGAAAGCCCTCGAACAAATTGCCAACCTCATCCATCGCGAAGTGCCGGATCTGGAGATGCAAGATGTCTTCGAGGCATTGATTGCCCGTGAAAAACTCGGTTCTACCGGTTTTGGCAACGGCATCGCCATTCCTCACTGCCGCCTCAAAGGTTGCGTGTCGCCCATCAGTGCCTTGATGCACCTGGACGCACCTATTGATTTCGACGCTATTGATGGCGCCCCGGTTGACCTGCTCTTCGTGCTGTTGGTCCCGGAAGCCGCCACCGATGCTCACCTGGAACTGTTACGACAGATCGCCAGCATGCTCGACCGCAAGGAAGTGCGCGAAAAACTGCGCAGCGCCCCGAGTAATGAAGCCTTGTACCAGGTCGTCCTGGACGAGCAAAACGGTCATTAATCATGCGTTTGATCATCGTCAGCGGTCGCTCCGGCTCAGGTAAAAGTACCGCCCTCGCCGTTCTCGAGGACAACGGATACTATTGCATCGACAACCTCCCTGCCGGGTTGTTGCCGGAGCTTGCCGAGCGCGCACTTGTTCATACTGAGCTGTCTCAACCGCTGGTTGCCGTGTCCATTGACGCACGCAACCTGCCCAGTCATCTCTCACGTTTTCCCGATCTCCTCGAAGAAGTCCGCGGCCGGCATATCCAGTGCGATATTTTGTACCTGGACGCCGATGAAGAAACGTTGCTCAAGCGCTTTTCCGAAACCCGTCGACGTCACCCGCTGAGCAACGCCAATCGTTCGCTCGCCGAAGCAATCAACGTTGAAAGCGTCTTGCTCGGCCCCATCGCCGACCTCGCCGACCTCAAGATAAACACCACCAGCCTGAATTTGTATCAACTGCGCGACTCGATCAAATTGCGCCTTTTGAACCAGCCGGAACCCGGCACGGCATTTCTGGTGGAGTCGTTCGGGTTCAAGCGCGGTATGCCGGTAGACGCTGACCTGGTGTTCGACGTACGTTGCCTGCCCAATCCCTACTGGAAGCCGGAACTGAGAGAACAATCCGGCCTCGATCAGCCGGTTGCCGATTATCTGGCGGCACAGCCAGATGTCGAAGAGATGTTCCAGGACATTTCCACATACCTGCTAAAGTGGCTCCCTCGTTTTGCCGCCAGTAACCGCGCCTACGTGACCATTGCCATTGGTTGCACTGGCGGACATCACCGTTCCGTCTACCTGACCGAACGCTTGGGCAAAGCCCTGCAACAAACCCTGAAGAACGTCCAGGTCCGCCACCGCGACCTCAGCTAAAGGATTCACATCGCGATGCCTGCTCTGGAAATCGAAATCATCAACAAGCTGGGTTTGCATGCCCGCGCTTCTGCAAAATTCGTCGGTATTGCTGGCCAGTTCCCTTGCCAGATCAGAGCCGGACGCACCCCCCAATCGATGGTCGACGGCAAAAGTATCATGGCCATGATGATGCTCGCCGCTGGCAAGGGCACCACCATTCATTTGAGCACGGAAGGCGAGCAGGAACAGGAAGCGCTGGACGCGCTGGTGGCATTGATCAACAACTTCTTCGACGAAGGCGAATAACCGCTACCGAATTCTTTCCCGGTGACTTTGTGGCGAGGGAGCTTGCTCCCGCCGGGACGCGAAGCGGCCCCAACGCCTGTCATCGCAATGCACCAGATACTCCGCGCGTGCTGATTTCACGACTACTTCGCAGCCGAACGGGAGCAAGCTCCCTCGCCACACAGCAAATCAAGCCAACGCCGTATCCATCACCATCATCAAACAAAACCCGATCAACAATCCAAGGCTGGCCAGCTTGTCGTGGCCGTGCCTGCGCGATTCGGGAATGATTTCGTGAGTGACCACCAAAAGCATCGCCCCCGCTGCCAGCGCCAACCCCAAAGGCAGCAGCAACTCGGCCAGACTCACCAGCCATGCGCACAACAGTGCGAAAACTGGCTCGACCAGACCTGAAGCAGCGCCGATCAGGAATGCCTTGAACCGCGACATGCCGGCACCGGCCAGAACCAAGGCAATCACCAACCCTTCCGGCACATCCTGCAAGGCAATGCCCATCGCCAGACTGTCGGCATCCGGCATACCACCTCCGGCCGAAACGCCCACCGCCATGCCTTCGGGAATGTTATGGGCAATGATCGCGAACACGAACAACCAGATCCTTGGCGGAATGATCGGATGTTCGACGCTACCATTGAGCATTTCCGGCGATGCCCCTGACACTTTGCGATCCACCAGAAACAGGCCGAATGCGCCGAGCATGATGCCAAGACTGATCAGGCCGCTGGCTGCAAACGGACTCATGCCTAGCTTTTCCGCCGCCGCAATGCCAGGCACGATCAGCGAGAACGCTGTCGCCGCCAGCATGACCCCGGCACCGAAGCCCAGCAATGAATCGCTGAGTGCCAGGGGCATGCGCCGGATCACCAGTACCGGCACCGCCCCAAGCGCTGTGCCGAGGGCGCAGATCGCACCGCCCTGCAACGCCCGCGACAGCTTCGGCTCCAGATCGAGCCATTCCAGCCCGTGCGCAACCAGCAAACTCATGCCGGCCAGCAGTAACAACGATCCAAACGCGTAACGAAACATCCGTCCACTGCCGGTCGCCAATGTTTCAGTGCCCATAGTCAGCCTTGGATAGTTTTATAAAAGACTTAAACCAGTGCGGCCTGATAGCGAGCAGCAACTTCCGGCCAGTTGATCACGTTGTAAAACGCACTGATGTATTCCGGGCGGCGGTTCTGGTACTGCAAGTAATAGGCATGTTCCCAGACATCCAGGCCAAGAATCGGCGTGTTGCCGTTCATCAAGGGGCTGTCCTGGTTGCCACTGCTTTCCACCACCAGCGTCTTTTGCGGGGTCACGCTCAGCCACGCCCAACCGCTTCCGAAGCGAGTCAATGCCGCTTTGGTGAAAGCATCTTTGAAACTGTCCAGGCCGCCCAGTTGCTCTTCGATGGCATTGGCCAGTACACCTTCAGGTTTTCCGCCGCCGTGAGGTGCCATGACTTCCCAGAATAGCGAATGATTGGCATGACCGCCGCCCTGGTTGATCACTGCAGCGCGGAGCTTCTCGGGCAATTGCTGCACCGCAGCCACCAGCTTTTCCACCGGCCATTCGGCGAACTCGGTGCCTTCAACGGCGGCGTTGAGGTTGTTGATGTAGGTCTGGTGATGCTTGGTGTAATGAATTTCCATGGTCTGCGCATCGATGTGCGGTTCCAGGGCGTCATACGCGTACGGCAAGACAGGCAGGGTAAAAGCCATTTCAATGGACTCCATGGTGATGAGGCGCAGGCTTCGCAGCATCGATGTGCAGCAACCGATGTGTGCGTGGGTACTCGCCGTGATCGCTGATGAAATTCAGCAGCTCGACATAAGTCTTGCTGCTCTGGCGCAACGCGGCTTCGCGCAAGGCCGGTGACAAACGCGGATCCTGCAGGGTCTGCAGCAGCCGCTGGTGGATGGCGCAGAGGTATTCGGCGCTTTCCTCCGGCTGGTTGAGGCGCAGATGCAGGTCCGCGAGGTTGTGATGGGAAATCACGCAAGCTGCTACCGCCTCTTCAGCATCCGCCCAGCGCTCGAACAACACCTGGGCCAGGGCCAATGCCTGCAGGTACATCTCGCGGGCATCGACCAGTTCACCCAGCATGAAAAAGCGATTGGCTCTCTCGATCGTGCGTTTCCAGTGCTCCATGGTGTGCCTCCAAAGCGGTAGCGGGGGTTTACACGCCGCCAGCGGTGAGTTTTTCCGGGTTGAGCAGTTCTTCCAGTTGGCTGCGCGACAGGTCGGTGTGCTCCAGCGCGACGTCGATGACCGGTCGACCTTGCTGATAGGCTTGCTTGGCGATTTCGGCAGCTTTCTGGTAACCAATGATCGGATTGAGCGCCGTCACCAGAATCGGGTTGCGCGACAGTGCCTCTTTGATTCGGTCTTCGTTGACCTTGAAGCTGGCTATGGCCTTGTCGCCTAACAAACGACTGGAAGTGGCCAGTAATTCGATGCTGCTCAGCAGATTCTGGGCGATGATCGGCAACATCACGTTCAGCTCGAAATTGCCGGACTGACCGGCAATGGTGATTACCGTGTCATTGCCGATCACCTGGGCGGCAACCATTGCGGTGGCTTCAGGGATCACCGGATTGACCTTGCCGGGCATGATCGAAGAGCCCGGTTGCAAGGCTTGCAGTTCGATTTCGCCGAGACCGGCCAGCGGACCGGAGTTCATCCAGCGCAGGTCGTTGGCGATTTTCATCAACGACACGGCGGTGGCCTTGAGTTGACCGGAGACAGCGACCGCGGTGTCCTGGGAACCGATCAGCGCGAACAGGTCCTTTCCCGGCTGGAATTGAACGTGAGTCAACTGGCTCAATTGCAGGCTGAAACGTGCTGCGAATTCAGGGTGTGCATTGACGCCGGTACCCACCGCCGTGCCGCCCTGTGCCAGAGATTGCAGCGCCGGTTGCAGATCTTGCAGATGACCGATATTGGCCTTTAGCTGTTGCGCCCAGCCATTGAGCACCTGGCTCATGCGCACCGGCATGGCGTCCATCAAGTGGGTGCGTCCGGTTTTGACGTGGTGATGCACCTGTTCGGCCTTGCGCTCGATGACCTGTACCAGGTGCGTCAGCGCCGGCAGCAATAGCTCATGCAATCCCAACGCCGCGCTGACATGAATGGTGGTCGGAATGATGTCGTTGCTGCTCTGCCCGCAGTTGACGTGATCGTTCGGGTTGACCCCTTCGCCAAGCAAGCGGCTGGCCAGCGTGGCGATCACTTCGTTGGCGTTCATGTTGGAGCTGGTGCCGGACCCTGTCTGGAAGATATCCACAGGGAAGTGCTGCATGAAATCGCCTTCGAGCAGACCTTGGGCCGCCTCGACGATGGCATTGCCCTGGGTTTCGCTGATCTGCTTGAGCTCGATGTTGGCGCGCGCTGCGGCAGCTTTGGCCAGGATCAGCGCGCGGATGAACTGCACCGGCATGGGTTGGCCGCTGATCGGGAAGTTATCCACTGCACGTTGCGTCTGTGCGCCGTAGAGGGCGTCTTCCGGGACCTGAAGCTCACCCATGCTGTCGCGCTCAATACGTGTCTTGGTCATCTGAAAATCCTTGCACCAGTTCAGTTAGGGGAATTGAAGGCTGCAACTCGCAGGTAGCCAGTTGCCACGTGTAGAGCTGCCAGCGCTTGAGGCTGCATGTGCACAGAGAGAGGCGTTCGAGTTCACGCAAGGGCCGCCAGGCCTGGTCGAGACAGTAGGTGCGCCAGTGCCACGGCAGCGCGACATCGGCGGCAGTGTCGAGCAACAAACGGAAGGAAGTTTCGGCGACGGTCCAGGGTGAGGTGGCCGTGCAACACGCCAGATACCGGCCTTCAGCCAGGTAGTGATCGATCAGGCGAGGCTCGTCGGGGTTCATCGCGCAACGGATCTGGCGACTCATCCAGCGCCAGCTTTCGAGGTACGGCTGCTCGTGCAAGGCAGAACTCATGATCCGGGGGCTCATTCGGTAATGAGATTTATAATTAGATGATAATGAGAACCAAAACAAGCGTGCCGGACTACTCATCGCCTTCTGTAGGAGCCCGGCTTGCCGGCGATGGCGGCTGTGACATCGCCATCGCCGGCAAGCCGGGCTCCTACAGGGATTGGCGTAAACCCAATAAAAAGGCGCGCCACCCAATAGGTGGCGCGCCTTTTTGTGCAGCGGCCGAGGTTTAGCTGCCCGCCACCGTCATCCGCTCGATCAGCACCGAACCGGTGCGAATGTTGCTGCGCAGTTCCAGGTCATTCCCCACCGCAACGATCTGTTTGAACATATCGCGCATGTTGCCGGCAATGGTCACTTCCTGGACCGCGAACTGGATTTCGCCGTTCTCGACCCAGTATCCCGCGGCACCACGGGAGTAATCGCCGGTCACCATGTTGAGGCCCTGCCCCATCAATTCAGTCACCAGCAAGCCACGGCCCATGCGCCGCAGCAACGCCGCCTGGTCTTCATCGCCATGGGTGACAAACAGGTTATGCACGCCACCGGCGTTCGCTGTACTCGGCATACCCAGCTTGCGACCGGAATAAGTGCCAAGGATGTAGGACACCAACTCACCTTTTTCGACGAACGGTTTGGCGTAGGTCGCCAGGCCGTCGCCATCGAACGCCGCGCTGCCCATGGCACGCATCAGGTGCGGACGCTCGTCGATGGTCAGCCATTCCGGAAACAGTTTCTGCCCCAGCGTGCCTTCAAGGAACGAGGATTTACGGTAAAGACTGCCGCCGGAGATCGCCGACAGGAAACTGCCGAACAAGCCGCCCGCCAATTCTGCGGAAAACAACACCGGCACTTCGCACGTCGGCACCGGACGCGCACCCAGTCGGCTGGCCGCTCGTTGCGCGGCACGCTGGCCGATGCTCACCGGGTCGGCCAGCAAATTGCCCTGACGGTTCACGTCGTACCAGTAATCGCGCTGCATCTGGCCATCGGCCTCGGCAATCATCACGCAGCTCAGGCTGTGGCGGGTCGATGCATAACCGCCGACAAAGCCATGGCTGTTACCGTACACGCGGCAGCCCTGATGGGTGCTGAGCGTCGTGCCGTCGGCGTTCTTGATCCGGCTGTCGGCGGCAAACGCCGCGGCTTCGCAGGTCAGGGCCTGTTCGATGGCTTGCTCCGGGGTGATGTCCCATTGGTGGAACAGATCGAAATCCTGAAGATCACGCGCCATCAGCGCGGCATCCGCCAGGCCCGAGGCTTCGTCTTCCGAGGTGTGCTTGGCGATGGCCAATGCAGCCGCCACCGTTTCACGAATGGCGTCCGGTCCACTGGCCGAGGTGCTGGCCGAGCCTTTGCGCTGGCCGACGTACAACGTGATGCCAAACCCTTGGTCACGGTTGAATTCAACGGTTTCGACTTCACGCTGACGCACCGTGGTCGACAGGCCCTGCTCCAGGGAGACCGCCACTTCACAGGCGCTGGCGCCCTGGCGCTTGGCTTCAGCGATGATCTGCTCGACTTGCTCCTGCAGTGCCGGCAACGCTTGCGGGCCGACGCTTTCAACTGCACTCATGCTGTTCTCCACTCAAATTCTGCTTTCGGTAACGGTCATCGAGCGACCGGGCCGGACAAGCGGCCCCCGACTGGTTATCATGGCGGCGTTTCTTTGCGGACGGCCACCATGGTTGATTCTTACGACGACTCCCTCGATACGGGAGAAAAAAGCAAATCCCAGGTCAAACGCGAGCTGCATGCTCTGGTTGACCTCGGCGAGCGCCTTACAACACTCAAGCCTGACTTGCTGGCAAAACTGCCGTTGACCGACGCTATGCGCCGGGCCCTGGCCGATGCGCCCAAGCACACCGCGAACATCGCGCGTAAACGGCACCTTCAGTTCATCGGCAAACTGATGCGCGATCAGGACACTGACGCCATTCTGGTTTTGCTCGATCAACTCGATGCCTCCACTCGCCAGTACAACGAACGCTTCCATAACCTGGAACGTTGGCGCGATCGCCTGATCGCCGGCGACGATGCCGTGCTGGAAAAGTTCGTCGTCGACTACCCGGACGCGGACCGCCAGCAATTGCGTTCCCTGATCCGGCAGGCACAGCACGAGGTTGCGCAAAACAAGCCTCCTGCTTCCAGCCGTAAAATCTTCAAGTACATCCGTGAGCTGGACGAGACTCAACGCGGTCTGCGTTAATTCTCGCCCCCTGTAGGAGCTGCCGCAGGCTGCGATTTTTTGATCTTTTTCTATTGAAAAGCAAAGATCGCAGCCTGCGGCAGCTCCTACGGGAGCATTACATCCTTACGAGCCCGTGCCACCCACGGTGATCGCATCAATCTTCAGCGTTGGCTGGCCGACACCCACCGGCACCGACTGCCCATCCTTGCCGCACGTCCCCACACCACTGTCCAGCGACAGATCGTTACCGACCATCGACACTTTGCTCATGGCTTCCGGCCCGTTGCCGATCAGGGTCGCACCTTTGACCGGTGCGGTAATCTTGCCGTCTTCGATCAGGTACGCCTCGCTGGTGGAGAACACGAACTTGCCGCTGGTGATGTCGACCTGGCCCCCGCCCAGGTTGGCGCAGTAGATACCGCGTTTCACCGAGGCGATGATTTCTGCCGGGTCGCTTTCGCCGGCGAGCATGTAGGTGTTAGTCATGCGCGGCATCGGCAGGTGTGCGTAGGATTCGCGACGACCGTTACCAGTGCGGGCCACGCCCATCAGGCGCGCATTGAGCTTGTCCTGCATGTAGCCCTTGAGTACGCCGTTCTCGATCAGCGTGGTGCACTCGGTCGGCGTGCCCTCGTCATCGACGCTCAGGGAGCCGCGACGACCGGCCAGGGTGCCGTCATCGACGATGGTGCACAGCTTCGACGCAACCATTTCACCCATGCGCCCGCTATAGGCCGAACTGCCCTTGCGGTTGAAGTCGCCTTCCAGACCATGGCCGACCGCTTCGTGCAGCAGCACGCCCGACCAACCGGAACCGAGCACCACCGGCAATGTGCCAGCCGGTGCCGGGATGGCTTCCAGATTGACCAGCGCCTGGCGCAACGCTTCACGGGCATAACCCATGGCGCGGTCTTCGGCGAGGAAATAGCGGTAGTCGGTACGACCGCCACCGCCATGGCCACCGCGCTCGCGACGGCCGTTCTGCTCGACGATCACACTGACGTTGAAACGCACCAGCGGCCGCACGTCCGCCGCCAGGCCGCCGTCGGTGGAGGCCACCAGAATCCGTTCCCAGACGCCGGCCATGCTCACGGTGACCTGCTGAATACGTGGATCAAGGGCACGGGTCGCAGCGTCGATGCGCTTGAGCAAATCGACTTTCTCGGCGCGGCTCAGCACTTCCAGCGGATTGTCCGGACCGTACAACTGCGCGACGTCTTGCGTGGTGAACGCCTGCACCGTGCCATTCTGCCCGGCGCGGGAAATCGAACGGGCGGCACGGGCGGCGGCGCCCAACGCTTCCAGGGTGATGGCGTTGCTATAGGCAAAACCGGTTTTTTCACCCGATTGCGCCCGTACGCCCACACCTTGATCGAGGTTGAAACTGCCTTCCTTGACGATGCCGTCTTCCAACGCCCAAGACTCGGAAATCTGTCCCTGGAAATACAGGTCGGCGGCATCGATGCCCGGGCCGGCGAGATCGCCGAGCACACCTTGCAGGCTCTCGATCGTCACGCCGCCAGGCGCCAGGAGGTGTTCACTGACTGAGGACAACAACTCGCTCATATGTTTTACGCCTTAAATTCGTCGTTCTGATGCAGGTCGCCGGGCGCCCTGCGAGAAAAAGCGCCGGTGACTGGACACCGGCATCCGCGCCCGGATGGACGCCTGTTCGCTGCTATCGCGTTCGGCCAGCAGCACGGCCTCGCCCTGGTCCTGTTGCGCCAGCACTCGACCCCACGGGTCGATGATGGCGGCGTGACCGAAGGTCTCCCGCGGCCCCGGATGCGTCCCACCCTGGGCAGCCGCGAGCACATAACATTGGGTCTCGATGGCCCGCGCGCGAATCAGCACATCCCAGTGCGCGGCGCCCGTCACCGCAGTGAAGGCCGATGGAGCGGTGATCAATTCCGCGCCGGCTGCACGCAACTCGCTGTACAGCTCAGGGAAGCGCAAGTCATAACAGACCGTCAGGCCAACCCGGCCGACCGGCGTGTCCGCCACCACGACACCATTGCCATAAGCATAGTCATCGGATTCTCGATAACGCCCACGATTGTCCGCTACGTCCACGTCGAACAAATGCAATTTGTCGTAGCGCGCCACCGTTTCGCCCTGGTCATCGACCAGCAGCGAACAGGCATGCACCTTGGCCGTCGGCTGATCTGCCGGCGGCAACGGTAATGTGCCAGCCACTATCCATAACTTGAGGTCACGTGCTGTCTGTTTCAACCATGGCAGGATCGGGCCTTCACCCAATGCTTCGGCGCGACCGATGTCGGCGATGTCGCGGCGGCCCATGGCGGCGAAGTTTTCCGGCAGTACGGCAAGCTTCGCACCGCCAGCAGCCGCTTGCTCAAGCAAGCGACGGGCCTGTGCCAGATTGGCCAGCACATCGCTCTGGCTGACCATTTGAATCACCGCGACAGACATGGCCTTATCCTTTCTGAAATCACTTCATACCCTGTAGGAGCTGCCGAAGGCTGCGCCTTCGGCCATGCTACTCCATAGGCCCGGAAAGCGGGTTTCAAAAAGGTTTTTCGAAGGTGATTTTCGGCTCTTTCCACGGCCCTTTGACGGTGTACTTGACGCTGGCGAAACGCGAAACGCGGTCGCCGATCAGCTTGTCCATCAAGAACAGTGCCCCACCGATCGCGGGCGCACCGACAATCAGCGCGGCAATCGGCAAGTTGTTGGTCACCGGCAAGGTCACCAGCAGTTTCGCATCGATCTGGTCCGCCACCATATTCAAGGTGCCGTCGAGTTCGATGGTGCTCGACGGGCCAGTCAGACGGATCGGTTCACGGGTGACATACACCCCGTTGGACGCCACCAGCAAGCCTTTGACCCGGTCGTAACTCAGGCCTTTGCCGAACAGGTCGGAGAAATCCAGGCGCAAGCGACGGCCAATGGAGTTGAAGTTGAGCAGGCCAAACACGCGCAATGCCTGGGCACTGCCCTCGACCTCGACAAACTGGCCTTCATTGAGCGACGCATCGAGGCTACCGGAGAACCGCTTCGTCGCCACCCAGGCTGGCGAGCCCGGCCAGCGGCCATCGACATCCATATGAAAGTCCTGGCTGGTGACGCTCGGTGCAAAGCCCCAACCCTTGAGCACATCCGCTAGGTTCTTGCCGCTGATTCGCCCCTTGTACCAGCTGTTACTGGCCCCCGGCGTGCCTTCCCAACCACCGCTGCCCTGCAACAGCATGCCCTTGAGCCCCATATCCAGCGAGTTGAAGGCGATGCCTTTGGCCGTCGGTCGAATTTTCAGCGACCACGCACCGACCAGATCCTTGCCCTGATACAGCTGATTGATGGTGATATCTATCGCCGGGATTTTCGTCGGGTCCACCGTTGCCAGCGGGTCGGGTGAGTTTTCGTCCGCCAGCACAGTCGGATCCGGCGCCGGCAGACGCACGGTTTGCAGATTGATCACAATCGGCACGCCTTTCGCGTCGGGAATGCTGGCGCTGCCCTTGACCTGCTGACTGTCGAGCTGTGCCGCCCAAGAGGCCGGTTTACGCGTCAACTGCACCGATGCCTGATCCAGTGTCGTGCCAATGCCACTGAGTTTGCCCACTTTGAAATCGGCACCGCTGAGCAACTGTTTGGCGCTGCCGCTCGGGTCCTGACCGGCATACTTGTCCACCAGCGCCTTCCACGGACCGACATCCAGCTCCGAAAGTACACCCCGTATCCGCAGGCCTTTGGCGCCGGGCAACACGGCATCGCCGCCACCGAGAAACAATTCACCGCGTCCGTCGGCAAAACTGCCGGTCGGCGCTGCAAATGTAAAATTCGCCAGGTTTCCGTAGTTGACCCAGTAGCGCCGTTCGGCGCCTTGCAGGGTCATGCGCAACGTTGTATCGCGCCCGACGTCGGCGGGCATGCCGAACGGTGCCGGCAAATCGACCGCCACACCTTTAAGGCTGGAATTGACCATCAGTTGGCTGTCGGCGCCGTCCAGGGTCAGTTGCAGTTTGTAAGGGATCACGCCACTGACCGGCAGCGGCTGCGTCACCTTCAGCCAGTCAGTGAGTTTCTTGACCTCGACATGCCCCGAGGCGACGACGCGGGTATTGAGCTTGCCCCCGCGTCCATCGGCAAAAATCTGGGCAGTCACCGGTTTGTCGAAGGCTCTTGCGCTGATGTTCTGGCCACTCAACCCCTTGCCGCTGTCAAACCGGAAATCACCTTTGAGATGAGTCAGCTCCAGCGAAGGCTCGGCGAGTTTCAACCGCGCCTTGTCAGTTTTGAAATCGACGAGAATTTTCGGCTGCTCGCCTTTGGCCAGCGGGATATCCAGTTTCAGCTTGCCCTGCAATTCGCCCTCGCCTTCCCACCCGGCAAAGGTGTCGGCGGTGCCGATCGGTGCTTGCTGAAGGATTTTCAGGCCATCGCCCAAACCACCGGCAAATTTGCCGTCGAGAAACAGGCGGGAGGTTTGCCCCGCTGGAACGTGAGGGATATTGACGTCAACATCGCTGACCTGAGTGTCGAGCAACTGCCCCTTGCTGGCCAGAACCCGCACGCCACTGTCCTCGACAAACACATCGCCCGTGACCTTGCTGACATGCGGCCAGCCCGGCTGAAATGCCAGTTCGGCATCGTGAACCTTGAAGAACAGGCTGATGCTGCGATCCGTGTCCTTGGCATCGCGGCTCAGTGAGCCCTGATACTGGAAGAAACCCTCGTCGACCGCACCTTTGAGGATGGCGGTGCGCAACCATTCATCCAGCGCCGGGCCGAGGAGCTTCGGCAGGTACTTGGCGGTATAACGACCGTCGCCGTCCACCAGGCCCACACGCAGGTCCATGTAGTCTTCCTGTACGGGATCGAAATACAGCCTAATCAGGAAGTCACCGGCAATCTTGCCTTCTTCACCCAACACCTTCAGGTACGGCGCAACGAGGGTGAAGCTGTCTTTATCAAGTTTCCAGGTCAACCGCGCGTTGGCCTGAATGTATTGCCATGGCTTGGCGAAGATCGGGTCCAGGTGCAGCATGAAATCCTTGCTGTCCATGCGCAGTTCACCGTGCCCCAGGTCGCCGCTGATACTGCCGCTGACATTGCGTGCCGCCGGCGCGCCGTAATACGCGTCGAAGCCGACCCGGTCGAGGTTGGCGGCGAACTCGAATTTTTTGTCGCCCGTGGCATTGGGCCGGATATCGATCAGCACATTACGCAAACCGCCCGTGACCTTGAGCCGCTCCACTACCGTGGCAACCCCCTGGGGCAGTGGCCCGAGAGCATTGATCAGCGGCGTGAGCGGCGTGAGATCGACGCGATCAGCCTGCAGGTGCCAGAGCTCTTCGGCGGTGTCAGTGGTCACCGTTTGTTTGACCTGCAAGCGCGTTTCCCAGCGCGTCTCGTCCAGGTTCATGGCCAGCGAATCCACGGTCACCAGCATGCCCTCGGCACCGCGCTGGAAATAACCGTTCAGGGCCAGATTGTTGATCTGGATCGGCTTGCGCTCGGCATAAGCCCCCTTGAGCTGTGGCGCGTTCAAGCGCACGGCAACGCTTTGCACAACGCCCTTGCCCCAATTTACCCACAGCTCGCCACCGGCCTTGATCTCGGTGAAATTCCATTGCTGGGTCAGTTGCTCGGGCAACCATTTCGACCAGTCGCTTTGCGGCAGGCTCAGATAGACTTCTGCCTCGCCGTCCTTCCACTCACTGGCGCGAAGGCGGGTGCGTAGACTCATGGCCATCGGCTGGCCGTCGGGAAGTGTCAATCGAGCGTCGAGGCGCTGACGAGTGGGGCCGACCTTCAGATTCATGCCGACATAGGTCAAGGTCAGCGGCGACTCGCCAAACGGTTGCAGGGTGACCTGACTGTCGAGCACCGACAGTTGCCTGATCATCTGCATTTGGTTGAGCAACTGCTCTGGATCGAGGGGTTGATCGCCTTTCACCGGCAAACCTTCCAGCGCCCACTGGCCGTCCTCGCCTTGCTTGAGGCTGATTTTCAGGCCATTGAGCTCCAGATGTGCGATACGCAGTTGGCGCGTCAGCACGCTGGCCCAGAGGTCCGGCACCGCCCGCACCTGATCCAGATGCAAGGCATTGGCGCCCTCGCCGAACGTCACATCGTGAGCCAGCAAAATCGGTGCGAAGCCGCTCCAGCTGCCTTCCAGCTCACCGATCTGCAACGGCATGCCCAAAGCTTCGGTGGCTTTGCTTTCGACTTCGGCACGGTACTCGGCCACCAACGGTGACAGCTCACGGCCAAGGCTGACATAGAGCGCCAGCAACACCAAAACCAACGCGCAAAGGCCCAGCCCCCAGCGGGTCAGCGTGGCCAAAATGCGTGTCAGACGATCCATGTCAGTTGGCTCCCATGGCAAAAGTCTTGCAAAAAGCTGAGGCCAGCCGCTCTGGTACTACTGAAGCGTAAAGATTCAGAGCAACACCACGTCGTACTGTTCCTGGGAATACATGGTTTCGACCTGGAACCGAATCGTGCGACCGATAAAGCCTTCAAGCTCAGCGACATTGCCCGACTCTTCGTCCAGCAGACGATCGACAACTTTCTGGTTCGCCAATACACGATAGCCTTCCGCCTGATAGGCGCGAGCCTCACGAAGGATTTCGCGGAAGATTTCGTAGCAAACGGTTTCCGGTGTCTTCAGCTTGCCGCGCCCCTGACAGCAGGTGCACGGCTCACACAATACTTGTTCGAGGCTTTCGCGGGTGCGCTTGCGGGTCATCTGCACCAGGCCCAACTCGGTGATACCGATGATGTTGGTCTTGGCGTGATCGCGCTCCAGTTGTTTCTCGAGCGTGCGCAGCACCTGGCGCTGGTGCTCTTCATCTTCCATGTCGATGAAATCGATGATGATGATGCCGCCCAGATTGCGCAGGCGCAGCTGACGAGCAATGGCAGTCGCGGCTTCCAGGTTGGTCTTGAAGATGGTTTCTTCGAGATTGCGATGACCGACGAACGCCCCGGTATTGACGTCGATGGTGCTCATGGCTTCCGCCGGATCGACCACCAGATAGCCGCCGGACTTCAGCGGGACTTTGCGCTCAAGGGCTTTCTGGATTTCGTCTTCGACACCATACAAATCGAAAATCGGCCGCTCGCCGGGGTAGTGCTCCAGGCGATCAGCGATCTCCGGCATCAGTTCGGCGACGAACTGCGTGGTTTTCTGGAAAGTCTCCCGGGAATCGATACGGATTTTCTCGATCTTCGGGCTCACCAGATCGCGCAGCGTGCGCAACGCCAGGCCGAGGTCTTCGTAGATCACGCTTGGCGCGCCGATGGTCTTGATCTGTTCGTTGATCTGATCCCAGAGCCGACGCAGGTAGCGGATGTCCATCAGGATCTCATCCGCCCCGGCACCTTCGGCGGCCGTGCGCAGGATGAAACCGCCGGCTTCCTTGATGCCTTCCTTGGCCACGCAATCGGTGACCACTTGCTTGAGGCGATCGCGCTCGGCTTCGTCTTCGATCTTCAGGGAAATGCCAACGTGGGCCGTGCGCGGCATGTACACCAGGTAACGCGAAGGAATCGACAGTTGCGTGGTCAGGCGCGCACCCTTGGAACCGATCGGGTCCTTTGTGACTTGCACCACCAGGCTCTGGCCTTCATGCACAAGGGCACTGATGCTTTCGACTGCTGGACCTTCGCGCAGGGAAATTTCCGAAGCATGAATGAACGCGGCACGATCCAGGCCGATGTCTACGAAAGCGGCCTGCATCCCCGGCAATACCCGCACGACTTTGCCTTTATAGATGTTGCCGACGATGCCGCGCTTTTGCGTGCGCTCGACGTGAACCTCTTGCAGGACACCGTTTTCGACCACCGCCACGCGCGATTCCATCGGCGTGATGTTGATCAGAATCTCTTCACTCATGGCAGGATCTCGTTCTGGCGTATTCACGATAATGGCCGCATTTGTTCAGTACGACGCTTAGCGCGCGTGGTGGGTTTGCCAACAGGGTATGCCGAAATGGCCGAGCAGTTCCGCGGTTTCGCACAGCGGCAGTCCGACCACCGCCGAGTAACTTCCATTGAGCCCGGCGACGAACACCGCACCCAGTCCTTGAATGCCGTATCCACCCGCCTTGTCCCGTGGTTCACCGCTGGCCCAGTAGGCCACGGCTTCTTCACGACTGATATCCCGAAAACGCACGCGACTGGTAACAACCCGGGATTCGCAACGCTCACCATCGAGCACGGCAATAGCGGTCAAGACCTGATGCTCGTGTCCGGACAACATCTTCAGCATGGCGCACGCGTCGGCTTCATCGACGGGTTTGCCGAGAATTTTTCCGTCGAGCACCACGGCGGTATCGGCGCCGAGAACACAGAACGGATCTTCAGACACGACCGAACCGCGCCCGGCCTCGGCTTTGCCGCGCGCCAGGCGCTCGACATAAGCCGACGGGGATTCTCGATCCAAAGGAGTTTCATCGATTTGTGCACTGATGGCGGTGAACGGCACGCCGATCTGCGTGAGCAGCTCACGCCGACGCGGCGAGCCAGAGGCGAGGTACAACCGTTTCATCAAGACCTCTCCCTGTCCAATGCCTGAGCGAATTAATTGATTTTGTAGCGTCGACGCAATCCGCGCAAACCGAAGCTTATCCACGGCCAGAGCAATGCGCTGACCAGTGCCGGCAACACCAACGCCAGGGTTGGCTGGCGATTGCCGGTCAGGGCGCTGAGCCAGAGTTGAACAAGCTGCGCGAGGCCGAAGATCACCAGGATGACCAGGCTCTGTTGCCACATCGGGAACATCCGCAAGCGTTGTTGCAGCGCCAGCACCAGGTAGGTGATGAGCGTCAGGATCAATGCGTTCTGTCCCAGCAACGTGCCGTACAGCACGTCTTCAGCCAGGCCCAGGCAAAACGCCGTCACCATCCCGACGGTCTGCGGCAGGTTCAACGCCCAGAATGCCAGCAACAAGGCGAGCCAAAGCGGGCGCAGGATTTCCATGAATTGTGGCAACGGCGAAACGCTCAGCAGCAGACCGATGGCGAAGGTCAACCAGACAATCCAGCCGTTTCGCGAAGCTTTTACACCGGCCATTATTCTCGTCCCCCAGTGGTAGCCGGTGCAGAGACAGGCGGTTTGGCAGCAGGTTTCACGGTGGCGGGTTGAGTCGCGGGTGGCTTGGCAACAGGATGAGCAACAGGCTTGGCTGGCGTGGCAGCAGGCAATGCGCTCGCCGCCGCTGCCGGAGTGGCCGGAGCAACCGGTGCCGCAGCAGCCGCCGGGACAATGGCCGGTTTCGGCACGGTTGCCGGGATGATTGGCCCACCACCCTGCGCATCCAGCGACTCCTGCGCCTGGGCGGCGTCATTGGCACGCTCTTCAGGGGTACGGGTGTCGCTGAACACCAGCAGCAGATAACGGCTGCGGTTCAACGCAGCGGTCGGCACGGCGCGAACAATGGCAAACGGCTGGCCGGAGTCGTGAATCACTTCCTTGACCGTCGCCACCGGATAACCCGCCGGGAAGCGCTGACCGAGACCGGAACTGACCAGCAGGTCGCCTTCCTTGATGTCGGCGGTATCGGCCACGTGACGCAGCTCCAGGCGTTCCGGGTTGCCGGTGCCGCTGGCAATCGCCCGCAGGCCATTGCGGTTCACCTGCACTGGAATGCTGTGGGTGGTGTCGGTCAACAACAGCACACGGGACGTGTACGGCATCAACTCGACCACCTGGCCCATCAGGCCACGGGCATCGAGCACCGGCTGACCGAGGACCACACCGTCACGCTCACCTTTGTTGATGATGATGCGATGGGTGAAGGGGTTAGGGTCCATGCCGATCAACTCGGCCACTTCGACCTTCTCGTTGACCAGTGCCGAAGAGTTGAGCAACTCGCGCAGGCGAACGTTCTGCTCGGTCAGGGCGGCAAGCTTTTGCATGCGACCCTGCAGCAGCAGGTTTTCGGTCTTGAGTTTTTCGTTTTCGGCGACGAGCTCGGTGCGGCTGCCAAACTGGCTGGCAACACCCTGCCACAGCCGCTGCGGCAGGTCAGTGATCCAGTAAGACTGCATCAGCGCCAGCGACATTTGGCTACGCACTGGCTTGAGCAGTGTGAAGCGGGCATCGACCACCATCAGCGCGACCGATAGCACGACCAGCACCAACAAGCGCACGCCCAGTGAGGGGCCTTTGGTGAAAAGCGGTTTAATAAGCCGCTCCTCCCAGGCAAATGTTCTCTTTATTCATACGGCAGCGATCCGGCCTGGATGCAGACTGACAGAAGATAAACGCGAACAGGCAGCACTGCAAAGTGCCGCCTGCGCGCTAAACAGCATAGAGGCAATCCGGCGACTTATTCGCTGGAAAGCAGGTCCATGGTGTGTTTATCCATCATTTCCAATGCACGGCCACCGCCGCGAGCAACGCAGGTCAGCGGGTCTTCGGCAACGATCACCGGCAAACCCGTTTCCTGGGCCAGCAACTTGTCGAGGTCACGCAGCAAGGCGCCACCACCGGTCAGTACCAGACCACGCTCGGCGATGTCGGAAGCCAGTTCCGGCGGCGATTGCTCCAAAGCACTTTTCACGGCCTGAACGATGGTTGCCAGGGACTCTTGCAGAGCCTCGAGCACTTCGTTGGAGTTCAGGGTGAATGCACGTGGAACGCCTTCGGCCAGGTTACGACCGCGAACGTCGACTTCGCGAACTTCGCCGCCCGGGTAGGCCGTACCGATTTCCTGCTTGATGCGCTCGGCAGTGGATTCACCGATCAGGCTGCCGTAGTTGCGACGCACGTAAGTGATGATCGCTTCGTCGAAACGGTCGCCGCCCACACGTACGGATTCAGCGTAAACCACACCGTTCAGGGAAATCAGCGCGATTTCAGTGGTACCACCACCGATATCCACGACCATCGAACCGCGAGCTTCTTCTACCGGCAGGCCGGCACCGATCGCAGCAGCCATTGGCTCTTCGATCAGGAACACTTCACGGGCACCGGCACCGAGGGCCGATTCACGGATGGCACGACGCTCAACCTGGGTGGATTTGCACGGAACGCAGATCAACACGCGAGGGCTAGGCTGCAGGAAGCTGTTTTCGTGAACCTTGTTGATGAAGTACTGCAGCATTTTTTCGCAAACGCTGAAGTCGGCGATCACGCCGTCTTTCATCGGACGAATGGCAGCAATGTTGCCCGGCGTTCGGCCCAGCATGCGCTTGGCTTCGGTGCCGACAGCAACGACACTTTTCTGGTTACCGTGTGTCCGAATGGCCACAACCGATGGCTCATTCAGGACGATACCGCGCTCGCGCACGTAAATAAGGGTGTTGGCAGTGCCCAGGTCAATGGAAAGATCGCTGGAAAACATGCCACGCAGTTTCTTGAACATGGGAAAGGGACCCTAGGCAACGCGTGGGTAAAAAAGTGCGGCAAACTCTAACAACGACAGGGATTTTGGGCAAGGCGCCAATATGTTAAATTGGCCGCTTTTCTGTGCACCAAGCCCCACAATCGCGGCCTTATGACCGTAGAAGTGCGGTAGTGTTCCGACAATCTAACACACGGACGCCGTCCGTTTTGTTTTCCACTGGAGAATCCCAATGGCGCTTGAACGCTCCGACGTGGAAAAAATCGCTCATTTGGCCTGCCTTGGCCTCAATGATGCCGATCTTCCACACATCACTTCGGCCCTTAATAGCATTCTCGGGCTGGTCGACGAAATGCAGGCGGTCAATACCGACGGTATCGAACCGCTCGCCCACCCACTGGAAGCCAGCCAGCGCCTGCGCGCAGACGTCGTGACCGAAACCAATCACCGCGAGGCTTACCAGTCCATCGCACCAGCGGTCGAAAACGGCCTGTACCTGGTTCCGAAAGTCATCGACTAAAGGGAAAGAGCCTGCAATGCATCAATTGACTCTGGCCGAGATCGCCCGCGGACTCGCCGATAAAAAGTTTTCCTCCGAAGAGCTGACCAAAGTCCTGCTGGCGCGCATCGCCCAGCTCGATCCGCAGCTCAACAGTTTCATCAGCCTCACCGAAGACCTGGCGCTGACGCAGGCGAAAGCCGCGGACGCCCGCCGGGCCGATGGTGAGAGCGGCGCCCTGCTCGGCGCGCCGATCGCCCACAAAGACCTGTTCTGCACCCAGGGCATTCGCACCAGCTGCGGCTCGAAGATGCTCGACAACTTTAAAGCACCGTACGACGCCACTGTCGTCGCCAAGCTCGCCGCTGCCGGGGCCGTGACCCTGGGCAAGACCAACATGGACGAATTCGCCATGGGTTCGGCCAACGAGTCGAGCTACTACGGCGCGGTGAAAAACCCGTGGAACCTGGAACACGTACCGGGCGGTTCGTCGGGTGGCTCTGCCGCCGCCGTCGCCGCTCGTCTGCTGCCAGCAGCCACCGGCACCGACACCGGTGGCTCCATTCGTCAGCCAGCAGCCCTGACCAACCTCACTGGCCTGAAACCGACGTACGGTCGCGTTTCGCGCTGGGGCATGATCGCCTACGCGTCCAGCCTCGATCAGGGCGGCCCGATGGCGCGCACTGCCGAAGACTGCGCAATTTTGTTGCAAGGCATGGCCGGCTTCGATCCAAACGATTCCACCAGCATCGATGAGCCCGTGCCGGACTACAGCGCCAGCCTCAACGGCTCGCTGCAAGGCCTGCGCATCGGCGTGCCGAAAGAGTATTTCAGCGCCGGTCTCGACCCGCGCATCGCCGAGCTGATCCACAACAGCGTCAAGGAGCTGGAAAAGCTCGGCGCCGTGATCAAGGAAATCAGCCTGCCGAACATGCAGCACGCGATCCCTGCATACTATGTGATCGCCCCGGCGGAAGCCTCGTCCAACCTGTCGCGTTTCGACGGCGTGCGCTTCGGCTACCGCTGCGAAAACCCGGTCAACCTGATCGACCTATACAAACGCTCCCGTGGCGAGGGCTTCGGTCCTGAAGTGCAGCGCCGGATCATGGTCGGTGCCTACGCGCTGTCGGCCGGTTACTACGACGCTTACTACCTGAAGGCGCAGAAGATCCGTCGCTTGATCAAGAACGACTTCATGGCGGCCTTCAATGAGGTCGACATCATCCTCGGCCCAACCACGCCGAACCCGGCCTGGAAGCTCGGCGCCAAGAACAGCGACCCGGTCGCTGCGTACCTGGAAGACGTCTACACCATCACCGCCAACCTCGCGGGCCTGCCTGGCCTGTCGATGCCGGCCGGTTTTGTCGACGGTCTGCCGGTCGGCGTGCAATTGCTCGCTCCGTATTTCCAGGAAGGTCGCCTGTTGAACGTTGCCCACCAGTATCAGCTCAACACTGACTGGCACACCCGCACCCCAACCGGCTTCTGAGGAGACACACATGCAATGGGAAGTCGTGATCGGGCTGGAGATTCACACCCAGCTCACCACCCGGTCGAAAATTTTTTCCGGTAGTTCCACCACGTTCGGTTCCGAGCCGAACACCCAGGCCAGCCTCGTAGACCTGGGCATGCCCGGCGTGCTGCCGGTGCTGAACCAGGAAGCGGTGCGCATGGCGGTGATGTTCGGTCTGGCGATTGACGCCGAGATCGGCCAACACAACGTGTTCGCCCGTAAAAACTACTTCTATCCGGACCTGCCGAAGGGCTACCAGATCAGCCAGATGGAATTGCCGATCGTCGGCAAGGGCCACCTGGACATCGCCATGGAAGACGGCACGATCAAACGTGTCGGCGTTACCCGTGCGCACCTGGAAGAAGACGCCGGTAAAAGCCTGCACGAAGAGTTCAACGGTGCCACCGGCATCGACCTGAACCGTGCCGGCACGCCGCTGCTGGAAATCGTTTCCGAGCCGGACATGCGCAGCGCCAAGGAGGCCGTGGCTTACGTCAAGACCATCCACGCGCTGGTACGTTACCTGGGTATTTGCGACGGCAACATGGCCGAAGGTTCGCTGCGCTGCGACTGCAACGTGTCGATCCGTCCGAAAGGCCAGGTCGAGTTCGGCACCCGCTGCGAGATCAAGAACGTCAACTCGTTCCGTTTCATCGAGAAGGCGATCAACAGCGAAATCCAGCGTCAGATCGAACTGATCGAAGACGGCGGCAAAGTCATCCAGCAGACTCGCCTGTACGATCCGAACAAGGACGAAACCCGTCCGATGCGCAGCAAAGAGGAGGCCAACGACTACCGTTACTTCCCCGATCCGGACCTGCTGCCCGTCGTGATCGAGAACTCGTTCCTCGACGACGTGCGCGCCACCCTGCCGGAATTGCCACCGCAGAAGCGCGAGCGCTTCCAGGAGCAGTTCGGCCTGTCGGTCTACGACGCCAGCGTGCTGGCCACCAGCCGCGAACAAGCCGATTACTTCGAGAAAGTCGCGAGCATCGGCGGCGACGCCAAGCTGGCGGCGAACTGGGTGATGGTCGAGTTGGGCAGCCTGCTCAACAAGCAAGGCCTGGACATCGAACAGTCGCCGGTTTCCGCCGAGCTTCTGGGCGGCATGCTGCTGCGCATCAAGGACAACACCATCTCCGGCAAGATCGCCAAGGTGGTGTTTGAAGCGATGGCCAATGGCGAAGGCAGCGCGGACGAGATCATCGACAAGCGCGGCCTCAAGCAAGTGACCGACACCGGCGCCATCTCGGCGGTGCTGGACGAAATGCTCGCGGCCAATGCCGAGCAAGTCGAGCAATACCGCGCGGCAGACGAAGCCAAGCGCGGCAAGATGTTCGGCTTCTTCGTCGGCCAGGCCATGAAAGCCTCCAAAGGCAAGGCCAACCCGCAACAGGTGAACGAATTGCTGAAAAGCAAACTCGAAGGCTGATGAAAATGGAGCCAGCCTTCAAATCTGGCTCCACTCCTTGTGGGAGCCAGCCTGCTGGCTCCCACATTTGTTTTCGGGAAACCTTCAATGAAGCATCTGCTCAGCCTTTGCGCCCTGCTCTCTTTCTTGGCCGGTTGCGCCAGCACCGACACCGTCGATCCGCATGGCTACGACAAAACCGGTGTGGCTTCTTACTACGGCGCCAAACACCAAGGCAAACGCACCGCCAACGGCGAGCGTTTCAACATGAATTCCATGACCGCCGCCCATCGCCAGCTACCCTTTGGTACACGGGTGAAGGTCACCAATCTGAATAACGACAAATCCTGCGTGGTACGCATCAATGATCGCGGGCCGCACACCCGTGGCCGCCTGATCGACCTGTCCCGGGAAGCCGCCGAGCGCCTGGGCATGCTGCGCAGCGGCACTGCGAAGGTTCGCGTGCAAGTCCTCGACGACTGACGGATGGAGTCCCGACCATTTTCGGATTAGCCGATTTACCCCTGATCAGTGTGATCGAACTGTTCAGCGGGCTGCTGCTGTTGATTGTCGGCGCCGAACTGATGGTCCGCGCCGCCGTGCGCCTGGCCGCGCGCCTGCATGTCCGGCCCCTGATCATCGGCCTGACCATCGTCGCCCTCGGCAGCAGCGCACCGCAGATGGCGGTGAGCCTGCAAGCGACCCTGACGAACAACGCCGACATCGCCGTCGGCAGCGTGATCGGCAGCAGCATTTTCAACATCCTCGTCACTCTTGGACTGTCCGCGCTGATCATTCCCTTGCGGGTTTCCCGGCAACTGGTGCGCCTGGACATCCCGCTGATGATCGGTGCCAGTTTGCTGGTGTCGGTCCTGGCGTGGAACGAAGAACTGACCCGCACGGACGGCGTGATATTGCTGATGGCGCTGGCGCTGTACCTCGGCCTGTTGCTGCGCCAATCGCGACACTCAGCGCGCCCGGTTTCAAGCCATGACCACAAGGCACAGGCGCCTTGGATCAGCAGCTTGCTGATGATTGTCAGCGGGTTGGCAATGCTGGTTTACGCAGGACATCTGCTACTGGGCGCGGCCGTCGCGGTCGCCACTGACCTGGGGTTTTCAGAGCGGATCATCGGTCTGACTATCGTTGCCGTCTGCACATCCTTACCCGAGCTGGCCACCTCGCTGATCGCCGCGATTCGCGGCGAGCGTGACATCGCTGTAGGTAACGTTATCGGCAGCAACCTGTTCAACCTCTTGGGGGTGCTCGGCGTTACGGTACTGGTGGCGCCGTCGCCACTGTCGGTGTCGCCCAACGCGCTGGATTTTGACTTGCCAGTGATGCTCGGTGTCGCCGTGCTTTGCCTGCCGCTGTTCTATACCGGCTACCGCGTGACCCGCGCCGAAGGCCTGCTGTTTTTGGGTTTGTACCTGGCATATGGACTGCACGTGGTGTCGTTCACCACCGGCATGCCGCTGGCGGGCAAGCTTGAACACCTGATGCTGTTTTTCGTCCTGCCGGCGCTGGTGGCGTATTTGCTGTTCACGTCACTGCGCGCCTGGCGTCGCCAACACCACAAGAGAGAATTGCCATGAGCGAGAATAAAAAAAGCGGCGTTGAAGTGCGTCGCCAAGTAATGGGGGACGCCTTTGTCGACCGCGCACTGGGCAATGCCACCGAATTCACCCAGCCGCTGCAGGATTTCGTCAACGAACACGCCTGGGGCGGTGTGTGGAATCGCGAAGGCCTGCCGCTGAAAACCCGCAGCCTGATCACCCTCGCCGCGCTGACGGCACTCAAGTGCCCGCAGGAATTGAAAGGTCACGTGCGCGGCGCGCTGAACAATGGCTGCACAGTGGAAGAGATTCGTGAAGCCCTGCTGCATTGCGCGGTGTATGCCGGTGTGCCGGCGGCGATTGATGCGTTTCGGGCAGCGCAGGAAGTGATCGACAGTTATCAGAAGCCGGAATAATTTTGTTGCTTTGAAAAGATCGCAGCCTGCGGCAGCGCCTACACCGCAGGCTGCGATCTTTTGACCTTTGCCTTTAGATCCACCCACCCCACTGCAAAACGAAGATCCCGAGATTGGTGGTGACCGCCGCCATCAACGTGGTGATCACGATAATCGCCGCCGCCAGCTCATGGTTGCCATTAGCCGCCCGGGCCATGACAAAACTGGCCGCTGCGGTCGGGCTGCCGAAGTACAAAAACAAAATCCCCAACTCCGCGCCACGAAAGCCCCACAACCAGGCACCCAGGGTCGCCAGTACCGGCAGGCCGATCATCTTCACCAGACTCGAACTCAGCGCCATGTTGCCGCTCTTGCGCAGCGCCGCCAGCGACAACGTACCGCCGATGCAGATCAGCGCCAACGGCAACGTGGTTTGCGCCAGATACTGTCCGGAAGTTTCCAGCCAACCCGGCAACCCGATCTTGAAATAGGCAAATGGCGCCGCCGCAATCACGCTGATGATCAACGGATTGCTGAACACGCTTTTGCAGATGCTCCACGGATCGGACTTGATCACCGGGCTGTACACCGCCAGCACAATGGTCGACAGCGTGTTGTAGAACAGAATCACCAGCGCCGCGAGAATCGCCCCAAGGGAAATCCCGTAGTCGCCATACATGCTCGCGGCCAGCGCGAGGCCAATGACGCCGTTGTTGCCGCGAAACGCGCCCTGGGTGTAAATCCCCCGGTCTTCACGCGGGCACTTGAAGATCGCCCACCCCCAGGCAATGGCAAAACACACCAGGGTCGCGAGGGAGAAGTAGATCAGCAGCGCCGGTTGCAGTGCGGCGTGCAGGTCGGCATGCAGGATGCCCAGAAACAGCAACGCCGGCATGGTGACGTTGAACACCAGGGCCGACGCGGTGTGGATGAAGTTGTCATTGATCCAGCCGACGCGCTTGAGCAACACCCCCAGAAACAGCATGGCGAACACCGGTGCGGTGATGTTCAGGGTTTCGAGGAAAATTGCCAGCATGCCGGGGGTAACCTTGGTGGGCGTCGTTAGGTGGCTAATGATAAGCCACCGCAGACGTTGGCGTCTGGTAGATCGCTATCGCTGGCAAGCCAGCTCCTAAAGGTTCAGCGCAATCCTTGTAGGAGCTGGCTTGCCAGCGATGCAGGCGACGCGGTCTTACGTGATCGGCGCCGGGTTGAACAAGGTGATGTCGTTATGCAGTTTGTGCTGCTCCGCCCACGTCTGCTTCTTGCCGCTGGCCACGTCCAGATAGTAGTGGAACAACTCCCAACCGAGGTCTTCGATGGAAGCGCGTCCAGTAGCGATCCGTCCGGCGTCAATGTCGATCAGGTCCGGCCAGCGCTGGGCCAGTTCCGTCCGGGTCGAGACCTTCACCACCGGCGCCATCGCCAAACCGTACGGCGTACCACGACCGGTCGTGAACACGTGCAGGTTCATCCCTGCCGCCAGCTGCAACGTCCCGCAGACAAAGTCACTGGCCGGGGTCGCGCAGAAGATCAGGCCTTTTTCCTTGAAGCGCTCGCCAGGGCCAAGCACGCCAGTGATCGCGCTGCTGCCGGACTTGACGATCGACCCCAGGGACTTCTCGACAATGTTCGACAACCCGCCCTTCTTGTTGCCCGGCGTAGTGTTGGCGCTGCGGTCCGCCTCGCCCTTGGCCAGGTAACGGTCGTACCAGTCCATTTCGCGCACCAGTTCCTGCGCGACTTCCTTGGTTTGCGCCCGAGAAGTCAGCAGATAAATCGCATCGCGCACTTCGGTGACTTCGGAAAACATCACCGTCGCGCCAGCCCGCAGCAACAAGTCCGAGGCATAGCCCAATGCGGGGTTAGCGGTGATGCCGGAAAACGCATCACTGCCGCCGCACTGCATGCCAAGAATCAGCTCGGACGCCGGCACGGTTTCCCGGCGGCGCTGATCGAGCTTCTTCAAACGCGTCTCGGCCAGCTCCATGATCTGCTCGATCATCTCGGTGAAGCCGTGACTGGAATCCTGTAGCCGATACAACCACGGCTCGCTGAGATCCACCGAACTGTCGTTCTCGTGCATCACCTGCCCGGCCTGCAATTTCTCGCAACCCAGGCTGATCACCAAGGCTTCGCCACCCAGGTTCGGGTTGCGCGCCAGGTTGCGCACGGTACGAATCGGGATGTAGGCGTCGGTGGCTGTGATGGCCACGCCACAGCCGTAACTGTGGGTCAGCGCCACCACGTCATCGACGTGCGGATACTTGGGCAGCAACTCGTCCTTGATGCGTTTTACCGCATGGTCTAGCACACCCGTTACGCACTGAACCGTGGTGGTGATACCGAGGATGTTACGCGTGCCGACGGTGCCGTCGGCGTTGCGATAACCCTCGAAAGTAAACCCTTCCAGCGGTGCCTGCGCGGCCGGCACTTCGGTGGACAGCGGCAGGCTGTCCAGCGGTGGCGCGGTCGGCATGCGCAGTTGATCTTCCTTGACCCAACTGCCGCGCGGAATCGGCTGCAAGGCGTAGCCAATGACCTGGCCGTAACGAATCACCTGGCCACCCGAGGGAATGTCTTCCAGAGTGACCTTATGGCTCTGCGGCACGAAGTCCACGGTAACCAGGCCATCGGCAAACTCGGTGCCGGCCGGTACACCCTGATCATTGACCACGATCACCACGTTGTCCCGCTCGTGCAGACGGATGTAGCGCGGCGAATCGGAATGTTCAATCAACTGCATGACGCCGCTCCTCAGGAATGCGCTTGAGACAATTTGCCAGGGGCTTCAGTACCGTTCGCAGGCGGCTCTTTGAGCACCACACGTTTGATCGGGCCCACGATCACCAGATAGCTGAACACCGCGACCAGTGCGTTGCAACCAACAAACACCAGCGCCCATTTGAACGAACCGGTGGAGCTGATGATGTAGCCGATCACGATTGGCGTGGTGATCGAAGCAATGTTGCCGAAGGTGTTGAACAAGCCACCGCTGAGACCGGCGATCTGCTTCGGCGAGGTGTCGGACACCACCGCCCAGCCCAATGCGCCCACGCCTTTGCCGAAGAATGCCAGGGCCATGAAGCCGACGACCATCCATTCAACGTCCACGTAGTTGCACGCCACGATGCTGCTGGAAACCAACAGGCCAGCGATAATCGGCGCCTTGCGGGCGAAGGTCAGGGAATGACCTTTACGCAGCAGGTAATCGGAAATCACCCCGCCGAGTACACCACCAATGAAGCCGCAGATCGCCGGCAAGGACGCGATGAAACCGGCCTTGAGGATGGTCATGCCGCGCTCCTGCACCAGGTACACCGGGAACCAGGTCAGGAAGAAGTAGGTGATGCCGTTGATGCAGTACTGGCCCAGATACACGCCGAGCATCATGCGGTTGGTCAACAGTTGGCGTATGTAGTCCCACTTCGGACCGTCGCCCTTTTTGCCTTTGCCCTTGTCCTGGTCCATGTCGACCATGCCGCCGTTGTCGGCGATGTGCTTGAACTCGGCCTCGTTGATCAGCGGGTGCTGGCGCGGGCTGTAGATCACTTTCAGCCAGATCCCGGAGAAGATGATGCCGATCACGCCCATGACGATGAACACGTGCTGCCAGCCGAAGCTGTAGACGATCCAGCCCATCAGCGGTGCAAACAACACGGTGGCAAAGTATTGCGCCGAGTTGAAAATCGCCGAGGCGGTGCCGCGTTCAGCGGTCGGGAACCAGGCGGCCACGATGCGTGCGTTGCCGGGGAAGGATGGCGCTTCAGCCAGGCCCACCAAAAAGCGCAGCATGAACAGCGCAACCACTGCGGTGGACATGCCGAACTCGCCGACATAACCCTGCAGCACGGTGAACAGCGACCAGGTGAAGATGCTCAGTGCGTAGATTTTTTTCGAACCGAAACGGTCCAGCAGCCAGCCACCGGGGATTTGCCCGGCCACATAGGCCCAACCGAATGCGGAGAAGATATAGCCGAGGGTGACCGCGTCAATGCCGAGGTCTTTTTGCAGGCTGGAGCCGGCGATTGCGATGGTAGCCCGGTCGGCGTAGTTGATCGTGGTCACGATGAAAAGCATGAGCAGAATCAAATAGCGGACGTGAGTCGGCTTCTGGGTCGATTGCATGTAGATGTACTCCCACTGATTATTTTTATGCGCGGGTGAATCTGTTGTTTCTCCCCTGTAGGAGCGAGCTTGCTCGCGATGGTGGTCAACGATGACGCGGGGCATCAGGTTGAGCGCCGCGTACTCAAGACCATCGCGAGCAAGCTCGCTCCTACAGGGGTATTGCGTTTACGAACCGATGTAGCTGGTCTTCACGACCGTGTAGAACTCTTGCGCATAGCGACCTTGCTCACGTGATCCATAGGATGAACCTTTACGCCCACCGAAAGGAACGTGGTAATCCACACCGGCGGTCGGCAGGTTGACCATCACCATCCCGGCCTGGGAGTGGCGCTTGAAGTGGTTGGCGTATTTCAGCGACGTGGTGGCAATGCCCGCCGACAGACCGAATTCGGTGTCGTTGGCCATGGCCAGCGCAGCTTCGTAATCAGCCACACGGACGATGTTGGCCACTGGGCCGAAGATCTCTTCACGGCTGATGCGCATCGACGCTTCGCTGTCGGCAAACAGCGTTGGCGCGAGGAAGTAACCCTCGGTGTCGCACGTCACCAGACCACCGCCGCTGACCAGACGCGCACCTTCGGATTGGCCGATGTCGATGTACTTCATGTCCTGTTCAAGCTGGGCTTGCGAGACCACCGGGCCGATGTCGGTGCCGGCTTTCAGTGCGTGGCCGACTTTGATCGACTTCATGCGCTCGGCCATGGCTTCGACGAACTGGTCGTGGATGCCAGCGGTGACGATAAAGCGGCTCGAGGCCGTGCAACGCTGGCCAGTGGAGTAGAACGCGCTCTGCACCGACAGCTCGACCGCTTGCTTGAGGTCGGCGTCGTCGAGAATGATCTGCGGGTTCTTGCCGCCCATTTCCAACTGGACCTTGGCTTGGCGCGATACGCAGCTGACCGCGATCTGACGACCGACGCCCACGGAACCGGTGAAGCTGATGCCGTCGACTTTCGGGCTGTGGACCAGTGCATCGCCCACCACGCGACCGCTGCCCATCACCAGGTTGAACACACCGGCCGGGAAGCCTGCGCGGGAGATGATTTCGGCCAGCGCCCAGGCGCAACCCGGAACCAGGTCAGCAGGCTTGAGCACGACGCAGTTGCCGTAGGCCAGGGCCGGGGCGATTTTCCACGCCGGAATGGCAATCGGGAAGTTCCACGGGGTGATCAGACCGACCACGCCCAAGGCTTCGCGAGTGACTTCAACGTTGACGCCCGGACGCACCGACGGCAAGTAGTCGCCGGACAAGCGCAGACATTCACCGGCGAAGAACTTGAAGATGTTACCGGCGCGAGTCACTTCGCCGATGGCCTCAGGCAGGGTCTTGCCCTCTTCCCGGGCCAGCAGGTTGCCGAGCTCTTCGCGCCGGGCGAGGATTTCGGTACCGACTTTATCGAGAGAATCGTGACGTGCCTGAATGCCGGACGTGGACCAGGCCGGGAACGCGGCGCGGGCGGCGTCGATGGCGGCGTGGACTTGAGTCAGGTCAGCCTTGGCGTAATCGCCGATGGCATCGCTCAGTTCGGACGGGTTGATGTTGGTCGAATAATCGCCACCGGCAACCCATTCGCCGTTGATGTAGTTATCAAAACGCTTTGCATCTGCCACTTGAGATCTCCTCACGCAAAAGGCCGCTGATTGCTCAGCGGCCTTACTTAATCGGATGTGTTACTGCGCACCCTGCTTGTCGATCAGCGCGGCGAGCATTTCGTACTCTTCGCCCGTCAGATCGGTCAGCGGTGCACGCACAGGACCTGCGTCATAGCCGGCAATTTTTGCCCCGGCCTTGACGATGCTCACGGCGTAACCGGACTTGCGGTTACGGATGTCCAGATACGGCAGGAAGAAGTCATCGATGATCTTGCCAACGGTGGCGTGATCTTCACGAGTGATCGCGTGGTAGAAATCCATCGCGGTTTTCGGGATGAAGTTGAACACCGCCGAGGAGTAGACCGGCACGCCGAGAGCCTTGTAGGCAGCGGCGTAGACTTCGGCGGTCGGCAGACCACCCAGGTAGGTGAAGCGATCACCGAGGCGGCGACGGATCGACACCATCAACTCGATATCGCCCAGGCCATCCTTGTAGCCGATCAGGTTCGGGCAGCGCTCGGCCAGACGTTCCAGCAGCGGTGCGGTCAGGCGGCAGACGTTACGGTTGTAGACCACGACGCCGATGTTGACCGATTTGCACACGGCTTCAACGTGGGCGGCAACGCCGTCCTGGCTGGCTTCGGTCAGGTAGTGCGGCAGCAGCAACAGACCTTTGGCGCCCAGACGCTCGGCTTCCTGAGCGTACTCGATGGCCTGGCGGGTCGAACCACCGACACCGGCCAGAATCGGCACGCTGGTAGCGCAGGTGTCGACGGCAGTCTTGATGATTTCCGAATATTCGCTGGCCGCCAGAGAGAAGAACTCACCGGTGCCGCCCGCGGCGAACAGAGCCGAGGCGCCGTATGGGGCCAGCCATTCCAGACGTTTGATGTAGCCAGCGCGGTTGAAATCGCCCTGGGCATTGAAATCGGTGACCGGGAAAGACAGCAGACCGGAAGAGAGGATGGACTTCAGTTCTTGTGGATTCATTATTCGAACACCCTGGATTGCGACGTTGTGTGTGAGAAAACCGTTCAGCCTGCGCCGAAGTTGTAGGTCATCGTACAACTTAAAAGATAATCGTCAACTGCATTTCATCGCGACGGGGGGAAATTGTTCGACAAAATAAGCTACGAGCTAGATTTTTAGAGGGATTCAACGGAGGGAGGACAGTTGCGAGCGCCGTGATGAACGGTCGTTTGAGAGATACGTTGTCGGAAGATTTTAGGCACGGGTTTTATTTTATGGCTTGCGGCCCTATCGCGAGCAGGCTCGCTCCTACAGGGGTCCGGTACACAAAACACGGTGGGAGTGAGCCTGCTCGCGATGACGGCTTATCAGGCGATGAGTCGCTGGCAGAGGTTTTAACCCCGCTGCGCCTCAGCCTCTTCATGCGCATGACGCAACCGCTCACGGCTGTTGGTCAGGTGCAGGCGCATGGCGGCCCGTGCCGCATCGGAATCCTGACGGGCAATGGCATCGTAGATTTCTTCGTGCTCGCGGCTCAGGCGACTCATGTAGTGCTGCTGGTCATCGTGGGCCAGTCGCGCGGAGTTGAGCCGGGTGCGGGGAATGATGCTGGTGCCCAGATGGGTCATGATGTCGGTGAAATAGCGGTTACCGGTGGACAAGGCGATTTCAAGGTGAAAGGCGAAGTCCGACGCCACCGCGTCACTGGCGTGGGCCGCGCTTTCGTTCAAAGCATCCAGAGCGGCACGCATGGTCGCCAGTTGTTCCGGGCTGCGGCGTTGCGCGGCCAGGCCGGCGGATTCCACTTCCAGGCTGATGCGCAATTCAAGAATCGCCAGCACGTCACGCAAGGTCACCACGGTCGCCGGGTCGATACGAAAACCGCTCGGGCTCGGCGTGTCGAGCACGAAGGTGCCGATGCCATGCCGGGTTTCGACCTGCCCCGCCGCCTGCAAACGGGAAATCGCTTCGCGCACCACGGTGCGGCTGACGCCATGGGCATCCATGATCGCCGACTCGGTGGGCAATTTGTCGCCACGCTTGAGCTGACCGTCGCGGATCTGCTCGGACAGCACCGTCACCAGTTCCTGAGCGAGGCTGCGCCGCTTGCGAGGGAGACGTGGTGTGGCGTTCGGGTTTTCCATGGTGAACATCTGTCTCGAAAAGATTCGGCTGTTGAAAGCGCATCATAGCGCAACGCGGTTGTACGATCACCCCGCCCTCTGTAGGAGCTGGCTTGCCAGCGATGGCCATCACGCGGTCCGTCTGTGAAACTGCGTTATCGTTCATCGCTGGCAAGCCAGCTCCTACAGGGGCGTGGTGTTCAGGCGGTCACAGTCTGGTCCACCAGGTGGCCATTCTCGATACGAATGTGCCGCGGATGGAAGCGCTTGAGGCTGCTGCGATGGCCGACGCTGACGATGCTCAACCCCGGCAACTCATCGATCAACGCCTGATACAACGACGCCTCGTCCTCTTCATCCATCGCCGATGTCGCTTCGTCCATGTACAGCCATTGCGGCGCGTAAAGCAGAGCGCGGGCAAAGGCCAGGCGCTGTTGTTCACCCGGCGATAACAGGCGCTGCCAGTGGTTGGCTTCATCCAGACGCGCCACCAGATGCGGCAGACGGCAAGTTTCCAGCACGTGCACGTAGCGCTCGTTGGGATAGGTGTCGGCGACCTGTGGATAACTCAGCGCCTCACGCAACGTGCCAATCGGCAGATAGGGTTTCTGCGGCAGGAACAGATAGCGCGCCGACGGCAAACGAATGCTGCCGTGCCCCGTTGGCCACAGGTGCCCCATCGCCCGCAGCAAGGTCGACTTGCCGCTGCCGGAACGACCGCTGAGCATCACGCGCTCGCCTTCCTCCACGATCATGTCGGCACTGGTCAACAAATGACGACCGTCTGCCAGATCGAGGCCGAGGTCGTGCACCTTCAACGCGGAGCCCGTGGTTTGCACATCGATGGCCGGCGCGCGTTGTTCGTTGTCGGTCATGGCCTGACGGAAGCTGAGCAGACGATCGCAGGTGGCGCGCCACGAGGCGAGGCTCTGGTATGCAGTGATGAACCAGCTGAAACTGTCCTGGACATTGCCGAATGCCGAGCTGATTTGCATCAGCTCGCCCAATTCGATCTTGCCGGAGAGGTAACGTGGTGCGGCGACAATGAAAGGGAAAATGATTGCCGCTTGCTCGTAACCGGACGTGAAGAAGGTCAGGCGCTTGGACACCTTCATGATGTCCCAGAAGTTGTGCCAGACCATCGAAAAGCGACTGCTCAGGCGGCGGTTTTCGTTGGGCTCGCCGTTGTACAACGCAATACTTTCGGCATTCTCGCGAACCCGCACCATGGAGAAACGCAGGTCGGCTTCGAAGCGCTGTTGCCGGTTGTTCAGGCCGATCAGGCGACGACCGATCAAATGCGTCAGCCAGCTACCCACCACGGCGTAAACCAGCACGCACCAGAACATGTAGCCGGGAATGGTCACACCGAACACTTCGATGCTGCCCGACACGCCCCACAGGATGATCGAGAACGACACCAGGCTGACGACATTGCGCAGCAAGCCAATGCCCAGGCTCAAGGTATCGGAGGTGAAGTTGTTGAGGTCTTCGGAAATCCGCTGGTCCGGGTTATCGGTGTAGCCACCCTGCTCCAGCTTGTAGTAATTCTTGTCGGCGAGCCAACGCGAGAAATGCTTTTCGGTGAGCCAGGCGCGCCAGCGGATCGTCAGCATCTGGGTCAGGTAGAGTCGGTACACCGCGCCGATAATCGCCACGGTGGCAATCGCACAGAAGTACAGAATCAACCGCCAGAACGCGGCTTCATCCTTCTGTTGCAAGGCGTTGTAGAAATCCTTGTACCAGGTGTTGAACCACACCGAGATCCCCACGCTGATCAGCGACAGCGCGATCACCGCGATCAGTAGCGTCCAGGCCTTGGCCTTCTCTTCACTGCGCCAGTAAGGCGTGATCATCGCCCACACTTTGCGAAAAAACTGCCCGCGCACAGCATCATTGACCGCGGAGTACTCAGCGTTCTGATTCATGGAAAAGGCTCGATAAAGAAATGAACACGTTCGAACCGATCATAGATGATCGGTTCGGTTTGTCGCGAGGAGCGGCCCGCATTCGTTCAGCGCAGGTTCAGCGACGAACGGGACGCTTCTGCAGTTTGCGCTGCAGCGTGCGGCGGTGCATGCCCAGGGCGCGGGCAGTGGCGGAAATGTTGCCTTCGTGCTCGGTCAGCACGCGTTGGATGTGTTCCCACTGCAAGCGGTCCACGGACATCGGGTTTTCCGGCACCAGGCTGTCGAGGTCGGCATGCTCGGACAGCAACGCTGCCAGCACGTCGTCGGCGTCGGCCGGTTTGCACAGGTAGTTGCAGGCGCCACGCTTGATCGCTTCGACCGCCGTGGCAATGCTCGAGTAACCGGTGAGGATCACCACGCGCATTTCCGGGTCCAGCTCCAGCAACTTCGGCAACAGCACCAGACCCGAGTCGCCGTCCATTTTCAGGTCCAGGGCGGCGTAATCCGGCAGGTCGGCCTGGGCGATGGTCAGGCCTTCTTCAGCAGAGCCAGCAGTGCTGACGCGAAAACCACGGCGGGCCATGGCGCGGGCCATGACGCGGGTAAACGTTGCATCGTCATCGACCAGCAACAAATGCGGCAGTTCTTCGCCTTCGACTTGGATCTCTTCACTCATGTTCGTTTCCTCGGGCGACACGGGGCAGGCGCAGCTCGGTGAGCGTGCCACCTTCCTCATGACTGTAGAGTTTCACTGAGCCGCCAGCGCGTGTCACGCTCGCCTTACTCAAAAACAGGCCCAGACCGAAGCCTTTGCCCTTGGTGGTAAAAAACGGTTTGCCGATCTGTTCGGCAATGGCCAGCGGCACACCGGCGCCGTGGTCGCGAATGCTGATGGTCAGGTTTTCCCAATCCCAGTCCAGGGTCACTTGCAGACCTTCGGGACAGGCATCGGCGGCGTTGTTCAGCAAATTCAGCAGCGCCTGGGTCAGGTCCGGCGGCGGCGCCATGCGCGGCACCGCGCCCTGGCCGAGGCGCTGGAAGCGATAACTGGCTTCGGGGCGCATCAGGTGCCAGCGATTGAGGGCTTCGTCGAGCCAATCGGTGACGTCCTGCATCTCCACCGCCAAACGGCGATTGGCCTCCGCTGCCCGAACAAGCTGCTGCAAGGTTTCCTTGCACAGCTTGACCTGATCCTGCAGCACGCTCAGGTCGTCTTGCAGCATCGGGTCGTGATGGTCCTGACGCATTTCCTTGAGCAGCACGCTCATGGTCGCCAGCGGCGTGCCCAACTCATGGGCAGCGCCCGCGGCCTGGGTGGCGACGGCCAGTAACTGCTGATCGCGCAGGCCTTCTTCGCGGCGGATAGCGCGCAATTCTTCCTGGCGTCGCAGCTCTTCAGCCATGCGTGCGGCGAAGAACGTGATGACCGCCGCAGCGAGGGCGAAGCTCAGCCACATCCCGTACACCTGCAGGTTTTCCCGGGCAATCGGGAAGGTCTGCAATGGGTAGAACTGCGCCAGCAACAACGTGTACATCGTCAGCGCGATACCCGACAGAATCACCGAATAACGCCATGGCAGCGTCACCGCAGCGATGGTCAGCGGCACCAGGTAATAAGAGACGAAGGGGTTGGTCGAACCGCCGGAGAAATACAGCAACGCGCTGTGGATAAAAAGGTCGCAAGCCAGTTGCACGGCGTACTCAAGCTCGGTCACCGGCCACGAAGTGCGCAGGCGAATGGCCGTGAACACGCACAGCAGCATTGAACACGCGAGCGTCGCGGCCAGCTGGAACCAGGGCAGCGGCAGCAATTCGAACCAGTAGGCCAGGCCCACGGAACCGGCCTGGGCGGCCAGCACCAACGTGCGGATGAACGTCAGCCGCCAGAGGTTCTGGCGAGTGGCGGAAGTGATTTGAACGGGGGCGAGCATGAGCTCTCCTGATGAGCGCTCCAGGCGGATCACCGGGAGTATAACCAAGCGCGGGGGCTGACAGGCAAAAGTGCGGCAAACGGCCACAGTGAAGCAGCTGCAAGCTATAAGCTTCAAGCTGCAAGCTTTTACTTGTGGCTTGCAGCTTGAAACTTGCGGCTGCTCCATAGAGTCTGATGGTTTCACGCAGGCCCGGACCATACACCTGCGCACCTTTCAAGGAGCCTTCATGCACACATTCCGCCGCAGCGCCGCCCTTCTCGCCCTGAGTGCCGGCACCCTCGCCAGCCTCCCGGCCCTGGCCGCCGACGAGCTTCATTACAACCAGATTTCCCTGCGCGCCGAAGTCAGTCAGGAAGTGGCCCGCGATCTGATGATCGTGACGCTCTACACCGAAGCACAGAACACCGACCCGGCCAAACTCGCCGCCGAGGTCAGCACCACCATGAACAAGGCACTGGCCCAGGCCAAGCAGGTCAAGGACATTTCCCTGCGCCAGGGCAGCCGCAACAGCTATCCGATCTACGACACCAAGGGCCAGAAGATCACCGGCTGGCGTGAACGCGCCGAGTTGCGCCTGGAAAGCTCGGACTTCGCCGCGCTGTCGAAGCTGACCGGCGAATTGCTCACCGACATGAAAATGGGCGGCATGGACTTCGCCATCGCCACGCCGACCCGCAAGGCCAGCGAAGACGCCCTGCTAAAAGACGCCGTGACCGCGTTCAAGGCCCGCGCCCAACTGGCCACCGATGCGCTGGGCGGCAAGGGCTACAAGATCGTCAACCTGAACCTCAACAGCAATGGTTATCCACAACCGTACATGCGCGCGCCGATGATGATGAAAGCAGCGGCCATGGACAGTGCACCGGTCACGCCGGAAGTCGAAGCCGGAACCAGCCAGGTGAGCATGACCGCAGACGGGTCGATTGAAGTGCTGATGCCTTGATTCGATAACCCGACAACAAAAACGGCGATCATTAAAAATGATCGCCGTTTTTTATTGGCAGTTTTCAGGCATGAGCTATAAATGGTAGGTCTACCCGAAAAAGCGGTCGATTGGCCACTATCGGTGCAACAATAACCACTCTTATTCACGCCATACCCACCCTTAAAATCGGGGTATGAATAAGTAACACCCCGCCCTGACCGGGTGCAACCCAAGCACCGGGCGCACCGTCAAAGTGCGGCATTTGCACCGAAAAAACGTCGCGCAAACGGTCAAATGCGCCAGAAGTTACACCGATGCGACATTAAGGTACGTTCGTGCCACCGTTTAAGGCTTGTAGTCACTCTGGATCTTGCATTGGGTATGGCCCCTGCATAAGTATCCGCAGGAACGACTCACGAGGTCGTCCTCACATTCCAAAAATGACAACAAATCATGAGGCCACCATGCTTAAAAACGCGGTCATTCCGTTCTTAGTTGGCGCAAGCTTGTTAGCCAGCGCACCATTCGCCCAAGCAGCGACCAACCTGGTGTTCTGCTCCGAAGGGAGCCCGGCCGGTTTCGATCCAGGTCAATACACCACCGGAACCGACTTCGACGCCTCTGCAGAAACCATGTTCAACCGCCTGACCCAGTTCGAGCGCGGCGGCACCGCCGTGATTCCTGGCCTGGCGACCAGCTGGGACGTATCCGATGACGGCCTGACTTACACCTTCCACCTGCGTGAAGGCGTCAAGTTCCACACCACCCCGTACTTCAAGCCAACTCGTGAGTTCAACGCCGACGACGTGCTGTTCACCTTTAATCGCATGATTAACAAGGATGACCCGTTCCGCAAAGCGTACCCGACCGAATTCCCGTACTTCACCGACATGGGGATGGATACCAACATCACCAAGATCGATAAAGTCGACGATCACACCGTCAAGTTCACCCTCAAAGACGTCGATGCCGCGTTCATCCAGAACATGGCAATGAGTTTCGCCTCGGTCCAGTCCGCCGAGTACGCTGCCCAGCTGCTCAAGGACGGCAAGGCTGCCGACATCAACCAGAAACCGGTCGGCACCGGGCCGTTCGTGTTCAAGAGCTACCAGAAAGACTCCAACATCCGCTACACCGGGAACAAGGACTACTGGAAGCCGGATGACGTGAAGATCGACAACCTGATCTTCGCCATCACCACCGACCCGTCGGTACGTATCCAGAAGCTGAAGAAGAACGAGTGCCAGGTCACCCTGTTCCCTCGTCCGGCCGACCTGAAGGCGCTCAAGGAAGATAAATCCCTGAAGATGCCTGAGCAGGCGGGCTTCAACCTGGGCTACATCGCCTACAACGTGATGGACAAGATCAAGGGCGACGACAAGCCGAACCCGATGTCGCAGTTGAAAGTGCGCCAGGCGATGGACATGGCCGTCAACAAGCAGCAGATCATTGACTCCGTGTACCAGGGCGCCGGCCAACTGGCGGTCAACGCCATGCCGCCGACCCAGTGGTCCTACGACACCACCATCAAGGACGCCAAGTACGATCCTGAGAAAGCCAAAGAGCTGCTCAAGGAAGCCGGCGTCAAGGAAGGTACCGAGATCGTCCTGTGGGCGATGCCGGTTCAGCGTCCGTACAACCCGAACGCCAAGCTGATGGCTGAAATGCTGCAGTCCGACTGGGCGAAGATCGGCCTCAAGGTCAAGATCCAGAGCTACGAGTGGGGCGAGTACATCAAGCGCTCCAAGGGCGGCGAGAACGGCGCGATGCTGATTGGCTGGAGCGGCGACAACGGTGACCCGGACAACTGGCTCAACGTGCTGTTCGGTTGCGACTCCCTGGAAGGCAACAACTTCTCCAAGTGGTGCGACAAGAAGTTCGACGACATCGTCAAACAAGCCAAGCGCACTTCGGACCAAGGCAAGCGCACTGAGCTGTACAAACAAGCGCAACACGTCCTCAAAGACGCCGTCCCGATGACACCTATCGCTCACTCGACGGTGTTCCAACCCATGCGCGCCAACGTGCAGGACTTCAAGATCAGCCCATTTGGCTTGAACTCCTTCTACGGCGTCAGCGTCAGCAAGTAAGGTGTTGCAACGGCGACGTTTCTGACGTCGCCGTTGCTTTATCTACCGAGAAAGCAGGAATTTGCCTACATCCGAATCCGAAGCTGACTACAGCATTCGAGTCGGACGCGTTGCCATTTCCTACGAGTCTTTAGGACTCTACGCATTTACTGCCGGTCCCACGGTCCCTACCGTCGGGTACCGACCCGTGCATCTGTGGCTGATCGGTTTTGCTGCCTGTATGGCTTGAACTCAGTGCTGCCGCCACGTCCTGGACGAGATGGCGACTCATTGACCACACTTTGAGAAAAGGGAGCGTTATGCGCCATACCTTGGTTTTATCCGCATTGCTGGGCAGCGGCCTGTTGGCCGCCACCTCCATGAGCCAGGCCGCCAGCAGCCTGGTGTTCTGCTCCGAGGGCAGCCCCGCCGGTTTCGACACGGCGCAGTACACCACGGCGACCGACAATGACGCCGCCGAGCCGCTGTACAACCGTTTGGCAGAGTTCGAAAAAGGCGCGACCAATGTCGTACCGGGCCTGGCCACTAGCTGGGATATTTCCGAGGACGGCCTCACTTACACCTTTCACCTGCGCGAAGGGGTGAAATTTCATACAACGAAGTACTTCACGCCGACCCGTGATTTCAACGCCGATGACGTGCTGTTCACGTTCAATCGCATGCTCGACCCGCAACAACCTTTCCGTAAGGCTTATCCGACCGAGTTCCCATACTTCAACGGCATGAGCCTGAACAAGAACATCGCCAAGGTCGAAAAGACCGGGCCGCTGACCGTGGTCATGACGCTCAACAGCGTGGACGCCGCGTTCATCCAGAACATCGCCATGAGCTTCGCCGCCATCCTGTCCGCCGAGTACGCCGACAAACTGCTGGCCGAAGGCAAACCGAGCGACATCAACCAGAAGCCGATCGGCACCGGGCCGTTCGTGTTCAAGAGCTACCAGAAAGACTCGAACATCCGCTACACCGGTAACAAGCAATACTGGGACCCGAGCCGCGTGAAGCTCGACAACCTGATTTTCGCCATCAACACCGATGCGTCGGTGCGGGTGCAGAAACTCAAGGCCAACGAATGCCAGATCACGCTGCACCCTCGCCCTGCCGATGTGCCCGCGCTGAAGAATGACCCGAAACTGCAACTGATCGAGAAGCCCGGTTTCAACCTCGGCTACATCGCCTACAACGTGCGCCACAAACCCTTCGACCAGCTCGAAGTGCGCCAGGCGCTGGACATGGCGGTGAACAAGCAAGGCATTCTCAATGCCGTTTACCAGGGTGCGGGGCAACTGGCCGTCAACGCCATGCCGCCAACCCAATGGTCCTACGATGAAACCATCAAGGACGCCGCCTACAACCCGGAAAAAGCCAAGGAATTGCTCAAGGCGGCCGGTGTGAAGGAAGGCACCGAAATCACCCTGTGGGCCATGCCTGTGCAGCGCCCGTACAACCCCAACGCCAAGTTGATGGCCGAGATGCTCCAGGCCGACTGGGCGAAGATCGGCCTCAAGGTCAAGATCGTCAGCTATGAATGGGGCGAGTACATCAAGCGCACCAAGAATGGCGAGCACGACATCAGCCTGATCGGCTGGACCGGTGACAACGGTGATCCGGACAACTGGCTGGGCACGCTGTACAGCTGTGACGCCATTGGCGGCAACAACTACTCGATGTGGTGTGATCCGGCTTACGACAAGTTGATCAAGCAGGCCAAGGTCGTCACCGACCGCGACCAGCGCACCGTGCTCTACAAACAGGCGCAGCAGTTGCTCAAACAGCAGGTGCCGATCACGCCAGTCGCCCACTCAACGGTCAACCAACCGCTGAGCACCAAAATCGAAGGGTTCAAAGTAAGCCCCTTCGGCCGCAACGTGTTCTCGGGTGTCGGCCTAGAAAAATAACCGATTAGCCAAAAACGCCAGGGGGTGGATTTTCCATCCCCACGCAGGCGTGTTGCCTTTTTTCGCCATCCTGGCATCAAGCAAACGTTTGCGATGACGTAAATGAGTTCCAAACCAAACCGGATCACAGAAAAAAGACCGGTCATAAAAATAGAAAGCAAGGAGCTTTACCCATGAAACTGAGCAGCACAACGATACTGGCCTTGGCCATCAGCAGCGTAACCGCCACGGCGTACGCTGAAACCCAGAGCCAGGCTTTCACGCCCGTGACCGTGAAAGAGAAAAGTGCCCAGAGCGAAGCCAGCGGCTTTGTCGAAGGCCAGTCGATCGGCGGGACCACGCGCAACTGGTACGCCAACGAACAACTGAAACGTGGTGCCCATTTCAAGTACAACAAGAACGGTGTACTGACCAACACGGACCGCCGCATCAACTGGGTACAAGGCACCATCATCAAGTACAACTCGGGCTTCACCGAGGGCACCGTCGGTTTCAGCACTGAAGTCGCTGCCTACAACGCCGTCGCCCTTGAGCGTGATCGCAAGAACCTCGCCTCTGCCAATGGCGGAGCACCGCTCAATGGCGTTCCCGGTCTGGGTAACAACCGGACCCTGACTGAAAACGGCGGCGAGGCGGAAGACCAGTGGAGCAAACTGGGTCTGGCTAACGTCAAGGCTCGTCTCTCCAACACCACACTGACCGCCGGCCGCCAGAACTTCAGCAGCCCGATGGTCGACGTGATCGGCAACCGTGCCCTGCCCTCGAGTTTCCAGGGTGTGAGCCTGCACAGCGAAGAGCTGGAAAACCTGTCATTCGACCTGGCCACGTTCGATCGCAACTCACCGCGAACCGAAGAAAGCCTGCGTAAATTCCGCGCCGAATACGCCGACACGGTCATCGAAGCCGACCACGTGAACACTGCGGGGATCACCTACCAGCCGTTCGCCAGCCTGACCACCAGTTTGTGGGGTACCCAGGCCGAAGACCTGTGGAACCAGTACTACTTCGGCGCGAGTCACGTGCTGGGGGACAGCTCGGTACTGAGCCTGACCACCGGACTGAACTACTACAAGACGGTCGACGAAGGCAAAAAACTGCTGGGCGACATCGACAACGACACCTATTCCCTGTCGTTCGGATTGACCCATCAGGCCCATACCCTGACCTTCTCGTACCAGGAAGTGAACGGCAACGAGTACTTCGATTACCTGCACGAAACCAACGGCATCTACCTGGCCAACTCCCTGCTGTCGGACTTCAACGGCCCGAACGAGAAATCCTTCCAGGTGGCCTATGGCCTGAACATGGCCGAATACGGTGTGCCGGGGCTGAAGTTCAACATCTATCAGGCCCGCGGCTGGGGCATCGACGGTACTCATAACAATGGCGGCGCTTACGCCAGCGTGCAGTCCATGGACGGTGAACACCACTATGAATACGGCATCGGTACCACATACGCCGTGCAGAGCGGTCCGCTCAAGGCCACCACGATCCGTGGCACCTACACCGCTCACCGCGCCAGCGAAAACCAGGCTGATGGCAGCATCAACGAGTTCCGTCTCGTGACCACCATCCCGTTCAACATTTTGTAATGCACCTGCCGAACGGCTGATTCAGCAATGAACCGGCCGTTCGGCTTTTGTCCTTCCAATCGATTGCAGAGGGTTATAGATGAAAATGCTTCCCCTACGTGCGGCCATCGCAGCCGCCTTGCTGAGTGTCGCTGTCGGTGTCTCGGCCAAGCCGCTGGTGGTCTGCACCGAAGCCAGCCCCGAAGGCTTCGACATGGTCCAGTACACGACTGCAGTCACCGCCGACGCCGTGGCCGAAACCATCTTCAATCGCCTGGCAGACTTCAAGCCCGGCACCACTGACGTGATTCCGGCCCTGGCCGACTCCTGGGACATCAGCGAAGACGGTTTGAGCTACACCTTTCACCTGCGCAAAGGCGTCAAGTTTCACACCACCGATTACTTCAAGCCGACCCGCGACATGAATGCCGACGACGTGGTCTGGAGCTTCCAGCGTCAGCTGGACCCGAATCACCCGTGGCACAAGCTGTCGAGCGTGGGCTTCCCGTACTTTGAAAGCATGGGTTTCAAGGAACTGCTAAAAAGCGTCGAGAAAGTCGACGACAACACGGTCAAGTTCACCCTGACCCGTCGCGAAGCGCCGTTCCTGGCCGACATCGCCATGGCCTTCTCGTCGATCTACTCCGCCGAGTACGCTGACCAGTTGCTCAAGGCCAACAAGACTGGCGATCTGAACAACAAGCCGATCGGCACCGGTCCGTTCGTGTTCCAGCGTTACAACAAGGACGCCCAGGTCCGCTTCAAGGCCAACCCGGATTATTTCCGTGGCAAGCCACCGGCCGAAGCGCTGATCCTGGCCATCGCCACCGACAACAACGTGCGCCTGCAAAAGCTCAAGGCCAACGAATGTCAGGTGGCGCTGTATCCGAAGCCGGACGATATCCCGAGCATCAAGAAAGACCCGAACCTGAAAGTCGACGAACTGAACGCGATGACCGTGTCCTACGTCGCGATGAACACTACGCACAAATACATGAGTGATGTGCGGGTGCGCAAAGCCATCGACATCGCGTTCGACAAGGAAGCCTACGTCAATGCCCTGTTCGGCAAAGGCAATGCGACAGCAGCGGTCAACCCGTACCCGGACACCCTGCTGGGTTACAACCACAGCCTGAAGAACCCCGTCCGTGACCTCGACAAGGCCCGTGCCCTGCTCAAGGAAGCCGGCGTACCGGAAGGCACCACGTTCACCCTGTTCACCCGCAACGGTGGCGGTCCGACCAACCCCAACCCGATGCTCGGCGCGCAGATGATGCAGGCCGACCTGGCCAAGGTCGGGATCAAGATCGACATCCGCGTGATGGAATGGGGCGAAATGCTCAAGCGCGCCAAAAACGGCGAGCACGACATGGTTTCCGCCGGATGGGCGGGCGATAACGGCGACCCGGATAACTTCCTGACGCCTATGCTCAGTTGCGAAGCCGCCAAGAACGGCGAAAACTATGCACGCTGGTGCAATGACAAGTTCCAGGCGCTGCTCGATCAGGCCCGGGAAAAGACCGATCCGGCCGAACGCGCAGCACTCTACGAGCAGGCCCAGGTTATTTTTAATCAGGACCAGCCTTGGATCAGCATGGCACACACTAGAATGTTCACCGCAATGCGCAACAACGTAGAGGGCTATCACATTAGCCCCCTCACCACGAATAACTTCGCCACCACCCAGGTGAAGTAAATAAGAAAACTCCCGGCATACCCGACCCAGGCATGCCGGGCACGCCTAACCGGCTGATGAGGTACACCTTACGATGTTTAGTTTTATTGCCCGCCGACTGGGGTTACTGATCCCCACGTTCTTCGGCATCACCTTGCTGACCTTCGCGTTGATTCGCATGATCCCTGGCGACCCCGTGGAAGTCATGATGGGCGAACGCAGAGTCGACCCGGAAATGCACGCTCAGGCAATGGAACGCCTAGGTCTGAACAAACCCCTGTATGCCCAGTACCTGGATTACATCGGCAAGCTGGTCCACGGCGACCTCGGCGAGTCCTTGCGCACCCGTGAAAGCGTGTGGACCGAGTTCACCTCCCTGTTCCCCGCGACCCTGGAACTGTCCATGGCCGCGCTGCTGTTCGCCGGCATCCTGGGCCTGCTGGCCGGGGTGATCGCGGCCCTCAAGCGAGGGTCCTTGTTCGACCATGGGGTGATGGGCATCTCCCTGGCGGGATACTCGATGCCGATCTTCTGGTGGGGCCTGATCCTGATCATGTTCTTCTCGGTGAGCCTGGGCTGGACCCCGGTGTCCGGGCGGATCGACCTGCTGTACGACATCGAGCCGCGCACCGGTTTCATGCTGATCGATACGCTGCTGGCCGATGACGTCGGCGCGTTCCTCGATGCCCTGCATCACCTGATCCTGCCGGCCATCGTGCTGGGTACCATTCCGCTGGCGGTGATTGCGCGGATGACCCGTTCCTCGATGCTCGAAGTGCTGCGCGAGGACTACATCCGTACCGCCCGCGCCAAAGGCCTGTCGCCGTCGCGCGTGGTGTTCGTGCACGGCCTGCGCAACGCGCTGATTCCGGTGCTGACCGTGGTCGGCCTGCAAGTCGGCACCCTGCTGGCCGGTGCGGTCCTGACCGAAACCATCTTCTCCTGGCCCGGCATCGGCAAATGGCTGATCGAAGCCATTGGCGCCCGGGACTACCCGGTCGTACAAAACGGCATCCTGTTAATCGCCTGCCTGGTGATTCTGGTCAATTTCGTGGTGGACATCCTCTACGGCTTTGCCAACCCACGCATCCGTCATCAGCGCTGAGGTCAATACCATGAGCACTCCAACATCCTCAGTAGCCACCGCCACGCCCGTCGTGGATCAGAGCCTGCTGTACCCGTCGCCGTACAAAGAATTCTGGCAAGCGTTCTCCAAGAACAAGGGCGCCGTCGCCGGCCTGATGTTCATGCTGCTGGTGATTTTCTGCGCCATCTTCGCCCCGTGGGTTGCGCCCCATGATCCGAGCGAGCAATACCGCGACTTCCTGCTGACCCCGCCGGCCTGGCTGGAAGGTGGGCAGATCCAGTTCCTGCTCGGCACCGATGAGCTGGGCCGCGATTTGCTGTCGCGCCTGATCCAGGGTTCGCGGTTGTCCTTGATGATCGGCTTGTCCTCGGTGGTCATGTCGCTGATCCCGGGCATCCTGATGGGCTTGCTCGCCGGGTTCTTCCCGCGCGTACTCGGCCCGACCATCATGCGTTTGATGGACATCATGCTGGCCCTGCCCTCCTTGCTGCTGGCTGTGGCGATCGTCGCCATCCTCGGCCCTGGCCTGATCAACACCGTAATCGCCATCGCCGTGGTGTCCCTGCCGTCCTACGTTCGTCTGACCCGCGCGGCGGTGATGGGCGAACTGAACCGCGACTACGTGACTGCCGCCCGCTTGGCCGGTGCCGGTCTGCCGCGCCTGATGTTCATCACCGTGCTGCCCAACTGCATGGCACCGCTGATCGTTCAAGCGACCCTGAGCTTCTCCTCGGCGATTCTCGATGCCGCCGCCCTGGGCTTCCTCGGCCTTGGCGTACAACCGCCAACCCCTGAGTGGGGCACCATGCTGGCTTCGGCCCGCGACTACATCGAACGCGCGTGGTGGGTCGTGAGCCTGCCGGGTTTGACCATTTTGCTCAGCGTGCTGGCAATCAACTTGATGGGTGACGGCCTGCGCGATGCGCTGGACCCGAAACTCAAGAACGCCGCCTGAGGAGATTCCCATGTCACTGCTAGAAATCAAGAATCTCAACGTTCGCTTCGGCGACAAGAACGCCGTGCCGGTGGTCGACGGTCTCGACCTGAAAGTGGACAAGGGCGAAGTGCTGGCCATCGTTGGCGAGTCGGGTTCGGGCAAGTCCGTGACCATGATGGCGCTGATGGGCCTGATCGAGCATCCCGGCATCGTCACCGCCGACTCGCTCAGCTTTGACGGCAAGGACATGCTCAAGTTGAGCAACCGTCAGCGTCGGCAAATCGTCGGCAAAGACCTGTCGATGGTTTTCCAGGACCCGATGACCGCGCTGAACCCGAGCTACACCGTGGGTTTCCAGATCGAAGAAGTGCTGCGCCTGCACCTGAAAATGTCCGGCAAGGCCGCCCGCAAACGCGCCATCGAACTGCTGGAAAAAGTTGAAATCCCGGGTGCCGCGAGCCGCATGGACGCTTACCCGCATCAACTCTCCGGCGGTATGAGCCAGCGTGTCGCCATTGCCATGGCGATTGCCGGTGAACCGAAACTGCTGATCGCCGACGAACCGACCACCGCCCTCGACGTGACCATCCAGGCGCAGATCATGGACCTGCTGCTGGCGTTGCAGAAAGAGCAGGACATGGGCCTGGTGCTGATCACCCACGACCTCGCCGTCGTGGCTGAAACCGCCCAGCGCGTGTGTGTGATGTACGCCGGTCAAGCCGTCGAAGTCGGCCAGGTGCCGCAACTGTTCGACATCCCGGCACACCCGTACAGCGAAGCGCTGCTCAAGGCGATTCCGGAACACAGCCTCGGCGCCGCGCGCTTGTCGACGTTGCCAGGCATCGTGCCCGGTCGCTACGACCGTCCGCAGGGTTGCCTGCTGTCGCCGCGCTGCCCGTATGTGCAGGACAACTGCCGTGCGCAGCGTCCGAGCCTTGATCCGAAAAGCCACAGCCTCGCCCGCTGCTTCTACCCGCTGAACCAGGAGGTGGCGTAATGGCCGTCGTTCTTACCGCCCGCGACCTGACCCGTCACTACGAAGTGTCCCGTGGCCTGTTCAAGGGACACGCGACCGTACGCGCCCTCAACGGTGTGTCGTTCGAACTGGAAGCCGGCAAGACCCTCGCCGTCGTCGGTGAATCGGGCTGCGGCAAGTCCACCCTCGCCCGTGCCCTGACCCTGATCGAAGAGCCGTCCTCCGGTTCCTTGAAAATCGCCGGACAGGAAGTCGCCGGCGCCGATAAGGCCCAGCGCAAGCAACTGCGCAAAGACGTGCAGATGGTGTTCCAGAGCCCGTACGCCTCGTTGAACCCGCGGCAGAAAGTCGGTGATCAATTGGCCGAGCCATTGCTGATCAACACCAACCTCAGCGCCTCGGAACGCCGCGACAAAGTCCAGGCGATGATGAAGCAGGTGGGTTTGCGGCCTGAGCATTACCAGCGCTATCCGCACATGTTCTCCGGCGGTCAGCGCCAGCGGATTGCGCTCGCCCGGGCGATGATGCTGCAACCGAAAGTGCTGGTGGCGGACGAACCGACCTCGGCGCTCGACGTGTCGATTCAGGCACAGGTGCTGAACCTGTTCATGGATTTGCAGCAGGAATTCAACACGGCCTACGTGTTCATCTCGCACAACCTGGCGGTGGTGCGTCACGTCGCCGATCACGTGATGGTGATGTACCTCGGCCGCCCCGTGGAAATGGGCCCGAAAGAGGACATCTACACCCGCCCTCTGCACCCGTACACCCAAGCCCTGTTGTCGGCCACGCCGACCATCCACCCGGATCCGGACAAGCCGAAAATCAAGATCGTCGGCGAACTGCCCAACCCGCTGAACCCACCGTCCGGCTGTGCTTTCCACAAGCGCTGCCCGTACGCCACCGAGCGTTGCAGCACTGAAGAACCGGCCCTGCGCCTGCTCGACAGCCGGCAGGTGGCTTGCCATTACGCCGAGCAATTCCTCGACGGCGCGGCGTAAAAAATGCGGGAGCTAGCCTGCTAGCGATTGCGGTGTGCCAGTAACCACAAATGTTGACTGGTATGCCGCTATCGCCAGCAGGCTAGCTCCCACAGGGTTTCTGTTGACCAAACCCCTTCCACTTCACTGGAAGGGGTTTTATTTTGTCTGTGATTTACGTCTGGCTGTCGCCCTCTTCCTCTTCATCGGAGTCCGGCTCGTCGGTGGTCGAATCGTCATCGCTCGCAGCACCACCCTGCCCCTGATCGCCCGGTTCGGACTCGGACTTGGCGATCATCAGCTCGCCATGCGCCCCCTGCCCGCTCGATGCCTGTGTCTCGTGCTCCTCACACTCAGCCCAAACCGCCGAACTGCCCAAGGTCAACATCACCAGCACCTTCAACATCAATAAAACGCGTAGCCATCTGTTCATAGTCGAATCCCTCCTTCATAGAGTGCCTTTCTGGCGCTGATTAAAATCTAGTTCCGATCAGCCGGGTTCTCCAGATAGGACGCTAACAGATGAGAGAAAATGCCAATGCCTGGCAGATTGGTTTTGAATAATAGTTATGCCGAAAAGGTCAAAGCGTGTTCCGCCTTCCAGAACGCTTGTGCACCCACAGAATCCCTCGCAGGATTCGCGGGATTCGCGGGATGTACGCAGGACAGGACTTCCCGTGATCGACACGTTTAATCAAAGGACACAGCATGATCAGCAACGCCTTCGCACCGATGCAATCACTCGCCACCACCCTGCTACCTCACGCCCTGGAACCCTCGGAAGACGGCGCTCACGACCTTTCGCACCTGCAACGGGTTTGGCACAACGCCCACTTGATTCAGGCACAGGAAGGTGGCGATCTAGAGGTGCTGCTGGCGGCGGTGTTGTTGCATGATTGTGTAGCAGTGGAAAAGAACTCGCCGTTGCGCTCGCAGGCATCGCAATTGGCAGCGCGCAAAGCGTCAGGGGTATTGGCGAAGTTGGATTGGCGCGAGACAAAAATCGCCGCCGTCGCCCACGCCATCGAAGCCCATAGCTTTTCCGCCAACATCTCGCCGACCTCGCTGGAAGCGAAAATCGTGCAGGACGCCGACCGCCTCGACTCCCTGGGTATGCTCGGCGTCGCCCGCACCTTTTACGTTGCCGGGCGCATGGGCAGCGCCCTCTACGACCCGCAGGACCCGCAGGCCAATGACCGCGACTATGACGACACTCGCTTCTGCATCGACCATTTCCAGACCAAGCTGCTGCACTTGGCAGACGGCTTCCAGACTGCGACAGGGCAACGTCTGGCACAGGTTCGTCATGAGCGTTTGAAGGGGTTTCTGGAACAGTTCAAGGAAGAGATCGGGATTGGCTGATACGCCAGGAGCACTGAACCGGCATAACTCAGGAAAGGACAAGCGCCATGGATCTGTCGCAAACACTGCTGCAACTTGAACGACGCCTCCTGTCACACACGACTCGACGGAATGCTGAAGAAATCTCACGCCTACTCGCGGATGACTTTATCGAGTTCAGCGCCAGTGGCGGCATCTGGAGCAAGGCCGAAGTGGTCGAGCAGTTGCCCCATGAGTCGTTTATCCAACGGAGCATCAGCCACTTTGCCATCAAGCCATTGTCAGAAGAGACCGCCTTGGTGACTTATCATTGTTACGTCGACAGCCACGACCATCCCGGCGCAGTCCACAGTCTGCGCAGTTCCATCTGGCGTAATCGGGGCGAGCAGTGGCAGATGGTTTTCCACCAGGGGACATTGATTCCCAGTGAACAATGACGCAGGCATTCATGGCGAATCCGGATCCCTCGCGAGCAAGCTCGCTCCTACAGTGCCCGCGGCGAGTCAGAGAATGTTGTGAACGTCCCGGATTACTGTAGGAGCGAGCCTGCTCGCGATGGACGTCAACGATGACGTGCGCAGCCTGGATAAACGCGGTGCGCTTGAAATCACCGTCGGAACGCCGCCCGGAGCAGGCTCGCGCCTACAGAGGGTTGCGTCAGGCAACAAAAAACCCCGCAGCTTTCGCGACGGGGTTTCTGGCCTTTCAGCTCAGCGCTTAATGATGCTCACGCGTCGCACGGAATTTCACGTCCGGCCAGCGCTCTTCCATCAGTGCCAGGTTGACCCGCGTAGGCGCGAGGTAGGTCAGGTGACCACCGCCGTCCAGTGCCAGGTTTTCCACAGCCTTGTTGGAGAATTCCTCAAGCTTCTTCTTGTCGCCGCATTCGATCCAGCGTGCCGAATACACAGTGATCGGCTCGTAGGAGCACTCGACCTTGTATTCCTCTTTCAGGCGGCTGGCGACCACATCGAACTGCAGCACACCAACGGCGCCGAGGATGATGTCGTTGCTGCGTTCCGGGAAGAACACCTGGGTCGCGCCTTCTTCGGCGAGCTGTTGCAGGCCCTGACGCAGTTGCTTGGATTTCAGCGGATCCTTCAGGCGAACGCGGCGGAACAGTTCCGGGGCGAAGTGCGGGATACCGGTGAAGCCCAGGACTTCGCCTTCGGTGAAGGTGTCGCCGATCTGGATGGTGCCGTGGTTGTGCAGACCGATGATGTCGCCAGCGAAGGCTTCTTCCAGTTGCTCACGTTCGGAGGAGAAGAAGGTCAGCGCGTCGCCGATTCGCACGTCCTTACCGGTGCGCACGTGGCGCATCTTCATGCCTTTTTCGTACTTGCCGGAGCAGATACGCATGAAGGCGATGCGGTCGCGGTGTTTCGGGTCCATGTTTGCCTGGATCTTGAAGATGAAGCCCGAGAACTTCTCTTCCACCGGCTCCACGGTGCGCTCGTTGGCCACGCGGGCCAGTGGGCGCGGTGCCCAATCGACGACGGCGTCGAGCACGTGATCGACACCGAAGTTGCCCAGTGCCGTACCGAAGAACACCGGGGTCAGCTGACCGTCGAGGAACTCCTGCTGATTGAACTCGTGGCAGGCGCCCTGCACCAGTTCCAGCTGTTCGATGAAGCGCTCGTACTCGTCGCCCAGGTGCGCACGCGCCTCATCGGAATCGAGCTTCTCGATGATCTTGGTTTCGGTGCGCTCGTGGCCGTGACCGGCGGTGTACACGATGATGTAGTCATCGGCGAGGTGATACACGCCTTTGAAATCACGGTAGCAACCAATCGGCCAGGTGATCGGCGCTGCCTTGATCTTCAGGACGGCTTCGATTTCGTCGAGCAGTTCGATCGGGTCGCGGATGTCACGGTCGAGTTTGTTGATGAAGCTGACAATCGGCGTGTCACGCAGACGGCAGACGTCCATCAGGGCGATGGTCCGTGGCTCTACACCCTTACCGCCATCGAGGACCATCAAGGCCGAGTCGACCGCCGTCAGGGTACGGTAGGTATCTTCGGAGAAGTCTTCGTGGCCCGGGGTGTCGAGCAGGTTGATCATGTGCTCGCGATACGGGAACTGCATGACCGACGTGGTAATGGAAATACCACGCTGCTTTTCCATTTCCATCCAGTCGGAGGTGGCATGGCGGTCGGATTTACGCGATTTCACCGTGCCGGCCACCGCAATCGCCTTGCCCATCAGCAAGAGCTTTTCGGTGATGGTGGTCTTACCGGCATCGGGGTGGGAAATAATGGCGAAAGTGCGGCGTTTCGCGACTTCGGCGGCCTGTTTGGTCATGGGAAATCGCCTGGCAGGTGATTCAAAAAAGGGCGGCGAGTATAGCTTAAAAAGTAACCGACGGACCACCGTCCGTAGGGGGTGAGCACCTGCAGGAACTGCCGAAGGCTGCGATATTTTGGCGATTCAAACCACGCCAAAGATCAAAGGATCGCAGCCTTCGGCAGCTCCTACGGGTGGCAAAATGGTGTCGAACGTGGGAACCTTTTAAAGCACGGAGACGTCCACTCCCCCGTTACGACCACTCGTCGGGGGCCAGAAACACCTGCAAATCGGCCTGACGAGGCTGTGCTCATGGCTCGATTGCTGCGCGCCTAACCCCTGTAGGAGCGAGCCTGCTCGCGATGGACGTCAACAATAACGCTGGGTACCTGAAGGTACGCGTTGTCTGGACGTTTTTCGCGAGCAGGCTCGCTCCTACAGTGGAACGCGCTCGGCATGAGCTGCTTATCGCGATCATTTTTTCGGCAGCCAGGAATGGCGTTGCCACACGAGAAAGTGTTCGCCGACTGAAAAAAGGAGTCCGCCTGTGGCTATCCACTATGGCAAAGGGCTGATAGGAGGCGCGCTGGTAATCGCCCTTCTGGCCCTGCTGATCCACTGGATCGGCATCAATACGATCGAACTTTACCGCGACGATTTATTGTTTTACCTGCAAGCTCATCTGATTCTCGTCCTCGCTTCCATGCTGGCCGCCCTTGTCGTGGGCATTCCTGCCGGTATCCTCCTCAGCCGCCCGTCCATGGTCGGCCGCGCCGAACGCTTCATGCAGTTCTTCAACATCGGCAACACCGTTCCGCCCCTCGCCGTCCTGGCCATCGCCCTCGGCTTCCTCGGCATCGGCAGCGGCCCTGCCATCTTCGCCCTGTTCCTCGCCTCGCTGCTGCCCATCGTGCGCAACACCTACGAAGGCCTGAAAAACGTTCAGGGCTCGCTCAAGGAAGCCGCCGTCGGCATCGGCATGACCCCGCGCCAGGTGCTGTGGAAAGTCGAGTTGCCCAACGCCGTGCCGATCATCATCGGCGGTGTGCGCGTGGCCCTGGCGATCAATGTCGGGACGGCGCCGCTGGCGTTCCTGATCGGCGCCAACAGTCTCGGCAGCCTGATCTTCCCCGGCATCGCCTTGAACAATCAGCCGCAATTGCTGCTCGGCGCCGCTTGCACCGCCCTGCTGGCCTTGTTGCTCGACGGCCTGGTGACACTCGCCAGCCGCCTCTGGCTCGAACGCGGCTTGCGCCCGTCTTAAGCCTCGGCAAAGGAATCGTCATGAAAACTTCTAGCTTTTTACTAGGCTGCGTCCTGCTGTTCGCAGGATTTGCCCAAGCCGCGGAAAAACCCTTGATCCGCATCGGCGCCCGGGTGTTCACCGAACAAACCCTGCTCGCGGAAATCACCGCTCAATACCTGCGCACCAAAGGCTACGACGCCAAGGTCACCGGTGGCTTGGGCAGTAACCTGGCCCGTAGTGCCCAGGAAAGCGGACAACTGGACATGGTCTGGGAGTACACCGGCGTATCGCTGGTTTCCTACAACCACGTCACGGAAAAACTCGACAGCCAGCAGTCACTGGCACGAGTCACCGAGCTGGATGCGAAGAAAGGCCTGACCTGGCTCTCACCGTCGAAATTCAGCAACACCTACGCCTTGGCACTGCCGGAAAAAATCGCAGCCAAGTACCCGCAGATCCAAACCATCAGTGACCTTGACCGGGCCTTGCGCGACGAAGCCAAAGACAATCCACTGGTGGCGCTGGACACCGAGTTCGCCAACCGTTCCGACGGCCTGGCCGGCATGGTCAAGCTCTACGACATGGACCTGACCCGCCGCAATATCCGTCAAATGGACGCGGGACTGGTCTACACCGCCCTGCGCAATGGCCAGGTGTTTGCCGGTCTGGTCTACACAACCGACGGACGCTTGAGCGCCTTCAAGCTCAAGTTGCTGGAAGACGACAAACACTACTTCCCCGACTACACCGCCGCACCGGTGGTGCGCCAAGAGTATCTCGACGCGCACCCGCAACTGGCCGCGCAACTCAAGCCGCTAGCCGACCTGTTCGATGACGAAACCATGCGCCAGCTCAATGCACGGGTCGATGTCGATCACCAAAGTCCTTCATCCGTTGCCGCCGATTTCCTGCGCCAACACCCACTGAACTGAGAAGGAGACGACATGGATTTTCTCAATGCCTTTTCCCATCTCGACTGGGCCCAAGTGCTTCACCTGACCTGGCAACACATCACGCTGGTCGGTGTCGCCGTGACCCTGGCGATTCTGGTTGGCGTGCCGCTGGGTATCCTGATGACACGCTTCCCGAGCCTCGCCGGTCCGTTGCAAGCCAGCGCCACCGTATTGCTGACCGTGCCGTCGATTGCCCTGTTCGGCCTGCTGCTGCCGCTCTACTCCAAGTTCGGCCAGGGTCTGGGGCCGATGCCGGCGATTACTGCGGTGTTCCTGTACTCGCTGCTGCCGATCATGCGTAACACCTACCTGGCGCTGACCAACGTCGAACCGGGCATTCGCGAAGCCGCACGCGGTATCGGCATGACCTTCGGCCAGCGCCTGCGCATGGTCGAGTTGCCCATCGCCGTACCGGTGATCCTCGCCGGCGTGCGCACCGCCGTGGTGATGAACATCGGCGTCATGACCATCGCCGCCACCATCGGCGCCGGTGGCCTCGGTGTGCTCATCCTCGCTTCCATCAGCCGCAGCGACATGTCGATGCTGATCGTCGGCGCTGTGGTGGTCAGTGTGCTGGCCATCTTCGCCGACCTGCTTTTGCAATGGCTGCAACGTTCGCTGACTCCAAAAGGATTACTCAAATGATCGAACTTCAAAACCTCAGCAAGACCTTCCAAAGCAACGGCAAAGACGTCAAAGCCGTGGACTCGGTAAGCCTGACCGTCAATGAAGGCGAAATCTGCGTGTTCCTCGGGCCATCGGGTTGCGGCAAAAGCACCACGCTGAAAATGATCAACCGCCTGATCAAACCGACCTCGGGCAAGATCCTGATCAACGGCGAAGACACCACCGAGCTCGACGAAGTGACCCTGCGTCGCAACATTGGCTACGTCATCCAGCAGATCGGCCTGTTCCCCAACATGACCATCGAAGAGAACATCGTGGTCGTACCGAAACTGCTCGGCTGGGACAAGCAGAAATGCCACGACCGTGCCCGCGAATTGATGAGCATGATCAAGCTTGAACCCAAGCAATACCTGCATCGTTATCCACGGGAATTGTCCGGTGGCCAACAACAGCGGATCGGCGTAATTCGCGCACTCGCGGCGGATGCGCCGTTGCTGCTGATGGACGAACCCTTCGGCGCGGTCGACCCGATCAACCGCGAAATGATCCAGAACGAATTTTTCGAAATGCAGCGGGCGCTGAACAAGACGGTGATCATGGTCAGCCACGACATCGACGAGGCGATCAAGCTCGGCGACAAGATCGCGATCTTCCGCGCCGGCAAGCTGTTGCAGATCGATCACCCGGACACGTTGCTCGCGCACCCGGCGGATGAGTTTGTCAGCAACTTCGTCGGCCAGGACAGCACGCTCAAGCGTCTGCTGCTGGTGAAGGCCGAAGATGCAGCGGACAACGCGCCATCCGCAAGCCCGGAAACGTCGGTGGCCGATGCGCTGGAATTGATGGACGAGCATGACCGCCGCTATGTGGTGGTCACTTGTACCGAGAATAAAGCCCTGGGTTATGTAAGACGTCGCGACCTGCACCGTCAGACCGGCACCTGCGCGCAGTACCTTCGCGAGTTCAACGCCACCGCGGCGTACGACGAGCATTTGCGTATCCTGCTGTCGCGGATGTACGAGTTCAACCGGGCGTGGCTGCCGGTGATGGATGCCGAGCGGGTGTTTCTGGGCGAGGTGACGCAGGAGTCGATTGCGGCTTATTTGAGTTCGGGTCGTTCGCGGGGGATGAAGACCAGCATCGTTTCGCCTGCCGAGGCAGTGGTCGCCTGATCACACCAATCGCCCGGTAAAAACGCAAAACCCTGTGGCAGCTAGCCTGCTAGCGATAGGGAAATACCAGTCAACACTGTGGTGATGATGAAATTGTCATCGCCAGCAGGCTGGCTCCCACAGGTTCGGTGCGAAAGCTGAATACTTTCAAGGCCGGAAAAAAATATCAACAGCTGCGCCTGTAACAGCGCCTCAAAAACACCTACTGCAACAGCCAAAATCCCCCACAACAAACCTTTTCGCAGCCAACGTCGCCGATGTTGACGCTATCGTACTTCCAAGGGACTTGGCGCACAAAAGCGTCGAACGTGCAGGTATTTTTAACACTTCAAAATTTCAAGGGAACATCTGTCCGTCATCTCGGTCGGCTACAAAGAGTGATGCGCACGACGCACGTCAGAAGCGTGCAAAAACGCGACATTTTTTGTTGATCTCAAGCCCCTCACGCCCTAAAGTTCGCGCCGAACGTCCATGCTGGAAACGATCCATCCGGCTCAAGTACTGACGACGAGACAGCAAGGCCAAGGGAAAAGCAGCACTTCCCATGGCCTTTTTGCTTTCGGCGACATGCCTTGGGAAGTAGGCGAACCAAAGTGGGGATACGGAGGACGTTCATTTGCACCCATTGATTAACGACGTTTGCCACTAGGAGTCCCAAGTATGTCGATTCAGGTCGAAGATTATTTCGCGCGCGCCACTTTTGACAAAATGAAGGCGTTCGCCGACAAGCACGAAACCCCGTTCGTGGTGATCGACACCGCGATGATCAGCCAGGCCTACGACGACCTGCGCGCCGGTTTCGAATTCGCCAAGGTCTACTACGCGGTCAAGGCCAACCCGGCCGTTGAAATCATCGACCTGCTCAAAGAGAAAGGCTCGAGCTTCGACATCGCCTCGATCTATGAGCTGGACAAAGTAATGGATCGCGGCGTCAGCGCCGACCGTATCAGCTACGGCAACACCATCAAGAAATCCAAGGACATTCGCTACTTCTACGAGAAGGGCGTGCGCCTGTTTTCCACCGACTCCGAAGCCGACCTGCGCAACATCGCCAAGGCCGCGCCGGGCTCGAAAGTCTACGTGCGCATCCTGACCGAAGGCTCGACCACCGCTGACTGGCCGTTGTCGCGCAAATTCGGTTGCCAGACCGACATGGCCATGGACCTGCTGATCCTCGCCCGCGACCTGGGCCTGGTGCCTTACGGCATCTCGTTCCACGTTGGCTCGCAGCAGCGCGACATCAGCGTCTGGGACGCGGCGATTGCCAAGGTCAAAGTGATCTTCGAACGCCTGAAGGAAGAAGACGGCATCCACCTGAAGCTGATCAACATGGGCGGCGGCTTCCCGGCCAACTACATCACCCGCACCAACAGCCTGGAAACCTACGCCGAAGAAATCATCCGCTTCCTCAAGGAAGACTTCGGTGACGACCTGCCGGAAATCATCCTGGAACCAGGCCGTTCGCTGATCGCCAACGCCGGCATCCTGGTCAGCGAAGTGGTACTGGTTGCACGTAAATCCCGTACGGCCGTCGAGCGTTGGGTGTACACGGATGTGGGCAAGTTCTCCGGCCTGATCGAAACCATGGACGAAGCCATCAAGTTCCCGATCTGGACCGAGAAGAAAGGCGAGATGGAAGAAGTGGTCATCGCCGGCCCGACCTGCGACAGCGCCGACATCATGTACGAAAACTACAAGTACGGCCTGCCGCTGAACCTGGCCATCGGTGATCGCCTGTACTGGCTGTCGACCGGTGCCTACACCACCAGCTACAGCGCTGTTGAATTCAACGGCTTCCCGCCGCTGAAGTCGTTCTACGTGTAAAAACTGCGTAGAAAACAAAAAGCCCATGACCTGTCATGGGCTTTTTTGTGGGTGACCCTGTAGGAGCCGGTTTGCTGGCGATCCAGGCACCGCCGTTAACCAGATGCACCGCGCCGCGTGACCGTTAATCGCCAGCAAGCCGGCACCTACAGAGGTTTGATGCCCTGTTCGAGTTCGGCGGAGCGCTGGGCGTACGCCGGTGCCAACGCTCGAATTTGCGGATCGGTTGCGTTTAACAACGCTTTGCTCGCGACCCGCAGGAAATTCAGATTGCCGCCGGTCAGCGCCCTGCGCAGCCATTGCAATGCCTCGTCGATATTCCCTTGATCCGCCAACACTGCTGCAAAACTGAACTGGCCACGAAAGTCACCACCCTCGGCCGAACGCCGATACCAGTCATGCGCGGCTTTCAAATCCTTCGGGCAGACCCGCCCTTCTTCCAGATACCGTCCCAACAGATTCATCGATTTTGCATGGCCCAACTCGGCAGCGCGGCGATAGAGACTCAGCGCTTGAAGCTGATCCTCAACCACCCCGCGCCCGGTCGCCAGCAGATTGGCGTAGTTGTACATCGCCCAATCCAGCCCGGCGGTGACGGCCAGTCGATAATGCCTGGCCGCTGACGATACATCAGCCGCACAGCCCCAACCATGCTCATGACAACGGCCGAGCATGTTGCGCGCCATCACATGCCCACGACGCGCAGCGATGTCGAACCAGCGCACCGCCAGCGGCTGATCCTGAGCGATGCCCTGCCCGTCCAGCAGAATCTGCCCGAGCAGCGCCTGGGCATCGAGGACGTCTTCGCGAGCCGCGATCAGAATCGCCTGGGCTGCACGCGCCGGGCTTTCGTCGAGCATGGATTTGAGCCGCTCACCGTCGAGCACTTCCTCGCGGCGTAACCGAAAGTCCGCCACTTACACCTCGACCCAGCGACGCAACAGGTTGTGATAAGTGCCGGTGAGGCGGATCAGCGAGGGGTGATCCGGCAGGTCCCGGGTCAGTTGCTGGATCGCGCCGTCCATCTCGAACAACAGTGCACGCTGGCTGTCTTCACGCACCAGGCTTTGGGTCCAGAAGAACGAGGCGTATCGCGTTCCGTGCGTGACGGCATTGACCTTGTGCAGACTGGTGCCGGGGTACAGAACCATGTCACCCGCCGGCAACTTCACCCGCTGGGTGCCGAAAGTGTCCTGGATTTCCAGTTCGCCGCCGTCGTAGTCCTCGGGCTCGCTGAAGAACAACGTGGCCGAGAGGTCGGTGCGCACCCGCTCCATACTGCCCTTGGGCTGACGCACGGCGTTATCGATGTGGAAGTCGAAACTGCCGCCGGCTGTGTAACAGTTCAGCAACGGAGGAAAGACTTTGTGTGGCAGCGCCGCTGACATGAACAGCGGACTTTTCCACAGCCGCTCCAGCATGGCCGCACCGATTTCCTTGGCCAGAGGGTGGTTTTCCGGCAACTGGAGATTGTGCTTGGCCTTGGCCGACTGAAAGCCCGCCGTGATCTTGCCATCCGCCCAATCAGCCTGCTCCAGCGCTTCGCGAATGCGCTGTACTTCGTCTTTTTCGAACAGGCCGGGTATGTGCAGCAACATGACAACGACACCAGATGGCAAAGGGACGGCAATGGTATTGATTCTTATTGCCCGTGTAAAACCCGCCAGACGAATGAAGTAGTAAAAACCGTAAGGGTAAATTGTAAAGAATGTAAATTCAGTACGAATAGTAATGTTTCGCAATTGATACAAATACGTGTTTACCCTATATTCCGCCGCCTCAAATCCTTGGGGAGGGGAAGTCCAAATGTCACGTTCACAACCACAAGTACCGGTCAGTTCACCACGTTTGCTCGCATCGGCCATCGGCATGGCAATTACTGCCGGTTCGGCGGGACACATGGTTTTCGCGGCGGAAAAGGCCGACGAAAAAGCTCCGGATAACGTGATTTCCCTGGGCGCTACCGCCATCACCGGCGAAGCTCAGGACGAGACTTCCTACAACGTTGAGAAAGCCTCCTCGCCCAAGTACACCGCACCGCTGGTGGACACACCGCGCTCGGTCACTGTCATTCCGCAACAAGTGTTGAAAGACACCGGCGCCATGAACATGCAGGACGCCCTGCGCACCATTCCAGGCATCACCTTCGGCGCCGGTGAAGGCGGTAACCCACAGGGCGACCGTCCGTTCATTCGCGGCTTCGACGCCCAGGGCGATACTTATCTGGACGGCGTGCGCGATACCGGTTCGCAGAGCCGCGAGATCTTCGCCGTGGAATCGATCGAAGTCAGCAAAGGCCCGAACTCCGCTATCGGCGGTCGTGGCGCTGCTGGCGGCAGCATCAACCTGGTGAGCAAAAAAGCGCACCTGGGCGATTCGCTTGACGGTGGCTTCACCTGGGGTTCCGACCAGACCCAGCGCTACACCTTCGACGGCAACTACCAGTTCACCGACACCGCCGCTGGCCGTCTGAACCTGATGAGCCACGAAAGCAACGTCGCCGGCCGTGAAAGCGTCGATTACGACCGCTGGGGCATCGCGCCATCCCTGGCCTTCGGCCTGGGCACCGCCACCCGCGTCAACCTCGATTACTACCATCTCGAGAGCAACGACACCCCGGACTCGGGCATTCCGTACTCGATCCCGACTGCAGGTTCGGCAGCGCGCACCAAGTCCAACCCGGACAAGCCGAACGACGGTGGCGACAGCAGCAACTTCTACGGCTTGAACGACCGCGATTTCCGCAAGGGCCGCACCGACACCGCGACCATCGCCGTCGAGCACGACCTGAACGACGCGCTGACCGTCAAGAACACCCTGCGTCACGGCAACAGCATGCAGGACTACATCCTGACCCAGCCGGACGACAGCAAGGGCAACGTCAACAACGGCAGCGTCTGGCGCCGGGCCAACACCCGTGTCAGCAACACCGAAACGACGACCAACCAGACCGACCTGTTTGGTGACGTCTACATCGCCGGGTTCAAGAACAGCTTCGCCACCGGTATCGAGTTGAGCCGCGAGGAAAGCCAGAAGTCTTCGTACACCGTCAACACCGACACCACGCCAAGAACCGCTGCGGCGACCAATACCTGCAATCCGGCGCAGATCGGTGCGCCAAGCGGTTACAACTGCACCTCGCTGTCCAACCCGAACCCGAACGACCCATGGAACGGTTCGATTACACGCAACTACGCCGGCACCGACACCACGGGTAAAACCTACGCGCTGTACGTGTTCGACACCCTGACCTTGTCCGAACAGTGGCTGGTGAACATGGGCCTGCGCTACGACCATTTCGACACCGACTACAAGACCTACAACGCCGCAGGCACCACGACCTCCAAGGGCGATGACGTCAGCGAGTTCGTCACCGGTCAATTCGGTGTGGTCTACAAACCAGCCGAAAACGGCAGCATCTATGCGTCCTACGCGACGTCGGCAACGCCACCGGGCGCAACCCTCGGCGAAGGCCAGGACGGCAACCCGCTGGGCGGCACCCCTGATCGCAACGGCAACTTGCTGGGCAGCGACATGGAGCCGGAAACCACCAAGAACTACGAAATCGGTACCAAGTGGGATCTGCTGAATGATCGTCTGTCGCTGACCGCTGACATCTTCCGCACCGAGAAAGACAACGCTCGTGTGCAAACCAACACCACCACGTACGAAAACGTCGGCAAAACCCGCGTTCAAGGTTTCGAACTGTCGGCCAGCGGCAAGCTCACCGACAAATGGCAGGTCTTCGCCGGTTACGCCTACATGGACAGCGAGCAAGTTGACGGCGGCGACATGCCGGCCAACAAAGCCAACGACGGTAACGAACTGCCGAACACACCGAAAAACAGCGCCAGCCTGTGGACGACTTATCAAGTCACGCCGAAGCTGACCCTCGGTGGCGGTGCGTTCTATGTCGACGACGTATTCGGCAGTGCCGCCAACACCACCATGGTCGAATCCTACGTTCGCTACGACGCGATGGCGGCTTACAAGCTGACCAAAAACGTCGACCTGCAACTGAACGTGCAGAACCTGACCGACGAAACCTACTACGACAAGGCGTTCTCGACTCACTTCGCCAACCAGGCGGCCGGTCGTACCGCGCTGCTGAGCACCAACTTCCACTTCTGATCAATGTAGGAGCGAGCCTGCTCGCGATGGTCGTCAACGATAACGCGCCTAGCCTGACACCCCGCGTCGTTCTCGAGTTTTTCGCGAGCAAGCTCGCTCCTACATAGTTGGTGTTGGACCAGGCCCCGTTCATCCAGATGAGCGGGGCTTTTGTACGTAAAAAAGAATGCTTCTCGACAACCCCACGGCATAATGCGCGCCGTGATGACAATTTCGAACGAACAAGGCGAGTGACGTGTTGAAGAAAACCCTGTTCCAGTTGCACTGGTTTTTCGGCATCAGCGCCGGGTTGGTCCTGGCCCTGATGGGTATCACCGGGGCGAGCGTGTCGTTTCAGGATGAAATCCTGAGCGTACTCAACCCCTCTGTGTTGCAGGTCGAAAAAACGGTGGCTGGCGTACTGCCGCCCGCCGAACTGGTAGAGAGAATCGAAGCCGCCTCCGGCAAGAAAGTCTCGATGCTCACGGTGGAAACCGACAGTGGCAATGCCGCCAAAGTGTTCTTCACCCCGCCACCGGGTGAACGCCGCGGCGAGATGCGCTACTTCAACCCGTACACCGCCGAGTTCCTGGGCGATGCCACCGGCCAGGACTTCTTCGGCCTGATGCTGCGCCTGCACCGCTTCCTCGCCATGGGTGACACCGGGCGGCAGATCACCGGTGCCTGCACGCTGATTCTGGTGTTTTTCTGCCTGTCCGGTCTCTACCTGCGCTGGCCGCGCCAGTGGAAAAGCTGGCGCACCTGGCTGACCCTGGACTGGAAGAAAAAGGGCCGCAGCTTCAACTGGGACCTGCACTCGGTCGCCGGTACGTGGTGCCTGGTGTTTTACCTTCTGGCGGCGCTGACCGGGTTGACCTGGTCTTATGAGTGGTACAACAAGGGCCTGACCCGCTTGCTCTCCGATTCGCCGCAGAACGAACGCGTTCGCGGCGGACGCGGTCCCGGGCCAAGCGGTCCGGCACCGACCGCCGATTACGCAGCAATGTGGAGCAGCATCTACAGCGCCGCCGGTCCGCAACTCAGTTCCTACAACGTGCGCATGCCACCCGTGGCCGGCCAACCTGCGACGGTTTACTACCTGCTGAGCACTTCGCCTCATGACCGTGCGCTCAACCAGATCACCCTCGACCCGGCCACCGGCGTGGTCAAGCGAGTGGAGCGCTACAGCGACAAGAGTTTCAAGGCACAACTGCTGACCAGCATCTACGCGCTGCACGTCGGCAGCTACTTCGGCATTGTCGGGCGCATCCTCCTGATGATCACCTCCCTGACCATGCCGCTGTTCTTCGTCACTGGCTGGCTGTTGTACCTCGATCGCCGCCGCAAGAAACGCCAGATCAAGGACGCTCGCAGCGGTCTCGTGCAAACGGGCAGCGATGGGTCGGCCTGGCTGATCGGTTTCGCCAGCCAGAGCGGTTTTGCCGAACAACTGGCGTGGCAAACCGCCGGGCAATTGCAGGCCGCCGGTTTACCGGTGAAGGTGCAGCCACTGGCCGACATCAGCGAGCAGGATTTGCATGATTCGGACAATGCGCTGTTCGTGGTCAGCACCTTCGGCGACGGCGAAGCACCGGACAGCGCCCGCGGGTTCGAACGCAAAGTGCTGGGCCGCACGCCTAGCCTTGGCCGCCTTAACTATGCCGTCCTCGGACTGGGCGACCGTCAATATCAGCACTTCTGCGGTTTCGCCAAACGCTTGCACAGCTGGCTCGGTGAACACGGCGGCAAGACGCTGTTCGCCCCGGTGGAAGTCGACAGCGGCGATCCTTACGCCCTGCGTCACTGGCAGCAGCAACTGGGCCAACTGACCGGTCAGGCACCGGTGGATACCTGGCAAGCGCCAAGCTACGACAACTGGACCCTGACCCGCCGCGATCTGCTCAACCCGGACAGCAGTGGTTCGCCGGTGTACCTGCTGGGCCTCAAACCGCCCTCCACCAGCAGCTGGCTGGCGGGCGACCTCGTCGAAGTGATGCCGCGCAATTGCCTGTGGGCCATCGAGCACTTCCTTGATGGTCTGGGCATTCACGGTGAAACCAAGGTGCGGATCAACGGCCTGGAGGAAACCCTCGAACAGGCTCTGGCCAGTCGCCAACTGCCGGAAAACCGCACCCATCTGGTCGGCCTGCACGCGCAAGCGCTGGCCGATGCCCTGGTGCCGCTGGCCATGCGCGAATACTCAATCGCCTCGATCCCGGCCGATGGTGTGCTGGAGTTGATCGTGCGTCAGGAAGTGCATGCCGATGGCAACCTCGGCGTCGGCTCGGGCTGGCTGACCGAACACGCTCCGGTAGGCAGCGCGATCAGCCTGCGCGTGCGCCGCAACAGCGGCTTCCATCTGCCGGCCGAACCGGTGCCGATGATTCTGCTGGGCAATGGCACCGGACTCGCCGGGTTGCGCAGCCTGCTCAAGGCGCGGATTGCCGATGGTCAGCAGCGCCAGTGGCTGCTGTTTGGAGAGCGCCATCGCGAACACGATTACCTGTGCCGCGATGAGCTGGAAGAATGGTTGATTGCCGGGGACATCGAACGCCTCGACCTGGCGTTTTCCCGCGACCAGGCCGAAAAAATCTACGTACAGGATCGCCTGCGCGAGTCGGCCGACGAGTTGAAACAATGGCTGGCGGACGGTGCGGTGATCTACATCTGCGGCAGCCTTCAGGGCATGGCGTCAGGCGTGGATCAGGTGCTCAACGACCTACTTGGCGCCGCCGAAGTCGAACGGCTGATAGAACAAGGCCGCTACCGCCGCGACGTCTACTGATTCACCGCATCCCACTGTAGGAGCGAGCCTGCTCGCGAAAGCGGAATGTCAGCAACGATGATGTTGACTGACACGACGCCTTCGCGAGCAGGCTCGCGCCTACAGGGATTCAAGGGTTAATCAAACCGGTTGTAGCTTCTGCTCGAACACCGACACCCCATCCAGATCCCGCAACACCACACTCAACTCCCCTGTTTGCCCGTCAATGTTCACCTCGCCAAAAAACTGAAACCCGGCAAACGGCGAGGCGTTTTGCACTGGCGCCGCCTTCTCGAACACGACCTCCGGGCCGAAGGTTTTATCCAGCGCATCAGGCCCGAAACTGCCGGCATTCAGCGGTCCGGCAACGAACTCCCAGAACGGTTCGAAATCCTGAAACGCGGCCCTGTCCGGATGGTAATGATGCGCCGCGCAGTAATGCACATCCGCCGTAATGAACACAAAATTGCGCACTTGCTGCGCCCGCAGAAAACCGAGCAGTTCAGCGACCTCCAGCTCTCGTCCCTGGGCCGGTCCGGGATCACCATTGGCCACCGCTTCCCAGCGCGGCACACCGGGGCTGACTTCTCCGTCGCCCACACCCAGGCCAATCGGCATGTCGGCGGCGATGATTTTCCATTGGGCTTTCGACGCTTTGAGCGACGTCTTCAGCCAGTCCAGTTGCTCGCGCCCAAGGAACGGTTTTGCAGCACCGAGATTGTCGTCATTGGCACCGCGATAACTGCGCATGTCGAGCACGAACACATCAAGCAGCGGCCCGTAACCGAGCTGACGATACATCCGCCCGCCACCATCAGCACTCTGCAACCGCATCGGTGCATATTCGAGCCAGGCCTGACGTGCACGGCCCACCAGGCTGTGGATATCTTTACTCAGGTAGCGCGCGTCCAGTTGTTTTCCCGGCGACCAGTTGTTCACCACTTCATGGTCATCCCACTGCCAGATCTGCGGGACCTCGGCGTTGAAACGACGGATGTTTTCGTCCATCAGGTTGTAGCGATAATTGCCACGGTAATCATCCACGGTCTCAGCCACTTTGCTCTTGGCCTCGGTGGTGATGTTGCGCCACACCCGGCCGCTTTCGGTGGTGAGCTGAGCTGGCACGGGACCGTCGGCGTAAATGCTGTCACCGCTGTGGATAAAAAAGTCCGGCAGGCGCCGACGCATGGCTTCATAAATGCGCATGCCGCCAATGTCCGGGTTGATGCCGAAGCCTTGGCCGACGGTATCGCCGCTCCAGACAAAACGGATGTCGCGGCGGGTCTGCGGCACACTGCGCAAGTGACCGAACCAGGGCTCACTGGTCACGCCGGTCTGGGCATCTTCAAACTGCACACGATAGAAAATCGCCTGATCGGCGGGCAGCCCGGTGAGTTCGACCCGGGCGGTGAAATCAGTGCGGGCATCGGCCAGGGGAGAGACGAATCGTCGGGGGTTGGTGAACACGCTGCGGGTGTCCCACTCGACCACCATCCGCGCAGGACGGTCGCTGCGACTCCAGATAATCGCCCGGTCGCCCAAAAGGTCACCGGACTGCACGCCATCCGTGAGTTGCGGCCGATCCTTGACCGACGCAATCACCGCCGGCGCCAGCCCCGGCAACAGCAATCCGGCACCAACCGCTTGCATGACCCGGCGACGCCCGGGATCGAATTCGCTCATGGTGTTCTCCCTGAAATGGAAAAACTAAAGCATGGCTGGATGAAGTAGAGGTGACAGGAACCGAACTCTGTGGCGAGGGAGCTTGCTCCCGTTGGACTGCGCAGCAGTCCCATTCTTTTGATAAAGAGGGGCCGCTTCGCGACCCAACGGGAGCAAGCTCCCTCGCCACAGATCACTCCACCTGAGAGATCAGGCTTTGACAGGCTCCAGCGCCAGCTCCACCGTCTCCGGCCGTTTGACCACGGCATACGCCACCGCCGTCAACAGACTCCCCGCGACAATCGCCAGCAAATACAACAAGGCATGATTGATCGCATTCGGAATCGCCAGCACAAACAAACCGCCGTGGGGCGCCATCAGTTTGCAGCCGAAATACATCGACAACGCACCGGTCAGCGCACCGCCGGCAATGCTCGCGGGAATCACTCGCAGCGGGTCTTTCGCCGCGAACGGAATAGCCCCTTCGGAGATGAAACACAGCCCCAACACAAACGCCGCTTTACCGGCCTCGCGCTCGGTCTGGGCGAACTTGTGCCGGGCGATGAAGGTGGCGATGCCCAGGCCAATCGGCGGCACCATGCCAGCGGCCATGGTCGCCGCCATCGGTGCATAACTCTGCGACGCCAGCAGCCCGACCGAAAACGCATACGCGGCTTTGTTGATCGGTCCGCCGAGGTCGACGCACATCATGCCGCCCAGCAACACACCGAGCAGGATCGCGTTGGTGGTGCCCATGCTGTCGAGAAAATGCGTCAGCCCGGCGAGCATTCCGGCCACCGGTTTGCCGACCACGTAAATCATCACCAGACCGGTGAACAGGCTCGCCAGCAACGGGATGATCAGGATCGGTTTCAGCGCCTCAAGGCTTTGCGGCAACCGTGCATAACGGTTGATCGCCTTGGCTGCATAACCGGCGAGAAAACCGGCAATGATCCCGCCGATAAAACCGGCGCCCAGGGTACTCGCTAGCAAGCCGCCGATCATCCCCGGCGCCAGGCCCGGACGGTCGGCAATGGAATAGGCGATGTAACCCGCCAGCAACGGCACCATCAATTTGAACGCGGTGTCGCCGCCAATCTGCATCAGCGCCGCCGCCAGCGTGCCCTCCTCTTTGAACGCCGTGATGCCGAACACGAACGACAGCGCAATCATAAGACCGCCCGCCACCACCATCGGCAGCATGAACGACACACCGGTCAACAGGTGTTTGTAGACGCCGGTTTTCTCAGACTTGGCCGGCGCGCTGGTCCCAGTGGACGCGCTTTCCTGCTTGCCTTCGGCCAAGGCTTTTTTCAGGGTCGCTTCGGCTTGCTTAAGTGCAATCCCGGTGCCGCAACGGTAAATCTTTTTGCCGGCGAATCGCTCGGTGGCGACTTCGATGTCCGCCGCCAGCAACACCACATCCGCCTCGGCAATCGCCGCGGCGCTCAGCGGATTGCGCGCACCGACCGAGCCCTGGGTTTCCACTTGCAGGTCATAACCCAAGCGTTTGGCCGCTTGCTGCAAGGCTTCGGCGGCCATGAAGGTGTGCGCCACGCCGGTTGGGCAGGCGGTGACCGCGACCAGTCGCGGGATGCTGTGGGCAACGGCAACGGATTCGACAATTGCTTCGGGCGCCGCGTACACCTGCGCTTCCTGGGCTCCGCGTCGCAGCAGCGCATCAACATCTTGCAGGGCCTGGGCCGGCGCGCTCTGGAACACCCGCTTGCCAACAAATCGGGACATGTCCACTGGCGCGCTGGTCACCAGCAATACCCACTCGGCATCGTCGATAGTCGCGGCCGACAATTGGCGTTCAGGGTGTGCGGCATCGCTGACTTCGACGCTGGTGCTCCAGCCCTGACGCTGGGCCGCGGCATCCAGCAACCGGGCGCACAGCACACTGGTGACCATGCCGTTCGGGCAGGCCGTAACAATGGCTAATTTCATGACAAACCCTCTTATTGTTCTGTCAGGGGACGCACGCGCACACCCTGTTCGAGCCGCGCCAGCTGCGCCGCATCGTCAATGCCGAAACCGATCTGGGTCACCGCCATCGCGGCAATCGCCGTGGCCGTGCGCAAGGTTTGCTCGGGCGTGTCGGCACTGAGCAAACCGTGAAGCATCCCCGCGAGCAACGAATCGCCTGCGCCCACCGTGCTGGCGACGCGGACCTTGGGCGGCGTGGCATGCAGCGCCGAGCCAACACTGAACCAGTTCACACCTTCGGCACCGTGGGAAATCACCACATGCTCGATGCCCTGGGCGTGCAAACGCTCCGCCGCTTCAGCCTGGGCAACGACCGACACCACGTCGCAGCCCAACACTTCTGCCAGTTCTTCAGTGTTGGGCTTGATCAGCCACGGCGCCGCGTTGAGCCCGGCACGCAGCGCATCGCCGCTGGTGTCGAGGGCAACGTTCAAACCCAGGCTTTTCAATCGCACAATCAGCGCCTGCAACCATTCAGGGCTGACACCCTGCGGCAGGCTACCGGCGACAACGACCGCGTCATGCCCCGGTGCGATCTGCTCCAGTCTTTCGATCAACGCCTGCTGCGCCGCTGCATCGACGTGTGGGCCGGGGCCGTTGATGTCAGTGATGCGTCCATCGCTTTCCGCCAGTTTGATGTTGCTGCGAATCTCGCCGGGAACACGGATGAAAGCATCGACAAAGCCGCGTTTGGCGAACAGGGTTTCGAACGCTTGCAGGTTGTCTTCGCCGAGAAAACCGCTGACGGTCAGTTGATGCCCGAGGTCGGCCAACACCTGTGCCACGTTCACGCCTTTACCGGCCGCGTGGGTGTGCATGACGTCGCTGCGGTTGACCTGACCAGCGTCCAGGCGTGGCAGCTGGACGGTGAGGTCCAGCGCCGGGTTGAGGGTCAGGGTGAGAATCCGGGCCATTACAGGGCCTCCACTAATGCGCGCACTTCATCGGCGCTGCCCACGGCCAGGGCCTGTTGGGCGAGGGTTTGAGTCTGAGTGAAGCTGAGTTCGCGAATCCGCGCCTTGACCTCGGCGATGCTGCGACCGCCGACACTGAGTTCATCCACACCCAGCCCGACCAGCACCGGCACCGCCAGCGGATCAGCCGCCAACTCACCGCACACACCCACCCATTTGCCATTGGCATGGGCTGCTCGCACGGTGATGTCGATCAGTTGCAGCACGGCTGGATGCAAGCCATCCGCCTGGCCTGACAGGGTCGGATGGCCGCGATCGATGGCCAGGGTGTATTGCGTCAGGTCGTTGGTGCCGACGCTGAAGAAGTCGACCTCTTTGGCCAAAACAGGCGCCAGCAATGCGGCGGACGGAACTTCGATCATGATCCCCAGTTGCAGGTCGGCGACCGGGATTTCCAGGCGCAGGCGCTCCGTCATGTCTCGGGCCTGCCGCCACTCGTCAACGCTGCCGACCATCGGGAACATGATCCGCAATGGACGGTTGTCGGCCGACCGCAGCAAGGCGCGCAACTGCGCTTCCATGATCTTCGGGCGCTGCAAGGTCAGGCGAATGCCGCGCACGCCGAGGAACGGGTTTTCTTCCTTGGCGATCGGCCAGTACGGCAGCGGTTTGTCACCGCCGACGTCGAGGGTGCGCACCACCAGCGGGCGCCCGGCCAAACCATCGAGAACACGGCGGTACTCGGCTTCCTGGGTCGCTTCGTCCGGCGCTTGCGGATGCGCCATGAAAATCAGTTCGGTGCGCAGCAGGCCGATACCTTCGGCGCCCTGCTCCACCGCGCGGGTGACACCGGCGCTTTCACCGAGATTGGCGAACACTTCGACAGCGTGGCCATCGCTGGTCAGCGCCGGTAGATGACGTTGTTCGGCGGCGGCCGTCAGGCGTTGTTCACGTGAGTCACGTTCGGCGGTGGCGCGTTGCAAGGTCGCGGCATCGGCATCCACATGCAGGCGACCGCGCTGTCCATCGAGCAACAACGGCGTGCCCGGCGCCAGTAGCAACACCGCCGGCCCGGCGCCCACCAGCGCCGGAATCCCCAGCGCCCGGGCAACAATCGCGCTGTGCGCTGTCGCACCGCCGCGGGCCGTGAGAATCCCGGCCACACGCGCCGGATCCAGACGTGCCACATCGGACGGGCCGACTTCATCCATCACCAGAATGTAGGGCTGATCGGGTTCGCTCGGAGTTTCGATGCCGCACAGTTGCGCCAGCACGCGGCGACCGATGTCGCGCAAATCAGCGGCGCGCTCGGCGAGCAACGCATCGTGCAGCGCTTCCTGTTGCCTGGCGGCCGCTTCAATCACGGCCATCCACGCAGCTTCGGCGCTTTCGCCCTGCTTGAGACGGGTGTCGACTTCGTCGGTCAGTTCCGGATCGTCGAGCATTTCCTGGTGGGTGATGAAGATCTCGCGGATCGCCTTGGCCTGGCTGCGCTCGATCAAGCCCTGAATGTCCTGGCGTACTTGCGCCAATGCGTGCTTGAGTCGCTCGCGCTCGATGGCGGCGGACTCACCGCGCAGCGGGTAATCGATGGTTTGCAGCACTTGGATGTGAGCCGGGCCGATGGCGATGCCCGGCGCGGCGGCGATGGCCTGGACCTGGCTGCCGGAGGCCGGTGCGAGCAGTACCTCGGCGATATCGGCCGGCACTTCGGAGGGCGCAATCACTGCCGGCAATGGCTCGACCTCTTCACCCAGGCCTTCTTCGATGGCGGCCAGCAATGCGGGCAATGCATCGGCAGCGATGCTCGGCTCGGCGATGATTTCCAGCACCTGACCGCGGCGGGCGCCGAGGCTGAGCAACTTGCTCAAACTCTTCACCGACACGGCGCTGTCCTGACCATCGACAATGCGCACGCGGATTTCACCGTCAAAACTTTTCGCCAGTTGCGCGAGGATCTTCGCCGGGCGTGCATGCAGACCGTGGGCGTTGGCCAGCGCGATGCGTGCGCTCGGCCAATCGGCCGGCAATTCACCGCCGAGCACTTCCAACACCTTGCGACTGCTGGTGGCGCGGCCCAGTTCGTGGCCACGGCCTTCAATCAGCAACGCGCACAAACGCTCGAGCAACGCCTGATGGGCTTCACCCAGGCTGGCCAGGCAGAACAAACCATTGAGCGGCTGGCCGAGATAGCGCAGCGGTTTGTCCGGCGTCACGAAAGCCAGGCCCGGACGCTTCACCGTTTGCTCGCTGTGCAACCACCACAGCCCCTCGCCCAGCGGCAGCGCTTCGACCTGCTGCAACACGGCGGCAAAACCGTTGCTCACGCAGTCGGCGTGGCGCAACAGACGTGCGCCACGCCAGACCAACTCTTCGAAGTCTTCAGCGGCCACACCGAGGCCGATCATCTGCGCATCCAGCGCCAGTTCCTGCGGCGCGCCCTGGAGCAATTTCAGCAACGCTTCAGCAGAGCTGGCGCGGCGCAGGGCCTGGCCCAGATCCGTCTCACCGAGCGCGCGGGTCAGCAGTTGCAAGAGACGCAGGTGCTCGTCGGACTTGGCGGCAATTCCAATCGCCAGATAGACGATATGACCATCGCCCCAATCCACCCCTTCAGGGAACTGCATCAGCCGCACGCCTGTGGTGAACACCTGATCGCGGGTTTGTGGCGTGCCGTGGGGGATGGCAATGCCTTGACCGAGAAAGGTCGAGCCCTGGGCCTCCCGCGCCTGCAATCCGGCGAGATAACCTTCGGCAACCAGGCCGTCGGCGACCAGATGCCCGGCCAGCAACTGCAACGCTGCGGACTTATCCACAGCCGATTGGCCCATGGATATCTGCTCTACAGTGAGCTCGAGCATGCGTTCTCCTTTTTGGCGCCTTGGGGCACCAGGTATTGTTTTGAATGGATCAGCTTAGGCGCTTGGTCGTTACATTTGGCGGTTTTACGGCAGCACCGGCCAAAGGCGCTTAAAGCGTAGAAAATACGCTTGCTGAAACGTTTAATCTAGAATAAATGGCACGTTACTCGATAATGACCCATCCTTGAAGCTCAACTTGTCGGATGCATTGCAACCGGGTCGCCTGGCTGAATCGGTTAGGATTGACGAAAATCTCGAGGCTAGCTCGAAAAAACAAGGAAACAGCGGGTTGAAACTCAGTGATATTGCCCAGTTGGCCGGTGTGTCCGTTACCACCGCCAGCTACGTCATCAATGGCAAGGCCGAACAGCAGCGCATCAGCCGTGCCACCGTTGATCGCGTGCGCGCCGTCGTCGAACAACACGGCTTCACGCCCAATCCTCAAGCGGCCGGTTTGCGCAGCCGACACACCCGAACATTGGGCTTCATTCTGCCGGATCTGGAAAACCCCAGTTACGCGCGCATCGCCAAATTGCTGGAACAAGGTGCACGGGCTCGGGGCTATCAGTTGCTGATCGCCAGTTCCGATGATGCACCAGACAGCGAACGGCAATTACTGCAACTGTTCCGTGCCCGGCGCTGCGATGCCTTGATTGTCGCCAGTTGCCTGCCGGCCGGTGACGACAGCTATCGTCAGTTGCAAGCCAAGGGCATTCCGATCATCGCCATCGACCGGGTCATGGATCCTGAGCACTTTTGCTCGGTGATCAGCGACGACCGCGAGGCCAGCCTGCAATTGACCCGCAGCCTGCTCGATCCTTTGCCCAAACAGATCGTGCTGATCGGTGCCCGCCCTGAGCTGAGCATCAGTCAGGAACGCGCCGCCGGGTTCAAAGAGGCTCTGGCCGGTTTCAACGGTGAGGTGCTGATCGAAGAAGGCGAGTCCTTCAGCCGCGAGTGCGGCAAGCAACTGATGGAAGATCTGCTGCAGCGCCTGGGGCACTTGCCCGATGCGTTGGTGACGACTTCCTACGTGCTGCTCCAGGGTGTGTTCGACGCCTTGCACGACTTCCCGCTGAAAAACCGTCCGCTACGCCTCGGCACGTTCGGTGACACGCAACTGCTGGACTTCCTGCCGCTGCCGGTCAACGCCATGTCCCAACAACATCAGCTGATTGCCGACAAGGCCCTCGCGCTGGCACTGGCCGCCATCGAACAGTCCGATTACCAGCCTGGCGTGCAAGCCATCGGGCGGACGTTCAAGCAGCGGATTCGTCAGGACTGAGCCGTGGAACTGATCGACACCCACACCCATCTGGATTTTCCGGATTTTGACGCTGACCGCCAGGCGCTGATGGCCGAAAGCCGCGCACTCGGGGTGCGGCGAATGGTGGTGCTGGGGGTTTATCAAGGCAATTGGCAACGGGTCTGGGAGCGGGTGCAAAGCGATCCCGACCTGTATGCGGCGTTCGGTTTGCATCCGGTGTATCTGAACGATCATCGCCCTGAAGACTTGAGCGAACTCGGCGATTGGCTGACCCGTCTGGCCGGCCATCGGCAACTGTGCGCTGTGGGCGAAATCGGTCTGGACTATTTCATCGAAACCCTCGACCGCGAACGCCAGCAGGCATTGTTCGACGCACAGCTACAACTGGCGGCGGACTTCAATCTTCCAGCACTGATCCATGTACGGCGCAGTCATGCCGCGGTGATTGCCACGCTCAAACGCTTCAAGCTCAAACGCGCCGGCATCATCCACGCCTTTGCCGGCAGCAAGGAAGAAGCCCGGGAATACATCAAGCTGGGTTTCAAGCTGGGGCTCGGCGGTGCCGCGACCTGGCCTCAAGCACTGCGCATGCACCGCGTGCTCGCCGAGCTGCCGCTGGATGCTGTGGTATTGGAAACCGATGCCCCGGACATGGCGCCCGCCATGTTCCCCGGCCAACGCAACAGCCCGGCGCATTTGCCGGCGATCTGCGCGGCACTGGCCGACATCATGGCGATCACCCCCGAGCAATTGGCCGTAGCCAGTACGGCCAATGCTTGCGAGTTGTTTAACTGGTCATAACTGCCAGCACCAGCCAACTGTGGGAGCAACTGTCTTAACCATGTCCTTCGTCGCCTGACACGCCACCATCGCTGGCAAGCCAGCTCCCACAGGGTCCCGGGACACTTTTCAAACCCTAAACGCGCTGATCAACTGCTTCAACTCCACCACCTGCGCCGATAACGCTCGGCTGGCATCTTCGGTCTGGTGCGCGCCTTCAGCAGTACGCTCGCCGGCGCGGTTGATCTCGACGATGTTCTGGTCGATGTCGTGAGCCACAGCGGTTTGCTGTTCCACCGCCGCTGCGATTTGCTGGTTCTGGTCGACGATCATGCCGACTGCACCGAGGATATTTTCAAGCGCCTGCTGGACCTTCTCTGAATGGCTCACCGTGCCATTGGCCATCTGATGGCTGGTGCCCATGGCCTTGACTGCTGCGCCGACGCCACCGTGGAGCTTGGTGATCATCTGCTCGATTTCTTCGGTCGATTGCTGGGTGCGTTTGGCCAGGGTCCGGACTTCGTCCGCCACCACCGCAAAACCACGGCCCTGCTCACCGGCCCGTGCGGCTTCAATCGCCGCGTTGAGCGCCAACAGGTTGGTCTGCTCGGCGATGCTCTTGATCACTTCCAGCACGCGGCTGATGGACTGACTGTCACTGGCCAGTTGATTGATCACCACCACCGATTGATCGATTTCACTGGCGAGCGCCGCAATACTGCCTTGCTGGGACTCGACCAGGCCGCGCCCGCTGATGGTCTCGTCATTGACGCTGTGGGCGCTGCTCACCGCCGCGGCGGCACTGCGCGCAACCTCTTGGGAGGTCGCCGACATCTGGTTCATCGCCGTCGCTACTTGCTCGATCTGCGTGCGCTGGCCGGCGACGGCCTGGTTGCTCTGCGCGGATACGTTTTCCACCTGCCCGGCCTGACGCTCGACTTCGCTGACGGTGTGTCCGACCCGCTCGATCAGGTCATGGATTTTTTTCACCGTGCCGTTGAACACCTCGCCCAACTCGCCCAGTTCATCGCGACTGTTGGCACTGAAGGTCACGGTCATGTCGCCCGCCGCCACTTTGTCCATCACCGCCCCCAAGCGTTTGAGCGTGGTGCGGGTCGAGGCATAGAACGCGCCGTAGAGATAAAAAATCAACACGAACACCACCGACAGCGCCACGGCCTGCAGGATCATGTGCGTGCGGTTCTGCTCCAGCCGTTGCTGCAATTGAGGGCCGAGAAACTTCAGGGTCGCTTCGTTGAGCTGGTAGGTCTGATCGATCAAGACCGTCACTTGATCGTAAAAGCCCTGCCATGGCGTATCGAGGGTGTCGGCCATGACCACCTGTTCTTCGAACAGCTCACTGGCCTTCTTCAAGGATGCCCGGCTGCTATCGGCCTGGGCGGCCAGGGTCGCGCGCGCCGCCGGGCTGGAGCTCAAAGCGTCCTGCAACTTCAGGCCATACTCGGCCTGGAGCTTTTCAATCTGCGCCAGTAACTCATCGAAACGGGTACTCGAAGCCGAGTTGATAAACCCCTGCCCCAGCGAATAAGAACCCATCGCCCGACCTTCTCCCAGAATCTGAGTGACGCGCGGGGTGACGAGGGTAACGAGTTCGCTGAGTTGACGAATGTCGCTCTGGTTATCGCGGCTCAGACCGGCCTGACCGGTGATGACCTGGCTGAAAACCTGGGCATTGCTCACCAGTTTGCCGATCAGCGCACTTTTGCTTTGCAGGGAGCTTTCCGCTTGCTGGGTCTTGAATGCGGCGATCATTTCATCGCGTTTGCCATCAAACACCGCGACCTGCTCGGGGTCGGTGGTCATCGCCGTCAGCCCTTGCAGGCGCGTCAGAATATTTTGTTCAAGGGCACTGATTTTCGACTCGACGTTACTGGCCTTGCCGGACTGACCCAGCGTGACGTTGATCTGCACCAGATTGTTCAGGGTTTCCAGATCGCGACGCAATGTCAGGCTGCTGCCCAACAGGTCCAGGCTTTGCAGTTCGACCTGCGTACCCTGGAATTCGCGATAGGAGTCACGCACCAGATAAAAGTTGGTCACCAGCATCGGCACCAGGAACAGTACGCTGATCAGACTGAACTTCATGCCGAAACTCAGCCGATTCATCAGCGCGACAGCGGGATAGAGCAAGCTCTTCACTGGGTGTCTCCCTTCGATTTCTTATTTTTTTTATAAGCAGGCGCAGAACGACAGCAGATAGCCACTATGCGGCGCTATCTCTGTATAACTTAAATCGGCGGAAGGTTTTGTAACTTAAGGTAAACGGCAAAAGATCGCAGACACCGGCAGCGCCAGATGAATGCGATCTTTTATTTCCAGGCGCAAATCAGGGCCGAAAAACAGTCCATAGCGCAAATCCGGCATACCACAGCACGGCGGCACGCAGCAGCAGTTCCCAGAGCCGGTCCAGGTTGTTGATGCCCTCAGGCCCCACCACCGGAGCCGGGATTTCACCCGCTACCAGCCCAACCTTTTCGATCAGCTGCGCGGCGCTGATGTTCCAGTTCAGCAACTCATGCAACATCACCCGGCTGACCGCCACGAAATTGCCGACCAGGGCAACGCTCGCCGCCAGCAGGCGTACCGGCACCCAATCGAACGCATGACGCAGCTGGGCCGCACGCTCGACGACGGCCGGGTTCCGGGAATGCTCTTGCGCCAGTGCCAGCAATCGATAACTCAGCGCCGCCACCGGGCCGAGCAGGAAATACCAGAAAATCACCGCAAAGAAGCTCTGGTACGCCTCCCAGAGCAAATGCCCCTCGACCTTTTCCAGCAGTTGCTCGGCACTGTCTGCGCAAATGCCGAGATCTCGATTGGCCACATGAGCCGCGCCTTGCAGATCCTCTCGACGCCAGGCATCGCGAAACGGTCCAAGATCCGCCAGCAAATCACCCCGCCCCAGGCTGTAGATAACCACCAGCAGGTGAATCGGCAACGCCAGCAATCCATAGGCCACCGGTTCCAGTACCACCAGCAACAAGCCCAGCAACGCGACCGGCAGCAGCACCAAGACCGTCAATACCAGCCACGGGCGGTTCTCCAGTCGCGGGTTGGTTTCAAGCTTGTTCAGCTCGCGTACCCAGCCACCATCGTGCTGAATCCTGTGGCGCAGGGCCGAGAACTTCTCGATCCAGACCGCCAACAGCAACACCAGAAAACTCATTGTCCTTCCTCTTGTGCCAGGGCGGTACGATAGCGTGCCCAGTCGAACGCCGGCCCCGGATCGGTTTTGCGCCCGGGTGCAATGTCGCTATGCCCGCAGATGCGCTGTGTCGTAATGGCCGTGTAGGTCTTTTGCAGTTGTCGGGTCAGGGCGGTCAATGCGCGGTATTGCGCATCGGTGAATGGCAGATCATCCGTGCCTTCAAGCTCGATGCCCACCGAAAAATCGTTACAGGTTTCCCGCCCTTCGAAACACGAGATACCCGCGTGCCATGCCCGCTCAAGGCAAGAGACAAACTGGGTGACGGCCCCATCACGCTCGATCAAAAAGTGCGCAGACACACGCAGGTCAGCAATCCCCTCAAAGTAGGGATGTTCCGTGACATCCAGACGATTCTGGAAAAACTCCTGCACCTTGCCGGTGGCGAACTGCGCTGGCGGCAGGCTGATGTTATGGATCACCAACAGGGAAACTTCGCCCTCAGGGCGCGCATTGAAGTTGGGCGAGGGGCATAACTTCGCGCCCTGACACCAACCGCTCGCGGGGTCCAACTGCATACCGGTTCCTTCTACGACGACAGTGTTGGCAACAGTATGCCGCGATAGACCCTCCGGGCGCGATCACTTGCCGCGATTGAGGTGTTTGAGAGGCCTGTCACCACAAGCGATTGGTCACGCATTCGACCAAATGCAGAACTTGAGCCCATCGGGTGTCTTGGGTCGAGGCCCGCCATGCCCCTATAATCGAGCCACTTTGTTTGTGGAGTCCGTTATGCCGAATCTACGTCTCGCCGATCTGACCGCCGAAATCGAAGCCAACGTACGCCGTGCGTTGCGTGAAGACATCGGCAGCGGCGACATCACCGCGCAGTTGATCCCGGCCGAACGCCTGGCTAAAGCCACCATCATTACCCGGGACGCGGCCGTCATCAGCGGTACTGCCTGGGTAGATACCGTGTTTCGGCAACTGGACCCTCGGGTGGCGGTGCACTGGCAAGTCGCTGATGGCGAACGGGTGGTACCCAATCAGGTGCTGTTCCACCTCGAAGGTCCGGCGCGCTCACTGCTGACGGGCGAACGCAGTGCCCTGAACTTCCTGCAAATGCTCTCGGGCGTGGCCACTCGCGCGCAATACCTGGCGGATTTCGTCGCCGAAACCCAGGTCAAGCTGCTCGATACCCGCAAGACCCTGCCGGGGCTGCGCCTGGCGCAAAAGTACGCCGTGACCTGCGGCGGGTGCCACAACCACCGCATCGGCCTGTATGACGCCTTCCTGATCAAGGAAAACCATATTGCTGCCAGCGGTGGCATCCCTGAAGCCATCGCTGCCGCACACAAGATCGCACCGGGCAAACCGGTAGAGATTGAAGTTGAAAGCCTGGACGAACTGAAGGAAGCGCTGGCGGCCGGTGCCGACATCATCATGCTCGACGAACTGAGCCTGGATGACATGCGCGAAGCCGTACGCTTGAACGCAGGCAAGGCAAAACTGGAGGCCAGCGGCGGAATCAACGAAAGCACGTTGCTGCCGATTGCGCAGACCGGGGTGGACTACATCTCGATTGGTGCGATGACCAAGGACGTGAAGGCGGTAGACCTGTCGATGCGCCTGAGTATCTGAATGCTTCTTGCGAAATGAAAAACGCCAGCCCTTTCGAGGCTGGCGTTTTTGTCAGACCACCAGATTGTTCATCTCGCAGTACTCTTCCCACGCGACACCCAGGACTTCGGCCGCTTCCTTGTGCAGAGCAAGGCGTTTGGCTTCGAACTCTTCAGGGGTTGAGGTGTACTTGAGTGTCAGCTCCCACGGCTGCAAGCCCTGAGCCTCCGCTTCGTCCTCGAACGCCCACTGGATCTGGTCTTTCTGATCGTCGGCAGGCAAGTCCTTGATCTCTTCCATCAACTCGGGCGCGTCCAGCACATACTTTTTCAGCGCTTCTTCGTGACGGGCTTCTTGGGTCAATTCTTTAACGGTCATGGCGTTCTCGCTGATCTGGGGAATGGAAGATGGATCTGGATCATCAAGGATCTCTCTGACGCAAAAAACCGTATGAAGCGCGGTTGTCTGGCCTTCAGAACCATTCGGGATCATCTGAAAACAAGTGTTGCTGGTGCCGAGACAGGAACCAAACCAACCCACTCAACACCCTATATTTGCTGACAACAGAATCGTTCAATTACAAAATGGGTACTCACTTGGGAACTCAGTTGCAAAAAAACAGACGCCTCCCAGCCATCACGACAATAGTTCCGATCAGCGCGGATAACAATCATGACCGACACAAATACAGAGCATCGCCCGAACGCGACAAGCGACGCCAGCCAAAAACCACTCAGCGGCTTTGATGGGTTGGTGCACAGGCTTGGGGCCGACAAAGCGCTTGGATTGGTTGAGAGGCTGGGTGGGACCACATCAGGGTGCCCGTGGGATTACAGCAGCGCCCGCTGGAACAATTCGCAAAGACCGTTGGAAACATGCATCTGGCAAAGCTGCTGGTGCAGCATTACGGCGGCACGTCGCTGTATCTCTCGTCGCGCACCGCTGCCAGAAAGCTGTTACGCAATAGGTCCATATGTCTGGCCGTCGAAAACGGCGTTGCCCAGGGGCGTTCAATTGGTTCAATCGTGACGGGAATAGCGCTCGAGTACGCCCTGTCTGAGCGTCAAGTTTGGGTAATCCTGGGGACGGCGCCAAGCGACTAACAACCCGAAGCCATCCCGCCTCCCCCCACTTTAAAAACCGTAAATACACTACAGAAGCCGGTGCATTTCATCCCGGCCAGCGCATTTAGTGTGCTTGATGCCCGCTCATGATCGGCGTTGCTATGCTCGTACTCCGATGAATAGGTCCAGACTCGTCGGCAATTGCTCATTGATTGCTACGGCAATCTGCTGCACTTGCGTTCTGGTTAGCGGAAGCTCGCCATCAGCCTCTGCCGCTAAATCCTGCCAGCCCAGCACCGCCATAACTGCTTGCTCAAACTCAGGACTTATATCGAGTTCAAATTTGATGGAATCATCTTCGTCGTGTTCCGCCAGAAAACCCGTAATCTCTAAAAACATTTTTGCTCTCCGATATCACTTTGATGTAGTGCGCCCCGGTTCAGCATCTTTGGTTTGCACCCCCGTGTCAGGGTCGAATTCTCCCAAATGCTTACCTTGCTTGTCGTATAGCTCAACCCTGCCGTTTTCATAATCCCATTCATAAATTTTGCCCTTACGATCTTTCCAACGACTTCGTTTTTTGCCTCCACCTTGGACGCTCGACATCTGTTTTGCGCGTGTTGCGTCTGGAAACGCAGTCAGTCCCTTGGGCGCGGGGTGATAGCTGTGATCGCCGCCAATAGGTCGAGCGAATACCACATACAGCGACTTCAGGCCGGTCTCAACAGGGAACACCAGAATGCAGTCATCAGTGGTGATGTTCTCGCCTGGCAAGCCTTCAACCTGACTGTCAACACCATCAGCAATCGGGTGTACTAGGATGGTGCCCAGGTGCGCGCCGCTGTTGTCGGGATAGGTCAACGGCGGCATCAAACCCAATGGCCCGCGCTGAGGCGTCCAGAGAATGGTGAGGCCATTGAGCGTGGCTTCCATTGCGGTTTTGGTGGCGTTCCATTTGACCTGCACGGTACGCACGGAATCATCACCTGATGCGCCAGTGTGGATGCCATACACCTGTAGCACGCCCTCGGCATCACGACGGAACTGGAAACGTACACGGGTGGTGGCTTGAGTCATGGTGCGCAGCTGCTCATCAGTGTGCAGCGTGCCGTCTCCCATTTTGCTGGGGAGCATGCCCAAAATAAAAACACTGGCCGGACCGGCTGCCCCGCGCAACACCCAATTCATGCGGTTTTGCATGATGCCACCACCGGCCATTCGACCTAGCCCGGCGTCGGCGCCGATGGCCATTGCAATCGCCGTAGAAGCATCAGGCAGCAGCATCGAAGCTGCCACCATGACCGTCCCAAAATTGGAGGCAGGCTCCGGGGTCGCGCCTGCCTCGGTGCGACACCAGTTTTCAGAGGTGCAGGACTTCGCAAAAACTTGGTCGGTGCGTGCTTTCGGACGCGCCAATCTTCCTTGGCTGACCGTCAGGTTTGGGTAATCCTTGGGGTGGCGCCAAGCGATTAACACCAGGCGCCATCCCGCCTCATCCCGTTTTATCCCGGCTCATCCCACTTTGACAGCCGCCAGTACCATACGAACGCCGGAGCACAGCAGTGCACTTCATCCCGGTTCAATGCACATCAGTGCAGTTGTTTGAGGTACTGATCCAGGTCTCAACAGGCGCCCGCAATGCGACTTAAGCCTCTACAGCGATGAATAGATCTAGATCGCTTGGTAGCAGCTCATCAACCGCAACCGCAATTCTTTGAGATTGCTCGTCCGTTAGCAGCCACTCGCCATCAGGGCTTTCTGCAAGGCTTTTCCACCCCATTACCTCCAGTACAGCTTGTTCAGAGCCTAGCCCTACGTCTAACTCATACTTCAGCGCGGTGTCGTCGCTGTCGCCCTTCAAAAAACCAGTGATGCATAGATGCATGATTTTCCCCTTTAATTACTTCGGTGTTTTTCGGCCAGGCTCGGCGTCTTTTGTTCGCTCTCCCGTTTCAGGGTTGAACTCTCCGAGATGCTTGCCTTGCTTGTCGTATAGCTCAACCCTTCCATTCTCGGAGTCCCATTCATAGATCCGGCCCTTGCGATCTCTCCAGCGTCTGCGCAGGCCGCCGCCGCCCTTTACCGAGTTTTTTGACTTGTCCCTCACTGCATCTGGGAAAGCCGTCAGCCCTTTGGGGGCTGGGTGATAGCTGTGGTCGCCGCCAATAGGTCGTGCGAACACCACATACAGCGACTTCAGGCCTGTATCAACAGGGAACACTAGAATGCAGTCATCAGTGGTGATGTTCTCGCCTGGCAAGCCTTCAATCTGACTGTCGATACCATCGGCAATCGGGTGTACCAGGATCGTGCCCAGGTGCGCGCCGCTGTTGTCGGGATAGGTCAACGGCGGCATCAAACCCAATGGCCCGCGCTGAGGCGTCCAGAGAATGGTGAGGCCATTGAGCGTGGCTTCCATTGCGGTTTTGGTGGCGTTCCATTTGACCTGCACGGTACGCACGGAATCATCACCTGATGCGCCAGTGTGGATGCCATACACCTGTAGCACGCCCTCGGCATCACGACGGAACTGGAAACGTACACGGGTGGTGGCTTGAGTCATGGTGCGCAGTTGCTCATCAGTGTGCAGCGTACCGTCCCCCATTTTGCTGGGGAGCATCCCCATAACAAAAATGCTGGCTGGCCCAGCCGCCCCGCGCAACACCCAATTCATGCGGTTTTGCATGATGCCACCACCGGCCATTCGACCTAGCCCAGCATCGGCGCCGATGGCCATTGCAATCGCCGTAGAAGCGTCAGGCAGCAGCATCGAAGCTGCCACCATGACCGTCCCAAAATTGGAGGCAGGCTCCGGGGTCGCGCCTGCCTCGGTGCGACACCAGTTTTCAGG
>NZ_FYDO01000014.1:0-75100 GCF_900187615.1 Pseudomonas sp. Irchel s3f7 | reverse complement strand
ATCGCGCCGATGGCCATTGCAATCGCCGTAGAAGCGTCAGGCAGCAGCATCGAAGCTGCCACCATGACCGTCCCAAAATTGGAGGCAGGCTCCGGGGTCGCGCCTGCCTCGGTGCGACACCAGTTTTCAGTGGTGCAGGACTTCGCAAAAACTTGGTCGGTGCGTGCTTTCGGACGCGGCCAATCTTCCTTGGCTGCCAGGTAAATGGGTTCTGGCTCTGGCTCCGGTCTGGCGTAATAGCCGCCGCTACCCCCGCCACCTCTGGGGGGATCGTCGACCAACAGAAAATCCCCACGACGGACGGCCTCAATGATTTCGTCTTTGCTGGCGAAACGAGATCCAATCCGTACATTACTCAGCCCGTCAATGGTGAGGCCGCCCCGATCCAAACCGTCACGCACCATTTTGGCGGCGGTGTCTGGATCGACGGTGCGTTGCAGGCCTCCATCTGATTTATTTATCAAACGCATTGCAGTCCCTTTGATTTTGTCCCGTCGGCGACTTTGCGGGCGAAGGACAGACGCCATCAATGAAAGGACTATTGCGGCGCGTTACTGGCGGACGCCACGAAAACCACACCATAGCCACCGTGCAGAAAATCGCGCTCCTTTTTTGGATTGAAGCCATACGAATTCAGCGCGGCCATTGCACTTCACCCCGGCTCATTGCGGCTCATTGCATTTAAACGCGCCCCCAGTCGACCGAATCGACTAGGAGCCGCTCAACACGTCATAGCCGCGGCGCAAGACGGTCCGGGCTTCGCAATGGATGGTGTTGTGCAACCGATGGGCAATGCAATCAGGACACTTCATCAGATGCCCCAGGTACGCGTCACGGGCGGCGCACCAGGTCGCGGAAAATCTCGGCGCGCTGGGCGGTGCTGGCTGCTCTAGGCGTGGGCCTCGCTCAATTGGCGGCGGTGAGGTCCAGCCATTGGAGCGGATCAGTTCAACTGCCAGGTACGGCGCGGCAATTGAGCACTGTTCGGCGTCTTCGTTGGTGAGTTTGCCGGTTGCCGCCAGTTGCTCTGGCGAGCATTCCAGCAGCCACGCTACGCGGGCCAGTGACATCCCAGCTTGAGGCGAATACCGCGGGATCGCCCCATACCGTGGCGCTGATGAGTTACGCCAGGGACTTGCCCTTGGAGCTATCACCGACCAGGTGCACGCCGCCACCGTTGACACCGACCAGGCTCAACAGCGGGCCAGCCAGGGCGCAACCGATGGCCAGGGTTAACACCGGATTGCCCAAACACTTGGTGGCAATCCGTGCCTGCCACTGCACCAAGTCGCCCTTGGCCGTGAACAGTGCCGGAGCCTGGCCGCTGGATTGAAAGCGCACAGTGTCGCTGCCAATGGTGCGCCCTGGCAGCACAAACGCGCCGGACTCATGCCAACCTGGCCGGGTGGTGGTGGCCAGTGTTAACGGCGGCTCTTGCTCCATCAGATACTCCATGAACGCGCCGCGCTTTTTAAGCGCGATCAGTACGCCCATGGCAAACAGGCTGCGCCTGGCGTCTTCACCGCTGCGCGCTGTTCGCCCCGTCGGGCTAGGCTGGCCGTGATTGATTCTATCCTGTTGGCTGCCTTTCCTGGCGGCTTGTCAGGCGCGCCGCCCAAAGTTTCCTGGCACGACGTTGCTGCCGCTTTCCAGGGTGTCCAGGTAGTCCGCGTACCACTGGAGCATTTTTTGACGCCCTTCCAGGTACTGCGCATGGTTGTAGGTGCCGCGCACTGTGTTTTTGTCGGTGTGTGCGAGCTGAGTTTCAATCCAGGCGCTTAAGTAGCCTTGGTCGTGCAGGATGGTTGACATGGAGTGTCGGAAGCCATGGCCGGTGGCCTTTCCGTCATACCCGCACGCTTTCAAAAGCTGATTGATTGCGGCCTCGCTCATTGGCTTGGCCGGATCGTTTCGGCCAGGGAAAGCCAACGTATATCCGCCTGAAATAGTCTGCAATTCACGCAAGGTTTCGAGCGCCTGGCGAGACAACGGCACGAGGTGCGTGCGACGTTTTTTCATGCGCTCGGCGGGTATCGTCCAAGTCGCGGCTTCAAGGTCGAATTCGGCCCACGGTGCGGCGCGAAGCTCGGACGTGCGGACCCCTGTCAACATAAGCAGGCGCGCGGCGAGTCTTACCAACTTGCTCCCGGCATAAGCGTTGATTGCTTTCAGAAGCGGGGGCAACTCGTTGGCGCGTAGGAACGGGTAGTGCTCGGCGGTGGGGGCTTGTAGCGCGCCGCCAATGTCGCCTACGGCGTTATATGTGGCCCGCCCCGTGGCGATGGCGTACCGATAAACCTCGGCGCATCGCTGGCGAACTTTTCGCAGTTTCTCCAGCGCGCCACGGGCCTCAATCTTGCGAAACACTGCCAGCCATTCAAGCGGCTTTATTTCGTCGATTGGCCTGGCGCCGATGTGAGGGAACACGTCGTTTTCAAATGCGGTCATTGTGTCCGCCGCGTATCCCTCGGACCAATTGGCCGACTTGTGCTGGTGCCATTCCTTGGCTAGCGCTTTGAAGGTGTTTGCACGGGATGCGGTGACTCCCAGGCGTGCGAGCTTGCGTTCTTGTCCGGGGTGTTTGCCTTGCTTGACCAGTTGGCGAGCATCGGCTGCCATTTGGCGCGCCTGAGCAAGTGTCACATGGGCCAGGGTGCCTAGTGATATGTGGGCCTGTTTGCCGTCCAGCCGAAAGCGGAACCGCCAAGACTTTCCACCGGCTGGGCGTATCCATAGAAAAAGGCCGTCACCATCAGGCAGGCCGTAATCAGTTGCGCGTGGCGTTGCCGCCTTCACTTGCAAGATGGTCAGGGGCAACCAGTGAGTACCTATAAACATTATTGAACAGGCAACGTGCTCACTAGAGCACTCATTTAGCAAGCGCACGCTATGCACCGCTATGAACCCCCAGAAACAACAAACCCCGCACTAGGCGGGGTTTTGCGTGGTGCTTGGAGCCGCTGGAGCCTTCCAAAAACACTTGATTGGTGCCCGAGACAGGAATCGAACCTGCGACCTTCGCGTTACGAGTGCGCTGCTCTACCGGCTGAGCTACACGGGCGGTGGGCTAAACCTAGCACTGACCATAGAGTCAGGCAACTTCGCTCGCTGTAAAAACAAAAAGATCGCAGCCTTCGGCAGCTCCTGCATGAGACCGCGCGTAGGCGCTGCCGAAGGCTGCGATCTTTTGATCTTCCCGCACACATAAAAAAATGCCCCGCAGCTTTCACTGCGGGGCATTTTTTACAACGTTGAAGCGGTCAGGCTGGGGGTCGATTAAACGCCCGAAGCCTTGGCTGCTGCTACGTCTTTGATGGACAGCTTGATACGGCCGCGGTTGTCCACGTCCAGTACCAGTACTTCCACTTCCTGGCCTTCTTTCAGGATGTCGGTCACTTTCTCAACGCGAGCGTCGCTCAGCATGGAGATGTGAACCAGACCGTCCTTGCCCGGCAGAATGTTGACGAATGCGCCGAAGTCGACGATGCGCTCAACCTTACCGACGTAGATCTTGCCGATCTCGGCCTCGGCGGTGATACCCAGAACGCGCTGACGAGCAGCTTCTGCCGCTTCCTTGGTTTCGCCGAAGATCTTGATCGAACCGTCGTCTTCGATGTCGATCGAAGCCTTGGTTTCTTCACAGATCGCACGAATGGTCGCGCCGCCTTTACCGATGACATCACGGATTTTGTCGGTGTCGATCTTCATCGCGATCATGGTCGGAGCGTTGGCCGACAGTTCGGTACGCGACTGGCCAATGATCTGGTTCATCTGGCCGAGGATGTTCAGGCGCGCTTCCAGGGCTTGGCCCAGAGCGATCTCCATGATCTCTTCGGTGATGCCCTTGATCTTGATGTCCATCTGCAGTGCGGTGACGCCTTTGGCGGTACCGGCTACCTTGAAGTCCATGTCACCCAGGTGGTCTTCGTCACCCAGGATGTCGGTCAGGACGGCGAATTTCTCGCCTTCTTTAACCAGACCCATGGCGATACCGGCAACCGGCGCCTTCATCGGTACACCAGCGTCCATCAGGGCCAGGGAAGCGCCGCAAACGGAAGCCATCGAGCTCGAACCGTTGGATTCGGTGATTTCCGATACCACGCGGATGGTGTACGGGAACACGTCAGCGGCAGGCAGCATGGCCGAAACCGAACGACGGGCCAGACGACCGTGACCGATTTCGCGACGACCAGCACCACCCATGCGACCACACTCGCCTACCGAGAACGGAGGGAAGTTGTAGTGCAGCATGAACGGGTCTTTTTTCTCGCCTTCCAGGGTGTCCAGCAGTTGTGCGTCACGGGCGGTGCCCAGTGTTGCAACGACCAGAGCCTGGGTTTCGCCACGGGTGAACAGGGCCGAACCGTGGGTCTTTGGCAGAACGCCGACTTCGATGTTCAGCGGACGTACGGTCTTGGTGTCGCGACCATCGATACGTGGCTTGCCGTTTACGATGTTTTCGCGAACGGTGCGGTATTCGATTTCGCCGAATGCCGCTTTGACTTCGCTGGAAGAAGGCTGGCCTTCTTCACCGGACAGCTTGGCAACCACCTGATCCTTCAACTCACCCAGGCGAGCATAACGGTCGGCCTTGATGGTGATGGTGTAAGCCTGGGAGATAGCGTCGCCGAACTCGGCGCGGATAGCGCCCAGCAGTTCGGTGGCTTCTGGAGCCGGAGCCCAGTTCCAGGTTGGCTTGGCAGCTTCAGCAGCCAGTTCTTTAACGGCGTTGATCACAACCTGGAACTCGTCGTGAGCAAACAGTACCGCACCCAGCATCTGGTCTTCGGTCAGCTCTTTGGCTTCCGATTCAACCATCAACACAGCGTCCGAAGTACCGGCAACGACCATGTCCAGGCTCGAAGCAGCTTGCTGCTCGTAAGTCGGGTTCAGCAGGTAGCCGGTGCTTTCGTGGAACGCAACGCGGGCAGCGCCGATCGGGCCATCGAAAGGAATGCCGGAGATAGCCAGGGCTGCCGAGGTACCGATCATCGCAGCGATGTCCGGATCGGTCTTCTTGCTGGTCGAAACGACGGTGCAGACTACCTGCACTTCGTTCATGAAACCTTCCGGGAACAGCGGACGGATCGGACGGTCGATCAGTCGGGAAGTCAGGGTTTCTTTCTCGGAAGGACGGCCTTCGCGCTTGAAGAAACCGCCAGGGATCTTACCGGCAGCGTAAGTCTTTTCCTGGTAGTGAACAGACAGAGGGAAGAAGCCCTTGCCTGGATCGGCTTGTTTTGCACCGACTACAGTCACCAATACGCTGACGTCGTCGTCAACGGTGACCAATACTGCGCCGGAGGCCTGACGGGCGATACGGCCAGTCTCGAGGGTAACGGTCGACTGACCGAACTGGAATTTTTTGATTACCGGGTTCACGGTGTCCTACCTTCTTTGTGGCTCTTGGGGAACTGGTTTCTTGCGAAATTCTTGGGCAACGCCGGGAATCGGCCCGACTGGATTGTCCAGGTGTTACTCGGGTAAAGCAGGTATCCAGATAAAACTTGAGGCTGGGAGCCTGCCATGCGCCAGCGGGAAACCCACTGGTGCACGACAGACAACCAACCTCTAGCGCAATCGCTTATTAGCGACGCAGACCCAGGCGACCGATCAGAGTCTGATAGCGACCCAGATCCTTGCCTTTCAGGTAGTCCAGCAGCTTACGACGCTGGTTAACCATGCGGATCAGACCACGACGGGAGTGGTGATCTTTACCGTTGGCCTTGAAGTGACCTTGCAGCTTGTTGATGTTGTGGGTCAGCAGTGCAACTTGCACTTCTGGCGAACCAGTGTCACCAACAGCTTGCTGGTAGTCAGCTACGATTTGAGCTTTTTCTTGAACGTCGAGAGCCATGAGGCAATCCTTTTATCAGGAAACTGTTTCAGAAAAACAGTTTCAACAGGCCAGGGACAAATCCCTGTATCTAAAAATGAGTAGTGACCGTGCCTGTTAACAGCCACCCTCGCCAGCCCGCTGTTACACAGGCTGGTTCCGGTCATTCTGACCGAATCAGTCGACGCGGCGCGATGCGCCCGTCTTCGCTCACTTCACCGATACCGATGAAGCGACCATTGTGATCCTGTACCCGTACCATGCCGAACTTCGGAGCATCCGGGGCACGTACCGGCTGGCCGTTGAGCCAGTAGAACGCGCTCGCTTCCGAGAACTGCAGCAGTGGCCAATCCAGCAGGCCGCTGTCCGATGGCATCAGGAAGCGATCGACCGCTTCATTGCCGCCTTCGGCATGTACCGCTTCCAGCTCTTCGAGAGTCACCGTCTGCGCCAGGGTGAATGGCCCGGCCTGGGTACGTCGCAGTTCTGCAACGTAAGCGCCACAACCGAGTTGCTCACCGATATCCTCCACCAGGGTGCGGATATAGGTGCCTTTAGTGCAATCCACCGCCAGCCGCGCAGTATCACCTTCGAAGGCCAGCAATTCCAAGCGCGTAATAGTAACAGAACGCGGTTCGCGCTCCACTACTTCGCCTGCACGAGCCAGCTTGTACAGCGGCTGGCCATCACGCTTGAGTGCCGAGTACATCGGCGGTATCTGACTGATTTGCCCACGAAATTTCGGCAATACAGCCTCGACATCGGTGCGACCAACGGTCACCGGGCGCTCCTGCAAAACTTCGCCCTCGGCATCCGCCGTGGTCGTGGTCTTGCCCAGTTGCGCCAGGGTTTCGTAACCCTTGTCGGAATCAAGCAGGTACTGCGAGAACTTGGTGGCCTCACCGAAGCACAACGGCAGCACGCCGGTGGCCAAGGGATCGAGACTGCCGGTGTGGCCTGCTTTCTCGGCATTGAGCAGCCAGCGAACCTTCTGCAAAGCCGCGTTGGAGGTAAACCCCAGCGGCTTGTCGAGCAGGATGATGCCGCTGACGTTACGACGGATACGTTTGACCTGAGCCACCGATTACTCCTTGGTGTCTTCGGGTTCTGCGGCAACCAGGTTCTGGTTGTCTTCAGCCACTGCGCGCTCGATCAACGCCGACAGATGCGCACCACGCACGACGCTTTCGTCGTAGTGGAAGTGCAACTGTGGAACGCTGCGCAGCTTCATCTCACGGGCCAACTGCATGCGCAGGAAACCGGCGGCGGAGTTGAGCACCTTGATGCTTTGTGCAATTTCTTCAGCGCTGTCCTGGCCCATCACAGTGATGAAAATCTTGGCGTGACCAACGTCACGGCTGACTTCCACAGCGGTAATGGTGACCAGGCCGACGCGCGGGTCTTTGACTTCACGACGGATCAGTTGTGCCAGCTCGCGCTGCATCTGATCGCCGATACGTTGGGTACGGCTATATTCTTTTGCCATGTCTTGTTACCTGTTACTGCCCCACGGTGAAACCCGTGTGGTCTGAAAGCGGCAAACGCCCGGCCTGACAGAAGCCAGACCGGGCGTTGCGTTTAGAGTCCGGGTGACGAACTGCGCATTTGCATGCGCATGCCCATCACGGCTCTTGAAGTGCGCGAGTTAGAGGCTGCGAGCAACCTGCACCTTCTCGAAGACTTCGATCTTGTCACCGACTTTAACGTCGTTGTAGCTCTTCACGCCGATACCGCATTCCATGCCGGCACGTACTTCGGAAGCGTCATCCTTGAAGCGGCGCAGGGATTCCAGCTCGCCTTCGAAGATAACGATGTCTTCACGCAGTACACGGATTGGACGGTTACGGTGCACAACACCTTCGATAACCATGCAACCGGCGATCGCACCAAACTTCGGCGAACGGAACACGTCACGCACTTCGGCGATACCCAGGATGTTCTCGCGAACATCGCTGCCGAGCATACCGGTCAGGGCTTTCTTGACGTCTTCGATGATGTCGTAGATCACGTTGTAGTAACGCATATCCAGACCTTCCTGCTCGACGATCTTGCGCGCGCCGGCATCGGCACGCACGTTGAAGCCGAACAGTACAGCGTTGGAGGCCAGTGCCAGGTTGGCGTCGGACTCGGTGATACCACCGACACCGCCACCCACTACACGCACTTGCACTTCGTCGTTACCCAGGCCGTTCAAGGCACCGTTCAACGCTTCCAACGAACCACGGACATCGGATTTGAGGACGATGTTGAGCGTCTTCTTCTCCTCCTGACCCATGTTTTCGAAGATGTTTTCCAGCTTGCCTGCGTGAGCACGGGCCAGCTTGACTTCGCGGAACTTGCCTTGACGGAACAGAGCCACTTCACGGGCTTTCTTCTCGTCGGCAACCACGCTCATCTCGTCGCCAGCGTCCGGGGTACCGTCCAGGCCGAGGATCTCGACAGGGATGGCCGGACCGGCTTCCTTGATTGGCTTGCCGTTCTCGTCGAGCATGGCACGTACACGACCATAGTTCGAACCGACCAGGACCATGTCGCCTTGGCGCAGGGTACCGTCTTGAACCAGCACGGTAGCCACCGGGCCACGGCCCTTGTCCAGACGGGACTCAACCACGACACCACGGCCAGGAGCCGATGGCGTTGCGGTCAGTTCCAGGACTTCGGCTTGCAGCAATACAGCTTCGAGCAGCTCGTCGACGCCAGTACCCATCTTCGCCGAAACCGGTACGAACGGCGTGTCACCACCCCACTCTTCCGACGTCACGCCGTGAACCGACAGTTCGCTACGGATGCGATCGAGGTCAGCACCAGGCTTGTCGATCTTGTTCACTGCAACAACCAGTGGAACACCGGCCGCTACTGCGTGCTGGACAGCTTCAATGGTCTGCGGCATCACGCCGTCGTCCGCTGCAACCACCAGGATCACGATGTCGGTCGCCTTGGCACCACGGGCACGCATTGCGGTAAACGCGGCGTGACCCGGGGTGTCGAGGAACGTCACCATGCCACGGTCGGTTTCAACGTGGTAAGCGCCGATGTGCTGGGTGATACCACCGGCTTCGCCAGCAGCAACCTTGGCACGACGGATGTAGTCGAGCAGGGAAGTCTTACCGTGGTCAACGTGGCCCATTACGGTCACGACTGGCGCACGGGAAACGGCCTCGCCTTCAAACTTCAGGGACTCGGCCAGGGAATCTTCCAGGGCGGTGTCGCTGACCAGGGTCACTTTGTGGCCCAGCTCTTCCGCAACCAGTTGGGCAGTTTCCTGATCCAGTACCTGGTTGATGGTCGCTGGAGTACCCAGTTTGAACATGAACTTGATGATTTCAGCAGCCTTGACCGACATCTGCTGAGCGAGATCGCCAACAGTGATGGTCTCGCCGATCTTCACTTCGCGCACAACAGGGCCGGTTGGGCTCTGGAAACCGTGGGCGTTGCGTTTCTTCAGCTTGGCCTTGCCGCGACCACCACGACGGAAGCTATCGCTTTCTTCGTCGGTAGTACGTGGGGCAACGCGTGGAGCCGGAGCCTTTTCCTTGACCGAAGCACGATGCGGAGCGTTTTTGCGCTCGCCATCGCCGCTACCGCGACGACTGTTATCGTCGGCACGTGGCTTGTCCGGGCGACGCTGTTCGTCACGCTTGCGGGCATCGGCCGCAGGTGCCGGAGCGGCTGCCGCAACCGGCGCGCTGTCACGCACTGGCTCGGCCACCGCAGCAGGCGCTGCAACAGGTTCGGCTTTAGCGTTTGACGCACCAGCAGGCTGGCGACGCGCTTCTTCTTCGGCGCGACGCTTGGCTTCTTCTTCAGCCTTCTGACGTGCAGCATTTTCTACTGCGCGACGTTCGTCCATTTCACGCTTGCGCTCGGCTTCGATTTCTTCCGGGCTGCGCTGCACGAAGACTTTCTTCTTGCGCACTTCAACGCTGATGCTTTTGCTGCCAGCAACACGCAGGGTGCTGGTGGTTTTACGCTGCAGCGTAATCTTGCGTGGTTCTTCCACTTTCGCCTTGTGGCTGCTTTTCAAGTGAGTCAGCAACGATTGCTTCTCACTGTCAGTCACATTTTCTTCGGCGGCGGTGTGCGGCAGACCTGCCTCACGCATCTGCTGCAACAGGCGCTCTACCGGTGTTTTGACCTCATCGGCCAGTTGTTTCACCGTGACTTGCGTCATGCACTTCTCTCCTCAGGCCGCGCCTAATTACTCGAACCAGTGGGCTCGGGCGGCCATGATCAACTTGCCGGCACGATCATCGTCAATGCCGTCGATGTCGAGCAGGTCGTCAATAGACTGCTCGGCCAGGTCTTCGCGGGTAATTACGCCGCGCACCGCCAGTTCCATCGCCAAATCCTTGTCCATACCCTCAAGCGAGAGCAGGTCTTCGGCCGGATGGGCGTCTGCCAGCTTTTCCTCAGTAGCGATGGCTTTGGTCAACAAACGATCCTTGGCACGAGCGCGAAGCTCGTTGACGATATCTTCGTCAAAGCCGTCGATGTTGAGCATTTCTTCCAACGGTACGTAGGCAATCTCTTCCAGGCTGGTGAAGCCTTCATCAACCAGAACCTGAGCCAGTTCTTCGTCGACTTCCAGCTCGTCGATGAAGTTGCGCAGGATGTCGCCGGTTTCTGCTTGCTGCTTAGCCTGGATGTCCGATTCGGTCATCACGTTCAGGGTCCAGCCAGTCAACTGGCTAGCCAGACGCACGTTCTGACCACCGCGACCGATGGCCTGAGCCAGATTGTCTGCGCCAACGGCGATGTCCATTGCATGGGCATCTTCGTCAACGATAATTGCCGCAACCTCCGCCGGGGACATGGCGTTGATCACGAACTGAGCCGGGTTGTCGTCCCACAGGACGATGTCCACACGCTCACCGCCCAACTCGCCCGACACTGCCTGGACGCGCGAACCGCGCATACCAATACAAGCGCCCTGCGGGTCGATGCGTTTGTCCTTGGAGCGGACGGCGATCTTGGCGCGCGAACCCGGATCACGGGAGGCAGCCATTACTTCGATCAGGCCTTCAGCAATTTCCGGCACTTCGATACGGAACAGCTCGATCAGCATTTCCGGCGCGGTACGCGACAGGATCAGCTGCGGGCCGCGGTTCTCGGTGCGGATTTCCTTGAGCAGCGCACGCAGACGCACGCCAACCCGGAAGGTTTCACGAGAAATGATGTCTTCACGGGCCAGCAACGCTTCGGCGTTGTTGCCCAGATCGACGATCACGTTGTCGCGGGTCACTTTCTTCACGGTGCCAGAGATGATCTCACCCAGGCGCTCGCGATAAGCGTCAACAACCTGGGCGCGCTCGGCTTCGCGAACCTTCTGCACGATGACTTGCTTGGCAGTCTGTGCAGCGATGCGACCGAATTCGATGGACTCGATTTTCTCTTCGACGACATCACCCACCTTGGCGCCAGGATGCGTTTCAGCAACCTTGCTCGGCCAGGTTTCGATAGCTGGATCGTCCAGGTCGTCTTCTTCGACGACTGTCCAGCGACGGAAAGTCTCATAAGCACCGGTGTGGCGATTGATTTCCACACGCAGATCGACTTCGTCCTCAAAACGCTTTTTGGTAGCGGTGGCCAGAGCCAGCTCCAGCGCTTCAAAAATCACGTTTGCCGGTACACCCTTTTCATTGGATACCGACTCAACAACCAGCAGTACTTCTTTGCTCATCGTACGCCTCGCCTTTCGCAAGCCATTGGATCCGCGGGATCCGCAGTATCTGGCACGCCTCAGTCAAAACTGGGAATAATGTTGGCCTTGTCGATCATATCGATCGGCAACAGGAACTCATGGTCTTCCACCTGCACCACGACATCCTGCTCTTCTACGCCGCGCAGAAGGCCCTGAAAGTTGCGTCGTCCTTCAAAAGGCGAGCGCAGCTTGATCTTCACTTGTTCACCGGCAAATTTTGCAAACTGCTCAATAGTGAACAGAGGGCGTTCCATGCCAGGCGAGGAAACTTCAAGGGTGTACTCAACGGAGATTGGATCTTCAACATCCAGTACACCGCTGATCTGACGGCTGACAATGGCGCAATCGTCCACCAGCACACCGCCCTCTTTATCGATATAAACGCGCAACATCGAGTGACGACCCTGAGCCGAAAACTCGATACCCCAGCATTCATAGCCTAGGGCCACGACCACCGGGGCCAGCAAGGCCTGCAACTCTTCTAGCTTGCTCGACACCTGAACCCCCTAGTGCATGTATGTGCATGCTATGCAAAATAAAAAAATGGGCGAAACGCCCATCCTTGAAACGCCGTCGAACAGCGGCGTTGAAAGTGTCCAGCTAACAAAAAGCCCCTTAAAAGGGGCTCCTTAAACTGGTTGCGGGGGCCGGATTTGAACCGACGACCTTCGGGTTATGAGCCCGACGAGCTACCAGACTGCTCCACCCCGCGACAAAGCTGGGGCGGAAGTATACGACCGATCCCCTACAGGGTCAATGTAACCTTCCACCTGCAAGAAAGCCCGCAACAGCGGGCTCTCCTGACTAATTGGTACCGAGAAGGGGACTCGAACCCCTACACCCTATGGGCACAACCACCTCAAGGTTGCGTGTCTACCAATTCCACCACCTCGGCAAAACTACGTTTGAAACCCTTCTTACTTCTGCTCTTGAGCTGGAGGTACGTCAGTCGCTGGAGTAGCCGACTTTTGCTCTTGAAGCACCGGGACATCATCAGAAGCCGGTTGTTGCTTTGGAACTTCCAACACTGCTGGATTTGGGAGACCTACTTGAGTCAGCTGGTGAGCTTTCTCTTTAGCAAAGTAACCTAACCCTAAGCTGGTTATGAAAAAACCTGCGGCAAGTATAGCAGTAAACTTACTAAGAAAGGTAGAGGAACCTTGGCTTCCGAACACAGTATTTGAAGCACCTGCTCCGAAAGACGCGCCAGCATCCGCACCTTTACCCTGCTGCAGCAAAACCAGAGCAACTACGCCCAATGCACCCAGCAGATGAAAAACGACTACGACTGTTTCCAGCATTTTTTCAGTTTCCCGCGGCGCGACAGATCGCACCGAACTCATCTGCATTCAGGGAAGCCCCACCAATGAGACCCCCATCGATATCCGGCATGCCGAACAGTTCGACCGCATTGGCCGCCTTCACGCTGCCGCCGTATAGAAGCCGCACACCTTGTGCGACTTCAGAATTCTCTGCCGCCAACTGAGCGCGGATGGCTGCGTGCACATCCTGCGCCTGTTGCGGCGAAGCAGTCAGCCCGGTGCCAATGGCCCAGACCGGCTCGTAAGCGATTACTGCCTTTGCAAACACACCGACACCCAGCTCCTCGATGATGCTGCCAAGCTGACGCGAGACAACCTCTAGAGTTTTTCCGGCTTCACGCTGCTCCAGGGTCTCCCCTATGCACAGCACCGGAATCAAGCCACTTGCCTGTGCCGCTGCGAACTTGCGAATCAGCATTCCGTCCTGCTCGCCCATAATCTGGCGGCGCTCGGAGTGCCCAACAAGCACCAGGGAACAACCTGCATCCACTAACTGACTCGGCGCAATCTCACCGGTCAACGCACCTTGCATGGCTTCCACCGCAGCATTCTGCGCGCCGACCGAAATCGACTTTCCTTCCAAACCATCAATCACTTGATTGATATGCAGGCAAGGCGGGAATACCGCTACATCAACATCGCTCGGCAAGGCCAATTGACGAAGGCCATTGATCAGCTCAGCGACGCTGGCGCGGGTACCGTGCATCTTCCAGTTACCAGCTACCATAGGGCGACGCATGCTGTACCTCGTCGGTCAAAGTGGGCGCAGATGTTACCCAACACAATCAAGACTGGCAAGCCGAATTCAGGCAGAAACTTCAGCAACCAGTTTCGCCAGCTCTTCGGCATAGCCACGAACCTGTGTTTCGTCTTCGCCTTCGACCATGACACGCACCAGCGGTTCGGTCCCGGACTTGCGCAACAGTACTCGCCCACGCCCCGCCATGGATTTCGTCACTCGCTCACTGGCCTCTTTGACCAATGAATGCTCAAGGGGGTTTGCACCGCCATCGAAACGCACATTGATCAGCACTTGGGGACACTTGCGCAGTGTCTGGCGGGATTGCGCCAGACCTTCTTCGCGAGTCTTCAACGCCATCAATACCTGCAACGCTGCAATGATCGCGTCACCGGTGGTTGTATGACTGAAGCACACGACATGCCCCGAGTTTTCGCCACCCAAAATCCAGTTACGCTCAAGCAGCTCGGCAATCACATACCGGTCACCGACATTCGCGCGCACGAATGGAACACCCAGATCCGCCAGGGCCAGCTCCAGCCCCAGATTACTCATCAGCGTTCCAACCACGCCACCTTGCAGCTTGTCGCGCTCATGAAGATCACGGGCAATGATAAACAGCAACTCATCGCCATCCACTACAGCACCTGTGTGATCAACCATCTGCACTCGATCGCCGTCACCATCGAACGCAATACCCAGATCAGCCTGCTCAGCCACGACAGCAGCCTGCAATTGACCCATATGGGTCGATCCGCAGTTTTCGTTGATATTCAGACCATTTGGTTGCGCGGACAGGACGACAACTTCGGCCCCCAGCTCACGAAAAACACTCGGCGCCACTTTGTAGGTTGCACCGTGCGCACAATCGATCACGATTTTAAGGCCGGTAAAACTGGTACCGGTTGGCACGCTGCTCTTGCAGAACTCAATGTATCGACCGGACGCGTCGTTGATTCGCGAAACCTTGCCGATCTTGCTCGACTCCACAACGGTCATTGGAGTGTCGAGTAGTTCTTCGATCATATGCTCGATTTCATCCGGCAGCTTTGTGCCCTTGCCGGAGAAAAATTTGATGCCATTGTCATCATGCGGGTTGTGCGACGCACTGATCACGATGCCGGCTTCGGCATGAAAAGTACGTGTGAGGTATGCAATCGCCGGCGTCGGCATCGGACCCAGCAGCAACACATCAGCGCCAGCCGACGTAAGACCGGCCTCAAGCGCGGATTCAAACATGTAACCGGAGATCCGCGTGTCCTTACCTACCAAGACCTTGCAGGCACCCATTTTCCGGAATGCCATGCCGGCAGCCCAGCCGAGCTTAAGCATGAAGTCAGGAGTAATCGGATACTCGCCGACACGGCCACGAATACCATCGGTGCCAAAGTATTTTTTGCTCATAAGGACTCCATCATTCTTATTCGGCTGATTCCACTGCGGCAATCATCCGCACCACATCCACTGTTTCGGCGACATCATGGACGCGCAATATACACGCCCCCTTTGTTGTAGCCAGCGCCGCGAGCGCCAGACTACCAAACAGTCGCTCTCCTACCGGACGACCCAACGCCTGCCCAATCATGCTCTTTCGCGAAACCCCGACCAACAGGGGCCGCCCCAAGGCATGCAAGGCCTCCATATGCTTGAACAAGCTTAGATTGTGCTGCAACGTCTTGGCGAAGCCAAAGCCAGGATCGAGGATGATCCGCTCTGGAGGAATACCCACCAAAGAGCACTGCACCATGCGCTCGGCGAGAAACGCACCCACGTCTTTCGTAACGTCCTGATAATGCGGATTGTCCTGCATATCGCCAGGCTCACCGAGCATATGCATCAGGCAAACCGGCAGTCCGGTGGCTGCCGCGGCATCCAGCGCGCCATCACGACGCAACGAACGCACATCATTGATCAAACCGGCACCCAAGCGTGCCGTTTCGCGCATGACCGAAGGCGTGGACGTGTCGACCGAGATGATCACATCCAATTCGCGACTGATGCGCTCAACGATAGGCGCTACGCGCTCAAGCTCCTCAAGTAGCGATACCGTCTTCGCACCTGGACGCGTGGACTCGCCCCCGACGTCGATCAGCGTTGCCCCAGCTAAAACCATGGCTTCAGCGTGACGCAGCGCCGCGTCGAGCTGGCTGTACCGCCCACCGTCGGAGAAGGAATCGGGAGTGACATTGAGAATGCCCATGACATGCGTCTGGGCCAAATCAAGAACCCGGTTGCCGCAAGGCAACCGGGTCGAGGACTGAACAGAAGTCATTTCAAACCTTAAACGTCAGCAGCCGGACCGCCAATAGGTGTTTCCGGACGCTCGTCTTGCACGACCGGAGGGGTTCCGGAAGTGCCAGTGCCACCCGACCAGTCGCGAGGTTCGCGAGGTGGTCGACCTGCCATGATGTCGTTGATCTGCTCAGCATCGATCGTTTCATACTTCATCAGGGCATCGGCCATGGCATCAAGCTTGTCACGGTTGTCCGTGAGGATCTGCTTGGCAGTGCCGTAACACTGATCGATGATGCTGCGCACTTCGGAGTCGATCAACTTGGCGGTCTCACCGGAGAAGCTCGCGCCCTGACCACCACCGCCACGACCGAGGAACACCTCGCCCTCTTCTTCGGCGTACATCAGCGGACCGAGTTTTTCCGATAGACCCCACTTGGTCACCATGTTCCGCGCAATCTGGCTGGCGCGCATGATGTCGTTGGAAGCACCGGTGGTAACACCATCGACGCCCAAGGTCATTTCTTCAGCGATACGCCCCCCGTACAACGAGCAGATCTGGCTGATCAGTGCACGCTTGGACAGGCTGTAACGATCTTCTTCCGGCAGGAACATGGTCACACCCAGCGCGCGACCGCGCGGAATGATCGACACCTTGTAAACCGGATCATGCTCTGGCACGACGCGACCGACAATGGCATGGCCTGCCTCGTGATAAGCGGTGTTCTGCTTTTCTTTCTCGGACATGACCATGGACTTGCGCTCAGCGCCCATCATGATCTTGTCTTTGGCCAGTTCGAACTCTTTCATCTCGACGATGCGCTTGCCGGCACGGGCAGCGAACAACGACGCCTCGTTCACCAGATTGGCCAGATCGGCACCGGAGAAACCAGGCGTACCACGAGCGATCACTGCCGGAGCGACGTCGTCACCCATTGGCACTTTGCGCATGTGGACTTTGAGAATCTGCTCACGACCACGGATATCCGGCAAACCGACCACGACCTGACGGTCGAAACGGCCCGGACGCAGCAATGCAGGGTCGAGTACGTCAGGACGGTTGGTCGCTGCGATCACGATGATGCCGTCATTCATTTCGAAGCCGTCCATCTCTACCAGCAACTGGTTGAGTGTCTGCTCCCGTTCGTCGTGACCGCCGCCCATACCGGCACCACGGTGGCGACCAACAGCGTCGATTTCATCGATGAAGATGATGCATGGCGCGTGTTTCTTGGCCTGTTCGAACATGTCGCGAACGCGGCTGGCACCAACACCGACGAACATTTCGACGAAGTCGGAACCGGAAATGGTGAAGAACGGCACTTTGGCTTCGCCGGCGATGGCCTTGGCAAGCAAGGTTTTACCGGTACCCGGAGGACCGACCATCAGTACGCCACGAGGAATCCGGCCGCCCAGACGCTGGAACTTGCCCGGATCACGCAGGAACTCGACCAGTTCACCTACTTCTTCCTTGGCTTCGTCGCAACCGGCAACGTCAGCCAGGGTAGTTTTCACCTGATCTTCGGAGAGCAGGCGTGCCTTGCTTTTGCCGAAACTCATCGGCCCGCCCTTGCCACCAGCGCCACCCTGCATCTGGCGCATGAAGAACATGAACACGGCGATGATCACCAGGATCGGGAAGCTTGCGACCAGGAGCTGGGTCCAGATGCTTTGCTGTTCAGGCTGCTTGCCTTCGACCACGACATGGTTATCCACCAGGTCGCCGATCAGGCCATTGTCCTGGATCGCCGGACGAATGGTCTTGAAGCTGTCGCCATCGCTGCGCTTGCCGGTAATCACGTAGCCGTCAACCGCTACGCGCTCGACCTTGCCATCCTTGACCTGCTGGATGAAGTCGGAATAGTTGAGGGTCTGCGGCTCATTAGGGCTGGAGAAGTTGTTCATCACTGTCACCAGGACAGCCGCGATGATCAACCACAGGATCAGATTCTTTGCCATATCGTTCAATTAACTACCCTCTGAAGCAAGCGCCGCTGATGGCGCGCGCTTCGCATGATATTCACCGGCCTAACTTACTACATTACCTACAACTTGGCAGGCGCCGTCTGTAACCCTTTGTGAAACACTTCCTACACAATATTCGCTAATTCTTACAAGGCGAAATACGAAAATCCTATCGCCCCGGTCGAAAAACCTCGTTTTACTCGCTACGACCGCGGTAACCCCAAGCCAGCATGTATTGCTCGCGGGAACTGCCACGGGAAGAGTCTGGCTTGATCATCTGGACCTTGTCGAATTTCTGACGAGTGCCTTTCACGTAAGCATCGAACCCTTCGCCCTGAAAAACCTTGATCACGAAATTGCCACCCGGCTTGAGTATCCGCTCCGCCAAATCAAGCGCCAGCTCGCAAAGAAACATGGCTTTTGGCATGTCTACTGCAGGCGTACCACTCATATTGGGGGCCATATCGGAAATCACAAGGTCCACCTGCGAATTACCCACGGCCTCAAGGATCTGGGCGAGCACTTCATCCTGAGTGAAGTCACCCTGGATGAAAGTGACGTCCGGAATGCTGTCCATTTCCAGTATGTCCGAGGCGATCAAACGCCCCTGGCCACCAATCAGCCGGCTAGTGACCTGCGACCAGCCACCGGGGGCCGCACCCAGGTCGACAACGCTCATACCTGGACGGATCAGCTTGTATTTCTCCTGGACCTCCAGGAGTTTGTAACTCGCACGCGAGCGGTAGCCATCCTTCTGCGCCTGCTTCACATAAGGATCATTGACATGTCTTTTCAGCCAACCAAGGCTTGTCTTGGAACGCGCCATTGGGCACCTCGATAATAAGGGTCGTGATTAATTGGGCGGATCCACGAGCCCTCGGGTAAAATGGCCGCCATTTTACAGAATCCAGACGAAAGGGTCAGATTATGCCGCTCACTCAAGAGCAGAAGAAACAGTACAAATCCATTGGCCACCATCTGAAACCAGTTTTGATTGTGGCTGACAACGGTTTGACTGAAGGTGTGTTAGCCGAACTTGAACGCGCTTTGGCGGATCACGAGCTGATTAAAATCAAGCTCAACATCCTCGATCGCGAATCGCGCCTGGCGTCCATTGCAGAACTCTGCAAGGTCGGCAAAGCGGATCTGGTTCAAGTCATCGGCAAGATGGCACTGATTTACCGCAAGAACTTCAGCGTCAACAAGCAGCTGTCGAACGTTCATCGCTTCAAGTGATGGCAAGGGTCAAGGGTGTGCTTCGCGCACCCTGCCACTCCACCCACGAAAATCCCGCCATAGACTGACAAGGCCCTCGGCCTCGATCAGCACCAAAGCCTGAAAAATCACGCACGCTGCTGCTAACCTCACCATCAGCGCCTTCAGCATGCCGTAAATTCGTCGATCAGCAGCGGCGCCAGGCCAATTCGGCCCAGCACCGGTAGCAAACCGATGTGCAACAACCATAAGCCGCCGACCCACAACATCTGGGCCAGCTGCCAAAGCATGGCACCCGCAAGAAGCGAGCGCCGGCCTTCAGATGTGGCGAACTTCGACAATCTCGTACTCGATAACGCCACCAGGCGTCTTCACCGCCACGACATCACCCTCTTCCTTGGCAATCAAGGCGCGAGCCAATGGCGAACCGACCGAAATCTTGCCGAGTTTGAAGTCAGCCTCGTCCTCACCCACGATGTGGTAAGTGACGCGCTCATCCGTCTCAACATTGGCGATCTCGACGGTCGTGCCAAAAATCACTTTGCCGGTGTGAGGAATGGTCGTGACATCGATGACAACCTGATTCTGAATCCGGCCTTCAATGTCACGGATCCGCGCCTCGACCATGCCCTGCTGTTCGCGAGCAGCGTGGTATTCGGCGTTTTCCTTCAAGTCACCCAACTCGCGGGCCGTACCGATGTCTTGGCTGAGCTTCGGACGGACGACCTTGGTCAGGTGAGCATGTTCTTCTTCCAGGGCGCGAGCGCCCTGAACAGTCATTGGGTACTTGGTTATGCTCATGCCTTCAATCCTGCGTGTAGATCCTGCAAGCGACGCACGGTCTTCTCTGGACCGAACTTGAGCGCTTCGCAGATGGCTTCGCCAGCAGCAATGGTGGTGGTGCAGTAGATCTTGTGCTGCAGGGCATTTCGACGAATGGAGTACGAATCAGCGATCGACTGACGACCTTCGGTGGTGTTGATGATCAGCGTGACTTCGTCATTCTTGATCATGTCGACCACGTGCGGACGCCCTTCCGTCACCTTGTTCACACGACGCACTTTCAGGCCTGCGGCTTCGATCAGCTTGGCAGTACCGGCAGTGGCAACCACTTCGAAACCCAAGTTGATCAGATCACGGGCTACGCCTGCAACCAGTGGCTTGTCGTCATCACGTACGCTGATGAACGCAGTGCCGCCAGTTGGCAGTACTTCGCTGGCACCCATCTGGGCCTTGGCGAATGCTTCACCGAAAGTGTCGCCCACGCCCATCACTTCGCCGGTCGACTTCATCTCTGGGCCGAGGATCGGGTCAACGCCAGGGAATTTGGCGAATGGGAACACCGCCTCTTTCACGCTGTAGAAGTTCGGAATGATTTCCTTGGTGAAGCCGATTTCCTTCAGGGTCTTACCGGCCATGACGCGAGCCGCGATCATTGCCAGGGAAACACCGATACACTTGGACACGAACGGCACAGTACGGGAAGCACGCGGATTGACTTCGATGACGTAGATGTCGTCGCCTTGCAGCGCCAGCTGTACGTTCATCAGGCCGACCACGCCCAACTCCAGGGCCATTTTCTTGACCTGGTCACGCATCTCGTCCTGGATGTGCGCAGGCAGCGAGTACGGCGGCAGCGAGCATGCGGAGTCACCGGAGTGAACGCCGGCCTGCTCGATGTGCTGCATGATCGCGCCGATCACGACGTCTTTACCGTCGCAGACCGCATCCACGTCCATTTCGATGGCGCAGTTGAGGAAGTGGTCGAGCAGCACCGGGCTGTCGTTGGACACTTTCACCGCGTCACGCAGGTAGCGCTTGAGCTCTTCTTCTTCGTAAACGATTTCCATCGCGCGTCCACCCAGTACGTAGGATGGGCGTACGACCAGCGGGTAACCGATCTTGCTGGCGGCACGAATTGCTTCGTCTTCGCTGCGCACGGTGGCGTTTGGCGGCTGACGCAGGTTCAGACGTTCAACCATTTGCTGGAAACGCTCACGGTCTTCGGCACGGTCGATCGCGTCAGGGCTGGTGCCGATAATTGGCACGCCAGCGGCTTCCAGGGCACGAGCCAGTTTCAGCGGAGTCTGGCCGCCGTACTGGACGATCACGCCTTTCGGCTTCTCGACGCGGCAGATTTCCAGCACGTCTTCCAGGGTTACCGATTCGAAGTACAGACGGTCGGACGTGTCGTAGTCAGTGGAAACAGTTTCCGGGTTGCAGTTGACCATGATGGTTTCGTAGCCGTCTTCGCGCAGTGCGAGGGCAGCGTGTACGCAGCAGTAGTCGAACTCGATACCTTGACCGATACGGTTCGGGCCACCGCCCAGAATCATGATCTTGTCGCGACCCGACGGCGCGGCTTCGCACTCTTCTTCGTAAGTCGAATAGAGGTAAGCGGTGTCGGTGGCGAACTCGGCGGCGCAGGTGTCAACGCGCTTGTAGACCGGGAACACTTCCAGCTTGTGACGGTGAGTCCGCAGGTTCTTCTCGGTCACGCCCAGCAGCTTGGCCAGACGCTGATCGGAGAAGCCTTTGCGCTTGAGGCGGAACATCAGGTCTTTGTCGATAGCCGACAGACCCAGGGTCTTGACCTTCTCTTCGTCCTTGATCAGATCTTCGATCTGCACCAGGAACCAAGGGTCGATCATGTTCATGCCGAAGATTTCTTCGACGGTCATACCGGCGCGGAAGGCGTCAGCCACGTACCAGATACGCTCGGCGCCCGGCACGGTCAGTTCGCGCTTGAGCACGCTCATGCTTTCCGGATTGCTCAGGTCGAGCTTCTCGTCCAGACCGCAAACACCGACTTCCAGGCCGCGCAGGGCTTTCTGCAGGGATTCCTGGAAGGTACGGCCGATGGCCATGACTTCACCAACCGACTTCATCTGAGTGGTCAGGCGCGCGTCAGCTTTGGCGAACTTCTCGAAAGCGAAGCGCGGCAGCTTGGTGACGACGTAGTCGATGGATGGCTCGAAGGACGCCGGGGTCTTGCCGCCGGTGATGTCGTTCGACAGCTCGTCGAGGGTGTAACCCACGGCCAGCTTGGCCGCGACCTTGGCGATCGGGAAACCGGTGGCTTTCGAGGCCAGCGCCGAGGAGCGGGATACACGCGGGTTCATCTCGATCACGACCATGCGGCCGGTATCCGGGCAGATACCGAACTGCACGTTGGAACCGCCGGTTTCAACGCCGATCTCGCGCAGTACCGCCAGGGAGGCGTTACGCAGGATCTGGTATTCCTTGTCAGTCAGGGTTTGCGCTGGAGCCACGGTGATCGAGTCACCGGTGTGCACACCCATCGGGTCGAAGTTTTCGATCGAGCAGACGATGATGCAGTTGTCCTTCTTATCGCGGACAACCTCCATCTCGTACTCTTTCCAGCCGATCAGCGATTCGTCGATCAGCAGCTCTTTGGTCGGCGACAGGTCCAGACCACGGGCGCAGATTTCTTCGAACTCTTCACGGTTGTAAGCGATACCGCCACCGGTGCCGCCCATGGTGAAGGACGGACGGATGATGCACGGGAAGCCGAGCTTCTCGAGGACCGCATTGGCCTCTTCCATGCTATGGGCGATACCGGACCGCGGGCAGTCCAGGCCGATGGATTTCATCGCCTTGTCGAAACGCGAACGGTCTTCAGCCTTGTCGATGGTGTCGGCGTTGGCACCGATCATTTCTACGCCGAACTTCTCCAGAACGCCTTCGCGCTCCAGGTCCAGGGCGCAGTTCAGAGCGGTCTGGCCGCCCATGGTCGGCAGCAGCGCGTCCGGACGTTCTTTCTCGATGATCTTGGCGACGGTCTGCCACTTGATCGGCTCGATGTAGGTGGCGTCAGCCATGGCCGGGTCGGTCATGATGGTGGCCGGGTTGGAGTTCACCAGGATGACGCGATAGCCCTCTTCGCGCAGGGCTTTACAGGCCTGGGCGCCGGAGTAGTCGAATTCGCAGGCCTGGCCGATTACGATCGGGCCAGCGCCGAGAATCAGGATGCTTTTAATGTCTGTACGTTTTGGCATGGGTTTGTCACTCAAATCCGCAGGTCAGTCGGCAAGCCGTCTTGTTCAATCTCTGAAGCCTTGAGGGGGCCACCGGTGTCGGGACCACCCTCAAGCTTTGCTACATCAGGGCGAGCGATCAGCGTCGCTTGGCCATCTCGTTGATGAAGCGATCAAACAATGGCGCTACGTCGTTCGGGCCAGGGCTGGCTTCCGGGTGCCCCTGGAAGCTGAAGGCGCTCTTGTCGGTACGCTCGATCCCTTGCAGGGTGCCGTCGAACAGCGATTTGTGGATCGCGCGAACGTTGGCTGGCAGGGTCGTTTCGTCTACGGCAAAACCGTGGTTCTGGCTGGTGATCATCACCACACCGCTGTCCAGATCCTGGACCGGGTGGTTGGCACCGTGGTGACCATGACCCATTTTCAAGGTCTTGGCGCCGGAGGCCAGGGCCAGCAGTTGGTGACCGAGGCAGATACCGAAGACCGGAATCTCGGTTTCCAGCACATCCTTGATCGCCTGGATCGCGTAGTCGCAAGGCTCCGGATCGCCAGGGCCGTTGGACAGGAACACGCCGTCCGGCTTCAGCGCCAGCACATCGGCGGCAGGGGTTTGCGCAGGCACGACGGTCACACGGCAACCTCGCTCAACCAGCATGCGCAGGATGTTCACCTTGACGCCGTAGTCGTAGGCCACCACGTGGTACGGCAGCTCGGAGGCTTCGATAGTCGCGTGGCTGTCGGTTTTCAGATCCCAGACAGTCGAGCGCCACTCGTAGCTTTCCTTGGTGCTGACGACTTTCGCCAGGTCCATGCCTTTGAGGCCTGGGAAACCTTGGGCGGCGGCGATCGCAGCGGCTTCGGAAATGTTGTCACCGGCCATGATGCAGCCGTTCTGCGCGCCTTTTTCACGCAGGATGCGCGTCAGGCGGCGGGTGTCGATACCGGCGATGGCCACAACGTTGTTGGCCTTCAGGTAATCGGACAGGGACATCGTGCTACGCCAGTTGCTCGCAACCAGTGGCAGGTCACGGATGACCAGGCCGGCAGACCAGACGCGGTTCGACTCGGCGTCTTCCGGCGTGGTGCCGGTGTTGCCGATGTGCGGGTAAGTCAGGGTAACGATCTGTTGGGCGTAGGAAGGATCGGTAAGGATTTCCTGATAGCCGGTCATTGCGGTGTTGAACACCACCTCACCAACGGTTTGACCGTCGGCTCCAATGGCTTCGCCGCGAAAAATGCTGCCATCAGCAAGGGCGAGTATGGCTGGCTTAGTCAAGAAGACCTCCCGTAAATAAAGCCTGAAAGGGCGATCGCAGGTTGTAAAAAAGCGGAGTGACGTATGGACACGTCACCCCGCTTCTTCACTGAATTATTCTGCGCGCTTTTAGTGGACACACTAAAGCTGTAGCTTACAGAAAAAGGCCTTTTTGGTCTACCGCCAATGAGCCTTAAAGGCTGGAGAATGCGACAGGACGTCGCTGGCGGAGTAAAACCGGGCTCAAACGCTGTGCGCGAGCCCGATTTCGGGTGCATCTTAACGCAGGTCGAGCACGTCTTGCATGTCATAAAGACCAGGCTCGCGCCCATCCAGCCACAACGCGGCGCGCACCGCGCCCTTGGCGAAGGTCATGCGACTGGACGCCTTGTGCGTGATTTCGACACGCTCGCCGTCAGCGGCGAACAGCACGGTGTGATCACCGACGATGTCACCTGCGCGCACGGTGGCGAAACCAATGGTCTCGCGTTCGCGAGCGCCGGTTTGCCCTTCGCGACCGTAGACGGCCACTTTCTTCAAATCACGACCCAACGCATCGGCAATCACCTCGCCCATGCGCACGGCAGTGCCGGACGGGGCATCGACCTTGTGACGATGGTGAGCCTCGGTGATTTCGATATCGACATCGTCACCCAGTACCCGGGCAGCCGTGTCGAGCAGCTTCAGACACAGGTTGACGCCTACACTGAAGTTGGCCGCAAAAACAATCGGAATGTCCTTGCCCGCTTCCGCCAGCAACTGCTTTTCTTCCACGCTGAAACCGGTGGTACCGATGATCATGGCCTTGCCGTACTTACGGCAGAAAGCCAGGTTCTTCAGGGTTACGGTCGGGTGCGTGAAATCGATCAGCACGTCGAACTCGTCGACCACCCGATCCAGATCACCGGACAACGGCACGCCGATGCGACCGATAGCCGCCAGCTCGCCGGCATCCGCACCGACCAGCGTGCTGTCAGGGCGATCCACCGCCGCCGTCAGACCCGCGCCCGGTGCTTGCTGTACCGCTTCAATCAGGGTTTTACCCATGCGCCCGGCGGCGCCCATCACTGCAATACGTCGCATGCCCGTCTCCTTACAAATCGCCGAAGAAGCGCTTCACGCCTTCGAACCAACCAGTGGTTTTCGGCGAATGGCTGTTGTCATCAGCCAGGGAACTGCGGAATTCTTCGAGCAGTTCGCGCTGACGACGACCCAGATTGACCGGCGTCTCAACCGCCACACGGCACATCAGATCACCGGCACCGCCGCCACGCACGGGCGCAACACCCTTGCCGCGAACTCGGAACTGCTTGCCGGTCTGAGTCCCCTCAGGGATCTTCAGCTTGACCCGACCATCAAGGGTCGGAATCTCCAGCTCGCCACCCAACGCCGCATCAACGAAGCTGATCGGCACTTCACAGAACAGATGCTTGCCATCGCGCTGGAAAATCGAGTGCTCGCGCACATTGATGACCACGTACAGGTCGCCGGTCGGCCCACCTTGGGCACCCGCCTCGCCTTCGCCGGACAGACGAATGCGGTCGCCAGTATCGACACCGGCCGGCACTTTCACCGACAGGGTCTTGTACTCTTCGACACGACCTTCGCCGTGACAGGAGTCGCACGGATCGGAAATGATCTTGCCCTGGCCATGGCAGCGCGGACAGGTCTGCTGCACCGAGAAGAAGCCCTGCTGCATGCGCACCTGGCCGATACCGCCGCACGTCGGGCAGGTCACCGGCGCAGAACCTTTCTTGGCACCGGAGCCGTCGCAAGGCTTGCAGTTGACCAGCGTCGGAACGCGGATATTCACGGTCGTACCACGTACCGCTTCTTCAAGGTCCAGTTCCAGGGTGTAGCGCAAGTCACTGCCGCGCTGAGCGCCGCCACGGGAACCGCCGCGACCACCACCGAAGAAGTCACTGAAAACATCACCAAAGATGTCAGAGAAATTCTGCCCGCCGAAACCGGCACCGCCGCCACCCATGCTCGGGTCGACACCGGCATGGCCGTACTGGTCGTACGCCGCACGCTTGCTGGAGTCGGACAGCACTTCGTAGGCCTCATTGGCCTCTTTGAACATTTCTTCCGACGCTTTGTCATCGGGATTACGGTCCGGGTGATGCTTCATCGCCAGGCGACGGTAGGCCTTTTTCAGGTCCGCTTCGCTTGAGCCACGCTCAACACCCAATACTTCGTAATAGTCACGCTTTGCCATAAGTCTTTGCACTCTTAAGGACGTCCGACAAACCCCTCCTGAGCCTTGCCGAACTCGTTGAGCCCCAATACAGGCCCGGACCCAACTCACGTCAATTCAACGATCCTGGTCTTTGTTTCGATTTGGCACTTTCAGCTCGGAAAGCAGGAGCATTCCCGGCCATGCCAACAACGCGCGAACCTTGTCGCATGCTGTAAAAATTCGCGTATTCCAGATACGCCAACGCGGGAGCAAGCTCCCGCGCGGCGACATCCTACCAGTCACCGCCTGAAGGCAGTCAACCGGCCGACCAACAACTTACTTGTGGTCTTTGACTTCTTCGAACTCGGCATCGACAACGTCGTCAGCCTTTTCAGCCGATTCGCCCTGCGGTGCAGCGCCTTCAGCAGGCTGAGCCTGTTCGGCGTACATCTTCTGCGCCACTGGAGCGGAGACTTTCGACAGCTCTTCAACCTTGGCGTCGATAGCAGCCTTGTCGTCGCCTTTAACGGCGGCTTCCAGGGCAACTACGGCCGCTTCAATTGCAGTCTTCTCTTCAGCGCTCACTTTATCGCCGGCATCGGCAACCATTTTGCGCGTCGAATGAACCAGTGCATCACCCTGGTTACGGGCAGCGGCCAGCTCTTCGAACTTGCGGTCTTCCTCGGCGTTCGCCTCGGCATCACGCACCATGCGCTCGATTTCTTCGTCGGACAGACCGGAGTTGGCCTTGATCACGATCGACTGAGTCTTGCCGGTGGCCTTGTCCTTGGCGCCTACGTGCAGAATGCCGTTGGCGTCGATGTCGAAGGTCACTTCGATTTGTGGCACGCCACGTGGTGCTGGTGGAATCTCGGCCAGGTCGAACTTGCCCAAGGACTTGTTCTGCGCCGCTTGCTTACGCTCACCTTGCAGCACGTGAATGGTCACGGCGCCCTGGTTGTCGTCGGCAGTCGAGAACACTTGCGATTTCTTGGTAGGAATCGTGGTGTTTTTCTCGATCAGCGCGGTCATCACGCCACCCATGGTTTCGATACCCAGGGTCAGCGGGCTAACGTCCAGCAGCAGAACGTCTTTCACGTCGCCAGCCAGTACGGCGCCCTGGATAGCAGCACCCATGGCAACCGCTTCGTCCGGGTTAACGTCTTTACGAGCTTCTTTGCCGAAGAACTCGGTTACCAGCTTCTGAACCAGTGGCATACGGGTCTGACCGCCTACCAGGATCACGTCGTTGATAGCGCCAACGTCGATACCGGAGTCTTTCAGAGCGATGCGGCAAGGCTCGATGGTGCGTTGAACCAGGTCTTCAACCAGCGCTTCCAGCTTGGCGCGCGAGATTTTCACGTTCAAGTGCTTAGGACCGGTGGCGTCTGCAGTGATGTACGGCAGATTCACGTCGGTCGACTGAGCGGAAGACAGCTCGATCTTGGCTTTTTCAGCGGCTTCTTTCAGGCGCTGCATGGCCAGCGGGTCGCCCTTGAGGTTCATGCCGCTTTCTTTCTTGAATTCGTCGACGAGGTAGTCGATCAGACGAATGTCAAAGTCTTCACCGCCCAGGAACGTGTCACCGTTGGTGGCCAGTACTTCGAACTGGTGCTCGCCATCGACTTCAGCGATCTCGATCACGGAAACGTCGAAAGTACCACCGCCCAAGTCGTAAACGATCACGGTGTGATCGCCCTTGGCCTTGTCCATACCGTAAGCCAGAGCGGCTGCGGTTGGTTCGTTGATGATACGTTTTACGTCCAGGCCCGCGATGCGGCCGGCGTCTTTGGTCGCTTGACGCTGGCTGTCGTTGAAGTAGGCCGGAACGGTGATCACCGCTTCGGTCACGGTCTCGCCGAGGTAGTCTTCGGCGGTCTTCTTCATTTTCTTCAGGATTTCAGCCGAGATTTGTGGCGGCGCCATTTTCTGGCCGTTCACTTCAACCCAGGCGTCGCTGTTGTCAGCCTTGACGATCTTGTAAGGGACCATCTGGATGTCTTTCTGTACGACTTCTTCGTCGAAACGACGACCGATCAGACGCTTCACCGCGTACAGGGTGTTATGCGGATTGGTCACAGCCTGACGCTTGGCCGACTGGCCAACCAGAATTTCGCCATCGTTGGCGTAAGCGATGATCGACGGCGTGGTACGCGCGCCTTCAGCGTTTTCAATAACTTTTGCCTTGCCGTTTTCCAGCACGGAGACGCAGGAGTTGGTAGTCCCCAGGTCGATACCGATAATTTTGCCCATGTTCACTCTCCCGAAACTTTGGATTTGGTTGCCGCAGCAGTGGTGGCTAACTGCGGTAGCACTTAAACGCTTGACTTATAAATGGGGGCCTTGCGGCGGATTTCAAGCCTGCTCATCAATCGAAGGCGAAACCGGCGCAGGCGCCTTGCTGACCACGACCATCGCCGGGCGCAGCAGGCGACCATTGAGCTGATAGCCCTTCTGGAACACCTTCAAAACACTGTTCGGCTCGACATCAGCGCTTTCCTGCATGGCCATCGCCTGATGGTGAACGGCGTTGAACGGTTCGCCATGCGGATCGATCGCTTCAAGCTGATAACGCTTGAGGGTGTCGTGGAACATTTTCAGGGTCAGCTCGATGCCTTCGCGCATCGGACGGATGCTTTCGTCATCCGGGCTGGACAATTCCAGACCACGCTCCAGGCTGTCGACGATCGGCAGCAGGTCGCTGGCGAATTTTTCCAGCGCGAACTTGTGAGCCTTTTCCACATCCTGTTCGGCGCGACGGCGGACGTTCTGCAGATCGGCGGCTACACGCAAAGCCTGATCCTGAGCGCCTGCCAGTTGCTCTTCGAGCACTTGTACACGAGCCGCCAGGTCATCACCCGAAGCCTCGGGCGCCTGGTTGGCGTCTGGGTTTTGCGTATCCACTGTCTGTTCGTCAGCCATAGATTTCTCCTTTCAATTTCTTCCGCGAGCTCAACTCGCGCTTCTGCCCAGCTATATGGGGCCGCAAAATCGGGCTTCAAGGGGTACCTATCATTAACCCCACAAAAATTAACTGCATTGTCATTCCCCTGCGCGCCAGGGCTTTCGTCGGATCGAGCAAATCGAGCTAACGAGGGGCATTGTCAGCCAGAAACAAAACACTGTATAAATAACCAGACCTAACACCTGGGAGCGGCCCACATGCTGGTGCACCTGTCCGTACACAACTACGCCATCGTTGAACATCTCGACCTCGAACTTGATCGCGGAATGAGCGTGATCACAGGGGAAACCGGTGCGGGCAAGTCGATCATGCTCGATGCATTGGGCCTGACCCTGGGTGATCGCGCCGACAGCGGCGTGGTGCGCCCCGGCGCCGACAAGGCCGACATCCTGGCCACGTTCGATCTGGCCGACATTCCGGAAGCCAGCGCCTGGCTGGCCGAGCGCGATCTCGAGAACGACGGCCCGTGCATCCTGCGCCGGGTCATCACCTCCGAAGGGCGCTCTCGCGGCTACATCAATGGCACGCCCTGCCCCCTGGGCGACCTCAAGGCGCTGGGCGAGCTGCTGATCGACATCCACAGCCAGCACGAACACCAATCCCTGCTCAAGACCGACACCCACCGTCGCCTGCTCGACGAGTACGCCGGCGCTACTGACCTTGCCCGACAGGTTCAACTTGCCGCCCAGCGCTGGCGCCAAACCCGCCAGGAACTGGAGCGTCTCTCCAATTCCGGTGACGAACAGCGCGCCCGCCATCAACTCTTGAGTTATCAGCTCGAAGAGCTGGAAAACCTTGGCCTAGGCGACAATGAGCTGGAGAACCTGGAACAGGAACACAAGAACCTGACCAATGCAGAAACCCTGCTGGGAATCTGCCGCCAAGTTGTCGAGCAATGCAGCGAAAGTGATTCAGGAAATGTGCTGAACGCCCTTACTGCCAGCCTCAATCGACTGTCGAGCGTGAACAACTCCATCGGCGCACTGGGCGAAGCCAGCAGCTTGCTGACCAGCGCGCAGATTCAGGTCGAAGAAGCGGTCGGCGAGCTGAACCGCTTCCTGGACAACTTCGACGCCGATCCGTCGCGACTTCAATACCTCGAAGAGCGGCTTGATGCGATCTACACCCTGGCCCGCAAGCATCGAATCCAGCCAACTGAACTCGCCGAGATGCAGCAGAAGCTGCTGGATGAAATCGAAACCCTGAATGCCAATGACGAATCCATCGAGCGATTGAGCGACGAATTGTCGTCCTACGCCCGCCACTATCAGGAAAAGGCTCGGGAGCTGAGCGATCTGCGCCATCAAGCCTCAAGCAGCCTGGCCAGTGCCGTGGAGCAGGAAATCCAAAGACTGGGTATGCCAGGCGGACGCTTCACCATCGAGCTTCGCCCCAACACCAGTGCCGAATTGCTGCCGAATGGCCTGGAACAGGTCGAATTACTGGTCAGCGCCAACCCCGGCCAACCACTGAAAGCCCTGGCGAAAGTGGCATCCGGAGGCGAGCTGTCGCGGATCAGCCTGGCGATTCAGGTGATTACTGCACAGACCTCCCGCATACCGACCCTGGTGTTCGACGAAGTGGACGTCGGTATCGGCGGCCCGACGGCGGAAATTGTCGGCCAGTTACTGCGTCGACTCGGCGAGCGCGGACAGGTGCTGACCGTGACCCACTTGCCGCAAGTGGCGGCGCAGGGCCATCAACATTTGTTTGTGCACAAGGTTCGCGGCGAGGATGCGACCCGCACAGCCGTGTCGAAGCTGAGCAAGAACGATCGTATCGAAGAAGTCGCGCGGATGCTGGGAGGCATCGACCTCACCAAGGAATCCCTGGCTCACGCGAAAAAGATGGTCGTTACCGCAAAGGCATAACGCGGACAAGGACCACGTACAATCCGTACAGCAGAAAGCACGAAGGCGACCCTGGGGTCGCCTTCGTTCGTTTCGCGAACTGAATGTTCGCGCGACATGCTTACTTTTTCTTGCGTACGTACAGCACCAGATTGTGATCAACCATCTCGAAGCCATACTTGTCGACGATTGCTTTCTGAAGCCGCTCGATTTCTTCGTCGAAGAATTCGATCACTTCGCTGGTTTCGACGTTGACCATATGGTCGTGATGCTTGCCGTCGTCCAGCTCGAAGACCGCATGGCCTCCATCGAAGTTATGTCGCACCACAAGGCCAGCTGCCTCGAACTGGGTCAGAACACGGTAAACCGTGGCCAGACCGACGTCCTCACCAGCCTCCATAAGGGCCTTGTAGACATCCTCGGCACTCATGTGGCGTTGCTCGGCGGAATCGAGCATTTGCAGAATTTTGACCCGTGGTAGGGTCACTTTGAGGCCGGCTTTGCGTAGTTCGCTATTTTCAACCATGGTCAGCTTTCTCGCGATGCTGCTTCGCAGCTTCTCTTAATGCGGGTATGATCGGCGTTTACGTTGTCCCAGCCAAGATAGTGGAAGTCGCCCACCGATGCAAAACACCAAGCTCTTGCTAACCAGTTTCACCTTTGTGGGACTGCTCGCACTCGCCGGTTGTTCATTCCCCGGGGTTTACAAAATCGACATCCAGCAGGGCAATGTCGTCACGCAGGACATGATAGACCAGTTACGCCCGGGAATGACCCGTAAGCAAGTACGGTTTATCATGGGCAACCCTCTGCTGACCGACACGTTCCATGCCGATCGCTGGGATTATCTGTACAGCCTGCAACCGGGTGGCGGTGAACGCCAACAGGAACGCATTAGCGTTATCTTCAACCCAAATGATCAGCTTGTCAGCCTCTCTGGCGATTTCATGCCGGGCGTGAGCCGCGACGAAGCCATTCTCGGCAAAGACGCTGACACGAGCGTCAGCGCGCCGGCAGAAGTCGTCGAGAAGCCAAAACCGGAAAAACCGGTCAAGCCAGGCTCGTTGCTGGATCAGATCCAGAAGGACGTCGACGGTGTAGAAACCGTTCCGGTCCCGACACCAGAGCCTCTGGACACCACGCCGCAATAATTTGCGACGCAATAAAAAACCCGGTTAATCCGGGTTTTTTATTGCCTGCGATTTGAGCGGCTCACTGATTCCGGGATTTGGCCTCGGCAGCCTTGGCGGCACGCAGTCGACGGACCTCTTTGGGATCGGCCAACAACGGTCGATAGATCTCGATGCGATCCCCCGCTTGCACCATGCGGCTATCAGGGTCCGCAATCACTTTGCCGAAAATCCCCACGGGACAATCGGCCAGATCCAATTTCGGAAACTCGCCACCTACCCCGGACTTGAGTAAAGCCGCCCGCAGCGTCGTCCCGGCGGGCACCGTCACCGTGATCAAAATCTGCCGGTCAACAGCGGCATACACCACTTCGACCTCGATCATGGCATTAACCATAGATCTGTTTGGCCCGCTGGCAGAACGCATCCACCAGGGTATTGGTCGCCTGATTGAACAACGGCCCCAAAGTCGCGCGAACCAGCGGCCCGGCGTAGTCGAACGACAAATCCAGGCTGATCTTGCAGGCCTTTTCACCCAAAGGCTTGAACGTCCACACACCATGTAACTGGTTGAATGGACCCTCCTCAAGATTCATCTCGATCGACTGCCCCGGCACCAGCGTATTGCGCGTCACAAAATGCTGGCTAAGACCGCCCTTCGCCACGCCTACACTGGCGCGCATGTGTTCAGGAGAGCTTTCCAGAACTTCTGCCGTCGAGCACCACGGCAGAAACTCCGGATAACGCGCCACGTCGTTGACCAGGTCATACAGCGCTTGCGCCGGATACGGCAGCAAGGCCGAACGTGAAATATGTGTCGTCATGTCAGCGTCATTTCCACAACTGGGCGGCAAACACTACGAGAATGCCGATGGGCGCCACATAGCGCATCAAGAACAAGGACAGGGCAAACAGCGCAGGGTTGCGAATCGACAACTCGTCACGCACCGCTTCACGCCCCATGATCCAGCCTGCGAACACCACGAAACACAAACCGCCAAGCGGCAACATGAGTCGCGAGGTGAAGAAATCGATCACACCGAAGAAGTCGAGACCACCGGCCGCGCCCCATTGGTAGAGGTGGAACATGCCGCCTTCGTTCACGAAGAACTTGGCTTCCTTCCAGATATTGAAGGAGAACACCGTGCCCAGTCCCACAAACCAGCAACTGAAGGCCAACCAGAAAGTCACCCACGCTCGACTGACTTTAGTGCGCTCAACCAGGTAAGCCACCATGGGTTCGAGCAGGGAAATTGCCGAACTCCAGGCCGCCACCGCCACCAGCACGAAGAACACCACGCCCATCAACTGTCCGAACGCGACGTTACCGAAGGCAAAAGGCAGGCTGACGAACATCAGGCCCGGCCCTTCGCTCGGATTCAGGCCCGCAGCGAACACAATCGGAAACAATGCCAGACCGGCAACCAGAGAAACGAATGTATCCAGCAGCGCCACACCGACGACGGTCCCGGAAATCGAAGAGTTCTTCGGCATGTAGGCGCCGTAGATCATGATCGAACCGACACCTACGCTCAGGGAGAAGAAGGCATGCCCCATCGCGGGCAGCAAGCCGTCCATGACCTTTTCCGGGTGGAAGTCGAACATGAAATGCACGCCCTCCATGAAATGCCCGGTGGTCATGCTGTAACCCAGCAATACAAGAATCATCACGAACAGCAGCGGCATCATGATGCGCAAACTGCGCTCAAGCCCGGCAACCACGCCCTTGGCGATCACCACCGCGGACAACAGCATGAAAATCGTGTGCCAAAGTGTCAGGCGCCACGGATCGGCGATCACATTGCCGAAGTAAGCCCCCACCTGATCTGGCGTCGCGCCCTGAAAATCGCCACGCCCCATGTCGATGATGTAGTCCAGCGACCAGCCGCCGACCACACTATAGAAAGACAGGATCAGCAACGCCGTGATCATCCCGGCAAAAGCCCCCCACGACCACTTCGCCGAATGCCCTGCCTCGGTCGCCAGGATCTTCAAGGCGTTGGCCGGGCTCTGCCGCGCACGCCGGCCGATCAGGGTTTCCGCCAACATGACTGGCACACCGATCAGCGCAATGCAGGCCAGAAACATCAGCACAAAAGCACCACCGCCATAGACGCCGACCATGTAGGGGAATTTCCAGATACTACCCAGACCCACGGCCGAACCGGTCGCGGCGAGTATGAAGACCCAGCGGCTAGCCCAACTGCCGTGGACAGAAACCTTGTCTGTCGACATCGTTATCACGCCCAAGCGTTCAAAAAAGAGGCCGCATTGTCCGGGATTCAATCAACCTGCTCAAGCACGTAGCGATACCGTAGCCGACTCGCGTGCAACTCCCTATAATGCCGCCCCTATGGCTAAACAGAAGAAACACCCAACAGGGACCATCGCGCAAAACAAAAAGGCGCGACACGATTACTTCATCGAGCATAAGTTCGAGGCTGGTCTGGTCCTGGCCGGCTGGGAAGTAAAAAGTCTGCGGGCGAGCAAGTTGCAGCTGGTGGACAGTTACGTGCTGCTCAAGGATGGCGAAGCCTGGCTGCTCGGCAGTCACATCACGCCCCTGACGACCGCCAGCACCCACGTCATCGCGGATCCGACCCGCACCCGAAAATTGCTGCTCAACCGGCGCGAGCTGGAAAAGCTGGCCACGGCCGTACAGCAAAAGGGTTACGCCTGCGTGTGCCTGTCCTGGTACTGGAGCAAGCACATGGTCAAGTGCGAGATCGCTCTGGGCAAGGGCAAGAAGGAATACGACAAGCGTGATACCGAGCGCGAACGCGATGCCGGTCGCGAGTTGCAGCGTGCGGTGCGCAACAAGGGCAAGGAAGACTGATTTTTCTGCCTGAGTTTCGCGGCGCCATCGAAAAGATCGCAGCCTGCGGCAGCTCCTACGTTAGGGTTTTTGTTTCCCTGTAGGAGCTGCCGCAGGCCGCGATCTTTTGCTTTAACGATCAAGTCCCCTTGCGCCGCTCCGCCCGGGCCATGCGTTGCACTTCCTGACGCACTTCTTCCAGCACTTCCTGCACATACAAAATGTGTCGGCTGGAGACTTCCCGCGCCTGCTCTGCCCGCCCTTCGATAATCGCCTGGTACAACTCCCGATGCTGTGTGATCAGCATGTCGCGGGTTTCCGTGCGCTGCTTGTACATGCCGCCGATGTTGGTGACGACGTTGCGCTTGAGCAGGTCGAACAGCCCACGAATGGTGTGCAACAACACCGCGTTATGACTGGCCTCGGCGATTGCCAGATGGAATTTCGCATCTGCTGCCCCCTCTTCGGCACGGCTCACTTCGTCGTGGCGTGTGTAACAGTCCTGCAATTCATTGAAAGCGGCAGTCAGCCGTTCGCGGTCGACATCAGTGGCACGCAGCGCCGCGTAATAGGCGCAGGACGCTTCCAGCGTGTGGCGAAACTCCAACAGGTCGCGCTGAGCCTCGGGATTGCTTTCCAGTAGGTGCAGCAATGGATCGCTGAAGGTCGTGCCCAACGACTCCACCACGTAATTGCCGCCGCCCTGGCGACTGATCAGCAGCCCCTTGGCCGTCAGCTTTTGAATGGCTTCACGCAAGGAAGGACGCGACACACCGAATTGCTCGGCCAGCGCACGTTCGGCCGGCAAACGCTCACCCGCCTTCAGCGTGCCCTCGAGGATCATGCCCTCAAGCTGCTCGACAATATCGTCAGACAAACGGCGCTGACGAATCTGATCAAACCCCATAACTCGATTTCTCCACGATCCGACGGCTCGCCGGCGCTCTATTCTGGTCTATCGGCAGCGCATCAGCACCTACCGGACAGCACTTGATCCAACACGGTGAATAACCCTGCGGGCACTCGCATTCGACAAAAGTTTTAGGGCGGCAAATTGACACACCACCTACAAGGCTTTTACCCTAGCGAACAGCGATTGTAAATTGGTATTACCAATTATCCAAGAACGCTGATCAGTGCCTGACCAACAACAATTAGGGGCCACCCCATATGCAAACCTGGCAACAGCTCTATAGCCCGCTCGGCAGCCTCGGCCTGTCCGCACTCGCGGCTGTTATCCCCATCGTATTTTTCTTCCTGGCTTTGGCGGTGTTCCGCATGAAAGGTCACGTGGCCGGCAGCATCACGCTGGCCTTGTCGATCCTGGTGGCGATCTTTGCCTTCCAGATGCCGGTCGACATGGCGTTCGCCGCCGCCGGATATGGCTTCGCCTACGGCTTGTGGCCGATTGCCTGGATCATCGTTGCAGCGGTATTCCTCTACAAACTGACGGTCAAGAGCGGTCAGTTCGAGGTCATCCGCAGTTCAGTGCTGTCGATCACCGACGATCAGCGCCTGCAAGTGCTGTTGATTGGTTTCTGCTTCGGCGCCTTCCTCGAAGGTGCAGCCGGTTTCGGCGCACCGGTAGCGATTACCGCGGCACTGCTGGTAGGCCTGGGGTTCAACCCGCTGTACGCCGCAGGCCTGTGCCTGATCGCAAACACCGCGCCGGTAGCCTTCGGCGCCTTGGGCATTCCGATCATCGTTGCCGGGCAAGTCACCGGCATCGACGCCTTCAAGATCGGCGCCATGACCGGTCGCCAGCTGCCGCTGCTGTCGCTGTTCGTGCCGTTCTGGCTGGTGTTCATGATGGATGGCCTGCGCGGCGTGCGTGAAACCTGGCCGGCGGCGCTGGTCGCGGGCTTGAGTTTTGCCGTCACTCAATACTTCACCTCGAACTTCATCGGCCCTGAACTGCCGGACATCACCTCGGCCCTGGCCAGCCTGATTTCCCTGACTTTGTTCCTGAAGGTCTGGCAACCCAAACGCGCCGCAGGCCAACACATCGTCGGTGCTGTTTCCGCCTCGGTGGTCAGCGCCAGCGTCGGCGGTTTTGGCCAGAAGCGCACCACCGTGGCGTCGCCCTACAGCCTCGGGGAAATTTTCAAGGCCTGGTCGCCGTTCCTGATCCTGACCGTACTGGTCACCATCTGGACCCTGAAGCCGTTCAAGGCGATGTTCGCCGCCGGCGGCTCGATGTACAGCTTCGTATTCAACTTCGCTATCCCGCACCTGGATCAACTGGTGATCAAGGTCGCACCGATCGTGGCCGCGCCAACCGCCCTTCCGGCAGTGTTCAAGCTTGACCCGATCTCCGCGACCGGCACGGCGATTTTCTTCTCTGCACTGATCTCGATGCTGGTGCTGAAGATCAATATCAAAACTGGTCTGACCACTTTGAAAGAGACCTTCTACGAACTGCGCTGGCCGATCCTGTCCATCGGTATGGTGCTGGCCTTCGCCTTCGTCACCAACTACTCGGGCATGTCTTCGACCATGGCCCTGGTATTGGCAGGCACTGGCGCGGCGTTCCCGTTCTTCTCGCCATTCCTCGGCTGGCTGGGCGTGTTCCTGACCGGTTCGGATACCTCGTCCAACGCGTTGTTCAGCTCGCTGCAAGCAACCACCGCACACCAGATCGGCGTCAACGACACCTTGCTGGTGGCGGCGAACACCAGCGGCGGCGTGACCGGCAAGATGATTTCGCCACAGTCGATCGCGGTGGCCTGCGCGGCGACGGGCCTTGTGGGCAAAGAATCGGATCTGTTCCGCTTCACCCTCAAGCACAGCCTATTCTTTGCAACAATCGTCGGCCTGATCACACTGGCCCAGGCCTACTGGTTCACCGGCATGCTGGTGCACTAAGGACTACAAGAAACACAGAAAAAACCGACGCCGGGCCACGACCCCGGCGTCAGCTATTCACACCCCGGTCTGTAAGGCCGCTGAAAGTTTCCCTCTCTATATTCAGCGGCCTCAACGGACGAATAACCGGGACCACCCGGAGACCGCCTGATGAGCGAGCTTTTTTACAACGCTGTGCCGAATGCGACCCGTGTCGCCCCGCCACTGCCCGAGCCTCGGCAATATCCCAGCGAAAAACCGGCCCGGGTCTACCTGTTCGGGACTTGCGTGGTCGACTTGTTCTACCCGGAAGCCGGGATGGACGCGATCCACTTGCTGGAACGCGAAGGCATTCGTGTCGAGTACCCGCAAGGGCAAAGCTGCTGCGGTCAACCGGCCTACACCTCGGGTTACACCGAACAGGCAAGGACCGTGGCGCGCTCACAACTGGCGCTGTTTGCCGGTGACTATCCGGTGGTGGTGCCGTCAGGTTCTTGTGCCGGCATGTTGCGCGAACACTATGCCGACTTGTTCAAGGACGAGCCGGACACGTTGCAACAGGTTCAGGCCCTGGCGGCCAGGACCTATGAACTCGCCGAGTTCCTGCTGTTCGTCTGCAAGGTGCAACTCAAGGACAGCGGCGAGCCGGTAAAAGTAGCGCTGCACACGTCGTGCTCGGCACGTCGCGAGATGAACACCCACCTGCACGGCCGTGAGTTGTTGGCGCAGTTGAACAACGTGGAGCGCGTCAACCACAGTCACGAAAGTGAATGCTGTGGCTTCGGTGGGACTTTCAGCGTCCGTATGCCAGACATTTCCGGCGCGATGGTGGCTGACAAGACCCGGTCGTTGAAGGAATCCGGCGCACACAAGATTTTGAGCGCCGATTGCGGCTGTCTGATGAACATCAACGGCTCGCTGGAAAAACAGAAAGAAGCGCTGCGCGGTCAGCATCTGGCCAGTTTCCTCTGGCAGCGAACCGGGGGTGCCCAATGAGCACTTCCTCGATTATTCCTACGGTCGCCGTAGAAGAAGATTTTCGCACCCGCGCCCACAACGCGCTGGGTGATGCGCAATTGCGAGGCAACTTTCGCAAGGCGATGGATTCACTGATGACCAAACGGGCAGCCGCTTTCAGCGATACCCACGAAAGAGAACACCTGCGCGCGCTGGGCAATGCTGTCCGCGCCCGTGCGTTATCCAAGTTGCCCGAGCTGCTCGAACAACTGGAACAGAACCTGACCCGCAACGGTGTGACAGTGCACTGGGCGGAAACGGTGGACGAAGCCAATGGCATCGTCCTCTCGATCATCCGCGCTCACGAGGGGCGGCAAGTGATCAAGGGTAAATCGATGGTCAGCGAAGAGATGGAGATGAACCATGTCCTCGCTGAACAGGGCATTGAATGCCTGGAATCGGACATGGGCGAGTACATCGTCCAGCTCGACCACGAGAAACCTTCACACATAATCATGCCGGCGATCCACAAGAACGCCGGTCAGGTCGCGTCCTTGTTCCACGACAAACTTGGCGTGGAATACACCAAGGACGTAGACCAACTCATTCAGATCGGTCGCAGGGTCCTGCGGCAGAAATTCTTTGAAGCGGACATCGGCGTTTCCGGCGTCAACTTCGCCGTCGCCGAAACCGGCACCCTGCTGTTGGTGGAAAACGAAGGCAACGGCCGCATGACCACCACGGTGCCGCCGGTGCACATTGCCGTCACCGGCATTGAGAAAGTCGTGGAAAACCTGCGCGACGTGGTGCCGTTGCTGTCATTGCTGACCCGCTCGGCGCTTGGCATTCCAATCACTACCTACGTCAACATGATCTCTGGCCCGCGCAAAGAGCATGAACTCGACGGCCCTCAAGAAGTGCACCTGGTCTTGCTGGATAACGGTCGCAGCCAGGCGTTTGCCGACAGCGAACTGCGCCAGACCCTGAACTGCATTCGTTGCGGCGCCTGTATGAATCATTGCCCGGTGTACACCCGAATCGGCGGTCACGCCTATGGGGAGGTTTACCCTGGGCCTATCGGAAAAATCATCACCCCGCACATGGTCGGCCTGGCAAAAGTGCCGGATCATCCGAGCGCATCGTCGCTGTGCGGTGCCTGCGGTGAAGTTTGCCCGGTGAAAATTCCGATCCCTGCACTGTTGCGGCGTCTGCGGGAAGAAAACGTCAAAGCCCCGGACAGCCCTCATCAAGTGATGCGCGGCCAGGGCAGCAAGTACTCGCGCAAAGAGCGGTTCATCTGGAATGCCTGGGCCAAGCTCAACAGCTCGCCGACGCTCTATCGCCTGTTCGGTTTCTTTGCCACGCGCCTGCGCGCCCTCACGCCGAGCAATGTCGGCCCGTGGACGCAAAACCACAGCGCACCGAAACCCGCTGCCCGCTCGCTGCATGACATGGCCCGTGAACATTTGGCCAAACAGGGAGACCGTTGATGAGTGCCAAGCAAAATATCCTCGCCAAGCTGCGCAAAAGTCTGACAGGCACCACACCGGTGGCTGACGACTTCGATGTCGATCTGGTGACGCAGCCTTACACTTACACGCCGGAACAACGTATCCCGCAGTTGCGCAAGTTGATGGAAGCGGTACACACGGAAATTCATCTGACGTCCGGCGAAGAGTGGCCGACGCTACTCGCGCAATTGCTGCGGGACCGCCAGTTGCCGAGTCTGCTGATCGCACCGACAACGCCCCACGGTCAACGGATCACGCAGCACTGGACGAACAATCCCGGCCTGCCAATGCTAAAAACCTACGACCGTCCGGTTGAAGAATGGAAAGCCGAGTTGTTCAACGACACCCCGGCGAGCCTGACCGGCACCCTCGGTGCCATCGCGGCCACGGGCAGCCTGATTATCTGGCCGACCCGGGAAGAGCCCCGCTTGATGAGCCTGGTGCCACCCGTGCATTTCGCCCTGCTCAAGGCCAGTGAAATCCGCGACAACTTCTATCAGGTGCAGCAGGAATTCGAATGGGCGCAAGGCATGCCGACCAACGCGTTGCTGGTGTCCGGCCCGTCGAAAACAGCCGACATCGAGCAAGTACTGGCGTACGGCGCCCACGGTCCGAAGGACATGGTGGTGCTGATTCTGGAGGACCAATGAGTCTACCGGCCGCTTTCCTGCGTGATGTGCAACAACTGATTCCTCAGGTGCGACGTTTCGACGACCCGTTATCAACCCTCGCCTTCGGCACCGACGCGAGTTTCTACCGGCTGATTCCCAAACTGGTGATACGCGTCGAGTCCGAAGATGAAGTGGTGGCACTACTGAAACTCGCCCAGCGCGATCAGGTCCCGGTGACCTTTCGCGCCGCTGGCACCAGCCTGTCCGGCCAGGCCATCAGCGACTCGGTGTTGATCGTGCTGGGGGATAACTGGAACGGTCGCGAGATTCGCGGGCAAGGCACACAAATTCGATTGCAACCGGGCGTTATCGGCGCCCAGGCCAACGCGTGGCTGGCACCGTTCGGACGCAAGATCGGCCCGGACCCGGCTTCGATCAACGCCTGCAAAATCGGCGGGATCGTCGCCAACAATGCCAGCGGCATGTGCTGCGGTACGGCACAAAACACCTATCACACCCTGGCCGGGATTCGCCTTGTGCTGGCTGACGGCAGCCGTCTCGATACTGAAGACGCTGCCAGTGTTGCAGCCTTTCGTCAGTCTCACGCCACATTGCTGGAACGTCTGGCGACATTGGGTCGCGAGACCCGCGCAAACGCCGAACTGGCTGCAAAAATTCGCCACAAATACCGTCTGAAAAATACCACTGGCCTGTCACTCAATGCCCTGGTGGATTTCGACGAGCCTGTGGATATCTTGAGCCACTTGCTGGTCGGCTCCGAGGGCACGCTCGGCTTCATCAGTGCGGTGACCTACGACACCGTGATCGACCACCCGAACAAAGCCTCGGCGTTGATCGTGTTCCCGGATGTGGAAACCTGTTGCAACGCTGTGACTGTGCTGAAAAGCCAACCAGTGGCGGCCGTGGAACTGCTGGACCGCCGTAGCCTGCGATCAGTGCAGGACAAACCTGGCATGCCCGCTTTCGTACAGCATCTGTCGAACAATGCCTGCGCCTTGCTGATCGAATCCCGCGCCGCGTCGCCCACCTTGCTGCACGAACAACTTGCGCAAATCATGGCGTCGCTGAAGGCGTTTCCGGTGGAAAAGCAGGTCGACTTCACCGAAGACCCGCAGGAAAACGCCCGTCTCTGGGCCATCCGCAAAGACACCTTCCCGGCCGTCGGCGCGGTGCGCAAGACCGGCACCACGGTGATCATCGAAGACGTCACCTTCCCGGTCGAACAACTGGCTATCGGCGTCAACCGTCTGATCGAGTTGTTCGACAAACATCACTACGACGAAGCGATCCTTTTCGGACACGCTCTGGAAGGTAATCTGCACTTCGTCTTCACCCAAGGCTTCAATAACCCGGAAGAAGTCGCACGCTATCAGGCGTTCATGGACGACGTGGCGCAATTGGTGGCGGTGGAGTTCGGCGGTTCGCTGAAGGCCGAACACGGCACCGGGCGCAACATGGCACCTTTCGTCGAGCTGGAATGGGGCAGTGATGCCTACCAGTTGATGTGGCAGCTCAAGCGCTTGCTCGACCCCAATGGCATTCTCAATCCGGACGTGGTGCTCAGTGACGATCCGCAGATCCACCTCAAACACCTCAAGCCGCTGCCGGCCGCTGACGAGATTGTGGACAAGTGCATCGAGTGCGGCTTCTGCGAACCGGTCTGCCCGTCGAAAGGACTGACCCTGAGCCCGCGCCAGCGCATCGTGATCTGGCGTGACATTCAAGCGAAAAAGCGCGCAGGCATCGACACGTCAGAACTCGAAGCCGCTTATGAATATCAAGGCATCGACACCTGTGCCGCGACCGGCCTCTGCGCACAACGTTGCCCCGTAGGCATCAATACCGGCGAGCTGGTGAAAAAGCTCCGCAGCCGGAAAGCGACGCATACGAAAACCGCCAACTGGCTTGAAAGCAATTTCGCCACAGCGCTGCAAAGTGCACGTTTCACCTTGCACGTGGCCAATGGTGCGCGAATGTTGTTGGGCGCACCAAGACTGGCGAAGTTGTCGGCGACCTTGACGCGCCTGTCCAAAGGACAGGTCCCGCAGTGGACCAACGCGATGCCGCAACCGGAAAAAGCCATTCGTTTCAGTCCAGCGGTGACCGATGCGCGCCCTCGAGTGGTCTATCTGGCGGCGTGTGTATCCCGCGCCATGGGCCCGGCTGCGGGTGACACGGAACAAATGTCGCTGCACGACAAGACCCGTGGCCTGCTGGAAAAGGCCGGTTACCAAGTGGTGTTCCCGGATAACCTGGACAGCCTTTGCTGCGGCCAACCCTTCGCGTCCAAAGGCTATGCCGAACAAGCCGAGCACAAACGACAGGAATTGATCGGTGCCCTGCTCCACGCCAGCCGTGGCGGGCTCGACCCGATCTATTGCGACACCAGCCCCTGCACCTTGCGCCTGGTTCAGGACCTGGGTGAGGCCCGCCTGGACCTGTACGACCCGGTGCGTTTCATCCGCACTCACTTGATGGATCGCCTGGCGTTCACGCCACAGGACGCACCGATTGCCGTGCACGTAACGTGCAGTACGCAGCACCTGGGGGAAAGCCAGGCGCTGATCGATCTGGCGCGCAAGTGCAGCAAAAACGTGGTGATTCCCGAAGGCATTCACTGCTGCGGCTTCGCCGGTGACAAAGGTTTCACCACGCCGGAGTTGAACGCCCACTCGTTGCGCACGCTCAAGGATGCGGTACAACAATGCAGTGAAGGGATCTCCACCAGCCGCACCTGTGAGATCGGTCTGACGCAACATGGCGGCATTGACTACCACGGACTAGTTTATCTGGTGGACCGCGTTACCCAGGCTAGGGAGCCCTGAAATCTGGACCTCATGGCAGGCGCATCAATGCGCCTTCCTTAATACTTCTTGCCGGAATCAACAGTTCTACAGCAGAAAAATAGAACCCTGCCGTGCCACCGCAGTCCACTGATCAAGTCCTGCAAAACGTGGGACATCAAAAACTCGGCAGCCCGTTTTGACGGCCAGCGACGCCTGGCCTTTAAGCCCAAGGAGAAATATATGAATCGTTCCGTTCTATTAGGTCTGTTCGTTACTGCTTCGCTTATGGCTTCCCCTTCGTTCGCCGCAGAAGACCTTTGCGCGGTCAACCTGAAAACCATCGAAAACGGCAAGGCACAGATTCCTCCAGAAATGGCTGATCAGGTAAAAGCCTCCGTCGAGCAAGCCAAAGCCGACCAGGCAAAAGGCACCAAGGAAGGCACTGATGATTGCATCGCCGAGACCAACGACATCATCAAGGCCGTCTCCGACTCGAAAAAAGGCGGGAAGTAACTCGGCCTAGGGCCACGTTGGCGTACATCGACAACGGAGCATTGGCAGCCGGGAGCTCAAAGCCCGGCTGCGCTCGCTACGAAGCAAACCAAAACCCGCCAGTTGCGGGTTTTGTTGTATCTGGGGTTTGGAACTGTGTAACCGCTGCATCACTGGAAAAGCTCGACACGCCTTCAGAAAAAACCGAATTCTTGCGTTGAATCGTAGTCTTTGAGATAGGCCCCGTCAGATCGCGACTGATTTTTCGGGCTCGGCTTGGCCGTCCGCTCATACGGCAGCACCGAGACCATCAGCTCAAGGAGATACCCATGAAACGCACCACACTCGCGGGCCTGTTCATAGCTGCTGCCATGCTGGCCTCTCCTGTATTTGCTGCGGACAACAACCTTTGTACGAGCAAGTTGCAAGAGCTCAAAGGCAAAGTGAATGCGCTGCCGGCGACCGCCACAAACACCTCAATGGAGATCAAAAGACTGATGTCCAGCGCCGAAGCCTCACAAGCCTCCGGAGACGACAATAAATGCGTCACCGAGGCCACGCAGGCGTTGGCACTCGTTGACAAACAGAGCACCCAACCAAGCCCATGATCGGTGGTAACCAACCTTCGGGTTGGCCTTCCCGGGCGTGATGACGTACACTGTGTACGCCTGCTGCTCACTTGATTCACAGAGCATCAGGCTCGGGGCCGTTTAGGATTCGACGCCGGTTGCGAAACTTTAGGTGCATGCCGAGTTGGTAACAGAACTCGTAAATCCACTGTTGCAACTACTTATAGTTGCCAATGACGAAAACTACGGCCAGGAATTCGCTCTCGCTGCGTAAGCAGCCTTAGCCCTGAGCTTCTGGTACCTTCGGGTCCAGCAATCACCAGGGGATGTCTGTAAACCCAAAGTGATTGTCATATAGAACAGAATCGCCGTGCAGTACGTTGTGGACGAAGCGGCTAAAACTTACACAACTCGCCCAAAGCACCCTGCCCGTCGGGTCGCTGAGGGTTAACTTAATAGACACGGCTACGCATGTAGTACCGACAGCGGAGTACTGGCGGACGGGGGTTCAAATCCCCCCGGCTCCACCAAATATACATCTAAGGGCGTCCACGGACGTCCTTTTTTGTGCCTGAAATCCAGCAAATACGGGGCTTTCAGCGCCATCAGTGTCCGCAATCGTCCAACAAGATCTATGTCTTTCGGTATTCCAAATGGTATTCCAAGCCCACAGGTGCTAATTTTTGGAATACCAAAACCCTCCATGGAATACCAATGTGCGCTCAAGCTACTCGCCTTTCTGAACTCAAGATCAAAGCCGCCAAGCCTTTAGAGAAGGATTACGTCCTGGTCGATGGCGACGGCCTGCAGATGCGAGTGAGAATCAATGGCTCTAAGCTATGGAACTTTAACTACTACCATCCTGTAACCAAGAAGCGCATCAACATGGGCCTTGGCGCATACCCTGAGCTATCTCTTGCCCGAGCAAGGAAAATGACCATTGAGGCAAGGGAGCTCCTTGCTACTGGTATTGATCCGAAAGAGCAGCGAGATACCCTGAAGCAGGCTAAGAAGGCTGAAACCGAACATACTTTTCAGAACGTAGCGACGGCTTGGTACGAGCTCAAAAAAGACTCAGTAACGCCAGCTTATGCTGAGGACATCTGGCGTTCGCTGACGCTGCATGTTTTTCCGGATTTAGGCACCACACCGATCTCAGCCCTCAGCGCACCACAAGTCATCAACCTGCTTCGGCCACTCGAAACCAAAGGCAGCCTTGAAACCGTTAAACGGCTGTCACAGCGCCTCAACGAGATCATGACCTATGGGGTCAACTCAGGACTCATTCACGCAAATCCGCTCAGCGGGATTCGCTCAGTCTTCAAGAAGCCGAAAAAGAAAAACATGGCTGCACTCGCTCCCGATGAGCTGAAAGAGCTCATGGTGGCAATTGCCAATGCCAGCATAAAAAGGACGACACGCTGCCTAATCGAATGGCAGCTCAACACCATGACCCGTCCAGCAGAAGCAGCCACCACCCGCTGGGCCGATATCGACTTCGAAAAGCGTATTTGGACGATCCCAGCTGAACGCATGAAAAAGCGCCGCATACATATCGTGCCGCTCACTGAGCAAGCACTGGCGCTTTTGGAGGCAATCAAACCCTACAGCGGACACCGGGAATACGTGTTTCCTGCAGACCGGAACCCTCGAACCCACTGCAACAGCCAGACTGCCAACATGGCATTAAAGCGTATGGGCTTCGAAGGGCGCCTGGTAAGCCATGGCATGCGCTCAATGGCCAGCACTATCCTCAACGAACACGGCTGGGATCCTGAGTTGATTGAAGTAGCACTTGCCCACGTCGACAAAGACGAGGTTCGCAGCGCCTATAACCGGGCGGACTACATCGAACGCAGACGACCGATGATGGCCTGGTGGAGCGAACACATTCAGGAAGCAGCAACCGGAAATCTGTCAGTGTCAGCAATGACGGAAAATCGGGACAGGAAAGTCGTTTCGATACGCTGACAAGCTTATCCCTGACCAGGAGCAAGCAGTGCCGTTCCAGGTCAGGGACACCCAACAAGTGCTAAGTATCTGGCACGGAATGGATAGTACTCACCAGACGCCTGACAGCATGCAAGAAGTTATCAAATGCGCGGTAATCGCTTGGAGTGGAAGGCACGCTGACAAAACCTCTTCCTTCGGGCGGGCGAATGCGGCCATGAGAGCGCCCCGACTGATATGACCAACCCTCAGCGAGAAGACTCCTAATCAGCAGATTGATGTCCTTGGATGAGCTGTATCTTCTCATTATCGCCCCACCACCAATGCATCCCGATACCTCGCAGCATATGCGCCGGCCGAAAAGCGCCATTCGCTGAACGCACGCTCCACACCAATCACATCAATAGGGTTGCTGTAGTGGTAACCCTTCTGGCCGGCTGTGTTCTGAAAGAAGCGGCCCAGCGGGTCGATCATAATGTACGACTCAGTCATGTCATCATTACCCTCAACACACATCACGTCATGAAAAGCGTCATGCCGCGCAACGAAGGCGAGAAAGTCCTCAGAAGAAACCGCCAGATCACTGGTTACTACCTGCAGCATGCGCAACACTTTCCATCGATGTGGCACAAGCGCATGCATGATCGGCGACATGTCTTCTTGGTGGTTCAGCGCATTGACCACTGTATTGACTTTCAATCGCAGAGCCGAATTCTGCGACTTTGCGCGCACTAGCATTTCCGGGAGCGAGTCCACGTCCAGCAAAGAACCACGGCTGTCGACGCGACCAATGCCGATGTTCTTGGTAGGATCCGCTGAATCCAGACTCAGTCCGAGCATGGAAACCAGCGGTGCGAGTCGGTCAATCAAGTCGTTAGTGAGCCGGCTACCATTGGTGATAATGGAAGTCGTCATTCCCTTGCTCCTCGCGTAATCCAGCACGCGAAGCGAAGCATCTTGATACAGCAGCGGCTCTCCACCGGCCAGGTTCAAACGAATGCTGGACCACGACATGTGCTGAGTGAGCGGATTGGCATCGTTCCCCGGATGAAAGAATGCCTGCAGTTCATCGAGCAAATTACGGACGCGACTCCAGTCATGCAGCAACTCCCCGCCGGCACCATCCCATTTCGCGTAGCAGTAGCGGCACTTGTAGTTACAGGCTTCAGTGATGTGCCAGTTGATAACCAATTCGGAGACCTGAGGACACACAGTCCCCTCTTCACGTCGGAGATACACCATTATTCAGCTCCTAGTGAAAGAGGGTTAGGCGTCGAGATGAGCGACGTAGCAAAGTCGGAACCCGACCTTGACGCCCTTGTAGCTCATCGTCATATGAACAGGGCAGAGATTGCGCTCAATTGAGCCACCAACAATAGATTGACCGGTTGCTACAGAGGCAATCGGCGCAGATCCATGCTGATAGTCAGACAACCACTCGCCGAAACCCGGTACCGAGAGGAATGGGACTCCTTCGTCGTTATCGACCCACTTCAGGTTCGGCCCGTAGTGCATGGAGCCGTCGGGGCGGTATCGATGCGAAGAGTTACCGCCCAGCTTGCCATCGCCACCAACAATGCCCCAGCCCAATTGCCCGTAGATGGGGTCGTCAGGCATCTCTCCATTCTTGACGACAAAGGAGCGCACTGATGAAACATGACTGAAGTCCATCGGTGGAGGGGCAACCTGCTGCCAATCTTCGATGGTCAGCAGCCGAACAGGAAGCCCCATCCGCTGCTCGTAGTCATGGCAATACGCGACAGCATCCAGCCAGGTTACGCTCACTGGAAGATCACTCAACTCCATGTTGATAGCGCCCAGATCACCGATTTTCTTGTTACGTGTTTTTTGAGCTTTCTCTTGCCTGGTGTGCCCCCAGTCTGACCTGCTACAAAAATCAAAAAAATCAGCGATCGTAACGAGGGGTGACACCATCAAGCAGCTCTCGCCAAGCCGATGCGGGATAAATTCATCGGATGCGACCCCGGTTTCAGTGCGTGGAAACCGGTACCCCTGGCTCGCAATAAGCTCGCGCTGAATAAGCTTCGCATAACCAGGCCAATTGGCCGCCGTTCCCCCTTCTGCGTAATGACGCGACTCCGCATCGTGCTCCAGCTTTTCCGCCCATGTGCCGGTTGCGAAATACAAATGCCCATCCAGCTTGCTTTGGTCCATCGCCTTGGGCACCTCGTCCTTCTTGAAGAACGGGTGAAGCGGGTTGGAGGAAAATTCCTTGTCGCGCTGATCACGAATGACCCAGTCAAAAGTGCCGTTAGCACCTTTCAGGAAGATGAGATTGGAATTTCCAGGAACAGGCAGCACGTCCACCCAACCATCATCGGAGCCTTCAATCTCTTTACGGAACAGCCGCAACAGTTGCAGCTCAAACGCCAGATCCTCCTCGGACATGTTGTAACTGCGCATCACCGGGTCACCCGCTGCAGGCTCCATGAGGTTACTGCCCATCATGTTGTACATACAGCCGATAAACTCGCTTACCGCGTTGAGCATCAACATCCGGCCTGTCATATCGAGATAATCGAGACCGCAACCATCCTGCATGTACTCTGCACGCAAGAGGATCTCATCCTCATGCTGCTCACAAAAAGCGTATCTCTGCTGGTCTGTCCACAATGCGCAACTAGCTACCTGGTCAAGATCCAGGCGACCGTATGCACGAGGGGCAAACAGGCAAGATCCCACACCGGTAAAGATTCGCTTTGGCAGTGGCAGACCCGAATTGAAAAGCCGATCCGCAACCTGTCGAGCCGTTAGAAATCCACCACCCCTCGGAGAATATGGCCACTTAATGAGATCGCTAGGCACTGACAAACCGTGCGCGGACAGAAGGTCAGTAATCTTATGTTGCTCGACCTCACGCCAGTCGCAGTACGACTTGGCGCCAAGGCTACGAGCAAGTGAGTCCTGAAGCGCAACCGACTTCATGGAGCGTGCGAGATGTTTAGGGATAGGGCGAGGCCAACGGCTGCGCAGCTGGTCTACAGCAAGACGGATATGGTCATGGTGAAGACCTTCGAGTCGCATAGACCAGAAGCGATCAGAACAACCTACTTTGGTGTTCGGCTTCTCAGTCAGGACATAGATGTCACGCGATGCGTGTAACAGATCAGAAATATTCACAGCTCTCTCCAACAAAGCCACGGCAACAAAGTACCGTGCTGCCTCAGGCAACAGGTCATAGTCAGCAAGGGATTTGGAGAGAGAGGGCAAGGCCCTTTGAGCCGATCAACTGAGGAGGCAACTGCTCAGCCGTGGTTGCTCAGGCACCACACGCACTCAAGCGATGGCCAGATCTTATTATCGAATATGACCCAATTACAAGACCTAGATTGTTAGCGATTCGATTCGAAAAATTCTCAGCCCCATATAACCGCAATGACATCACCACTAAAAAGGTTCCAACCATGTCATTGCAATGCCCCCGCTGTCACTCCCCCAAAATCACTGCTTTTCATCACGCCATGAAGATCGCCGCCGCAGTCGGCACCGTTGGCGGTGCTGCGCTTGGCGTCAGTACTGCACTGGCTGGCGGTCATCCAGCAAGCCGCTACCGGTAGCTTGTCGGTCTCAGCCGTTCAGGGAACAAGAGGTCTGAAAGTGGTATCGATGCGCTAAACGGGTAATAGTAACGACTTGCCTACTGAACTTGCCCCTATCAGACCAGACACCAACTCCCCGTTAATTTGATGCCGCCGCCAAGCTCCGAAACTCCATCGGTGAGAGGTATTTCAACGCACTGCGCGGATGCTCCTCGTTGTAATGTTCGAAGGCAATCGCCAGGTTTGCGACGGCTCCAGCCTATCAGGTGCATTCGACTCAACAAAATCTCAGTCATACATCACGAACCTGCACCCATCCGCATCAGGCATCCCCCAGACTCCATAGTCTCTCCATTTAAGCAGATCGCTCAGGCGACCTGCTTGATGGGCTCTATGCCCGTGCAATGACTTCATCCCGACTTTCTCGACAGGAACCCTGCACATGACCACTCAATGCCCACGCTGTCACTCCACCGCAGTCATCACCAAAGATTTGGGCAGGAAAATCGGCGCCCTGATTGGCACTGTTGGTGGCGCAGCCCAAGGCGTCACCGGCGCCATGGCCGGTGCCGAAATTGGCGCAGTAATCGGCGTAGTCGCTGGCCCCGCCGGTGTTGCTGCTGGTGGCATGGCTGGGGCCATTCTCGGGGGGCTACAGATGATCCCCTCTGAGGTTTTTTTCAAACACAGATCGCATTGGTAAACACCAACCGATTTCCAAACGGATCACTGATGGTCATGTCCTGGCTTCCCCAGGGCATGGCCTGAATCTGCGGATGCGCAAATTTGTATTCCTTGGCCAGCAACTGCTGCTGGAAGGCTTCCAGCTCATCGGTCTCGATGCGCAATGCCGAACCCGGCGAGCAGTCGCCGTGGTGCTCGGACAGATGCAGCACGCAATCGCCACGGGAAACCTGCAAGTACAGCGGGAAGTTGGCCTCGAAGCGGTGCTGCCAGTCGATTTTGAAACCCAGGAAGTCGACGTAGAACTCCACGGCCTTGGCTTCATCGAAAATACGCAGGATCGGAGTGGTTTTACCGAAACTCATCGGGTTGCTCCCAGACAATGAAAGACCTGTAGGAGCGAGCTTGCTCGCGAGGGTCGTTAACGATGACGCGTGTCTACTGGGTAAACGCTGCGCTCTTTTGTCCATCGCGAGCAAGCTTGCTCCTAAAAAATACGTAACCAAACAGCAATGGTAGCGGGCTTGATATCAGTCCTTCGGCCCGAAAATGTCATTCTTTAACATCGAAGTGCCACCATTGTGACGCACCGCTCAACCGTCACCGGAACCCTTCGCGCAAATCCCCTTCCCGCGCCAGGAACCGCCCTGCCCTGCGACCGTTGGCCTGACCGTCACGGTAACTCAAAACACCGTTGACCCACACGCCTTCGATGCCTTGCGCCGCACGTTGCGGATCATTGAAATCCGCGACATCACGAACCGTCGCCGGGTCGAACAACACCAGGTCTGCCCAATAACCTTCGCGGATCTCGCCTCGCGCTTTCAAACCGAATCGCGCCGCCGACAACCCGGTCATCTTGTGCACGGCGGTGTGCAGAGGGAACAGTCCTACGTCGCGGCTGAAATGTCCGAGCACCCGAGGGAATGCGCCCCACAATCGCGGGTGCGGGAACGGGTCTTCCGGCAAGCCGTCGGAACCGACCATCGATAACGGATGCGCGAGGATTCGTCGCACATCCGCCTCGTCCATTCCGTAGTACACCGCGCCAGCCGGTTGCAATTGGCGAGCGGTATCGAGCAGCGACAGGTTCCATTGCGCAGCGATGTCCACCAGGTCGCGCCCACCCATTTCCGGGTGCGGCGTGGACCAGGTGATGGTGATGCGATGGGCCTCGGTGACTTGCTTGAGATCCAGCGTCGAGGAGCTCGCCGCATAGGGATAACAGTCGCAGCCCACCGGATGGGTTTTCGCCGCCTCGTCCAGAGACGCCAGCAGTTGCGGACTGCGTCCCCAGTTACCGGCGCCGGCACATTTGAGGTGGGAAATGATCACCGGGGATTTTGCGTGACGGCCAATCTGGAACGCTTCGTCCATGGCCTCCAGCACCGGCTCGAATTCGCTGCGCAAGTGCGTGGTGTACACCGCGCCGAACGCCGTCAGTTCTTCGGTCAGTTGCATCACTTCGTCAGTGGTAGCCGAGAAGGCGCTGGCGTAGGCAAGACCGGTGGACAGGCCCAAAGCACCCGCCTCCAGACTCGCGCGCAGCTGTAAGCGCATCGCGGTGATTTCATCGGCGCTGGCGGTACGGAACAGGTCATCGAGGTGATTGCTGCGCAACGCGGTATGACCGACCAGCGCGGCAACGTTCAACGTGGTGTTCGCCATTTCGACCGCTGCGCGATAGTCGCGGAACGTCGGGTAAACAAACGCCGCAGCCGTGCCGAGCAGGTTCATCGGGTCCGGCGGATCGCCACGCAGACTGACCGGCGATGCGCTGATTCCGCAGTTGCCGACAATCACCGTGGTCACGCCCTGGCTGAGCTTGGGCAGCATCTGCGGTTGACGGATGACCACCGTGTCGTCGTGGGTGTGTACGTCAATGAAACCCGGCGCCAGCACATGGCCCGCCGCATCGAATTCTTCCTCGACGCACGCATCTTGCAAATCGCCAATACGCTCGATATGACCGTTCGCAATGGCCACGTCGGCGCGATAGCCGGGGCTGTTGCTGCCGTCGATGATCAGGGCGTTGCGAATCAGCGTGTCGTACTGCATGTCAGTCTCCCGGCGGCAAGTGATCGTCGCCGCCGCAATAATCGTCGAGGGCGAGTTTGATCCGCCGCAGACGCTCTTGGTTGTCTTCAGGACTGGCCCTGATTTGCTTTAGTCGTGATTCACCCGGGCGCGTTTCAACAGCTTCTTGCAGCGCTCAGACAAGCCCAGCACCCGCAGGTGTTTACCGGCCTTGTTGTAGCGTTCGCGCAGGGTGTCCAGAGCGGCAATGGCCGAGTAGTCGACGAAGCTCAGGTGACGGCAATCGAGCGTCACTTGCGCGGGATCGTTGGCCGGGTCGAACTGGTTGAGAAAGGGTGTCGTCGAGGCGAAGAACAGCGTGCCATGGAGGCGGTAAAGCTTGCTGCCGTCGTTTTCCAGATGACTGTCGGCGTACAGCTGCCGGGCCTGCTGCCAGGCAAAGTTCAGCGCCGCGATGATGATCCCGCAGAGCACCGCTGTGGCCAGATCAGTGAACACGGTGACCACCGTTACCGCGATGATCACCAGCACATCGTTCAGCGGCACTTTGTTCAGCACTCGCAACGACGCCCAGGCAAATGTCTGCTGCGACACCACGAACATCACCCCGACCAGCGCAGCGAGAGGAATGCGTTCGATCAGCGGCGACAGAAACAGAATAAACAGCAGGATCGACACCCCGGCCACCACGCCGGACAAACGCCCGCGACCACCGGAACTGAGGTTGATCACGGTCTGGCCGATCATGGCGCAACCGCCCATGCCGCCAAACACCCCGGACACCATGTTCGCCGCACCGAGCGCCACGCACTCGCGGTCCGGATAGCCGCGGCTCTCGGTGACTTCGTCGGTGAGGTTCAGGGTCAGCAGGGTTTCCAGCAAGCCGACCAGCGCCATCAGGATCGCGTAAGGCGCGATGATGCGCAGGGTTTCCAGGGTCCACGGAATGTCCGGCAGCGCCAGCATCGGCAAGCCACCGGCAATGTGCGCCATGTCACCCAGGGTGCGGGTCGGCAGGCCGAGCAGATAGACCGCCAGCCCCACGCCGAGAATCGCCACCAAGGCCGGCGGCACCGTGCGGGTCAGGCGCGGCAGTACGTAGACAATGGCCATGGTCACGGCAACCAGGCCGAGCATCATGTACAGCGGTGTTCCGCTCAGCCAGGTCTCACCGTCCTTGAAGTGTTCCAGTTGCGCCAGCGCAATGATGATCGCCAGGCCGTTGACGAAACCGAGCATCACCGGATGCGGCACCATGCGCACCAGTTTGCCGAGCTTGAGCAACCCGAACGCCATCATGATCAAACCGCCGAGCAGAACGGTAGCCAGCAGGTACTGGACACCGTGCTGCACCACCAGCGCGACGATCACCACCGCCATCGACCCGGCCGCGCCGGACACCATGCCCGGCCGCCCGCCGAACAGCGCGGTCAGCGTGCAAATGATGAACGCACCGTAAAGCCCCATCAGCGGATTGAGATGGGCCACCAGCGCGAAGGCGATGCATTCGGGCAACAGGGCAAAAGAGGTGGTGAGCCCGGCCAGGACATCGGCGCGTAGACGTTTTGGTTTCATGGAAGACCGCATGCAGGAAGTCGCGAAAAGAGTGTGCGGATGTTACGGAATCGTGGGCGACCCGGCCAGTTGTTGAGACCCTGGAAACGCCATCGCGAGCAAGCTCGCTCCTACAAAGAACGCGAGTTCCTGTGTGTGGCTTGCCCGCGATGAACGATGACGCGGTCTCAAGCGAAAGTAAAATCAACCACTGAAATCTGCCGACGCATACGCCGCCAATTTGCCCTGAATAAAGTCCAGGAAACACTGAATCCTCAGCGCCAGTTGCGAGTTGCGGTAATACACCGCGTTGATCGGCTGGCGATAACCGCTGTTGAACTCGGCCAACAACACTTTCAGCCGCCCGGCACGTATGTCCTCGATGGTCATGAAGTGCGAAAGACTGGCGATGCCCTGCCCCTCCAGAACGAGATGACGAATGGTCTCGCCGCTGGAGGCACTGAGCGATGTCTGGATCGGCCAGCGATCGCCATGCACATGTCGCAGCGGCCATTGATTCAAGCCTTCGTTCTGGGTGAAGCCCAGCAGTGTATGTTCGGCAAGCTCCGCCACCGCTGTCGGTGTGCCGTGTTTTTCCAGATAGGCCGGGCTGGCGACGATGTGCAGCGGACTGCAACCCAGGGATCTGGCGTGCAACGTGGAATCGGTCAGGGTGCCGATGCGGATGGCGATGTCGGTGCTTTGCTCCAGCAGATCGATGATCAGGTCGTTGCTGTTGAGTTCGAGCTGGATGTCCGGGTAGAGGCGGCGGAACTCATCGACGTAAGGCACGATGGCGTGAAGCATGAACGGCGAAGCGGCGTTGATCCGCAAGCGCCCGGACGGTGTTTGCTGGCGTGAAGTCAGGCGTTCTTCGAGTTCGTCCATCTGATCGAGAATCCGCTTGGCATGCTCGAAGAAATACTTGCCCTCCTCGGTCAGGTCCATGCGTCGCGTGGTGCGGTTGATCAGCGTGGTGTCGAGCTTGGCCTCCAGCCGCGAGAGCGTGCGGCTGACGGCCGAAGGTGTTTGCCCAACCTGCTCCGCCGCCGCAGAAATCGATCCGCACTCAATCACGCAGACGAAAATCTGCAACTCATCGGATCTGGCTTTCACGTGTGTCCTCTTTTCCGGATCGGCAAGATCGCAGCCTTCGGCAGCGCCTACAGGGCTGCGCTGAAGGCTGCGATCTTTTCAGCCGTTGTACCGGATAGTAGCCGAGTGTCAGGCCTTGAGACCAAACACCTCGGTCAAATGCTGCTCGTAGCGAACCACATCGGCTTCGATGTTCGGGCGTTTCATCACATCGACACACAGGAATGTCGGCAAACGGGTCATGCCCAGAAATTCGTTGGCCTTGTGAAACGGGAAGTACACCGCATCCACACCCTTGGCTTCGAAGAAGTCGGACGGGTCGTCGAAGGCTTGTTGCGGTGCGTTCCAGGTCAGCGACAGCATGTATTGCTTGCCGTGGATCAGGCCACCGCTGCCGTACTTCTGCGAAGCATCCGAACGGGTGCGGCCGTCACTCGCATAAAGGCTGCCGTGACCTTCGGTGAAGACTTCATCGATGTATTTCTTCACGGTCCATGGCGCGCCCATCCACCAGCCTGGCATTTGGTAAATGATCACATCGGCCCAGAGGAATTTCGCCACTTCTTCGGCGATGTCGTAGCCCTCGTCGATGAACGTGGTCTTGATATCCATTCCGCCACGGTCCAGCACGCTCAACGCCGCTTCGTGCAGGGTGGTGTTGTAGCGGCCATCGGAGTGGGCGAACTTTTTACCGCCATTGAGCAACAGGACTTTTTTCATGAGGGATCTCGGGAAGAGTTGAATTCGATGGCGGCAGAATATCGATCCGACTCACGCGGAATAAGCACCCGGCCCGCAAAACTCATTTGACCAATACGCACGAATCAATCATCCATTATTGACTTAGAATTTGGTCAATTCTGAATTCAAGGTGATTTTCTGATGAGTGAAATCCAAGGCTTCATCCTGCACGCCAAGACCCGCCCGGAAAAATCCGACGCCTTTGAAGCGTTTTTCAGTCGTCATGTAGAAGCGAGTCGCGCCGAGCCCGGCTGCATCGAATACCACATGCTGCGGGACAAACAGGACCCGTCGCTGTTCATCTTTTATGAGATCTGGCAATCCCAGGCCCATCTCGATGTGCACTCGAATCTGCCGCACATGAAGCAGTTTCTCGATCAGCGCGATGAGTACCTGGAACGGGACTTCGAGATCCGCGCCATCGAAATGATCAGCCCGTCATCCGCTAGCCGCTGATCAGCAAATGACCGCCAAGCACACCAAGGCCAATAAAGAACACGCGCTTGAACAACACGGCGCTGATCCGCTGGCGCAGCGATTGCCCCAGCCACATGCCGAGCATCGCCGGGATCAGCGCCAGCATTGACGCACTCAACTCGCCGCCACCGAGTTCGCCGCGCCATAACAGCCCGCCCGCGAGGGCAAGGGTCGAGACGGTGAACGACAGGCCGAGCGCCTGCACCAGCTCATCCTTGCTCAATCCCAACGCTTGCAGATACGGCACCGCCGGAATCACGAACACGCCCGTGGCCGAAGTGATGGCGCCGGTCAGCACGCCACACAGCGGGCCGAGCCAGCGCTCATTTCGAGCGCTGACACGCAAAGTCGGCAGGAACAATCCGCTCAACGCATAGAGCAACAACGCCGCGCCCAATCCCCGCACCACCCAATGTCCACCGACCATGCCGATCCACAAGGTGCCTGCCCCGGTGCCGATGAAGATCGCCAGCAACATCGGCCACAACCGTTTGATCAGCCCCGGCAAATGCCCGCCGAATGCCAGTTGCCAGACGTTGGTCAAGGTTGTGGGAATGATCAACAACGCCGCAGCCTGCGACGGCGCCATAGCCAGACCGAGCAAGCCCATGGCGATGGTCGGCAGGCCGAGACCGATAACGCCCTTGACCATGCCGGCCAGCAGGAAAGTCGCGACCACCAGCAGTGACAGGGCCAGACCGAGGTTTTGGTAGAACGATGCGAAGGTATTCATGGGCCAATGATGAGCCCGGCCGGGACGGTTGAAAATCTGCCATATACTGAGGCTGCCTCTTGTTTTTAAAGAAGCTGGAATACTATTGCGGCTTCTGACGTCTTCGCCGGCAAGCCAGCTCCTACATTTGATCGCCTCGCCCTGTAGGCGCTGGCTTGCCAGCGAAGGTGCCGATCCGTCCAACAACGATCCCGAGGTTGCCAATGCACTTCGACCTGACCGACCTGCGTCTTTATCTGCACATCCTCGACACCGGCAACATCACCGCCGGCGCCGTCCGCAGTCATTTATCCCTGGCGGCGGCCAGTGCGCGGATCCGGTCGATGGAAGCATCGCTGGGCATCGAATTTCTCGAGCGCAATCGACGCGGCGTCAGTCCGACGCCGGCCGGTAAAGCCCTGGCGCAACACGCTCGGGTTTTGCTGCAACAGGCCGAACGCATGCAACAGGAACTGGCCGAATACGCCAAGGGTGTCAAAGGCCAGGTTCGATTGCTGTGCAACACCACCGCGATCACCGAATACCTGCCGGAGCTGCTCGCGGATTTCCTGCGCGACCATCCCAACCTCGACATCGACCTGCAAGAGCTGCCCAGCACACGCATCACCCACGCCTTGCGCCAGGGTGCGGCGGACCTCGGCATTGTCTCGGACGCGGTAGACACCCATGACTTGCAGACCCGCCCGTTTCGCGACGATCCACTGGTGCTGATCATGCCCCGGGATCATCCACTCGCAAACGCCGCCCGCCTGAGTTTCGCCAATACGCTGCATCACGACTACATCGGCCTGAACGCCAACAGTGCGCTGGCCGTGTACCTGGAGGAACAGGCCCTGCACACCGGGTTGCGCATGCAGATCCGCATCCGTACAGACGGGTTCGAAGGGATCATGCGCATGGTCGCAAGAGGCGCCGGGCTTGGGATCGTGCCGGTTGCAGCCCTCGAACGCTGGGGCGATGAAACTTCGCTCAAGCAAATGGCCCTGCAAGAGCCTTGGGCGCAGCGAAAACTTCTGCTCTGCGCACGAGACTTCACGACGCTTCCTCCATACGCCAAGGCATTGCTGGATGTCCTGACACTGCGTGGAACACAGGCTCACTGCGTTTCTGGATAGCTCAGTGTCGAGCACAGACAACTGCTGGCCAGACCGGCGCTATAGGGTGCGACTTCAGTTCCAGCACCCACTGCCTCGGAGTCATCATGACCGCACCGATTACCGTTCTTCGCGATACCCATCCATTGCCCGTACTCGACGCCTGCAAATGGGAAAAGCTCGAAGGTGACCCGCACACCGTCAACCTCAATGCCTACACCAGCGAAGACGGCAGCAAGATCATGGGCACCTGGATCTGCACGCCGGGCAAGTGGTACGTGGAATACGTGAAGTGGGAGTACTGCCATTTCCAGGAAGGCTACTGCATCATCACCCCGGAAGGCATGGCACCGATTCATCTGCGCGCCGGCGATATTTTCGTCGTCGAGCCCGGAATGAAAGGCACGTGGGAAGTGATGGAAACCGTGCGCAAATATTTCGTGTTTGCCTGATACAAAAAAACCGGGAAATCACCCGACGTGATTTCCCGGTCAGTATCTTTGGATACATGCTCTCTCTGTAAGAGTGAGCTTGTGTGGCGAGGGGGCTTGCCCCCGTTCGGCTGCGAAGCAGTCGTATCATCAGCAACCGCGATTCACCTGAAACACCGCATTGACCCTACTGGGGTCCGCTTCGCGAACCAACGGGGGCAAGCCCCCTCGCCACAACAGCCCTTACTGCATTCAATGAATCGCTTTACTGCGGCTTGCGATACCCGTTGATGATCGCCGAGAAGTCCTGCCCTCCCTCCCCGCGCAAGCTCATCGCCTGATACAACTGCTGCGCCACTGCGCCGAGCACCACCGGTTGGTGCGCCTGTCGTGCAGCTTCGGTCGCCAGCCCCAGATCCTTGAGCATCAGTTCAGCACCGAACCCACCGGTATAGCCGCGCGAAGCAGGCGCTGTTTCGACGATGCCCGGCCACGGGTTATACATTTCCGAACTCCAGCACCGCCCGGTGGAACTGTTGATGATCCCCGCCAGCACCTTGGTGTCGATGCCCAATGCATCGCCAAGCGCCATGGCTTCGCTGACGCCGACCATGGAAATCCCCAGCAGCAGGTTGTTGCAGATTTTAGCGATTTGCCCGGTGCCGACTTCCCCACAATGGACGATGTTGCGGCCCATTTGTGCGAGTACCGGTTGCAGCGTGGCGAACAGTTCCGGGGTGGCGCCGACCATGAAGGTCAACGTCCCGGCCGCCGCACCACCCGTACCACCGGAAACCGGTGCATCGGCCATGGCCACCCCCTGTTTGGCAGCGGCAGCGGCCACATCGCGTGCAGTCTGCGGATCGATGGTGCTGCAATCCACGGCCGGCACGCCGTTGCCGATACCCGCGAGCACACCGTCCTCACCCAACCACACGCTGCGCACATGCACCGCAGCCGGCAGCATGGTGATCACCAGTTCCGCGCCTTCTGCCGCTTCCCGGGCCGACGCGCTGATGCTGCCGCCCAGTTGCTCAAGCTCTGCCAGCACGGTTTTGTTCAGGTCGACCATACGCAGTGCGTGGCCAGCCTTGATCAGGTTGCGCGCCATCGGCGCGCCCATGTTGCCGAGACCGATAAAAGCGATTTTCATGTTCGGCTCCTCAACGCAAATTGATGGTGGTGTTCACACCGTCGTTGACGCTGTCATCGTCGAACCAGCGGCTGGTGACGGTCTTGGTCTGAGTGTAGAACTGCACCACTTGCTTGCCATACGGACCGAGGTCGCCCAGCTTGGAACCACGGGAACCGGTGAAGCTGAAGAACGGCACCGGCACCGGAATCGGGATGTTGATGCCAACCTGGCCGACGTCGATTTCGTTCTGGAATTTTCGCGCCGCTGCACCGCTCTGGGTGAACAGGCCCGTGCCGTTGCCGAACGGGTTGGCGTTGACCAGGGCGATGGCCTCGTCGAGGGTGTTCACTTCCAGCACCACCAGCACCGGGCCGAAGATTTCCTGGGTGTAGATCTGCATGTCGGTGGTCACGCCGGAGAACAAGGTCGGGCCGACAAAGTTGCCCTTCTCGTAACCGGGAACCGAGATCTCGCGACCGTCCAGCTCCAGTTTGGCGCCTTCCTTGATGCCGCTTTCGATCAGATCAAGAATCCGCGCCTTGGCCTTTTTCGAGATCACCGGACCGACGTCGGTGCCCGCCTCGTTGCCCGCATTCACTTTGAGTTTCTGCGCCAGCGCTTTCAGATCAGGCAGCCATTGTTTGGCCGCACCGACCAACACCACCACCGAAGTGGCCATGCAACGCTGACCGGCAGCACCAAAACCGGCGCCCACCAGTGCATTCAGCGCTTGCTCGCGGTTGGCGTCCGGCAGCACCACGGCGTGGTTCTTGGCGCCCATCATCGACTGCACGCGCTTGCCATGTTTACCAGCCAGGTCGTAGACGTGCGTGCCGACCGCAGTCGAACCAACGAACGAAACAGCCTTGATGTCCTTGTGGGTGCAGAGTCCGTCCACCACGTCTTTGCCACCGTGCACGACATTGAGCACACCGGCCGGAATGCCGGCTTCAATCGCCAGCTCCACCAGCAGCATGGTCGACATCGGGTCCTGTTCGGACGGTTTGAGTACGAAGGTGTTGCCGCAAGCGATGGCCATCGGGAACATCCACAACGGAATCATCGCCGGGAAGTTGAACGGCGTGATGCCGGCACACACACCGATCGGCTGGCGCAGGGTATAGGTATCAACGCCACCGGCGACGTTTTCAGCGAACTCGCCCATTTGCAGGCTACCAATGGAGCAAGCGTGCTCGACCACTTCCAGGCCACGAAAAATGTCGCCTTCAGCGTCGGCAATGGTCTTGCCCTGTTCGGCGCTCAGCACCACGGCGATGCGCTTGGAGTGCTCGCGAATCAGCGCCTGGAGCTTGAGCATGATGCGCATCCGCGCGCCGATGGGCGTCAGCTTCCAGGTCTGGAAGGCGCGATGGGCGGCGCTGATGGCTGCGTCGACTTCTTCAGCGGTGGCAAACGGCACTTTGGCCAGAACTTGCTGGGTCGCCGGGTTGATGATGTCGTGCCACTCGGTGGATTTGGACTCGACCCACTCGCCGTCGATCAGCAGTTTGACCTTTTGCACGGTGGTGTCGTTGGGCGTGAGCGATACGTTCATGTGGGTCTCCTGGACGTTGTTGTTATCAGGGGAGCCAAGGCGAGAAAGTCGCCTTGAGATGAGGCGTGTGCCGTGAATTGGTTAACGGACTGTTTTTGGAGTATAGATGTGCAAACTTCTAATAAGAACGCACATAAAAACCGGTCCAACATGCAAAAAAACATCACCTCCCTCGGTTCGCTGAACTGGGATGACCTCAAGTTTTTTCTGGAAGTCGCCCGCACCCGCAAGGCCAGCACGGCTGCCAAGCGCCTGGCGGTCGACTACACCACCGTGTCGCGGCGCATCAGTTCGCTGGAAACCGCACTGGGCACGTTGCTGTTCGAGAAATCCCGGACCAGCGGCTTCGTCCTGACCGCTGAAGGCCAGCGGTTGATGGGGTATGCGGAGTCGATTGAAAGCACCCTGCACATGGCGTGCGAGCAGGTTTCCGGGTCTGGCGTGGCGCTATCGGGTCATGTGCGCATGGGCTGCACCGAAGGCTTCGGCACGTTTTTCATCACACCGCAGCTGAGCCACTTCATCGACACTTACCCGGCGATTTCGGTGGATATCCTGCCGTTGCCGCACTTCATCAGCCTGTCCAAGCGCGAAGCCGACATCGTCATTGCCCTGGAGCGCCCGGAGCATGGCCCATACGTCTGCTGCAAACTGTGCGACTACCGATTGCAGCTGTACGCGACCCAGGACTATCTGGACAACCACCCACCGATCCGCCGCCCGGCAGACTTGGGGAAACATTCATTCATCAGTTATGTCGACGACCTGGCGTTCAGCTCGGAGCTGCTGTATCTGGCCAACGTAGTGCCCAGTGCCAGCGCCAACCTGCGCAGCACCAGCGTGATCGCGCAGTTCGTGGCGGCGCAGCAAGGGCGCTCATTGGCGATCCTGCCGTGCTTCCTCGCCGCTCAGGATCCGCGCTTGCTACCGGTGTTGCCGCAGGAGATCAACATCACTCGACAGTTCTGGATGTACTGCCGCGAAGACCTGCGCAAGCTCAAGCGGATCACCCTGCTGTGGGATTACATCAGGGAGGTGACGGAGCAGAATCAGGGTCTGTTGATGGGTGAGAGTCGGGCGATGTTGTTCGCCGATTAGTCAGTCGGCGCTCACCACGATCGCTACCCGACGGTTTTCGGTGCGACCGGTCGCGGTGGTATTGGTGGCCACGGGCTCGCTGCTGCCCAGACCGCGCAGCTGGATGTTTTCCTGCTTCATGCCGACCGTGTTCAAGACCTTGGCAACGCTTTTCGCACGGCGCAAAGAAAGCTGTTCGTTGTAGGCCTCTTTACCCGACGCATCGGTGTGACCGTCGACACGCACGCGGTCGATACCCACGCCGAGCAGCGCCTTGCCAATGCGCTCGACGATTTCGCTGCTCTGCCGGTTCAGGCTGTCATCGTCGCTGCCAAACAATACTTTGCCGGACAACCCAAACTCCCAGCCATCATCGGTCAACTCGAAACCTTGCTGCTTGAGCACTGCGACTTGCGCCGGGGTCAGGCCTTTTTGCGGGGCTGTCTGGCATCCGGTCAGGCTGAACAACGCCATCAGCAGAGTCACGGTAACGAAACGCAGGGAACGCTGGGTAAAAGTGAACACGAAAAGTTAGCTCCTGTTTTGAACATCGGCGGCAGGGTACTCCGACCCTACCGTGTACTGTGCGCCTCGGGAGAGGCGTTTGGCCTGGTACATGGCACTGTCGGCAGCGCTGAGTAACGCACCGGGTGTCGTTCCATGATCGGGGTAAACGGCGACGCCGATACTGAGTGAGGTCAGCACTTGTGCATCCCCCGGCACCAGAATCGGTATCTCCATGCTGGCGAGAATCTTGTCGGCAATCCGTTCGGCATCTTCGGTTTTGTAAAGCGGCGTCAGCAGCACGGCAAACTCATCGCCGCCCAAACGCGCCACCAGATCCTCTTCACGCAGCTGCGCGCGAATCCTGTTGGCCACAGCCATCAGCACCGCATCGCCCGCCGCGTGGCCGAAGTTGTCGTTGATTTCCTTGAACCGGTCGCTGTCCAGGAACAGCACTGCAACGCGCTCGCCAAGCTTGTTGGCGTTACGTAACGCGCGCATCAGGCGGCCCTCGAAAAATGCCCGGTTGGGCAGCCCGGTAAGACTGTCATGACTGGCCTGGTGCGCCAGGGATTCGTTTTCGCTTTGCAGGTGCGACTGCCAGGCTTCGAGCTCATCCAGCAGGGCATTGAAGTCATTACCGAAGTCGTCGAGTTCGACAATGTCCGCCGGTGGCACGCGTCGATCGAACGCTCGCTCGCTGCGAGCGGCATGGGCGACAGCGGCCAGGTTGCGCAATGGCTTGGTGATCCCGCGAAGCTGTCGGCGCGCCAGAAACAGCGCAACCCAGGCACTGATAGCCGTGCATAACACGATGCCCATCAAGCCGCTGAGCAGGAAACGCATCAGGCTGCCACCGTGCCCAGTGAGCACGATGCTGCCGATTTCTCGCCCCTGATGGAGGATCGGCATGTTGATGGGTTCTTCCAGAAAGGTTTTGGCAATGTGCAGTTCGAGCCTGGACAGCAAGCCGGTGTCCGGTCGCTGCCAGCGCGCCAGCAATTGGCCCTGCTGATCAAACACCTGGGCGTCTGCCACTTCTTCGGTGGACGCAATCAACGCCAACGCTTCGGTGGCCGCCGCTTCATCGTTGAACACCACCGCGGCTTCCACGGTGTAATTGATCGACCGTGCGATCAGATGCAGGTTGTGATCGGCATAGACCCGCAGAGCCAAAACGCCGAGCAATGTCATAGAAACGCTGGCCATGGCAACGCCCACCAGGGCCACGATCAAATTGCCGCGGCCGATGACCGAACGCAAAGTTGGGCGACCGCCCGGTTTAAGTAGGTTCATGGCGCCGCCGGCTTGCGGCGTGACAGTTGCAGCACGCTCGGATGAATGCGCACACCACTGCGGGCAACGGAGTCGAGATTGACCTCGAAAGAAACCTGTTCATCACTGACCCGCAGACAAAACAGGCTACCGACGGTGCAAGGGTCATCGCTTTCACTGATGCTCAGTACGGGGTGCCCGATCAGTGCTGCAAACAGTCGGGTGCGCTCCTCGGCGGTCAACTTGCCGACGTACACCGCATCACAGCCGCTGGCAATCGAGGGGTTGTCGGCCAACAGCCGTTGCACCGACACCGGTCGACCGGTCGCCTGGGTCGTACCTTTGACCAGGTCGTCGGTGTATTCGGTAGGTCCCACCAGGCACAAACGCAGCAGCACAGGCTCGACGGGCCAACGGGCGTAACTGAGAATGCCAAGCACCACCTGAGTGACCGCTTTGGCGCGTTGATCCGCCATGCTCACCGGGGTTTGCGATTGCGCGGACACAACGTTGGCCATCAGGCAAAGAAGAATGGCAAGCAGCGCTTTTCTACCGCCAACGACGCGCTCTGTCGTCCAGACAGCCACCTTCATGCAGGGATACTCTTTGACCGGAGCGAAATGATGCCGCAACGATAGCACAGCGGCGAAACGCCAGCGAGGCCACGGACTACGGCACTTTGGCCAACTTCCTACGACCCTCCGCCAAATTTCACCCTGCGGCTTCGATGTTTTCCTTCAGCTCCAGCATCAATCCGCTCAAGCGTTTGACCTTGCGCCGTACCGCTTCTTCAAATACCCCTGCCCGCGGTTCGATCAAGGTAAACCAGTCTTTGGCACGGGTTATCCCGGTGTAGACAAGCTCCTTGGTCAGTACCGGGTTCAACGCATCGGGAAGAATCAATGCGGTATGCGCAAATTCCGACCCCTGGGATTTGTGCACGGTCATGGCGTAGACGGTTTCCACATCATTGAGTCGACTTGGCAGCACAAAACGCACACCGCCCTGCCCGTCGTTACGGGGAAAGGCCACCCGCAGGACATGCTTGCCGGCTTGAGAGCCTTCGCGTTCTGGCAGTTTGAGCGCAATGCCGATGTCGCCGTTCATCAAGCCCAGACCGTAATCGTTGCGCGTCATCAGCACGGGTCGTCCCTCGTACCACTGCTGGTCGCTGTCAATCAGCCGCGCCTTCAGCAACGCCGCGGTCACTCGCTGGTTCAACCCTTCCACACCCCACGGCCCTTTGCGCACAGCGCACAACAACTGGAAGGCGTCGAAGGCCTGCAGGACCTGTCTAGCCCACTCGGTCCAGCACGAATCTTCAAGCGGTCTATCGAGTGGTGGTCGTTGATTGCGCAGCAGGCTCAAGTAATGGCGATAACCTTGTGGTCCCTCACCATGACCTTCGAGCAACAAGCGCTCCAGCGCGCGATCCTGTTCATTCTTGAGGGACAGGCAAAACACATCGTCGTGGCTGCGTACCGCCAACAATCTGCGGGCTTCCTCGGGCTGCTGTTGGTTGACCCATCGGGCCAACTGGCCAATACCGCTGCCCTCACCGAATCGCCGCGAGTGCCGCAGCATGACCACTTGCTGAGCCAATGGATGGGTGCCTTGGCTATCTTCCTGCAACCCGCTGGTCTCCAGGCTTTCACCGCTGGCGGCCTCGAGCCACTGACGCGTCTGCGGGCTGTACCATCCGGCTTCGGCGTCGCGACACAGATCCCCGAGAACGGCACCCGCCTCCACCGACGCCAACTGATCCTTGTCACCCAGCAGCACAAGGCGAGCATGAGGCGGCAACGCGTCGAGCAGGTTGGCCATCATTTCCAGGTCGATCATCGATGCTTCGTCCACCACCAATACGTCCAGCGGCAAACGATTAGCCGCGTGATGCCGGAAATGCCGCGTCCCGGGACGGCTGCCCAACAGGCGGTGAACGGTGGTGACGTCGGACGGGATTTTATTGCGTACGGCTTCCGTGACCTTCAGCGTCCTGACTTGCTGGCTGATGGACTCGGTGAGGCGCGCTGCCGCTTTACCGGTCGGAGCGGCGAGGCGAATACGCAGCGGCTTTCCAGCCTCCACGGCAGGTGCCTGAAGCAGTGCCAGCAAGCGCACGACTGTCGTGGTTTTACCCGTTCCCGGACCACCGGTAACGATACTGAAGGCGCCGCGAGTCGCCAGTGCGCAGGCCAGCTTTTGCCAGTCGATGACCTCACCGGGCCTGGCCGGACCGAACAGCTCGGTGAGCCGCTGCAACAAGTCACTCGGTGTAGCTTCATGCGCGGCCAGACGTTCGCGCAACGAATTGTCGATACGCCGTTCGTAGGCCCAATAGCGGCGCAGATACAAGCGTTTGCCTGACAGCACCAAGGGCCGATGCTGCACCGCTTCACGCTCGTCAGCCGCCAATGCAACCAGACCGCTGGACGCCAGCACTTTGCACCAATGGGCACCGTCCACCGCTTCCAGCAACTGCGACGGCAGCAACATCACGCCACTCTGCTGATCACCTTCCGGAGGCAGCGACAGGGCGAAGTCCGGCTCCTTGAGTGTCTCGAACAAATCAAGGCAAACGTGGCCGTGACCCAACTGGTGGCTGGTCAACGCAGCCGCCAGTAACACCAAAGGATCATCTGCTGGCGCCAGCTCATGAAGAAAGGACACGAAGGCCTTGTCCAGCGCCCGCAGCCAGCCACGTTCGACCCAACGCGTCAGCAATCTCAACAAGTCGTCGGCGCGCTCCAACGGTTTGAGATCCGTGAGGCTGTCGGTAACCGTCAGCACGTCGGCGAAGGTACGGCTCATAGCAATACTCCTTGTTCCCAGGCGGGTTCGACCCTGGGCTGCGGTTTACCCTGGAACAGACGGTCCAGTTGCTCGATCAGCTCCCTTGGCGGCCGGGCGAAGTACGCACCCTGGCTGGGCGCCCGCGTACCCCGCAGGAACAGATACAGCGCACCTCCGACATGCCGGTCGTAGTCGTAATCGGCAAGCCTGGCTTTGAGTTGGCGGTGCAGCGCCAGAAGGTACAACACGTATTGCAGGTCATAGCGGTTGTCGAGAATCGACTGCTCCATCGCCTGCTCGGTATAGGCCGCATCGTCGACGCCGAGCCAGTTGGATTTGTAATCGGCGACGTAATAGCGGCCGTCATGCTCGAAAGTAAGGTCGATGAATCCCTTGAACATGCCGTTAAGCAAAACCGGTTCGGCCGCCACACGGGCCACGCCGTTATGGGTGTATTGGCAGACCAGTGCATCGAGTTTGAGCACGTCGACTTTGTGGCTGGCAAACCAGAATTCCATTTCGACCTGGTACTGACTCAACGCTTCGAATATCACGGGCGCCTGCCCGCTACCGACAGGCAGCGGGGACTTGAGCAGATGCTGCAGCCAGTCACTGAGCGTGGTTATCCAGCCCTCCCAGCCCCGGCGGTTACAGCGACGGGCAATGGCCTCTTCCACGGCTTTGGGCGTGGCAGCGAAACCTTCGTTGCCGGCCCACTCAAGCAAACCGTGGAGAAAAGTACCGGGGTTCGGCCCCCGCGGGAATCGATGGATATCGGCACCACCCGCGATCATTTCCCGTGGTGCCTGTGGATCGAGACGTTCGTCGTCGAAGAGTTTCTGGGCCTGCGGGCTCTCAGGCGCTTCATCGCTGCCGATGCTCAGACTGTCACCAATACGCAACGCGCTGTAGGAGGCGATCCACCAGTTTTCACTGGCCTTGCGTTGTGGAATCAGCGGAGCCAGCAACGCCGCAGTGTTCTGCGGCGGGTGGTAAAGCTCGGCACTGGCTTCTGGCATGTCACTGCAGCCTATCGCGGGGCAACCCTGCTGCAGGTCGCGCAGCCAGACGCTCAGCCCCGCCGATTCACCCAGAGAAGACCCGCCGCCCAATAGATAACCCAATGCCGACAGATGCAGCACCGAACTGTTGTTATTGCCGCGTTTGAGATCGGTCACGCCGAGCCAACAGGCATGTTGCGCCCGGGTCAAGGCCACATAGAGCAAACGCAGATCTTCCGCCAGACGTTCGTCGTCGGCCAGGGCGATCAACTCGGGCGTCGGTTTCAACGTCACTTGAGCCTTACCCGTCGCGTCGTGGTAATGCAACGGCAGACGACTGCCATCCACCGGCTTCGCCGAACAAATGAACGGCAGAAACACCAAGGGATATTCAAGCCCTTTGGACTTGTGAATGGTCACGACCTTGACCAGTTGCTCGTCGCTCTCCAGACGCAGGATCTGCTCTTCACCGGCCTGCCCGGACAACGCCAGATGCTCGGATAAATGTCGGATCAGCGCTTGCTCGCCATCCAGTTCGGCGGCGGCCTGTTGCAGCAGCTCGGACAGGTGCAACAGATTGGTCAATACCCGTTCGCCATCGCTGCGGGCAATCAATGCCTGGGGCAGCCGGAAGTCGTGCAGCAAACGGCGAAGCATTGGCAAGACACCCTGCTTGCGCCACAGCTCGCGATAGCTGCGGAACTGCATGACCCGCGCTTCCCAGGCCAACTCGTCCTGGTTCAGCTGTTCCAATTCTGCCAGCGACAGGTTCAACGTGATGCTGGCCAATGCGGCCCGCAGCGGTCGCTCGACATCCGGCTCGGCACAGGCTTTGAGCCAGGTCAGGACGTCGTGGGCTTCCTGCGCGGCGAACACTGAATCCTTGTCCGACAGATAAACACTGCGCACGCCTCGGGCAGCGAGTTCAGCGCGCACGGCCTGCGCCTCCTTGCCATCGCGGACGAGGATCGCGATGTCCGCGGGCATCAGGCCTTTGAATTCTTTGTCACGCAGGAAGCCCGCTCGACCTTGTTGTCCACCGTTGAGCAATGCCGTGATTTCACTGGCACACGCCGCGGCCAGTTGCTGGCGGTACACCGCACCGGACAAGGGCTGTTCGGCAGGCAAGTGCCAGATATTCAGCGCAGGGACGGACTGATGGTTGATCTGCAGAACTTCTTTGCGCCCCTGCGAATCGACCGGCAGGAACGGGACAGGGTTATCACCGTTTTTCTCGCGAAACAGGAAAGCTCCGCGTCCGGACTCGCGACACTCGGCATATTCAAATACATGGTTCACGGCATCGACCATGCCGTGACTGGAACGGAAGTTGGTGCCCAATGTATGCAGGCGCCCGGTGGTTGCCTGACGGGCGCGTAGGTAGGTGTAGATGTCGGCACCGCGGAACGCGTAGATCGCCTGTTTCGGGTCGCCGATCAGGAACAGACCGCTTTCTGGATTGTTGTCTTCAATGCGGTAGATGCTTTCGAAGATCCGGTACTGCACCGGGTCGGTGTCCTGGAACTCGTCGATCAACGCTACCGGGAACTGTTCGCGGATCAAGGTCGCCAGGCGCTCACCACCGTCAGACTGCAACGCGGCATCGAGGCGCAACAGCATGTCGTCAAAACCCATTTCCGCACGACGACGCTTTTCCTCCTCGAACCGTGCACCGACCCAATGTGCAGCGTGTTGCAACACCACGGCATCGGGCGTCGGCAAACTGTCGAGACAGGCTTTCAGACCCGGCATGGCGTCCAGGCCTGGATGATTGGGCGCGTCTCCCTTCTTCCAGGCTTCAGCCATACCGTCAGGTGTGAGGCGCGTGAAACCGGTACCGATGTCCAGTTGCTCAACGGCTTCGTCTCCAGCCCAGGCTTTGATTTTTTCAAACCAGGGTTCGAAGTAGCGGGCCTGCATCTTGCGGCCGTCGACACTTTTACTGGCAACACCTTCGTGACAGATCGCCAGCAGCTCGTCGGCCCACTGACACCAGGGTTGCTTGAGCTCAAGCAAAGCGGCTCGCCGCTCTTGTAAACATTCGCTGATCAACTCTGCGGGCTCTTTACCGGGGAGGGTCTCCCGCTCGCTGGCAAACAATCCGCGAATTCGCGGTAGCAAAGCAGCGGGCCCGCCCCAATTGCCGCGTACCCAGTTCAGCGCATCGCCTTGCATGGGGTAGCAAAACAATCGCCAATAGTCGCGCAACACTTCACCGAGCAGATCGCTGTGATCGGTTTCCAGGGTCTGGGTGAACAGGCTGCCACTGTCGAACGCGTGCTCACGCAACATGCGCTGACACCAACTGTGAATGGTCGAGACCGCTGCTTCGTCCATCCATTGCGCGGCGATATCCAGGCGATTTGCACATCCGGCCCACTGCTCGGCCGGATACTGATCACGCAACTCGGCAATCAGTCCGTCCGGAGCGGGAGTTTCATCGCGGAAGAATCGAGCCGCTTCGGCCAGTCGTGTACGAATGCGCTCACGCAGCTCTTTGGTAGCGGCATCGGTAAAGGTCACAACGAGGATCTGCGGAGGCAACAGCTCACGCCCGAAACCGTCGGACTCCCCACCATGGCCGAGGACCAGGCGCAGGTACAGCGCTGAAATCGTGAAGGTCTTGCCGGTCCCTGCGCTAGCTTCGATCAACTGGCTGCCGCGCAGCGGGAATGCCAGGGCCAGAGGTATTTTGGTGGTCATGGGCGCACCTCCGCGCTGGACAATGAACGCCAAGAGGCCTCAAGCAACGGTCGATACAGTGCATCGCACCAGTCGAAGAATGTTTCATCGGCGGTCAACGCATCGTAATCGGCAAACTGCCTTGCAAGCGCAATGCTCTCTCGTCGCTCCCCATTGGTAGTCAGCCCATCCCCTTCATAGGCTTTTCGAGCGGCTGCTTCGGCTTTGACCGTATCGGTCTGCCCCAACCAGGCGAAGGCCGTTTTGACCGCAATCGGAAGTGGCTGACGCATACCCGATTGCCAGGCGAGCAACAGGTCTCCCAGAATTCGCTGTGCTGAATCCACGTCCATTGGCGCGAGCACCAGACTGTCATCGCTGGCCACCAACGCGGTGGTCATCGACAGACCGCTGGCGCAAGCGGCCAGATGATTGACCCACGGCCGGGTCAGGCGATGCCATTTGCGGGACTTGATCGAACCGATGCTGTTGGGGATTGTGGTCACCGACAGCAAACCACCGTCTGCCCGTTGATGCAGCCCACTGAGCCATCCCTCGATGCGCAACTCATGCAACTCCAGGCTCACCGGTAATGCGCTGGTCAGCGGCGTTGGCCATAGCGCCAGGAGCTGTTGATAACGTTGCAGCAAATCCGGCAACGGTTCGATCAACTCTCGCTGGAGGCATTCGCCAAAACCTGCCATGGGCAGCAATCCACTGTTCTGTAGACGCTGGGCTTGTAGTTGCAACGCCTGATCGGTGTCATCCAGATCGGCCATGGCGGCTTCAAGCAAACGGTCACTCAAGTTGTAGCGTTGCAAGGCATCAAGGACAAAGGGTTCTTCATCGGCCAGAGGCACTTCGGCAGCCTCGAAGTACACTTTCAGCCGCTGACTGAAGAAATGTCGCACCGGGTTGCGCAGGAAATCCTGCAACTGACCGAGCGTCAGCGGCTCATCCTGAATGTGGGCATCAAGCAACTCGATATCAGGTGTTTGCACAGTGATTTGATGCAGCACTTGCCACTCGTTGGCATAGCTGAACAGGTCATCGCCTTCGTGGAAATAACGGGCGCTAAATGGTTGCAGAGGATGTTCCTGAGTAATGGCTTCAAGCAGGTCTTCGTCGGACTTGGTGAGTCGCCAACCGCTTGCGAGATGATCCCGTAGCTGACCGATCAGCACTGACGCGGGGCGTTCGCTGTTGTCGCGAATGCTGCGTCCGACCCAACTGATGTAGAGCTGCTCACGTGCTGACAACAGAGCCTCCAGCAGCAAGTAACGGTCGTCTTCGCGTCGTGAGCGATCACCGGGACGGTAGTCGCTGCCCATGAGGTCGAAGTCCAGCGGCGGTTGTGCCCGCGGGTAGTCGCCATCATTCATGCCAAGCAAGCAAACCAATTTGAACGGAATCGCACGCATCGGCATCAGCGTGCAGAAATTCACCGCTCCCGCCAAAAAGCGTTGAGACAATCGCCCCTGATCAAGACCCGCAAGCCAGGCTTCGCGGACGACGGTCAGCGGCAGTTCGTCTTGCAGACCTACAGATTCACAACTCTCAAGCCACGCTTCGCGCAACGCTTCCAGCTGGGTCAGCAAATAGTCATCGTGCTCGTTACTGGCCTGAAAGAAGAGTGACAGCAACGCCTGCAAACGCAGGCTCCATTGCTGGGGCGATGCTGGCTGTGTCAGTTCCTGGTGAGCAACCTCCAGTGCATCCAGCAACGCAACCAATGGACCGATGAGCGCAGCATCCAGTCCGCCGATCTCGTCGTAGGGTTCGATTTCGCCACAGGCACTGCCGTTGCCGACCGCGTAACCGAGCAACATTCGCCGCAGACCGAAACGCCAACTGTTTTGCTCCAGCGCTGGCGGCAAACCAAGACCTGCGCGCTGTTGAGCATTTATGCCCCAACGAATGCCAGCGCCTTCGATCCAGCGGTGCAGCGTCGGCAGGTCACGTTCCTCTACGCCAAAGCGGGCGCGCAATGCCGGAACGTCCAGCAGATCAAGAATCTCGCTGACAGGAAAGCGACTGTCAGGCAGTTTGAGCAGGTGTTCGACAGCAATCAGTAACGGATCACGACCACGCTGCCCTTGGTCAGCCAGTGTGAAGGGGATGAATCGCGGATCATGCCGCTCAAGCTGACCGAACACTGCACGAATATGCGGTGCGTAGCTGTCGATGTCGGGGACCATCACAATCACGTCACGAGGACGTAGCTGTGGATTTTCGCTGAAGCGCGCGAGCAACTGATCGTGAAGGATCTCTACTTCGCGTTGAGCGCTATGAGCGATGTGGAAACGGATCGACTCGTCCTCCTCCAGGCTCACTGCTGGCCATAGCTCGCGGGTTTCGTTCAGGGGGCGTAGTTCGAGGATGTCATCCTGCAACTGATTGAGCATATTCAGTGGCTGACTATCACTGAACAAATCGATCCTGCCGTCACGAAATGCCGAGCGATAGCTGTTGGGATCGTCATAGCTGTCGAGCAGATTGATGTAGTCACGCCCCTGCTTGCCCCATGCGGCCAATAGCGGATGGGCATGTTGATGAAGCGTTTGGGAGTCGAGTACGACCGGCATGCCACTCTTGCGCGCCTGTCGTTTGTATTGATGCCGTAACAGGTCTTTATCGGCGACGATGTCTGCCCAATGGTGACGACAGGGATTATGTACACACAGTAGAACCTGGCTGAATCGAGCCAGCCCGGCTAGAGCTTCAAGGGCTTGAGCGGGAAGAGAGGAAATACCAAAAACGATCACCCGCGAAGGCAACCCCGGTGGGGCAACCTCGAGGTTGTTGATGCGCTCGATGAACCGCTGATGGACGCCGGCACGGCTTTGCGCCATGCCCTCTTCACCAACATCCAATAGAAGTGCACGCCACAGCTCGGCCTGCCAGCAATTGGCCGCAGTCAGTGGCCTGGTCTCTCCTCTGCCGCTGCGCAATTGGTGCCGATCTTCTGCCCAGTCTTCGAGCCAGTCGGCGCGGTACACCTGATACTGGTCGAACAAATCCGCCAGCCGTTCAGACAATTGATAGCGTTTTCGCAGATCGCTGTCATTGGTCAGGAAGCGCTGTAGCGGTTCGAAGTGTGGTTCATTGATCAACTGCGGAAGCAGGCGCATCAGACGCCAGGTCAGCGGCGCCTTATCAAGCAGGGACTTGACCGGAATTTCGTCACGACCCAGGACCATGCGATAGAGCTGCCACATGAAACTGCCGGGCAACTGCACATCGATGGCCGCGGCGATTCCGCAGCCACCCATATCGTCATCTTCAGCATCTTCAGCATCTTCAGCCAGTGCCAGTTTCAGCCATTGGGCGATGCCGTTGCTCTGCACCAGGGCGATTTCATTTTCCAGGGGGGCCAGCGGGTAACGCCGCATCCAGCTCACCACCAGGCTGCGTAACTCGTCCAGGCGGTTACCGTGAACCACCATAAAACCAGCACTGAGGGACGTTGCGTCCGGCATAAAGGCTTCCTTGGAAAATACAAACGCTAGGGCCGAACCTTAGCATTGTCGGGAGACGCTGACAGCGGGGACCTGTCCGTCATTGCTGTACGAACTTTCCTGCGGACAAAACAAAACCCCAACTGCTTTCGCAATTGGGGTTTCGGAATTTAATCTTGACGATGACCTACTCTCACATGGGGAAACCCCACACTACCATCGGCGATGCATCGTTTCACTGCTGAGTTCGGGATGGGATCAGGTGGTTCCA
>NZ_FYDO01000012.1:160868-177076 GCF_900187615.1 Pseudomonas sp. Irchel s3f7 | reverse complement strand
TGCAAGACGACCCAATCTTTGAAGTCGTCGTCGTAGCGTTTGCCTAGATTGGACATTGTTATGCACCTTCGCCCTCTTGAATGAATGAGTCAATCAACAAGGGTGACAGGTAGCCTGACACGGAGGGAGACGAAAAAAAAGAGGCCTAAGCCTCTTCTCTTCTGGTTTCGCAGCACTCAACAGAGAACCGAAAAACAATATTTGGAGCGGGAAACGAGACTCGTATCTGGCGTCCGACCCATTGAAATCTATAGGGTTTCTGTTATTCCTGAAGCAGGAATGGACTTGATTCTGGACTTGTTTTTGAAGTATTTCAAGATCCAAGTCTGGTATGACACCAGCGTTGGAGTGGATCAATCACTGCACGCCGCATTCGATGCCCGCGCCGTTTACGCGGGGCTGACCATGGACTTCTAAGGGACATAGGTCAGGGAGCGTTATCGCAGGATGATCCTCCTCTTGGCAGACCTATCGGCGGTTGTCACCTTCTGCCGGTACAGTCTTACCCCCTGAAAGCACCGTCAATGGAATGTTCCATGAGCTCCTGCATTCGTATCAGAGCAAGCGCAAACCCAGCTGATTTCTTCGATGAGGTTATTCCAGAGGAGGTCTTGACCTGAACGGTTGGCGGTTGGAGTGATCAATACAAGGCCTGGGACGCTCCCGCCTGGTTCGAAAATGTGAGTTGACGGCCTCTCTGTTACCCTGAATGGGCTTCTCGCTTCTGTTTCCAGCGCTGGTGTCGAGATCCTGAAACACATTTCCCCACAGAACCGACCTGGCTGGTATCGTTCTCGACGATCAGCTTGATATCGCCGAGTTCCTCCTTGGGAGGCGGCGAGCGCAAGCCGTCGAAGAGGTTGCGGGCAGGCGTCGCGGCTTGCCGACGCTGCAGCTGCGCAATGCCTGCCCTGATGGCGCTCAGCGCGGCTGAAGACGCAGCAGTTTGCCATCCTGTTCGTCGGTGAGCACGTAGAGCAGGCCGTCAGGGCCCTGCCTGACATCCCGAATACGGGCATGCCCGTCCTCCAGCAACTTGTGCTCGGCCACGACCTTACCGTCTTTCAGTTCGATACGGTCGAGGTAACCGAACTTGAGCGAACCGACGAAGAGATTGCCCTTCCATGCCGGCCCATAACGGTCGCTAGTCAGGAAGGCCATGCCGGACGGCGCGATCGAGGGCACCCAGTAATGCAGCGGCTGCTCCATGCCGTCCTTGGCGGTCAGGCCGTCGCCAATCTTCCCGCCGCCATAGTTTTCGCCGTAGGTGATGACCGGCCAGCCGTAGTTGCGCCCCGCCAGCGGAACGTTGATCTCGTCGCCGCCCTGCGGACCGTGATCGTTCATCCAGAAGCGGCCGTCCGGACCGAGCGTAGCGCCCTGGCTATTGCGATGGCCATAGCTCCAGATCTCCGGCAAGGCACCGGCGCGGTCGACGAAAGGGTTGTCGGCCGGTACCGCGCCGTCCTTCTGGATGCGCACCACTTTGCCCAAGTGGTTATCGAGTTCCTGCGCATCCTCCTTCCGGCTGTAACGCTCGCCCAACGTGACGAAAAGCGTCCCGTCCTTCGCCTCGACGATGCGGCAGCCGAAATGCGCGGAGCTGCTCACCTTCGGTCGCTGACTGAAAATCACCTGCAGGTTGTCGAGGCGCACCATGTTGCTCGACAGCGTCGCGCGTGCCACTGCCGTGCTATTGCCCGCGCCACCAGCGGCCGGTTCGGAAAAGCAGAAGTAGACCATGCGATTCACGTCGAAAGCACTGTCGGTCACGACATCCAGCAGCCCGCCCTGCCCGCCTGCCGCGATCGCCGGCAGCCCCTCAACCGGCGGGCCGATGCTCCCATCGGCACCAACCACCCGAAGCCGGCCCGGCCGTTCTGTCACCAAGTAGCGATGTGCCGGCAGAAAGGCCACTGCCCAGGGATTCTCCAATCCGGTTGCCACCCGCTCAGCCCGCACCTCGGCGGCCAGCGCGCTGACAGCAAAACCCATGGCAAGAAATGCTGGGACCAGAACCCACTCAAGTTTCAGATTCATGTCTGTTCCGATGGTTGATTTGACAGCCGCTAGCACACCCTACGAAGAAAGATATAAATTAGTAAATCTTTGCGCTACGCATGTGCATCCAGATATTTCTCTGCTTTTGCGATCCCGTTCATGCGCCGAAGTTTCTGTATCGTGAAGGCGCCCCCCTGCGTCCGAACGCCAATGGCGGGAGGCTTCGACGCCAGGTGTTTAGGCACGGCACCTTAAGTCGGCGGCTCGCTGAACTTGGCGACGAACATCTCTATGAAGCTCGGTGATCCGGCGAGGGTCAGCGTCACTTCGTGCCAGCCTCCCAGCCCGACGGTCACTGCAGGTCGTGGTCCCACAGTACATGCCCACTGAGGTATTTCATCTCGCCCCACCGAGAACGCGCGCGCCACGGCGCCCGTGGTAACGGAGCCTGCGTCAGTCAGCGCACTTGGTCACGACCCTGCCGTCGACCGACGGATGTACCGGAAATGGCGCCATGGTCTCGAACACGCCGTCGCGTCGCACCAGCGCGTGGAACAGAGCGGCCCCGAGGTGCAGCAGGATCAGCGCGAAGAAGCAGAACGAGAGGAACTTGTGAGCGTTCCACAGCCAGCTGTGCAGGCCGGCGTCGGGCGACACGATGGCGGGCAGACGCAGCCCGGCGACGAGCACCGGGTAGTCCGCCGCCGACAACATGGCCCAGCCAAGCAAGGGCATCGCGAGCATCAGCACATAGAACGCGACATGCGAGAGTTTGGCGGCGAGCTTCATCGGCTCGGGCATGTCACGCGGCAGCGGCGGCGCACCAAGGCGCCAGCGGACGATCAGGCGCAGCACCGCGAGCACGAGGATCGCAATGCCCAACGGCTTGTGGATCGAGACCAGCATCAGGTACGCGGGCGTGATCGTCGAGACCATGCCGACGCCGATGAACAGCATCACGAGGATGCAGATCGCCATGCCCCAATGAAGCGCCCGCTGTAACGGCGCGAATTGCTGGTTGACTTGGCTCATGGCTTGGCTCCGGCGGTGGTGGTGGACGGGGTGCGCGGATAGTCTTTTTCTTCGGCGGTCCGGCGGTTGTACGAGACCGAATAAGCGGCCGAACGTGCGGCGGGGAAAGGGTCGTCGGATGTGCGCATGCCGGCCGGCAGCACGGTGGGATCGAAGTTGATGTCGCGGCATGAGCCATCGGCCTCGGGCTCAATTTTCGTCACCGACAGGGTGCCGACGCCGACGCTGCGGCGATCTTCCGGCCAAACCTTGCTCGGGTCGGCGGTCGGGTCGCCCGGGTCGGCGACCATGACCGTCATAGCCCAGCGCTGCGTCGCCTTCGCGACGCGCTCGGTGATGTCTGCCAGCAGGAAATCAGGCTCGCGCTTCTTGAGTTCGTCGCCCGAGACCAACACAGGTTTGGCGGCCGGCTTAAAGGACCAGCGCACGGCCTGGTCTTGGCCCTGCGCGTTGGTGAAGACGAAGCTGTTGATGCCGTTGTAGCGGTCTTCCGCGTACGAGCTGGTGAACGGCGCGCTGCCGGCCCACTGGCTAAACGCGCCGATCTCGGGGTGCACAGCGGCGAAGCTCTTCAACGCATCCGGATGGCTCTTGTCGGCGGAAGCCACCTGCAAGTCGTAGAAGGCCTGCGGCGTCGCGACTGGGAAGAACGGCGCATTGATCATTGCGGAACGCCACTCCTGGCCGTCGGGCGTTCGGATGCGCAGGCTCAGGGAGCGCACGCGCGCGCTGCCATCGGGCGCCTTGAGGTCGGGCGAGGCGAGGTTGAAGCGGCCGGTCACAGGATAGGTGCCGGCGGCGAACATCTGTGCCTTGGACAAATCGCTGCCAGTGCCGTTGGCCTCGAAGGTACCAGTGAAGCAGATACCCTTGGCATGGGCGCGGCGGAAGCCGAGCGCCGGTCCGGCGGGCGGCGCCAGCACCTCGACGATCTTGGTCGGCGTGAGGCGTGCGGGTGTCAACCAACCGGCTGTGTATGCGAACGCGGCGCCGACGGCGACAACCACCGCCGCGATCAGTACGAGCGGCCCGAGAAAAGACTTATTGGAGTGAGGATGTCGCTCGTTCATCGAAATTTCTTCCGGAGTGCGGGGTGGAGAGTTCTGTAACGAATTTAACGCTTTACTCTAAACCTTGTGCGAAGTCGCTACGGCGCTGAAGACTTCTATACGCACCGACCAGCAACATTACGTTGCCGCCGGCCGCGCGGCTCGGCGAAGAAGCAGTACAGGTGGCGACGATCCTATTCCCCCAGGCAAAACTGCACAGCGAGGTGATGGTGAATCTGCATCCGGGCTCCAGAGTGATGCTCTGCGACGCGTTTTGTCTGCACCCCCTCAACGGGGTGCCGGCTTCTTTGATTTCTACCGTGCCGACCTGAAAGTACGCTGGCCGGAGATAGCTTGGCGCTTAATGGGCAAGACATACTGCGGCAAATGCCGAGTGTCAGTCATGCCTTCCAAACGCTGGCGACGTTTATGCTCGTAGATCAGGGCTTGCCTGTCGAAGCGCCGAAAAGTACCTGCGTATGCCCTTCCCGCTCATCCCGATCTGGGGATCAGCGCATTGCCCAACGATTGCGGGGTTGCAATCACTTTGCCAGACTGGCAATAACCGCACTGTGCCACTTGGTGTTTGCCCCAAGAGGCGACGACGCGTTGGCCAACATCATCCTGCTCTATCGCCTCAATCGTGGTGATCTTGCGGCCGTATATACCTGCAATGAGGATGACACAGGAACGCGCCACAACGCCGTCGATCAAGACGGAACAAGCGACGCACTGAGCGAGACCACACCCGTAATCCCCATTGCAGGTATAGTTTGTTCCCGTCATACCGATTTCGTCACGAATCACCCACAGCAGCGGCTGTGTCGCCCTCAGCTTCGACCTGATAGGTCTTATCGTTAATCTGAAGCTCCATAACTCTCCAGCCATCTTGGCTCTAAAAAGCGCTATTAGCGAGGCGTCGCGTAATCGCTATCTATACATGGTTTGAAAGTATCACGAGCTTAGTGGGCTCAATCATGCAGCCACGTGCTAGGCCTTATGAATAAAAGTACGCAATACAAGAAATCACCGCGCATCGATGGCACATCAACACAGTGATTTAGTGCCCGCTCAACTACGAGCGAGCACGACTCACAACTAAGCAACATGCTTGAGACGAATACCGTTACCGATTCAGGGCTTTGCATTTTTTCTTTTGGAAAAACCTACCAGCCCACAACCTGGATGAAGTATTACTTTTCGGTCAGCGGCTAATTTTTCAAATGGTCTCTTGCCCCTACAGACCTGAAGAACGGGTTTAGAAGCAGCTTCAGCAGGAAGCTGCCGGAACGGAAACAGAGGTTGTGATCTCTCTTTCGACGCAGCCCAACAAGCCTTGACCAAACAAGCTTTCACGTCCGTTAAGCACTTGGCCGATTTCCTCTACAAGGTCTCGTCCATCGCCTGTCCCAGACCGAGTCACTCGAATCGGCTACCAACGCAGCCTGCGGCGGGTTTTCCGCCGGTCATATAGCGAGGCTGAGCTGATGCAGGCGGACCGAATACTTCCATGTACGGGACTCGATGATCAATGGTCATCGCAGCGTGGTGATATGTCATTCGAACAAGCATGAACTCATCGGGGTAGTTTTCCATTTCGAACCGCCTGGGACTTGGGGGCGCGATTATCCAATAGCGTGCATAGATGCTTGCAATTTCATGGGATGTTTTGGGGCAGTGACAGGCATACATTAGCTGGCAAAGCCGATCCCGACGGGCGACGTCATTCACGAAACATGTTCCCCATGGTTCTAAAAGCCTATGACGCTGACGACAAGCCCCCCGCTGCTCGACGGGTATTCAGGCTGGCAGGAACAATCTCAACTACATGTAAGGCACGCACATGCAACTGACACAGGAATGGGACAAGACTTTCGCCAAGAGCGACAAGGTGGACCATAAGAAGATCACCTTCACGAACCGCTATGGCATCACCCTGGCGGGCGACCTGTACCAACCGAAGAACGCCAGCGCAAAGCTGGCAGCTATTGTCGTCTGTGGCCCGTTTGGCGCGGTGAAGGAGCAGGCCTCCGGGCTTTATGCGCAAACCATGGCCGAGCGCGGTTTTGTCACGCTGGCCTTCGATGCATCCTACACCGGGGAAAGCAGCGGTGAGCCGCGCAACGTCGCCTCGCCAGACATCAACACCGAGGATGTGAGCGCGGCAGTTGATGCTCTTGGCCTGCAACCCTCCGTTGATCGCGAGCGGATTGGCGTCATCGGCATCTGCGGTTGGGGTGGCATGGTGCTGAATGCCGTGGCCTTGGATAAGCGCGTCAAGGCGGTTGTCGCCAGCACCATGTACGACATGACCCGCGTCATGTCCAAGGGCTACAACGATAGCGTAACCCTCGAACAGCGCACGCAAGGGCTCGAACAACTGAGCGCACAACGTTGGGTCGACGCGGAAAATGGTGCCCCTGCTTACCAGCCCCCCTACAACGAACTGAGGGGTGGGGAAGCGCAGTTCATGGTCGATTATCACGATTACTACAGCACGACCCGCGGACACCATCCGCGCGCGGTCAACTCGGGCAACTCGTGGACGATCACTACACCCCTGTCGTTCATGAACATGCCGATCCTGACCTACATCGCGGAAATTTCTCCACGCCCGGTCCTGTTCATCCACGGTGAAAACGCCCACTCGCGCTACTTCAGCGAAACCGCTTACGCGGCCGCGGCGCAGCCGAAGGAGCTGATGATCATTCCAGAGGCCAGCCACACCGATCTGTATGACCGTGTGGACGTGATTCCTTTCGACAAGCTGACGACCTTCTTCACGCAGCACCTGGCCACGGCGGCACGCGCCGCTTGACGTCTTGAGGCAGTCGCATCCAGGCGGACAATGCATCTGGATGCGACTGAGCGGGATGACGCGCCCTACGGTATGGATTCATGCCACTCAGCACTTCTGACTTTCCAGTGAGGATCGCAACCAGAACTGGCAATAGGCCACTCGCTGAGGAGCATCTGCGCCATATTGCTGCGCTAATTCGCGCTCGAAACCTACGAATTCAAGTGCAGGCGCGGCAACGCGTCTGGCCCATTTTTCGCATTGCAAAGGAGAACAACATGCAGGGCAAAACCGTTGACGTCGGTACAGGCGGCGCTCTCTCCTCTCTTGGCGCTGCAAGCCGTAGGCATTCCTGGCACCGGCGGGCCATGCAACAGCTTGGAATGCCGTTGCTTCTCCTTGCACTGTGCAGCGGCCATCCTGCCCACGCCGCCAGCACTGCGCTGCCCGTGGCCGCTGAGCAGGATGTCACTCAAGCACCCAAGAAATCGGATGAATCACGCCTGTGGATGACCGTCGGGGAACGTCGCTTCGCCATCACACTGGCCGACAACGAGGCCACTCGCGCATTCGCCGCCACGCTGCCGCTGACACTGGACATGGAGGACCTCCACGGAAACGAGAAGAAAAAAGAGCTGCCTGACGCGCTGCCCACCAGTGAGAGCCGGCCCGGCACGATCCGCAACGGAGACCTTATGCTTTGGGGATCGCGCACCGTGGTCATCTTTTACAAGACCTTCGACTCAGCTTACTCATACACCCGTCTAGGCCGCGTGGACGATCCGACTGGCCTGGCCCAGGCGCTCGGCCGTGGCGATGTTCGGGTGGTGTTCTCCCAAGAGCAGCGTGCGCTGACAAAGTAGTCGCCCCACGCTCAACACCGACCTGAGATACCGCCTCATCATCTGCTGCGTCTCCTTCGCAGCCAGAATCCAGAGAGAGAAATCATGATCAAAGGCAAAGTAGTCATCATCACCGGCGCATCGTCCGGAATCGGCGAGGCAACCGCCAAGCTGCTCGCGAGCAAAGGCGCCAAAATCGTGCTCGGTGCGCGACGCGAAGACAAGCTCAAGCAGATCGCGGACGAGATTCTCCTGAGCGGTGGACAGGTGGTTTATCAGATGCTGGACGTGACAAAGCAAGAGGAAAACGACCGCATCGTTCAACTGGCCAAAGAAACATTCGGCCGTGTGGACGTCATTTTCCTGAACGCAGGGCTGATGCCGAACTCGCCGCTGTCCGCCCTGAAGACCGAAGACTGGCACCAGATGATCGATGTCAACGTGAAAGGTGTTCTGAATGGCGTAGCGGCCGTGCTGCCCGTGTTCCTGGCACAGAAGTCCGGGCACGTGATCACCACCTCGTCGGTGGCGGGGCTCAAGGCCTATCCGGGCGGCGCCGTCTATGGCGGTACGAAGTGGTTCGTGCGCGACTTCATGGAAGTCTTGCGCATGGAGTCCGCCATGGAGGGCAATAACATTCGCACCGCGACGATCTACCCGGCCCCAGTCAACACTGAACTGCTGGCGACAATCAGCGATAAGCAGGCGCTAGACCAGATGCAGGGCATCTATGACAAGTACGGCATTTCTCCAGACCGGATCGCCAACGTTGTCGCCTTCGCAATCGACCAGCCCGATGACACGACAATCAACGAGTTCACAGTTGGCCCCGCGAACCAGCCTTGGTGAATGCATTGCAGTCACGCAAGGCGTCCGACAGCCCACCACTGCCCTGATAAGGAGCTCTCATGAAGACCGTAGCACTAGGATCAACCGACACTCGGGTTCCCAACGTCGTCGCGGGCATGATGCGCATCGCCGGCAGCACCGATGACCAGATCCGCGCGCTCTACACCACGGCGCGCGAATCGGGCATCAATTTTTTCGATCACGCGGACCTCTACGGATTCAACCATCCCGGCGGTGGCCCGCATTTGTGCGAGCGCCGGTTCGGCGAGGCGCTGCGACTAAGCAGCGCTGAGCGCGAGCAGATCTTCCTCCAGTCCAAGACCAGTATCGTTGACGACCCGTGGCACTATGATCAGTCGTACGAGCACATCGTGGAATCGGCCGTGAGGTCGCTGAAAGCGTTAGGTACCGACTACCTGGATGTGCTGCTGCTGCACCGTCCCGACGCACTCGTAGAGCCGGAAGAAGTCGCCCGCGCGTTCGACCATCTGGAGTCCACCGGCAAGGTTCGCGCGTTCGGCGTTTCCAACCATACTCCCCGTCAGATCGATTTGCTCAAGACGGCCGTGACTCAGCCGATCCTGGCGAACCAGGTCCAGCTTTCGGTGACGCATTCGACGATCGTCGCTCAGGGCCTGTCGTCGAACATGACCGGCTTCGACGACTCAATCACTCGTGACGGCGGCGGCATCGTCGACTATGCGAGGATCAACAAGATCACACTGCAGGCGTGGTCTCCATTCCAGAAAGCTTTTCAGGATGGGGTGTTCTTCGACTCTCCCGACTACCCGCAGCTGAATGCCGAACTCAAACGATTGGCTGAGAAGTACGACGTCACTCCGACCGCAATCGCAACAGCCTGGATCACCCGTCACCCCGCCGGCATCCAAGTAGTGCTGGGTACCACGAGACCCGAGCGCCTCGTCGAGGCAGCCGCGGGCTCGAATATCCCGCTCACCCGCCCCGAATGGTACGGGCTTATCCGAGCGGCTGGTCACAACGTTCCCTGAACTGCCCGGCCGTCGAAAGCGGCGCCCGTCTCCTGATGCGAGCCTCTCGCCTCTCCTGACTCGAGTTCCGCTTGGATCATGCCCGACGAAGCGTAATGATCGAAATTTCCCGCGGCACACCGATACGCAAGGGTAGCCAGTGGCCGAGTCCCGAGGTCACATCAAGAGACGCTGCGCCATCACGATAGATTCCATGCATATAGTCGTAAGCGACGATTACTGGCCGCCCGAAAAGTCGTACCTGTCCGCCGTGTGTATGGCTGGACAGGGTCAATACCGCACCACGCGAGGCAGCAATGGGAAAGAACTCAGGATGGTGCGACAGCGCAATGAGCGTATCGCCAGGCGACGCCTCGGCGAACGCCAGGTCTGCGAACCTGCGCATGGCAGCATCCTGCTCGTCCCGCGGAAGCATGTGACGTCCATCCGAGGCGAGCGGGTAATCTACGCCAGCAATGCGCAACGGCACGCCGCGCGGGTGCACTACGACACTGTTGTTGATGAGTACCTGGATACGAGGGTCGCGCGCACGCAAAGCGGCGACTACGGCGGCTTCGTTAGGGTACTTGTCATGATTTCCCAGGATGGAGAGCACAGGCAGCGCGTCACTTCTCTCCAAAGCGTCCAGCGTCGGCTCCAGCTGGCTGAGATCGTCGATGAGATCACCCGTAATCGCCAGCAAGTCCACCTTACGCGAATTGACGATGTCGATGGCCTGGGCAAAGTCCTCGGGCACGATGAAAGGCCCGATGTGGACATCACCTATGTTAGCGACCCGCAGTCCGTCCAAACCTTCGGGCAGACCGTTCACATGGACCACTTCTTCGCGAACCACTGGGCCTCCGACGGTGCCGAAGCTCACACCAATCCCAACGATCAGTGAAACTGCGACGAAAGTCAGAGGAACGCGCATGCCGACGGTCGAGCGCCGTCCAAGAAGGCCACGCGCAACAAGAAACAGCCCGACGGGCAGAGTCAGGAACAAGGCCGTCAGCACCGCACCGACCCACGCACTGACCAGCCAGCGACCGGCTTCGCTCCATCCACCTTTGAGTTCGGGTAGACACCACCAAATAAGGTGTACCGCGGCAGCCAATACGCAGAACGCCACGATGCAACCCCGCTTGCGGGCGGCGCGACCAGTCACCAGGAGAAACAAGCCTATGATGATCGTCAACACAATCGAACGAACGAACACAAACTCGTAACTCATAGCCGACTCACTCCGTTTCTATAGCGAGGGTCTTGGCGGGACCCTCGCCCTACTCTCTCAACGCATCTGCAGGATGATCGGGTTGCTGCTGGCCGGATTGGTTCGCTCACGCAGTTCCTTCACCTCGTCAGCCTTCACTGCGCCTCCCTGATTACCCCATGACGTGCGAACGAAAGTCAGTACATCGGCGACTTCCTGATCAGAGAGTTGGTTGCGGTACGGGGGCATGCGATACGAATCCGGAATGCCATTGGCAACGACACGTTCGGAACCGTTCAAGGTGGCATTGATGCTCGTAGCGCTTTCCTTCACCATCGACGAAGATGCGCCTGCCAAAGGAGGTATCCATGGCGCCTGCCCGCTGCCGTCACTGCCGTGGCAACTGCTGCACTTGGCCATATAGTTGGCTGCCCCAGGTGTCGACAAGGGTGGTGATTGTTCAGCCGCCAGTGTGGCCGATGGCTTCCATGGCGGCCCGTCACGCTTTGGGTCGCCCGGCAACGACACCAGGTAATGCGCAATGGCTTTCAGGTCCGGGTCGGACATGTATTGCGTCGAGTTGTTGAAGACTTCCGCCATAGTGCCCACGACCACGCTGTGAGCGTTACGTCCGGTCTTCAGGTAGTCGACGATTTGCTGCTCACTCCAGCGACCCAATCCAGTGTTCGGATCCTGGCGCAGGCTCGGCGCGTACCACCCATCGAGCAGCGAACCGCTGAGGAAAGTAGCGCTGCTTTCATCCAGCGACTTCTCGTTCATCGTCAAGCTTCGTGGGGTATGGCAACTACCGCAATGCCCCGCGCCCTGGACGATGTAGGCGCCGCGGTTCCACAGCGCATCCTCTGACGGCTTGGCCTGATAGGCATCGTCATCGACAAACGCGGTATTCCACAAAGCCAGCGGCCAGCGCATGTTGAGCGGCCAGGGGATGTGGCTTTGCTGATTCTGCTGCTGCGCCGGCTTAACGCCGGCCATGAAGAACGCATAAAGCGCCCGCACATCATCATCGCTGAGCTTGGCATAGGATGGATACGGCATAGCCGGATACAGCCTGTGTCCGTCAGCCGCGACTCCGCTGCGTACTGCGCGATCGAAGTCGGCCAGGCTGTAGTTGCCGATGCCCGTTTGTTTGTCCGGGGTAATGTTGGTGGCATAGATCGACCCCATCGGGGTCGCCATCTCTAACCCACCGGCAAACGGCGCACTTTTTGGCGTGCTATGGCAGGCCACACAGTCGCTCAGCCTGGCAACATATTCACCGCGTTGGACAAGTTGTGCATCTGTCGACGGGGGAGCTGTCTCATCAGCAAAAGGCGAAGATGGCGTGCGATTGACAAACCAGCCCAAGCCAGCTGCCACGACGATGCCTGCTGGCAGCAGATACTTTATAGTTTTATTCACGAGCCATTCCTCATCAGGTGTCGAAGCGGTACTGCGATAGAGGCATGCTGCGAATTCGTTGACCGGTCAGTCGCGAGACGGCGTTAGCAACCGCCGGTGCCACCGCAGGCAGAGGCGGTTCGCCGATTCCGCCCATTGGCGCGCCACTTTCAACCACGCGGACATGGACCCTGGCCATCATCTCCGGTGTGAGAATGCGGTAGAGGTCGTAATTGCGCGCTACCGGCGTGCCACCTTTGTAGATGGCTTGTTCGATCAGGGTTTGAGACAAACCGAGGGCCACGGCTGAGTTGACCTGAGCCTCGATGATGGCGGGATTGACGATGCTACCCGGATCGATTGCCTGCCAGATATCGTGAACCTTCACGGCTCCGTTGCTGATGGAAACCTCTGCGATCACCGCCGTTTCGGTACCAAATGGCGATGCCATTGCAACGCCTCTCGCTCGCTTGGTGCCGTCTTGCGCCGTGAACGGCCCTCGTTTCCACCCCCCGGACAGGTCGGCCACTGTCTTGAGCAGGTGGCTTAACCGATCGTTGCCCTGCAGCAGCCTGGCCCGCAGCTCATAGGGGTCTTGACCGCCGGCATCCGCCACTTCATCCAGAAAAGCTTCATACATAAAGTCATTGATGGAGTTCCCGACTGAACGCCAGTAGCCCAGCATCACGGGGGTCTGCGAGTACAGTTGAGCGATCCGACGATGCGCAATGGCGTATTTTTTACCGGCCAGGCCCTCGACGGCGGTCGGGTCGATTTTGTCTCCTTGTTTGTTAGCGATACCCTCGGTTGGCCCTTCCGTGGCACTAATTGCTTCAAAGGCCACCGGTATGCCCTGTTCATCCAGGCCGGCGCGAAAGCGCACTACGGCGGAAGGACGAAGCACGTCACGCAAAAATTCTTCCTCGCGACTCCAGATCACCTTGATCGGTCGACCTGTGGATTGAGCCAGCTGGATAGCCTGAGGGTAAGGTGATGCATTCGGGTATAAAAAATGCCGGCCGAAAAAGCCACCCAGCAGCGGAGAGTGGAGAGTGATTTTGGAAGGGTCCAGACCGGTGCGCTTGGCGACGTCGGCCAAAAACAAATCCGGGGCCTGGTTCGGCAGCCACAAATCGAGATTGCCTTCAGCCCCGAAGCGCGCCAGGGCCGAGGGCGGCTCCAACTGGGCGTGGTTGAGGTATTGGGTATGATAAGTCGCGCTGACGATTTTCTTGGCGCCGGCCAGCCCTTGCTGCAGGTCGCCCTCACGTTCGGCCTCATCCCCAGCGTCGGTGGTTTTACTCAGTTGCTCCGCATAGGCCTGGGTGTCGAAATTAGCCGGCATGTAGCGCACGGTTGAATCGCCACCCGGCTCCGTCCACTCCACTTGCAGAGCCTCGACGGCACGCTTGGCCACCCACCAGCGTTGCGCAACCACCGCCACTGCCCCTTCAAGACGGTGCACCGAATGCACGCCTTTGAGGTTTCTGATCTGATCCTCGTTGCGCACCAGCCCCACTTGCAGACCCAGGCGCGGCGCATGCTGTACCGCGGCGTGGAGCATGCCTTCGACACGAGTATCGATGGTGTATTGCGCCTTACCAGTGGATTTGTCGTAGACGTCTATTCGCTGGACCGGCTTACCGATCCAGCGGAATGTGGCAGGGTCGCGCAGAGTAACGGTTTGCGGATCGGGAATGGGCAAATCGAGCGTTAGCGGCGCGAGTTCACCGTAGGTGATCGATCGATTGGAAGCGGCATGAATGACCCGCCCTGGCTCGGTAGTTAGCTGCGCCAGAGGCACCTTCCAGTGGGAAGACGCGGCCTGCAATAGCATCAGGCGCGCCGATGCGCCCAGTCGGCGCATGGTCATGTAGCTCGCGCGCATCGACCGGCTACCACCCGTGAAGCGCATGCCACCTTCCATGACTTTGAAGTCACTCCCGGGCGCCGCGTTCTCCACCAGAAAGCTGGCTGGATCTATATCGAGCTCCTCACCCACGACCTGTGCCATGCCCGTGAAAATACCCTGCCCACCCTCGATAAAGGGGCTCTGCAGGCGAACGGTATTATCCGGACGAATCTCCAGGAACGCCGGTACACGGGCGCCAGGCGGCAATGCCTGGGCACGCTCGGCAGCACGCAACGGGCCAAGGGGAATTCCGAAGCTGATAACAAGCGCACCCGCCGTGACGCCAGCCGATGCCTGCAAAAAACGGCGGCGAGAGACGTTCACAGGTTGCGCGTCGGAGAGTACGCCGCGCTCGGCGATTGAATCATCCAGTTTTGACATAGTGTTCCCCTGTGTTTGCATTCAATGCTCGGCCTGGCAGCAGACCAATCCCTGCTCCATTAAAGGTGGTCAGGATTAGCCGTCGGCATTGTCACCAGGCACGTCGCAGCTCAGTCGAATTGCGCGTGCTCAAGCACCAGCAAGCTCATCGACAGCAGTCTTGATCGCGTTATAAGTGCCGCAACGGCAGAGATTCGTCATGGCGGCAGCAATATCGGCTTGGGAAGGTTTGGGAATGCGCTGCAACAGCGCAGTGGCGGCCATTACCTGGCCAGACTGGCAATAGCCACACTGGGCGACTTGATGCTTGACCCAGGCGGCCACTACGCGTTTGCCCAACTCGTCGTCTTCAATGGCTTCGATTGTGCGAATCTGTTTGCCCTTTACACCTTCAACCGGTGTAACGCATGAGCGAAGCAGCACGCCGTCCACCATGACCGAACAGGCGCCGCATTGCGCCAAACCGCACCCGTACTTGGTTCCGGTCAGGCCGATATCGTCGCGAATCACCCATAACAATGGTGTATCCGCATCCGCCTCAACCTCATACACAGTGCCATTTACGTTGAGTTCCATTGTAAGAATGCCTCGATTGAAAACAGTGTGAAAAACCTGGCCGAGCACGACCTGCGGATAATCTTTGGCAACTGACCATTCGCAATAACAACAACTGCAACGTCGTTTTTTTAGACGAGCCTTACCCTACTGGGCTCGTCCGTGGCACAGCAAGCGAACCACGTGAGCAAGCTCGCAAGGTGCTATTAATCAGATGAATAAATACTCTCTTCAAACAGCAGGCGTGCCGCGCCAATCATCGGTGCGGCAGCGTTTGGTCTTGGATAGTCGTATCAGGCCTTCAACGACGGCAGTGCTGCGGCTTCCTCGTCAAAGCCATAGACCGATTTGATTTCCAGATACTCTTGCAACCCGAAAACACCCATCGAGCGGCCAATGCCGGATTCCTTGTAACCCCCCATAGGCGTCAGCGAGTTAGTCGGCGCACCGTTAAAACAAACACGCCCGGCACGCAGGCCGCTGGCGAACTCATACGCCTTGCGCCGGTCCCCACCGAATACATAGCCACCCAACCCATAAGGCGAGTCATTGGCTATTTCCAATGCCTGCGCCTCGGTGGAATAAGGCACCACCACCAAGACCGGCCCGAAAATCTCTTCCCGGCAAATAGTCATCTCCGGCGTCACATCGACGAACACGGTCGGACGGGTGAAAAAGCCACGTTCGAAGCCGTCGGGGCGCCCCAGTCCGCCAACAATCAGCCGTGCCCCCTCATCGATGCCCGACTGTATGTGACGCTGGATGCTGTTGAATTGTGCCCGGCTGACAATCGGCCCCATGGTCGTGGCGGGATCTCGCGGGTCTCCGAGACGGAATCGGTTTGCTTCGTCGACCAGAAACGGAATGATCTGCTCCACCTGGCTTTCATGCACCAGCATGCGACTCGGCGCGTGGCAGGATTGTCCAGTATTGAAGAAGCCGCGCTGAATGTTCCAGCGCGCGGCCTTTTCCAGATCGGCGTCTCGCAGCACGATATTCGCCGACTTCCCGCCCAGCTCCAGACACACGCGCTTGATGGTGCGTGCCGCTGCCTCGCCTACCTGCGCACCGGCACCGGTCGAGCCCGTGAAGGAAACCATGTCGACATCGGGATGCCTCGACATCGCCTCGCCAATCACTCGCCCCGAGCCGTTGAGCATGTTGAAAACGCCCTTGGGTACGCCCGC
>NZ_FYDO01000012.1:117863-160771 GCF_900187615.1 Pseudomonas sp. Irchel s3f7 | reverse complement strand
CTACCTGCGCACCGGCACCGGTCGAGCCCGTGAAGGAAACCATGTCGACATCGGGATGCCTCGACATCGCCTCGCCAATCACTCGCCCCGAGCCGTTGAGCATGTTGAAAACGCCCTTGGGTACGCCCGCGGCATCCAGCACCTCTGTCAGCAAAATAGCGCTGACCGGAGAGTTGATACTGGACTTGGATACGACTGTACAACCGGCGGCCAGCGCATAGATCAGCTTGATGACGGTTGTCTGGATCGGCCAGTTCCAAGGCGAGATCAGTGCGCAGACACCCAGGGGTTCACGGCGAACGATCGTATTGCCAATTCGCGCCTCGAACTCGTACGTCTTCAACAGGTCGCGAGCGACCTTCATATGTTCGATTGGCCCCATGACCTGAGCACGGGCGCTGCAGGGAATACCCACCTCTTGCGCAATGGCCTGTACAAAATCATCGGCGCGCAATTCGTAGGCTTCGATGATACGGTTGATCAGGTCGTAACGCTCATCGAGGGAAGACTGCGAATAGCTTTTGAATGCACGCCGAGCTGCGGCCACGGCAGTGTCCACCTCTTCAACGGTCGCCATGGCGACCGTGGCAAACGCTTCTTCGGTAGTCGGATCAATCAATTCCTGGCGCTGGGAGGTCGCGGCCTCTACCCATTCACCGTCGATATAAAACTTCGCGTAATCGTGCATCTTGCTGGTGCCTCCAGTTGTTGTTATTCGGTGAGGATTTTCGTGACAGGTGGCAACACGGTACCCGCCGATTCAACCAACAGTTTCGACCGGCGAACTGCTTGCCCGGCGAGCCATTGCATCTTCACGAATCAGGTCGGCGGCTTTCACACCAATCATGATGGACGGCGCATTGGTGTTGCCCGACGTGATGAATGGCATGATCGAGGCATCCACCACCCGCAGTCGCTCGATACCGCGGACACGCAGTCGTTCGTCCACCACCGCCATCGCGTCGTTACCCATCTTGCAGGTGCCGCCCTGGTGGTGGGCCGAATTGCCGGTTTCGACCAGATAGTTGTAGATATCTTCATCGGTACGAATGTGGGGCCCCGGCAATTCTTCCGAAACCACGCGAGACTTGATGGGCTCGCTGTTCATGATTTTGCGTATCCAGCGCACACCACTGATCACGGCATTGATGTCGTAATCGCTGCTCAGGAAATTTGGTGTGTAATCGGCCGGGTCAGACGGGTTGGTTGAGCGCAGCGTCACTGTTCCCGTGGTGCTGGGACGCAACTGATAGACCGACACCCCGAGCCCGGGATGCTTTTCAACGTCAACCGTGCCGTCAGGGAAGTATTGAAAGGTCATGGGCCGAAAGCTGATTTGGAGATCAGCGTAGTCCTCGTCCGGGCTACTTTTAACAAACGCCGCGACCTGGGAAGAGCCAAGGGCAAGATACCCTTTGCGGGTCATCAGGTAACGGAAGCCTTCCCAGTACTTTCGCAGGCCTACGAGGTTGGCGTTGTACGAACTGTCTGGGGTGCAACGGAAGGCTGTGTGAATATAAAAATGATCCTGCAGGTTTTGCCCTACTCCTGGGGAATTCAGAACTTCGGGAATTGCGTGTTTTTCCAGTTCAGCCCTTGGGCCGATGCCGGACAACATCAGCATCTGCGGTGTCTTCAGCGAGCCTGCTGACAGAATCACTTCGCGCGCCGCATAGATACGCTCCAAACGGCCACTCTTCAAAACCTCTATACCGACAGCGGTACGCCCCTCGAATAAAACGCGCTGCAGCTCGCATCCGGTTCGAACCGTCAGGTTCGGCCGTTCAATGACAGGCTCGATAAATGCCCGGTAAGTCGACATCCGTTGCCCGTCCTGGATGTTGTGCTGCATGAAACCTACGCCATCGTGCAAGGCGCCGTTCATGTCCTCGGTCACCGGGATACCGATACGGTTAGCGGCCTCTATAAAATCGTAGCTACTCTTTTCTTTGACGACCGGATCACTGATCCATAGCGGACCATTCGCTCCGCGATATTCATCGCCGCCCCGCTCAAAGTGCTCCATCTTTTTGAAATACGGCAAGACATCTTCATACCCCCAGCCTGGGTTGCCCAAGGCACGCCAGCCGTCAAAATCTTTTTGGTGACCTCGGATGAATACCATGCCGTTGATGGAGCTGGATCCACCGAGCAATTTGCCCCTAGGCCAGTACATCCGACGCCCTTGAAGCTTCTCCATTGGCGAGGTGCGGAAATTCCAGTTCAATGACTTATTGAAATAGAGCTTGCCCATTCCCGCGGGCGTATTGACCCAGAAACGATCTGAAGCAGGTCCCGCCTCAATAAGCAGGACGTTGTTCCGGGGATCGTCAGACAAACCGCGCGCAACCGGACAGCCCGAAGAACCGGCACCGACAACGATGTAATCATAAATCTGCATGTACCCGCTCCTCCCGCTATTTCCCGACGCGGGAAGTGCCTTTGAACAACCTGTCAAAACGCTCGAAGCGATAAGCCCATTCGGGCCCCTGGTCCGTTTCGTAAGCCAACACTGCGGAGAGCATCGCGAAAGGCTCTATATAACGGGCAACCTTCAGAGCCCCAGCGTCCACCGGATCAAAGCCCACCTGACTGATAAGATCCGAAACTGTGGCTTTACTGGCTTCGTCCTCGCCACAGAAGATCAAACTGGGACGTAACGCCTCGCCCCTGGCCGCGAACACATCGAACAGAACTTCACTGGGCGTCGACTGGAAGGCCGCAACGACATGGGCCCCAGGTATCATCTGTGCCAGCGTTTCCGCACCGGAAATCGTGTGGCCGATGACAAGCTCGGTGTCCTCTTCGTTTAAAGGATTGCAGCAGGTCATGACGATTTTGCCGCTCAAGTCATCCACCTGGCTGAGGACGTCAGGCACTTGAAGCCAATGCACAGCCAGGAGGACCAAGTCAGCATTTAATGCCGCGTCTGCCGGTGTGCTGGCCTGTGCATTTTTACCTGCCGACGCAGCCAGATCGGAAAGTTTCTGCTGATTACGCGAGTAACTGAAGGAGACCTCATGGCCAACCCGGGCGAACATGGTGCCCAGATGACTGCCCATTCGGCCGGAGCCCAGGATTCCGATTCTCATGAAAGGCCTCTTGCTATTTTTTCGATTAAAAACACGGATGGCGTTCGGGTGAAAGGCTCGACGGCGAATAGAGGTATGATCCAAATTGATTAATCCCCTACACGATCGGCATGGCCAGCTCATGAACATAGATCCTTGGCGCGGGCGCTTGAGCTGATACAGTATTCGCCCCCACGCAGAGAATGATGAATGGCAAAGGAACACTACAGCGACCTGCTCGCGCTCATTGCAGTTGCACGAGAGCAAAGTTTCACGCGAGCGGCCTCCCAGCTGGGAATCTCTCAATCGATGCTCAGTCATAGCATCCAGAGACTGGAAGCTCGGGTCGGGGTACGTCTGCTCACTCGAACGACCCGCAGCGTATCCGTTACCGAGGCCGGTGAACGTCTGCTCAATACCGTTGAACCGCGGTTACGGGAAATCGAAACCGAACTGATCGCCGTGGCCGAACTTGGCGACACCCCCGCCGGTAACATTCGCATCACCGCAACCGACCATGTCATCGAAACGGTTCTTTGGCCGAAATTGGCGCAAGCCCTGCCGAAATACCCACAAATAAGTGTAGAAGTCGTTATCGACTATGGCTTGACGGACATCGTGGCCGACCATTTCGACTTTGGCATCCGGCTCGGGGACGGATTGGCAAACGGGATCGAAGCCGTTCGTATCGCTCCCGACATGCGTTTTGTAATGGTGGGCGCGCCGTCCTACATGGAGTCTCGTGCCATGCCCACCAGACCTCAGGACCTCATGGAACATGAATGTATAAATATGCGCCTGCCAACACGTGGAGGCCTGTACGCGTGGGAGCTGGAAAAAGACGGCCAGGAAATCAATACGAGAGTCAAAGGCAGGCTCGTATTCAATGGCATCAATCAGATTTTGGATGCCGCTGTATCGGGTTTCGGACTGGCCTATGTTCCCGAGGACATCGCCCATCCCCATCTGGTTGATGGCACCCTGGTCCCTGTCATGGAAGCCTGGTGGAGAACATTTCCGGGACTGCACCTTTACTACTCAAGCGAGCGCGAGAAGTCTCGGGCGATGCAGGTTCTAATCGATGAGTTACGGTACCCCGGATAGTCACCGACGCTCTGAGCCTCTTCCTTCTTCGCATCTGAAAGTGCCATGCAGGGGCACTCAGGGGCAGGTCCCGATCAGTAGAGACCGACTCATACCAATCACTAATGAGGTTGCCGCGCCGGGCATCGGCGCGGGCTTTACCGAACTTAGTTGTCGTACAGACCGGCGGCTTTCGCCCGCTGCACAGCCAGGTCAACCACCAGATCAAGCGCAGGCGTCTCGACATCAGCCAGCCGTGCGAGCTCCAGCGGGGCCCTGAGTATCGTGTCGACTTCCATTGAGCGCCCCAGCTCGAGGTCTTGAAGAATGCTTTGTTTATGCGTCGAAACGGCCAATCGACGAAGCCCCTCCTCGACATCTCCCGGGTCGCATCCCAGCTTCCGAGCAATCGAGGCAGCCTCGTTTGCCATAGCCTGGGCAGTTTTCGAAATTGCTGGGCTAGCCAGGGCTTGCTTCATCGTCGACGCAGTCAGAATGGCCAGCGATCCACCCGTCAGATTGATGACCAGCTTAGTCCAGATAGCGTCCCGTATCCTGTCGGTGACTTCAATTTCCAGCCCCCCTCTGATCAAACACTCGGCCAAAGCATCCAGGCGCGCATCCGATTTCCCATCCGGGCGCCCGAGAATGAGCCGGTTACGTGGATTTTCCGCCTTGATCACTCCCGGCGCGGTAACCGTGCAAGCGGTATAAGCGACCGCACCCACTACGCGCTCGGGGGCAATGGCAGCCGTCAGGAGCGATTGCGGATCGATCCGAGGAAGTGATGCCCCCTCAAGCATTCCTCCTTGGCCTTGCAGGTACCACCAGGGAATGCCATTCAAGGCGAACAACACCAACGTTTCATCGCCCAATAATGGCTTGATACCTGCCACAATCCCGGGAAGCGCTGGTGCCTTGACCGATACAACCACGACGTCCTGTCGACCCAGCGATGAGGGATCATCGGTGGCCACTGGCTGACTCACGAAAACGCCATCCTTTGTTTCCACGCGCAATCCATTTGCGCGGATAGCAGCCAAATGCTCTCCCCGAGCGACCAGAGAAACCTCGGCTCCCCCCTCAGCAAGTCTCGCTGCAATATGCCCGCCGACAGCGCCGGCTCCGTAAATGCAAACTTTCATTCTTCTGCTCCGCTGCACGCACTCCAGCGGGCGAATCAAGGCATCACGCACGGACGCCTTGAGTCACCCTACGTTCGTGCAGTACCGATAGTTGTTGAGGCTTAGCTGCAGATCAGCCGGGTTATGCAAACTGTTGGCGTTTCTGTATCGCCGCCGCGAGAAGAAATGAGATGTCGTTGCCGGTTGAAACATATCGTGCGCCCAACGCCACGAGCTCTTTGATCAAGTCGGGCCGGCTGCCCAACCCTCCTACACCGAGAACCTTATTGTTCGCCAGACAGGCATTCAACACGCGCCTGTAGGCGTTACGCACCAGTTCATGGTCCATCTCGCCAGACACACCGAGGGCGCTGCTGAGGTCGTTGGCCCCCACCAGCAGGATGTCGACGCCTTCTACTGCTGCGATTTCCTCAACCGCTTCAAGACCTTCCAACGATTCGATCATGGCAATAATCATCGTCGCGTCGTCGAGTTGCTGCGTAGCGTCTACTGCGGGCAGGGATCGATAGTGAAATTGCGGCGGCGCGCCGGCCACCGACCGTTCGCCCAGCGGGGCATGCTTGGCCGCTCGTACGATAGCCCTGGCATCTTCCGCCGACTGCACACTTGGAACAATGATGCCCAAGGCGCCGGAGTCAAGCACGCGCGCGATGAAGTGCGGGTCTGTGCTGGGCACGCGCACGAATGGAGTTACGTCCAGACCGAGACACGCCATGCATACTTGCCCAGCAGCTTCCAGGGAATAGCTGCTGTGTTCCATGTCGATGTAGATCGAATCGAAACCTGCCGTATAGGCAATGCTGGCGATGTCAAAGGTTCTGACGAGCCGAGATGTCATCGAATACACCGTCTCGCCCCTGGCGAGCTTTTCTTTGACCCCGTTTCTGAGTGACGCATTCGAAGCATTCATGTTTTTGTTCTCTGAAAAGATTCATAGGCAAGCACTGCACTATTGCCAGGGCTGTGCACAGTAGTGCCGTGGCCCTGGATGGAGCATGGGTATCAGGCCTTCAATGACGGTAGCGTCGCGGCCTCTTCTTCAAAGCCATAGACCGACTTGATTTCCAGGTACTCTTCCAACCCAAATACCCCCATCGAGCGACCGATTCCGGATTGCTTGTAACCCCCCATTGGGGTCAAAGAGTTAGTCGCCGCGCCATTGAAGCAAACACGCCCGGCCCGCAGGCCGCTGGCAAACTCATAGGCTTTGCGCCGGTCCCCGCCAAATACATAGCCACCCAATCCATAAGGCGAGTCATTGGCGATTTCCAGTGCCTGCGCCTCGGAGGAATAGGGCACCACCACCAGGACCGGTCCGAAAATCTCTTCGCGGCAAATACTCATGTCCGGCGTCACGTCGACAAACACGGTAGGGCGAGTGAAGAAGCCACGCTCAAAGCCTTCGGGGCGTCCCGGACCGCCAGCGATCAACCGTGCACCTTCATCGATTCCCGCCTGGATGTGACGCTGAATGCTATTGAATTGAGCCTGGCTGACAATCGGGCCCATCGTTGTGGAAGGATCACGCGGATCCCCTAGACGGAACTGGTTTGCTTCGTCAGCCAGGAACGGAATGATCTGCTCCACTTGGCTTTCATGCACCAGCATGCGGCTCGGTGCGTGGCACGATTGCCCCGTATTGAAGAAGCAACGCTGTACGTTCCAACGTGCGGCCTTTTCGAGATCGGCGTCTCGCAGCACGATATTCGCCGACTTCCCGCCCAGCTCCAGACACACGCGCTTGATGGTGCGTGCAGCTGCCTCGCTTACCTGCGCACCGGCACCGGTCGAGCCCGTGAAGGAAACCATGTCGACATCGGGATGCCTCGACATCGCCTCGCCAATCACTCGCCCCGAGCCGTTGAGCATGTTGAAAACGCCCTTGGGTACGCCCGCGGCATCCAGCACCTCTGTCAGCAAAATAGCGCTGACCGGAGAATTGATACTGGACTTGGACACGACCGTGCAACCAGCGGCCAACGCATAGATCAACTTGATGACGGTTGTCTGAATTGGCCAGTTCCACGGTGAGATCAGCGCACACACGCCCAGGGGTTCGCGGCGAACGATCGTGTTGCCAATCCGAGCTTCGAACTCATAGGTTTTCAGCAGGTCCCGAGCCACCTTCATGTGTTCGATTGGCCCCATGACCTGAGCCCGAGCGCTACGAGGAATACCCACCTCTTGCGCAATGGCCAGGACAAAATCATCGACGCGCAGTTCGTAGGCTTCGATGATGCGGTTGATCAGGTCGTAACGCTCATCGAGGGAAGACTGCGAGTAGCTTTTGAATGCCCGTCGAGCCGCGGCAACCGCGGTGTCCACCTCCTCAACGGTCGCCATGGCGACTGTCGCAAACACCTCTTCAGTGGTCGGGTCAATCAACTCCTGCCGATGGGGCGTTGCGGACTCTACCCATTCACCGTCGATATAGAACTTGGCGTAATCCTTCATCTTGCGGGTGCCTCCAACTGGTATGCGGCGAGCGTCTGGAATCAGCTGCTGTGGGTGTAGCCGCCATCACAGGCAATGGTCTGGCCGGTGATGAACGACGCCGCCGGGGTGGCCAGGAACAACATGATTCCGACAAGGTCGGTGGGCAGCATTCCACGGGGAATGCACTGCAAGGCTGCCGCGCGCTGACGCAGCTCAACTGTGGGATTGGCGACCCGCTCCACTTCCGTGGCAACGCTACCGGGACGAATGCAGTTCACAGTGATGCCGTGTGGTCCGAGCTCTCGAGCAAGCGAGTTGGTCATGCCGATCAGCGCCGATTTCGACGTGACGTAGTGCAGGTAATTCATCGTGCCGCGGGGCACGGCGTCTGAGGAAATATTGATGATTCGGCCGAATTTCGCGTCACGCATGGCCTGAGCAACGGCGCATACGCACAGATAGGTCCCAGTGATATTGACGTGCAGGACCTTCTGCCATTGTTGATATGGAATTTGATCGAACGCGCATTTTTCCAAGGCTGCGAAAATGGATGCATTGTTGATCAAGACGTCGATACGCCCATGAACCTTCAGGACCTGCGCGACCATGGCGTCAACCGAGGCCTTGTCACCCACGTCGACTTGCACTGCCAAGGCCTGACCACCCGCGACCTCAATTTCTTGCACGACCGAAGCCGCCTTGTCGAGATTCAGATCAGCGATAACCGGAAAGGCACCTGCCGCCGCGTACTGCCGGGCCAGTTCTCGGCCAATGCCCTGGCCCGCACCGGTGATGATCACAACCAGTTCCTTGACGCTGAAATCACGGGCCTGCAGCGGAACGCCGGAGTCGGCGGGGGCGTGGGTAATGGATGATTCGCTCATGTCTATTCCTGGATTGAATTTTTTGTGAGGCCACAGGGACCTTTTTTTAAGTTGTTGTGAGTCACGCTTGGCCCTGGCAGAACCCAAACATCCTGCTCGCCCTCAACCGCTGATCAAGGGGGCTGACCGGCAACTGCCCGCCCTCCCCCCAAAAGTCCCGGTCATCGACGATTGATGCAAAACGATGAAACCACCAACCTGCGAATAGAATTATGTCGAATTGTGGGATTTGTCAAGCCAATCGACATCCTTGGATTCCGACTAAAAAAGCTTTATTAACGCCCCTACTCCCGCTCATACCGCCTTTATAGAGCTCATCTCTACCCTGAAGCACCAATGAAAAAGCCGACAACGCCAGCTTGTCATCCCGCCCAATTCAAAATTTGACCATATCTCACAGTGCGGGATATATTTAATCCGTGATCACAAATCGATCTTGGGGTTCCCATCACTACACGGGCGCCGAAAAACATCCCGCTGACAGGATTGAATAATCCAGCCACGACCAACATTCAGTTAAACGAGGAATGAAAAATGCGAGTAGGCAAGGCTGCAGACACGAACAGTGAAATGGTTGGAACCATGCGTGAAGGCAAGCTCGCGCAAAAGCATCTGCTGTTTGGCGAAGACGGTTCACCCAACAACTACGACTTGAACATGGGTCGGGCTGGCTCCGGGGGCTGGAGAACGCCACGCCATCGTCATAATTTCGATCAGATCCGCTACGTCATCAAAGGCGTCCTGCCTTACGGCGAGAACCAGTTTCTCAAACAAGGCTGGGTGGGTTACTTCCCGGAAAGCGTTCCCTACGGTCCTCAAGATCGTTCCGAGGGGCTTGAGACGCTCGTGCTGCAACTCGGCGGCGCCAGCGGCTTCGGCTACCTGAGCGTCGCCCAGCGTGAAGCGACAAATGCGATCCTCAACGAGAAAGGCGAGTTCAGGAAAGGCCTTTACTACTGGAAGGATGAGAACGGCAACGAGCAAAGCATGGACGGCTCCGATGCCTGCTTCGAACATGCGACCGGGCGCAAATTGCAGTTCGCCGAGCCTCGCTATACCGATGTGATCGCAATGAACCCCGATGCCTTTGACTGGCTGCCAGAAGGTTCGGAAGGTGTCTCGGTCAAGTGGCTCGGCACCTTTACCGAACGAAACATGCGCATCGGTTTTGTTCGACTGGACGCAAACGCTGTGTTCGGGGCCGGCCAGCACCCTTCCCTCCAGGTTCTCTATCTCACAAAAGGCCGACTCGCCGTTGGCAATGATGAATATGGCCCTGAGACCGGCTTTGAATTGCTGGCAAACGAAGGTCCCGTCGCCATGCGCGCGCTCGAACCAACCGAGCTGCTTTGTGTGGTCTTCCCGCAATTCTAAAGACGATAGCCGCGCGGCTTGTGCTGTGAGCAGCTCGTAAACAGCGCTGCGGTCGGATAGGACTGCAAATAATTATTCAAGGGATACTCCAATGTCTAATGCAAACAATAAGATCACCCTCAACGACCCTGAGCTGCTGAGAAACCAGAACTACATCAACGGTCAGTGGGTGTCCGCCGATAGCGGTGCCGTGATTGAGGTACGCAATCCTTCGACAGGTGAGCTCGTAGGCACTGTCCCATCCATGGGCGCGGAAGAAACCCGCCGGGCAATCGAGGCCGCCGGAGCAGCGCTCCCGGCCTGGCGCGCCATGACTGCCAAGGCTCGTGGCGCAATCATTCGTCGAATCGGCGAACTGATGCTGATCCACAAAGACGACCTGGCTACCATCATGACGGCCGAGCAAGGCAAACCCTGGGCGGAAGCCAAGGGAGAGATCGAATATTCGGCTGGTTTCCTGGAGTGGTTTGCCGAGCAAGGGCGCCGCGTGTATGGCGAAACCATGCCTGGGCACGTGCCGGGCCGGCGTGTCTTGATCACCAAAGAGCCGATCGGGGTTTTCGCTGCGATCACACCATGGAATTTCCCGTCAGCGATGATCACCCGTAAAGCTGGCCCCGGCTGGTCGGCAGGCTGCACCGGGATTATTCGCCCCGCCTCGCAGACGCCTTTTTCTGCCCTTGCCATTGCAGTGCTCGCCGAGCGCGCCGGCATGCCCAAAGGCGTTTGTAATGTCATCACCGGCCCTTCAGGTGCGACCGGTGGCGAACTGACCGGCAACCCGATCGTACGCAAGCTGTCTTTCACCGGATCGACCGAAGTGGGCCGTGTGCTGCTGGAGCAATGCGCCAAGACCATCAAGAAAACATCCATGGAGCTCGGGGGCAATGCGCCTTTCATCGTTTTCGACGATGCGAACCTGGATGAGGCGGTCAAAGGCGTCATGGCGTCCAAGTTCCGTAACACCGGCCAAACCTGTGTATGTGCGAACCGCATTCTGGTTCAGGATGGCGTCTACGATGCCTTCACCGAAAAATTGAAAGTCGCCGTGGAAGCCTTGTTCGTGGCGGATGGCATGGAAGAGGGAGCCACCCAAGGACCGCTGATCAACCAGGCATCAGTGCTCAAGGTCGAACAGCACATCAACGATGCCCTGGCCAAAGGTGCATCGGTCATCACTGGTGGTGCCCGACACGCAAGGGGTGGCAACTTCTTCCAACCTACTGTGCTGGCCAATGTGCCGAAAGATGCGTTGATCTTCCGCGATGAGACCTTTGGCCCGGTCGCCCCGCTGTTCCGCTTCTCGACTGAAAAAGAAGCGATCGATCTAGCAAACGACACACCGTTTGGCCTGGCGAGCTACTTTTACGCCCGAGACCTGGGCCGCGTTTTCCGTGTGGCGGAAGCTTTGGAGTACGGCATCGTCGGTATCAACGAAGGCTTGATCTCCACCCCTGAAGTACCTTTTGGTGGTGTCAAGGAAAGCGGCCTGGGTCGGGAAGGCGGCCATAACGGTATCGAGGAATACCTCGAAATTAAATACATGGCGCTGGGCGGCCTGTAAGCCAATAGGCCTCGCCATTCTCTAAAAGCGCGGGCGCGTTATGCGCCCGAAGCCCTACGACGGCTATTTTGCTGACCACATATCAACCCTGCCAATTCGTGATGCGCGAAGGCTCATGTTCGCCTCGAAAACGCGTCACCTCAATCGCCAAACGCCTCCTACCCCCAGCTCGTCGTTGCCTTTGAGCTGCTCCTCCAAAAACTCACAGAAACCTTGTGCTGCCGGAGACATCGCACGTGTGCTTGAATGGTAAATACACACCTGCCTGGTGACTTCCGGCTGAACAATCGGCCGCATCGTCAACCCGAGTAGTCGGGCCAGTAATCCCACGTATGCCGGGCCCAGTGTGGCTGCCATGCCCTGTGCTGCAATCCCCAACGCCGTACTGACATTCTCAACAATGTCCACGGGGATGATTCGTCCTTGCTCGAACTGTCCCCCGTGAGTGAGCGCGACGGTGCGTTCATAGTCGCGACCCGCGACAACAAGCGGTTGATGCCTTAACTGGCTCCACGGAATGCTTTGATATCCCGCGAGCGGATGGCTTGCCGAGCACCACAGCACCCAGGGACTCTTGAAAAGATCCTTGCGCACAATGTCATCTCCCACCGGCTGATCTGCGCCGATAGCAAAATCGGCGTCTGCATTGCTCACCCTATCTACCAGGCCATCCACGGGTGCGTCGCGTATACGAATTACAAGCTTAGGCCGCGTCCGGGTGTACTCCTTGATCAACGCTGGAAGCACCGAACTGGCCATGATCAGTGGAGCTGCAATCCGAACGACACCTGAAGCCCTGTTGCAGATGTCGTCAGCGGCGTTCTGTGCCAATTGCATGTGTTTGAGAACGCTCGTGGCTGAAGGAAGAAACTCCCTACCTGCCGGGGAAAGGACGACGCTGCGCGTCGTTCGATCAAATAAACGAAGCTCTAGAGCCAACTCCAGATCACCTACCAACTGGCTGACCGCAGAACTTGAAAGACTCAGTTGCTCACCAGCTTTGCGAAAACTTCTTGCCTGCGCCACAGCAACGAACGCAGCCAGCTGACGCGGGGTGAAACGTGGATGCGGCATCGGGCGGCCCTTTGATTATCCAGTTTTGCTTAATGATAGTCCGTAATTCATTGCTTGTTGATTGTAAGTCTCACCGGCAGATTGAAGGCGCTCACTAAGCCCACGGACGGGCTGCACAGGTGCTCAAGGAAGGTCCCAATAACAATTTCCCCGAGTGAAAGCGCCACTATGTCAACGATCGATTTAAGCCATGAAATTGCGCGTCATGTCGCTAATACCCGCTATGAAAATCTACCTGCTGAAGCCATTGAGGCGGCCAAAAAATCCATTCTGGACACCTTGGGCGTCATCCTTGCCGGCAGCGGAATGGAGCCTGCAGTCCAAGGCGTAGCCGATATCGTGCTGAACGGCGGCGGACGTCCAGACTGCTCCGTCCTGGGATTCAACAGCAAAGTTCCTGCCCCGATGGCCGCCTTCGCCAACGGGGTAATGGCCCACTGCTTGGATTACGACAACCAGACCCCATGGGGTGCGCACCCTGACAGTTCCGTGGTACCTGCCGTCCTCGCCATCGCACAGCACAAGGGCGGTGTCAGCGGCATGGACCTGATCACTGCGGTAGCCCTGGGCGAGGACCTTTTCGTCCGGCTGCGATGCAACGTGCGCTGGAAGCAGGATTGGAACCTCTCCTCTGTCCTCGGAGTGTTTTCCGCCGCCGCAGCTGCGGGCCAGATTCTGGGACTGAATGCAAAACAACTTGCTCATGCCCTCGGCATTGCGAGCATGCAGTCTGCCGGGACAATGGAAGTCATCTTCGGTATCGGCAGTGATCTGCGCGGCATGTACGCAGGGTTCACAGCCCAAGGCGCAGTGCTTGCAGCGCTGATGGCGGAGCGAGGGATAACTGGAATCAACGATCTGTTCGAAGGCAAGGCCGGCATTTTCAACGTCTACTTCGGCGGCGAATATGATCGCGCCAAAATGGTTGAAGGACTGGGCAAGACATTTTTTGGCGCTTCGATGATCTACAAAGCCTGGCCTGCGGTCGGCAACGTGCATACCTATATTCACGCAGCGATTGAAATGATGCGTGAACATTCCCTCAAGGCCAGCGAGATCGAGCAGATCTACGCCTACGTGGGCGACTTCCATATGCGCATGTGCACTCCCCTCGACGTGCGCCGCGCCCCGAAAACTCTCGTGGATGCGAAATTCAGTCTTCCTTACTGCGTTGCCTTGGCCCTGGCACGCGGGGAAATCCGAATCAGCGATTTCAATTCGGCAGCCTTGGCCGATCCGGAAGTGCTCGCTTTAGCGCAAAAAATCGTTCCGATTGAGGACAGTGATCTGGACTGGAAAGTGACGATCCCCGATGGCCGCCTGGAAATCCTCATGCGCGACGGCCGACGGCTGCAACGCAAGGGCGACAACGTCCCGGGCAGCCCGGAAACGCCATTGTCCTGGGATCGACTGATTTCAAAATTCCGGGACTGCGCTTCGGTCGCTGCACATCCTGTGGCACCGGATGCCATCGATGCGGCTGTGCAGATGGCGCGAAATCTGGAGTCTTTGGACGACTGCGCCAAATTGCTGAACGCACTGAGCTAACCGCAAAGGCTTCCTCCTCGGCAGCCGGACGTTCGACTGCTTTTCCCAACGTTGAAATCTAGTCACTCATCCAACAATAAGAGGTGCATTCATGAAACGGTTCGAAGGCAGAGCAGTTCTGATAACGGGCGCAGCCAGCGGGATTGGCGCGGCTTGCGTGCAACGCTTGTACGACGAAGGTGCAAGCGTCGCAATCGCGGACATCGATCAGGCTCGAATCAACGATATAGCGGCTCGGTTCGATGAACCCGAGCGGGTTTACGCAGCAGCACTCGATGTATCTGATCCCGAGCAGGCGAAAACATTTGTCGCTGAAGCTCAAAACAAGTTGGGCAACCTGCATGGGCTGATCAATTGTGCCGGGATCAAAGGTGTCGGCAACGTTCTCGACTGCGATCTGGAAAACTGGAAGAGAGTGATGGCGGTGAATCTGGATGGCACGTTCTTGATGTGCCAAGCCTTCGCACGCGCGGTCCGAGACGACAAGAGCCCGCGCGCGATCGTCAACATTTCCTCAGGTGCCGGCATCCTCGGCGTTCCGAATCGTTTGCCCTATGTCGCGTCGAAGTTTGGCGTTTCCGGCATCACTCGCACCATGGGCGCGGAACTCGGAGCCTTCGGAATCCGCGTGAATGCCATTGCACCTGGGATGATCCGCACTCCGTTCACCGCCTATATGTTCGAAGACCCCGAGAAGACCAAGCGCATTCGAGCAGCGCACGCGATCGGTCGCGAAGGCGAACCAGAAGAGATCGCAGCAGTCGCCGCGTTCCTGCTGACCGATGACGCAAGCTTCATGACTGGAGCGGTGGTCAGCGTCGACGGAGGCCAGACCGCCTGCATTCCGCCGGTGTAACGCCGGGCTAAAACCGGCACCTCCCGATGGCGTTTATCTATCAGAAACGCAGGGAGAGTGCCGTCAGCCCGGCGAACAATACGCATGCGAATCGCGGCCCCAAAAAGAGCCTTAGAAGACCTAAGCAATCCAGGCGCTGCGCAGAACAACGCTGAATAATAAGGGAGAACACCATGACAACTGCCGATGACACCGCGGCAAAAAAGGCATTTCGGCGACTGATGCCGTTAATGATTGTCTGCTATTTCGTCGCTTATCTGGATCGCGCAAACGTAGGATTCGCCGCACTTCACATGAGCAAAGACATCGGCCTCACCGCTGCCGCGTTTGGGCTGGGTGCCGGGCTGTTTTTCCTGACTTATTTTTTATTCGAGATCCCCTCCAATCTGATGCTGGCCCGCTATGGTGCACGACGTTGGATAGCGAGAATATTATTTACCTGGGGCCTGATGTCCGGGGCCATGGCCTTCGTTACCACAGATACGGAGTTCTATGCTCTGCGCCTGTTATTAGGCGCAGCAGAGGCAGGATTTTTCCCAGGAATCACTTACTTCGTGACACTCTGGTTCCCCGCCCGTTATCGCGCCCGGGTTATGGGAACGTTTCTGTGCGCAGCTCCAATATCGCTATCACTCGGGGGGCCGGTCTCCGGTGTGCTTCTGGAGCTCGACGGAACCCTCGGCATTCCAGGCTGGCGCTGGATGTTCTTTCTCGAGGCGCTGCCGGCGATTGTTCTTTCGTTCGTCGTTCTTCGGTATTTGACCGATCGCCCCCACGACGCAACCTGGCTATCTCCTCAAGAGAAACAAGCGTTGGCTGCACGTCTGGCCGAGGATGCCGACGCCTGCCCTCCTTTGCCCCATGACAGCCTGTTTCGTGCATTGACCAGCGCACGGGTTCTGCTGCTGGGGCTGGCCAACTTCGCGATCGTCGTAGGCGCCTATGGCGTAAGCTTTTTCCTTCCCAGGATCATCAAGGAATTTGGCCTTGGCGATCTGCAGACCGGATTAATTTCTGCCGTGCCTTATGCTCTGGCCGCAATCGCCATGATCTGGTGGGGAAAACGATCCGATGCCAGGCTGGAACGTCGTTTTCATACCGCCGCCCCGATCGTACTCGCAACGCTGGGTTTAACGGCGGCGGCGTTGCTGAGCGATCCCCTTGCCCGGATGGCGGCTTTTTCCTGCGCAGCGATAGGCTGTTGGGCTTCGATCTCGCCATTCTGGTCGTTGTGCTTCAGTCAGATCCCCACGAAATTCGCTGCCGGCGCGATCGCCGCCATTAATGCGATAGCCAACTTAGGAGGCTTCACGGGTCCCGCCATCATGGGTTTCTTCCGCGACCGCACCGGTGATTTCACCGTGGGCCTGCTGATCCTGGCGGGCATCAATTTGAGCGCCGTGGCAATCGTGTTGTTTATCAACCGAACGCGCACGAATCATGTCCCGGCCGTACAGCCTGAAACGTCACTCAGTTAGGAGATTTTCGTGAAAACTTACGCGCATTGGATTGACGGCAGTTATCGAAATCCGACGAGCATGCAATGGATGGACAGTGTCGATCCTTATCGCGGCGAGCCGTGGGCAAAAATTCCCCTGGGTTCTGCTGCCGACGCGGATGCTGCGGTCGCATGTGCCAAACGCGCCATGACAGTGGGCCCATGGGCACGCATGAGCGCAACCGAACGTGGCAAGATCATGCGGCGTATTGGCGACCTCACGCTAGAACATATTGATCTGCTCGCGGAGCTCGAAGTACGTGACAACGGCAAACTGTTCGCCGAGATGCGGGGGGCGATAAAAAGCGTCGCGGATATCTGGTACTACTACGCGGGGCTCGCCGACAAAATCCAGGGCTCCGTGATGCCGATCGAGAAGACGGGAATAGTCGCAATGACCACCCGGGAACCGGTTGGGGTGGTGCTTGCGTTGACCGCTTGGAACGCCCCCTTGAACTTCCAGGCACTCAAATGTGCCCCCGCGTTGGCAGCCGGTTGCGCTGCAGTCGTAAAACCTTCCGAATACTCCTCGATCAGCTCCCTCGAATTTGCCCAACTGACCAGGCAAGCCGGATTGCCGGATGGCGTCCTCAATGTGGTAACCGGACTTGGTTCGGATATCGGCGCGCCCCTCGTCGAGCACCCGGACGTTGCGATGGTCACCTTCACCGGCTCTGATCTGACCGGGACAAAGGTATACGAAACTGCTGCTCGCCATATGAAACGAGTCGCCCTGGAGCTGGGCGGTAAATCGCCTAATATTGTCTTCGAAGACGCTGACCTGGAGCTGGCCGTTGCCGGGGCGGTTTCCGGTATCTTCGGTGGCGGAGGTCAAATGTGCACGGCAGGCTCACGCCTGTTGGTGCAGAGTTCGATTCTTGAAACCTTCACTGAGCGGTTGCTCGAAAGCGCTCGGTCCGTGAGGCTCGGTAACCCCATGGATCCAGCCACCCAAATGGGTCCCATGTCCACCGCACCACAATACCGAAAAGTACTGGAATACATCGAGATCGCCCTGGGCGAAGGGGCGCATTGCATTCTGGGTGGCAAGCCCGCAACCGGACCCGGCCTCACGGGCGGCCAATTTGTCGAGCCCACAATATTTGTCGGCGTTTCAAACGGTATGCGTATCGCCCAGGAAGAAGTATTCGGTCCAGTCTTGTCCGTCATTGCCTTCGAAGACGAAGCCGAAGCTATTTCGATCGCGAACGACATCCCTTACGGATTGGCTGCAGGCGTTTGGACGCGCGATACTGGACGATTGTTCAGGATGTCCAAAGCACTGGAGGTTGGAACCGTCTGGGGTAACACTTACCGCACCTACAGCTACATGATGCCGTTTGGAGGCATGAAGCGTTCAGGCATCGGTCGCGAAATGGGGATCGAAGCCGTCGACGAGTTCCTGGAGACGAAAAGTCTCATGATCTCGATTGCAGATGCGCGTCCGGGTAACAATTTCATCCCACGCTAAAGCATGACCAAGTTGCTGTTTACCCACTCACTTGGGCGCTAGTCAAACTGGAAGCGGGCACTCAACAAAGCCGCTTCCAGCTCATGCCCCCCTTTACTGATGGGAAAACAGTGGAAGTGCCTGCGCAAACCCTCGCGCCCGGAAAATCATCGACCCTTGTCCCCGATCACCGTCGTTCGCCACAAGATACACTTCCCGGGTGCCTGGCTTGAGAGCCATGCTGGTAGAGAACAGGAAATGCCCCGCTTCTCTACCCGGTAGCAGAATCTGTCCGATTGGTAGACCGTTGGGATTAAGTACCAGTACGCGCCCCTGACTGTATTGCGCGACATAGACGTTGCCGTCTGCATCCACCCTCATCGAGTCAGGCGACGGCCCATGGAAGCGGTAAACCACCACCGCCCCGAACGGCGCAATTGACTGTGCGTCCTTTAGCTCAACGCGGTGCAGCAACCCCGTACCAAACTCTGTGACCCACAATCTCTTCCCATCCGGAGAGAGAGCTATGCCGTTGGCGTTCGCCATATTAGGCAGGATTGGCACAATGCTCTTGTGATCGGCTGGTACGTAATATACGCCGCCAGTGGGCTCCGTGGAGGTGCCCTTAAGGTCGGTAAAGTAGAAGCCGCCGTGAGCATCGAATACCAGATCATCGACCAGGAAACCCTTATTCGCGTCGATAATCACCTCAGGTTTTTTACCGTTGGCATCGTAGACCGTAAGATTGCCTGTATCGACGTAATTCCCCAGCCCGGCGACAAACAAGCGCCCGTCCTTGTGTATGGCGAGGCCCGCAGAACCACGCGCGTTTTTCGCCACCACCACCTGAAGCTGGCCTTGAGTGTCGACCTTCAGTACCTGTCCGCCTAATACTTCCACAAATAACAGATTGCCTTGGCGATCGAAGGCGGGTCCTTCCAGTTGCCATGCCTCTCCCGTCACTTTGAACCAAGGCTGCGCGGTGATTGTAAGCAGATCCTTTTCTGCTGCGGCTGTGGCGTAGAGCTGTTGGCCCTGGGTCGGGTAGTTCAACGTGGGTAAGGTGTCCGAATTATCTGCCAGTGACAATCTGGAAGTCAGCGCTATGGCAAGGGCTACTAAGGTCGATTTCTGCATGGAACAACACCTCTGTACTTATTTTTGGAGTGGAGTGCCTGGGCCTGCGTACTTTGGATATGAGTGAATAAAACACAGGGACGTAAGCGCTTTTGACATACACCACGGTCCCAAGAATTTTCCTCTTCGTTCAGCTTGCCAAATCCCGCCCGCGGGTTTCTTTCACCAGAAACCGCACAGCCAACACCGCGATAAGTGCCAGCGTCATGAAGTAGAAAATAAAGGCATTGGGCGAAACATATGCCGTCAGCCATGACTTCATGTAGGGCGCGGTTCCGCCGAATATGACGGCTGAAACAGACGAGGGAATGCTGATCACCTGGGCCCGGACCCGGTTGGGGACCAGTTCACTCATAAAGGCGACCTCAGTGGAGGCCACCGCCGCGAAGAAGAACAAGCCGATCGCCATGGGCAGCAGAATCTGCAGAAAGCTTGGACCCAGTAAAAAATGTTGTAGCGGGTAAACGAGCAGGAAAATGGCCCCGAATCCAACTGTGTAGTTGAAGCGCCGCCCGCGACGGTCAGAGATATAAGCCCAGACGGGCAACATGAACAGGTACATGACCTGCGCGACGAGGACCGCCCAATAGGCATCCTTTGGCTTGGCCCCAAGCATGGTGATGGCGTAATCGCCAAAGGTTACGAGCATGGTGTATGAAGCGACATAATTGGCGGGCCAGATCAGGAACAAGATCAGCACCGTCTTTCTGTATCGCCAGACATTTCGCCAATAGCCGTTATCCTCGAGATTCGCCTGGTGCTTGGCATCCTCGTAGGTGGACGATTCGTCCATTCCGTGGCGCAGGAATACCGTCAAAAGCCCATACAGAACGCCAATCGCGAAGGGAATGCGCCAGCCCCAGCCCTGCATGTCTTCTGCACTGAGGACCGAGCTGAGGATCGCGCCGAACAGCGTTCCTTGGATGATGCCAAGAATCAGTCCGATCGGATAAGCGCAGCTCTGCAGCGTTCGCCATTTAGGGTCGGCCATTTCGCCCACATAGACGAACGCCGAGATACTCTCCATCCCATGGGCAAGCCCCTGCATCAGCCGAGCCGCCACAAGCACAAACGCCGCAGTGGCCCCGATGGAACCGTAGGTCGGGGCGCAGGCGATGACCAAGCTGCCCAGGGTGGCAAGCATCAAGGCGCACAGCATGATCGGCTTGCGTCCGAAACGGTCCGCCAGTCTGCCGGCCAGCATCGCTCCAACCGGCCGCGCGAGAAAGCCGATGGCGAAAATGCCGAGCACATTGAGCGACGCGGCAAGCGCGCTGTCCTGAGGGAAAAACAACCTGGAAAAATAAGGAGCGAACGTCGCATAGACGACGAAATCGTAATACTCGAACGAAACCCCCAGCACGCCTCGAATCAGCGATTTTCGACGAGCCTTTTCAGCCGACAAGGTTGCGTCCGAGGGGCGGATCGGATGTTGTTCTTCAATAGGTTTTGCGTAACGCGGAGATGAGTCGGCCGTCTGGCCAAAGGAGTCTGTACCTGCCATTTTTATTGTCCTTGTGATGACCGTAAGACGGCCGCCTTCCATCGCGAAAGACGGCATCCAGGGATACTTCACTCACTGATGATCGATCCAGCTGGCGGGCACGTTGCCAGCCGGCACCCACGTGCCCTGATGTCGCTACCTCTCAATGAAAGGAACGACCACCGTCAACGGCCAACGCCGTACCGGTGACGTAGGAAGATTCCGTAGAGGTCAAGAAGAGGATGGCCGCGGCGATCTCCGATGCATCGGCCAAACGCTTGAGTGCGTAATTGCTGACGTTGGCCCGGTAGCCGTCCGCCATCGGCGTGTCCACCATGCCTGGGCAGACGCTGTTGACCCGCACCCGTGGCGCCAACTCCGCTGCCATGCATCGTGTCAGGTTGATCACTCCACCTTTGGATGCCGCATAGGCGGTAAGGCCCGGCGCATTGGGTAGCAGGCCCGCCGCTGAGGCAATGTTCACGATCGTTGCAAAGGGCTCATCCGTCATCCATCGCAGACAGTTGCGCGAAACGATGTAGGTGCCCACCAGGTTGATCTCGATCTGTTGACGAAACTCATCGGCAGGTACTTCAAGGATGGAGCCCTTGCCCATGATCCCGGCGGCGTTGACGACGCCGTCGATACCGCCCATGTCCCGCGCCGCTTGCTCAGTGACTTGCGCTACAGCCTTCTCGTCGCTGATATCGACAGCGAAGCAATGGCCCCTGCCCTTGAACGCCGCGTTCAATGCCTCGCCATTCCTGTCAAGCAACGCGACGCTGGCCCCTTCCGCTAGAAAGCTCTCCGCTGTCGCTCGCCCGATACCCGATGCAGCGCCAGTGATTACGATTCGCCGTCCGTCCAGACGGGCGTGGCTGGATTGATGAGAAGCCTTATCGGTCATTTTCTTGTTTTCCTTTTTTGTTCTGTAAGGACAAACAGTCATGAGCGCTGATGTCGTCACTCGCTCATGCTGCTATCAGCCGGCTCAACGCGGAATGAAGTTGTTTTGCGGGCGTGCATCTGCGATGGAAATCATCAGGCTTTTGGTTTCGAGGAACTCATCCACCGCCTCGATGCCCATCTCCCGTCCTATGCCGGACTTTTTCATGCCGCCGAAGGGCATCGTGTAGCTGTAGGTGCGGTATGTGTTGCCCCAGACCGTTCCGACCTCGAGCGCCTTGGCCATGCGAAACACGCGACCAATGTCACGGGTCCACACCCCAGCTGTCAGCCCATAAGCAATGTCATTGGCGATGGAGACAGCTTCAGCCTCGTCCTCAAAGCCGATGACGGACAGCACCGGGCCGAATACCTCTTCCTGAGCAATGCGCATCGAATTGGATACGTGGGTAAAAATCGTCGGTTCGACGAACTGACCGCCGCGAATGCCCGGCCCACTGGCAGGCTGACCGCCGAATACGCAGCGCGCTCCTTCTGCCTTGGCTATCTCGATGTAATTGAGCACTTTCTGATATTGCGGAGCGGTGGACATGGGTCCCATCTGGGTGGCCGGGTCCATCGGATTGCCCAATTTTACCGAACGCGCACCGGCAATTAACTGCTCGGTAAAAGCCTCCAAGATAGAATTTTGAACCAATAGCCGGGAGCCGGCCGTGCACATCTGGCCGCCGCCGCCGAAGATACCGGAGACAGCTCCGGCCACAGCTAGCTCCAGGTCCGCATCGGCGAAAACGATATTGGGTGATTTGCCGCCCAGCTCCAGAGCGACTCGTTTCATGTGGCGAGCCGCGGTTTCGTAAACTTTGGCGCCCGTTGCGTCAGATCCGGTAAAGGTGACCATCGCAACGTCGGGGTGCTCAACGAGCGGAGCGCCAATGCCAAGGCCCAAGCCTGTGACCACATTCAGGACGCCGTCCGGCAGACCGGCTTCCTTGGTCAGCGCTGCGAACTCCAGCGAACTGACCGAAGAAAACTCCGAGGGTTTAACCACCACTGCGCAACCTGCGGCTAATGCGGGGGCACACTTAAGCGCCAAAAAATTCAAGGGCGCATTCCAAGCAGTCAACGCAAGCACCACCCCAACCGGTTCCCGGGTAGTCATCGCAACGATGCCTTCTTTCTCGATCGGCATCACGGAGCCTTGGATCTTGTCGGCAAGGCCCGCGTAGTAATACCAAATCTCCGCCACGTTGCTGATCGCGCCGCGCATTTCCGCCAGCAACTTGCCGTTGTCGCGCACCTCAAGTTCGGCTAGACGATCAGCATTCTCCAAGGTCAGGTCACCGATACGCCGCATGATTTTTCCACGCTGGGTTGCGCTCATGCTTGCCCAGGGCCCGGACGTCATCGCGCGTTTGGCCGCAGACACCGCCGCGTCGGCATCAACTGCCACTCCCAGGGGAATTCTTGCCCATGCCTCGCCCAGATAAGGGTCCTGGGTGTCCATCCATTCGCGCCCCGCCGGCTCTTGGTAAGCTCCATCAATCCAATGTGCGTAGGTCTTCAACTGCCATTCTCCTTTCTGCTGATTTGCGCCCTTGCAAAGGTGCGCGAAAATGCCGCGCAGCAAAATAAAACTATCTCGCATAGTGGGATAAATCAACAATAAATCTATAGCTGACTTTATTGCCGTCGAGTTCAATATCGTAGGATCAGACAGGAACGATCCTGTCTGACTACGTTAAAAACAGGTGCAAGCACGCAATGGCGCACCGAAGACTCGGTGTTCCGGAGGGCGGGAAAAGCGATCAGTGGGAGGGAAGTAAACCGATAGACGGTGGCTTACGAGCAAAACTCTCTTAGTGGTAACGACCCATCCAGGCGGCCAGAATCAGGCGCCTGGATTCACGTAAGAAGGATGACCTTGGCTGGTCGGAGAGACCATTCACTCTGAGTTGGAACGGCTAGATGTTTACTTCTGCCTGGGCAAGGCGACTGGAGATCTCTCGCGCCGCGCGCTTGACAGATACCACCGCACGCTTGACGTCGACATCGCGCCGCTCCTTTTCATCCCAAGCAACGCCAATACTGCCCAAGACGATATTGCTCTCATTGATAATAGGCGCCGCCACACCATAGACACCGGGATTGAATTCGCCCTTGGTGATGAGATAGCCGTCTTTTTTGATTTTGCTGAGCGTGCTCCGGAACTCCTCCCATGTGTCGCCTAGGCCCGCTCGCTGTATATCGGGTTGCGCACGGCTATAAAGGCTTTTGAGCCGATGATGAGGGAAATAAGCAAGGATGACCTTGGACACGGCGCCTTGGAACAGTGGCCTGCGCTGCCCACGTCGAAAGCGATTTTCGGGACTCAGAGGCGCACGATGCTCCCGAATACATAGCACCGAGTCCCTGAACGCCGTACACAAGAGCGCCGAGTGACCGATCGTATCGACCAATTCCTCCAGCACACCCTTACTGGCCTGCAGCAGCGGATCGGTATTACGGATTTGTAAGTCCAGCTCGATAATGCGCGAACCCAATACGTAGTTGCCATTTCCAACGGTACTTAGCAAACCTGCAGAGTGCAGCGCCTTGATGTAGCGATACCCTGTAGACCGAGAGGTTTCGAGTGCTTCGATGATGGCAGTGGTCGATAACACAGCCTGATTGGAACTGAACAGATCGAGGATGCTGAGCATCTTTGTAAGACTGCTCGCGCCGTCGCGAGCATGCTCTTCTCTCTCGTCTTCAATGGCCGGGTTTTCCCCCTGAAGCGCTTCTATGTCCATTACCCACTCTATCCTACGTTAAAGGGTCCCTCGGAATACCTCAGGCCCCCGTGAAAACCATGATTGCGTTGCGCGCAATTCGGAGTGCGCTGGCTTTTGATCATAGTCTCAAATTGTAGGATCGAGCAAGAAACAGACAAACAACAAAAACTTTAATCCCATAATATGAATAAAATTCGAGATACACAGGAAAAGCCCGAAGTGACGATTGAACGTCATCGGGCTTGCCCTTAACGGCTCGTTTGACCTGTTGCCTATTTGTGGAAGGACAAAGGATGAAAGAAGTTTTCTTCGATCAAACCTTCTGTTTTTCGCAGAAACTCTTTCACATGCGGTGCGTGCACATGAGCCTCGAAATCCTCGTAGGTTTCCCATTCCTCGATGAACACGAAGCGTCTCGGCTCAGTGCGATCACAGTACATTTCATACTGGATCATGCCCTTTTCCTGATGAACAGGCTCGATCAACGCTTCAAGCGCCGCCTTTACCGCATCCAGATGTTCAGGCTTGGCCAGCGTTACAGCTACGCAGTGCACTCTTTCCATCGTACGGACCTCATTTTTGTGGTTCTTCAAAATAGGCTGCGCAGGTATCAACCCGTCATTGCAACGTGCGCATCAACTCGGCAACATCCTCGACGTCTTCCAGTAACTGCACCAGCCGCTGGACTTCTGCAATCCTGTGAGAGCTCAACGGACTCACCGCCACCGCTGCGCATTCGGCGAATTTCGAACAGAGATCGGCCCAGGTCATTGGGTTGTCCGCATTACCGGGAATATGGGTACCGGACCTTTCCCAGCGACGACCATCCGCTGCTACCACTTCGACACGCCCTAGTGGCAGTTCCAGCTTCCAGTCCAGTGACGCATCGGCGACCAAGGAAATTTTGTTGGCGGTGGCCAGGACCTTCGTATCACGCAGGCCCGACTCGGTGAAATCCAGCACACTCATGCCACGACGCACAGCTGCAACCGCGACGAGAAAAGGTAGGCTGAACTTCGCATCCGCCAACGTCGCCGGCGCCTTGCGTACGTCCAGCGGCTCGCACATGAGCGCGTGATAGTCGCCCACGAACAACCGGATTTCGGCGATATCGTCGGGCGCAAGATCGTTGTCCGAAACAATGTCGATAATTGCTTTCATATGACTGTGCGCGGTACCCACCGAGGGCCAGCGCTTGTACAAGGTGACGCTACCCTTGTAGTCGACACCGATATCCTCAAGGATTTTGTCTCGATCGTAACGGCCGTCGAAATAGGTGTTGAAAAACCCGTACCCGCCTTCAAAAAGACAATCGATACCAGGCACGCCTTTTTCCGCCATGAGCGCTGCTAGCACTGCGCCTTTGGCCGAAAAGCCGGCATATAAGCCGCGCAGGTCGCTACCCGTACCACACACCATCTCCATGATGCCCGAACACTGCATACTGGCGATGCCCAGGGCGTTGGCGGTCTGCTTCGCATTGAAGCCCATGACGCGCCCGGCAGCCGCGGTGGCAGCAAACACCCCCATAACAGTGGACAGGTTCCAGTCTTTCTTCCAACCGACATTGCACCGCAGTCGCGCAAAGATGTCCTGCCCGGCAGCCACGGCGGCAATCATGTCCTTGCCAGTCACGCCCCCCTTACGTTCGGCCAAGGCAAACACCGCTGGAATGATCGAGCTCGCCGCGTGCTGCCCCCAAGGTGTTTGATCGTCGTAGTCCAGGCAGTGCGCCAGCGCCCCGTTGGCCAGGGCCGCCATCGTCGCTGGGACGCGCCCCCCAAAGCCCAGAATCGACGCCTGGGGGGTACCTGCAGACTCCTTGACCACCTCGATGACCCCCAATACCGCAGGCTCCATCCCGCTCGCGGCGAGCATTACCCCAAAGGTATCGAGAATGCTTTTCTTCGCGGCTTCGCGTGCGGCCTCAGGCAAGTCTTCGTAACGCAGCCCGGCCGCCAATGCAGAGAAGTGATGGACGATGTCGGCGCTTATGGCCACGTGTTTCGCATTGAATATCTGTTCTGACATGAAACGGTCTCCCGTCGCTGCAACCAAAATCACGGCCCCGTACGCTGATCACAAGCTGGGGCCCCTTGCTTAGACGCGGACCGTCTTTTGCAGCACTGTCTTGCTGACCATGTAGGACTCAAGACTCCACGGCCCCCCTTCTCGACCAATCCCACTGTCCCTCATACCCCCGAACGGCGTATCGGGATCCGGCGCACCGAAATGGTTGATCGACAGAACTCCCAGGTCCAATTCGCGACTCAGCCGCTCGGCCTCCTCGAGAGTATTGGTGAAAGCAAACGCGGCTAAGCCCACGGAAAGGCTGTTGGAGATTTCGATCGCCTCATCAAGGGTCTTGAACGGGACGGCCACCGCGACCGGACCAAACGGCTCTTCGCGCATGATTTCGCAATCGAGCGGGGTATCGACCAGCAGCGTTGGCGCAAAAAAGTAGCCACGATCACCGACGCGATGACCACCCACGGCAGCCTTGCCACCGCGCTCGAGCGCGTCATCGACGAAATGCTGCATTGCCGCCAGCCGTCGCCCGCTGGTGACGGGTCCCATATCTGCCTTGAGGTCTAGCCCATCAGCGACACGCACCTGCTGCGCCGCTGCAACGAACCCAGCGACAAATTCCTCGTAAAGACTTTCGTGAACCAGGAAACGTCCCGGCGCGGCGCACCACTGAGAATTGATACGGATCTTGCTTTTGAGCGCCATCTTGCCGATTTCGCTCGCATCAACCCCAGCACAGACAATCACCGGCGCATGACCACCAAGCTCCATCAGCACCGGTTTCATAGCGGCTCCCGCCAAGGCGCTGAGGTGTTTCCCCACGCCGACCGAGCCAGTCAGCGTGACCATGCGAGTCACTGGAGAGTCAATCAGCGCCAGGGAAACCTCGGCGGGGTTACCAAACACCAGATTCAGGACTCCCTTGGGCAAGCCGGCCTGCTCGAAACATTGAACCATGGCGACAGCCGCCCCAGGCGTTTCTTCCGGAGCCTTCAGGATAATCGAGCAACCCGAACATAACGCGCCGCTGATTTTTCGACCTGGCGCGCTAAGCGGCACATTCCAAGGGGTGAAGGCAGCTACCGGCCCGATCGGTTGGCGTAGAATCAGCTTTTGCATCTGCGCTTCGCCCGGAACAATGGTGCCGTAAGCACGTAACGCCTGCGCCATGTCCCAATCAAAGAAGCTCGCCGAGCGTTCAACTTCGGCCCGCGCATCTGCGATCAACTTGCCATTCTCACGGGTAATGATCTGTGCGATTTCCTCGGCGCGCTCACGCACGCCAGCGATGGCACGAGCAATAATAAGGTTGCGCTCAACCGGTGGCGTCGCTCGCCATACCTTAAACCCCCGCTCCGCAGCGACCAATACGCGCTTCAAATCTTCGGAGTTGGCGCCGGGTACCGTAGTGAGCACGGCTTCGGTGCTTGGATTGCGGACTTCGAAACATGATGGACGATCAAAAATCCATTCACCATCGATGAACAAGCCAACTTGCGGATGCGTAGCATCGGCGACGTGACTTTGAGTTTCTGTGGACATGGGATTTTCCTCTGCAAGTGGCGACACGGTGTTCACCGACTCGCTCAATTAGTTTCGGCCAGGGAGCTGCTTGCGCGGCGCGCCAGCGCATCTTCACGAATCAGGTCGGCGGCTTTCACACCTATCATGATGGACGGCGCATTGGTGTTGCCCGACGTGATGAATGGCATGATCGAAGCATCTACCACCCGCAGTCGCTCGATACCACGGACACGCAGTCGTTCGTCCACCACCGCCATGGCGTCGTTACCCATCTTGCAGGTGCCGCCCTGGTGGTGGGCCGAGTTGCCGGTTTCGACCAGGTAGTTATAAATATCTTCATCCGTACGGACATGGGGCCCCGGCAGTTCTTCGGCGACCACCCGGGACTTGATGGGCTCGCTGTTCATGATTTTGCGTATCCAGCGCACACCACTGATCACGGCATTGACGTCGTAATCGCTGCTCAGGAAATTGGGTGTGTAATCGGCCGGGTCCGACGGGTTGGTCGAACGCAACGTCACTGTTCCCGTGGTGCTGGGACGCAACTGATAGACCGACACCCCGAGGCCAGGATGCTTTTCAACGTCAACCGTGCCGTCAGGGAAGTATTGAAAGGTCATGGGCCTGAAGCTGATTTGGAGATCAGCATAGTCCTCGTCCGGGCTACTTTTAACGAACGCCGCTACCTGGGAAGAGCCGAGGGCAAGATAACCTTTGCGGGTCATCAGGTAACGAAAGCCTTCCCAGTACTTTCGCAGGCCTACGAGGTTGGCGTTGTACGAACTGTCTGGGGTGCAACGCCAACCTGTGTGAATATAGAAGTGATCCTGCAGGTTCTGCCCCACCCCCGGGGAATCCAGGACCACAGGTATCGCGTGCTTTTCCAGTTCAGCCCGTGGGCCAACACCCGATAGCATGAGCATCTGCGGAGTCTTCAGTGAACCCGCTGACAAGATCACCTCACGCGCCGCATAGATCCTTTCCAAACGACCGCCCTTCAAAACCTCTACGCCGACGGCGGTGCGTCCATCGAATAAAACGCGCTGCAGTTCGCATCCGGTTCGAACCGTCAGGTTCGGTCGTTCAATGACCGGCTCGATAAATGCCCGGTAAGTCGACATCCGCTGTCCGTCCTGGATGTTATGCTGCATGAAACCCACGCCATCATGCACAGCGCCGTTCATGTCCTCGGTCACCGGGATGCCGATACGGTTCGCGGCCTCTATAAAGTCGTAGCTACTCTTTTCCTTGACGATCGGATCGCTGATCCATAGCGGACCATTCGCTCCCCGGTATCGGTCGCCGCCCCGCTCGAAATTCTCCATTTTTTTGAAGTAGGGCAAAACATCTTCATAGCCCCAGCCTGGGTTGCCCAGGGCACGCCAGCCGTCAAAATCTTTCTGATGCCCGCGAATGAATACCATGCCGTTGATGGAGCTGGATCCACCGAGCAATTTGCCTCGAGGCCAGTACATTTCGCGCCCTTGGAGCTTGTCCATCGGCGCGGTGCGAAAGTTCCAGTTCAACAGCTTGTTAAAATACAGCTTGCCCATTCCTGCCGGCGTGTTGACCCAGAAACGATCTGCCGCGGGACCCGCCTCGATTAGCAGGACGCTGTTCTGTGGGTCGTCAGACAAGCCGCGCGCAACCGGACAGCCGGAAGATCCAGCACCGACGACGATGTAATCATAAATCTGCATTGACCCTATTCCTCGCTCTTTCAAACCTGGTAGCAACGAACAGGCGATGCCTGCCCGGGCTCAACCATGGGATGCCCTAACCGCAAACCGTTGTTATCAGCAGCCGATCTGGCTTCGTTGTTCAGGATCCAGCACGAGGAATGTCGACTTGCACTTGGTTAAGCGCCCCAAGTCGCTTGCGCGCTTGCTGGTCAGGGATCGTGCCATCATAGGTAGTAATAAAGAGGGTATGGCCGTCCTCACCGCCCAGTTCGCAGGCAACGGCGCTACCTGGGAAATGCAAACGATGTGTGATTTCCCCTCCCTCCAAGACCCGCAAAACTTCCCCTGTATTGAACGAGCAAACCCAAACACCGCCTTCTGCATCGGCGCACATACCGTCCGGCTCTCGTCCTGCGATGTCGGCAAATAGCCGGCGATTGGACAAAGATCCATCCAGCGCACGATCAAATGCCGTCAGCCGGCCGCGCCAGGTTTCTGCGACCACCAGCGTTCGCCCATGATTAAGAATTACCGCGCCATTGGGGAATTCGACGCCATCGCTACCGTGGCTGACGGTGCCATCCAGCTCGACGATATGGAGAGAGGTTTCGCGCTTCTCTTCGCCCATGAACAGGTCATAGCCAAAATTGCCGACATAGAGACAGCCATTGTCGGCCACCGCGAAATCATTCAAATCACCAGTGGCCCACTTCGAGAGGTCAGCGTGTACAAGCAACTCTCCATCCACCAGCTTCAATATCTGGCGAGCGACGGATGACACGATAAGAGGAGTTCCATCAGACAGGAATCCGAGACTATTAGGCCGCGGTGGCAAATTGTCTTTCAGCACAAGCCGGCGCCCGCTCACGTCGACTTGGTAGAGAATCGAGTCAAAGACGTCTGGCACCCACAGGCAACCGTCGTACCACCGAGGAGCCTCAAGGAAGACGAAATCATCAGCGAAGCGATGCGCCTTTAGCTCTTGCATGTTCTGCCTGCCCTTTCTTTTATTTTTAGATGAAAAACGGTAGAGCGAATGCGATCTGTGCAGACCACCGAGCGAAGCCCAATGAAAACCACCTGCTGTCACAAACCCTATCGAACAATAAAAATTGTGTCAATAAATGGGATTAATTAATTTACAGACATCCAAAGCTGGCCTGTAAATCCGGCAAACAGGTGAGTTCTGCGTAGGTTATCGGCATCGTGGACGGCTCATTATCATTGTCCTCAAAGGCCCGGCGAGACGCCTGAAGCCACACATCACTCGTGCTTCGGTGTGATCGTAAAACATGATTGGGTTGCCTGTCCCCAAGGCTTGGCACCTTAATCGTTGGGAATGACTGTAGGACTCCCGACGCCAACCGCCTCTTACAAATAGCGAGCGCTCCGATGGTGCAGCGATTCGGCGCGGCGCTGTGCCCCGCCAGACGGTAGACCCGAACCAGGAAATGATCGAATCAAAATCTGTTGCGCAATCCCACAATCAGGGATATGTTGATTTTGAGCAGCGCAAAATTGACTCGAATGTGCCTAGCGAGAAATCCACCCTCCAACCGGTAGGGCAGGTATTCACGCAAAAGCGCCTGCAGATCGGATGAATGTGTCGTGCGCATCACGGCGGTTCGCCCTCTGAGTTTCGTGATTGGAAATGCGTGCTTTACCAAGGCAAAACCAAGAAAGACCTGACGCAAAACACAAAAACAACAACGTTTCGACAAGTTTCAGGGAGCTATAAATGCCGAATAAGAATTTCAGCGTGCGCCAAAACCACGCTATCCGTGCGCTTTTCAAACACATGATCCCCGCCGTCCTGGCAGTGACTGCCACCGTCAGTAACGCTGCCGAGCTGACCTTCGGCTATGTTCCAGGCAACCTCGCCTATCCCTACAACGTAGCGACCGCTAAGGGCTTCGAAGCCGCAGCCAAAGCTGCCGGCGTAAAAGCAGTCATCATCGACCCGCGAGGCAGCGTCGAGAAGCAGGGCAATGCGCTCGACGACATGATCGCGCAGCGCGTCGACGCTATCGGTTTTCTGCCCCTGGATTCGGTGGTGGCGCAATCTTTCGTCGACAAGATCGTAGACCACGACATTCCCGTGGCTGCGGTTGCCGTGATGGTAGGTGACCCTCAGGAACGGGCGATCAACAAGCCCTACGAACAACTTGTTGCCTTGGTTACCACCGATGACATCCGCGCTGGCGAAGTGGCCGGTGAGCACGCAGCGACGCTGTTGCCTAAAGACCGTGTCGCAAAAATCGCAGTCGTCGAAGGCGTACCTGGCTACGCCGTGGTCAAGCAGCTCACCGAGGGCTTCAAGACGGGCCTGAAAAAAGCCGGCGCGAAATATGAAATTGTTGCGTCTCAGCCCACCGACTGGACGCCTGAGCAGGGCGAGCGCGTTTGCCAGAACATGCTGACTGCCCATCCAGACCTCGACCTCATCTTTAGTCAGGCCGAGGACATGGCCATTGGTTGCGCACGCGCCTTGGCTGCCCAAGGTTCAGAAATCGCCCTGGTCGCAACAGGGGGCGGTTCCAAGGTCGGGTCTACCGGGATCGCGGCTGGCGAAATCAATGCATCGGTCTGTGTGCGTCCCAAGCTGCTCGGCGAACTTCTCTTCAAGTCTCTTTATGAGTCTGTGACCCATCCGGAAACACCGAAAGGCAAGTACGTGACCTACGACCTGCCATTGCTGACCAAAGACACGCTCAACGCCTGCCCCGACAAGTGGTAAGCCGCTTTATATAAGCCGATAACAAAGAACAAAAACGGATTATCGAGATGACTCATCAAGAAACGCTTCTCATGCGGCTCCAAGGGGTTGCGAAAGAATACCCAAACGGGACTGTCGCACTGCGCGGCGTCGATCTCGACATTGCGAGGGGCAAGGTTCACGGATTGCTTGGCGCCAACGGCGCTGGCAAGTCGACCCTGATAAAGATCCTGTCCGGCGCGAATGCTCCCACGAGCGGTGAAATTGTCTGGCGCGGCAAGCCAGTGACGTGGGCGAGTCCAAAGGTGGCCAACGACATGGGCGTAGCCACCATCCACCAACATATACCGCTCGTGCCCACCCTCTCCGTGATCGAAAACGTCTTTCTCGGAAAGAACGGCACGTGGCGCTATCCCAATTCGATGCGCGAGCGCTTTGATGAGCTCTGCCAGCGCGTCGGCTACAGACTGGATGCCGATAGCAAGGTGTGCGACCTCTCGATAGGTCAGCGCCAGATGGCAGCGATTTACCAAGCCTTTGCCACGGGTGCGGACTTGATTGTCATGGACGAGCCAACCGCCTCTCTGGCTACAGAGGAGCGGGAAATTGTCTATGACACTGTCCGCCGCCTGTCAAAAGTAGAAAACAAAGCGATTCTCTTCGTCTCGCACTTCCTGGACGAAGTCATAGCTCTGACAGACTGCGTCACGGTCCTGCGTGATGGGGTCGCAGCCATGCGAGCCAACACCTGCGATCTGGACGAAAATCTTTTAGCCGAAGCCATTGTCGGCAAACCCATTGCCAAACAAGCGCGTGCGACCGCTCAACGCAACAGTTGCGCCGATCCATCCCGAACCGTGCTGGAACTGCAGAACGTCTCTTCCTCGGGCAAGCTGCACCCGATATCGCTGAAACTCGCAGCAGGCGAGGTCATAGGGATAGCTGGTCTTCTGGGCTCAGGTCGAAGCGAACTGCTGCACGCAGCATTCGGCGCCGACCCGCATGCCTCAGGCAAGGTCATACTCAATGGCCGGGAGATTGGGCGCAGCACCGGGGCTTCCGTGAAAGCAGGCATAGGCCTGGTGCCGGAAGATCGTATAAAGCAGGGCCTGGTACCGGATTTCGAGATCTGGCGTAACACTTCCCTGCCCGCCTTGAATTCCGTGTCGGCATTCAATTGCCTTCCCAACGAGCAACGTGAACTGAACCGTGGCTGGGATGCCATCCAACAACTCTCCATCAAGGCCAGTTCGCCTGACATTCTCGTCAGCGAACTCAGTGGCGGCAATGCCCAGAAGGTGACGATCGCGAAGTGGTTATTCAGCGACGTCAAGGTGCTTCTTTTGGACGAGCCAACCGCCGGCATCGATATCGGTGCAAAGACCGAGATCATCTTCCTGATCCGTCGGCTTGCCGCAGAAGGCAAAGCCATCATCGTCGTGTCGTCAGAGTTTGAAGAACTGCTCGCCGTCAGTGATCGCATCATCGTCATGCGCGATGGATGCTGTGTCGCGGAGCGCCCCGTCCATGAAACATCGGAACATGAACTGCTCCTGCTCGCTGGCGGTAAATGCGTTACTCCTGAAAGCAGAGGTCACTGAGCAATGGACAATCTAGCTATAGAGATAAAAACAATGAGTACAACAACTCAACCAAAAATCGAACCGGTGCGGCTCGCCAGTCAAAATGTAACACCGCCACCGCCCGCGCCTGTCTATCGTCAGGTTGATTGGCGACGCCTCTTCAGCCTGCGTGAAATGGGTGTCTATTATGCATTGCTGCTATTGCTGGTTGGCCTATCGTGTATCACGACTTACCTGGGGAAATCCAACTATCTCAGCGTTTTGAACATTACCAATATCGTCTATCAGTCCTCACTCATCGCCATTATGGCCGTGGCCATGACGGTCATATTGATCAGCGGTAATTTCGATTTGTCAGTCGCGTCGGTCGCGGCGCTTTCGGCCGCGATTCTTATCGGTTTCGCCGATCAGCTGGGCTTCTGGCCCGCATGCGCCTTTTCGATGACGGTCGCCATTTGCGCCGGCTTGCTGAACGGGTCCATCGTGCAATTCGTGGGTATCAATGCTTTTATTGTTACCCTCGGCACCATGACTGCGCTACGCGGCGCGGTTTTGATTTTCACTGACGGCCAATCTCTGTCTGTGCAAAAACCCGAAGTCATCGAAGCCATGAAAGCGTTCGAGTCGGGTCGCCTGGACGCTGGCGTGGTTGCAATCCTCCTGGGTGCGGTACTGCTCGGCATCAGCACCCTGCAAGCGGTGCGGGCACGAAAAGCGGCGAGACCCTTGACACCAGCCATGCTCGGAATGGCTCTGGGCGGCCTCTGCCTGCTAGCAATGAGCTGGGGCGCCGGGGGCAAAATCATGCTGCCGAAACCGGTCATCTACATGGCGATTTTCACCACCATCGTTTGGGTGACGCTGAGTTTCACCATGGTAGGCCGTCGCCTTTACGCCGTCGGCGGCAATGCCGAAGCCGCCCGCCTCTCCGGTATCAATGTTGTCCGTTACAAGTTGGTTGCCTTCGTGTTGTGCAGCGCCGCGGCGGGCTTTGCCGGGATCCTTTTTGCGAGCCGCCTGCGCTCCATCAACCCCGCAGCCCTGAGTGGTGCTGAATTGGCTGTTATCGCGGCGGCAATTCTGGGCGGCACTTCGCTGTTTGGCGGCGCCGGCAGTGTTATTAAAACCCTGGCTGGGGCACTGCTGCTTTACTCGCTCACCAACGGCTTCAACATCTTGAATCTGGGGGCGAATTATCAGGGGTTGATCGAGGGCATCGTGCTCATTGGTGCTGCCGCGCTATACACCGTTGGCAACAGCCGAAGCAAAGCCAAATCCAAGTGACCCTATGACCGAGACCGGTGCCCCGCCGCTGTAACAGAAGGCGAGGCACTGGCCCCAATCTCTGCTCGAACCCTTCAGTAAAAAACAAATCAAGAGGACAGCACCATGACCCTATCTACCGCAGGGACCTATACCGGCAAAGTTGCATTTGTTACCGGCGCCGGTAGCGGCATCGGCCGCGCCACGGCCATCGCATTCGCCAAAGCCGGTGCCAGCGTTACGGCTGTAGACATTTCAGAAAAAGGTCTACAAGAAACCGCCGCACTCATCGAAGCGTTTGGTGGTCGGGTCCTCACCATCCCCTGCGATGTGACGAGCAGCAAGGGTATCAAAGCGGCTCTGGATAAAACCGTGGCGACTTTTGGAGGGCTCGACTGCGCTTTCAATAACGCCGGCATCGAGCAACCCGTGAACAAGCTCAAAGACATCGACGAAGACCTCTGGGACCGCGTGCTCGCGGTCAACCTGAAGAGTGTTTATCTGTGCATGAAGCACCAGATCGATATCATGTTGACGAATGGAGGCGGTGCGATCGTTAACACCTCCTCTGGGGCCGGAGTATTGGCGATCCAAGGGCAATCGGCTTACTGCGCTTCAAAGTACGGCGTCACCGCCATCAGTAAATGCGCAGCTCTGGAACATGCCTCCCAAGGTATTCGAGTGAATGCCCTGTGCCCTGGAATTATCGATACCGATATGATCTCTCGCTTCACTGGTGATACCGAACAAGGCCGCGCTCGCGTGATTGCACAGGAACCGATTGGTCGTATGGGTCGCCCCGAGGAAATTGCCAATACCGTCCTGTGGCTCTGCTCCGAACAGGCAGGTTTCGTCACCGGCCATGCCATGGTCATTGACGGTGGTCAGACTGCGGGAATCTGAAGCTCACACATCGTCGCATTGAGATTTCGCTGCCGGGCCTTATGGTTCGGCAGCGACGCCATTCATGGCCCAGCGTCACGTTCGCCAGAACCCAAATGACGCCCGCCCCAAACCGCCCCTGGCCGCCGCCCCGTTTCGTCCGAAACCGAAACCGAAACCGAAACCGAAACCGAAACCGCCGCATATATCTCTGAGCTTATCAACGCGTCCCAGCGGTTTTTGCCGATATAGAACTCGTCGATGCCAGGGGCTGACTTCGCATTTGCGTTTTGTCTGAAGAGGGACGCGAGTGGAGACTTGAGCGAGGAGCATATAAATCAAACTGCGGATAAGCCAAGGGCGGATCGATGATCCGCCCTTGGCTTCCGGCTGCAGTTTTACCAGTAGTGAAATCAGCGATTGATCAGTTCAAGTACCGCGTCGGTGATCTGCCGAGTAGTGGCTTTACCACCGAGATCAGGTGTATGCAGGCCGCTTTCAGTCACCGCTTCGATGGCCGACATCAAGCGGTTTGCGGCGTCCACTTCACCCAGATGTTCGAGCATCATCGCTGCCGTCCAGAACGTTGCAATCGGGTTGGCCACGCCTTTGCCAGTGATGTCGAAGGCAGAGCCATGGATCGGCTCGAACATCGATGGAAACTTGCGTGAAGGATTAAGGTTAGCCGTCGGAGCGATGCCCAGGCTACCGGACAACGCCGCAGCCAGATCGGACAGGATGTCGGCGTGCAGATTGGTCGCCACGATGACGTCCAAGGTCGAAGGTTTGAGAACCATGCGAGTCGTCACCGCATCGACCAACTCTTTGTCGATTTTTACGTCCGGAAAATCCTTGGCCACTTCGTAAAAAATCTCGTCCCACAACACCATACCGTGGCGTTGGGCATTCGACTTGGTGACCATCGTCAGGTGCTTGCGTGGACGGCTCTGGGCCAACTGAAAAGCAAAGCGATGGATACGCTCAACACCGGCCCGCGTGAAGACAGACACTTCAGTCGCCACTTCTTCTGGCAGACCACGGTGGACACGACCGCCATTGCCGGAGTACTCGCCTTCGGAATTTTCCCGGACCACCACCCAATCAATTTGGTCGCCGTTGATCAGCGGGCTTTTTACCCCTGGCAACACACGGGCTGGACGCACATTGGCGTATTGGTCAAAGCCCTGGCAAATCGGCAGGCGCAGGCCCCAGAGAGAAATGTGGTCAGGCACATTAAGCGCACCGACAGCGCCAAAGAAGATGGCGTCGAATGTTTTCAGTTCCTCAAGGCCGTTCTCAGGGATGTAGTAACCGTTTTTCAGGTAATTGTCCGAATTCCAATCGAAGTGTTTGAACTGCAAATCGAAACCGGATTTTTTTGACAGTGCCTCGAGCACCTCGACGCCCGCTGCAATGACTTCAACACCAATGCCATCACCGGGAACTGCAGCAATTTTGTACGCGCTCATTTTCATCTCCGCTCTTGTTTTGGCTCTTGCAACCCGCCATACCGGACTGGCCAGGCGGGGTCGTGAGCCAATTATATGGAGCGCAAAAAGAAGCAGAGTCGACTCAAAATCACTACATACATAACCTTGAGTTACGAATCAGAATCTTAACTGGGTTCCGGTAGGTGCAAGTGATGCTCCCAATCCTGGAAGTGTCTTGAACAACCTCCCGAAATGCCCAACGCGATAATCACAGGAATAACTCAATCGGCGCTCAGTCGTAGCATCCAGAGAAGGAAGCCTGGGTTAGCGTTCGCCTTCTCACACGAACGAGCCGCAGTGTTTCCATCACAGAGACTGGGAACGTCTGCTTCAATCTGTAGAACCCCGACAGAGGGAAATCGAAGCCGAACTGATTGCTGAATATGCGTCCTTTACGCAGCTGAATTATTCGCCAGCATTCATAGGTGCTTTCGGATTTCAGATCATTACAGATCATCCTTAGCACCCTATCATTCCACCTCAAACAATTCGCGATGAGGCAGTGACCCATCGCCCGCCGGGTCAATCCCTGGCGTTCTCAATTTCCTTGCATTCATTCGTCCATTTGCACAGTGCCCCAATCGTTTGGGGCGTTGTGTATTGGCTATTTCATGGGAACAACGATGACTACCTCAACTTTTACTTCGGCTCAGGTCGATAGCCGGACCTGGAGCTCCGTGGGGTCTTTGACACTCTGCGTCGCTCTGTTGATCGCGGCAGAGTTCATGCCCGTGAGTCTGCTGACTCCAATCGCCAACGACCTTCATACTTCTCAAGGCATGGCTGGACAGGCGATTTCCATTTCCGGTTTCTTTGCGGTGGTGGCAAGCCTCTGTATCGCCTCTATCGCCGGACGCTTCGATAGACGTCATGTCCTGATTTCAATGACCGTGCTGATGCTTGTTTCGCTGGTAGTCATCGCTCTGGCGCCTGGCTTCACTTGGCTGATGATTGCCCGAGCCTTCTTGGGGGTCGCCATCGGCGGTTTCTGGGCTTTATCCACTGCCACTGTCCTGCGAATAGTCCCCGAGGATTCGGTGCCTAAAGCCTTAGGCATGATTTACATGGGGCATTCGGTGGCCGCTGCATTTGCCGCGCCGATTGGGGCTTACGTGGGAGGCCATTTGGGATGGCGCTTCGTGTTCGCTGCGCTGGTGCCGATTGTCATCATTAACGTGATCTGGCAATACAAAAGCTTGCCCAAGATGCAGCCAGAAAAAACCATCCCCCTTTCCAGGCTGTTCGGCGTGATGAAACGCAGAAATGTATTGTTCGGTTTGCTAGCCGCCATGCTGACTTTTGGTGGTACGTTTACCGCCTTTACCTACTTGCGCCCATTCCTGGAACAAGTTACTGGCGTTGACTCGACCCAACTGTCGGTTTTGCTCTTAAGCCTGGGTATCGCCGGTTTCGGAGGTACATACCTCGTCAGTCGGCTGCTGGAAAAACAGTTTCTCTTTCAACTGTTGCGCTGGTTGCCAGTGGCCCTGGCTGTCATGACGGTAGCTTTGGCCGAGCTCGGATACATTTTCGCTGCCGCCGCCATCATGATGTTTGGCTGGGGGATGCTGTACTCAGCCATCCCGGTATGCTGGTCGACCTGGCTGGCCAAAGAAGTGAGCGATGAGCCAGAAACCGGCGGTGGGTTGATGGTTGCAGCTATTCAGATGGCGATCATGATCGGCGGCGCGTTCGGCGGGAGCCTATTGGATCATGTGTCGGTGGCTGCCCCTCTAATCGGCGGCAGCGCACTGCTCATCCTGGCAGCACTGGTGGTTGGAAACGGTGAGCGGCTCACTCAGTCCTCGCCGGCTTGATAGGCCCGATCGATGCAAGCGGCTGCCAAGAGCATCCGCTAGCCCAATAAAATGGTTCCATCGTCTTTAAGGACGCTCAGCAACATTTGTGCGGCCGGCGATAAATAGGCGCCCGCGCGGACGAACACGACGATAGTACGTTTCATCGTGGTTTCCTTCAGTCTCACCTCACGAAGGTGCGTGACCCCCTTGACGTCTTCGAGGGTCTCCCTGGCTAGAAAGCTCAGCAGGTTGGTTTCGCCAATCAGGCGTGGTAACAAAGAGATTGAGGTGGTTTCGATCTGTACCTGAGGTAAAGGCAGATCCCTGGATTGGAACGCATTGTCTATCCAGCGCCGCGCCGGCACAGTGGAGGCAGGCAACACCCATTGGTACTGACACAAATCGCGTAACTCATAGCCGGCGCTGAATAATGGATGATGACGGCTGGCGACCACCACCGCCTCGTCGTCAAACAAGGCATGAAACTGCAATAACGGATCCGCTTCGTATTGTGGGCAAATCACCATATCCAGCCTCCCGGAGAACAGTGATTCGCGCAGTAAATCGTCTTGGCCGATCACCAAGTTCAAGGTGATCTGCGGCGCACGCGAAAGCAGCGTCGCGGTCAGGTGTGGAAGCAGGTGATCAGCCATAGAGGCTGCGCAGCCCAAGCGGATGTTTCCCATCACACCGTTTGCAAAATCACGTATTTCTCGCTGGGTTTCGGCAACGCTCTGCTGCAGCTGTTTGCCACGCACTTTCAGCAACTCCCCCACTGGTGTGAGCTTAATCCGCCGCCCATCGCGCTCGAACAACCGGGTCCCTAGAGACTCCTCAAGCCGCTGGATGCTTTTAGTCAGCGCTGGCTGACTGCGGTTGAGCTTTTGCGCAGCCCGGCCCAGGTGCCCCAACTCGGCGATGATTTCAAAATAGGCAAGATCACGCAGGTCCATATCCATCAACCAAAGTTATCAATCAATCGATATTAGAAAATAGACTTTATCAAACTAGGTATCAATAATTATCAGCACATCGATAGCGATGCCACGCCCTCGCGGCGACCAGCGTTTTGGAGTACGACTCTTGTCTTCTTCTGCCAGATTTTCCCTGCATACCTACCCCGCGCCGCTTCAATGGTTGGCGCTTGCACTATTGGCTGGAGCGGGCGGTCAGTTGCTGAGGTTTCTAGAGGTGCCCGCAGGCCAATTCCTGGGGCCTATGCTGGTTGCCATCATGTTCGGCGTATGCGGTGCGACCATTCGACTACACCGCTACGCCTTCAAGCTTGGCCAGGGCTGCATCGGCATTCTTGTCGCTCATTCGATGACACTCGCCGTACTCGTTTCGATAGCACAGTCCTGGCTAATGATGCTGTTTGCGACCGTGGTGACGGTAAGCCTTAGCGCGCTGGTGGGGCTTGCGTTGGTGTGGATGGGCATCCCGGCCAGTACCGCAGCTTGGGGTACATCGCCAGGCGCAGCTTCTGCCATTGTCTTGATGGCTGACGAATATGGCGCCGATTCCCGAGTGGTCGCCACGATGCAATATGTGCGCGTGGTGTGCGTGGTAATGATCGGTGCGTTGGTGAGCAACTTGCTGGAAGCACCGGTCGGAGGAAGCGAGGTGCATGCTGCAGACGTCGCGTTGCAAAGCTTCGGCCTGCTGCATCTGGGCCTCACAATCGTCACTCTACTAATCGGTGTGGCGTTGGGAAATCGATTGCCGGCCGGTGCGCTGCTGATGCCGCTAATGTTGGGCGGAGCGTTACAGATCAGTGGCCTGTTGCATATCACCCTGCCCAGTTGGTTACTCGCTATCGCCTACGGTGCTATTGGTTGCTACGTTGGCTTGCGCTTTGATCGAATGACCGTCAAATACGTCTGGCGGCGATTGCCGGCGATGATACTCGGAGCGCTCCTGATGATCGCTTTGTGCGCATTGTCTGCGTGGCTGTTGGCAGCAGTGTTGAACAAGGACTTCCTCTCGATTTACCTGGCCACGAGCCCAGGGGGGCTCGATACGATGGCGATCATCGCGGTGGACACGCACTCCGATGTAGGTCTGGTATTGGCCATGCAGACCCTACGACTGTTTGCGGTCATCTTGACGGGGGCTTTTGTGGCCCGATTGATTATTCGCTTGGGCAGTTACCGTCGGATAACGTTATAGACTTGAGCCTCACCGCAACGATCTCCAGCGCAGATGCCAGCGTCCGCGCCTCTTTATCCCCCTTCACCTTCCAAGAGACGGCAGCGCACAGCTGCCGCACATCTAGCTCCCCTGCGCATCATTGAGAAACTCGTTTCGACGATGCATCAGCCACCGCATGCCAGGCCGTCTCTCCGCTGACAATGTATCGGCATCGAATGAGCGCCTTGGGTTAGGCGCGCAGCGACGAGTTCACTGTGGTTTAGCTCATGAATGCATGCACCTATTTCATTAAATAAATCCCACAATAAGATCTTCTTCAAAAAAATAAGCGCCCATGCATTAGCTTTTAGGCATCAACCTCAACTTTTACTTGTACAAAAAATTCATTTATTTCAGATATTTAAAAATTTTACCTGTCTGTATAGTCAGAAAAAACCCAAGACCCTTTGCTAAAAATGGGAACCAGACAAAAAACAGACTGTTGACTAAAAATCCCACCATGTGCATATTTGCAACAACGCCACAAGCGAATGACAGGTGACAGTCTCATATCGAGCAAAGCGAGCATTGCTGCTCGGGCGCATGCCCAATGACGACTTATCCACTCCGTCCTTGACCGACCATCAAGGGCCCATGGGCACGAATCCAGCAGAACTCGGCTGCAAAGACACTGACCTGGGAACTTTCAATCACGCTAGCCAGCACAGCGTGAAAGTTCATAGGTATTTATAACGAAGTCACGAATGAATCTTCTCCATAACAATCAGAATCGGAGAGTCGCTCCATGGCCAAGGTAAATATGAGCACACGTTCTCTTGCCCCCTGTGAGCTGTTGCACCCTGCCCCATCAAAGCCACTTCTAAAGTCTTCTGCCTGTCTTCCGAAGCCGGCCTAGTTAAGCGCTTCGCCCCTAAAAATATCCAATTAATAACCTTAGAGGTCGCTATCGCCGAAAAACACTAGACGCGTCGTACTACTCAATGCCATTGCACTACACCCTTAGGCCGATACTCAGTATTCGGTCGACAGCAGGGTGCGCTCAATTATCTGACCAACAAAAACAAAAGCAGAGATCAAGATGATTACCCACTCGAACCGCATTACCCGGAACAAGATATCAATGGCACTGCTGCTGCTTTGCGGAGCGACCAGCAGTCAGGCGCAAGAAGCCTTCAATCCCGAGTCCCCCTGGATGTTGGGTGACTGGGGCGGCCTACGCTCAGAATTACTGGAAAAGGGTTATACCTTTAACGTGCTCTACACGGGCGACGCCGCGACGAATCTGGCCGGTGGCTATGATTCGCACACCACGGCGCGGTATACCGACCAACTTGCACTGATGAGCAATTTTGACCTTGAGAAAATACTCGGTTGGGAAGGCGCTGATTTTCAATTCACGATATCGGATCGTAACGGGCGCAATCTCACCAATGATGTCATCACCGATCCTCGGGTAGGCGGCATCAGTCAGGTTCAAGAGGTATACGGGCGCGGCCAGACCTGGCGC
>NZ_FYDO01000012.1:0-117765 GCF_900187615.1 Pseudomonas sp. Irchel s3f7 | reverse complement strand
GGCGCTGATTTTCAATTCACGATATCGGATCGTAACGGGCGCAATCTCACCAATGATGTCATCACCGATCCTCGGGTAGGCGGCATCAGTCAGGTTCAAGAGGTATACGGGCGCGGCCAGACCTGGCGCCTTACGCAACTCTGGTATCGTCAGAAGTTCTTTGACGGCGGGCTGGATATCAAACTGGGCCGCATGAACTTTGGCGAGGACTTCGGCAGCTTTCCCTGCAAATTCCAGAACTTGGCGTTCTGCGGCGCGCAGCCGGGTAACTGGGCCGGCGATATCATTTATAACTGGCCAATCACTCAATGGGCGGGCCGCGTAAAGGTCGCGTTGAGCGATAACACTTATGCGCAGATCGGTGCGTACGAGCAGAACCCTTCCTACCTGGAAATAGGTAACGGCTTCAAACTCAGCGGCAGCGGCAATGAGGGTACCTTGGTACCTGTCGAGCTGGTCCATACCACGTCGCTGGGAGCCGGACGGCTGCCAGGGGAATACCGTGTGGGCGCGTATTACAGCAGCCGTGACGCAAATGACGTCAACACAGAAGAAAATGGTGCCCCCAAATCCCGCGATAGCAAACACGGCGCATGGATTGCTGCGCAACAACAAGTCTGGAAAGACCCAGACTTCGCCGCTCGCGGGGTGTCGGTGTTTGCCTATGCCACCGTGCATGACAAAGCCGCCAGTATGATTGATCGCTCTGTGCAAGCAGGCGTCTTCTATACCGCGCCGTTCAAATCCCGTCCAAATGACGAGATCGGCGTCGCCATCTCCAATATCCATGTAAATGAACGTTACAAGGATAACCAGCAACAAATGAACGACCTGGCGGGCGTCAGCGACTATGACGATCCTCGCTATACGCCGACGCAAGGTTCGGAAACCAACATGGAAATCTACTACGGGTTCGGCGTCACCAAATGGCTGACCGTGCGCCCCAACATCCAGTTTGTTGGTAATCCCGGCGGAGTCAGCGAGGTCAGGGACGCTTGGGTCGCAGGTTTGAAGTTTGAGACCAGCTTGTAATCCAAATCTGAATCCAGATGAAAGAGTTAAACCAGCGCAACGCGCTGGTTTAACTCTCGATTAAGCAGCCGACGATAATTAGAAACTCTTCAACAGGCCCACCAGCCATACAAACCAATAAGCCTAGTGATGCGATGAGGAAAATAGAAGTGGATAAAGAAGCAGCCGTTGAATCGTTGACTGACGTCATGGCCAAGTTTACTGCCTATATTGGTAAGCGCTTGCCGACCGACGTAAAAAAGAAGACCGCCCAACTGCGCGCAGCGGAAACCAATCCGCTGGCCATCGCCGTCTACGACTCCATGGCGGAAAACCAGGACTATGCTGACAAGCTCGACAGACCGAGCTGCCAGGACACCGGCGTGATTCAGTACTTCATCGCAGCAGGTGCTAAGTTCCCGCTATTGGGGGAACTTGAAAACATTCTGGAAAATGCAACTCTGGAAGCAACCATCAAAGGCCCGCTACGTCATAACGCCGTAGAGACCTTCGTCGAAAAGAACACAGGGACCAACACGGGCTCCAAAATTCCGTGGCTTGACTGGGAGATTATCCCGGACGCCGATTACGCAATGATCGATGTTTACATGGCTGGCGGCGGTTGCACACTACCGGGCTCCGCTAAGGTTTTGATGCCTGGTCAAGGCTACGAGGGCGTAACGGAATTTGTTTTCGACGTCATTACCTCCCGCGGCGTGAACGCTTGTCCGCCGTTGCTGGTGGGCGTCGGCGTGTCCACCTCCGTAGAGACAGCCGCCCGTTTATCCAAGCGGGCCATCCTGCGACCAGTCGACTCCAGCCATCCCAACGAAAATGCAGCCTTGATGGAACGGCTTCTTGAGGAAGGCCTCAATGAGGTCGGCATCGGCCCACAGGGCCTGACCGGCAACAGCAGTGTGATGGGTGTGAACATCGAGTCTTCAGCGCGCCATCCATCGACCATCGGCGTTGCCGTCTCCACCGGTTGCTGGGCACATCGCCGCGGCAAAATCCGCATCAATGCCGACCTGTCCTACGACATCCTCTCCCATGAAGGAGTAGTCCTGTGATTAAAGTCCTCAACACACCTATCAAGGACGAAGATCTCGCAGAGCTCAATGTCGGCGACGTGGTTTACCTGACTGGGCAATTGGTCACCTGCCGCGACGTGGCTCACCGACGCCTCATCGAGCTCAAACGTGAACTACCGGTAGATTTGCGCGGCGGGGCAATCTTCCATGCGGGCCCCATTGTGCGTAAAAAAGATGATGGCAGCTTTGAGATGGTGTCCATTGGCCCAACTACCAGCATGCGAATGGAGAAATTCGAAAAGCAGTTCATCGAGGAAACCGGCGTCAAGATGATTATTGGCAAAGGTGGCATGGGGCCCGAAACCACCGCAGGCTGCCTGGAGAACAAGGCCGTACATGCCGTATTCCCTGGCGGTTGTGCGGTCCTTGCGGCCACCAAGGTGGAGGAGATCGAACGCGCTGAATGGCAGGATCTTGGAATGCCGGAAACCCTTTGGGTTAACCGGGTCCGGGAGTTCGGTCCGCTGATCATCTCCATCGACACCAAAGGCAATAACCTTTTCGAACAAAACAAAGCGCGATTTAACGAACGCAAAGGTGCAATCATCGATAAAATCAACGCTCAGGTTCGCTTCATCAAGTGACCTGGTAGATCGGCCGCGACCTGGCAACGTGGCGGCCGTTCTTTATCAGAAAACACTTTGGAATCAAGCATGAACAATGCTCAAGACTTGGCTTTTTTTCACTTGCTAGCCAAACAAGGCAGCCTTGTCGCAACCGCCAGAGAGCTTGGCGTTACCCCTCCCGCAATTAGTAAAAGACTTTCCGCGCTGGAGAAAAGGTTAGGGGTGAGGCTGGTTAATCGAACTACCCGCTCGATGAGCCTTACCGCAGAAGGTGAACTGTATTACACCCACATCGCCCGCATCCTGACCCAGATCGACGAGGTAGAACAGCTCGTCAGCAGCCGTCGCGCTACGCCCAAGGGCCTGATACGGGTGAATGCATCGCTCGGTTTCGGCCGTCGCCACATCGGACCCGCCTTGGCCGCCTTCTACGCCCTGTACCCGGAAGTGGAGATTCAGCTAGAGATCAGCGACCATCCTTTGGACCTAGCTACCCACGGCTTCGATTTGGGCATTCGCTTCGGTACGTTGCCAGACGCTGCCTTCCACGCGCGTAAAATCGCCTCCAACCGCCGCCTGCTTTGCGCCTCCCCTATCTATCTCGAAAAGTACGGAACGCCGCAAAAACTGACGGACCTGCAACACCACAACTGCATCTTTATTCGTCAGAATGAATCGCCCTACGGCGTATGGAAATTCGCTAACGGCGAACGCACGGAAAATATAAAGGTACACGGCGCCCTGTGCTGCAATGACGGCGAGGTTGCCTTGAACTGGGCCCTGGAAGGTTATGGGTTATTGCTCAGAGCGGAATGGGATATAGCTCGTTATGTGCGTAGCGGACGACTGCGCCTCGTACTGGAAAACCATATGCCCACCCACGCGGACGTCTATGCAGTCTATCCACAGCAACTGCAACTCTCGGCACGAGTCCGGCACCTGATCGACTTCTTGATTGAACGCTTCAAACAGATCGACCACATCGACGATCGGGAATAGCCCTGCCGCCTCGCCACGACCATCTCAGCGCATAGCAAGGCCTGCGCGCTGTAAGCTCTGCGAACAATGCACCAGAATGTTATTGTTCATGCGCACTCACGAAGATCATTCAAGCCATGCAAGACGACATCCTTAAGCAATCCTTTGGTGGATTGATGGCCTTTATTGCCGTCGCCCGCGAAAAGAGTTTTACTCGAGCAGCGGCGCATCTTGGCCTGTCTCAATCGGCGGTCAGCCATGCCGTCAGCTCACTGGAGCGAAATCTGGGCACGCGCTTGCTTGCGCGCAACTCCCGCTCAGTCTCGCCAACGGAAGCCGGTGAAAGGCTACTGGCAACGGTCGGTCCCCGTTTCGAAGAGATAGACGCTGAATTACTGGCATTGTCAGAACTGGGCGAGAGCCCAACCGGGACCGTACGCATCACCGCATCGGATCACGCCATCCGATCGATCATCTCGCCAAAGCTAAAGAAATTCCTACCGAAATACCCTGGGATAAAAGTCGAGCTGTTCGCAGACAATGGACTCATCGACATCGCTGCGGATCGTTTCGATGCCGGCGTTCGATTGGGTGAAGCGGTGGCCCAAGACATGATCGCCGTACGCATCGGTCCCGACATGCGATTTACCGCAGTAGCGACCAGGCGCTACTTCGCCAGTCGACCAAAACCAGAGACACCCGAAGACCTGATGCAGCACAATTGCATCAATCTGCGTCTTCCCACCCATGGTGGATTGTGGCCTTGGGAGTTCGGGGAGGATGGTCGACAGCTTAACATTCGGGTTGACGGTCAGCTGATTTACAACAGCATTTATGATTGCCTTGACGCAGCCATTGCCGGTTTGGGTATCGCCTATGTACCTGAAGACATCGCCGAGCCCTACGTCAAGGCCGGCCACCTGATTCCGGTACTGAAGGACTGGTGCCCCCTGTGGACAGGACTTCATCTCTATTACCCAAGCCGTAGGCAACCCTCAGGGGCTATGACGTTATTGATCGCCGCCTTGCGACACGAGTCATGACGGATAAAAAAAAGGCCCTGCACAGCGTGCAGGGCCTGAAAGAGCCATGAAGACTCAAGGGATGAACGTTCCACCAAGGGCAAGTCGAGCGATGCGCACTACGACCTACGTTCAGACTTGAAGCCACAACATCCTATGCAAACCGGGCAGTTGCGGCTTCAAAGATGGGTTACTTCAGGTTGGTCCGGAAGAAAGAAGTCAGCTTGTCGAACGGAATGAGATTTACCCGATCATACAAGTCCACGTGGCCTGCGCCTGGCACGATGACCAATTCCTTAGGCTCACCCGCCAGCTTGAAAGCCTCTTGGCTGAATTCCAGCGAGTGTGCTTCAGAACCTGCGATGAACAGCATAGGACGAGGCGAAATCGACGCAATATCGTTGAACGGATAGAAGTTCATGAACTTCACGTTGCTGGTCAGCGTTGGATGCGTCGTCACGTCAGGCGAAGACCCGGCCGGGGTGTACTCACCGCGAGGCGTGCGATAGAAATCGAAGAATTCGCGCTGGATGGGATGGGTGTTCGCGTCCAGTTTATGCACGGTGCCGCCGGTGTACTTGGTTTCGCCACCGGTGAATTCCACATAACGCTGCTCAGCCGCCTCTGCGATGATCTGCTTGCGCTGCTCAAGTGTTTGCGAGTGCTTGAGCGCGTCGCGGTTGGCTGCGCCCATGTCATACATACTGACCGTGGCAATCGCCCTCATCCGAGGATCGATTTTTGCCGCACTGATGACAAAGCTGCCGCTGCCACAGATACCGAGAACGCCGATGCGGTTACGATCGATATACGACTGGGTTCCCAGGTAATCGACCGCTGCGCTGAACGCTTCGGAGTAAATATCCGGCGCCACGGCGTTACGCGGTTGTCCCTCGCTTTCGCCCCAGAATGATTGGTCTATCGCAAGGGTCACAAAGCCTTGTTCAGCGAGTTTCTGAGCGTAAAGGTTTGAGCTTTGCTCTTTGACCGCACCCATCGGGTGGCCAATGATAATCGCAGGGCTTTTGTTGGCCTTATTCAAATTCTTCGGCACATACAGATTCCCAACGACTTTCATGCGGTACTGATTATTGAAGGATACCTTCTGCTCAGTCACCTTATCACTCTTGAAAAAGTTGTTCGCGCCGTTGGACATATCGGCTGCCATCGCAGTAAACGAACTAGCCAGCAGGGCCAGCGTTAAAAATAATTTCTTCATGGTGTTGTTCCTAATTAAGAACCGATGTGTGGACATCCAGAACGACTGCGGCCTGACCCAGGCTCGATGAACGCCAGTAGAGTCCAATCCAGTTGGCCAGCTACGCTGAACGAGGCATTGGGCTTTTATGCTGGGCACTTCCCTTCATGGCATTACGTCTAAGCCCACAAAGGATCAATTCGTCGACGTCAATGTATTCGAGGCGCTGCCCGAAAAACACCACATCCAATTGAATGGCCCCATGCATAAAAGTAATTAATAGAGGTCGAATCGCCTGAGACCGAGGACTGGTGCACTGACGATTTTATTAGCGGCAGCTCAGGGACCGCCCACGGAGTCCGGGAGGCTCATCGACCTACCCTTCAATAAATAACAAAAAAGATACCGGCGACCCACTGCGCCAAGCATCAATGTAACAGAATAATGCAAACCTAGTTGTCGACTTTTCCATCCCAGTTTCAAACTAGACTGCGTGGAACCGCAGATGCCTGGAGGGCTTCATTGCAAGTGCCCGTACTGCTCATTAGTAACCGGTTCCAGCCACTCGACATTTTTCCCGTCCTGTACCTCTTGAATTGCCAAATGCGTCATGCCGGTGGAATTCGTGGCCCCGTGCCAATGCTTGACACCCGGAGGGGTCCAAATCACATCGCCAGGCTTGATGACGATTTTCTCACCCCCTTCTTGCTGGATCCATCCAACGCCGGAGGTGACGATCAGATTCTGGCCCGCAGGATGAGTGTGCCAAGCTGATCGGGCCCCTGGTTGAAAGGTTACAGCACCTGCCGTAACCCTCGATGGCGGTCGCGCTGCAAATAATGGATCAACCCTGACGGTGCCGACGAAATTGCTGGACGAGCCCAGGACAGAAGGTTGCTCCCCGTTTCTGGCAATTTGCATCGTATTCTCAGGCTCATCGGCAGCGTGCAACCAACTTGAAATCATTACGGTTGCGCTCAGCACTGACACGGCAAACGTTATTCTCATCGATAAGCTCCTGATTGAAATGGGTACTCAAAAAAAGAAGGGACGGTACTGCCGATCATCCTCCAGAGGGGCGTATAACGTCCTGGATCCTCATCAATGCCGGCGCCAACCCCCGCACGATTTCGGTGGCCTTGGCCGTGGGCACTAGCTCCTTCGAACGTCGGATAAACAAGGGGTCTTTAAAGTGGACGCGCAGCTTCGCCAGCGTATTGCTCACCGCTGGCTGCTTTACGTTCAGTCGTTCGGCTGCCCGCGTCACGCCTCGCTCGCGATAGACCACCAAGAGGATGAACAAGGCATTGAGATCGATCGCCGTAAATAGCGCTTCATCAAGCTTCATCGTGCGGTCCCCTTCCGATTTGGGGCGTGAAACTGGCAAACGTCAGGTTGGAACAGGACGTTACCAAATGATTGACCAACGCCGTCATCGACTCACTCTCAAAGTGCTCAGTCATCATCGATGCCGCGCTCCAGTAGCCACTGAAGACCCACAAACCAGGATCGCTGGAGCTACGAATCACGCTATAGCCCAGGCATCCGTGTACTTTTTCAAAAGTCTCCGCGTACGCCTTTAAACGCTGTTCAAAGTGTTGGTCAACCTCTTCGATCACTCGAATCTCCAAGGTATTAACTGCGGCGATATTCATATCCGGCCCTGCTTTGCTTGGGTAATAAAATTAAATTACGACTGCGTGCAATGCCTGTGGTGCGCGCGTTCAAGTCCCGCATCCAACGAAAGCATTTCCGCTGCAGCAGCGAGACAAACCTAGCCCCGGCATCGGCCGCTGGCTATACGGCACCTTGTTGATACGCTCATGAACTTTTCTCAACAGTGCTCGTGCTTGAACTGCGCCACCACGAGTCCCGTTGAACAACGGTGGCTAAGCCATGAGCGGCACGTCCTGCAAAGACAGATATCGCCGAATCAAGAAGGCACCTATGAAAACAACGAGTTAAGAGCTATCGCGATAAACAGAATGGCATCACTTGAACATCGTCGGGTCGGGATCCGGTGAATACCGACTGAGCATTTGGCAGCCATGAAACGCGGTCGTGAGGATTGCATCTACGCCGCGCGCTCTTCCAGGGAGATATATCCCGCAATAATTTACTGCCGTGGAAAGGCGTGACACCTCCCTCCCATGACCACCACGAGGGAAGCGCTAACGATGAGCAGCGCAAACCCCGAGAGACTTACTATCCCGAAGTAGCTTAGGAGCAAACCACCTACGGCACCTCCGCCAAAAATCCCCAAGTTGTAGATGGTCGTCAATATCGCCGTTGCCAGCTCCGCATTATCTTCTGCCACCCGCCCCGTCGCTGATTGGAAAACAGTAGGCATGCCGCCGAACGAAGCCCCCCACACAAATATCGCAGCCGAAGCGATCATTTGATACGGAGCCGCTATCAGCACAACCATCGTCACAGCTGTGCACGTCAACGCGGTGGTCGCTATAAGCCGCAGCCTCGTATCGACGAAACGTCCGGCGATCAGTACGCCCAGGATGGCACCCGTACCGAACAGAAACAGACCCTGAGCGGTCCCGCCTGACAGCCTGGTTTTTTCCGCGAGCGGCGCCATGTAGGTGTACAGCGTGTAGTGAGCCAGGATCGCGCAAAAAGCCGACAGCAAGATCACTCTCAACCCTGGGGTGCGAATGACGTCATGAATCGAAGTGCCTTCCTTGCGCCCCTCTCCCGGCATGGGCGGCACGACCAGCAAAACCCAAACGATGACAAGCAGCGCGAGCAGCGAAAGCAATCCATAGCTGAAACGCCATCCAAGCAATGAACCCAGCATGCTACCCAAGGGCAAACCGGCGACCATGGCCACGGTACTCCCCGCCAGGGTAATCGCGACAGCCCGTCCCATGTCTTTGCGATCGACCAAGCGGATGGCATAACCACAGATGACCGGCCAGACAACTCCTGCGGCCAGGCCAGCCACCACCCGTGACGCGACCGTCAGCGCATAAGACGTCGAGATGGCGGTAATACCGTTAGCCACTGCAAAGCTCAGCACGAGCATGATGTACAACGATTTGCGAGGCAGACTTCGAGTGAGCGCCACAATGGGGATTGCGGCTGCAGCGGAGGCCAATGCATAGATGGAAACCAATAAACCGATACCAGCGGGGGGCTGTTCAAGGCTCTCCGACATCGCAGGCAGAACCGCTGCCGGCATCGTCTCGGTCAGAATGGTGAGAAACGCTGTAGTGGACAGGGCAAGTAGCCCGATCATAGGCAGGCGACCACTATGGGCACTCATGGCCAGACTCCTTAGTCGGATGCGTTCTTGCGAAGGCGCATTGATGCCTTGCGTATCAAAAAAACTCCGACGTTAGCAGGAAGCTGCTTCAGGAAATGCCTGCCTCAGTGAATGCTCCTATGAATCCAAGTGGTCACTGGATTGGCCTTGATCATCAAATAAAGCCAAAGCCCCCAACGCCCGTCACGGAAACTGGGGGCACTGAGTCAGACGCGAGCAGTTTTCTGTAGCACGGTCTTGCTGACCATGTAGGAGTCCAGGCTCCACGGCCCCCCCTCTCTTCCAATACCACTGTCCTTCACACCGCCAAACGGCGTGTCAGGATCCGGCGCACCGAAATGGTTAATCGACAGGACTCCAACATCCAGCTCACGACTCAATCGTTCAGCCTGTTCCAGTGAATTGGTGAACGCAAAAGCAGCCAAACCCACGGATAGACTGTTGGAAATCTCGATGGCCTCCTCAAGGGTCGAGAAACGAACCGCGACAGCGACCGGACCAAAAGGCTCATCGGTCATGATGGCGCAATCCAGTGGAGTGTCGACCAGCAGAGTCGGCGCAAAATAATAACCACGCTCACCTACACGATGCCCACCCACGGCAACCTTGCCGCCACGCGCCAATGCGTCATCGACAAAATGCTGCATCGCGGCGAGGCGCCGGACACTGGTGACCGGCCCCATGTCAGACTTCGTATCCATGCCGTTGGCCACACGTACCTGATCGGCGGTTGCCACAAACGCAGCGACGAACTCGTCGTAGATGCTCTCGTGTACCAGGAAACGACCTGGCGCAGCACACCACTGAGCGTTGATCCGAATTTTGCTCTTGAGTGCCATCTTGCCGATTTCCGCGGCATTGACCCCTTCGCAAACGATGACCGGGGCATGGCCGCCGAGCTCCATCAGCACCGGCTTCATGGCCGCACCCGCCAGCTGGCTCAAATGCTTGCCGACTGCCACCGACCCCGTCAGGGTCACCATGCGGGTCACTGGCGACTCGATCAGGGTCGAGGACACTAGCGCCGGGTTGCCAAACACCAGATTCAATACGCCCTTGGGCAAACCGGCTCGCTCGAAGCACTGAACCATGGCTACTGCCGCGCCAGGGGTTTCTTCTGGGGCTTTCAAAATGATGGAGCACCCGGCGCACAGTGCACCGCTGATCTTTCGCGACGGCGCGCTCAGCGGCACATTCCATGGCGTGAACGCCGCAACTGGACCGATTGGCTGACGAAGAATCGATTTCTGCATTTGGGCTTCGCCCGGAACGATGGTCCCGTAGGCTCGCAGGGCCTGTGCCATGTCCCAATCGAAGAAGCTCGCCGAACGCTCCACCTCCGCACGCGCATCTGCAATTAATTTGCCGTTCTCTCGGGTGATGATCTGCGCGATTTCTTCGGAACGTGCACGCACGCCTGCGATGGCACGACTGATGATGATATTACGCTCAGCCGCTGGTGTGTCCCGCCAGATTCTGAACCCCCGCTCAGCGGCGGCCAACACGCGTTCCAGGTCAGCGGTCGTGGCCCCAGGAACGCTGGTGAGCGATGCTTCGGTGCTGGGGTCCAACACTTCAAAGCAAGAGGGGCGGTCGAAAATCCATTCACCGTCGATGAAGAGGCCGACGCGCGGATGATCAGCATCGGCGATGACATTATTATTGGTTTCAATGGACATCTGAATTCCCTCTACATTTGGCGCCAAGGGGCTCGGTTGATATCGCCCTCAATCACCAAAAAAAACACTGCGCCGGAAAGGCTATTAATCAAATCTCGACCATCTCGAAGTCCAGCTTCGTCGCCGAACACTCAGGGCAAATCCAATCCTGGGGAACATCTTCCCACCGAGTTCCGGCAGGTATGCCCTCTTCCGGAATACCTTCGGCTTCGTCATACATGAAGCCGCATAAAATGCATTGCCAAATTTTGAATTCGCCCTCGGACAAGGCTTGTGTGGACGTGTCACTGCTCATGATTTTTCTTCCGTTTCGTTTCTACTTGTTGGCCCCTTTGCCGACCATGGGAAGCGTTTCGTAACCCTTGGGGGACAGCAACCAGGGCGTTGCTTTCATTAAAAGAACAACCGTTACCGGCCGCACACGGCCATCGTTGCCGTGCTTTTCATATGACTGATTTCAGCTCTCTCAGGGACAGCCCTTCATTGGCCGCTTTCGACAGCAGCGGACTAGGAGTCCAACGCCTGCCGTATTGCTCATGCCATTGCTGCACTTGCAGATGGATTTCCTTGGCCCCGATCGTGTCAGCCCAGTACAGCAGCCCTCCTCGATGGCGAGGAAATCCAAAGCCGTACAACCACATGACATCAATGTCACTGGCTCGATATGCCTTGCCTTCATCCAGGATCTTGCAGGCCTCGTTGATCGAGGCGAATAACAGACGCTGGAGGATTTCACTGTCGGTAAAGGTACGCTGAGGCGTGCCAAGCTCATGGGCGACGGTCGCGATGATCCGCATCACTTCTTCATCGTGACGAGGTGTGCGGCCACCTTCTTCATAGCGATACCATCCGACCCCATTTTTCTGGCCCTTGCGGCCCAGCTCGACCATCCGATCCGGGACATGGAGCTTCCTGTATTGAGGGTCAGCTGCCGCGCGACGCTTGCGCGTGTCATAGCTGACATCGAGACCGGACAGATCGCTCACTGCGAACGGTCCCATCGGATAGCCAAATTCAACCATGACCCTGTCGATCTGCTCAGGACGTGCCCCCTCCTCAAGCAGTAGCATCATTTCCGTGACCAGCGGCGCGCGACTGCGATTTGCCGCGAAGCCATCGCACGTCCCGGAGACCGCACAGACTTTTTTAAGATCGCGGCCCATCTTCATGGCCCGCACAACTGTCTCGATCGAGGTTTGATCACCCTTCACGATTTCGCACAGTTTCATCGCGTTCGCGGGAGCGAAGAAATGAGCGCCGGCGACGTACTGCGGTCGACCTGTCATGTTGGCCATGACGTTGATATCAATCGCGGAAGAGTTCGTCAGCAACAGCGCGCCAGGCTTCATCACGGCATCGAGTTTGGTGAATACGTCCTTCTTCAAATCTATCCGTTCAAACACTGCTTCAACCACGACATCGCAGTCGCCGATTTCTTCGTAGTGGGAGACAGGCCGGACAAACTGAAGGCACGCATCCATCTCTTCCACGGTCATGCGTCCGCGCTTGACCTTTACGGCGTAGATGTCACGTATGCGCTGCAGGCCCCTGTCCAGTGCTTCGGCACTCGCTTCCAGGAGCTTCACCACAATGCCTGCGTCAGCGAAGCAAATGGCAATACCCGCGCCCATTGTTCCCGCGCCGATCACCGCAGCGGACGTCACACCAGCAGGCCTGAAACCCGGTGGCGCATCCGGAACCTTGGCAGCCTCACGCTCAGCAAAAAATGCATAGCGAAGTGCTTTGGCAACATCAGAACCCTCCAGCTCAGAAAACAAGCGGCTCTCAACCTCTAGAGCCTCATCAAACGACAGGCTGAAAGCTGCTTCGATACAGTCGATCGCGTACTGTGGCGCTTTGTTGTGAGGAGACTTTTTGGCTGCTTCGCGGCGTGCCGCTTGCAGCACATCCATGGTTGTCGCATCCATCGGTTCGAGCACCAAATCGCGTACGCGCTGCGGTTGAGCCTGCGCCACGGCCTTTGCATAGCTTACGGCGGCATCACGAAGCTCTTGGCTTTGTGTTCCTGGAACAATCTGGGAGATAAGCCCGATCTTCAATGCTTCGGCGGCATGGACATGGCGGCTTGAGACGAGCAAACCGGTGGCTACGGCAGCCCCGACCAGCCTCGGCAAGCGCTGCGTACCGCCGCCTCCCGGTATCAACCCGAGAGCGACCTCGGGCAATCCGAGCTTGGCTGCGGGCAATGCAATCCGGTAATGGCAAGCGAGGGCGTGCTCGAGACCGCCTCCCAGCGCATACCCATGAATAGCCGCGACAGTCGGCTTGGCGCTGGCGTCAAGTGCCGCGGCGCTCATGCGGGTAGTGATTGTTCTCGCCTTGCCGAACTGTCGAATATCAGCACCCGCGATGAAATTCTGACCGCCCCCCATCAACACGATCGCCGCGACAGCCGGGTCGGCGTTCGCATGGGCAACGGCGTCAATGATGCTCCCTCTCATCTCGGGAGTCAGGGCGTTGACGGGCGGATTGTTGACTGTGATTACGGCCACAACGCCTTCGACTTCGTAACTGACCATCAGGCTTTCGCTCATCTCATCTTCCTGTCTCAAAAAAATAAGGCCTGCCCCTACCCCGCGACCGCTCGCATCCAATGAGCATCCTGGTTTGGCCCGGAAATTTGAGTGCAGTGCCATCCTGCGCTCCAAACAACGTTGAATCGATGGTAGCATGAGTTTTGATAATCAGCACAGATTTCACTGATCGGAACTTTACGCCATACTACTTTTGTCTTTGACGCTGGGCCGATCCCCCTGAACGAAGGTACCGGAAAGCACATTCGAGCTTCATCTTCATGCACTGAGGAAACCCTAGAGATGACAATAAAAGGCAGGGCATACATCGTCGGAGCGTATGAGCACCCCCTACGCAAGGCCCCCCACCATTCGGTGGCGCAGCTACATGCGGAGGCGGCTAAAGGGGCAATTGAAGACGCGGGATTAAGCAAAGATGACATCGACGGATATTTCTGCGCGGGCGATGCACCCGGCGGGAATGTATGGTCGATGGCCAACTACCTGAATCTGGACAAACTGAGGCATGTCGATTCGACCGATATGGGAGGATGCTCTTATCTCGCCCATATCGCTCACGCAGCAGAATCAATAGCAGCGGGCAGATGCAACGTGGCGCTGATTACACTGGCCGGCCGCCCCAACTCTGAAGGTATCTCTGGGATACAGGCGCGCGTACGAGGCGTCAATCTACCGGACGCGCCATTCGAGATGCCCTATAACCCAGTCACGTTGAACCTCTATGCCATGTGTGCGATGCGCCACATGCATGAGTACGGCACAACCAGCGAGCAACTGGCCTGGGTCAAGGTCGCTGCCTCTCATCATGCGCAACACAACCCTCTGGCGATGTTGCGCAAAGTGGTCTCGGTCGAAGATGTATTGGCATCGCCGATGATTTCTGACCCCCTGCGGCGTCTCGACTCCTGCGTCGTGAGCGACGGCGGCGGCGCAGTTATCGTTGCCCGCCCGGAGATTGCCAAGGCCCTCAACAGACCACGGGTACGGATACTTGGCTGCGGTGAATCCACTAAACACCAGATGGGCGGACGCCTCGACTTGAGCTATACCGGCGCCGCGTGGACCGGCCCTCGAGCTTTCGAAGAGGCAGGTGTGACGCCGGCCGACATCCAGTACGCCTCCATCTATGACAGCTTCACCATCACCGTCATCCTGCAACTTGAAGACCTGGGATTCTGCAAAAAAGGCGAAGGCGGAAAATTCGTGTCGGACGGCAACCTTATTTCGGGCATCGGCAAGTTGCCGTTCAACACCGATGGCGGCGGCCTGTGCAATAACCATCCCGCCAATCGCGGCGGGATCACAAAAATAATCGAAGCCGTACGACAGCTTCGAGGCGAGGCTCATCCAAAGGTGCAAGTTCCCAACTGTTCGCTAGCCCTCGCCACCGGCATCGGCGGCGCGATAGGTCATCGGCACGGTGCAGCCACCGTCATCATGGAAAGGGAGTAAAAACATGTCGACCCCCTACACAGAACGCCCCATCAGCGACCCTATCCTGAACCCCGGTGATGAACCCTATTTCGACGCTGCGGCCGAGGGGCGCCTGCTCTTGAAGAGCTGCAATGCCTGCCATCAACCGCATCATTATCCTCGTGCGTTGTGCCCGTTTTGCTGGAGCACCGATGTCGAATGGATCACCGCAAGCGGGACCGGGACGATCTACACCTTCAGCATCACACGACGTGGCGCATCAGCACCGTACTGCATTGCCTATGTGCGCCTCGACGAGGGACTGATGATGCTTACGAACATTGTCGATGTTGATCTGGACAGTGTTCGCATCGGGCAGCGGGTCAGGGTCGCGTTTAAAGAATCAGAAAGCGGCATGTCCGTTCCCATGTTCACCATTGACCATTCGGAGGCTTGAATGAGCAGCCGCGCCGTACTCTACAGCGCCGTAGATGATGTCATCACGCGCTATATGATTGACGTAGACAGCGCAACGCTCCACAGGATGGAAAGCGTCACTGTGGCCTCAAAGGTGCAATACGCATGGCCTCATCCATCCGACGGCTTCCTGTATGTCTCAACAAGCGACGGTGGCCCGAGGGTGGAGTCCCATCACAATCACGTCAGCGCTTACTCGTTGGGACCTGACGGGCAACTCAACACTCACGGCTTACCTGCGCGACTTCCCTACCGAGCGGTACATTTGTGTATCGACCCCCTGGGACGATTTATCGTCAATGCCCACAATTTCAAGCGTGGCTCATTGACTGTGCACCGCATCAACGCAGACTGCACAATAGGCAGCAGCCAGGCTCAGGATCCGAACACCGACTTTGGGGTCTATCCGCACCAGGTCATGTTTTATCCATCCGCCAAACACGTCCTGGTAGTTGACCGCGGCAATAACGCAACGACAGACAAGCTGGAAGATCCCGGGGCACTCCGTTCATTTCGGCTAACTGAAGAACATCTCCAAATGAGCGATGTGGTTGCGCCGAATCATGGCCATGACTTCGGCCCGCGGCATGTCGACTTTCATCCGACGCATCCATGGCTTTACGCAGCCGACGAGCGAACCAACCGTCTCTACATGTTCCGACATGACGGTGACCGGATCGAGGCCGAGCCAGCCTTCACGCGGGGAACGCTGCGAACCCCTGAGCACGTGCACCCACGACAACTCGCCGGTGCAATCCATGTCCATCCAAGCGGGAAGTTTGTTTACCTGGTAAATCGCGCAGATGCGACGCACTCCCACCAGGGGCACCCAGTGTTCTCCGGAGGTGAAAACAACATAGCCGTCTACGCTATCAACCCTGAAACAGGCGAGCCCACACTTGTTCAGCATGTGGACACTCGTTCCTTTCACGTCCGAACATTTGCCTGTGATCCCAGTGGCCGCTTGCTCGTCACGGCGAGTATCAAGGCCTTGGCCGCATACGATGATGAAAAAGGGCTGACTGTAACGCCCGCGACACTGTCGATATTCCGGATAGGTGATGACGGGCATCTCAAGTACGCTCGAAGCGTTGATGTCGAGACGTCAGGAAATCAACTTCAGTACTGGATGGGTATTGTCGGGCTACGTTGATTGAGCGGTAATGCGCCGATGGTCCCCCACTGCCAGCAGTGGGGGACTACGATTAAATACGATTGAGCAACCGGCCGCCGTCCACCGCCAACGAGATACCCGTGATGAAATTGGCTTCATCGGACGCAAGAAACAGGGCCGCGTTCGCAACATCCCAAGCGGTTCCCTGGCGGCCGAGCGGCACCTTGGCGTTGCGCTCCGCGCTGACCTGCTCACGCGTCTGGTTCCACGCTTGAATACGCGCCTCGACCGCCATCGGCGTCGAGATCAAGCCTGGCAGGATGCAGTTCGCCCTGATCCCATAAGGGGCATTTTGAAGCGCCAACTGCTCGGTGAAAGCAATGACACCCGCTTTTGTAGCCTTGTACGTTACGTAGGGATACTTACCCAATGCCGCCGCGGATGACACATTGACGATAACCCCGCCCCCTTGTTCACGCATGATTGCTACTGCGTGCTTACAAGCAAAGACGGTACCGCGAAGATTGATACGGCAAATGTTATCGAACTGATCTTCGGTGATATCCATCAAGTCGCCGTCACCACCGGCGAGGCTGACCCCCACATTGTTGTGCAGGACATCCAGGGACCCCCAACGTTTTTTTGCCATCTGCATGGCAAGGGCCAACTCGTGTTCCCGGGTCACATCCGCAGAAAATGCTGCAGCGGAACCACCCTCCTGAATGATCATCGCCGCAGTTTCCTCAGCGGACTCGATTTGCCGATCAACGGCCAGGACGTGCGCCCCTTCACGCGCAAATCGAATGGCCGCCGCTCGACCGTTACCCATGCCTTCGCCCGGGCTTTGTCCAGCACCCATAACAACAGCAACTTTCCCGGCAAGCCGCCCTGCCGGTGTGTGCCCCTGCGTTTGATCCAGTGAGCTTGCCATTTCCGCCCTCTCTTATTTTCATGTAAGCGATTGAACTAACTGATAATTTCAAATAGTAGACTGGCACCAACGTCGTTTTCCTGAACAGGTGTCGACCCTCGACCTGCCATAGAGACGGTCAGGTAGGTAACGCCTGCGCCCGGACGGATGTCAAAATCGATACTATCACATGTTCTTATTATCGATACCTGTTCCAATCATCAGAACCACAAAAATCCAGACTGACTCTTTATCCAACGACATGATGCCTGTACAAATCGTGGTCATGCCGTTTTCGCGGTGCTATTATTAGTTCTATCTAGCAGCATCTGTTTCATTGATCGAAACCATAAATTTCCCACAAAAATAATAGGAGGGAAAAATGACATCGAACGCCACCATACTGATCGGCGGGGACTGCGGCCCCACGCATGGAGCGAAAGACGGCTTCCCGGTGGAGGGGTACACAGAACTCGCCCTGCCGACTCTTGCCTCGGCCGATATGCGTTTCATCAACTGCATGCGCACCTACTCGGATCGCACCGTGCGCGCAGACCATGCCCCTCAAGTCGGTCAGCCCGTTGAAATGGCTGCTATTTTCACCAATGGCAGGTTCGACGCGGTGACTCTGGCAAACAATCACAGCTACGACAGCGGCCCGGATGCCCTCGTGGATACCCGGGACTTTTTTGTCTCGCGCGGCATCCAGGTGACAGGCGCAGGTCGGGATCTGGAAGAAGCACGACGTCCAGCCATCATTGAACACGACGGCATCAAGGTCGGTTACTTGGGCTATACCTCGCTCGGTCCTGCCGGCAGCGAGGCAGGACTGCAAAAACCTGGCGTGACCAGTATCAAGGTCGATACCTCCTATGAAACACGAGGTCCCCACCAGCCCGTTCGCATTCGCACGGAACCTGACTCCAGCGACCTGGCGAACCTGGTCGAGGACATCAAGAAGCTGAAAGGTGAGGTAGACGTCGTTATCCTGGCTTTTCACTCCGGCGTCATCCGGCTGCCTCGCGTGATCTCCGACTACCAGGTGACCGTAGCCCATGCTGCCATTGATGCAGGTGCAGATATGGTGGTGTGCCACGCACCGCATATTCCCAAAGCGATCGAGATGTATAAGGGCAAAGCCGTCTTCTACAGTCTCGGCGTGTTCGCAATGACCAAGTCGTTTCCCGCGCCTTCATGGAGCGAGCCCGCCTGGTCTCACGGTGCGGTTCGCAATCACGCGGACCTCGATCCCGAATATCCTTTTATGCCCTACGGCAAGGCCTGTACGTTGAGCTTGCTCGCCAAAGCAGTGGCGACCAAAGACGGCATACAAAAGGTTTCGTTCCTTCCGATGGTCATGGACGCACGGTATCGGCCTGAAGTGCTGAATCACGACGATCCTCGATTCCAGGAAGTGCTTTCCTACCTGGAGTGGGCCTCCGAAGACATGCCACATCGATTCAGCGTCGAAGGCAATGAAATCATCGTGTCGGAGTAAATCATGGACTTGAAGATCAACGGAAAAGTGGCAGTCATCACCGCCGCCAGCGCAGGTTTAGGCAAGAACATTGCCCACGCATTGGCAGCCGAGGGCGTTCATGTGGTGCTGTTTGCACGTTCAGCGGACAAACTGGCCGCCATCGCCCAGGAAATAACGGCAAAGCATGGCGTGCGTGCAGTCGCCATTGCCGGCGACATGCGCGTCGCCGCTGATGTAAAGCGCCTCGCCGACACGGTGAACGCTACATTCAACGGCACCGACATCCTCGTCCTGAACACGGGACGAGCCCCCAATCCGCTGCGGGCGACGCTCGACGAAACGGAAGAGGAACGGTGGCAAGAGGCCTATCAAAATCAACTCTGGGGGACCATCCAGGTCGCCAAGGAAATGGTTCCTCAGATGCTCAAGAAGCAATGGGGTCGCGTCATCGCCATTACCTCGGCATCGGTGAAGCAACCCATGCCGCACCATAGCCTTTCAACCGTTTTTCGCGCAGGCGTCACCGCGTACATGAAACATCTCGCCAACGAGGTGGGCTCTTGCGGCATCACTGTCAATTGTGTAGCGCCAGCATTGATCGACACATCGCACCGCACCGGCACCGCCGCGTACACCCCGGAGCAGGCAGAAGCACGCCGCAAGCTTACGCCGCTCGGCCGCATGGGGGAACAAGACGAGGTCTGTGGCGTGGTCGCGTTTCTCGCATCCACACAGGCGGGTTTCATCACTGGATCGAGCATCAGCGTTGATGGCGGCATGATCGGTTCATTGCTTTAGCAATCAGGCAATACGCTCTCATCACACCCCAAGAACAATAAAAGTATCTGCACCATTCCCCCTATACGTCGCATGCGTCGGTTGAATGGTCACAAGAGAGGCGACAGACAATGAAAATCGGATACATCGGGCTCGGTGCCCTCGGCAGTCAACTCGCTCGTCGATTCCTGTCTCACTCGTTATGCGTGTGGGATATCAACACGGCCGCCGTCGACACGTTCAAGAAACTGGGCGCCGACGTCGCGCCCACGGCGGCCGACCTGGCTCGCCGGTGTGACGTCATCTTCCTGTGCCTGCCACGCAGCTCGGACGTCAGGTCTGCGCTGTTCGGTCCAAACGGCCTCGCGGCCGGATTGGTGCCGGGGACACTGATCATTGATCAGACAAGTGGCATTCCGGGTGAGACCAGACGTATGGCCGAAGAACTGGCCGAACGCGGTATCGACATGATGGATGCTGCGGTGTCTGCAAGTCCGCTGGTCGTTGCCGAAGGCAAAGCCACGCTGATGGTTGCGGGCTCGGATACGGTTTACGAGCGCGCCCTCCCCGTTTTACAAGTTATTACCCAAACGATTTATCGTTGTGGCGACAGGGTCGGCGACGGCCAAGCCATGAAAATGGTCAACAACGCCATGAATGCTGGCTGCCGACTAGGGACCCTTGAGGTCGTGGCCATGGGCAAAAAAGCCGGCCTTTCACTGCCCCTGATGGCGGACGTGTTGAACCGCAACAAAGCGCGAAATCAAACCACAGACAGGATGCTGCCCGCGCTCGCCCAGGGAAAACCCTCCACCAATTTCGCCCTCGCTTTGATGCTCAAAGACGTCGATCAAGCCGTCGCGCTGGGAATGTCCAGGGATGTCCCGATGCCGCTAACCGCTCTGGTCAGGGCATTGTTGCAAATCGGAACCAACACCTTGGGGCCAAACGCGCAGCTCGAAGACATGGTCGGGCTCATCGAAAGCATGGCGGCGACAAAATTGTACGACGCCGATGCCGTGACGCCGAACACGGATGGTGCCCCTCAAGCGTGCCCTGAAGATCACGCCATCGAGCTGGTCACAGGTGCGATCGCATCGCTATGCAGCGCGATTACTTATGAATGCACGGCGGCAGGCCTGCGATATGGGCTGGCATTGGAAGACATGGCACTGGTCCTGGAAAAGACATCGGGATGGAGTGAATCCTCTCGCTCTATTTATACCCAATTGTTATCCAGTCACGCCCTGGATAACACGGCACTCTCGAGCGAAAAAACCATCCTCAAAGCGGCCTGTTTGCGCGGCAACGATCTTGGCGCTCCCATGTTGATCGCCAATGCTGCACGAAGTCTCTTCGAGCAAGCGGATCATCAGATCAGCGATCCAGTCCCGATAAAAGACTTGAGCACGTTCTACAGTTCTATTTCCGCGGTTCAGTTCAAGCCCTCCTCCAACTGTAATTGATTGGCGGCTCACAAATAGTGCGTGTTGAATCGATCGAAGCCTATATGAAAACCAAAATCTGTCCTGATACGGCGGTAAGCCAGTGGCCCCTTCTGCGGGAAAAAAGCCCACGCTCGGCTACCTGCCTGGCCCGGCAAACCTCGCCAACCTATTAACAAATAGTGAACGCGTATTGCTTTTAAACCCCAGCAACACGCGTCTTTCTAACATAACCTCCGTTAGCGGATTGCGTCATCGCAGAAACGCTTTTCACAAACGTTACGCTCGCTGACTACCACGATTCATCCGGCGAAAACGCAACATTGATCCACGCCTCGAACATCTCTAAGGCCTGATGGCGAAGCAACACTGTTTCATCCTGCAGTCTTGATGCATCAGCTTTGCATCAACTAATAAAAACCATCCTGTCACAGGAGAAGACGCATGACGAAGACGAAAACGACCAGCTCTCGGCGATCGCTAGCCGCTGGCGCTATCGGGAACTTCGGTGAGATCTACGATTTCGCTGTATTCGGGTTCTCAATACCCATTTTATCCGTCCATTTTTTTCCCGGCTCAGATCGAACTGCCGCGCTTCTGAGCACGTTCGCAGTCTATGCAGTGGCCTTCGTAGCCCGCCCCCTGGGTGGCTTGATGTTTGGCTATCTGGCGGACCGCCTTGGCCGTATCAGGGTCATGGCGATGACCGTTTGGCTCATGGCACTAGGCACCGCGATCATCGGGCTGCTTCCGACCTATGCAACCATCGGGATCGCCGCACCGTTACTGCTGTTGCTCTGTCGAATCGCACAAGGCTTGGCACTGGGTGGCGAAACGACCGGCTCGACCAGCTACATCGTCGAGTCGGCACCGGAGAATCGCAGAGGATACTGGCTTGGCTTCACGCTGATTTTCTCTCACCTGCCCAACGCCGTCGTGGCCGGTTTGGTCGTCGCACTCCAGCTTGGAGCGGGGGATCAAGCGTATTCAGACTGGGCGTGGCGCGTCCCTTTCCTTCTTGGAGGCATTATCGGAGTGGTCGGGTTCTGGCTGCGCCGCAACATCGATGAGCCTGAAGAGTACAAGCAAGCCCGCCAGGCCAGTAAAGCCAGCAAAATCAAGAAGAATCCGCTGATAGCGGCCATTCGCTGCGGTGGATTGAGGGGTATGTTGCACGTGTTCATGGTCCAACCGGTTTTTTCGGTAGGGGCTTACCTATTGCTCGGCTTTATGTACACCTTTCTAATTGAGGTCGGAAAGCTGGATTCCACCTCGGCTTTGATCTCAAACGCCATCGCCGTCATCGTACTTTCAGCCCTACTTCCGTTAGGAGGTTTATTGAGTGATCGGTTTGGCCGCAAGCGAGTACTGACATTTGGTGCGGCATGGATAGCGCTCTCGGCATATCCGGCCATGTACTTGGCTGCCTCGGGTTCTTTCGCTAGCGCCGTGGCCGGGCAAACACTCCTCGCTGCCGGATTGGGGATTTATGGGGCAGCCAGCTTTGTGGCCGCAGCGGAATTTTTCCCGACATCGTTCCGTGCAACCGGACACGCCATTTCCTATCAGACAAGTGTCGCGATGTTCGGCGGAACGTGCCCATTGATCGCTGCGTACCTGTCCCAGGCGTTTGGCTCCCCGCTGGCGCCGGCCTTTTACGTCACGTTGATTGCCGTGCTCTGTCTGATCACAACTCAGTTTGTTCCTGAGACTCGTGGAATAAACCTGCGCACCTCAGTGGGCAACAAGGCAAGCAACAAGGCGAGTGAACTACCGCAGCCCCAGAAGACAATGCGGCAAGAGCTCTCTACATAACCCTTTTTGCAATCAACTGATCGGTGAGCGGCTCAAGATGTGTGCGGACTGAAAACAGTCCGCTTCATCGGCGGAGCCGCCGAACATATCGCACCCGAGCAGAATCGGGTGTAAAGGCGACTACCGCGTGAAATTGGCCGTTTGCCCGTCCTCCCTGTTTATGGGCTTCACAATGAAAATAAAAAACAAGCTTGTGCTGACGTTCGTATTGGTCGCCTTTATACCCGTGAGCCTGGTCGCAGTGGTTTCCGTGACCAACACGCGAACGCTAGCGGCTGATCAGTTTATGGATGGCAGTACGCGGGAAATACGCCAGATCGATGGCAACATTCGCCAGTTTTTCGAGGCCAGCCTGCAAAATGTCGATCAAATGGCAACCGATCCAGTTTATGTATCGGTTGGCGCGCTGAAGAACTATCAGACCGGTGATGCCGCCAGCCGGCCATTGCCTCCTGCGGCCCAGCAACTGATCGAAAGGTTTGCTCATTACGGTGCAGCCCACCCGTCCGCGGCGATTCTCTCCATCGGCCTGGAGGACGGCTCCTATGCCAAATGGCCAGATGATCCTCAGTTGGCCAACTACGATCCACGTTCACGCCCCTGGTATAAAGCGGCGATGGCGAGCCCTGGCAAAACCGTACGAACACCCGCTTTTTACCCGGCTTATGATTACGGTAAGGAAGATGCAGCACTGGTGGGGACAGCCAGGGCAATGATCACGAGCGATGGCATCGTCAAAGGTGTGTTAGCCGTGAACGTGTCTTTGAAAAACCTCACCGAGCTGGTCAAAAGCATCAAGCTTGGCGAAAGCGGCTACGTGATGTTGATCGAGGACGGCGTCGTACTGGTAGACCCCCGCGACACAACGCATAGCTTCAAGCCGCTCAAGGACCTGGGCGAGGCCTATGCAAAGTTGGCCGCCACCCCGCAGGGATCAACCGAGGTTGAACTCAATGGGATCCCTTACATGGCCAACGTCTGGACGTCGCCTGATCTTGGCTGGCGCTATATCGGCTTGATCGAGCGCAGTGAAGTCATGAGCGCGGCCACTCGCATGACCTACCTCACCGCCCTCATCGTGGGAGGATTGACAGTCATTTTTGCCCTGGTCGCCGTGGCATTTTCCAAGTCCATCGTCAAACCCATCAGCCAGGTCAGCACCGGACTGCAATCGATCGCACAGGGCGAGGGAGATCTGCGTCGCGAACTAGAGTTTCAGGGTAACGACGAAACCGCTGAGCTGGCAGGCTGGTTCAATAAGTTTCTCACCGCCATACGTCAGTTGATCCAACACATCGGCGCCGCATCGAGCAATCTGCAAAATGCCTCGAGGGTTAACAGCGAGGTTGCCAACAACATGAACGAGGCCGCCGGGAGACAGCGCGAAGCGGTGGAATTGGTGTCGACCGCGTTCAACGAGATGGTCGCAACCGCCAATGAGGTGGCCCGCTCATGCAGCGGCGCAGCAGAGTCCGCCGAGAACGGACATCGCCGTGTGGCGGAGGGCAAGCAGCAGATCGAGATCACCACGGACAACGTGAATCGCCTGGGACGCCGTCTGACCGAGTCGTCGCAGTCCATGACAGAGCTCGAAGCCGGCAGCCGCAGCATCAACCAGATCCTTGGCACCATTCGCGCCATTGCCGAGCAAACCAATCTGCTGGCCCTGAATGCAGCCATCGAAGCCGCCAGGGCGGGTGATCAAGGTCGAGGATTTGCAGTGGTGGCAGATGAAGTCAGAGCACTGGCCAAACGCACATCCGATTCGACCGGCGAAATCGAGCAACTGCTCGGCGCCCTAGGCAGCAAGACCCAGGAGGTGATGGGCAAAATGGGAAGTTGCCTTGAGCTTTCGCGAGCCAGTGTGTCGTCCATCGAAAGCACCCGGGACAGCTTTGAAGGCATCCAATTGTCGGTCAATGAAATAAGGGATCAAAACCTGCAGATATCCGCCGCCGCTGAAGAGCAGCATAGCGTGGCCGAAGAGATCAATCGGCATATCCAGCAGATTTATGACGAGGCTCGGCTGGTGGAGAGCTTGGCCAACTCTGCACAGGATGACTCCGGCAAGTTGTCGAGTCTGTCAGATGAGCTGAACGGTCTGGTGGGGCGCTTCAAATCGTGAAACGTCGTCGTTCGCCTGGAAGTCCCAACTGGTCCATTCGCATGGAAGTGACCAGCGGAGCGTTTCTTTCTCGCGATGAGCCGCTGTCAAGAAGTCCAGGCTTGAGGCCAGGCGCACATCATCAGTCGGATGTAGGCGCGGGCAAGGCCACCTCTCCACCGAATTGTCGCGATATGACTTCAGCACCTTTGACCGCCAACTCGATAAACTCCTTTTCATTCATGTTCATTCGGACAGTCGGTGCCCCCACCGACAAGCAATAGTGCACTTCTTGATTGACGTCCTTGATGGGTACCGAGATCGCCGAGATGCCTAACAGCCGTTCCCCATGGGAAACGGCATAACCCTGCTCCCGGATCATGGCGAACTCTTCAAGCACCGCGCCATTGGTGCGCTTCGTCGCTTTGGCAACATTTTTGACTAACGGGGTGAGCTGGGCTTTGGGCATATAGGCCATCAAGACCTTTGAAGCAGATCCTACCAACAAGGGAATCTGTTCACCCGCCTGGACCACCGCGCGCAACGGTGCCGAGCTGGTAGTGACCGAGTCGAGACAGACTCGATTGCGATCACTCACCGCATGGATGGAGACTGTTTCTTCAGTCTGCTCAGCGAGTTCTTGCAATACGGGTCGAGCGATCTCACGAATACCCAGGGTACTTTTTACCAGGCCAGCCAAGCGCGTGAACCGGAAGGACAAGCAATATTGCTGCTCGAGACGTACCAGGTAGCCAGCCTTTTCAAGACTCTGGACAATACGAAACGTCGTCGACTTCGGTAGCTCGATACGGTCTGCAATGTCTTGAAGCGTAAGGCTGCTGCGGTCTGAACTAAAGCTTTCGAAAACTGCCAAGATACGTTGCACAGAGCGCATCATTCTTGAAAAACCCCATCAAAATCGTTGATCGTAACGATCCTCCTCGACACGAAATGCTTCATTCGCCAACAAACGAGAATCAGTCTCAAAATAACATACTAGCATGACGCTATTTCACTCGCCAACTTCAGTTCCACCCACCGAACTCGAGAACGGAGGCACATCGAGACGGCTGGCGACCGCGCCTTGTTCAGTCGGGCACCGTTACCAGTTGCGTGCCCAGCCAACGTTTATCCGAAACCAACGTGCGAACGACGTCAGCCAAAACAACACGTGCTGCCAAACCCGCCGGCGACAACTCATCGTCCGACAAACTGGCGACTTGATTCAAGCGGGTAAAATTGAACTCGGAAATGGGTACCGTATCGAAACGGTCTTTATCATGCCTTGCAAGTGCCGCGCTAGGTTGCACCGTCATCCCCAAGCCCGCCCCCACCGCGTCCATGAGTATCGCAAGCCCGTCGATTTCCGCGATGACGTTCATCGTGCAGCCTTCTCTTTCAAAAGCATTGTTTATCAGCGCCCTGAGGCCATGCGTACTGCCGGGCAATATAAGGGGGACGTTGGAAAGCTCACTGATTGACAGCGATTCACTCTTGCGGACCAGGGAAAAGTCAGCTGCGGAAATAGCGAAAAGACGTTCATTTACCAGCGGTTGAGTGCTGAATCTGCGCCCATGATCAGCGCCAAACAATATCGCAAGATCGATCTGTCTAGCACTCAGCATCCGCTCCAGGTTGCCCGATAACGCCTCGACAATACGAAGGGAAATATCCGGGTATCGCTCTCGCATCGCCTCCATGAACGGCAGTGCAACGACGCCTGAGGTGGATGGAGCCAATCCCACCGTGACATGCCCGGCGAACCGTCCAGTCCTGGCCGCGTGGGCCGCATCCTCTGCGTTGCGCAACACCAGTTGTGCTCGATGCCAGAATGCCAATCCGGCGCTGGTGGGCTGCACGCCGCTCTTCTTTCTTAGCAGCAACCGAACGGACAGTTCATTCTCCAGTCGACTGATTTGTTGACTGAGGGCCGAGGTGACAACATCGAGTTCAAGCGCTGCTCGCCCCATGCTTCCACACTCAACTACCCGGACAAAGTAGCGCAGTTGACGCAGTTCCATCGGACACCTCCACTATCACAACGATGCCTGGACCGGTCGGTCCAGGCACGACACGCTATTTGCCGATAAAACGCGGTTTCCTTTTTTCCTTGTAAGCTTTGATGGCCTCCTTGTAATCATCCGTGGATTGCACCACGGCCATCTGCGCAGCCACCGACTCCAAGCTCGTCCGTAAATCGGTCCGCAGCGATTGGTATAGCAGCTTCTTTATGCTGCGTTGCTGGATGGGAGGGCCATCCGCCAGGCGTGTAGCAAAATCCAGCGTTTGCTGCATGAGCTCGTCATCACTGAATACTCGGTTGACGATGCCCAATGCCAACGCCTCTTCAGCACTGACGAAATCGCCCGTCCATAATAATTCCAGGGCTTTCGCGGTACCGACTATGCGCGGCAGCAAATAGCAACCGCCATTTCCAGGGATCAGGCCAACACGAATATAAGCCTCAGCAAATCGAGCCGACTCTGATGCGAAACGCATATCGCACTGCAACGAAAGATCCATGCCCGCCCCCACCGCCGCGCCGTTTACCGCCGCAATGAGTGGCTTTTCAAAGCTCTCGATCGCTAATGCCACCTGGTGGGTGACTTTTTGCAATCTGATTTTACGCTCGAGCGGCGTTGGATCCCCCTCTGCGCTTTCGGCGGCCCGACGGCCCAGGTCGCCTCCGGAGCAGAATGCATCACCGGCACCGGTGATGACGAAACAACCGATGTCATCATTTTCATCGGCAGCCAGCAATGCAGTGCGAAGTGAATCCAGCATGCTCTCGCTCAAGGCGTTCTTTTTTTCGGGCCGGTTTAGCTTGGCTACCATGACCCGGCCAACGGTACTGACTTCTAGATCAGACATCATATTCCCTCAGTTCGATATGGACACGCCGCCCGTGCAAAACCCCACTCGTTGCCCGCTGCGCTATTGCTCGGCCTGAGCCAGTGCACGGTGTCGTGCATGCTCGTCCCGAGCCAGCAACAATGCAGCTCTCAGCGAACGATTGAGCCACCGCTTGTTTTCGGCAAACGTGCGCGGGTTCTTTGCCCCCAACGCCTGCCCCAGCGCCGAAGCTTTCAAATGGAGTTCGTCTCGCAGGGCTACCTCGCGGACCAGCCCTCTCGCCAATGCTTCGGTAGCCTTCATCGCCCTGCCGCTCTGAATCAGATCAAGCGCCAAAGCGCGTCCGCCGATGACCTCTAAAATGTTCGCACCCGAGAAGGTGGCGATACCCAAATCAATTTCGGGCAACGACAGTTTCGCGGTATCGACGGCGACACAGGCATCCGCCAAGAGCGCAAGCATCGCGCCACCTCCCGTCGCGGTACCATTGAGCACTGTGACAACTGGCTTGGGGCAGTCCATCACGGCGTCCTGCAGCGCCGCCAACGCTAACGACCTTCGTTCACGCTGGCGTGCCGTATCACCGTCCGCCGGTTGTTCACGAATATCGACCCCTGCGCAGAACACGCGCTCGCCAGAGCCGGTCAGCATCACCGCGTTTATCTGCGGGTCATCAGTGGCTGCCTGCAGTGCAGCCGTCACACGCTCCATCATATCCACCGTCATGGCATTCGCCTTGGCGGCACGATTCAGAGTGATCCACAGGAGCGACTCATGTCGCTCAACCGTCAACTCGCTGGCTAGTTCATCCACGGACATCTTCCTCCACGTGCTTGTTTTTATTTTCAATCGAGACACACGACACGAGTTCTACTGGACAGCCTTTTGTCCCGACACAAACATGTCCGCGAAGAACTCTTCCTCGGGGAGGTTGCGTAACGCCACAAAATCCTGTCTTGCCGATTGCACGACGATGGGCGCTCCACAGGCATAGACCTGATGCTGGGAAAGATCCTCGTAATCTTCCATGACTGCACGGTGAACAAAGCCGACCCGACCTTCCCATAGGTCGTCGGGGTGCGCTTCTGACAGGACAGGTATGAACGTGACGTTGTGACTTTTCGTCCAAGCCTCGGCAACGGAACTCAAATACAGATCCGAGGCCCTTCGCCCGCCCCAATAGAGCGTTATTTCACGACTCGATGCTTTTTCAAGTTCGCGCTCAATCATGGCTTTGATCGGTGCGAACCCTGTGCCGCTGGCAACGAAGACCATTGGTTTGCTGCTGTCTTCACGCACAAAAAAAGTACCTAGCGGGCCTTCAAGGCGCACCAGGTCGTTTTCTTTCATGACATTGAAAACGTGTTGGCTAAACGGGCCACCGTAATTCCTGAGATGCAATTCCAACACGTTGTCGTCGGGCACGTTTGCCAGCGACAAACTGCGACGAATACCGCCTGGCATCACGACGTTGATGTATTGCCCAGGCAAAAACCTGAAAGACTCCTTGGCAGGGAGGCGTAGGCGAATTCTCATCACATCCTCGGCCAGGCGCTCAAGACGATCGACACGGGAAACAAGCCGTCGAATAGGGATGTCTTGTGTTGCTTCCACCACCTCGCAGGCGATCGTCAATGCGGTTAAAGCCTTTGCCTGGCACAGGAGCGCGTATCCCTGCTGCCGGTCCTCGTTGGAAAGTATCGCCATGCTGGACTCCGCATGATCGACCACCCCGTCGAGTACTTTGGCCCGACAGGTTCCGCAGATGCCATTTTGACAACTGTAGGGCAGTTGACACCCGCTTTTGAGGGCGGCAGCAAGTATCGTATCGTCTTGCTGCACCTCGAACGTGCGGTCGATAGGCTTCACATTGACCCGATGCGTCAATGTGGCGGACAGACTGTCATTCATAGCGATTCACCCCTTTACAGAATGTTTTGTACATTGCTCTTTCTCGCGACAAGCTTGGGGGCGGTTCATTAACCGCGCACAATCAAGGCGTCCGCGGCAATCACACCGTGGGGCAATACAAACATTGGATTGATGTCGATTTCGGCTATATCGCTGCGCTGCTCCCAGGCAAACTGCGATAACGCCACCAACGCGCGGGCAACAGCATCGACGTCAAGGGGAGGCGCGCCCCGAACCCCGTTCATGATCACGCTGCATTGCAATTCATCGAGCATTTCCATAGCGGTTGGCAGGCCGAAAGGGGCGATTCGACACGCGGAATCCTTCAGTACTTCCGCATAAATCCCACCTGCGCCGACTACCACCACCGGGCCAAATGAAGGATCCTTGACCACCCCGGCAATCAGTTCGAAGCCACCTGTCACCATCTCGGAAACGAGGACACCTTCAATGTGGGCGGCAGGCACATGCCGTTGCGCGTTGGCTAACACCTGCTCGATCGCTGACTCCAGCTCCTGGGCAGTCCGAATGCCGACCTTTACGCCGCCTATTTCGGTTTTGTGCGCAATGTCCGCAGAGACAATCTTGACGACTAGTGGCGCTTTGACTTTGTCGAACAGCGCAGCGTCAAAACCCTTCACGATCAGGTCGGTTGTGACGGGGATCCCGATGGAACGCAGCATTTCCTTGGACTCGACCTCGGACAACGATGACCGACTGCCAACGGCGGTGCTAAGCGGTACAGAAGCTCGCTCTACTTTGAGCCCCTCATCCTCTTGCATCTGCAAAATGCGCGATTGAGTCCGCTTGAATCGCATCAGCATTGCGATAGCTTTGGCGGCTCGCGACGGCGAAGGCAACACCGGAATTCCCGCATCAGCGAATACACGCAGCGCCTCTGCAATCTGAACGCTGGGGGCTGAGGAAAAAACCAGGATCGGCTTCGACGCCGACGCGGCAATTCGGGCCAATACCTGGGCTGCCGCCAGGCTGCCAGAGGCGCCTGTGGTTGCCAGGTTAATGCAAAGCGATCCTACGGCGGGGTCTTCAAGCGTCGCGCTTACAGCGGCTTCCAACTTCTGCCCATTGGCCGCTGAAAAATACCCTGCGGTAAGGTCGATTGGATTATGGACGGCCCCGATGTTAGGTACGACCGCCAGCAGCTTTTGCTGGGTATCGTTACCAAGTTCACACAAGGTCAGACCTTCAGGCTCACCCGCATCTGCGAATACGATCGCAGACCCGCCCGATACCCCCATCACCGCGACCCCCCCATTGTCCGGGTATTTTTTGCTTTCCAATGCCTTGAGGAAATCCACCGCTTCATGGATCTCTCTGATCTCGACGATCCCCGTTTGCTTGAACAGGGCACGATAGAAATCATAGACACCCGTCATGCTGGCGGTATGCGATGCGGCCGCTAGTGCGCCCTGCTCGGTGACGCCCCCCTTCCACAGCAGGATCGGCTTGCCGCGCGCCGTAGCCTTGCGGCCGATTTCCAACAGCGCACGACCGTCATTGGTTCCCTCGATATAGGCGACGATGGTGTGTGTCTCGTCATCATCAAGCAGCGCCTCAATGAGCTGTACCGTGTTGACATCGCTTTCGTTGCCCGTCGCGATGACATGCCGGAAACCAATACCGGCTTCGGCACATGCAAGGGCGATGCTGTAGCCGAATCCCCCACTCTGCGTCACCAGCGATACCGACCCTTTCTCGAGTTTCGGTTCACGCGTAATGCTGCCGAATGCGGCGTAGACACGAGAATGGATGTTGGCAAAACCGAGGCAGTTGGGCCCGATAATACGCATGCCCGCCGCCCGGGCAATCGCGAGCATTTTCTCCTCACGGAGAATCCCTTCCGGACCGCTCTCTCGAAAGCCACCGCTCAGAACCACCGCAAAAGGAACCTTCTTCTGCGCACTCGATTCCAGCACGGCTAAAACGCCCTGCGCAGGAACGCCAACCACCACGAGGTCGACGTCGCCTTCGATATCGGCAACGGACCCATAGCACTTCAAACCTTCAAAGGTTTCGTATTTGGGATTCACCGGATAGATCGCGCCGGTGTATCCATTGCTCATCAGAGCTCTTACGGCCTGAGAGCCGGGACGTCCCGCATCCTCCGACACGCCTACAACCGCAATCGAACGTGGTTCAAGCAAGTTTTTGTAATTATTCATATCGGTACTGAAGCCCTTGATCGCTATCGAAAATCGGGAGACGAGGTAAAGAGATGCAGTCGTTTCTCTGCTCTCCCCAAAAGCAGAGCTGCCACGGTGCACTGTCGTCCGCAGCCAGCCGAAAGTCAATTATTTTTGGAATAGGTTTCAATGAATGAAACCACAAACACCATCTTACAAAAGCTTGCACCGGCGCTAACCCAGCACGCAGCCGCTACGCAAAAGTTCCACTCATTGAAACTTGTGCTAATTATCAAAACACATGCTAGTATGATTTTGCGTCGACCGAGGGCACGCTACGGCCTCGTATGGACGGTTGATTTGTCCTGCATACATGCAGATTCAATAGGAGCATTGGTGATGATTTACACGCGCAGTGGGGCAGACGCCCTTGCAAATCGGAGCGTTATCGTTTCGCCCGGTACCGGAAACCAGCATTGGGGAACGACCTTCTTTGGCCCGCGGAGCTCTCAAGAGCGGGCCCCAGGCCCCCAGGCGACAATGTCTGAACTCAGAGCACACGAAGCAGTAGTGCCTCATTTCCACGGGGTGTCGATGTTTCAGTTGTTCATCGCTGGCAGTGGCACACTGGGTAATCGCGGGCAGGTACTTGAACCGCTCACCGTCCAGTTCAAAGATCATCACACGGCTTACGGACCGATCGTGGCGGGTCCGCAAGGGCTGTCCTTCGTTGCCATGCGGATGTACACCGGAAACTCCCAACCGGTCTATTTGAGTGAACCTGGCTACCGGGAGCAACTGCGTCCAAGCAAACGCCGGCACCTGACGTCCGAGCCCATCAAGTTCTCCATTGCCCCTGTGATGCAGGCCCGCGAAGAAGCGAGTTGGGAACTGCTTTTTGAAGATGAGGCAGATGGGCTGCGCGCTCAGGTATTGCGATTGGGCGCTGGTATGAAAGTGGACGGTCCACCCCCTGGTATTGCATCCGGTTATTACGTTTTCGTCGGAAACGGCAGCGTGCTGCATGGCGAAGAAGAGCTTCCTCTCTGGTCCATGATCGTCGTGGAATCAACTGAGGAAAAGTTCGAGATCCAAGCAGGTGGCGAAGGTGCCGAGGTCCTCGTGCTCCAGTACCCACGGGAAGAGATTTGAAGTAGGGGTTCCCTCCGGCGGACTGACATTCGCTGGTCGTGTGCCCAACGTTAGCGCGCAAGAAACACAGCTTCACCCTATCAAACAATAAACAAGTCTACGCCCCTGAGGGGGAGTAAAAGGCTTTGCACAATGGAGTTCGTTATGAGCATTGGCGTAACGTTCAATTTCAAAGGGCTGGTCGCGCCGATATCCGGCGCGCCCCCCAGCCGGCTATTCGCTACGACCGCTTTACCCACGCTGACACAACTCGACATGCCTGCGGTGCACACAGCGATCAACACGACAAGCATTCATGTCGGTAGGAAACGTTCGGATAGAAGAAGCAGCGCTCGTGTCCCTGGAGTGCTCAGAAAGCTCCAGCTAAGCAGCCTGCTGGCCTGTCTGGCTATCGGCGCCGCCGGCATCGCTACAGGCGCATACGCTGGACAACTCCCCGCCTCTTCAGCATTGGCCTACGACAAGCAGACACAAAGCCCTGTACCCATTCCAGTATCGGAACGAGGCCTTCCAACGGTTACTGCTCAAACCTGGTTCAAAGCATCCAACGAAGGTCGGATACTGGAAGGCGCGATATTTGACCGCGAGGGCAACCTGCTTTTCTGTGATGTTTCGGGTAAACGCGTACTTCGCCTCTCGCCGACCAAACAGCTTTCAATCGTAGCCACGATAGAGAACCTCTCCCCTGGCGGACTGGCATTTCATCCCGACGGACGTCTGTTCATCGCGGCTCTCGATCTGAACCGCAACCTCGGCGCGATTTTCGCGGTCAAACCCGATGGCACGGGAATGCAAACCATCATCGCGCAAGACGCCGGATTCATGCCCAATGACTTGGCGTTCAACAAACAGGGTGGTTTCTACTTCAGTGATTTCAAAGGTATCTCGACCGAGCCAAAGGGCGGGATCTATTACGTTTCTCCCGATCTTTCGCCTCCTGTTGTCGTCTTGCCGCATCTCTCGATGGCCAACGGCGTTACGCTAAGTCCAGACGGAAAAACGCTGTGGGCAACCGAATTTGGCCGCAACCTTCTACATCGCATCGACCTGGCCAACGCTACTACCATCGCCACCATCAGTTCGTCCATCCCCTACCGTTTCACGGGGCCCTCCCCCGATTCGATGCGGGTCGACGCCGATGGCAATGTCTATGTGGCGATCTATGGGCAAGGTCGTGTAATGGTCTTTAACCAGATCGGTATCCCGATTGGCCAGGTGCTGCTGCCGGGGCGCGAACAAGGGCACAACCTGCTATCGACTAGCCTCGCCATTGATCCCAATACGAACACCTTGTACTCCGTCACCAGTGATGGAGATAAGGGGCAAGGAGCGACAATATTCAGCGCCAAGGTGTTCACCCATGGCTTGCCTCCGGCGTCATTCAAATGAGCCGCCTCAATGCTTGTTCCCAACACGTGTGTCCTATTGATCACATGGAGAAACCCTTATGACCCCTATTGGCGCAGAGCCTGACTCTTTGAATGCCAAGCGCGATACGACGAAAGCTTCACGATGGGTGTGTCGTATCTTTGCCATTGTATTACTGATACTCGGCCTGGCCCTTTCCATTGGCGGTGTCATCTTGGTTGCGGACGCAGGTTCTGCGTACTACCTGATCACCGGACTGGCCTTCATCACAAGCGCTGTATTTCTCTGGCGCGGCGATGCGCGAGGGATTTGGGTCTATGCCGCAATGCTGGTCTGGACCACGGCCTGGAGCTTGTGGGAAGTGGGTTTTAACGGCTGGCAGCTGGCGCCCCGACTGATTGGTCCGTTCGTTCTCGGCGCAGTACTTCTGCTACCGCATTTCACCCGACTCACGCCTGCGCCGAACACCCGGAAGCTTCCACGCGGCTGGCCATCGTTTGCCGGCGGCCTGGCCGCTGCAATCGCCTTGGGGAGCGTCAGTCACGCTTTCGGACCTGACGCACCGGACTTTCCGATGTTGAGACGCGGCTTGCAATCGCAGGCGCCAGCGAAACTGCCTGAGCCAATGGCCAACAACGAACGTACCGACTGGCAAGCCTACGGCAATGACCAGGGTGGGACCCGCTTCAGCCCGCTTGCCGACATAGACACAACCAACGTCTCGAAGCTGGTCAAAGTCTGGGAAGCCGACATGGCGCCGGTGAACGGCGATCTCAACGCGATCGAAGGCACCCCCATCATGATGGGTAGTTCCCTGTACGCGTGTGATGGCAATAACGGCATCCATGCATTCGATGCGGAAACCGGCAAAGAATTGTGGCGCCGCGACATTTCCAACGGCGTACCGCAGTCGGGTAAACCTTGTCGGGGTGTGGCGTACTACAAAGTGCCTGACGCCAATGGGTTTTGCTCGGAACGCATCTACGCCCCCAGCCACAACCCCACGCTGGTGGCACTGGATGCGAAAACCGGTGAATACTGCCCAGGGTTTGGTAACAACGGCGCGGTCGATCTGACAAAGGGCGTCGCACCTTACCCACATGGCTTGTTCTACGTCAGCTCGGCACCGCAAGTTATCCGCGGCAAGATTGTCGTCGGTGGCGGCATCCCCGACGGGCAATATTGGGGTGGTCCGTCGGGCGTCATCAGGGCTTTCGACGCGGTGACAGGCGAACTCGCCTGGGCTTTTGATGCCGGCGCGCCGAATCGCCTCGGGCTGCCACCTGAAGGACAGTATTACACGCCTTCCACGCCCAACAGCTGGGCCCCCATCAGCGCGGATGAGAAGCTCGGCCTGATTTATTTGCCCGTGGGCAACGCGACACCTGATGCTTACGGTGGCCAGCGCCGTCCCTATGACGAGGACATCTCCAGTGCGGTGATCGCTCTCGACGCGGAGACGGGTCGGCTGCGCTGGAAATTCCAGGCCACGCACCACGACATCTGGGATTATGACGTCGCCTCTCAGCCCACCCTGTTGAACTGGCCTACCGCAAAGGGCATGCGGCCAGCACTGATCCAACCGACCAAGCGCGGCGAGATTTTCGTGCTCGACCGCGAGACTGGCGAGCCGATCAAGGCGGTGGAAGAACAGCCTGTGCCTCAGCGTGATATTGCCAAAGGCGAATGGCTGTCCCCTACCCAACCTGCTTCTGTCGAGCTCCCTGCTTTCAGGGGGCCTCAACTGCGCGAAAAAGACATGTGGGGGGCGACGCCGATCGACCAGATGGTTTGCCGGATCATGTTCAAACAATCGCGCTACGAGGGCCAGTTCACGCCCATCACGCTCGACAAGAATGTCTTGATCGATCCCGGTTCAATGGGTGGTGTGAACTGGAATGGCATCTCGCTGGACGTTGATCGCGGGCTGATGATCGTCAACTGGACTCAGGTCCCTGACCGAATCGAGTTGGTAACACGCGAAGAAGCAACGCAACGCAATTTCAAGATTGCACCTGGTCTGGACGCAGGGGGACAAGCCGAGCAGCCTATGCTTGACACGCCATACGGTGCTTATCGGGTCAACTTCCTTTCGCAGCTTGGCATTCCTTGCAATGCGCCGCCTTGGGGCCTGATTGGCGCTGTTGATCTTGTCAGCGGCAAGCTCATCTGGTCCAAGCCATTTGGCTCACCGCGTGACATTGGCCCATTCGGTCTGCCGACCCTGGTCTCCATCCCGATCGGTACACCGACCGCCGGTGGCGCCGTGACGACCCGTGGCGGCCTGGTATTTATCGGTGGCGCAGCAGAGCATACGTTCCGTGCCCTGGATGCCGCCACCGGTCGGGAGCTGTGGAGCAGCCGCCTGGCCACCAGCGCAAATGCTACGCCCATGACCTATCGCAGTCCGGTCAGCGGAAGGCAATTTGTGGTGGTCGCCGAGGGTGGGCGCCCGCATTATCGTACGAAGCCTGGTTCGAAGCTGGTTGCTTTTGCAATTCCAGACGGCAAGTAATGACGGCTGACAATAGCTGATCAACTAAGGAGCCGGTCCATCGTGACCTGTCTCCAAAGTCTTGGACTGGGTAAATCTGCCTGTCTCTGAAATGGGTCTATATCCATTTCATTATCAAAGCGCCCGGTGCATTTGCATCGGGCGTTTTGTATTTCAGGGAGCGTGGTAACGCCCGCCACATATCCCCCTGCACAGAAACATCACCCTTCACTAAAACTGAAGCCCTCACCTCTAAATCCGCCTTTCGCGGCGATGAGCCCATCCCTATGGTTAATCCACTGGCCGGCAGTCACTTCGACCTGCCAGTGAATCGAGGAGATACGATGGTCGACGTTCTGGTGATAGGTGGCGGCAACGCTGCGTTATGTGCCGCATTGATGGCACGAGAGGCAGGCGCCAGCGTGATGCTGCTGGAAGGCTCGCCGAAAGTCTGGCGCGGCGGAAATTCGCAGCACACGCGCAACCTGCGCTGCATGCACGATGCGCCTCAGGATGTGCTGGTCGATGCCTATCCCGAAGAAGAATATTGGCAGGATCTGCTTAAAGTCACCGGTGGCCTTACCAACGAGAAACTGGCGCGCATCGCCATTCGTGCCTCGTCATCTTGCCGTGATTGGATGCGTTCACATGGCGTGCACTTTCAGCCGCCCTTGTCGGGTGCTCTTCATGTGGCTCGCACCAACGCGTTTTTCATGGGCGGCGGAAAGGCACTGGTCAATGCCTACTTTCGCAGCGCCGAACGCCTGGGCGTGAAGATCCGTTATGACGCTCAGGTCACTGACATAGAACTGGAAAACGGTGCTTTCGTCGCAGCTCACCTGGCCGAACGCGAGGTAGATGGACAACGATTGCCAGCGGAGCGTATCGAAGCACGCGCCTGCGTCTTGGCTGCTGGCGGGTTTGAATCCAACCGCGAATGGCTACGGGAGGCTTGGGGGCAAAACGAGCGCGGTGAATGGCCATCGGACAACTTCCTGATTCGCGGCACCCGCTTCAATACTGGTGTGTTGTTGCGACGGATGCTCGATCTTGGCGCCGATGCAGTCGGCGACCCGACTCAGGCGCATATGGTGGCCATCGACGCACGGGCTCCGCTTTACGACGGCGGTATCTGTACCCGCATCGACTGCGTATCCCTGGGCGTGGTTGTCAACCGCGATGGCGAACGGTTTTACGATGAGGGTGAGGATTTCTGGCCCAAACGTTATGCGATCTGGGGCCGTCTCGTTGCAGGACAACCCAACCAGCAGGCCTACTCGATTATCGACCAACAGGCACTTGGCCGCTTCATGCCGCCGGTGTTCCCTGGAACCACAGCACGAACGTTGCCAGAACTTGCTCGCCTGTTGAACTTGCCGCAAACGCAGTTCGTTAAAACCATCGAAGACTACAACAACGCTTGCCATGTCGGCACGTTCGACCACACCACGCTCGATGACTGCCATACCGAAGGGCTTACTCCCGCCAAGACTCACTGGGCAAGGCCGCTCACCAAACCACCCTACTACGCCTACCCCCTCAAGCCAGGTGTCACCTTTACCTATCTCGGCTTGGCGACCGACGAAACGGCCGCCGTGCACTTTGATGGCAAGGCCAGCCCGAACCTGTTTGTCGCCGGAGAAATGATGGCTGGCAACGTACTGGGCAAGGGTTATACCGCGGGTATTGGCATGGCCATCGGTACCGCCTTCGGACGAATCGCCGGCGTACAGGCCGCGCTTTGTGCGGGGTTTGGTCTTTCTCCTGTGAACTCGGAGCCTCAACATGCAGCTGTTTGATCCCCAGGTATCCAGCCAACTGATCCCGGTCCTCAACCTGCAGGAAACCGAAGTCGAACGGCAGATGACCATTTGCAATGCCTGCCGCTATTGCGAAGGTTTCTGTGCCGTATTCCCCGCAATGACCCGGCATCTTGAATTCGGTCAGGCCGACATTCATTACTTGGCGAACCTTTGCCACAACTGCGGCGCGTGCCTGTCGGCCTGCCAATACGCTGCCCCGCACGAATTTGCAGTCAACGTACCCAAAGCCATGGCCAAGGTACGGCTGGAAACCTACACCAATTACGCCTGGCCGCAGCCACTGGGTAAATTGTACCAACGCAACGGCCTTACCTTGGGGCTGGCTTCAGGCGCTGGGTTGGCGCTGTTCCTGTCGCTTACCTTGATGATCATGGGCAACCTGTTCGTTGCCATGCCAGGCGGTAACTTCTACGGGATTTTCCCACACAACACGTTGGCACTGATGTTCAGCGCGGTGTTCGGTTTTGCCGTGTTGGCCCTGGGCATCGGCGTGCGTCGATTCTGGCGCGAAATCTCACCCGCCGAGGCACCTCTGCCGTTGAAAGCCAGTGCAGCACTGGAGGCCGGCGCCAACGTCGCACAACTCAAGTACCTGGACGGCGGACATGGGGAAGGCTGCAACAACGCCGACGACGCATTCACCCTATGGCGCCGCCGCTTTCACCACCTCACCTTCTATGGGTTCATGCTGTGCTTCGCAGCCACAGGCGTTGCCACTCTCTATCATTTTTTGCTGGATTGGTCGGCCCCCTACCCGGTTTTAAGCCTGCCAGTGCTACTCGGCATTTTCGGTGGCGTAGGTCTGCTGATCGGCCCAGCAGGTTTGCTCTGGATGAATCTGCGGCGTAACCCGCAACAAGGGGACGAGAATCAGAAACCGATGGATCGTGGCTTCATCGCGCTTCTGTTCCTGGTCAGCGCTAGCGGTCTTGCATTGCTTGCCGGGCGCGAAACCAGCGCGTTGGGCTTGTTGCTTGCGATCCACCTAGGTCTGGTCATGGCGTTCTTTCTGACCATGCCCTATAGCAAATTCGCCCACGGCATATTCCGCAGCGCTGCGTTGCTGAAATACACCATTGAAAAACGCCAACCCAACCCGATCAGTGCGGCCGGCGAATGACCGGTGTTTTCAAGAACGCACCGACGGCATCCTCGGCGCCGTTAAGTTGAAAGTAATCTTCATGAGAATCACAAGGAGAGCGTTACCGATGCTCAAATAAATTACCGAGCTGTTTCGCAAGAACAGACGAGGCATGAGTTAGGTCCCGTCTTCTCATCAACTTACCGTGTGTCACGTCAAGCTCGACGCCTTTACAAACCCAGACTCCAGTCGCTCTTCGCTGGGATCAACCCGTTGCAGACATTCTTTAATGCTCTTCCGGGCGGAAGATCAACCTGAAGATGTGTTCGATTATCTGACTAATAAAAACAAAAGCAGAGATTATCATGACCACTCATTTGAACTGCAACACGCTTAATACTTCCGTCGCATTGCTGCTGCTTTGCGGAGCGGCCAACAGTCATGCACAAGAAGCCTTCAGTCCCGAGTCCCCTTGGATGTTGGGAGACTGGGGCGGCCTACGCACAGAATTGCTGGAAAAAGGTTATACCTTTAACGTGCTCTACACGGGCGACGCCGCGACGAATCTGGCCGGTGGCTACGACTCGCACACCACGGCGCGGTATACCGACCAACTTGCGCTGATGAGCAATTTTGACCTTGAGAAAATACTCGGTTGGGAAGACGCTGATTTTCAATTCACGATATCGGATCGTAACGGGCGCAATCTCACCAATGATGTCATCACCGATCCTCGGGTAGGCGGCATCAGTCAGGTTCAAGAGGTATACGGGCGCGGCCAGACCTGGCGGCTTACGCAACTCTGGTATCGTCAGAAGTTCTTTGACGGCGGGCTGGATATCAAACTGGGCCGCATGAACTTTGGCGAGGACTTCGGCAGCTTTCCCTGCAAATTCCAGAACTTGGCATTCTGCGGCGCGCAGCCGGGTAACTGGGCCGGCGATATCATTTATAACTGGCCAATCACTCAATGGGCGGGCCGCGTAAAGGTCGCGTTGAGCGATAACACTTATGCGCAGATCGGTGCGTACGAGCAGAACCCTTCCTACCTGGAAATAGGTAACGGCTTCAAACTCAGCGGCAGCGGTAATGAGGGTACCTTGGTACCTGTCGAGCTGGTCCATACCACGTCGCTGGGAGCCGGACGGCTGCCAGGGGAATATCGCGTAGGGGCATATTACAGCAGCCGTGACGCAAACGACGTCAACACAGAAGAAAACGGCATAGCAAAATCCCGCGATAGTAAATACGGCGCATGGATTGCCGGGCAACAACAAGTCTGGAAAGATCCGGACTTCGCCGCTCGCGGGCTGACGGTGTTTGCCTATGCCACCGTGCATGACAAAGCCACCAATATGATCGATCGTTATGCGCAAGTAGGCGCTTACTACACGGCCCCCTTCAAATCTCGCCCGAATGACGAAATCGGCGTCGCCATCGCCAGTCTCCATGTGAATAACCGCTTCACAGATCATCAGCAGCAACTGAATGACCGGGCGGGTGTCAGCGATTATGACGACCCTCGCTATACACCAACGCAAAGCTCAGAAACCAACATGGAAATTTACTATGGCTTTGGCGTGACCAAGTGGCTGACCGTGCGCCCCAACCTGCAATTTGTAGGCAATCCTGGCGGAGTCAGCGAGGTCAGGGATGCGTGGGTGGCCGGTTTGAAATTCGAGACCAGCCTGTAAGGGGGTTCTCCCAGTGCACTTTATTTTCGTACAAACATGGGAGAGCACGACAATGACATTTTGTGCCCTGCAGAATCGAGTTCAATCGTTCGCGAAGTGCTTCGCTGCCCTGGTTGCTAAATTGTCGAGTCACTCGTTCTCGTACTTGGAGCAGTTTCCTGAAGCCGTCCTATTATCCGACCGTACGGCAGCAAAAGACGAGGTATGACAACCGAAACACGGCGTCGTGGGTTGGGCGCGCCTTGGAACGCTGCAAAAATGATCCCAACCAAACTCAGAAATATGTACCTGACAAACGTCTCATCACTTGATAGGAGTACTTTCATGTCTTGGTCCAAACCTGCTTACACCGACCTGCGTATCGGTTTTGAAGTCACCATGTACTTCGCAAACCGTTAAGTTTGTACCTGATGGACAGCGCCTCGGCCTGCCGAGGCGTTTTATTTTCGGTTCCAGAATGATGGAGCAACCATGTTCGTCCAGATTCTAGGTTCTGCCGCCGGTGGCGGTTTCCCCCAGTGGAACTGCAACTGCGCCAACTGCGCAGGTTTTCGCGACGGCAGCCTGCGGGCCCAGGCGCGCACCCAGTCGTCCATCGCCCTGTCCGATGACGGTGTGAACTGGGTGCTGTGCAACGCCTCTCCGGACATTCGCGCCCAGCTCCAGGCGTTTGCCCCGATGCAGCCGGGCCGGGCCCTGCGCGACACCGGCATTGGCGCGATCATCCTGATGGACAGCCAGATCGACCATACCACCGGTCTGCTCAGCCTGCGTGAAGGTTGCCCGCATCAAGTCTGGTGCACCGACATGGTCCATGAAGACCTGAGCACGGGCTTTCCGCTGTTCAACATGCTGACCCACTGGAACGGCGGGTTGAGTTGGAATCGCATTGAACTCGACCAGAGCTTCACCATCGCCGCCTGCCCGAACCTGCGCTTCACCCCACTGCCCCTGCGCAGCGCCGCACCACCCTATTCACCGCATCGCTTCGACCCGCACCCGGGCGACAACATCGGGTTGATCGTCGAAGACCTGCGCACGGGTGGCAAGCTGTTCTATGCCCCGGGGCTGGGCAAGGTCGACGAGTCGTTGTTGGAGATCATGGCCGGCAGCGATTGTCTGCTGGTGGACGGTACGATGTGGGACGACGATGAAATGCAGCGCCGTGGCGTCGGCACCCGAACTGGCCGGGAAATGGGCCACCTGGCCCAGAATGGTCCGGGCGGCATGCTCGAAGTGCTGGAGCATTTGCCGAAGCAGCGCAAGGTGCTGATCCACATTAACAACACCAACCCGATCCTCGATGAAGACTCCTCCGAGCGGGCCGAGTTGGTGCGACGCAATGTCGAAGTCGCTTACGACGGCATGAGCATCGAACTGTAGGAGCGCCCGAAATGACTGATACACCATTGACCACCGCAGAATTTGAAGCAGCCTTGCGCGCCAAGGGCGCCTTCTACCACATCCATCACCCGTATCACGTGGCGATGTATGAAGGCCGCGCGACTCGCGAGCAGATCCAGGGCTGGGTCGCGAACCGTTTTTACTATCAGGTGAATATCCCGCTCAAGGATGCCGCGATCCTGGCCAACTGCCCGGACCGGGAGATCCGCCGCGAGTGGATCCAGCGCTTGCTCGACCATGACGGCGCGCCTGGCGAAGACGGCGGTATCGAAGCCTGGCTGCGGCTGGGCCAGGCAGTGGGCCTGGACCCCGATCAACTGCGCTCCCAGGAGCTGGTGCTGCCCGGGGTGCGTTTCGCCGTGGATGCCTATGTCAACTTCGCCCGCCGGGCCAGTTGGCAGGAGGCCGCCAGCAGCTCGCTGACCGAACTGTTTGCCCCGCAGATCCACCAGTCGCGCCTGGACAGTTGGCCCCAGCACTACCCATGGATCGACCCGACCGGCTATGAGTACTTCCGCACCCGCCTCGGTCAGGCCCGGCGTGATGTAGAACATGGCCTGGCGATCACTTTGCAGCACTACACCACCCGCGCAGGGCAGGAACGCATGCTGGAGATTCTCCAGTTCAAACTGGACATCCTCTGGAGCATGCTCGACGCCATGAGCATGGCCTATGAATTGAACCGCCCGCCCTACCACAGCGTGACCGGGCAACGGGTGTGGCACAAAGGGATCACCTTATGAGTTTCGACCGCAGCAAAACCCCACGCTGGCGCCCCGGCTATCGCTTCCAGTACGAACCGGCCCAGAAAGGCCACGTGCTGCTCTATCCTGAAGGCATGATCAAGCTGAATGACAGCGCTGCGCTGATCGGTGGCCTGATCGATGGTGAACGGGATGTCGCGGCCATCATCGACGAGTTGGCGAAGCAGTTTCCCGGCGTGCCGGAACTCGGTGACGACATCGAGCAATTCATGGAGGTCGCTCGTGCACAGCACTGGATCGAACTTGCCTGAGCCCTCTGGCCTGCCGCCCAAGCCTGAAGTCGGCCTGCCGCTGTGGCTGCTGGCGGAGCTGACCTATCGCTGCCCGCTGCAATGCCCGTACTGCTCCAACCCGCTGGACTTCGCCGAGCAGGGCCAGGAGTTGAGCACCGAGCAGTGGTTCAAGGTCTTTCGCGAAGCCCGCGAGATGGGCGCCGCGCAGTTGGGTTTTTCCGGCGGCGAGCCGCTGGTGCGCCAGGACCTGGCCGAGTTGATCGGCGAGGCGCGCAAGCTGGGTTTCTATACCAACCTGATCACCTCCGGCATCGGCTTGACCGAGCAGAAAATCAGCGACTTCAAGAAGGCCGGCCTCGACCATATCCAGATCAGTTTCCAGGCCAGCGACGAGCAGGTGAACAACCTCCTGGCCGGTTCGAAGAAAGCCTTCGCGCAAAAACTGGAAATGGCCCGGGCGGTAAAGGCCCACGGTTATCCGATGGTGCTGAACTTCGTGACCCATCGGCACAACATCGACAAGATCGATCGCATCATCGAGCTGTGCATCGCCCTGGAAGCCGACTTCGTCGAGCTCGCCACGTGCCAGTTCTACGGCTGGGCGCAGCTCAACCGCGTCGGCCTGCTGCCCACCCGGGAGCAACTGGTACGCGCCGAGCGTGTCACCAACGAATACCGCGCCAAGCTGGAAGCGCAAGGCAATCCGTGCAAGTTGATCTTTGTCACGCCGGACTACTACGAAGAACGCCCCAAGGGCTGCATGAACGGCTGGGGCAGCATTTTCCTCACCGTCACGCCGGACGGCACGGCATTGCCCTGTCACGGTGCCCGCCAGCTGCCGGTGCAGTTTCCCAATGTGCGCGACCACAGCATGCAGCACATCTGGTACGACTCGTTCGGCTTCAACCGCTTCCGCGGTTATGACTGGATGCCCGAACCGTGCCGCTCCTGCGATGAAAAAGAAAAAGACTTCGGCGGCTGCCGCTGCCAGGCGTTCATGCTCACGGGCGACGCCAGCAACGCCGACCCGGTGTGCAGCAAGTCCGAACATCACGGGGTGATTCTCAAGGCGCGTGAAGACGCCGAGCACGCTACGCAAACCATCGAACAATTGGCCTTTCGCAATGACCGAAACTCGCGCCTCATCGTTAAGGGCTGATCGTCTCAGCGACAGAAATGACTGACTGATCGACGATCGATTCGAACGGTAACGTCCGACGCGCAGAAAATACCACGTGCGACACCTGAGGGATTCAAGTTCTCGGCGTCGCTGATGGCACATCATTGGTGAATAAAGCTCAGCACTGCATCAATAGCTCACAGGCTAATCAATTAAAAAATAGCCTGTAGAATATCCCCATACCGACAACAAAATCATTCCAGATATCGAGTAGGCATCTTAGTCCTTGCCGTCCTCGATCATCTTGCGTCATCTGCAGAAACAATAACGGGCCCACGTTCCCAAGCCAATGCGTTATTAGGCTGAAACAGCTTATTTAAAACCTTACCTATTTAACGGTTCAGAACAAGCTTATAGCTATTCTCGGACCCCCAAAGAATTCAGGACATTTATGAACCTTGCAAAACTAACAGCTTCCATCATTTTAATCACCGGCCTGGCTGGCTGTGCGACTGAACTTCCGACGCTTAAGGATGGCGAATCCATTGTCAACCTTCACGAGCAGATCGGTGATGAAATGCTGGCCAGACGCCTGGATACACAACGCGCAGAGAACCTGACTTATTTCAAAGTATCGCCAGGGGCGCATACGATGGAACTTGGGGTGGTTACCAAGGGCTACCAGGAAAGCCAACACCGCTGTGTTGCCACCCTGTCCTATGACAATTTTTTACCGAATGAACGTTACACCCTGATGGAAAGTAGTGCGGGAAAAGAGGTAAAAATTGAACTTATGGACAGTAAAGGTAATACCTTGGCTAAAACTGACAAGATGCCCTGCTTGTAATTAACCGCCGTGTAAATGACAGCGCGGCGTCACCACTCAGCACGTAATATCATGATAGTGTCATTCACTGCTAATACAAAAACGCCCGGCCTATCGCCGGGCGTTTTTGTATAGTCGTCGTTCTCAGAGTTTTTGCACGCCCCGCTCGTCCCATCCGCCACCCAGTGCACGATACAAGTTCACTTCAGCCTGCAACTGCGCAAGGCGATCGTTGATCAGCCTTTGTTGGTTGCTAAACAGCGAGCGCTGCGCGTCCAAAAAGGTCAGGTTGCTGTCCACGCCGATTCGATAACGACGCTCGGCAAGCCGATAGTAATCCTGGCTGGCGTTGACGAGGTCATTCTGTGCCTGCAACTGGTCGACGTAAGTTTTACGTGCAGTCAACCCATCGGAGACCTCCTGGAAAGCGGCCTGGATAGCTTTCTCGTAGTTGGCCACACCAATGTCTTTCTGAATCTCCGAGTAATTCAGGCTAGCGCGTAACGCGCCTGCGTTGAAAATCGGCAAGCTGATGGTAGGGGTAAACGCCCAACTGCCTGAGCCGCTCTTGAACAACCCATCCAGATTCGCGCTCGAGGTGCCGGCATTTGCCGTAAGGCTGATGCTAGGAAAAAAAGCCGCCCGCGCCGCGCCGATGTTAGCGTTAGCGGCCAAGAGCGTATGCTCGGCGGCGAGGATATCGGGGCGACGGGTGAGTAAATCACTGGGCAGACCAGCCGGTACGTTGGCCAGCAGGTCGCCATCCAAGGACTGTGGCTCCGGCAAATCGGCGGGCAGTCCTGTACCGAGAAGAAGCACCAAAGCATTCTCGTCTTCGGCTACTCGGCGCTGGTAGTTTGCCAGGCTCGCCCGCGCACCTTGCACCGAGGTACGCGCCTGTGCGAGATCAAGCGCCGAAGCCACACCCACCTGATTACTGCGGGTGGTCAGACGTAAGCTCTCCTCGTAGGCGTCCAGCGTGTTCTCGGTGAGCTTGAGCAATTCACGGTCGGCTTGCCAGGTGAGATAGGCATTGGCCACGCTCGAAACGATGCTGATCTGGGTCGAGCGTCGGGCCTGGGCGGTAGACAGATAAGTTTCCAGTGCCTGCTGGCTTAGACTGGCGATGCGACCAAACAGATCCAACTCGTACGAACTGATTCCCAGGTTGACGTCATATTGGCTGGAAATACTGGCCTGACCGGACTGCGCCTGAGCGCTCGGCAGTCGCTGCCGTGTTCCGCTGGCGTTGGCGCCAATCGCCGGAAACAGGTCAGCTCTCTGGATTCGGTACTGCGCCCGGAAAGCCTCAACGTTCAGTGCCGCGACCTTCAGGTCACGATTATTGACCAAGGCGGTCTGGATCAATCGCTGCAATGCCGGATCGTGGAAAAACTCGCGCCACCCCTGCTCCACAGCGGCCTGGTCGGCAGCGTTGGTTGCCTGATAGGCAGGACCCTGCGGATATTGCGCCGCAACTGGAGCCTGCGGTCGCTGATACTCAGGGATCAGTGAGCAACCACTCAGAACAGCGGCGCTGATCGCGAGACCGATTAAAGAGCGAGTCATTGGCCTGCCTCCTCACGCATAGCAGTTTCGTCCTGCTTCTTGCGGCTGCCTTTAAACAAGGTTGAAACGGAAACGAAGAACAGGGGAACCCAAAAAATCGCCAGAACGGTGGCCGTTATCATGCCGCCGATCACCCCCGTGCCGATGGCGTGTTGACTGCCAGAGCCGGCTCCGCTGGAAATGGTCAGAGGTAGCACGCCGAGAATGAATGCCAAGGACGTCATCACGATCGGACGCAGACGCATACGACAAGCCTCGACCGTCGCTTCCAGCAACGGTGTACCTTTTTCATTCAATTCCTTGGCAAACTCGACGATCAGGATCGCATTCTTCGCCGCCAACCCCACCGTCACCAACAGACCCACTTGGAAGAACACGTCGTTGGACAGCCCCCGCAATGCCGTGGCCATTAGCGCGCCGATTACCCCAAGAGGCACGACCAAGATGACCGCAATCGGAATCGACCAGCTTTCATAGAGTGCCGCCAGACATAGAAACACGACGAGAATCGACAGCGCATACAGAGCAGGCGCTTGTGACCCTGAAAGACGCTCTTCATAGGACAACCCGGTAAAAGAGATGCCTACGCCGGGCGGCAGTTGCGCTGCAATTCGCTCGACTTCCGCCATCGCCTGGCCAGAGCTGTAACCCGGGGCGGGAGTCCCAAGAATTTGCTCGGCAGGGACGCCGTTGTAGCGTGACAGTTTTGGTGAGCCGAAGATCCACTCGGCACTCGCAAATGCCGAGAACGGGACCATCTGACCTTGGTTATTACGCACGAACCATTTACTCAGATCCTCTGCGGTGCTGCGCGAGTCAGGTTGACCCTGTACGTAAACCCGTTTAACTCGACCGCGGTCAACGAAATCGTTCACATAACTACTGCCGTATGCCACTGACAGCGTGGTGTTGATATCGGCCAGAGAAATGCCCATCGCCCGCGCGCGCTCGTCGTCGATGGTCAGGTGGTACTGTGGCTCGTCGGCCAAGCCGTTTGGGCGAACGCCAGCGAGGACCGGGCTCTGGGCAGCCAGCTCAAGAAACTTGCCGCGTGCCTCCATGAGTTTTTGATGGCCCACGCTATCTTGGTCCTGCAGGTAGAAATCGAAGCCGGTGGCGTTACCCAACTCCAGTACCGATGGCGGAACCACCGCATATACCAGGGCGTCGCGGTACTTCAGGAACTCTTGCTGGGCACGCTGGGCAATTTTGAACACAGTATTGTCACTGTCTCGTTCATCCCATGGCTTCAGGTTGACGAACGCAATCCCTGAATTCTGCCCGCGGCCCGCAAAGTTGAAGCCGTTAACGGTGAAAACTGTAGCAACGGCTTTACCTTCTCCGTGCTCTTTGTCCAGCAAGTACTGACTCATGCGATCAAGCACTTTTTGCGTGGTCTCAGCCGAGCTGTTGGCCGGCGTCTGCACTTGCGTAAAAATCAAACCCTGGTCTTCATCAGGCAAGAACGAGGTCGGTATCCGGGCGAACATCCAAATCGTGCCGGCGACGATTACCAGGTAAACCATAAAGCCCGGCACCCTATGCCGAATGATCTGGCCTACGCCCTGCTCATATCCGTTGACGCAGGCATCGAACCGTCTGTTGAACCATCCAAAGAAACCGCGCTTGGGCTGACCGTGTTTTGTCGGATCGATTGGCTTGAGCAGCGTCGCGCAAAGCGCCGGGGTGAATACCAAAGCAACAAATACCGAAAGCGCCATGGCCGATACGATAGTGATCGAGAACTGCCGGTAGATCACGCCAGTGGAGCCACCAAAGAAAGCCATGGGCAACAGCACCGCCGAGAGCACCAAGGCAATACCCACCAGCGCTCCCTGGATCTGCCCCATCGATTTACGCGTGGCCTCCCTGGGTGACAGGTGTTCCTCCGCCATCACCCGTTCGACGTTTTCAACCACCACAATCGCATCGTCGACGAGTAATCCGATCGCCAGGATCATCCCGAACATGGTCAAGGTATTGATAGAGAAGCCGGCCGCTGCGAGGACGCCGAACGTACCCAACAACACAACGGGCACTGTCAAAGTCGTAATGATGGTGGCACGCATATTTTGCAAAAACAGCAGCATGACCAGAAAGACCAAAACCACCGCCTCGCCCAGCGTATGCATCACACCGCTGATGGATTCGGTGACCACCGGCGTCGTGTCATACGGGTACACCGCTTCAATCCCGGCCGGGAAGAATGGTTTCAGTCGGTCGACCGTGGCGCGAATCGCCTTGGCGGTATCAAGGGCGTTGGCGCCTGTGGCCAAGCGGATGGCGATACCCGAGGCAGGCTTGCCATTGGCTTGGGCGTTGATGCTGTAGTTTTCACCGCCCAAACTGATATCGGCCACATCACTCAGGCGCACCTGGGAGCCGTCGCTATTGACCTTAAGCAAAATGTCACCAAATTGCTCGGAGGTCTGCAGTCGAGTCTTGCCAATGATAGTTGCGGTAAACACCGTACCTTTGCGCGCCGGAAGACCACCAATCGTGCCCGAAGCCACCTGCACGTTCTGCGCCTCAATCGCCTCGGTCACGTCGACTGGCGTCAACTGGAACTGGTTCAGTTTGGCCGGGTCCAGCCAGACTCGCATGGCGTATTGCGTACCCCAGATCTGAAAATCACCAACACCTGAAGTCCTCGAAATCGGGTCCTGGATGTTTGAGACGATGTAGTTGGATAGATCCTCCTTGGTGTGTTTTCCATCGGTGGAAACCAGGCCAATGAACATCATGAAATTCTGTTGGAATTTTGTGACGCGAAGCCCTTGCTGCTGCACTTCACGCGGCAACAGCGGCGTGGCCAGGTTCAGCTTGTTCTGCACCTGAACCTGGGCAATATCCGGGTTGGTGCCCTGGTTGAAGGTCACGATGATTCGCATGCTGCCATCGGCATTACTCTCCGAAGAGATGTAGCGCAGATTGTCGATGCCGTTCATCTGCTGCTCGATCACTTGCACGACCGTATCTTGCACTGTCTGCGCGGAAGCACCGGGGTAAGAAACCTGAATCGCGACAGCGGGTGGTGCAATGTCAGGGTATTGATTGATCGGCAAATTGAGGATCGACAATGCCCCAACGAGCATGATGATCAGTGCAAGCACCCACGCGAAGATCGGTCTATCAATAAAATACTTCGACATGGTCTACTCCGCCTTAGCGCTGGTGTTTAGCGCCACAGGGGCTCTGTTCGCCTCATCTGTCATCGCTTCCTGAGCGACCACGGAGCTCCCCGGCTTAATGAACTGAAGCCCTTCGACGATGATTTTGTCTCCGGCGCTCAAGCCGCTTTCCACCAGCACATTCGCACCGACGGTGCGGCCAACCTTGAGCTGGCGTTGCTCGACTTTGTTATCGGCGGTAACGACCATGGCGGTCGGGGTGCCCTTGAGATCCCGGGTCACACCAATCTGTGGAGCAAGAATGGCCTGCTCGGCGACCCCCTCCTGCAACCGCGCATGCACAAAAATCCCGGGCAGCAGCAAGTGATCGGGGTTGGGGAACACGGCGCGCAGGGTGACCGAGCCGGTTGCTTCGTCGACCGAGACTTCTGAAAACTCCAGCGAACCCTGCAGCGGGTACTGGCTACCGTCCTGAAGTGTCAGGCTAACTTTCGCAGCCTTATCAGCAGTTTTCTGCAACTGCCCGCTTTCAAGAGCCCGACGCAGTTTGAGCACCTCGCCATAAGGCTGAGTGACATCGACATAAATGGGGTCGAGTTGCTGGATAATCGCAAGGGCGGCTGCTTGGCCATTAGAAACTAGCGCACCTTCGGTCACAGCCGAACGTCCAATTCGCCCGCTGATAGGCGCGAACATTTTGGTATATCTCAGATTGATCTGGGCGCCCTTGACTTGTGCCTCTGCCTGCATCTGCTGAGATCGAGCAGTGTCATACTCCTGCTTGCTCACCGCCTGCTCATCGATCAGTTGCCGATACCGGGTGGTCAGCGAGCGAGATTGCTCCAAACTGGCCTGCGCACTGGCGAGCGTCACCTCGTAAGTTGATGGATCGATCTGATAAAGCTGCTGACCAGCCTTGATATCTGCGCCTTCCTTGAACAAGCGTTTCAGGACGATGCCATCCACCTGCGGCCGAACCTCGGCAAGGCGATAAGCACTGGTACGCCCAGGCAGATCGTTGAACAAGGTCACAGCCTGGGTTTTCAGGGTCACCACACTGACTTGGGGGGCTTGCACCGGCGCAGTAGCAGCCTGCTCGTTGTTGCATCCACTGAGCATCGTGGCAAAAGCAATGGCGGTTACCAAAGCAGGATAGATAGGCTTGAATGGCATAAAGTCCTCGAACACAGCGCTGAAAAATGCGCGCATGAGTTTGCAAACTGCCGCAGCACAGGCTGAAACAGCTGCTGGTGGCAATGGGAGAAAGAGTTCGGCAAGTACGCGCAAGAAGCGCGGTGCGAAGATCAAGCTTATTGACCGGGTTAATAAACCCGATGAGCCAATGCGCTGCGCATTGGATTGTTATGTAGGCATGCTAACAATCGAGGGGCCTGAGGATTAGCCCGACTTTACTGAAATCACCAATGAGTGATATTCAGCAATAAAATGGTTTCAGAATTTTGCAGATTACTCACAACGCTCTATATCCAGCGATTAACGAAGGACAGCATTTCGATTAGTGAGTTTTGATCAGCTTTGGCCTCTAATGCGTGCAGCGCATCGGCGAGGCTCATATCCTGCAGGAGCTTCCAACTCAAGTCTTCTACGACTCTGCCATGGATAATTCACGGGAACATCTGGGTTCAAGCTGACAAGTTTCGTGGATCGTTGACGTCCGCAACTTCAGACTTCCACCCGCTCGCCCATTCAGGACGGCCTGCATCTCCCCAAGCACCGCCATCGCCACACTTTCCGGGGTGTCCCCACCCAAATCCAAACCCATTGGATAGTGCAATCGGTCCAACGCAGGCAGGCTGTTTGTCTGTCGCGTTATTTCATCAAGCAGACGCTCGGTCCGATCACGCGGCCCGAGCTGACCGATGTAACGGGGATTACCTTGTAACGCGCCTTTCAACCAATGCGCATCCTGGCTCAGGCTATGGGACATTACCGCCACACACGCCCCCTCCACGAACTTTCGAAATTCGAAAGGCCCGCCTATATCGGCGCTCAACACCCGATCCGCTTCGGGAAAACGTTCCGGACGGGCGAAATGTGGGCGACTATCAACAACGGTGACATGCCACCCCAGGATTTTTGCGATCCGTACCAACGGCTGCGCATCATGGCCCGCCCCAAAGATCATCAGACGCGGTGGTGGCGCGACGTATTCCAGAAAAACCTCTACCTCCGCATAGCCTTCGGTATAGCGTTGCCGCGTAGATTTTTGCTGGTCCAATGTGAGACGCAGATCAGCGGTAATTCGCTCGTTCAGTGCAGGATGGTAGAGCCCTCCGAGGGGCGCCGCGCCAGATTCCAGGAACACACGGTCTCCAACATCTGCACGGCTATTGCGTGAGCCCGCTATTACCGTTGCGATTGCTACGGGTCTCTGGTTGCTTCTTACTTTGCGTAAAGCATCAAGCACAGCGCATTGCTTTGTAGCTGGTACTCGCTCAAACAACACATACACCTTGCCGTTGCAGCCCAGCCCAAAACCAAGGGACTCTTCACCGCCCTCTTCGTCTGTGGCCTCGGTCGTGCTGTAGCTACGAATCACCGGGCCCGACTCACTCAGCCACCAGGCCTTTCGCACCACATCAGCCTCCAGACAGCCACCACTGATAGTGCCCTCCGGACGTCCATATTGTGAAACGAGCATGCGCGCCCCCGGACGGCGATACGCCGACCCCTCGACCTTCACAACGGTGGCGAGTACAGACTCTCGACCCTCGTTCTGTTCGGCGTGGATGGCATCGAGCAATGCGTTCAAACTGGACATATCAGATCTCTCTCCCAAAGCGAATCCGGCGAAGTCGCTGTCGATCGCCAACTATCCAAGCGGGCGCAACTCTCTGATCAAGTCGATCAGCAAACGTAGCGTGATCGGCACCTGCCGGTAGCTTGAGTAATAGATATGGAAGCCTGGACCGACACTGACCCAATCCTCCAAAACCACTTGTAAAGTTCCTTCCGCTACAAGCGGCGCGACAATGGGTTCAGCACAATAAGTCAGCCCAGCGCCCTGGGTGACCATGGCGAGCATCATCCGCGTCTCATCCAGCACGACATTACCGGACACTGGGATCTCTAATTTTTCACCCTCTTTCTCAAACTCCCAGTTGTACATCCGGCCGTTGCCTAGCCGAAACCTTAAACAACTGTGCTGTTTCAAATCCTCGGGGTGCAGCGGCATGCCACATCGGTCGAGGTAATCGGGGGTTCCTACCACGACCCATCGAACAGGGGGGGAAAGACTTTGGGCAATCATGCCTTCAGGTACGGTAGCGCCATACCTGATCCCAGCGTCGAAGCCTCCTTCAACAATGTCCACCATACTGTTGGTGGTTGAGACTTCCACTTCGATATCGGGATAACGATGAGCAAATGTCGATAAAACGGGTGCCAACAAAAGGAGCGCCGCGTCACTGAAAACATTCAGCCGTATACGACCAGTGGGCTCATCACGGAACTTATTCAACAACTCAATGGCCTGGTCGATTTTGTCGACAGGTTCGCTTATCAATGCCAGCAGCTCCTCACCGGCTGCCGTCAGGGTGACGCTGCGGGTCGTGCGATTGAGCAAACGAACCCCCAATCTCGCCTCCAGCCCCTTGATCGCATGACTCAGCGCAGATGCACTTATCCCTACTTCAACACCCGCACGACTGAAGCTGGAATGGCGGGCGACAGCTAAAAAGTAGATAAAATCGCCAAAGTTGGCACGAGTCAGCTGCATGAGTTCTCTGCCATTGGTGTGAAACGTATGAACGAAAGGACCTCACCCGCCCCCTACGCCACAGACAGTTTTTGCCGGCGTGGTTCTGACTGTTTTGGGGTATCACTCATCGACCAAGGTGATCGTCACTTCAAGGGACCCAGGGCGCGCGAGTACTTCCAGGCCGGAATCAATCTTGCCGAGTTTGATAAGGCCGCTCGAATACTTGAAGCCTTTATGAAAAATGGCGAGATTTCCCCAAGGCGCATAGAAGGCAATGTCACCCACCGAAGGCGTGAAGCCAGCTGGCGCGCCCTGTGTCGATAATGGCTTGGGCAGGACGCTGATCTTCTCGGTCGAGGCGTAGTCGTCCAGTGTCAGTTTCATCGGCAGCTGTTTAACGAAATCTATGGAGGAATCGTTGTTGTCGAGCGTTGCCGTAACCGGACCGCCTGAAACATCGATGCGTATTTTCATAGTTGCTCCACTTTGCTCCGATGGGCTGCGGGGCACGCCCTACCCCCGACCCGAATTGATCTGACAGCCAAATTGCTTTCCCGCCAGAAGGTATCAGCTGACAGAAAAACTGAAATACCTTGCAGCGATTGAAGTCATGAATGAGATTTATCAATCGTCCTTACACACGCAGTGCATTCATAACCAGCGTGAAGGCCCGCGATGGCTGTCTGCGACTTGGGTAATACAAATGGTACCCCGGGAAGGGAGCACACCAATCTTCCAGCACACGAACCAGGCGGCCATTTTCCAGATGCGGTGCGAACTCTTCTTCAGGAAGATAGGCGATGCCCAGGCCGGCCAAGGCTGCATCCACCATGCTGGGAGAGGTGTTGAAAACGAGCTGGCCATCCACTCGTACGTTTAACGGTTGGCCACGACGCTCAAACTCCCAAACGTATAGCCCCCCTGCTGTTTGCATACGCTGATTGATACAACTGTGCTTTAGCAGGTCCCGTGGATTTTTGGGCGTTGGATGCCTTTCGAAATACATCGGGGAGGCCGCAGCGGCCATGCGCAGTTGAGGACCGATGGGTACCGCAACCATATCCTTGTCGATGGTATCGCCCATACGCACGCCTGCATCGAAACGGTCGGCGACGATGTCTCGAAAACCATAATTGATATCGAACTCTATCTTGATATCCGGATAATCGAGCAAAAGCGGCGTGAGCTTGGGAAGCAAATGTGCTCGAAGAATGTGCTCACCACAGGTGATGCGCACGGTGCCGGCGGGTTTATCGCGCATCTCGGTCAGTTCGTCGAGTTCTGCCTCGATTTCGTCAAAGCGATGACCAATGGCTTTTAGTAAACGCTCGCCCGCTGCCGTAGGCGATACGCTACGGGTGGTTCGTGTAAGCAAGCGAATCTCCAGCCTGGCCTCTAACCCGCTCATTGCCTGGCTGAGGGCAGATTGAGTCACGCCCAGTACGGAAGCTGCCCGCGTGAAGCTGCCTTCACGGGCAATCGTTACGAACGATAAGAGATCATTGAGGTTACGTCTGACCATCGCCCAAGTCTCTCATAAATCATTAATTAGCAGGCCTTATAGCCCCTTTAAGGACTGATTAGCTAGTGGCGCCGAAGGGGGCCGGTTACATTAACAACCTCTTTTTAACCAACCCTTCGTTATATTCAGCGCGAGCGATCGCCATGGCGCTTGGGACGAGAGGCGCGAAGCGACCCGAGGGGACGTGCATGGATCGTAGAGACTTTCTCATCAGAGGCGCCGGACTGGGTTCGGCGTTGATCTCAGGCTCACTTCTGGAAGCAACGGCATCCTGGGCAGAGGCCCCAACCAATTCCCGAAGGGAGGCTCCCGCGTCCAACGCACAACGGGACAACAATGCAAGCGGCAAAGCCCGCGTATTCATTACCGGCTCGGCCGATGGACTGGGCCATGCCACCGCCAAGACCCTGCTTGCCCAAGGCCACGAGGTTGTCGTGCATGTGCGCTCCCCTGCCCGGTTGTCTGCCGTGCAAGAACTGGTGGACCAGGGCGCCATCGCGACAGTCGGCGACTTGGGCGATCTTGAACAGGTTCGCGACCTTGCCCGTCAGGTCAATGCCATCGGCGCGATGGATGCCATTGTTCACAACGCTGGCATCCTCAGCGGGGCGCAACTGCTGGTCGTCAACGTCGTCGCCCCCTATATGCTCACGGCCCTGATTCAGCGCCCCAAGCGTCTGATCTACCTGAGCAGCAGCATGCATAGGGGGGGACAAGCCAGCCTGACGGGATTGGACTGGTCGGGCAGCACCCCCACAGGCAGCTATTCGGACAGCAAACTCTTTGTAACCGCACTCGCAGCAGCCGTTGCGCGGTTGTACCCCGACGTCCTCAGTAATGCGGTCGATCCGGGCTGGGTCCCAACGAAGATGGGAGGTCCCAACGCACCTGACGACCTGCGCCTGGGACACCTGACCCAGGAATGGCTTGCCACCAGCAATGACCCTGAGGCACTCACCAGCGGCGGCTATTGGCACCATCAGCGACGCGAACAGCCGCATTCCGCGGTCCAAGACTCCCGATTCCAAGACTTGCTGCTGGCTGAACTCACGCGCGCCAGCGGCACGAACCTGTCGTGACCACCTCCACGGTAACTACTGCATGAAATTATTCTGGGGTCGTCTTCTCATGGCCGTTGTCGGTATCGCTCTGCTAGGCATCGTTGGCGCCTTCGCCTATTTACAGCAGCCGGTCTTCGGCGACCTGCCCAGCGGCGAGCGGCTGACGCGCATCGAACATTCGCCCAATCATGCCGACGGAGTGTTCCGCAACCAGATCGACACGCCCATAAAGACCACGGACCAATCCGAGATATCGATGTGGATGCAGACCCTTTTCGGGCAAGAGGGGCAGCCTCGACCGCCAAGCCCGATTCCCGCCGTCAAGACCGACCTCAAAGCACTCGACCCTACACAGGATATAGTCGTTTGGCTGGGCCATTCCTCCTACTTCGTGCAACTGGGCGGACAACGCATCCTGATCGATCCGGTGTTCAGCACTTACGCCGCGCCGATCCCCGGAGTGAACAAGGCATTCGAGGGCACCAGCCTCTACACGGCCGATGACATACCCGAGATCGACGCTTTGTTGATCAGCCACGATCATTACGATCACTTGGACTATCCAACCGTTCAGGCGCTTCAGCCCAAAGTCAGAAAGGTTATCGTGGGGTTGGGTGTAGGCGCTCATTTCGAGCGCTGGGGCTACGACATGGGAGTCGTACGTGAAGCCGACTGGAACGAAGTCATCGCGCTGACACCGAACGTCAGAGTCCACGTCACCACAGCTCGACACTACTCTGGACGCACCTTTACCCGCGATCAGTCGCTGTGGGTCGGCTTTGCACTTGTGTCTCCTGAGCAGCGGTTGTTTTTCAGTGGCGACTCGGGTTATGGCCCGCACTTTGCCGAGATCGGCCAGCGGCTGGGTCCGTTCGACTATGTCGCCATTGATGCCGGTCAGTACGATCCGCGCTGGGCGAACGTCCACATGAATCCGGAACAGGCCGCGCAGGCAGCCAAGGACCTGCGCGCCCGAGTGCTGATGCAGACGCATGTGGGCCGCTTCTCCATCGCCCCTCACGATTGGGATGATCCGTTCAAGCGCATGCAAGTCGCCAGTCAGGGGCAAACCTTCGCGCTGTGGACGCCCGAAATCGGCCGCACGGTCTACCTTGACGGCCGTGCGCAGTCGTTCACGGCATGGTGGGAAGACGACGCAGCGAAGACTCCGCCTCAGCTCGCGGCTGGAGCCAGGGAGGAGTAAGTCGTGCAATCTCCCTTATCGCTGTTGCAGCGCCAGGCCAAGGTGCGCCCCGAAGAAGCACCCGCAGTCCTGTGGTCGATGCTCTACGTCATCGCGCTATTTCTGGCGTATTACCTGTTGCGACCGATCCGCGACGAACTCGGTGTGGCCGGCGGGGTCCAGAACTTGCCCTGGCTATTCACTGGTACGTTGTTGGCGATGCTGGTAGCCAGCCCGCTGTTCGCGCTGGCCGTGCGCAAACTGCCACGCAAGCAGTTCATCGTCGTGGCCTATCGCTTCTTCGCTGCCAACCTGATGTTGTTTGCACTGCTGCTGCATCTCGCCGATCCACAGTGGCAGGTGTGGCTGGGACGTGCCTTTTTCATCTGGGTCTCGGTGTTTAACCTGTTCGTCGTCTCGGTGTTCTGGTCCTTCATGGTGGATATCTTCGACAGCGAGCAGGGCAAACGGCTGTTCGGGCTACTCGCGGCAGGAGCAACGATTGGCGGCCTCTTGGGCTCGGCTATCACTTCCAGCCTGATCCAACAGTTGGACCGCTCCTGGCTGATGGTGATTGCCATCCTGTTTCTGGAAGTGGCGGTACTTGCATCACGCCGTTTATCTCGCCTTGCTCCGATGTTCAGTCACACCACGCTCAAGGAAAACCCGGACCAGCCCTTGGGTGGCGGCATCTTTACCGGCATGGTCCACACGTTGCGTTCGCCCTACTTGGTCGGGTTGGCACTATTCATTCTGCTGTACTCGGTCACGTCGACTTTCTTGTATTTTCAGCAGGCCAGCATCGCCGAGTCCTCGTTCCCTGATCGTGCGGCCCGCACGGCGTTCTTTGCCAATATCGACCTGATCGTCAATGCGATCACACTGGTATTCCAGCTGTTCATCACCGGCAGGATGATCGCCACCGCGGGCATCGTGGCAACGCTGTGTGTCCTGCCGCTGGTCAGCCTGTTCGGCTTCGCTGCCTTGGCCGCCAGCCCTAGCGTCGCAGTCATCGTGGCCGCGCAGGTCGCCCGCCGGGTAGCGAACTTCGCACTGGCCAGACCCGCCAGGGAAATCCTGTTTACCTCCAGCACACGTGAAGATCGCTACAAAGCCAAGAACTTCATCGACACGGTCGTTTATCGTGGCGGTGACCAAATCGCCAGTTGGGGATACGCAAGCCTGATGGGCCTTGGCCTGACCCTGGCGCAGATTCCCATGATCTCGGTCCCCCTCTCAGCTATCTGGCTGGGCTTGAGTGTCTGGTTGGGACGAACCCACCTGAAGCAGGAACAGCGCGATGCTACGGTCTCACCATCATTGATTGAGGACAGGACATGAAGTCTACCCGCCGCTCCATAGTGAAATCCCTTGCCGTATTGGCCGCTTTGCCGTGGCTCATCCCCGCGAGTCGCGCCTTTGCGGTCGCGCCAACACGCATCGGCGTGATCGGTAGCGGATCGCTGGGCGGCACGGTAGGTCGGCTGTGGGTCGAGGCTGGACATGAGGTCATGTTCTCTTCCCGCCATCCAGAGCAATTGCAAGACATGGTTGAGGCGTTAGGGCCACGCGCTTCGGTCGGCCTGCCGATGGCGGCAGCGGAATTCGGCACCGTGCTTCTGTTGGCTATTCCGTTTGAAGCGCTGCCCCAGGTCGGGCGAGACCTGCACAGTGCCTACCGCGGCAAGATCGTTCTGGACTCCACCAATCCTTGGGGCACAAGCAGCAGCGATGTATACCGCGAAGCGCACAACCTGGGCGTTGCTGAAACCGTCGCGAAGTACATGATCGGCGCGCGACTGGTGCGCGCATTCAGTGCCGTCGATGCCACCGTGGTGGCAACGTCTGCCTCACGAGCGGGCGGGCGCATTGGCATGCCCATCGCCGGAGATGACGCCGAGGCCTTGCGGGTCGCCGCCGACCTGGTACGCGATGCTGGTTGCGACCCAGTCGTCGTGGGCAACCTGGCTGCCTCCGCCTCGTTCCAGCCGGGCAGGCCGGGTTTCCGCGCCCATCTGACCGCACCGGAACTGCGCCGCCTCCTCGGCCTGTAGTGCAGAGTTCTGGTGGCCGCGTAGATAAGCAAGAAACCTTGCTGCTAGCTCCCACCTCAACAATCGGCCGGTGGATCAAACTGTCAGGCTCTCATGAGTCGGGCAGCGTGATCGCGAGGAAGCTGAATCTAACCGCCGGGTGATCGGAAAATGTGCCGCTCTCCTGTCACCCGCCCCCCCTCCTGCACTCAGCTCATCCAGTTCCCGCCATCAACGTTGTACGTTTGTGCAACGATGTAATCGCTCTCCGAGCCCGCCAGGAAAATTGCCATTCCTACCAGATCCTCTGCCGTCCCCATTCTTCCATACGGAACCTCAAGGCCGACGAGCCGCTTCTTCTCACCCAGGGGTCGGTTCTCGTGTTTGGCAAAGAGCGCGTCGACACCGTCCCAGTGTTCGCCATCGACAACCCCCGGGGCAATCGCATTGACATTGATTTTGTGCTTGATGAGGTTAAGGCCAGCAGACTGTGTAAGGCTGATGACGGCCGCCTTGGTGGCGCAGTAGACGCCTACCAACGCCTCACCGCGGCGACCCGCCTGGCTGGCCATGTTGATGATCTTACCGCCATGCCCCTGACTGATCATCTGCTTCGCCGCTGCCTGAAGCGTGAACAGCGTCCCGCTGACATTGATTGCAAAAAGCTTGTCGTAGCTTTCCCGAGTGATCTCGGTGATCGGTGCAAGATCGAACAACGCCGCATTGTTCACAAGGATGTCCAGCTTTCCTGCGTGGGCAACGACCTCCGCGATCGCTGCATCAATGGACGCCTGGCGGGTAACGTCCATCTCCACCGCGTAAGCTTGCGGCCCAAGCTCGGAGGCCGTCGCTTGAGCTCTTTCCAAATTGATGTCGGCGATAGCGACCGTAGCGCCTTCACCGATATAGGCCTGGGCAAACGAGCGTCCAATACCGCGCGCGGAACCAGTGATCAAAGCGCTTTTACCTTCGAGACGTTTCATTGAATCTACCTTTGTGGTTCGTGGCGCGCTTCATCGAAAGAGCGCGCGTGATGGAAGTCAGGCCGCGCGTGATGCCGCAGGGCTTACCGAAAGACCGCTCTCATCAAATAGATGGCAATGAGCGACATCGAGGGTGAGATAACGCCGGGCGGCGTACGGCACTTCGCAATCCCCCTGGACACGTACCGTCAGGTTTTCTCCTGAATCGACATTCACGTGGCAGAAGGTATCGCTGCCCAGGCGCTCGGTGACATCCGTCGTGACCGGCACTTGGCCTTCAGCGCCCAGGGTCAAATGCTCCGGCCGTATCCCGATCGTCACGGATTGCCCAACCGACAACGCACTGCTGTCGCGTGGAATGAGCAAAGTGGTTCCAGAGGCGAATCTAACCTCCACCCCCGATGCATGCACGGCATGCACAGTCGCCTGCAAGAATCCCATTTTTGGTGTCCCAAGGAAGCCGGCAACGAACAGGTTGGCAGGGTGATGGTAGAGCTCGAGCGGCGAACCAATCTGCTCGATCCGCCCAGCGTTAAGCACAACGACCTTGGTGGCGAGCGTCATGGCTTCGACCTGGTCATGGGTCACGTAGATCATGGTCGCCTGCAGCTCCTTATGCAGTCGGGACAGCTCCAAGCGCGTCTGTACACGCAGCGCAGCATCAAGGTTCGACAGTGGCTCATCGAAAAGGAAAATCTTCGGGTTTCGGACAATCGCACGCCCAATAGCGACTCGTTGGCGCTGACCACCTGACAACTGCTTAGGCTTGCGGTCGAGCAGAGAACCAAGTTCGAGAATCCTTGCAGCCTCGGCGACCTTCCTTTCCACATCCGGCTTCTTCTCACCTGCCAGATCCAAGGCAAATGACAAATTCTTGCGTACCGTCATGTGCGGATACAGAGCATAGGTCTGGAATACCATGGCCAGGTCTCGTTTGGCAGGAGTCACCTCAGTGATGTCTCGGCCGTCGAGCTCGATCGTGCCGCTCGTGACGTCTTCCAAACCTGCAATCAGGCGCAACAGGGTCGACTTTCCACACCCCGACGGCCCTACGAACACCACAAATTCCTTGTCCTTAACCTCGAGATTGATGCCCTTGATGATGGACAGTCCCTCGAAACCTTTCTTGAGATTTTCTATTTTCAAAGTGGCCATGCGTAAAGTCCTGTATGAAATTGGAGCCTTCGCGAAATCATTGAATGCTCGACGTCGTCATTTGACGGCGCCAAAGGACAGCCCACGAACCAATTGCTTCTGACTGATCCAGCCGAAGATCAAGATAGGTGCGCAGGCCAATGTGGAAACTGCGGAAAGCTTCGCCCAGAACAGACCCTCAGGGCTCGAGTAGGAAGCGATCAGCGCGGTCAGAGGTGCGGCGCTGGAGCTCGTCAGGTTGAGCGACCAGAAGGCCTCGTTCCAGCACAGGATCATCGACAGCAGCATGGTCGACGCCAGCCCACCCTTGCTGATGGGCAGCAGCACGCGCAGCATCTCCTGCCCCAGGGTCGCGCCGTCCAGCCTGGCCGCCTCCAGAATCTCCCGGGGGATGTCTTTGAAGTACGTGTAAATCATCCATACCACGATGGGCAGGTTGATCAGGGTGTAGATCACGATCAGCGCGATCCGGGTGTCCAGCAACCCCGCCCCCTTCGCCAGAAGGTAGATAGGCATGAGCACCCCAACTGGAGGAAGCATCTTGGTCGATAGCATCCAAAGCAGCGTCTGCTTAGTGCGCTTGGTCTCATAGAACGCCATCGAGTAGGCCGCCGGCACCGCGATCAGCATGCACAACGCTGTAGCGGAGAAGGAAATCAGCACCGAGTTCCACGCGAAGTGGAAGTAGTCACTGCGCTCCTGGATGTGCAAGTAATTCTCCAGCGTAGGCATGAAGATGAACTGTGGCGGCGTAGCGAAGGCGTCGATCTCGGTCTTGAAACTGGTAAGCACCATCCAAAAGATCGGAAAGAACAACAGCAAAGCGGTGACCCAGGCCAAGGTGCCGAGCAGTACGCTTTGCAGAGACCGGGATTGTTTAAGCGTCATCATGGCGTTGTCCTCAGGCTTTGTCGGTCAGGTTCTTGCCAATCATGCGCACCAGCACAATCGCCGCGATGTTGGCGATCACCACCGCAATCAGACCACCGGCCGAGGCCATGCCCACATCGAACTGCACCAGTGCCTGGTTGTAGATCAGATAGGCGAGGTTGGTCGAAGCGAACCCAGGTCCGCCATTTGTCGTGGTGAAGATTTCTGCAAATACCGACAGCAGGAAAATCGTCTCGATCATCACCACCACCGCGATGGGCCTGGCCAAATGTGGCAGGGTCAAATGCCAGAAGATGGCCAGGGCACCCGCCCCATCCAATCGAGCGGCCTCTTTCTGCTCTTGATCGAGCGACTGCATGGCTGTCATCAGCAACAAGATCGCAAAAGGCAGCCACTGCCAGGAAACGATGACGATGATCGAGAAGAGTGGGTAATGAGCTAGCCAATCGACAGGCTGTGCCCCGAAGAACTTCCATACCGCCGCGAGGATCCCGGAGACAGGGTGGAAGATCAGGTTCTTGAAGATCAGCGAACCCACGGTCGGCATGATAAAAAACGGCGAAATGAGCAGCACCCTGACTATGCCGCGTCCAAAGAACTCGCTTGCCTCAAGCAAGGCTGCAATCAAGACACCAAAAATCACGCTGATCAGCAGCACGCTGCCCACCAATATCAACGTGTTAAGCGCTCCGGGAAGAAAACCCGAATCTGTCACGAAATAGGCAAAGTTCTCCAGGCCAACGAACTCGTTTTCCCCTGGATTGAGCAGGTTGTACCGGATCACCGAAAAATAAACGGTCATGGCCAGCGGCACGATCATCCAGAGCAACAAAAGTGCAACCGATGGCGACACCAGAAACCATCCTGGATTGATCAAACGGCGTGCGCGTGATGGCGCCGAGGCCGCAAGCTGGGCTCGAATAATGGACGTGTTCATGATTATTTACCTGTGCGGCTGTGACCGCCGGCGCTAAGCCGGCGGAGGTAAGGGGCTATTTATTTTTTGGGATAGCCCGCACGCTTCATCTCGCGCTCGGTTGTGGACTGGGCAGAAGCCAGCGCTTGCTCAACCGACATTTGTCCTGTCAATGCTGCGGAGAAAAGCTTGCCTACCGATGTACCGATCGACTGAAACTCGGGGATCACCACGTATTGAATGCCCACGTACGGAACAGGTTTGGCTGAAGGCTGCGACGGGTCAGCGTGCTTCATCATTTGCAACGTTACCTGAGCAAACGGCGCGGCCTTGAGGTAAGCGTCACTGTAGGTCGAGATGCGTGTACCGGGTGGCACGTTCGTGATGCCATCCTTATCGGTAACTAGCTGGATGTACTCTTTGGAGGTGGCCCAGGTGACGAACGATTTGGCGGCCTCTTTGTGCTTGGAGGTGGCAGGAATTGCCAATGACCAGGCGTACAACCATGAGGACCCCTTGTCGGTAACCTCAATAGGCGCAGGAGCGAAACCTACGCTGTCCACCACCCGGCTCTGCTCCTTATCGGTGGTGAAAGATCCAGCCACGCTTGCATCAACCCAAATCGCGCATTTTCCACTGTTGAAAAGGGCCAGTGTTTCGTTGAACCCGTTACTGGATACTCCCGGAGGGCCGTATTTCTTCAGGGTATCAACATAAAACGTCGCTGCTGCCTTCCACTCAGGACCATTGAGTTCAGGCTGCCATTTCTCATCGAACCAGCGCGCCCCGAAGGCGTTGGCCATCGTGGTAAGCAAGGCCATGTTTTCGCCCCAGCCAGCTTTGCCACGCAAGCACATGCCATATTGATCCTTCGAAGGATCATTGAGCTTGGCAGCGAACTCGCCCAGTTGCGACCAGGTCGGCTGCCCCGGCATCGTCAGCCCTGCAGCCTTGAACAGGTCGGTGCGGTAGTACGTGATGGTGCTTTCGCCGTAGAACGGCAGTGCGTAGAGCGTATCGTTAACGGAAAGGCCCTGACGCACGGCAGGAAAGATATCGTCGACGTCGTAGCCGGCCGGGAGGTCCTTCATCGGCTCTAGCCAGCTCTTAGCACCCCACATCGGGGTCTCGTAGGTGCCAATCGTCAACACGTCGAACTGACCACCTTGAGTGGCAATGTCAGTGGTCAGGCGCTGACGCAGAACGTTCTCTTCGAGCACGACCCAGTTCAGTTTGATGTCGGGATGCTGCTGCTCGAAGACCTTGGATAGCCGTTGCATTCGGATCATGTCACCGTTGTTGACCGTCGCGATGGTCAGCGTCTCAGCGGCATGGCTGGCAAGGGCGAATGACAGACCAGTAGAAAGAATTAGCGCATTCGTAATCTTCATGGGGCTCTCCACTCCAAGCCAGATGACCGGAGCTATTATTGTTGTTGTTCACCACTTGTGAGCAAAACAAGACCGCATTGCAGTGGTGGGCGAATTGATTAGACCACCTACCCGCCCCGCCCTCAAACGAATCGCGGACGCCGAATCGATACTTTTTTGATCGCGACAACCGGCAGCCACGAGGGTTAAAAAAGTATCAACAAGCTGCAATAGTTGGGCTAGCAGCCCCGGACGAATTCGGCGTATGGTTGGCGCATTCGATCCACCGCATAACTATAAAAAGGGGCACGAGATGCCTGATAACCGCGCTGCTTTGTTCGAGCACCGACCAGCCGACCTTGAAGTCATCCTTCCTGAACCCGATCAGAGCTTTCGATGGTACGAGCACGACTATCCATACGCCCTCGCCCGCTGGAACCACCATCCGGAATATGAAATCCACCTGATTCGACAAGGAAGTGGCAAGCTTTTGGCTGGGGATTACATCGGGCCCTTCACCGCAGGACATGTCGCACTGATTGGCCCAGGTCTTCCCCATGATTGGATGGGAGATATCGCGCCGGGGGAACAGCTCGTAGGCCGCGACGTGGTTCTGCAGTTTGACGGTGCTGCCCTGCTCGACCTCCAAGGTTCATTACCTGAGCTATCAGAGCTGAAAACGCTATTTGAGCTGGCACAACGTGGGATCGAGTTTACTGGGGGGACGGCCGTCGAGGCCGCTTTGCTGCTTGAGAGAATCGGCGAGGCGACGGGGCTTCAGCGCCTGATCATGTTCCTGCAATTGATAGGCACCCTCGCAAGGGCGCCAAAGCGCGAAATTCGGGTATTGGCCAGCGCCTGCTACTCGCCTTCGTTGAACGAGCGCAGCTCGGAGCGAATTAATCAGGCATTCGACTACTTGATCAATGAGCTCACGTCTGACGTCCGGCTATCTGTCATCGCCGAGCGAGTTGGGATGAGCGAAGCCGGTTTTTCACGCTTTTTCAAACGAATCACTGGCCACGGATTCATGGACCTGATGCGCAAGCTGCGCATCCAGCGTGCATGTCGACTACTCGTCCAGACACAGCTCTCGGTCGCCGAAATCTGCTTCGAGGTAGGCTACGAAAACGTCTCCAATTTCAATCGCCACTTCCGTCATGAAATGCATCAGACCCCGAGCGACTACCGGCGTACTACTGCCGTGAAGCTCTTCAACCGAGACAGTCTTCACCCATCGCTACCGATCACGCAGGTGCGGTGAGACCGCGCCTATTGATGTGACGCACGATAGTGTCCCCAGCCCGATACAAGAGAGAATGAATATGCAATTGCCGAGCGTTGTTGTGTTTGGTGAAGCACTGACCGACGTGGTTCAACACTCGCCCGGACGGTGGCAGGGCTATCCAGGTGGCGCGCCCTGGAACGTGGCCCGCGCAATGAGCCGCCTCGGCGTGCCCACTGCATTCGCCGGCTCGATCAGTACCGACTCATTGGGCGATGAGCTCGCAGAGCAATCGAGGGCTGCCGGTCTGGACATGAGATTCCTCCAGAGAGTTGACGCTGACCCTCTGGTAGCGATCGTGCCCTCCAGCCACCCTCCCCGGTATTTCTTTGCGGGCGAGGCCGATCTACTTTTTGATGTGGACCAACTCCCGGCAGGTTGGTTGGATGCGGTTCGACTCTGTCACTTCAGCTGTATCAGCCTTGCCCGTCAGCCATTGGGGGACAGGCTTGTTGAGGTGGCCAGGAGGGTGAAGGAAGAAGACAAGCTGATTAGCTATGACCCGAACTGGCGCAACCTGATGGACACCCGCTACCGCGAGCTGACTTTCCCGGCCATGGTGGAGCTTGCAGACATCATCAAGCTCTCGGATGAGGATCTTCGTCAGATATACCCTGGATTGAACGAAGAACAGGCCCTTCGAGAATTGCGGACAATGAATACTCGTGCCCAGATTCTTTTCACCCGTGGAGCGAAAGGCATGGTGTTGTATGACACCGACCTAAAGTTTGAACAGCCCGCGATCGCCGTTGAGGTCGCGGATACAGTGGGTGCCGGAGATTCGAGTATGGCCGGCTGGCTCGCCTCGACGCTTCTAGGCATCCAAGAGCCGCGTGCACGATTGGAGTTCTCCGCGGCTTGTGCGTCGGTGTCTTGCTCACATGCAGGGGCTTACGCGCCTAGTCGTGAAGAAGTGAACAACTTGCTGTCATACCGCATGCAACATTGACGCTGAAATTCGCATTGAACACAGCCATCTTGTCAGGTGACGGGGCTCAAGGCGCAGTGGATAGAGTACACATGCGGGTTGAGCCAGATGGACCAGTTCACCACTAGCCAGTTGAACCCGCACCAGTGTTCGTGGCCCAGGTGCAACAAACGCTCCCCCACCAGTTATTACAAGTTTTTGATCTGGCGCCCGGCAAGTCGGGCCTGCTCCATCTGCGGAAACCCCGAAGGTGAAAAGCAGCGTGCCGCCCCCAACCGCCAAACTGTTCTCTTCATCCGTCAAATCTCTTTGCTTACTTCGTCTGTCGGCGTCCCGAGCCGTCTTTCGTTCAAAGCTGAGGTCGTCAAGAATGAATACTCGTAAGTTATCAGCTGAGTAAAACTGGCATACGTCGCAGCGATTGAGACCAGAAATGAGACCTTTCAACCTCACCGGCGACGCAATGATGATATTGACGCCCAGCCATCAATTCAGCTCATGGTTATATGCAGTCACGCAGCTAGCTCTTCGTCATCCCTGTCGTAAAATCATGCCACGGTTGCGCGGTCCCCTGCCTTATCGTCAATAGGTTCCACGCCCGTCCTGATAGAAGCCATAAGGCTTCTTTTGAATGACCTGAAGCTCCCATAGGCGCGCATACCCCGGCCACTGCCATGACCGCACCAGACCAGAATGAGGATCCCAACTCATACCCTCTGGAATTTTCTGCCGCAACAAATGGAGCCCCATTGATGCCCGATCCGATCAAGCTTGAATTTTCCGAAAAGTACGACGATAAGCACGCGCAGAGTTATTTACTCAAGCATCAGGACAATCTGGCCCGCCGTTTATCCCACAAACGCGACGAGCAATTGGCGCGTAGTGCGTTGGTCGCCGCTGGCGAGCCTGGCTTGGTGCTAGACTTGCCGTGTGGGGCCGGGCGTTTCTGGCCGTTACTGGCGCAAAAGCCTGGTCGCGTGATCATCGGCGCAGACAATTCTGAGTCGATGTTGAAGGTCGCAACCATCGCCCAACCGGCGGAGGTGGTGAAACGGGTTCGCCCGTTGCAGACCTCTGCCTTTGCTATCGATTTACCGGACAACGCGGTCGACAACATATTCTGCATGCGCTTGATGCACCACATCGGCGCCCCTGAGCACAGACTGGCGATACTGCGTGAGTTTCAACGCGTTACTCGCGACAGCGTAATTATCTCACTATGGGTGGACGGCAACTTCAAGGCTTGGAAACGCAAGCGTACCGAAGTGCGTCGTCGCAACAAAGGAGAACAGGACGGTTACCAAAATCGGTTCGTGTTACCGGCTACTACTGTCGAGGCAGAGTTTGAACAGGCCGGTTTCCGTGTTCAGAAATCCCTGGACTTCATACCGCTCTACGCCATGTGGCGAGTTTATGTATTACGCAAAAAATAACAGAATGGCCATCAGCCACTTATCCAAGCTTTATGGAATTGATAGTTCATGCCCCCTCGAATCATATGCCACATGATCAGCTCGGTGGACGGGCGCCTCGTGTCTTCTCGTTGGACATCTCTACCCAACGAGGACAGTGAGCAAACGATTAGCAATCATTACGAGAGAATTGCCGACCGCTTGGGCGGCGACGGTTTCATCATAGGCCGAACGACCATGGAAGCATTCGATGGGATTTCTTCAAAACCACCGCTTGTTGCGGAACACAGCGGTGGCATGCGGGACCACTCCATAGCGCATGAACCAGGGGACCCGGTTGCAATCGTGATTGACCCCTCCGGGAAGCTGCACTACCAGACGAATACCATTGATGGCGGACATCGGATTATCTCCATTCTCGGCGACTCGGTATCGGATGCCTATTTGCAGGCGTTGCGAAACCAGGGCATTTCCTATCTCTTCGCAGGCCCTCATTGTGAAAACCTTAAGCAAGCGTTAGCGATGCTAGGCGCCCAGTTTGGATTGAAGACCCTGCTACTCGAAGGTGGCGGAGTGATCAATGGGACCTTTTTGAAGGCCGGTCTGATCGATGAGATCAGCCTTTTGATTTACCCAGGAATAGATGGTTTGAGCGGGGTACCAAGCATATTTGAATATCACGGCCAGTCGGATGAACGCCCTGCGTCCGGCCAGTCCCTGCGCCATATCAGTACGCAAACGATTGAGGATGGTTTCATCTGGGCCAGGTACCTCGTTGCGAAGATGTCACCGCACACATGACACTCGCAACAACGGCAAACCTCTAACGGCGGGAGCCCTCGCGTCAGGCTCTAGTCGCGCAAGGGCTTACGCTTCCAGTATTTAAGACGCTCGCTCCTGCATATAGGGCCGGGTCACCTGAGTGAGCCAGTTCAGCACTGCTTCCACGCGCGGAGCAACGTGCCTGCGATGAGGGAGAAGCAACGAAGCCTGTATCGGGGGCGGCCTGAACTCTGGCAGTACCTCAACCAGCTCCCCGCTATCGATCAGGCGCTGGCTTGCCGGTACGGACACTTGCATGATGCCCAACCCGTTTCTGCAGGCCGCCAGCAGGAGTGAGCCACTGTTTATGGCGAGTGCACTGACCATGGGTACTGACTGCATGTTGCCGCTGACCGAAAACTGACCCAGTAAAGGCTCTGCCGACTGAAAACTGACCCAGGTGTTCAACTGCTTCTGCTCAATTTTTGAGCAGGAGAACACAGGGTGATCAGCATGGAAATGATGGGCAAAATTCGGCGCATGTATTTTCGCGACAAGCTGTCGCTGCATCAGATAGCCAAGCGTACCGGGCTGTCGAGAAACACCATCCGAAAATGGGTCAGAGCACCCGAAGCCACTCAACCGGCGTACCTGCGGTGCGCAGCCTCCAACAAACTCAGTCCGTTTCACCAGACGCTGGAGCAAGCGCTCAAAGCCGATTCATTTCGGGCAAAGCACAACCGCAGGAGCGCCAAAGCGCTCTTCGAGCAGATCAAGGCAGAGGGTTACGACGGCGGCTACAGCCAGCTCACCGCCTTCATACGTTCGTGGCGCGGTGAGCAAGGCAAATCCTTACGGGCCTTTGTACCGTTGACGTTCGCACTCGGCGAGGCCTTTCAGTTCGACTGGAGCGAAGAAGGTCTGCTGATCGGCGGCCTGTTTCGACGCATCCAGGTCTCCCACATGAAGCTGTGCGCCAGTCGCGCATTTTGGTTGGTTGCGTATCCCAGCCAAGGCCACGAGATGTTGTTCGATGCCCATACCCGCTCGTTTGGCGCGTTAGGTGGGGTGCCGCGTCGCGGCATCTACGACAACATGAAGACCGCTGTCGACAAGGTCAACAAGGGTAAGGGCCGCACGGTCAATGCCCGGTTTGCCGTTATGTGCGCACACTACCTGTTCGACTCAGACTTCTGCAACGTGGCCTCCGGCTGGGAAAAAGGCATCGTCGAAAAGAACGTCCAGGACAGCCGGAGACGCATCTGGCTCGATGCTCAAGATTGTATGTTCCACACCTTTGAAGAACTGAATGTCTGGCTCGGCCAACGCTGTCGTGCGCTCTGGAACGAGTTGCTGCACCCACAGTACAACGGGCTGACGGTGGCGGACGTCCTGGAACTGGAACGGGTGGAAATGATGCCAATGCCCACGGCCTTTGACGGTTATGTCGAACGCACTGTGCGGGTCTCCAGCACCTGTCTGGTCAGCGTGACGCGAAATCGCTACTCGGTGCCGTGTGAACGGGTCGGTCAGTGGGTCAGCAGCCGCCTGTATCCCTCTCGGGTAGTGGTCATCGCCGATGAAACGATGATTGCCAGTCACGAGCGCCTCTTTGATCGAGACCAGGTCAGTTTTGACTGGCAGCATTACATCCCACTCATCGAACGCAAACCTGGTGCGCTACGCAATGGCGCTCCGTTTGCCGATCTGCCGAAGCCATTGCTGCTTCTCAAGCGTGGTCTGAGACGTCACACCAATGGTGATCGAGTCATGACGCAGGTACTGGCGGCAGTTCCCATCGCCGGGCTCGATGCCGTGTTGGTGGCTGTGGAGTTGGTACTTGAATCAGGCAGCTTGAGCGCTGACCACATCCTGAATGTCCTGGCTCGACTGACATCTACAGCAGCCCCTCCATCTGCCGAAACCAGTCTTCAACTCAAGGTCGCGCCTGTCGCCAATACGGCGCGCTACGACCGGCTGCGTACCACCGATGAGGAGACTCGCAATGCGTGATCTTATGGCGGAACTCAAAGAACTTCGGCTGCATGGCATGGCCAGCGCCTGGGAAGAACTGGTCTCCCAAGGCGAAGCCTCGACGGCGTCGTCGAAATGGCTGCTCGAACATCTGCTTCAGCAGGAACATGCAGATCGCGCCGTACGCTCTGTGAATCATCAGATGAACATGGCCAAACTCCCCATCCATCGTGATTTGGCAGGCTTCGATTTCAGCGCTTCCAGCGCAGACGCCCGCTTGGTCAGGGATCTGTCCAGCCTGGAGTTCACCGATACTGCACAGAATGTCGTGTTCATCGGTGGGCCTGGAACAGGCAAAACCCACCTGGCCACCGCCTTGGCCGTGTCCGGGATCACGACGCATAACAAGCGCGTGCGCTTCTACTCCACGGTGGATCTGGTCAATTTGCTGGAGCGCGAAAAATACGAGGGCAAGGCAGGCCGAATCGCTCAAGGACTGCTTCGCATAGACCTGGTGATACTCGATGAGCTGGGGTATTTGCCCTTCAGTCAGAGCGGTGGTGCCCTGTTATTTCACCTGCTATCCAAGCTATACGAGCACACCAGCGTGATCATCACCACCAACCTCAGCTTCTCGGAATGGTCGAGTGTGTTCGGTGACGCCAAGATGACCACTGCGTTGCTGGATCGGCTGACACACCACTGCCACATCGTCGAAACGGGCAACGAGTCCTACCGCCTGCAACACAGCAGCTTGGTCGACCAGACAAAGATCAAATCACGTGAGCGAAAGCGCAAGAACGATGACGGTACAGAGGACGATGAACCGTTTTGATCAACACCGGGAATTCCCTGCCGCATGCCTGTATGCGGTGGGGCTTAGTGCCTATGTCAGCAGGACACTGCTGCTAAGCTTATCCACAGTTGCTGATGCAAAAATCAGCAAACGGCCCTGGGTCAATTTTCAATCGGCAGGGTCAGTTTTCAATCAGCGCCAACACCTCAGCCAGAGCGTGCCCCTTAGTCGTCACGGATTACTATCACAGGAAAGCCACCCCATGGATCTGGATCAGCTCATAACAATCGAGCCCGCTGCGTTCAAGCAACTCCTGGAAGAAGACTATTTCGACAACAACGGCATCTACATCATCCGGGTCTACAACGCGCTGATGCGCAGTGCGCAGTGCGCAGGATCAACCTGTCCAAGTTGCATGCCTTGCGGAAGTTGCCGTCGAGGTCTATTCCGAAGCAGGGAAAGACGACGAGACAATTTTGTACCTTGAGCTGCAGATACGCGCATTGCTCTGCGATCAGAATCTCAATCAAGCAATGCCTTTAGTCGAACGTATTGCCTGTATAGACCATGGCGCCAGTGAGACAACCGTGCTGGAGCTGGCCGAGGACATCTTGAGCAGTAAGGACTCATATGGGGTTAGCGTTGACCAGCGTCCACGCATCCTCGCTCATGTTGCGCGGCTGATTCAACGCTATGGTCAACAGGAGAGAGTGGCCCATCTCTATCTGGAGGCTGCCAGCCTCTACTCAAGTCATGGTGCGTTTCAACCGGCATATCGCTGTGTGGTTGATGCCGAAGAAATCTCCCAATCATTGGACTCGTTGGCGCTTAAGGCACGTTGCTATACAACCCTGATGAGCGTCGCGTGCGAAGAAAATGATTACAGCTTTGGTGTGACCACGGGTGAAATGGCAATAAGTGCCTATCAGGCGCTTGGTGAGACATCTCCCGCCATGCTTCTTGGAAATCTAGGCGTGGCTTACATGAATTCTGATGAGGAGGATAAAGCGATCGGCTATTTCGAACAGGCCCTCGCGAGTGCTGATTGCACGGATCACATGACGATCACGGTAAGAGGCAACCTGTCCGTATGCCTGAGACGCTGCGGTCGGCTCGTTGAGGCCGAAAATGTGCTTGCCATGGCCGAAGCCGCGCTCGTGGACGATGCACAGAACCCAGAAGGACTTTTAGAGATTTCTTTGAGCGGTGCAAAGCTAGCGATAGAACGACAGGATGCACCGCTTCTGATCAAACGGCTTCAAGACGCCTCGCATCATTTCGATCGAATTCTTTCCGATGTATTAAGGCTGCACCACCGACGCGGTATTCGAGAGCGCTATATCACCAGAATTGAAGGCCTGCTGCGTGCATTGCCTCCTACTGGAAGCACTACAGATGCGCTGTTGCCTATCGTCGCTACTAGGGGCAATGCGATGGGAGACTGGCTTACGATTTTGAGTTGGGCTAGCGATGTCCGCACGTCTCGACCAGCGTTGGACGAAACCGTCCTGCAGCTTGACCGCGCGCTACAGGCCATACGAGAGATCGGCGCTCCTCATCTCTATGGAATAAGAGAAAAAGGGGATGATGCATGGAGTGTCTTCAACACCACGCGCGTATGGGACGAACTCTCAAATATCGCTGCGATCATTTACTCCCAGAGTGCCGATCGCCCCCTCGACTGCGCTAATGCTCAATATCAGGCCGCGCTTTGCCTTTCTCGCCTAAATGCTGGTCACTGCCTGATGGTAATGACTTATGCGGGGGAATCGGCGTTGCTTTGGTACTTCATCGGCGGTCAGTACAAACGGATCTCCATTCCATTAGCCCCAATGACGGAGTGGCATGCAGCTCAGCTCGATTTTGCTCAGCAGTTCATGAGCAGGAGCGATTTTATGGGGGCGATTAGCAAGCTGATCACTTCGCTAGCGCCATCGCTGGACAACGTGTTCTCTGATATTGCCGAGGCAGGCTGTAAGTCCGTCCGATTCATTGAGGACTGTTTTAATGACGTCCCGCTGATAGAGTTTGCACTGCGTAATTCCGAGCTCTGTGCGCGGATGGCGGAGGGGAAGTTTGAGGTCAGAATGGTTCCCGCCCTAATCGAACCGATTGAAGTAGAGGGCCCTCTTTTAACCACCGCCGCTATAGTTGACCGCAAGGAAGACCTTCTGCTCGCCCCCTATGAATCCACGGCTTTTACCCAGGCTGCGGGTCTGGCTCCGGCTGTGTTGATGCAAGCAGATGGGCATGCTGATCTAGAAGATCTCATGGGAAAATACGATGCGTTGATCGTCTCCACACATGGTCATTCGTTGAAGTTTTTCCAAGACGCTTATTTTGCTCATCTGGGGAGCCGTGAACACCCGCACCCTATTAGCGTTGCGGCTATGCAGGTGGCCGCACCAAATCTTCAACTGCGCTTAGCATTAATAAACACATGCTTCTCTGGCTCAAGGTCTTCGCGCAATTCCCAAAAGAGGTTTCGTACAAGTGACTCTGTTGCATTACCAAACCTCTTTTTGCTCAATCGAAAAGCCATCGCGCTTGCTGGAATTTGGAAGATATCTGACACTGCATGTTTCACACTTACATACCTGGCAGGCGAAGGGCTCAAGCTCGGGCTTGAGCCCTCCATTGCGGTGACGAGAGCGGTTGCGAAGGTTCGTATGAGCACGCTTACATCTGTGACCAGCATCCTAATAAATAACCTCCCTGCATCGCTTCATGCTGAGGCGCTCGAGCGGATATCAGGCGCTCCAGAGGTTGGAATGTTCTCTAGCCCTTATGTCACAGCAGGTTTCACCATACACGGCCTCCTATGACAGCATTCACGGTTGCCGATCGCATACTTGTCGTTTGGAAACTTCCAGCCGTTACACATCGGATACCAACAGTGACCAAAAGTAGTATGAGCTAGGAGACTTAATGGCACCACTCTGATCGAGCAGCAGTCTTCTATGTAACTCGAGAAAATCGTGATCTCGTAGATCTGTTCTCATCACTGCTAAACTCCGTTGTGCCCAATCGTGACTCTGCGCAAGCGTCCGGCCAAGTCGCCTGCCCCCACCTGAATGACAGATTGCAGGGTGGGGACACGGCTACAAGATGTGAAAGGCAAGACTGCGCAACTGAACCGCCTCTGATATAGGGCAACGCTGAGCATGTCCTGCTCAGCGCCTAAGGCCGCGATTAGCTGAGCTCTGGAGAGTAAAAATTAGGTTCAGATGCTTTCAGGCACCCACAGGATTGTCTTCACCGGACGTGTGCAGCGTCCGCTTACGTTCGACGGATCACAAGAGTGGATGGTCTGCCAACTTCGATAGAAGCGAGAATCGTCTAAGGCTGGCGCATAAGTCTCCAAGGGTCAGAACGCGTAGCTTTGCGCTACGCGTTAACTGTTTTTGAGCTCAGACGTCTTGAGGCTTATCGGCACCAGACGTCAGAACGGCCAGCGAAGCCAGTCTTCATTGCGCACACCAAATCTAATATTTGACCATTCATCCGTCATTTCACAGATTTTCTGATAGTGCTCGTGATTCGCAGGAAGGTCAGCCGTCATTCGCCAAGAAACAAATCCCTTATCACCAGCAGCACATATCAACTTATCAGTATAGTTCTTTATACCAACTTGCATGCCAAGGTGCGTCTGCTTGTTACCACCACATAATTGATGCTCAAGAGATGTGGCCTCAATGCTCTGCAGTCTGAAAAGGTGGGATGGGTAATCATCATCTTGAGTGTCATTGCGCATTGGCCGCTGAAAACTTAACGCCCAGAACAAGGAAGCAACCATGTAGATACACATGCCAAAATTTATGACGCGCAACCCACCCTCATCTCGACCAGCGTATTCCGACTCCGGAAGTAAGCATTCTCTGAGCTCGACAAGCATGAACTGAAACGCATAAGTATCAGCAATTATTTCGCGAGTGTGTGTGGCTAGCCTGTCGGCCTCACTTTCCGCCTCAGCGCTTCCTAAGGCCTCATGAACGAAGATTTCATCAGCGTCTAAAGAGGGTGAAGATTTTGAGTTCCCAGCTCGTCTGTCCCCATGCAAATTGTGAAGATGCCCTATTTCATGCAACACAAGGAATACAAATAAGCCTTCGGCAAGCATTTCAAAAGCTTTTCTATAATCATCCTGATGAATCCACCAATACCTTTCATCCGACCAATCGAATTCCGCATTCTTAAACCAAAAGCTAAGATTGTTTCTCCAAGGCTCGTAGAATTCATCCTCTGGAAATTTTTGGCGCCGCTCTGCTCCTACCATCATTGCGGAGGCACGAAATATCAGATCTAGCATCCCCTTACAAACTAAAACTGCCTGGTGGCCATGAACAGCAGCGGCTTGGACTTGCACGCTATCTAAGAGATAGAAACTCGAATCACCCTCAATATACTTCTGGCACAACAATCGACCGACAAAATCTAACTCAGAATAGATTACATCTTCTTCAATCGAAGGATCGAGAAATGCCTCACCAGTTTTCGAGAAAATGTGCCTCTGTATATAATCTTCAACCGTATCTTTATAGCTTTGCATAACAATCCCTTGTGCAAGTGATATTTCGGGTTCGAGTGTTGGAAAAATTCAGGGCTTACTTATAAGCCTGATCATGCAAGAACACCATGGCCGAAGCTGTCACGTTGAGCGCGTACTTTGCTACATGCTCGGGAACCACCTTCGCTTTCTCTCCTGCTCCGTGGGCGGAGCCAAGTTTGTTGCGAAGTGTGCCCACAATTAAGAGTGGCGACTCCCAGAAACTGTCCATTTGAGTCTGCCCCATGATCGTTCTCAAGAGCTTCGAGGTGGTGTCTCCCTGGGTATACCCGAAGCCCTTCTGGCCGCAGATAACCTTCATCACGCTTTCGTAGCTCGAATTACACTTGGTGATACAGTCTCCAAATTTCTGGTGTCTGTAGTCCTCCAGTGCAGCTATGAATTCGGCATTGGCATGGCGGAAGGCGGGCTGCCGAAGTAACTGAAGAGCCGGCTCGATCGCCGTTTCATGGATCACTTGGCTGTCTTTCGGAATTACCTTAGACTCTTCGAGCAACCGGATGGATTGGCCGCGAAAGTCGTCACTTTGCCAAGGCTCCCAAATCTGCTTGGTGATGAAATAAGGTAGGTCGTCGACACTCAAAAACTCGTTCAGCCTATCCACTACCTTCTCTTGCTGTCCGCCCAAGCAACGGTGTGCTTCTGAATGGACAACGTATTCCACAGCATCGAGAAAGTGGGCGTCACTACACGTACGGAGGAACTCCATGGCATCCTCCATAATAGAGTCAGCCTTGGACTGAGTCAGCGGAACTCGACCAACCAAATAGGCCAGCTTTCCATGAAGAAACTCGAGAATTTCATACAGACTTCCGCCATTTGCATCGCGTAGCAACATGAGCGTGCGATGCCTGAATCCGGCTGTCAGTGGTTTTCTAACCACCGTCTGGTTTTCCTTCCTTCGAGAAAAGACGTTGAAAATGTTGCCTATCACATCGTCATCCTATTGCTAGGTAAACAGGAGAGCAGCGTATATGGAATGTATCGTGAGAAGTAACCCATCAAATAGGTAGAGGCTCAGCCGGCATTGACTCATATCGCATCACGGCGCGTGCCCACACGTCGCCTTTGATCGCCGCCTTTTTAATCGAGGAAGGCGATGTCGCCAGCCACTTGCCGATTTTCGGCTTAACCAGAGGCTGCGCCATGCGGGCGTGACAGGCTGCCAGGAACGGCACCATTTTTTCGATGATGTGTGGTTCGAGATGGGCTACTTCCGGCGAGGAATAACGAGCTTCATGAGCATATCTGAGCCCTTTGGGCATGCGATAACCCGTATCCCAAAACAGCGCCGGCATCTCACTTGCCGGAAAGCTTGAGCCTATGGGCAGGTAATATGTGCCCAGATCAATGATTGCACCGTCAAGCTCTATCCAATAATGAGAGTGCCCGCCCGAATCAGATGCATATCCTTGCATGGTGGCCTGACGTTGATCCCGCGAGACGACAAAGGCCAGGAAATCCCCCCCCACGACTGCAGGGCTGCGCCCCATTGCTTGAAGGAGACCGTGCACACCAAAGGATGCGTACAGACACCGCTTGTAGTAATCGTCAGGAAACTGGCCCTTCAGACATCTATCAACCACGCAGAGGACGCGCTCAATTACGGCAGCATCAACCAAAACAAACTCCTTCTCGATAACGGCGACTCCATATAATGGCCATTACATGGCATATGCTAGGTAAAGTCCACCCTTAAGGCTCCATAATGCTCGCGCCCTCTGTGGGGCTTCTCTATGAGTAGCGGCACCGGCATTGGGACTTTTCACAGTCCACAGTCCGGACGGACACGATATGGCAAGGACATAAAGATGGGGAGGAAGTATGCAGGAGTCTGAAGAATTCATGTCGTCAACAGAGTTTGTTGACATGATGCTTGGCCAGGTTCATCCAGTGATCCTCAGCAGTGAGCACCATGACGAGCACTTTTCCCACCATGGAGTCGGAACTGCATTCGTGCTGGAGTATGCGGGAGAACTCTTCGTATTAACCGCCCAGCACGTGCTCAACAATCAAGGTGCAGCGCATAACGAATTGCGGATTCTGCTCCGGAACGCGCCTCTGTCCATCCTGTTCGATCAGCACGCAGTTTTCCGGGACAAATCTGACCCAGATCTGGATTCCGACCTAGTCATTCTGCGGGTCGTGAAATCCCAGCATGCAGCCTTGTTCGCCGCAGGGCTCGCAAGCCTGGATGCGGCCTGTTGCGCGGAAACCGAAGACTTTGGCCGAGCTGAGAGCTTCCACGTCTTCGGCTACCCAGACGAGGGCCGAGGGTACGACTACGACAACAGGGTGTTGGACGCGCAGTTGCACTGGCTTAGAGGGCAGCTCGTCGCACCAGGAACTCCAGGCCTTTCAACCATAAAAATCGTGGGTGATCGTCCAGAGGACTTTCGTGGCATGAGTGGGTCGGTGGTCATCGCCGATGTCGATGACGTCTGGAGGTTTGCCGGCATGGTCACGCTTGCAAGCGAGAAGAATGACCTTTTGAATTTCATCCCCGCAGGGAAGATTGCTTACTATTTGAATAAGATGGTGCTGACGGAAATGGTGGCGCGTTGATGACGACTCGGGAGACACGCCAGCAGGCTTTTTCCCGCCTGGTTGGCCGACATTATCACCACTCGCGGAAGCCAACCACTCCATTGCAGCCTTAACGCTTGAGGCACCTGCTACGGCTGATTGCTTTCAATGCGGTCCTCACCGCCAAGGGATCGCCCCCCCCTGAATCCCAGCAGGCGAGACAACCGTGAAAAACGCAGACTCGCTGTGAATCGTTGTGATGCCTTCGCCGTGATTGCTACTGACCCATGCCGCCGTCGGCCCCCACCTTACTTTGTTCAGGGAGCACCGCCGTTTGGAATCAGGCGATTCTTGTTGCGACAACTTGCAGGACGAGCGCTGAAATGGCTTTAGCTGTCACCGCCTACAACCTTAAGCGAGCGATCAGCGTCCTAGGCGCTCGGAAAATGATGCAGTTGATGGGCTGAAGAGCCTTCTCCAAATCGAGTAGGAGTCCGCCGCCTTGATGCCGCGCTGTCGCGCAGAGAACACGCCGATAAAGCGGCACAAAATTTATATTACTTATGAGATAGATCGCAGTTCGTAATCGCGCGTGCATCCCGTGTTACTGGGGCAAATCTGGGGGGCATATAAAGATTTTTTCAAGCTGAAAATGCCGCTTTAGAGCCCAGTCAAAATGTTCTTTGGGCATTTTGACCTCCTGCGGAACAATGACCGCTTCGCACCTACTCATCAACGAACATCAAGGGGACGGGAGCTAACCGAAAGCAGTATATTCAATGGCGAGCCCCGTCGGCTCAGATGAACCATTATGTCAGACCCAGGACACTGCAAACGATCCGCGTAGTTACGTCGAGATTCTCCAGAGTAAGTACATCAATTGGCGAACGACCCCTAAGTCGCTCATGAGGCTCACAGACCGTCCGATAGAGCCTCCACCCATCAACATCCGGAAACCGCGCTAACGCAGCAAGTACCAACTTGTGTCGCAATGGATCAAGCTGCCAATCTGGAATGCGCTGACCACGATTCCCCAGGCTCAGGGACAGAAGGCGTCGAGCCTTGATATCACGGTTGATCTGATCTCGGGATTTGCCTGCCAATTTGGCGAAGACAAGCAGCGGCAAATTACTCGAAGCTTCATAGATGGCCAGCATCTCAGCACGTTCGCGCTGGATGTCAGACACGTGAGATTTATGCGGTTTTTCAGTCGTCACCGAAAGAGGTACGACAGGCGACTGATGCGACACGACGAGAGCCGGCTCGTCGTTAACCGAAGCCTTGGGCACCGAGACGGTTGTCATTGGAAAGTTGCCGTTGAACTGGATGGAATTTGCGCTCGCGTTTTCCAGCGACGGCAACGAAGCGGCCCCCTCCAATCGGATGGTAAGCGGAGAACTTGCCGCTTTCAGATGGCCCTGCCCCCACAGATCCAAACGGTTCGCCCAATCCTGCATCATGGTCCGGCGCTGCTCGACGTACTCCGCGTGGTTGTAAGCCGCACTCACCTTATCCGGATCAGCATGAGAAAGCTGAGCATCCACCCACACCTTCGGGTAGCCGATCTCGTTCAGCGCCGTCGAGATCGTCGCCCTCATCCCATGACCCGTGAGTTGATCGGCGTACCCCATCCGGCGTAACGCGCCGTTCAGCGTGTTTTCGCTGATGCGCTTGCTCAGGTCGCTTCGATGCGCAAACAAGTAGCGCTGTGCGGGGACAACCTGGTCCAGCAAGTGACGCACGATCTCCAGCGCCTGAACCGACAGCGGGACAATGTACGGCGGCACATTTTGAATCTGCTTACCTGGCTTCCGCATCGCTAGCTGGAGTTGTTTCACCACTTCCGCCGGTATGACCCACAAGCGCTTCTCCAGATCGAACTGGTCTGGTGTCGCCAACCGCAACTCGCCCGTGCGGACACCGGTCAGCAGCAACAACCGAAGGCCAAGCCGCGTTTGGCTGGCGCCACCGTAATTTCGAAGAGCAACCATCAATCCTGGGAGCTCGTCCATTCGGAGAAATGGATTGTGCGTAACAGGAGGTTTGGGAAGTGCGACCACATCAAGGTCTGAAGCCGGGTTGTGTTCCAGTCCCTCGATTTTCACCAGCGCATAGCGGAACAATTGGTTGAACCAGGTCCGGCATTTTTCGGCGGTCGTTAAGGCCTTGCGCTGTTCGATCCTGCTCAGTAAATCCAGCAGATCGTGACGATTGATATCGTAGATAGACCGCCCGCCCAGGCTGGGCAGGACGTCTTTATTGAAGATTCTCAATATCTGCGAGAGCGTGCTTTGACGCCCTTCCTTCAGGCTCAGCCTGCGGAACTCCACCCACTGATTGAACACAGCCTCGAAGGTGTGCTCCTTCGCAGCATGAACAGCAAGCCGCTGTTGTTTGCGATGCTCATAGGGATTGATGCCTTGGGCAACCAAGGTACGGGCTTCATCACGACGGGTACGGGCTTCTTTAAGCCCAATTTGGGGATAACTACCGAGGGACATGCGCTTCTGCTTGCCCGCCCAGTAGTAGCGGAAGAGCCAGACTTTGCCGCCTCTGGCCGTCACATTGAGTGTGAGACCATCACTGTCGCCGAGGGTGTAGTCATTACCGGTGATTCGGGCGTGCCGAACTGTCATTTCTGAGAGTGCCATCGCGAGCTCCTGAACAGAGTCAGGGCCAGATGCTCGTCTCGTTGCGCAAACTGCTCCAGCAACAAACCGATTCAGTGCTCGTCAGAATCCGGGACTCAATTCTGGACTTAAACGCACCGGATAGTGCTGGATTTCAGTGGTTCCCGCTGGAACGAAAAAAGGGCCTAAAGGCCCTTATTTCAATCACTTACAGAATTCAGTGGAACTCTGTAGCGCAATATTTGGAGCGGGAAACGAGACTCGAACTCGCGACCCCGACCTTGGCAAGGTCGTGCTCTACCAACTGAGCTATTCCCGCGTCTTGGTGTGGCGCATTCTATAGAATCCAGAAGCCCCGTCAACCCCTTGATTCAAAAAAGTTTTATTTCTTTTCCACGTCGGTCTTCAGATGCGGCCAAGCGGCCCGCAAGTATTGGACCATGGACCACAACGTCAGCCCGGCGGACACCATCAGCAACGCATAGCCCATCAGAACCCAGAAGCTGAAGTTCGATGGATTGGCTAGCAGGATCACCAGCGCCAGCATCTGCGCAGCCGTTTTCCATTTGCCCAGATTCGATACGGCGACGTGGGCACGGGCACCGAGTTCGGCCATCCATTCGCGCAGTGCCGAGACGACAATCTCGCGACCGATGATGACGGCGGCGGGTAGCGTGAGCCACAAATTGCCGTGCTCCTGCACCAGCAAAACCAGGGCAACAGCAACCATCAGCTTGTCGGCAACCGGATCGAGAAAAGCCCCGAACGGCGTGCTTTGCTCCAGACGGCGGGCCAGATACCCGTCCAGCCAATCGGTGGCAGCAGCGAAAGCAAACACCGAGGCAGATGCCATGTAGCTCCACTGATAAGGCAAGTAGAACAGCAAAATGAAGATCGGTATGAGCAGAACGCGTAGAACGGTAATCAGATTAGGGATATTCATCGGCACAACTGGCTACGAGGTGAGGGGGGCATTCTACTCGCTGTGCAGATTTGCATAAATCAACTCTGCGAGCTTTTTACTGATCCCGGGGGCTTTGGCAATTTCTTCGATGCTGGCACGAGACAGCTCCTGCAATCCACCAAAATGTTTCAACAAGTCACGCCGACGTGTAGGTCCAACGCCAGCCACGCCCTCTAGTGTAGACGTCCGACGCGTTTTTCCGCGACGGGCGCGGTGCCCGGTAATTGCAAAACGGTGGGCTTCGTCCCGGATCTGCTGAATCAGATGCAATGCCGGCGAGTCGCCGCGCAAGGTGAATTCATGGGCAGCATCATTGAGATAGAGGGTTTCGAAGCCTGCCTTGCGCGTCGCACCCTTGGCCACACCCAACAAGATCAGATCGGGTACGGCCAACTCGTTGAGCACATCGCGAGCCATGGACAACTGACCTTTACCACCGTCCACCAGAAGGATGTCCGGCAACTTGCCCTCCCCGTCCTTCAATTTGCTGAAGCGTCGAGTCAACGCCTGGTGCATTGCCGCGTAATCGTCGCCTGGCGTAACGCCTTCGATGTTGTAGCGACGGTAGTCGGATTTGATCGGGCCTTCGGGTCCAAAGACCACGCAGGACGCCACGGTCGCTTCACCGCTGGAGTGACTGATGTCATAACACTCAAGGCGCTGCGGCGGCTCGTCCAGCTTCAGGACTTCTGCCAGCGCTTCAAAGCGAGCGGCGACATGCTGGCGGTTGGCCAGGCGAGCACCCAACGCCTGCTCGGCATTGGTCACCGCCAGTTGCTGCCAACGCGCCCGCGTCCCGCGCACCCGATGGCTGATGGTCAGCTCCCGACCGCGCAGCTCATCGATGGCGGTGATCAGTGTCGGAAAGTCGTCGTGAACCACGTTAACAATCAATTCACTGGGCAAATCGCGCTCGGGACTGGTGATGTAGTACTGACCCAAAAAAGCAGCCATGACTTCGGAAACGTCTTCCTCGATACCCACTTGGGGGAAGAAGTTCTTGCTCCCGAGCACCCGCCCGCCCCGCACACTGATCAGATGGACACAGGCGCCGCCCGGGTTGACGAAGGCTGCGATCACATCGACGTCGCCCGTTCCGCCTTCCATGCTCTGCTGATCCTGAACCCGGCGAAGCAAGGCGATCTGATCACGCAACTCGGCGGCGCGCTCGAACTCCAGATTGACCGCGGCGTCTTCCATCCCGGCGGACAACTCATCGGTCAGCGCATTGCTGCGCCCCTCAAGGAACATCACCGAGTGCCGCACATCTTCCGCATAGACCTCGGACTCAACCAGACCGACACAGGGAGCTTTACACCGTTTGATCTGGTATTGCAGGCATGGACGCGTCCGGTTCTTGTAATAACTGTCTTCGCATTGGCGAACAAAAAACGTCTTTTGTAACAGGCTCAAGCTTTCGCGAATGGCCCCCGCGCTGGGATAAGGCCCGAAATACTTGCCCTTACCCTTTTTCGCGCCGCGATGAATGCTCAGACGTGGAAAGTCACCGTCCGAGAGATAGACATAAGGATAGGATTTGTCGTCGCGCAACAGGATGTTGTAGGGCGGCCGCCACTCTTTGATCAGCGTCTGCTCAAGCAGCAAGGCTTCGGTTTCGTTGGCCGTGATGGTCGTTTCGACTTGCGCGATACGCGCCACCAAAGCGGCGGTCTTGGGGGCAAGGCCCGATTTGCGAAAGTAACTCGAGAGGCGATTTTTGAGGTTTTTGGCTTTACCGACGTAAAGCAGCCGCGCCTCGCTATCGAACATGCGGTACACGCCGGGACGCCCACTGACCGTTGACAGAAAGGCGCTTGGATCAAAGGTTTCGGTCATTTTCAGAGGCTGGCGTCAACCATTCCGTGTCGAACCGCCAACAGCGTCAACTCGACATCACTGCTGATCGAAAGCTTTTCGAAGATGCGGTAACGGTAGGTGTTCACGGTTTTTGGGGAGAGGCACAGTTTGTCGGAAATGATCTGCACTTTCTGGCAACCGACAATCATCAATGCGATCTGGATTTCTCGCTCCGACAGGGCATCGAAGGGAGAATCGTTGGTCGGCTGAAAAGATTTGATGGCCAGTTGCTGTGCAATCTGCGGGCTGATGTAGCGTTGTCCGGCAAACACCAGGCGAATGGCCTGGACCATTTCCGGCAACCCGGCGCCCTTGGTCAGGTAGCCCGCGGCACCGGCTTGCAACAGCCGTGTAGGAAACGGGTCTTCCTCACAGACGGTCACCGCGACGACTTTGATGTCCGGATGGCTGCGCAACAATTTTCGGGTGGCTTCAAGACCGCCAATACCGGGCATCTTGACGTCCATCAACACCACATCGGGTTTCAGCTCACGCGCCTTGATCAGGGACTCTTCACCCGATTCAGCCTGGCCGACCACTTGCAGGCCATCGATGTCAGCCAGCATTCGTGTAATGCCTGTACGAACGAGATCATGGTCATCGACTACTAGCACCCTAATCAAGCAGACACCTCGCAATATGGTCTTATTGGGTTGCCAGACACCTTAGCAAAAAGCGACTGGCAGACCTAGCGGAAAGCGTCAGATAAAAAGTTTCAATTCATCTTCAAACGCTTGTCGCAGACGCCAGGCGTCTCGCGCCTGTACAGGCACTCAAGTGATAGAAGTCGCCAACGACGATCGATAGCAATTTCTGATTGAATCTGCGTACCGGCCTCTAGTAAGCTCGGCGCATCCATTGGAGACACGTCATGCTCAACACCCGCTCACAGCTTCGTACCGCCAGCGCCCTGCGCTCGGTTGCGGCCGCCCGGGTAAATGACGCTTGTGCCCCGATCAGCTTTTATTTTGGGTATTGGTTTAGCCACTGGCGCGCCTGATACCCACACGGCGCCCACTTCAAACGGGTCGCCACCAGAGATTTCTCAACCCCCGGTCGGCCTCCCGACCGGGGGTTTTGTTTTTTCAGCCCTGTCATTTTTAGCGACACACCAGACATTCAGAGGATCAACGCAATGAACTACACCACTTATTACCGTTACGACAGTTTTACCGCCTGGCGATTTACCACCCTCCGCTCGGGACAGCCTGCCGCCTCCGATCGGTCACCCACAGGTGGCAAGCACATACACGCAGCCGATCCGGCCAATTGTCGAACACCCCAGTAGGGCCGATTGCGCGGGTATGACCCCGCCTTCAGCCCAGGAAGCCATTCATATGAACTCCTCCGTCTGCGCACTACCGCTGTCCACACTGAGCCCGGCCAATGAAGCGCTGACCTCGCGCCTGCCCAGCTCATTGCAACTCAAACAGCAACTTCCTCTGAGCAATGCGTTGATCCATCAGGTCAATGCGCACCGCCAAGCGGTTCGCGCAATCCTTAACGGTGAAGATTCCCGTCTTTTGGTCATCGTCGGCCCTTGCTCGATTCACGACCCCGAATCAGCCCTTGAATACGCCGGCAAGCTTGCCCGCCTGGCCACTGAAGTCAGCGACCTGATGTTGTTGGTGATGCGTGCCTATGTCGAAAAACCCCGTACCACTGTCGGCTGGAAAGGCCTGGCCTACGATCCGCGACTGGATGGCAGCGATGACATGGCTGGCGGCCTGACGCTGTCCCGAGAACTGATGCGTGAAATGCTCCGTCTGGGCCTGCCGGTTGCTACCGAGCTGTTGCAACCGATGGCAGCCGGCTACTTTGACGATTTACTCAGCTGGGTAGCCATTGGGGCCCGTACGACCGAATCGCAGATCCACCGGGAAATGGCCAGCGGCCTGAGCATGCCGGTCGGTTTCAAGAACGGCACCGACGGTGGCGTTGGTGTGGCCACTGATGCCATGCGTTCGGCCGCCCATCCGCATCGGCATTTTGGTGTCGATAGCCAAGGCCACCCGGCGATCATTCAAACGCCCGGTAATGCAGATACTCATTTGGTACTACGTGGCGGCCATCGTGGACCGAACTACGATCGCGCCAGTGTCGCCCAGGTGCACAGCGATCTGACTCGATTGAAAATTCCCGCCCGGATCATGGTCGATTGCAGCCATGCCAATAGCGGCAAGGACCCATTGCGCCAACCTGCTGTGTTCGATGATGTCCTTGAACAGCGCTTGCAAGGTGACCATTCACTGATCGGCATGATGATCGAAAGTCATTTGTTCGAGGGATGCCAACCCCTGGGTTCGTCAATGCAATACGGGGTGTCCGTCACCGATGGCTGCCTTGGCTGGACCGATACGGAACACCTGTTGCGCCGGGCCGCAGATCGACTGCGAGCGTAAACACTGATGCCCCGTCATCCAGCCTCATACCGAGCACTGGATGACGGCTACGGATTCTTACCCGATTTGCGGTTGCACCTGCACCAACGTCACGTCCGATTGCTGACTGCTATCGTCGAGGCGTTCGACCTGGTAGGAAACTCGAATCGTTGAGCCCGAATGCTCCCTCCAAAACCGGTAAGGAACAATGAACACCACGGCTTGACCGGCTGTTTCCCTCGTTATTTCGCGATCGTCGCGGTGAAAGAAATCGTCCCCGTCGCATTTCAGGTAAACCAGTTCGCCATCTTCGGCTTGGGCATCTTCGATCACGATGGTTACGCCATCCAGCGTGTCCTGAAGATCAAGCCAACCTTCCTCAGCTTCCAGCACGACAGGTGATGCAAGCGCACCCCGCTCCAGGCTGCCGATCAACAGCTGTGCTGGCTCCGAATAAAGGTGTGCCTGGCCTTGTTGTTTAACGCAGTAACCGAACGTCACCGTGGCACCGAGATTGGGCGTTACAAATTCCGGGCCGACCCAGAATGACAGCTCCCCCCCCACGGCAAACGCCTCGACTTTCAGCACATCACTGAAACTGGCCTCGGGCGTAACACCCGACCAAGTGAACAGAACCCAGTCTCCCGCGACCATTCGTGCGTAAGGCCTGATGGTGACGAGCGCTCCTTCCCCTACCCGCTCAGGATCGAGTGTTCCGCCAACAGCGTCATTCGCCGTCGCTGGCAGCAGATCAGACCTGATATCGCCCACACTCAGTTGTAAAACACCGGAATGCACCGGTTCGGCGAAGCGTGCAGTGCTGAGTGCGTAATGGATTTCGAGGGAACCCCCATCCAGTGCCGCAATATGCCTGTCGCTGATATTGAAGACTATTTCTTCGCCCACCCTGCTCTCACTGACGAATCGCGAGACTTGGTACTTGTAAGCAAGGCCATCCGTATCCAGGCCTGCCCAGGTCAACAGCAGTTTGTCGCCACACGCCATACCGGGATAAGGCCCCACTTTGACCACTGCCTTTCTATCCGCCGGATTCAACACGCCGTTTTGCGCTTGTACCAATTGAGGAAGGGGTAAGTGTGGCTGCGTGACAATAAGGGGATCGGTTTCGTGAGTACTCATTCTTTCTCTCCAGTCCTTGGAATAACGCCGATCGGTTGGCCGGCTTCGAATGACGACTATTGAACCCCACGCCTTTCAATTGTGATGTCGGGCGCTCGCGCTGTTTTGCTCGGAAAATCGACGTTTGCAAAGTAGGCATTTGCGTTGGAATGAGCGCTGTCGAGCCATATAGACGTCCAGATAATCCGACCAAGACCGCAAATACATGCGTGTTTTCATACCGGACCTATACCGTTTTCATCGGTTTTCAGCGGACTTTTCATACATCGCGCCAGCGTTGAGTGTTTTAGAGTGAAGCGCACTGCACCTCCCACGAACTGCTGCGAAAAGGTACGAACATGCAACGGAATGCAAACACCTGCCACCCAATCCTGCTGATCCATGGTCTGTTCGGAGTCGAACGGATCGGCAAATTCGAACTCTTCCATGACATCAAACAGGCCCTGCGAAACAGCGGCGCAAGGGTATTCGTGCCGCAACTGTCAGCCATTCACAGCAATGAAGTTCGTGGCGACCAGCTACTGGCGCAAATCGAGCGCGTACTGGAAGGAACAGGCGCAAGTAAAGTCAACCTGATCGGACACAGTCAGGGCGCACTCGCTGCACGCTATGCTGCAGCGGTTGCGCCAGGCAGGGTCGCTTCGGTGACGTCGGTCAGCGGGCCTAATCACGGCTCGGAACTGGCTGATTTCCTGCGAAAGGCGCTGACACCCGGGCGCTTGCCGGAACAAGTTGCCGAGGCGGTCGTGACCTTGTTTGCCGACTTCCTGGCAACCCTCAGCAACGACCATTACCTGGCGCGCAACGCAGTCGCTGCGCTGAATGCCCTGACCACCGAAGGCGTAGGCGCATTCAACGACAAGTACCCACAGGGTTTACCCAAAACCTGGGGCGGCGAGGGTCGAGAGTTGGTCGATGGCGTTCGCTATTACTCATGGAGCGGTGTCCTTCAGCCCAATGTGCTCGCCGAAGGTGTTAACGCGCTCGACCCGTTCCACACCCTGTGCCGCGCCTTTTCCCGCTACTTCATCACCGAAGCCGATCAGAACGATGGCATGGTCGGACGCTTCAGTTCCCATTTGGGCACGGTGATCCGCTCCGACTACGCCCTGGATCATCTGGACACTATCAGCCAGCCGGCGGGTCAACTGCGCACGAACATCGATCCGGTTGAACTGTTTGTGGAGCATGCCGAACGCTTGAAAGAGGTCGGCCTGTGACAAACACCTTGCTCCGGGTCCCGCGCAGGTTGGAACTTTTGAGGAGAAATAGCGCCCTGAATCCGGTAGGCTCAGCACTTTGCAAAACACTGAATGGAGAATTTTCCCATGGCTAAAGCCACTGCCCGTCACATCCTTGTTGCCAGCGAAGACAAGTGCAACGAACTCAAGGCCCAAATCGAAGGCGGCGCCGACTTCGCCGACGTTGCCAAGGCTAACTCCACTTGCCCATCCAGCCGCCAGGGCGGTGACCTCGGTTCGTTCGGTCCAGGCCAGATGGTCAAGGAATTCGACACCGTTGTTTTCAGCGCGCCAATCAACGTCGTGCAAGGCCCGGTGAAGACCCAGTTCGGTTACCACCTGCTGGAAGTGACCAGCCGCCAGGACTGATCAACGCTTGAGTTTTTCGCACAACGGCCCGCCATTTGGTGGGCCGTTGTGTTTCAGGTACGTTAATACGGCTGGCGAGGGACGCGCCGCTAGCGTACAAATCATCGTTTATCCCCCCGGCTTTAAGGCTGACAATGCGACTGGCTTTCCCTATTTTATTGTTCACTGCCGTGGCCCTGCTGTTGGGCGCCGTTGGTGTGAACGCAGCGCCGCAACACGCAATGACCGTCTACGGCGAACCGGCCAAGTACCCAGCCGGTTTCAGTCATTTTGCCTACACCAACCCGCAAGCCCCCAAGGGCGGCACGATGCGTCGTTCAGCGATTGAAATCGGCCACTTCGACCATGTCCTGCCCTACATCGATAAAGGCATCGGCGTCACACAGATCGATGGTTTGCTGTATTCACCGCTGGCCCAGCGTTCACTGGACGAGCCCTACACGGTGTACGGTCTGGTGGCGCAGAAGATGGAGCGTTCCGATGACCGCCTGTCCCTGCGCTTCTACCTCAATCCCAAGGCGCGTTTTGCCGACGGCAAGCCCATCACCGCCGAAGACGTGCGCTATACCTTCGACCTGCTGATGACCCAGGGCAGCCTGCGCTATCGCACTCAATTCGCCGACGTCAAAGGCGTCGAAGTGGAATCGCCACTGGTCGTTCGCTTTGACTTCAAGAACAACGAAAACCGCACCCTGCCCCTCGACATCGCAACCTTGCCGGTGTTTCCCGAGCATTGGTGGAAGACCCGGGATTTTGCCGGCGGTGGCGGTTATGAACCGCCGCTGGGCAGCGGCCCCTATAAAGTAGGCAAAGTCGATTCGGGTCGCAGCATCACGTTCGAGCGCAACCCCGATTGGTGGGGCAAGGAGTTGCCCGTCAGCCGCGGCTTGTACAACTTCGATCATTTCAGCCTCGAGTATTTCGGTGATACCGACGTCGCGCGCCAAGTCCTGCGCGGTGGCGCCTACGACTACAACCGTGAGTTTTCCGCCACCGGTTATTCCATCGGCTACGAAAGCCCGGCCTTGAGCGACGGTCGCCTGCAAAAAGCCCACCTCGCCACCGAGGCGCCGCAACCGTCTCAAGGCTTCGTGTTCAACCTGCAAAAGCCGATGTTCCAGGACCGTCGGGTACGTCAGGCGCTGGTGATGCTGTGGGACTTCGAATGGAGCAACCGGCAGATGATGCGCAACCTGTACATCCGCCAGCAAAGCTACTTCTCCAACACCGACCTCGCCGCCCGGCAACTGCCGGATGCCGGAGAACTGGCGATCCTCGAACCGCTGCGCGGACAGATTCCCGACGAAGTTTTCAGCAAAGTGTTCGAGGCGCCGAAAACCGATGGCAGCGGCGTGATTCGCGACAAGCAACTGCAAGCCCTGGACCTGCTCGAACAGGCCGGCTGGAAACCCGATGGTGATCAACTGGTGAACGCCGACGGTGAACCGCTGAGCTTCACGTTCCTGATCAGCCAGAACGGCATGGACCGTTTGCTGTTGCCCTATAAGCGCACGCTGAAGCAGATCGGCATCGAACTGAATATCCGCCGCATCGACTCATCCCAGTACGTCAATCGCCTGATGAGCCGAGATTACGACATGATCGTCACCGGCTATCCGGTGACCACTTCGCCCGGAGGCGAACTGTTCAATTATTTCGGCTCGGCCGCCGCCACCGACCCCGGCTCCAACAACTACATGGTGTTGAAGAACCCCGCGGTGGACTCCCTGATCGCCGGACTGGTGCGCGCCAACACCCAGGCTGACATGCTGCACTATGCCCATGCCCTCGACCGTGTATTGCAGTGGAATTACTACTGGATTCCCAACTACTACCCGCCTGGCACCTCCACCGTCTGGTGGAACCGCTTTGGCATCCCGAATGTGCAAGCGAGCAATGACGAAGCCATCGAGAGCTGGTGGGAAATGAGCACCACACCGTTGACCAATCAGGAAATGACGGCCGAGCGCATTCGCCGTGGCAGACCCGGAGGACCGCACTGATGTGGGCATACATACTGCGGCGTCTGCTGCTGATCATTCCGACGCTGGTGATCATTCTTCTGGTCAATTTCGTGATCGTCCAGGCCGCACCGGGCGGGCCAGTGGAACAAGCCATCGCGCACCTGCAAGGCATTGGCGGCGCCGCGGTCGGTGGCGGTTCCGGTGACTCCGTGAGCAGCACGTCCCGGGCCAGTCGCGGCCTCGATCCTCAATTGATAAAAGACATCGAAAAACAGTACGGTTTCGACAAACCCGCGCACGAGCGTCTGTGGCTGATGCTCACCAGTTACGCCCGGCTGGATTTCGGCAAGAGCTTCTTTCGTGGCGCCACGGTCACCGACCTGATCCTGGAAAAAATGCCGGTCACCATTTCCCTCGGGCTCTGGGCGACGCTGATCACTTATCTGGTGTCGATCCCGCTGGGCATTCGCAAGGCCGTGCATCACGGCAGCCATTTCGATATCTGGAGCAGCACGGCGATCATCATCGGCTACGCCATGCCGGCGTTCCTGTTCGCCATGTTCCTGATCGTGGTGTTTGCCGGAGGCACCTCGTTGAACTGGTTCCCGGTTCGCGGACTGGTCTCGGACAATTTCGACTCGTTGTCGACCGTCGGTAAAGTCGCCGATTACTTCTGGCACCTGGTACTGCCGGTGACGGCGCTGGTGATCGGTGGTTTCGCAACGCTGACCATCCTGACCAAAAACTCGTTCCTCAATGAAATCACCCGGCAATACGTGGTCACCGCCCGCGCCAAGGGCTTGAGCGAGCGCCGCGTGTTGTACGGCCATGTGTTCCGCAACGCGATGTTGCTGGTGGTGTCGGGGATTCCGCAGGCGTTTATCAGCGTGTTTTTTGCCGGCTCGTTGTTGATCGAAGTGATTTTCTCCCTCGATGGCCTGGGCCGCATGAGTTACGAAGCGGCTGTGTCGCGGGACTATCCGGTGGTGTTCGGCTCGCTCTTCATCTTCACCTTGTTCGGCCTTTTGATAAAACTCGTCGGCGACCTCTGCTACACCCTGGTCGACCCGCGTATCGACTTTGCCGCGAGGAACGCCTGATGCTCACGCTTTCCCCATTGGCGCGTCGTCGATTCGAGCGTTTCAAGAAAAACCGTCGTGGCTGGTGGTCGCTGTGGCTGTTTATCGGTCTGTTCGCACTGACCCTCGGCGGCGAACTGATCGCCAACGACAAACCGCTGATCGTCAGTTATCAGGGTCAGTGGTATTTCCCGGCGCTCAAGCGCTACACCGAGCAGGAGTTCGGCGGGCAACTGCCATTCCAGGCCGACTACCGCAGTGATTACGTACAGCAGCTGATTAAAAAGGATGGCGGCTGGCTGCTGTTTCCGCCGATTCCGTTCAGCGACGACACGCCGAATTACGACTTGATCAAACCCGCCCCGAGCCCGCCGACCAGCGTGAACTGGCTGGGCACCGATGACCAGTCACGGGACGTGCTGGCCCGGGTGATTTTCGGTGCGCGGGTGTCGATTCTGTTTGCCTTGATGTTGACGTTTGTCAGCGCCCTGATCGGTATCGCCGCCGGTGCCCTGCAAGGGTATTACGGCGGCTGGGTCGATCTGCTGGGTCAACGATTGCTGGAAGTCTGGTCCGGGTTGCCGGTGCTGTACCTGCTGATCATTTTGTCCGGTTTTGTCGAGCCGAATTTCTGGTGGCTGCTGGGGATCATGACGCTGTTTTCCTGGCTGGCCCTGGTGGACGTGGTGCGCGCCGAGTTCCTGCGCGGGCGCAATCTGGAATACGTCAAAGCCGCACGGGCACTTGGCCTGAGCGACCGAAAAGTGATCGTGCGACACATCCTGCCCAACGCCATGAATGCGACGCTGAGTTATTTGCCTTTCATTCTGACCGGTGCCATTTCGACCCTGACGGCGCTGGACTTCCTCGGGTTCGGCATGCCGGCGGGCAGTGCTTCGCTGGGCGAACTGATCGGCCAAGGCAAGCAGAACCTGCAAGCGCCATGGCTGGGCCTGACGGCGTTTTTCACCCTGGCGCTGATTCTTTCTTTACTGGTGTTTATTGGCGAAGCCTTGCGCGATGCCTTTGACCCGCGCTCTTGAAGCGGAAACTTGAAATGACCAACCTGATCGAAATCCGTGACCTCAGCGTCGCCTTCAGCGGCCAGACCGTGGTGCGCAACCTGTGCCTGGACATCCGCCCCGGCGAATGCCTCGCGCTGGTGGGCGAGTCCGGTTCGGGCAAGTCCGTCACGGCCCATTCGATCCTGCAATTGCTGCCCGAATGCGGCACCGAGACCACCGGCAGCATCCGCTATCGCGGCCAGGAACTGGTAGGGGCCGATGCCGGAAAATTGCGCAAACTGCGCGGCGACCGCATCGCAATGATCTTTCAGGAGCCGATGACTTCGCTCAACCCGCTGCACAGCATCGAAAAGCAGATCGGTGAAACGCTGCTGGTGCACAAAGGCATGGCCGGGAAAGCGGCGCAGGCGCGGATTCTTGAATTGCTGCAGCTGGTGGGCATCCAAAAACCCCTGGAGCGACTGAAAGCCTATCCCCATCAACTGTCCGGCGGGCAGCGCCAGCGGGTGATGATTGCCATGGCCCTGGCCTGCGAGCCGGAACTGTTGATCGCCGACGAACCCACCACGGCGCTTGATGTGACGGTGCAGCGCAAAATCCTGCTGCTGCTCAAATCCTTGCAGCAACGGCTGGGCATGTCGCTGCTGCTGATCAGTCACGACCTCAATCTGGTGCGCAGCATCGCCCAGCGCGTGTGCGTGATGAAGGCCGGGGAAATCGTCGAACAGGCGTCGTGCGAAACCCTGTTCACCGAACCGAAACACCCTTACAGCTGCGTGCTGCTGAACGCCGAACCGGAGGGCGAAGCCCTGCCCCGGGACGAACGCGAAAACGTGCTGGAGGTGGATGATTTGCGGGTGCAGTTTCCGGTCAGTGGCGGACTGTTTCAGCGCAAAACCTATCTGCGCGCCGTGGATGGCATCAGCCTGAACATTCAGCGCGGCAAGACGCTGGGTATTGTCGGTGAATCCGGCTCCGGAAAGTCCACGCTGGGTCAGGCGATCCTGCGCCTGCTCGACTCCGAAGGCGGCATTCGCTTTCAGGGCGAAGCGCTGGAGGAGCTGACGCAAAAGCAGCTGCGCCCATGGCGCAAGAAGATGCAGGTGGTGTTCCAGGATCCGTTTGGCAGCCTCAGCCCGCGCATGTCGGTGGCGCAAATCATCAGCGAAGGCCTTGAAGTGCACAGCCAGTTGACGACGGAGCAATGCAACGCCGAAGTGATCCGGGCGTTGCAGGAAGTCGGGCTCGACCCGCAAAGCCGCCATCGCTACCCCCACGAATTTTCCGGCGGCCAACGTCAGCGCATCGCCATTGCCCGGGCGCTGGTGCTGAAACCGGCATTGATCCTGCTCGACGAACCGACGTCGGCGCTGGACCGCACCGTGCAAAAACAGGTCGTCGCCCTGCTTCGCCAGCTTCAGGAAAAACACGGTTTGACCTACCTGTTCATCAGCCATGACCTGGCAGTGGTGCGCGCGCTTGCCCACTACATGATCGTGATCAAGGACGGCAAAGTGGTGGAACGCGGCGCCAGCCATGATGTGTTCGATTCGCCGCAGCACCCGTACACCAAAGAGCTAATGGCAGCGGCGATGTTGGGGCAGGCATAATCGCGCCTGGCAGTTGAACCGTGTCGCAGCCATCGCGGGCTTGCCCCGGGCGGCGTTCCGACGATGGGGCCCGAACAGTCAACGAGAAACAAGGATCAATACCGATGAACACCACCGAAAGCCTTAAGGACTACCAGCGCGTGCGCCTGCTGGCGATCCGCTCATTGTTCGAGATCATCGAGCAGTCGAGTGAAGGCACGGTGATCGTCGACCGTGACGCCAACATCGTCTGGATGAACGAGCGCTACGCCCGGCGCTTCGGCCTGGAGTCGGCTGAAAGCGCGATCGGCAAGGCCTGCGAAAGCGTGATCCCCGGCAGCCTGTTGCGCGAAGTGGTGCGCACCGGCCGGCCGATTTTGCTCGACATGCAAGACACCTCCAAAGAACCACTGGTGGTCATGCGCCTGCCGATTCATGACGATGCCGGCGTGGTGATCGGCGCCATCGGCTTCGCCCTGTTCGACGAATTGCGCAGCCTGTCGCCGATGCTCAAGCGCTACATGAGCATGCAGGAAGAACTGGCCTCTACCCGTTCACTGCTGCGCGCGCGGCAAACCAAATACAACTTCGCTCATTTCATTGGCACCAGCGCCGCCAGCCTGGAAGTCAAACGTCGGGCACGTCGTAGTGCGAGTACGGAATCGCCTGTGTTGCTGCTCGGCGAAACCGGTACCGGCAAGGAATTGCTGGCCCAGGCGATCCACAATGCGTCGCCGCGGGCGCACAAGGCGTTTGTCAGCATCAACAGCGCGGCTATTCCGGAATCATTGCTGGAAGCCGAATTTTTCGGCACGGCGCCCGGCGCCTTTACCGGCGCCGACCGCAAGGGGCGTGCCGGCAAACTGCAAATCGCCCAGGGCGGCACCTTGTTTCTCGATGAAATCGGCGACATGCCGCTGCCCCTGCAAAGCAAACTGCTGCGGGTGTTGCAGGAAAAGGAGTTCGAACCCGTCGGCTCCAATGAAGTGATCCAGAGCGATGTGCGGGTGATTGCCGCAACCTCCACCGACCTCGAAGCCGCGATCAAACGCGGTGAGTTTCGTGCCGATTTGTACTACCGCCTCAACGTCTTGCCGATCCAGGTACCGCCCCTGCGCGACCGTCTTGACGACCTGCCGGCCCTGAGCGAAGCGATTCTGGAGGAACTGCGCAGCCAGCATGAACTGCACCACGAAGCCCTGGCGCTGCTGAGCCAGCATGCCTGGCCGGGAAACATCCGTGAGCTGCGCAACGTGCTGGAACGCGCCGCCCTGCTCAGCGATGACTTGCGCCTGACAGCCACGGATCTGCGGGCAGCCATTGGCACATTCACACCCGTTGAACGTCTGTCTCCGCCGCCCTTCGAAGCGGTTGCTTATGAGACATTCAGTGCAGCGCGGGAACGGTTTGACCGGCAATTGATTGAATCCACCCTCGCGCAATGCGGGGGAAAGGTGGTTCAAGCAGCGGCGCGACTGGGGCTGGGACGGTCGACGTTGTACAAGAAGATGGTGGCGTTGGGGATTGCCGAATCTCATTAATGAGACATAAATCTCAACTATTGGACAATCCATCGCAAACAAGCTCGCTCCTACAGGAAGACGGAGCTTTATGTGGGAGCGCGGACCACTGTAGGAGCGAGCTTGCTCGCGATGAGGTCCTCACCCCCGCCAAAAGTCTCAATCTTGAGACAAACTATCCTCACTCACCTCAAAACAAACAACTATATCCTTATATTTCAACGCCTTAGCTATCTGGCACGAAAGTCGCTATACGCCTTTCCTACAAAAGATCCACCCTACAAAAATAACAACCCAGGAGACACACCATGAGTGTGATCATTGCCTTGGCAGCCCTCGCGCTGCTGATGCTGGCTGCTTACCGTGGCTACAGCGTTATCCTTTTCGCCCCGATTGCCGCCCTTGGCGCCGTCCTGCTCACCGACCCTTCTGCCGTCGCGCCCGCCTTCACCGGCGTGTTCATGGAGAAAATGGTCGGCTTCATCAAACTGTATTTCCCGGTGTTCCTGCTCGGTGCGGTGTTCGGCAAGTTGATCGAGTTGTCGGGGTTCTCGCGTTCCATCGTTGCCGCCGCGATTCGCCTGCTCGGCACGCGTCAGGCCATGCTGGTGATCGTGCTGGTCTGCGCCCTGCTGACCTACGGCGGCGTCTCGCTGTTCGTGGTGGTCTTCGCGGTCTATCCATTTGCTGCCGAGATGTTCCGCCAAAGCAACATTCCCAAGCGCCTGATCCCGGCGACCATCGCCCTCGGCGCGTTCTCGTTCACCATGGACGCCCTGCCCGGCACGCCGCAGATCCAGAACATCATTCCCAGCACCTTCTTCAACACCACCGCGTGGGCGGCGCCGTGGCTGGGTGTGATCGGCACGATCTTCGTGTTCAGCGCCGGCATGCTGTTTCTCCAGCGCCAGCGCAACAAGGCCCAACGCAGCGGTGAAGGCTATGGCTCGGACCTGCGCAACGAACCGGAAACCGCCGCCGACATCAAGCTGCCCAACCCGTGGCTCGCCCTGTCACCGTTGCTCGCGGTGGGCATCATGAACCTGCTGTTCACCCAGTGGATTCCGCAGTGGTACGGCAAGACCCACAGCCTGGCGCTGCCGGGCATGGCCACGCCAGTCACCACCGAAATCGCCAAGCTCACCGCGATCTGGGCGGTTCAGGCGGCGTTGCTGGTGGGCATCCTCATGGTGCTCGCGTTTGGTTTCAAGGCGATCCGCAGCAAGCTGGCCGAAGGCAGTAAAAGTGCGGTCAGCGGTGCCCTGCTCGCGGCGATGAACACTGCCTCTGAATATGGCTTCGGTGCGGTGATCGCCTCGCTGCCAGGTTTTCTGGTGCTGGCCGACTGGCTCAAGAACATTCCCAATCCGCTGGTCAATGAAGCGATTACCGTGACCCTGTTGGCCGGTATCACCGGCTCGGCATCGGGCGGCATGAGCATCGCGCTGGCGGCAATGTCCGAACAGTTCATCAGCGCCGCCCACGCTGCGAACATTCCCCTGGAAGTGATGCACCGGGTGGCGTCGATGGCCAGCGGCGGTATGGACACCCTGCCGCACAACGGTGCGGTAATTACCTTGCTGGCGGTCACCGGCCTGACCCACCGCGAGGCTTACAAAGACATTTTCTGTATTACGCTGATCAAGACCCTGGCGGTTTTCGTGGTGATCGGCACCTTCTACGCCACTGGCATTGTGTGAGGTATTCATGACGACTCTTTCGGGCAAGACCGCACTGGTCACCGGTTCCACCAGCGGCATCGGCCTGGGGATTGCCCTCAGCCTGGCCAAGGCTGGGGCCAACCTGATCCTCAACGGGTTCGGCGATGCATCCAAAGTGATTGCCGACGTGGCACAGTTCGGCGGCAAGGTCGGCCACCATCCGGCCGACGTCAGCGACCCCGCGCAAATCGCCGACATGATCGCCTACGCCGAGCGCGAGTTCGGCGGCATCGACATTCTGGTCAACAACGCCGGCATTCAGCACGTCGCGCCCGTCGATGAGTTTCCGGTGGAACGCTGGGATTCGATCATTGCGATCAACCTGTCATCGGTGTTCCACAGTACCCGGCTGAGCCTGCCGGGTATGCGTGCCAAGGGTTGGGGTCGGGTGATCAACATTGCCTCGGTGCATGGGATGGTCGGTTCGGTGGGCAAAGCAGCTTACGTCGCCGCCAAGCATGGGGTGATCGGTCTGACCAAAGTGGTCGCACTGGAAACGGCCACCACCCAGGTCACCTGCAATGCGATTTGCCCGGGCTGGGTGCTGACGCCGCTGGTGCAAAAGCAGATCGATGACCGCGCCGCGACCGGGATTGACCCGCAGCAGGCGCAGCACGATTTGTTGGCCGAGAAGCAGCCGTCGCTGGAATTCGTGACACCGCCACAATTGGGTGAACTGGTGCTGTTCCTGTGCAGTGATGCGGGGAGTCAGGTACGCGGTGCGGCGTGGAATATCGATGGTGGGTGGTTGGCGCAGTAACTGCCGCAAGCCTGTGTGAAGGCATAAAAAAGAAGAGGTATTCCATGTCCGACATCCTCTGGCAACCCAGCGCCGAACGCATCGACAAGACCCGCATGGAGGCCTTTCGGCGCTTCATCAATCAGCGCCATCGCCTGCACATCGACGACTATCCCGCCCTGCATCAATGGTCCATCGATCAGCGGCGGGACTTCTGGCAAGCCATCGTCGACTTCTTCGACATCCGCTTTCACCAACAACCCGACGCGGTGCTGCTCGAAGGTCCGCAGATGCCCAGCGCCGAGTGGTTTCCCGGTGCCACCCTGAATTTCGCCGAACACCTGCTGCGGCGTCGCGACGATGCCGTGGCGGTGGTGGCCGTAGGTGAGAACGGCCAACGCGAACACTTGACCTGGGCCGAGCTGGCGGAACATGTCGCCGGTTTTCAAAACGGTTTGATCGCTGCCGGTGTTCGTGTGGGCGACCGGGTCGCGGCGTGCATGCCCAACACCTGGCAGACCCTGGTGGCCATGCTCGCGACCACCAGCCTCGGTGCGATCTGGTCTTGCTCGTCTCCGGACTTCGGCACCCAGGGCGTGGTTGACCGTTTCGGCCAGATCGAACCGAAAGTGCTGCTGACCTGCGCCGGCTACCGCTATGCCGGCAACGACGTCGACCAGACCGCCAAGGTCAACGAAATCCTCGAACGCCTGCCGTCGTTGCGGCAATTGGTCGTTGTGCCTTACGCACGGCCGGAAGCGCACATCGAAGACTTCCACACAACGGCCAATGTCACGCTGTGGGACGACTTCTATGTGGCCGGCGGCGAACCGGATTTCGTCCCGGTGCCGTTCGCCCATCCGCTGTACATCCTCTACTCCAGCGGTACCACCGGTGTGCCGAAATGCATCATTCACAGTACCGGCGGCGTGCTGCTGCAACACGTCAAGGAACACGGTCTGCATGCCGATCTTGGCCCCGGCGAACGGTTGTTCTACTACACCACCTGCGGCTGGATGATGTGGAACTGGCTGGTCTCGGCGCTGGCGGTAGGCAGCGCCGTGGTGCTGTACGACGGCTCGCCGTTCCAGCCTGACCCGCAGCGTCTGGTCGACCTGATCGATGACGAGCGAATTACTGTCTTCGGCACCAGCCCCAAGTTTCTCGCGACCCTGGAAAGCAGCGGTGTGAAGCCCAGGGAAAGCCACGACCTGAGCAGCCTGAAAACCTTGCTGTGCACGGGCTCCGCGCTGTCGCCGCAGAGTTACGATTACGTCTACCGCGACTTCAAGCCCGACCTGTGCCTGGCGTCGATGTCGGGGGGCACCGACATCGTTTCATGCTTCGTGAACGGCAATCCGTTGCAACCGGTGCGCCGTGGCGAAATACAGGGCAAGAGCCTGGGCATGGCCGTCGAAGTGTGGAACGACGACGGGCACCCGGTGATCGGCGAGAAAGGTGAGTTGGTGTGCACCCGGCACTTCCCGGCGATGCCGATCGGGCTGTGGAATGATCCGGATGGAGAGAAACTGCGGACGTCCTATTTCAGCCAGTTCCCCGGCGTCTGGGCCCAAGGCGACTACGCGGAACAATTGTCCCACGGCGCGATGATGATCCACGGACGCTCCGACGCCGTGCTCAACCCCGGTGGCGTGCGCATCGGTACGGCGGAAATCTACCGCCAGGTGGAAAAAGTCCCGCAAGTGCTCGACAGCGTCGCCATTGGTCAGCAATGGCAGGATGACGTGCGTGTGGTGCTGTTTGTGCAGTTGCGAGGCGGCGTGGAACTCGATGAGCAACTGCAACAGCAGATTCGCCAGGTCATTCGCGCCAACACCACACCACGCCACGTGCCGGCGAAAATCGTCGCGGTGACGGACGTTCCCCGAACCATCAGCGGCAAGGTCGTGGAGTTGGCGGTGCGTAACGTGGTGCATGGGCAGAAGGTAAAAAACACCGATGCCCTGGCCAATCCCGAAGCGCTGGAGCAATTCCGTGACCGACCTGAACTGATGGATTGAAATGGGATTACCTGTAGGAGCAAGCTTGCTCGCGATAGCGGAGTGTCAGTTGACATCAATGTAATTTGATCCGACGCCATCGCGAGCAAGCGCACGCCTACATTGACCGCTCAAGCCTCTGAATCAACCCGCGCCTGTCACCTGTGCAAGAATAGCCCCAGCCAAAGCGACTCATGCGCAGGACACTTTGATGAAAGCAACACCAACCGGCAGCGACGCCCAAGCCTTGATCGCCCGACTGGACTGGGCGATCGGTCCACTGGGTGCGGCAAGCACCTGGCCGCAGAGCCTGCGAACCGCCGTGGACATCGTGATTCACTCGCCGATGCCGATGCTGTTGCTGTGGGGGCCGCAACTCACGCAGATCTACAACGACGGCTTCGCCCTGCTGGCCGGGAGCAAACATCCCCACGCGTTCGGCCAGCCGACGCACCAGACTTGGCCCGAGTTGAAAGACTTCACCGATCCGATCTATAGCGCGGTCCTGCAAGGCCAGGTGCGAACTTACAGCGAGCAACGATTCACTTTGCAGCGTGAAGGCCAGGATTCCGACTTCTGGCTCGACCTGACCTACAGCCCCATTCGCGACGAGAGCGCACAAGTCGCGGGCATTCTGGTCACGGCCATCGAAACCAATGAGCGCCGACGCATCGCCCTCGAACTCGAACAGCGTTCTGCGGCGAGCCTCAAGGCCCAGCGCGAAACCGAGGAACGTCTGCAACTGGCCCTCGCCGCCACCGACGCGGTCGGCACCTGGGATTGGGACATTGGCGAGGACCGCTTTATCGCTGACGCGCATTTTGCCCAGTTGCACGGTATCGACCCGACCATGGCCGGCCAGTTGCCGATCAGTGAGTACCTGCACGGCGTGCACCCCGAAGACCGTGCCCTGATCGCCCGCAGCATCAAGCACTGCATCACCCACGGCACCGAGTACGCCGAGGAATACCGCCTGTTGCAACCCGACGGTGAGTTGCGCTGGGTGTTTGCCCGAGGGCGTTGCTACAAGGACCACCATGGCCGACCGATCCGTTTTCTCGGTGCCGCCCTGGACCTGACCGAACGCAAACACACCGAACAGGCGCTGCGCCAGAGCCAGACCGAGCTGCAACTGATCATCAACGCCATGCCGATCCTGATCAGCTACGTCGATCGCGAAGAACGTTTTCGCCTGAACAACGCCGCCTACCTCGACTGGTACGGCCTGACCCCGCAGGAGCTCTACGGTCGCACCATTCTTGAAGTACTGGGTGAAGAAGCCTACGCGCTGCGCGCCCTGCACATCGCCGAAGCCCTGTCCGGCAGGCCCGGTTGCTTCAGCATCAGCACGCCACACCGCGACGGCAGTATTCGTCAGGCGTTGATGAATTACCTGCCGCGCCACGGTGCCGACGGCGCCGTGAACGGTTTCTATATTTTCGTGATCGACGAAACCGAGCGCAAAAAAACCGAAGAAGCCCTGCGTATTCTTAACGAAACCCTCGAGGAGCGGGTCGCCGCCCGCACCCGGCAACTCGCCGAAGCGAACGAGCGACTGCAGAGCGAAATGTTCGAACGCGAGCGCGCCGAAGACGCCTTGCGCCACGCGCAGAAAATGGAAGCGGTCGGCCAGCTCACCGGCGGTATCGCCCATGACTTCAACAACATGCTCACCGGAATCCTCGGCAGCCTCGACCTGATGCAACGCTTCATTGCCGAAGGGCGAACCGAAGAGATCGGCCGTTTTACCGAGGCGGCGATGTCCTCGGCCAACCGCGCCGCCGCCCTTACCCATCGGTTGCTGGCGTTCTCAAGGCGTCAGTCGCTCAACCGCAAACCGCTCAACGCCAATGATTTGATCCATTCGCTGGAAGACCTGCTCAGCAGGACCAAGGGCAATCACATCGAACTCCAATTGCAACTGGCCGAGAATATCTGGCGGGTCAACACCGACGTCAGCCAACTGGAGAATGCGCTGCTCAACCTGGTGATCAACGCCCGGGACGCCATGCCCGATGGCGGCGAACTGCGCATCGAAACCGCCAACGCCTATCTCGACGGCAGTGAAATCACCACCCTGGAACCGGTCAATGCCGGGGACTACGTGATGATCGCAGTCAGCGATAACGGTACCGGCATGACGCCTTCGGTGCTGGCCAAGGCTTTCGATCCGTTCTTCACCACCAAACCCATCGGCCAGGGCACCGGTCTGGGCCTGTCGATGATCTACGGCTTTGCCCAACAATCGGGTGGCCATGTCAGCCTGTTCAGCCTGCCCGGTCGTGGCACCAGCGTGCGGTTGTACCTGCCGCGCCTGCATTCGACCGAGGAAGAAAAAGAACCTGCACCGGTCGTTAGCGAAGCACCCGCGGCGATTGCCGGTGAAACCGTGATGCTGGTCGAGGACGATCCGGCGGTGCGCATGCTGGTCCTTGATCTGCTGAACGAGCTCGGTTACCGCGCCCACGCCGCCGAAGACGCCAAAGGCGCATTGCCCGTGCTTGAGTCCGGGTTGCGTCTGGACCTGTTGGTCACCGATGTCGGGCTGCCGGGCATGAATGGCCGGCAACTGGCAGAAATCGCCCGCCAGCACCGTCCGGGACTGAAAGTGCTGTTCATGACCGGTTATGCGGAAATCGCCGCCGAACGCCAGGGTTTCCTGGAGGACGGCATGGACATGGTCGCCAAGCCGTTCTCCATCGACCTGCTGGCCAACAAGATTCGTACGATGATCAGTCAACCGGGCTGACTTGAGGCATAATCGCGCGCCCCCAGCTGGCACCCACATAGCCACCACCGCTACAAGGTAACCGCACCATGAAAGCTCAAGCCCGCCACATTCTGGTGAAAACCTCGGAAGAAGCCGAGCAGCTCAAACAACGCATCGCCAAGGGTGAAGCGTTCGATGTACTGGCCAAGAAATACTCGACCTGCCCGTCCGGCAAGCGCGGGGGTGATTTGGGTGAAGTGCGACCGGGCCAGATGGTCGGTGTGATCGATGCGGTCATTTTCAAGAAACCGCTGCGGGTGGTGCACGGGCCGATCAAGAGCAAGTTTGGTTATCATCTGGTGCAGGTGTTTTACCGGGATTGAGAGCCCCCGGGATTCCGGCACTTGAATCACCCGACTCGCCAGCCGCCCCCCCCGCACATTGATATGCCTTCCTTGGCCGCACCGTGGTCTTGAACCCTTAGAAACAGGTTTCCATGGTCTCGATGACATTCAACTGGTCATCCACCAGACAGCCCACACGCCACTTGTCGAACGTCAGGCACGGGTGCGAAGTGCCGAAGGAAATGATGTCGCCCACGCGTAAATCCACACCCGGAGCCACGGTCATGAACGCATGCTGATCCATCACCGCCGTCACCTTGCAGGCGCCGACATCGTCACCCTTGGCCGGCACCACACCCGCCTTGTAACGCAGCAACGGCACCGGTAGCCCGGCGTCGTAGGCCACGTCGCGCTTGCCCAGGGCAATCACCGCAAAGCCCGGCTCCGGCAACGACTGCACGTGCGCCCAGACTTCCAGCGCCGGACGCAGGCCTTCGTGCAAGTCGCTGCGGCGGTCGAGCACGCAGCATTGCGCTTCCTTGTAGATGCCATGGTCATGCGCCACGTAACTGCCGGGGCGCAGCACGCTAAGAAAACGCCCACCCGCGTTCTGCGCTTCGAAGGACTCGGCAATCAGGTCATACCAGGCCGAACCCGACGCGGTGATGATCGGTTTAGCAATGGCGAATGCGCCGCTGTCCTGCAACTGCACCGCCAGACGCACCAATGACGAAGCGAAATAACGAATGCCGCTCACCGCATGATCCCCGTGGATCACGCCTTCATAACCTTCGATGCCCGTCAGCGCCAATGCCGGCTGCGCCGCGATAGCCTTGGCCAGATCCAGCACTTCCTGTTCGCTGCGGCAACCGCAACGCCCACCCACCACGCCGTATTCGATCATCACGTTCAGGCGCACTCCGCGCGAGGCGAAATACGCGCCGAGGTCAGCGACGTTATCCGGGTGATCGACCATGCAATAGAAGTCGAACGTCGGGTCGGCCAGCAGGTCGGCGATCAGCGCCATGTTCGGTGTACCGACCAGTTGGTTGGCCATCAGCACCCGACGCACGCCATGAACGTAGGCCGCTCGGGTTTGCGTGGCGCTGGCCAGGGTGATGCCCCAGGCGCCGGCGTCCATTTGCCGACGAAACAGCGCCGGGATCATGCTGGTTTTGCCGTGGGGCGCGAGTTCTGCGCCGCTGTTGCTGACGAAGTCCTGCATCCAGCGAATGTTGTGTTCCAACGCCTCGCGGTGCAGCACCAGTGCCGGCAGGCTGACGTCACGGACCAGATGGGCACCGGTCTGGGCAAAGCCTTTTTCCACGGCAGCAGTGTTTTTGGCAGTAGACATGGTCGAACTCCTCACAATCGCGGCAGCAGGCAGCCGCTGTTATTCGTTGATGCGTCGGGCCAGGTTGTTTGCGCTGTCGATCAGCACCCGACGATAGTCACTGTAGTTTTTCTTCGCATCGACCCGTGGTGCGACGATGCACAAGGTCGCGATGGCCACGCCGTTGGGGTCTTTGACCGGGGCGGCGAAGCAATGGGTAAAGGTGTCGGCAACGCTATCGAAAGAGAAAAAACCGTCGATGCCGGCCTGACGGATTTCCTTGAGAAACTGCTCCAGCGGCAAGCGTTCGCCATCGGGCAGGATGAAGTCGTCGGGGTCGATAAGGTCAGCGATTGCCTGGTCACTCAGGTGCGCCAGCAGCAGCCGTCCGGAAGCGGTCCAGGGAATCGGCGCGTTCTCGCCGATGTCCGAGGAAATCCGGAAATGCCGCTCGCCTTCTTTCATCAACGCCACAGTGTATTTGCGCCCGTTGAGCACGCACATCTGCGCGGTTTCACGGGTCTGGCTGACGATGTCCTGCAAGGCGTGATCGGCCTCGCGGGTCAGGTCGAAGTGACGCAGATGCGCCTGCCCGAGGAAGTACAGTTGACGCCCGAGATAGACATGGCCGTCCTTGCCCACCGGCTCCAGAATCCGCCGTTCCAGCAGCGAAGCCACCAGTTCGTAGACCGTGGATTTTGGGCTGCCGATGCCATTGGCGATGTCATTCGGGCGCAGGGGCTGGCCGATCTCCTTGAGGAAATCGAGGATATCGAACGCCCGATCCAACCCCCGTGCCCGGCGCTTGATGGTGTCTTCGGTCATTTCATGGGTTTCCCTTCAAAGTGCCAGGGGTTTACCTAGAGTGCGTCGACGACCGTCAGGTCGTCATCGCTAGCAGGCTAGCTCCCACATTTGGAATGCGTTCCCCTGTGGGAGCTAGCCTGCTAGCGATGAAGCCACCTCGGTTCAAGCCTTTTTCTTATATGCCACGCAGTCAATCTCGACCTTGCAGTCGACCATCATATTCGCCTGTACACAGGCGCGAGCCGGGGCGTGTTCGGGTTTGAAGTACTCGGAGAAGACCTTGTTGAAACTCGTGAAATCCCGCGGATCCTCCAGCCATACACCCGCACGCACCACGTCTTCCAGGCCATAACCGGCTTCTTCCAGAATCGCGATCAGGTTCTTCATGGTCTGGCGCGTCTGTTCAACAATGCCGCCAGTAATGATCTCCCCGTCCAACGCCGGCACCTGCCCGGAAACATACAGCCAGCCATCGGCCTCAACGGCGCGGGCGAAAGGGCGAGGTTGACCGCCCGCGGCGGTGCTGCCGGTGCCGTAACGAGTGATGCTCATGGGTGCTTCTCCAGATTGATAGTAGGGGTTAAAAGCGGTTGCTGTTGGCGATGCATGGCAAGCACTCCAGGACAATAGAAATTCCGCTATAGCGGAAGATGGTATCGAGTAGCGGAATAAACGAAAGAAAGTGTGCCACGGGACGCCATGGAAAAGTTGGGAATAGGGAAGCGTTTTTTGCGTAGTGGCGATGTGCATAGCAACGCTGTCAGAAATTTCCGAGTCGTCGCAGCCCATTGGACAACCCCCCATCCGACTGCTTTATTCAATGCACAAGTGATAACCGGTCTCGATAGCCGCGTCACGACGGCGTGTGCAGTCCCTGGAGGGTTCATGTCCTTTAAAGTCATGATGGTTTTCGGCACAAGACCTGAAGCCATCAAGATGGCACCCCTGGCGCGGGTTCTGCGTAACTGGCCCGGCATCAACCTGAACATCTGCTCTACCGGTCAGCATCGGGAAATGCTCAAGCAGGTGCTCGACTCGTTCGAACTGGCGGTCGATGAAGACTTGCAGGTCATGACCCAGGGCCAAACCCTCAACGGGCTCTCTGAACAACTGCTGGCGCACCTCGACAAAGCCTATGAACGCGTGCAACCGGACATCGTGCTGGTGCATGGCGACACCACCACCAGTTTCATTGCCGCCCTCGCCGCCTTCAATCGTCAGTTACCCATCGGCCACGTCGAGGCCGGTTTGCGCACCGGTAACTTGCGTGCGCCCTGGCCGGAGGAAGCGAACCGGCACCTGACCGGCGTCATCGCCGACCTGCATTTCGCACCGACCACCAAGAGCGAAGACAACCTGCTGCGCGAAGGTGTGCCCAAGGCCAACATCGAGGTCACGGGGAACACGGTGATCGATGCGCTGGTGTGGATGCGCGATCACCAACGGGAAAGCCACTGGCACCCGGCCGCCGACTCACCGCTGGCGGTGCTCGACGACAACCGGCGCATGGTGCTGATCACCGGACATCGCCGCGAGAACTTCGGCGGTGGTTTCCGCAACATTTGCCAGGCCCTGGCCACCCTCGCCGAACGTTACCCGGACGTGCAGTTCGTCTACCCGGTGCACCTCAATCCGCAGGTGCAAAAAGCTGTTTACAGTGTGCTCTCGGGTAAATCCAACATCTATCTGGTGGCGCCCCAGGATTACCAGCATTTCGTCTGGCTGATGGGACGCGCGTATTTCATCCTGACCGATTCCGGCGGCATTCAAGAGGAAGCCCCGGCCATTGGCAAACCACTGTTGGTGCTGCGCGATGTCACCGAACGGCCGTCGGTGCTCGAAGGTGGAACGGTGTTGCTGGTGGGGACCGACACTGACCGCATCGTCAAGGAATCCAGTCTGTTGCTCGATGATGACGCCACCTTCCAGCGCATGAGCCGGGTCCACAGCCCTTATGGCGACGGGCACGCCAGCGAACGTATCGCCAATCGCCTTGGTGTCTGGCTCAAACACCGTGCGGCCGCAGGGAAAGCGGTATGAGCCTGCTGTTTGTCGACTTTTTTGCCTATGTGCTGTTCGGACTCAAATACCTCGCGATCATCCTGGCCCTGCTGATGTTCATCCTCGGGCTCGATGACCTGTTCATCGACGTCGTGTACTGGGGCCGCAAACTGATCCGGCGCTGGCGGGTCTATGAAAAATTCAGCCGTGCCGATGAGGAGCGGCTGTACTCCATCGCCGAAAAGCCCCTGGCGATCATGGTTCCGGCCTGGAACGAAGTCGGCGTGGTCGGAGAAATGGCGCGCCTGGCTGCTTCGACCATCGACTACGAGAACTATCAGATTTTCGTCGGCACCTACCCCAACGACGCCGAGACCCAGGCCGATGTCGATGCGGTCTGCCTGCACTACCCCAACGTGCACAAAGTGGTGTGCGCCCGCCCCGGCCCCACCAGCAAGGCCGACTGCCTGAACAACGTGATCGACGCGATCCTGCGTTTTGAAAGCGATGCGAAAATCCAGTTCGCCGGTTTCATCCTGCACGATGCCGAGGACGTGATTTCGCCGATGGAATTGCGCCTGTTCAACTACCTGCTGCCGAGCAAGGACCTTATCCAGATTCCGGTCTATCCCTACGCGCCGGAATGGAAAGGGTTCACCGCCGGGCACTATGTCGACGAGTTCGCCGAAAACCACGGCAAGGATGTCATCGTTCGCGAAGCCCTGACCGGGCAAGTGCCGAGCGCCGGGGTTGGCACCTGCTTCAGTCGCAAGGCCATCAGCGCGCTGCTGGAGGATGGCGACGGCATTGCCTTCGATGTACAGAGTCTCACCGAAGACTACGACATCGGGTTCCGCCTCAAGCAAAAAGGCATGAAGTGCATCTTCGCCCGCTACTCGGTCACCGACCCGAAACTGGCGCTCGAACAGCCTTGGGCGTTCGGGATGAACCGCGCGTTTTCCCAGGTGATCTGCGTGCGCGAGCACTTTCCCCGGGACTTGCAACACGCCATCCGCCAGAAATCACGCTGGATTGTCGGGATTGTTTTCCAGGGCACCAAGAATCTCGGCTGGAGCCCCAAGGGTTTGCTCAATTATTTTCTGTGGCGCGACCGCCGCGGCTTGATCGCGTACCTGTTGAGCTTCCTGGTGAACCTGCTTTTTTTGGTCCTGCTGGCGATGTGGCTGGTGACAGTGATCGCGCCGAACGCCTGGCGCTACCCGTCGTTCCTCGCCGACAGCAGTTTGTTGGCGACCTTGCTGTGGCTCAACGGCTTCATGCTGCTCAATCGGCTGTTTCAACGCGGCTGGTTTGTCACCCGCTATTACGGTCTGGCCGAAGGATTGCTGTCGGCGCCGCGGATGATGTGGAGCAACTTCGTCAACTTCTTCGCCAACCTGCGAGCGTTGCGTCAAGTGATGGAAATGGGCGATTCGCGCCGCGTCGCCTGGGACAAGACCACTCACGAATTTCCAGCGCTGGCCCAGGCCCAGCGCACCCCGCTGGGTCATCGTCTGGTGGAAAAAGGCTTGCTCACCGAAGAACAACTCGAAGACATCATCACCAACCCGCTCCGCCGACGTCTGGGTCAGGAACTGCTGCTGCGCGGTCACATCAACACCACGCAACTGGTGCAGACCCTGGCCGAGCAACTGGACCTGGAATGGGCGCCACTCAATCCGTTCAAACTCGACAAACGCCTGATCGACGCCGTACCACGCAAAATCGCTACGCACTACGGCGTGCTGCCGGTCGCCGAGGAAGGCGAAACTTTGGTGCTGGCCTCCGAAGGCCCGGTGAGCCAGGTGTCTCTCGGTGCAATCAGCCGCCAACTGAAACGCCCCGTGCGCTGCCGCCTCGCACCCCAAGGCCGGGTGACACTCGGCATCCGCTACTGGTACCCCAGCCCTCGTCAAAGCCAGGAAGTTCGCGACATGCTGCGCGTGCTTGAGCAACATCAGGACGACGAAGATTTGATCGAGCGCGTCAGCCATCACCAGATACTGCTGGGCAATCTGTTGCAAGTGCGCGGCATGGTACCGCCCACCCTGTTCAATCAGGCGCTGATCGATTTCGATGCGGAAAAAATGTCGTTGGGCGAGCACTTGATTGACCGCGGCATGATCACCCAGGAGATCCTCGAACAAGCCCTGGCCGATCAGGCCAGCGAACAACAAGCCGCCTACCGCATTACACGGGAGGTCGCATGAAGCCTGCCCACCGTCGAACCTTGCTGGTTGGAAGTCTGCTGCTCAGCCTGAGCACTACGGCTTGGCTGCAAGCCGAACCGTTGACCGACTTTGAGCAGTTCCGCAGTTTCCCCTACATGGACCGCAGCTACCGCGAAGCGAAAAAAGGCAACTGGAAGGAAGTCGAACGACTGATGCGCCACCTGCTGACCAAGGTGCCGAAAAACGATGAAGCGCGGGCGCTGCTGGTGCAATCGCTGGCCAAACAACGGCGTTACAAGGATGCCGCGCAAGCACTACCGGCTAACCCGGCCAACAGCGAGGCGCTGCTCAACCTGCGCCTGACCTGGATCGAACAGGACCCGCCGGGCAGCGAACAGGTGGAGCAATGGATCGCCACCAGCAACCTGAACCAGCGCGTGCGCCTGTGGCAGGCCTACAGTTTGAGCCTGGCCAAATTCGGTGGCGCGGCCCGGGCCCATAACTGGCTGGCGCAACTGCCGCCCAAGGGTGATGAGCGCGTTCTGCACCTGGCGCGGGCCAATTGGTCCGAGCAGTTGCGCGACTGGGACGGCACCATCAAAGAGTTGGCCCCACTGGCCGCGAGCAAACAACTCGATGCCCAAGGCTGGCAACGCCTGGCCAACGCCTATGTGCAACGCCTCGACGAGCAACCCTTGCAACAATTGTTGCAAACCGCGCCAAGCCCGGAAGCGGCACGCAAGGCGCGATTGGCCATGGTCGACCGGGCAATTGCCATGGGACATCACGAGCAGGCACAACGCTGGATGCAATCGCTGCCACCCGCCGACCTGGCCGATCCGGCCCAGCGCCAGCGCCTGTGGGAACTGGCACGGCAAACCGGCGACAGCGCAACGGTAGAACGCTTGAGTGGCGAGTTGCAGCGACCGTGCCTTGAGACAGTCGACTGGCTGTCCCACCACGACCCGCAAGCCGCGCTCAGTCAGCTCCAACGTTGCCCACCCGATGCAGATCCGCAGGCCTGGCTGATTCTCGCTCAACGCCTGCAAGCCACCGAATTGCTGCAGAGCACCCGCTTGCCGGAACCGTGGGATTCGCGACGGCGTGATCGACTGCTGGACGTCTGGCAGGACGAAGGACGCAGCGACAAAGTCATGGCTTATCTCGCCGCTCAGCCGCAAACCGCCGACGTGGTCAAACGCCGGGCCGAGCTGGCTCAGGCATCCGGGCGCACGGCTGAAGCGGCGACGCTGTGGGAGCGTTATTACCAGCAGACCGGCAACCTCGATTCGCTCAACCAGGCGACGTATTTGCTGGTGAATGCGGGCCAGCGTGATCACGCGCAACGGTTGCTCGAAAACGCTTACGACCGCCACAACGGCCAGTTGCCCAGCGCCCTCTTGCAACGGCTGGCGGGACTGTATGCCTCATCGACACCGACTGCGGCGCAGCAGCAACGCATGACCACACTGGTCAATCGTGTCGACCCCGCCACACGCGGGCAGCTGCTGGCGCAACTGGCGGAAAACGGTCAGTGCGATGCGGTGCAACAGGCCATCGGCAGTCATCCGCAAAGCGCCGGTGACTATCGCGCCCTCGGTCGATGCGCCATGCCGGAACGCCCCGGTGAAGCGGTGGTGTATTACCAGGAAGCCGCCAAACTCGGCGACAAAAACAGTCGCCTGCCGTTGGCCTACGCCCTGGAAGCGGCCGGGGATTCTGCTGGTGCACTGGCCATCTGGCGCAGCCTTCCAGACGCCGAACTCAGCGACAACGCCCGCCTCACGGCTAGCCGCAGCGCACTCAATGCAGGCGACCCTCAGACTGCCGAACGCTACTGGCAACAAAGCCGCAGTCGTGGCGCCAATGAATGGGCCTTGGGTGCTGCGATTGCCGATGCCCGGGGCGATCACGCTCTCGCATTACAGCGCCAGCGCTCCGCCCTGCAACAGGCTCCCGATGCCGGGCATTTTTACGCCGCTTCGGTCACCGCGCAAAAGGCCGGCGACCTGCCGCAAAGCAGCGCATGGCTGGCCGAGGCCGTGCGCCGTGAACCGAACAACCCACGCTTTCGCGCCGACTACGGCATGCGTCTGGCCGGCGCCGACACCAAGGAGGAACGTGCCCGCGCCATCCCCTATCTGCAAGCCGCCACCCAGGATTTCCCTGAGGACTACCAACTCGGCGAAACCCTCGCCTGGCGCTATGACGAAGTCGAAGACAGCGCCTCGGCCCGCAAGGAGCTGCGGCGCGTGATCGACCTGGAACAACACCCGGTCGCGGCCGACGACGAGGATGGCAGCATGGAAGCGCGGCGTTATCGCCAGCGCCGTGCTCACGAGTCTTTGTCCCGCCGCGATACCCTCACCTTCGCCAGCACCTGGTCACCGGCCGGGGTCTCTACCAACGACTTCGTGCGCCCTGACGAGAGCACTGGCTCGCAACGGCGCTCAACGTCACAGAACGTGCAATTGGCGATGTGGGACCATGCGCTCGGCGAAGAACCCAGCCGTGCCGGCAGTTCGCTGTCGGCCTACGGACGGGTGCTGCTCGGCGGCCAGAGTCGCTCGAGCTATGCCGAGTCCATCGCCACTGGCGTGGGCCTGCGCTACAAGCCTTGGGGCACGGCAAACATCAATTTCTACGGTGAGGTCTACAAGCAGAGCCAGTTCGACGATCAGGACAACCACGGCTTGAGCCTCGGCCAAATGCTGATCCCCGACAAGGTTTCCGATCAGGCCGAAGATCATCGTGAAGACGGTAACACCACCACCGACTACCTGCTGCGCGCCACCGCGTCGTTCCTCGATCAGGGTCGATTCCGCAACGATTGGCGGGTCGACGAAAGCGATTGGGAAGAACGCTTTCTCTATCTCGATGCCGCGTGGTGGACCAAGGCCGGTGACCATCAATGGCTGTCACGCTTCCAGCAGGGGCACACCTGGAAGCTGCCGTTCAACGGCGCACAAACCCTCATGCCCTACGGTTTTCTCGAATTCGCCAGCCAGGACCCGAGCAACGACTGGCGCCAGGATCTGCGCACCGGTCTCGGCCTGCGCTGGCAATGGTGGTTCCACGACGACACCTACAACGCCTACCGCGCTCACCTGTCAGTGCGTACCGAGTACCAGCAATCGCTGGGTGGCAATCTGTATGAAGGCGGCGACGGCGTGCTGCTGGGCGTGGAGTTGAATTTCTGATGAGGCGATTTTTATTGGTTGTGGGTCTGTTGTTGAGCGCCGCAATGGCTTTCGCGGACCAGCGGATTTTCTATCAGCCGCTCAACGCCGATGCCAGCCTGAGCCAGGCGCAATGGCAACGGATCTGGCAGGACACTGCCAAACAAGGCACTCACACCGTGATCGTGCAGTGGACGGCCTATGGCGACTCGGACTTCGGCGGCGCCCAGGGCTGGCTCGCCAACAGCCTCAAACTGGCCCAGGCCCAAGGCCTGAAACTGGTACTGGGGCTGCGCATGGACCCAGCCTACTACCAACGCATCGACGAGCTGGACAGTGCGGGATTGGCGAGCTATTGGCAGGCGCAATTGGGGCAGTCGCTGGCGCAACAGAAGGCGCTACGCAAAGACTGGAAGTTACCCGTCAGCGGCTGGTATCTGCCGATGGAGCTGGATGATCTGCACTTCCTGCCAGTCGATCGACGGCAAACCCTGCACCGCCAGCTCAAGGACCTTGCCGCCAAGCTGGATGCACCGTTGCATGTCAGCGTCTTCAGTGCCGGCAAACTGGCGCCGCAGGTGAATGGGCAGTGGCTGGGTGAACTGGCGAGTGTGGGCATTCAAGTCTGGTGGCAGGACGGCGCGGGCACCGGGCGTTTACCTTCGTTGGTTCAACGGGGTTATGCCGATGCACTGCCCTGCTCCATCGGCATCGTCCGGGAAGCGTTCCGCCAGGTCAGTGCTGTCGGGCAACCCTTTAGGGCTCAACCGGCTACCCCGCAAATGTCGGCATCGGGATGTCATCCAACAGCAGTCTTTTCCCTTCGCTATCGCCCTTGGGGTCAGGTAATTCTCAATAACCAACACAACAACAAGGGCAACGATGTTCAAAACCATTGAATACGGATCGTTGCCCTGGACATCCGGTCGGTGATGGCTGACTTCGAATATGCGCGGTTGGGCGGCGAAGAATTTGCGATCTACTTGCCCGGGGTCCGCCGCGAAGACGTCGAGGCATTGGCCGGGAAGCTTTGTCGGGTAGTCCGCGAGCAACCGGCACAGCACCCGGTCACCATCAGCATCGGCCTGGCGCGGGTGCTCGATGACGACACCTTGAACCAGGCGTTGGTCAAGGCTGACGAGGCTTTGTATGCTTCAAAACATACGGGGAAGGATCGGTTTACGTTTCATCAGTCACTGCAGGGCGCTCAATTGCCTGCTTGACATTAAAGTTGACTTTAAGCTTAGGCTCCACTCATCACTTCGAGGAGCCAAGCATGTCACCCTTCCAGACATTGAAATTGCCCAACGGCCAGACCATCGGCAATCGCATCGCCAAAGCCGCGATGGAGGAAAACCTCGCCGACGCCGACCATTCGCCTGACCGCGCGTTGTTTCGCCTGTATCAAGCCTGGGCCGAGGGTGAAGCGGGATTGCTGTTGACCGGCAACGTGATGATCGACCGCCGCGCCATGACCGGCCCCGGTGGCGTGGTGCTGGAAGATGAACGTCACCTGCAACGTTTCCGTCAGTGGGCCGACATCGGCCGGGCCGGTGGTGCGCAGTTCTGGATGCAGCTCAATCATCCCGGCCGCCAGACCATGGCCAACCTTGGCCAACAGGCCCTGGCGCCGTCGGCGGTGGCGCTGGATCTGGGATCGTTCTCGAAGATGTTTGCCGAACCGAAGCCGATGACCGAGGACGACATCGAAGATGTGATCCGACGTTTCGCCACCAGCGCTGCACTGTCGGAAAAAGCCGGATTCACCGGTGTGCAGATTCACGCGGCCCACGGCTACCTGATCAGCCAGTTTCTCTCGCCGTTGACCAATCGCCGCACGGACCGCTGGGGCGGCACGCTGGAGAATCGTGCGCGTTTGCTGTTGGACGTAGTCCGCGCCGTGCGCAAGGCTGTGTCGCCTCAATTCTGTGTCGCGGTGAAGCTCAACTCGGCGGATTTCCAGCGCGGTGGGTTCGACGCCGACGACGCCCGGCAAGTGATCGAATGGCTCAACGATCAACGCATCGACCTGCTGGAACTGTCCGGTGGCAGCTACGAAGCACCGGCCATGCAGGGCGAAGCACGGGATGGCCGGACCTTGGCCCGTGAAGCGTACTTTCTGGAAATGGCCGGCGAACTGGCCAGTGTGGCAAACATGCCGGTGATGGTGACGGGTGGGATTCGACGTTTGCCGATTGTCGAACAGGTGCTCGACAGCGGCATCGACATGGCCGGGATCGGCACGGCACTGGCCGTTGAACCGCTGTTGGTCAAGCACTGGCGTGAAGGTCAGAACAGCCATCCGCAATTACCGCCGATCCGCTGGAAACGCAAACCCCTGGCAGCGCTGGCGAGCATGGCCGTGGTGAAGTTCCAGCTACAGCGCTTGAGCCGAGGCCGCACGACCCAACCGCAGGTTTCAGCGATTTGGGCGTTGATTCTGGATCGTTTATATATTGCCAGGCGCACGAAGCAGTATCGGCAGGCGATGGGCAAATGATTCAACATTGATAGTGACTGACAGACCGCTATCGCTGGCAAGCCAGCTCCTACAGTTTTTGCGTCGAACACAAATTATTCGCACGGCACTAAACCTGTAGGAGCAAGCTTGCTCGCGATGAGGCCGGACCATCCAACATCGATGTTGACTGACAGGCTGCCATCGCTGGCAAGCCAGCTCCTACAGGTTTTGCGTCGCACACAAATTATTCGCACGGCACCCAACCTGTAGGAGCAAGGTTGCTCGCGATGAGGCCAGACCATCCAACATCGATGTTGACTGACAGACCGCCATCGCTGGCAAGCCAGCTCCTACAGGTTTTGCGTCGAACACAAATTATTCGCACGGCACCCAACCTGTAGGAGCGAGCTTGCTCGCGATGAGGCCAGACCATCCAACATCGATGTTGACTGACAGACCGCCATCGCTGGCAAGCCAGCTCCTACAGGTTTTGCGTCGAACACAAATTATTCGCACGGCACCCAACCTGTAGGAGCAAGCTTGCTCGCGATGAGGCCAGACCATCCAACATCGATGTTGACTGACAGACCGCCATCGCTGGCAAGCCAGCTCCTACAGGTTTTGCGTCGAACACAAATTATTCGCACGGCACTAAACCTGTAGGAGCGAGCTTGCTCGCGATGAGGCCAGACCATCCAACATCGATGTTGGCGGACAGGCCGCTATCGCTGGCAAGCCAGCCCCTACAGGTTTTGCGTCGAACACAAATTATTCGCACGGCACTAAACCTGTAATTGGATGGACTCGCCCACGCCGAGGCGTCAATGCGCCACGGTGGCAGTCTAAGAAGCCAACGGCAGCGAGGGCGAGTCCATGAAAAAGAATACGACGCTTAAACAGTCCCTGTCTTCAACCGATGTGTCGGCCTGTACGACAGTGGCGGTCGATCTTGCCAAGCAGGTCTTTCAGGTCGCAG
>NZ_FYDO01000015.1 GCF_900187615.1 Pseudomonas sp. Irchel s3f7 | reverse complement strand
GTGAGCTCAACCAATGTTGGCCAGAAGCCAAAGATGGCTTCCTCGAATAGGCCTTATACATAGATGCAACCGGGTAGCAGTGTTTAAAAAGCAGGTAGACAGTGGGGGCGAGTCCATACATAGGAGCAAGCTTGCTCGCGATGAGGCCGGTGCAGGCAACCTCCAACTCAGCCCTGAAGCAGCTCATCGATATGCCGGTATTCAGCCTGCAACTGCGCCGCCAACACCTTGCTGCGCCCCAGCCGAATTGGCCCACGCTCGATATCAATCAACAACCCCGGACACGCCAGCTCCGACAGAATCGGCCAGTCCTTCAATCGCCCATCCGTCACCAGCAACAACCGTTGCTGTTCCGCCGGAAAGCGCTTCTGCCGCGCTGCCAGCCAGTGCCCCGCCTCACCCAACGCGGCCAATAACGGCGTCCCGCCACCCGCACCCAACCCATCAAGCCAACCGCGCAAACTCGTCGATGCTTTCAAACCCTGCACCTGCCACTTTGGCGTGGCACCGCTGGCGGTCAGCAGTGCCAGGCGCGCACGTTGGCGATAGGCGTCATCGAGCAATTGCGCCAGCAAACCTTTGGCGTCACTCAATGCCTGATGGCGACGGGTCGAGGCCGAGGCGTCGACAATCACCAGCCACAGCTCATGGGGTGAACGGGTACGCAGATGGAACAACAGCTCATCGCGCTGACGTGGCCGGCCGTTGAGCAAAGTACCCGGCCAATTGACCGAGCCACTTCGAGCGGCGTGACGCTTGCCTTGTTTGCCGTGGTCCAGCCGTCCGGCGCGAGGTCTGGCATTCGCCCCCGCGTCAGAACGAGGGCGAATGCCTAGGGCTTTTTTGGCCAGCTCGGCACTTTACGCCGGGGGCCGACCGGTAATGATTGAGCGGGCATTTCACCCCATTGGCCCTGCCCTTCGTTCGTGTGGGTGTCTGGCGCGGACGACTGTGGGGTATGAGCGTTTTGCGGTGCAGACGCTGAATGCTCGCGACGACGATGGCGCAAGGCGAACTCGGCGACCGCATCGATATCGTCCTCGGTGATCGCGTCTGCTCCGCGCCAGGCCGCATGGGCGCGAGCGGCGCGCAGCCAGACCAGATCAGCGCGCAAGCCATCGACCCCCGCGGCAAAGCAGCGTTCGGTGATCTGTCCCAACGCGGCATCGTCGAGGGGAATATTCGCTAATGCGCTGCGTGCCATTTGGCAACGTTCACGCAGCGTCGCTTGCTGGACTTCCCATGCGGCGCAGAAACCTTGGGGATCGCTGTCGAAATCCAGACGCCGCCGGATGATCTGCCCCCGCTCGGTCGGTGCGGTGTGACCGGCGAGCGCCACGTTCAATCCGAAGCGGTCAAGCAACTGCGGACGCAATTCACCCTCTTCCGGGTTCATGGTGCCGATCAGCACAAACTTCGCCGAATGCCGATGGGAGATGCCATCGCGCTCGATCAGGTTGGTGCCGCTGGCCGCCACATCGAGTAGCAGATCAACGAGGTGATCGGGCAACAGATTGACCTCGTCAACATAGAGCACGCCGCCGTCAGCCTTGGCCAGAACACCGGGAGAAAACTGTGCGCGACCTTCGCTCAACGCGGCGTCGAGGTCGAGGGTGCCCACCAGCCGTTCTTCGGTCGCGCCCAGGGGCAAGGTAACAAACTGACCGCTGGCCAGCAGGTCTGCGAGGCCACGGGCCAGGGTCGATTTGGCCATCCCACGCGGGCCTTCAATCAGCACGCCGCCGATTTTCGGGTCGATGGCGGTGAGGCACAGCGCGAGCTTCAAATCGTCGGCGCCGACCACGGCGGAGAGCGGAAAGTGCGGGGTGTCGGTCATTTTCATTACTCGGTCATGGTCGGGGAGCGAAAAACAATCTCAAGAACACACTCAATGTCTGTGGCGAGGGAGCTTGCTCCCGTTCGGCTGCGCAGCAGTCGCAATACAGTCTTTTTGATGTGACTGCAAAAAACCGGGGCCGCTGCGCGACCCAACGCGAGCAAGCTCCCTCGCCACAGGGTTGCGTTTATCCAAGTCTATGCGTCAACCATCTTCTTCTATATCCAGCAGCAGGTTTTCCAGTGCCTCACGGTAGTCGCCGGCTTCCTTCCACATCCCGCGTTGCTGCGCTTCGAGCATCCGCTCGGTCATGTCGCGCAAGGCATGAGGGTTGTGTTCGCGAACGAAATCCCGGGTTGCCGGATCAAGCAGATACGCATCGGCCAACAACGCGTACTGGTGATCGTCGATCAATTGCGTGGTCGCATCGAAAGCGAACAGGTTATCGACCGTCGCCGCCATCTCAAACGCACCTTTGTAGCCGTGACGCTTGACGCCGTCGAGCCACTTCGGGTTCGCCGCCCGGGAACGGATCACCCGGTTCAGCTCTTCCTTCAAGGTGCGGATTTTCGGCAGGTCCGGTTGACTGTGATCGCCATGATAGCTGGCCGCCGCGGCGCCGCTAAGGCTTTCGACCGCCGCGAGCATGCCGCCCTGGAACTGGTAGTAATCGTTGGAATCGAGCAAATCGTGTTCGCGGTTGTCCTGGTTTTGCAGCACCGCTTGAACCTGGCCGAGCCGTTGGGCGAACTGATCGCGGGCGGCAGTGCCTTCGTCGGAACCGCCGTAAGCGTAGCCGCCCCAGTTCAAATAAACCTCGGCCAGATCCTCGCGGCTTTGCCACAGACGCCCGTCAATCGCGCCCTGCACGCCTGCGCCGTAGGCCCCCGGCTTGGCACCGAAAATACGCCAACCGGCCTGACGCCGCGCCGCTTCTTCGTCCAGCCCCGCGTGCAACAGCGATGCTCGTTCGGCGCGCACTTTGGCGGCCAACGGGTTGAGATCGTCCGGCTCGTCCAGTTCCGCGACCGCTTGCACAGCCGCGTCGAACAGGCGGATCAGGTTGGCGAAGGCGTCACGAAAAAAACCTGAAACCCGCAGCGTCACGTCGACCCGAGGACGGTCCAGCAGGCTCAGCGGCAGAATCTCGAAATCGTCGACCCGCTGGCTGCCGGTGGCCCACACCGGGCGCACGCCCATCAGCGCCATGGCCTGGGCGATGTCGTCGCCGCCGGTACGCATGGTCGCCGTGCCCCAGACCGACAAACCGAGCTGACGCAAATGATCGCCGTGATCTTGCAGATGACGTTCAAGAATCAGGTTGGCCGACTGGAAGCCGATGCGCCACGCGGTGGTGGTCGGCAGGTTGCGCACGTCCACCGAATAGAAATTGCGCCCGGTGGGCAGCACGTCCAGCCGACCGCGACTCGGTGCGCCGCTGGGGCCGGCCGGAACGAAGCGACCACTCAGGGCGTCGAGCAGGCCGCGCATTTCTGCGGGACCGCAGGCGTCCAGACGCGGGGCGATGACGTCACGCAAACCGTCGAGAATGGCTCGCACCTCGCTCCACGCCTCCCCTTGTAGGAGCGAGCCTGCTCGCGATGGTGTATCAGAGGAACTAGTGTCGACTGACACACCATCGCGAGCAGGCTCGCTCCCACAGGGGCTATTCAATGCGTCCGAAATCAACTGTGTGGCGAATAACTCCAGGCGTTCGCGGGTATCGCCCGCCGTGCGCCAGGTTTCTTCACAAACCGTTTTCAATTCAATCGGCCGCGCCCCGATCCACGGCTCGGCCAAGGCACAATCAAGCGGATCGAACCCCAGTCCAAATGCCTTGGCCAGCGCCCGCAGCAGACTCGATTGCGCGCCACGGCCATCGCCCCTTGGGATGCGCAGCAGCGCCAGCAACGTATCGATGCGCAATCGACCGGTCGGCGACTCGCCGAACACATGCAGTCCGTCGCGAATCTGCGATTCCTTCAAGTCACACAGATAGGTGTCCAGTCGCGGCAACCAGATGGCCGCATCGGCATCGCTGTCGAGTTTTTCATCCAACTGCAATTCACGGTCGATGTGGGTGTCGCGCACCAGTTGCAGAATGTCCCGTTGCAACTCACGGGCGCGTCGTGGGTCGAGCAGTTGCGCTTCGTAATATTCGTCGGCCAGCAACTCAAGATTGCGCAGCGGGCCATAGGTTTCGGCGCGGGTCAGTGGCGGCATCAGGTGATCGATGATCACCGCTTGGGTGCGACGTTTGGCCTGGGCACCCTCGCCCGGATCGTTGACGATAAAAGGATAGATGTTCGGCATCGGTCCGAGTAACGCATCCGGCCAGCAGTTTTCCGACAGTCCCACACCTTTGCCCGGCAGCCATTCGAGGTTGCCGTGCTTGCCGACATGGATCACGCCGTGAGCGCCGTAGGTATTGCGCAGCCAGAAGTAGAACGCCAGGTAAGCGTGGGGCGGCACCAGATCCGGGTCGTGATACACCGCGCTCGGATCGACTTGATAGCCCCGCGCCGGTTGAATGCCGACGAAGGTCAGGCCGAAACGCAGACCCGCGATCATCATCCGGCCGTTGCGGCACATCGGGTCGGTATCGGGTGTACCCCAACGCTCCAGCACTGCCTGACGATTGGCCTGCGGCAGCGCGTTGAACATCTGCCAGTAATCATCCATCGCCAGGCTTTGCTGGCATGGGCGCTGGTCGAGGGTGTCCAGGTCGTTGCTGACACCGCCGAGCAATTGCTGGATCAGCGCAGTGCCGCTGTCCGGCAGTTCGGACGGTAGCGGATAACCGTTGGTGTGCAGGGCGCGCAGGATGTTCAGCGCAGCGGCCGGGGTATCGAGCCCCACGCCGTTACCGATGCGACCGTCGCGAGTCGGGTAATTGGCCAGAATCAGCGCGATGCGTTTCTCACTGTTCGGCACCCGCGCCAGATCGATCCAGCGCCGCGCCAGTTCGGCGACGAAATCCATGCGCTCGGGTGCAGGCCGATAGCAGACCACATCCGATTGGCTGCGCTCGCTGCGCCACGCCAGATCCTTGAAGCTGATCGGCCGACTGATGATGCGCCCGTCCAGTTCCGGCAACGCAATGTGCATCGCCAGATCCCGCGGGCCAAGGCCTTGTTCGCTGGCGCGCCAGCCCGGTTCATTGTCCTGGGCGCAAATCGCCTGGATCACCGGGATATTGCGGCGAAACGGCCGCAGGTGCGGCGCTTCAGGGCTGGATTGGGCGAAACCGGTGGTGTTCAAAATCACCCCGGCCTCGACTTCATCCAGCCAGTCCTCGACCACCGAGAGGCAACCGGGCTCTTTCAAACTGGCCAGCGCAATCGGCAACGGGTTCAACCCCGCGGCCTGCAAGCGCTGGCAGAAAACATCGATGAAACCGGTGTTCGCCGCCTGTAAATGCGAGCGATAAAACAGCACCGCCGCCACCGGTTGATCAGGCTGCCAGTCGGCATGCCAATCGCTCAGAGTGGCCGGGCTTTTTTTCGGGTGATAGATCGCTGTGCGCGGCAGCGTCTGCGGTTCGGACCAAGGGTAATCGCGACCCAGCCAGCGACTGGCCAGGCAGCGAAACAGCTCCAGCGCATTGGCCATGCCGCCCTGGCGCAGGAAATGCCAGAGCCGGTCGCGGTCTTCAGGGGTCACGGTGCTCAGGTCACTGAGTTCCGGATCCGGCCGATCATCGCCCGGTACCAGAATCAACTGCACGCCGCGCTGCGACAATTCAACCAAACGCTCGATACCGTATCGCCAGTAGGCAATGCCGCCGTGCAATGAAATCAGAATCACCTTGGCGTGACGCAGCACTTCATCGACGTACAGATCCACCGAGGCATGATTCTGCACCTGCATCGGGTTGGCCAGGCGCACGCTTGGGTAGTCATCGGGCAACTGCTGCGCCGCTTCGGCGAGCAGCGCCAGGCTGGAGTCACCGCTGCACAGGATCACCAGTTCGGCGGGGGTTTGTCCGAGGTCGGCAATGTTGTCTTCCGACACAAAACCGCCGGGCTGGGTCCTGAGCAGGTGCATGGGTTACACGCTGAGCGCGGCGCGCAATTGCGCTTCGAGAGTCGCAGCATCCAGCGCCTGACCGATCAGCACCAAGCGCGTGGTGCGAGCCTCGTCGGCGCCCCACTGGCGATCGAAGTGCTTGTCGAAACGCGTGCCCACGCCCTGGATCAGCAGGCGCATCGGTTTGTTCGGGATCGCAGCGAAACCTTTGACGCGCAAGATGCCGTGCTGAACCACCAGTTGGGTCAGCGCATCCATCAGCAGGCTTTCGTCCGCTTGCGGCAGTTCGATGGAGATCGAATCGAAGGCGTCGTGATCGTGGTCGTCATGATCATCGCCGTCGTGATGGTGATCGTGGTGGCTGTGACGGCTGTCGATGTGTTCTTCGGAACCGGCGCCGAGGCCGATCAGCACGTCCAGCGGCAAACGACCGCTGCTGGCTTCGATGATTTTCACTGCGGGCGGCAGCTCTTCGGCGACTTCCGCGCGCACGCGGGCCAGGTCTTGCGGGTTGATCAGGTCGGCTTTGTTGAGGATCACCAGGTCGGCGCTGGCCAATTGGTCTGCAAACAGTTCGTGCAGCGGCGATTCGTGGTCCAGGTTCGGATCGAGTTTGCGCTGGGCGTCGACCTGATCCGGGAACGCGGCGAACGTGCCAGCCGCGACGGCCGGGCTATCGACCACGGTGATCACCGCGTCGACGGTGCAGGCGCTGCGGATTTCCGGCCACTGGAAGGCTTGCACCAGCGGTTTTGGCAGGGCCAGGCCCGAGGTTTCGATGAGGATGTGATCAAGATCGCCGCGACGGGCGACCAGTTCGCGCATCACCGGGAAGAATTCTTCCTGGACGGTGCAGCACAGGCAGCCGTTGGCCAATTCGTAGACGCGGCCGTTGGCTTCTTCTTCGGTGCAACCGATGGAGCACTGTTTGAGGATTTCGCCGTCGATACCCAACTCGCCGAACTCGTTGACGATCACCGCGATGCGGCGACCCTGAGCGTTGTCGAGCATGTGCCGCAGCAAGGTGGTTTTGCCCGAGCCGAGGAAACCGGTGACGATGGTGACGGGAAGTTTGGCCAGTGTTTTCATCGGATGCCCTTTGGCTTTGGTGGCGGGCATACGGGACGAGAACCGGCCACGCGCACACGCGCCGGAAGCGTTCGCCACCGGATCACCCCGCCCGGTTGTAGTGAGAATCTGTATCGAGGCAGGTCTCCTGGCTGACGGTGTGCCGGCCTTGGGGCCAGGCATTCGCTGCGCCTTCCCGCGGGCTCAAGGTTGAGCCTGCAGTGGCGTGGCAGCGAACATCACCGTTCACAGTTGCGGGGGCAGCCGCGGCATTGACCGCGTTCCCTTCTTAGCTTCGACAAATGCCGAAGAACCTCGAATGCGCAAGGCTACGCATCGTATTGGGGCGGGTCAATGCTTGCGATCCCTGTGGCGAGGGGGCTTGCCCCCGTTCGGCGGCGAAGCCGTCGCAGATTCTGAGTAGAGGTGTGTCTGTAAAAATGTAAGGGGTCGCTTCGCAGCCCGACGGGGGCAAGCCCCCTCGCCACAGGGTTTTGTGCAAAGCCCAAACAAGAACCGCTGCCAATTGACGCCAACGCCTCGCCCATGCTCTCCTACACGCCTTGTTACGGGTGCCCTTCACAGGGTGAAACGGGAAACCGGTGAATCATGTGCTTTACTCCAAAGCCATGTCAGTCCGGTGCTGCCCCCGCAACGGTAAGCGAGCGAAGCGTCAGATCCACTGTGCCAATGTGGCATGGGAAGGTGATGCTTGCAGGTTCAGGCAAATGCCTTGCGCCCCTCGTGAGCCCGGAGACCGGCCCGCAACACAAAGTGACCAGTACGGCCACTGAACAACAAACCCGCGGTGGGCGGGCGCTGTTTGAACCCTGCGCGCCCGTTCGTGCGGGGTTTTGCATGCGCCCTTATTCCCCGCTGACAGACTAGAGGGAAATGCCATGTCGATCATCAGCAGTGCCGAACACACCAGCGCGAGCAGCACTTCAACCCTGACCCAACGTCTGACCGCAGCCATCTGCGCGTCGATCCTCGGTGCCTGCCTTGTGTATTTCGCCGGTTTCTCGCACATCGAAGCGGTCCACAATGCCGCGCACGATACCCGCCACAGCGCCGCGTTCCCGTGCCATTGAGACCTGCCGACATGATCAAGCGTATTGCCCAAACCGCAGGTTTCACCGGTCTGCTGGCGGCCCTGCTGCTGACCCTGCTGCAAAGCTTCTGGGTCTCACCGCTGATTCAGCAGGCCGAGACCTACGAAAAATCCGAACCGGTCGCTGTTGAAGTCCACGAACATGCGCACACCGAGGGCGCCGTCGCCGCGCACACTCACAATGCCGAAGCGTGGGAACCCGAAGACGGCTGGCAGCGCGTGCTGTCGACCACCGGCGGCAACCTGGTGGTAGCTGTCGGTTTCGCCCTGATGCTGGCCGGCCTGTACACCTTGCGCGCACCGACCAAAACATCTCAGGGCCTGCTCTGGGGCCTGGCCGGTTATGCCACCTTCGTGCTTGCCCCGACGCTCGGCCTGCCGCCGGAACTGCCGGGTACAGCGGCGGCTGATCTGGCGCAACGGCAGATGTGGTGGATCGGCACTGCGGCTTCTACGGCTGTCGGTATCGCCCTCATCGTCTTCGGCCGTCACTGGCTGATGAAAGTCCTGGGTGTGGCGATTCTCGCCGTTCCCCATGTGATTGGCGCACCGCAACCGGAAGTGCATTCGATGCTTGCGCCAGAGGCGCTGGCAGCCCAGTTCAACATCGCTTCGCAGTTGACCAACGTTGCGTTCTGGCTGGCCCTGGGCCTGATCAGCGCCTGGTTGTTCCGCCGCAAAAGCGATGGTCAATACCACGCATGACTGAAAACAGCGCAGCGCCGACGTTTGTAGTCGGCCTGGGTTGCCAGCGCGGCTGCCCCGTCAGCACGTTGCTGGCGCTGCTCGACCAAGCGTTGGCGGCGCACCAGATTGCACGTCATCAAATCAAGGCGCTGGCCAGCATCGATTTGAAGCGCGACGAACCTGCGTTGATTGAGCTGGCACAGCAGCTTGGCCTGGAATTAAAGTATTTCAGCAGTGAACAGCTGGCCGCTTATGAACCGCAACTCAGTCATCAATCGCAAATTGCCTTTGAACGCACCGGTTGCTACGGGGTGGCGGAAAGCGCCGCGCTGGCTCTGGCTGAACAACTGGCCCAAGGCCCGGCAAAACTGCTGATCCCGCGACAAAAGTATGCCCAGGCAACCCTGGCATTGGCCGGCGCGGCCTGAAAACACCGATAATCCCCGCTCTCGATCATGAACATTCTTCATCTGAAGCCCTGTTCAGCCCCTTTTCCCCACAGGAACCGACGATGACCGTCTACTTTATTGGCGCTGGTCCCGGCGACCCCGAACTGATCACCGTCAAAGGCCAACGACTGATTCGCAGCTGCCCGGTGATCATCTACGCCGGTTCACTGGTGCCCGCTGCGGTGCTGGAAGGTCATTGTGCCGAACAGGTGGTCAACAGCGCCGAACTCCACTTGGAACAGATCATCGAGCTGATTAAAGCTGCCGATGCCAACGGTCAGGATGTGGCACGCGTGCACTCCGGCGATCCGAGCCTGTATGGCGCGATTGGCGAGCAGATTCGCTACTTGCGTGAGCTCGACATTCCTTTTGAAATCGTGCCCGGCGTCACCGCAACAGCCGCCTGCGCGGCACTCCTGGGCGCGGAGTTGACCCTGCCGGACGTGTCACAAAGCGTGATCCTGACCCGCTACGCCGACAAGACCGCCATGCCACCGGGCGAAGAGTTCTCCAGCCTGGCGCAGCATGGCGCGACCATGGCGATTCATTTGGGGGTTAATCATCTGACAAAGATTGTCGAGGAACTCGTGCCGCATTACGGCGCGGATTGCCCGATTGCGGTGGTGCACCGAGCGAGTTGGCCGGATCAGGATTGGGTGGTTGGGACGCTGGCAGATATTGTCGAGAAGGTCGAAGCGAAGGGGTTTCGGCGTACGGCGTTGATTCTGGTTGGACGGGTGTTGGGCAGTGATCACTTCAGCGAGTCATCGCTGTATCGTGCGGGGCATGCGCATCTCTACAGGCCCTGAAAGCACCTGTGGCGAGGGAGCTTGCTCCCGCTGGACCGCGAAGCGGTCCCAACATCAGTCAATACATTCATCACGGGAAAATGCACTGACTGTCTTGCGACTGCTTCGCAGTCGAGCGGGAGCAAGCTCCCTCGCCACAGCGCCGTTTTTTTTATGCCGCAGCGAACACCTTACTTAGTAGTAGGCGTTTTCTTTCTGCGTGTGGTCGGTCACGTCCCGAACACCTTTGAGCTCCGGGATACGCTCGAGCAAGGTGCGCTCGATGCCTTCCTTCAGCGTCACGTCGGCCTGGCCGCAGCCCTGGCAACCGCCGCCGAACTGCAGAACGGCGATGCCGTCCTCGACCACATCGATCAGGCTGACCTGACCGCCGTGGCTGGCCAGCCCCGGGTTGATCTCGGTTTGCAGGTAATAATTGATGCGCTCGTTGACCGGGCTGTCGGCGTTGACCATCGGGACTTTGGCGTTTGGCGCCTTGATGGTCAACTGGCCGCCCATGCGGTCGGTGGCGTAATCGACGACCGCGTCATCCAGGAAAGCTTCGCTGAACGAATCGATGTAGGCGGTGAAGCTTTTTAGCCCCAGCGCGGTGTCTTCGGGTTTTTCTTCGCCCGGCTTGCAATAGGCAATGCAGGTTTCGGCGTACTGGGTGCCGGGCTGGGTAATGAAGACGCGGATGCCGATGCCCGGGGTGTTCTGCTTGGAGAGCAGATCAGCCAGGTAATCGTGGGCGGCGTCAGTGATGGTAATAGCGGTCATGGAAACTCCTCGCAGGCTTGCGCGCAGTTTACGCCAATCAACGCGCCGGACAAAGTCCTAGTATTTTTGTCAGGAAAAGATCTTTTCATACCCTGTAGGAGCTGGCTTGCCGGCGAAGGCGTCAGGTCAGTTGACATTTATATTGAATGTCTTGCCCTCATCGCTGGCAAGCCAGCTCCTACGGGGATTGTGGTGGATCAAAGGTTCTCGTAGCGATTCATGTCCAGCACGCCCTCTTCCACCGGATCGGTCTCGTGGATATAGCGGCTGGAATCATGAAAATACTGCCAGAATTGCGGATGACTGCGACGAATGCCCCAACGTTCGACGATTTTCTCGAAACTGGCAGCGTCTTTTGCGCCTTCCATCGCGTCCACAAACTCAGGCACTTGATCGGCCGGAATGTTGAACATGAAGTTCGGATAGCTGCTGAGCACACCCGGGAAAATGGTCAAGGTATCGAGCCCCGGTTGATAGCGCCTCGATTCGCCCATCATGAACGCCACGTTGCTGTGCGCGCGGTTGCGCAACAGGCTGTAGACCACACGTTTACCGCTCGCCGTCTCGACGCGCAGCATTGTGGCTTCGGGCAACTGATCAATGACTTTCAACCCGGCTGCCGGGCGCGATGCCAAGCGGCTGAAGGCTTGCTCAGCGCCCTGCAATTCCGGATCGATGTTTGGTCGGGAGCAATAGGCCCCCTCGCAGCGGTTGATGGGATCGGGCTGCGCATTAAGGTCGCCATAACGGGCCAGCAATTGCCTGGCGAAATCGCGCTTGGGATCTGCCTCGTCAAGCTTCAGTGCGGTCGGCTTGTCGTTGTCGATGGACTCGTAGTCCATCCACAACTTCAGTTGGCCGCTGTTCTGATACCAGTCATTAAGGTAACCATCGCGAGAATCAGCAGGCATCAAACGCAGGAAGTTCTGCTCCGCACCGTTGCGGATCAGGTCGAAATACAGGCGCGTCTGGGCTTGATGGGAAACGTTGCCGAACACATCGAAATTAACGGCCAACTGGTAGTAGGTGCGCTCCAGAAGCGGATAGTCGAACAGCCACATCGTTTGCGGTAGTTCGCCAATCAGGCCTTTGGTCACCGAGGCGCTGTCGAAATGACGGAAAATGCTCAGCAGCGCGTTGTCGTTGCCGGCCCACAGCGTCGACCAGCTCGGCGCTGGCTCATCGGCATAACTGTCGCGGCGCAAGGCCTCGTATTCGTTTCGCTTGTCCCGGTAGTCGTGCCACAGGCTCAGGACACTGCCGACGTCATCGTTCTGCCCCGGCATCGCCAGCAGTGGCGTAGCCTGGCCGCGGTAATTCGGATCGGTGACATAAAGGTCGTGCTCCGGCGCCTGGAACAGCGCCCAGAAGTTGTCGCGGATCACGTCCGTGGCGATCTGGCCGCGGCACACCGGCCCGCGAATAAAGGTCCGAACGAAGTATTCGGCGTTATCGAGCATGAACTGATAACGCGCCTGGGCCGGGATCGCCTCAAATGTGGCAAACGGATTGGCCCGGCTCTGCGGCCCATAACCCGGTAAAGCGTTGACCTGCCAGCTGCCGTTGTAGAACAGGCTTTTAACCCGGGCCATTTGCGCCGCACTCAGCGGATAACTGATGTGGGTCTTGTGCACAATCACGCCCTGCACCGGCCACAAACGGTAGTAAAACTCGGTACCCGGATCGTCGTTCGGGCGACGGCTGTTGATCAGGTCGATCGGCTGGCCGGTCGGTGTGCGCGAACGCACCCACTGGAAGAAATGCCCGGGCTCGCCATCCTTGAAATAGAGATGCGCAAGGAACCAGTGCTCGTACAGCCAGCGCCCCACCAGACTCTCCTTGGCGCCGGGCGAGTTCAGCAGTTTTTCCCACTGCACCACTTGCAACGCTTCTTTGGCGCTGGGGACCAGGCCCTGCTCATCGATGGGTGCACCGGAGGCCAGCCAGCGTTGCAGCGTCTGGTATTGCTGAAGGGTCAGGCCGGTCACCGCCAGTGGCATACCTTCTTTGGGATGTTTTTGGGCATAACCGTCAAATTCCGCCGGCATGGCGCACATGTTTTCCCGGTTCAGGCCCAGGACGATGTCTTGCGGCAGTTTGGCGTTGGGCTGCAAAGGGGTTCTGTGGCCCAGTTCAAGCATGCGCGCCATCAGTGCCGCCTGACTGCCCTGCGCGTCGAGCACCGAATAGAAGCCTTTTTGCTGCCAGGCGGTTTTTCCGGAGGCGTCCAGAAACAGCCGTGTCGGTGCCTGCGCTTTGCTGCGGTCACCATCATAGACCGGGATTTTCGTCGCACCGCGCGCTGTGCCTTCGCCACTACCGAGATTGAGCTGGCAGGCCGCATCATTGCAGGCGTGGCAGGCCACGCACTTTTCAGTGAAGATCGGTTGGATGTCGCGACTGTAGGAAATCGCCGATCCCTGCGCCGCAGCGCCCCAGCTTGAAAACAACAGCACAGCGCTGATGACGAAGCGATACGACATGTCCCTGATCCCGATCCTTTAAAAAACGCCGCGATTCTACAGCGCTGACGCACCTCTCAACATGAGCGATATTCATGCTAAACCCGTCCATGCTCTAAAAGCGCACAAGTTTGTTATGATCCCGGCCCTTCGTAATGGTCTTTCCGAGTAGTCCAAATGTCCGATCGCAGTGTTCGCCTTCAAGCTCTCAAGCACGCCCTCAAAGAGCGCATCCTGATTCTCGATGGCGGCATGGGCACGATGATCCAGAGCTACAAGCTCGAGGAACAGGATTACCGTGGCAAACGCTTCGCCGACTGGCCAAGCGATGTCAAAGGCAACAACGACCTGTTGGTGCTGACGCGCCCGGACGTGATTGGCGGCATCGAAAAAGCCTACCTGGATGCCGGCGCGGACATTCTGGAAACCAACACCTTCAACGCCACCCAGATTTCCCTGGCCGACTACGGCATGCAGGGCCTGGCGTATGAGTTAAACGTAGAAGGCGCACGCCTGGCCCGCAAAGTGGCCGACGCCAAGACCCTCGAAACCCCGGATAAACCACGCTTCGTCGCCGGCGTGCTTGGCCCGACCAGCCGTACCTGCTCGCTGTCCCCGGACGTGAACAACCCCGGCTATCGCAACGTGACCTTCGATGAGCTGGTGGAAAACTACACCGAGTCCACCAAAGGCCTGATCGAGGGCGGCGCCGACCTGATCCTGATCGAAACCATCTTCGATACCCTGAACGCCAAGGCAGCGATCTTCGCCGTGCAAGGCGTGTTCGAAGAATTGGGCATCGAGTTGCCGATCATGATTTCCGGCACCATCACCGATGCCTCGGGCCGCACGCTGTCGGGCCAGACCACCGAAGCGTTCTGGAACTCCGTGGCCCACGCCAAGCCGATCTCGGTCGGCCTGAACTGCGCCCTCGGCGCCAGCGAACTGCGCCCGTACCTCGAAGAACTGTCGAACAAGGCCAACACCCACGTTTCCGCGCACCCCAACGCCGGCCTGCCGAACGAGTTCGGTGAGTACGACGAACTGCCGTCGCAAACCGCCAAGGTCATCGAAGAGTTCGCCCAAAGCGGCTTCCTGAACATCGTCGGCGGCTGCTGCGGCACCACGCCGGGCCACATCGAAGCCATCGCCAACGCCGTGGCCGGTTACGCACCGCGCCAGATTCCGGACATCCCGAAGGCTTGCCGCCTCTCGGGCCTGGAGCCGTTCACGATCGATCGCAACTCGCTGTTCGTCAACGTCGGCGAGCGGACCAACATCACCGGTTCCGCCAAGTTCGCCCGTCTGATTCGCGAAGACAACTACACCGAAGCCCTGGAAGTCGCCCTGCAACAGGTCGAGGCCGGTGCCCAAGTGATCGACATCAACATGGACGAAGGGATGCTCGATTCGAAGAAGGCCATGGTGACCTTCCTCAATCTGATTGCCGGTGAACCGGACATCTCCCGCGTACCGATCATGATCGACTCCTCCAAGTGGGAAGTGATTGAAGCCGGCCTCAAGTGCATCCAGGGCAAGGGCATCGTCAACTCGATCAGCATGAAAGAAGGCGTCGAGCAGTTCATTCACCACGCCAAACTGTGCAAGCGCTACGGCGCCGCCGTGGTGGTGATGGCCTTCGACGAAGCCGGCCAGGCCGACACCGAAGCGCGCAAGAAAGAAATCTGCAAACGTTCCTACGACATTCTGGTCAACGACGTGGGCTTCCCGCCGGAAGACATCATCTTCGACCCGAACATCTTCGCCGTCGCCACCGGCATCGAAGAACACAACAACTACGCCGTCGACTTCATTAACGCCTGCGCTTACATCCGCGACGAGCTGCCGTATGCGCTGACCTCGGGTGGCGTGTCCAACGTGTCGTTCTCGTTCCGTGGCAACAACCCGGTGCGTGAAGCGATCCACTCGGTGTTCCTGCTGTACGCAATCCGCTCAGGGCTGACCATGGGCATCGTCAACGCCGGTCAGCTGGAGATCTACGACCAGATCCCGGTGGAACTGCGCGACGCCGTGGAAGACGTGATCCTCAACCGCACGCCGGAAGGCACCGACGCCCTCCTCGCCATCGCCGACAAGTACAAGGGCGACGGCAGCGTCAAGGAAGCCGAGACCGAAGAGTGGCGCAGCTGGAACGTCAACAAGCGTCTGGAACATGCGCTGGTCAAGGGCATCACCACGCACATCGTCGAAGACACCGAAGAGTCCCGTCAGTCGTTCGCCCGTCCGATCGAAGTGATCGAAGGCCCGCTGATGTCCGGCATGAACATCGTCGGCGACCTGTTCGGCGCCGGTAAAATGTTCCTGCCCCAGGTGGTGAAATCCGCCCGCGTAATGAAACAGGCCGTGGCGCACCTGATCCCGTTCATCGAACTGGAAAAAGGCGACAAGCCGGAAGCCAAGGGCAAGATTCTCATGGCCACGGTGAAAGGCGACGTGCACGACATCGGCAAGAACATCGTCGGCGTGGTGCTCGGTTGCAACGGCTACGACATCGTCGACCTCGGCGTGATGGTCCCGGCAGAAAAGATCCTGCAAGTGGCCAAAGAGCAGAAGTGCGACATCATCGGCCTGTCCGGCCTGATCACTCCGTCGCTGGATGAAATGGTGCATGTGGCCCGCGAGATGCAGCGCCAGGACTTCCACCTGCCGTTGATGATCGGTGGCGCGACCACCTCCAAAGCGCACACAGCGGTGAAGATCGAACCCAAGTACAGCAATGACGCGGTGATCTACGTCACCGACGCCTCACGCGCTGTGGGTGTCGCGACCCAGTTGCTGTCCAAGGAACTCAAGGCCGGTTTCGTCGAGAAAACCCGCCTGGAATACATCGACGTCCGCGAGCGCACCGCCAACCGCAGCGCCCGCACCGAACGCCTGAGCTACGGCGCGGCCATCGCCAAGAAGCCGCAGTTCGATTGGGCCAGCTACACGCCGGTCAAACCGACCTTTACCGGTACCCGAGTGCTGGACAACATCGACCTCAACGTTCTGGCCGAGTACATCGACTGGACGCCGTTCTTCATCTCCTGGGACCTGGCCGGTAAATTCCCGCGCATCCTCGAAGACGAAGTCGTCGGTGAAGCCGCAACTTCACTCTATAAAGACGCTCGGGAGATGCTGACCAAACTGATCGACGAGAAACTGATCAGCGCCCGTGCGGTGTTCGGTTTCTGGCCGGCCAATCAGGTGCACGACGACGACATCGAGCTGTACGGCGACGACGGCAAGCCAATGGCCAAGCTTCATCACTTGCGCCAGCAGATCATCAAGACCGACGGTAAGCCAAACTTCTCCCTGGCCGACTTTGTCGCACCGAAGGACAGTGAAGTGACCGACTACGTCGGTGGGTTCATCACCACCGCCGGCATCGGCGCCGAAGAAGTGGCCAAGGCCTACCAGGACGCTGGCGACGATTACAACTCGATCATGGTCAAGGCCCTGGCCGACCGCTTGGCCGAGGCGTGCGCCGAGTGGCTGCACCAGCAGGTGCGTAAAGAACATTGGGGCTACGCGAAAGACGAAACGCTCGATAACGAGGCGCTGATCAAAGAGCAGTACACCGGTATCCGCCCTGCTCCAGGTTACCCGGCGTGCCCGGATCACACCGAAAAAGCCCAACTGTTCGCCCTGCTCGATCCTGAAGCCCAGGAAATGCGCGCCGGCCGCAGCGGTGTGTTCCTCACCGAGCACTACGCGATGTTCCCGGCAGCGGCGGTCAGCGGTTGGTATTTCGCTCACCCGCAGGCGCAATACTTCGCCGTGGGCAAGGTCGACAAGGATCAGGTGCAGAGCTACACATCGCGTAAAGGTCAGGAATTGAGCGTGACCGAGCGTTGGCTGGCGCCGAACCTCGGTTACGACAACTGAGACAGTCGATAAAACAACTTTGCAACGTCGGGCAACCCGGCGCTGCAAAGGTTATCGACAGTAGCAATCAGCTGTGTGAAGGACCCGGCTGCGGCGCTATCACACTGGGATGTTCAATCGCTTCGGTCTCCTGCCGAGACAGGTCGATCATCCTCAAGCTGCGCGCGAACTGACGTTCGTTATACCGATGCTGAGCCTCCTCCAGGTTGAAGTCACCCTCCTCCGACTCCTCCACCTCATCGAATTCCCTTAACGCCTCCGGATACTTTTCCTTTAGATAGTCCTCCCAATAGTCACGCTGGATAAGGTCCTGAAAAAACAGGTCGGATCGTTCGGCATCCATGACTTCACGACGAACGTCAGCCAGGTCTTTTGGCGTAACACCCGAGGCATAGGTCATGTGGCCGGGTTGTCCCGGTAGCTCCAGGCCGTCACTCCAGCCACTTGTCAGGCCGATTCGGTAGCCCAGACGGACTTGTGCCTGATCGAAGTGGGTTTTCTTGGCGATTTCTATCGCCTTCAGATCGATCCTGTCCAAGCGGAACATCTGCCTGGACAGTTTCAGTAATGCCCGGCCCTTTGCCGCCAGCCCGGCAGGAAGATCGAGCAACGCGTTATGCAGGAATACTTTGCTTTCCAGGACACTGAAACTGAGAATCCGGCCGTCGACACAAGTACCGTGGGTGGCGGCATTGGCGAACAGCGTCGTGCGAAGCTCGGTGTTGCTTTCGGCAGCTTCCATGACGGCCCACACCCTTCGGGTCAAATCGGCATTCGCCACTCTGAATTCACGAGTATCCGGCAAGACTGCAAGCAGGTGGAAGAAAGCGGCATTGTCCGGCTCCGCCAGCAGTCGATTCCAGGTCTCGGTTCTCGTTGCCATCTCCTCTTTCGAGGCATTCGCCAGCCATGGCGACAGTTGTTCGACATCGGGCTGCGAGTCGGCAAGGTCTTCGTCGGACTGCATGCTTTCAGTTTCACTGGCACCGTCATTGGAAATGACCTCGAGCATCTCATCGAGTTCAGCGCGTGAGAAACCCAACGCTGTAGCGTGCGAACCCGTCTCACAGTAATCCCTGAGTTCCTCCAGGCTCTCACGCGACAAATTGTAGTTGTCGCTCAAGTCTGTGCCGGATATCAGCACCTCATGGGTACCGTCCAGGGCGGCCGAAGGAATGGTCGTGATGTCATTGCCACTCAGATTCAGCACTCTGAGGCGATCGCTATCGAGCACTCCTTCCGGCCACTCGCTCAGTTGATTGTTTCGTATATCCAGCGTCTCCAACCGCGCAAGCGTGCCAGCATTGAAATGGCCCAGATTGTTGTAGCCCAGATTCAACCATTGCAGGTTTTCCAGGCGATTGAGCGAAGCGTACAAAACCTCGGGGGCATCGAATTGATTGTCTGAAAGATCAAGCCGTTCAAGACGCGCCATACTCTTGATCGCTTCAGGCATCGCCTCGAGATCATTGCCAGCGAGTGCCAATGCCTTGAGTTCGGCAAAGGCCTTCAGAAACCCGTCGGAGCCTTGCGCAGAGAGTCTTGCACCGGTCAAATCCAACGTTTGTACATGGGCGAACACCGCAGGCAATTCAGGAAGATCGCCCAGTTGTAAGCCATCGAGACTCAACGCAGGGTTTACAACACCCCTATCGCCGATCAGTCCTTCGCTCCAACAATCAAGGATTCGTAGCGAAGCCAGCCTGCGATTGGCCGACGAAATCTTCCAGCGCCGGCCATTGATCTCCCGCGTAAACAGCCAGCCATTCAATTGTCGTGTCAGCGTTTCGAACGACTGCTCCCATTCGCCTATCTGGTCGCTGATCTGCGCGTCAGTGGCCGCACTTGCACGCGCCTGCTCGACCCATTGCAAGGCCTCATCTTGCGCAAGTGCCGGTTTTATCCGCTGCAGGCGCTTGGCAAGGTTCGCGACGCCTTCACCGACAGGTATTTGCGGCAGGGGCAACAGGTCCAGTGCGATGGTGAGCCCGCTTTCTGTCGGTGGAAAAACGGGAGGAAAACCTGGAAGCGCATCCCTTTGAGCGAAGCGTTCCAGCGTGCCGAGCGGCAATCCCCTGGCATTCTCGAATCGCTGGCGGGCTAAGTTCAGGGCTGTCCTGGCTTGCGCATCCAGCGGCGCGTTCGCCAGATTGGTTTTGAGCAACATTTCATCGGACAAGCCCGCGCTGGGCAGTGAAGATATTTTGCTGCTGCGCACATCAAGCCAAGTCAATTCCGGCAGGTCCTGAACCCCAATCGGCCAGTCGAGCAGCCCCGTACTCTCAAGGCTCAGGGCTTTGAGCTGCGTCATCGCGGACACGTCCAACGCGTCCAGCGGGTTGTTGCGCAAGTTCAGATATTCAAGCGTTTGAAGGCCATCAAAACGTTGTTGCACGGCTGTGTCTACCGCGATCTGGTTACTGGAGAGGTCCAGATTCGTCAGTTTTGCAAAGTCGCCCGGTACGATAGGCAGGTCCGTCAATTGGTTAGCACTGAGGTCGAGTTTTTCAACCTCGCTAAACGCTCGAACAAAATGGCGGACTTGCTCCACAGGCGCTTTCATCCCTCTCAAATCCAGCGTTTTTACATGCGGGAACACACCCTGCGGCAGATCTGGAAGCTCGCTCAGCCCCATATTTGACAAATCGAGCCTCGAAGCATCGGCCATTGCGCCATAGCGTTTAAATGTGCCATTGCGCCAGCAGGCCCTGATGGACATGTCAGCCATGCTTCGTCCCACCGCCTCATGGGTTGGCATGGGTGCTCCGTCGTTAGACAGACGATGGGACCAGCGCTTGAGACTTCGGTCGAGAACGCTGTACTCCTCGCTTAACGCCTCCACTGCCTGAAACCTTGCCTGTTCTCCCAGCCATTGTGCGGCGAACTGATTGAACAAACCCTCGACCGGCTCATTCATCCCCTGCGCCAGGCGTCTGACTTGCGCCTTGCAATATCCCCTGACCATTTCCTCGACATCGACAAGGTGATCCGGGTGGTTCTTGACATACTCGTAAGCCGGCTTGAAGTGTTCGCGAGGGATTTTCGACCAGTCCAGCGACAATCCCGACCACAGTTTTTCATGCCCCTCATAGATGGCGTCGGGAAGCGCTCGAATTGAGGTCTCTCGGAGATTCAGGCGCTCAAGGTTTGGCAGCTCAAGTATCCCGGCAGGCCATTCCACTAACAAGGGAGCCCCGAGATGAAGCTGGCGCAGATGACGCAAACGACTGAAGTCCCATGCCTCTGGCCCCCAAATTGGCGCACTGACACTCAACGCCTCCAGTCGGGTCAGTGCGTTCAACCTCGACGGCATGTCCGCTGCAAAAGGCGACGCCGAGTACAGACTCAAGCTTTTGAGATTTTCCAGTCTGACAAGCGCCTCGGGCACATTGGTGAACTCATAGTCGGTCGCGGTTATTCTCAGGCTCGTCAAACCAGGAAAGCTATGCAAAAGCGCATTGGCATTGCTGTCATTGATGCATTGCCCGCGAATTTGTAGGTGACGCACATGGGAAAAATCTGCCGATAGCGCAGGAAGCGGATCATCACAGGTCAGATCGAGGGCACTGTTCATGAACTGTGAGTCGGCCAGTGGCGAGTTGCGCCAGGATTGTTTGATGGCTCGCGCGACATAGGACCTTCCTCCGAGCATTGATTGCAGGGCAGTGTCCGGCGACGCTACGCCGGCCCATTGGTCGAGTGTCGACTCCAGCAATTCCCATTCACGCAAACGCGCCTGCAGCAGACCATAAATCTGCGGGTCGGTTTTTCCTGCCCGCAGTTGCTCCAGGATAAATCCATTGGCCTGGGCGTCAGTGAGCGCTGGATAGATAACCTGGACCCGCGAAACCAGTGAAGGATTCACGCCTTGCCCACGTCCGCTGGCGTAGTAGCCCATGACACGCTCCCTCACACGCACGGGCGGCTTGAACCTGCGAGGGTTGCCCTTTCGCTGTTCCAGCCGTTGTGCCAACTCCGCGCGGTGCTCACTGGCGCAATCGGTCATTGCCTTTTGCAAATCACCGCTTTGCCACGTATGCGGGACGCCTAAAGCCTGCCGAGCCTCATCGGGCAAGGCGTGCATGATCGAGGCGAAGAAGTTGTTGCCGTCCCGCGGCACGCTGTTGAGTGCCTCACCCCGCTCGTCAAAAGCCTGGAAGCCCGGGCCGTTTTTCACCAGATATTTACGGGTTACAGCTGTTTCCCCGCCGATGCCATCGATCAGTGGACCGTCGACGTGGCCCTCGCGGATTTCCAGTCGTACGTCATTGGACCAGCCCGGTAATTTTGCCAGCGAATGCAATGCCAGCGACTGACTGTCCGCAGTGATTATTTCCCCGAGATTCAGATCGACAAAGGCGCGGCTCACCCGTCCTTGCTGCGCATACCAGCGCGCCTCTTCCAACATTCTCAGTGGCACTCGTCGGGTGGTTTGAAACCGCGTGAGCTCTTCGGCATCGGCGTCGATCAACACCCGCTTTGCAGCGGTCTCACCGAGCCCCGGACAAACACGGCGCAGCATCGCGACCGGGCCTTGCTCCAAACCGATCACCTGCGGATCGGGATCGGGCAAGCTCAATGCATCCATCAAATCGGGAGGTGGAGGAAGATGGTCCATGTGCATCTTGCGCAGGGCATCGTCGCCGATGCCATTGGCCTGCGCGATCTTGAGCAACTGCTTGTCGGCAAAGCATTCTGTCGTGTGACCAATGCGCCGCAACAGTGTCAGACGATCCCACTCGAGCGGGCGCTCCAGCGTATGACGCCAGGCGCCGTGGCCGTTGTGCTCGAGTATCGGTTGCCAAAGGCTGGTGTCGGCCGGATGTTTGATACGCCACTTTTTCAGCGATGGATCAAACCTCGTTTCATAAACCTTGCCCGCCTGCCGAATGTAGCTTTTACCGTTGAGCGAATACTGCCCCAATGCATCCGGACCCGCGTTGCCATCGAGCACAATCTGTTGCTCATAGGCACTCAAGTCTGGTTTCCATAGACGTTTTTTGCCATCGCCCCCCTGAATTTGCTCCAGCCCCTCGACCACAGGCTCCGGCGCCACGGCAGTCAGTCTGGCCAGTCCTTTACCGGCACCGGCCATGACGGCAATGAATGCGAGGTTTTCCGCGACATCGATCAGATGCGCCTTGGCGGCGGTGCGGTCCCCTTCACTCCACTCGATCACACCTTCAAACGTCTCATACAGGAGTTGGTCGACCATCACCATCATCATGACCTCACCGAGTACGGGCACGAACATTGAGACTAGGTTCAATCCCAGCATGCCGATTTCCAGCAAGTGGTTGAGTCTTTCTGCCCGCACTCTGGCATCGACGTCATCGGTGGGGACAGCCTGACTACGGGCGTCGGCGATAACCCTATCGCGGTGCTGTTCGAAGAGGTAAGTCCAGAAGTCCGTATTCAGAGACCACAAACCGTCACCTTTGCGCACCCGGCATGAAGGGTCGAGATAGGGATTTTCAACCCTCACTCGCTTGACCTGACGCTCGGGAGGAAGCTCGTTCATGAACAAGAAGGGCGAGAGTGGCGGAAGATTGCGAAGAATCGTAAACCCGGTGGAGTGCACGAAATCGGTGGGAGAATCTGCAGCCACTTTGGTGAACTGGCTGACGTAATACGGTCGATCGGAATACGCTACGAACTGGCTGAAAAATCGCTGATATTTTGTCGGGCCATCGTCTTTGGGCGGTTGTGCATCCCGGGCAGTGAACCGTCGTTCGAGTTCTGCTTTCATCTGCTTCAACGGGTAACGCTTGAGCGGGTGCACAGGATCGTCAGGAATATAAATAATGACGTCGGTGCCGTAGCGGTACTTTTCAGAGATAAGGAACACTGCGCAGCCAATCATCCTGCGCTTCATCAGGGCTAAATCACAAAACCATACCTGCTTGCCGCCCAGTCGAAGGTCCATCTCGCCGTCGACGAGCGAACGGATCATCTCGTAATCATTTGGTTCGATGTCCACCCTCAACAACGCCACCGCGGCCGCGGACAAAAGTGCTGCCTTCTGACTGGCAATAAACTGCTGGCGGAGCGTCGCTTCCTTATCGGCATCCGAAGGATGGAAGAACGCCTTTACATAGACCTGATATTGCACGCCGATATCCAACGTGCGACACAGGGACAGGAACTGCCTGATCGTGATGTTGAGATCGACCACTTGAAAGGTGTCCGGAGTTGTTGTTTCTACGATAAAACTCGACTCCTCGTGAAAAGCCCCGTGCTCGCACTCCGACGCCTCGAAGTTATGGAGCGCCGCCTGCAGCAAAGAGAGCTTCAACACGTCGAATGTTGCGACCTCTATTTCAAGTACGCTGATTTCGAGCGGCCGCTTCAGGCATACCAGCGTTTTGTTGACATCGACCTCAACTGCGAACTGCTCCTTCAGCGCTTTCACCAACAGCCGGGCAGCGAATATTTCAACGTCAAGCAGTGCCGACATGGTTTTATCCAGACGGGTTTGTGCCTTGAAGCGGGCAGCGAAGCTTTCCTGCAGAATTTGTTTTTGTTCAACCGACGCCTCCTGATACCAGTGCGGCAGGTGAGCGGAGGCTGCTTTCAGCTCTGCCCGCCTTGCGGGTGTCGCATTGATCAGCCAGTCGGGAGACGTTTGCTCAAGAAACGCAGCGTGGATGCTGCTTTTTCCGGCAGCCGACGTTTTATGCAATGGTGTTTTTTGATTCGCCTCGGTCGACGAAGTCGGGGGGGACGTGGACATGGGCTCGCTCCTGATAAATGGAGCATCAGGACACCAGTTCAGGACTGTTTCCCTGCGGTACATAGTTATCGCGATGGCAACAACTGATGTCGACAGTTTCAATTGCAGGCGAACCAAGGCGCGAACCGCCGGATTGACTATGCTTGGGTGAGCTATTTTCAGGCGAGGAATTTATGGACGATCCGGCCGACAACAAGCCGCCGACCTTCTGGCAAATGCTGCACAGCGTCGTGGCGGCGGCGTTCGGGGTACAAAGCGGGAAAAACCGTGCCCGGGATTTCACCCACGGCAAACCCAGTCATTTTGTGGTGTTGGGGATAGTGTTCACGGCGGTGTTCGCGTTGACGCTGTTCGGCATCGTGAAGCTGGTGCTGCACCTGGCAGGTGTCTGATCCGGCTCAGTGCATCAAGGTCTGCAGGGTGAAGGGGTAGCGCCAGGACGTCGGCCGCCCTTTGGCCGACAGTTTGTGAAAGTCCACGCCAAAATCCTGCGTAACGCTCATCGCCAGCAATCGCTTGGCTTGCTTGCGATCAATCAATTGTAGCAACGGAATCTGCCGATCCCGACCACCGTACTGGCTGATGCCCACGCCTTCGTCATAGTCGTGCAACTGCACCAACGCCCAGCCACCGAGGCTGAAATGCCCACCCAGCAACACGCTCAGGCGATTGTCCAACAGCGCCTGCAATGCGGCCGGTGAGTTATTGAAGGCGCCGAACAGTGCACCATTACCGGGAACGCCCCCGGTTTCGACATAGGCCTGCATGACGCCAAATGCCATCTCGTCATTGGCCGCCCAAACGAGTGAAGTGTGGGGATAGCGTTTGAACAACAGCCTGGCCTGCTCATAGGCGCGTTGACGCGTCCAGCCGCCGTACACCAACTGCCGGAGCCGAACTTGCGGATGCTCGGCCAGCGCCCGGCGCATGCCCTTTTCTCGCCGTTGTGCGGACGGGGTGATCTTCAAGCCGGAAAAGGCCAGCAGCTCGATTGTCTGTCCAGGGGGCACCGGAGGATGTTGGCGGATCAGCTCCTTGAGCATCAGATAGCCGCCCTCCTCGTCATTGGGCACCAGGCTTCCCACCCAATCAGGGTATTTGTCCGGTTGCGCACTGAGCAGGTTCACCTGATCTGCTGACAGGGCGTTGTTGACCAGAAACAGCTTTACGCCGCTGCCTTGCGCCAGACGCAGGACTTCGGGCGCCACAGATTGCTCGTTGACGAACACCAGGTAGTCGGGACGGTTGTGTCCCTGGAGCGCTTCACGGGCCTGCTTGATGATGTTTTCAGGAACGCGGTCGGCATACTGGATGCGCAAATCCATCCCAAGGTCTTTGGCCGCGGCTTGCATGAACTGCGAATAACTGACCCAGAACGCTTCTTGAGTGGTTCCCGGATTCAGGAACAACACCGACGCCGCTTGCGCGCAAGGTCCCCCGATCAGACCCAACGCCAGCAATACGCCCCTCAGAACCTTCAACATGTGTCGACGCAACCCCCGGAAATTCGCCGCGCATTATAGCCAGCGAATCTCCGGTACAACGCCGCCTTTTCCGGTTTTTGTCTGACAACCGTCAGAACAAGGCCCGGATTGGGTCGCCTACTGGTGACTGACCCAGAAAACCGCCGTCCCCACGACCAGAATGATCAAAAACAAAATCGCCCAGGCATCGACCGAGCTATCGCTTTTCTGTGCTTTGGTTGGGTTGCTCATTGCATCGCCTCTTGTCGGTTTTATCGGTGATTGCATAAAGACTCGATCACAGTAAAGACGACGATTGCCCGCGCCACAAACAGGGTCTTTGCAACAACGGTTCTCATTAGGCGATTTGGTTCTTTACATATGCTCAAACATCACTTTTACGCATAACTGCAAACTGGTATCTTGCCCCGGCTCCGTAGGGAGTGCGCGGCCGTGCGCGCAGAATTGCAGAGGTTTTATCGGACTCCGGCAAGCACAAAAACGCAGCTGTATCCGAGCGACCCAAGCCTGAGAACAGGACTTATATGTACGTATACGACGATTACGATCAGCGGATCATCGAGGACCGCGTCAAGCAGTTCCGTGATCAGACCCGACGCTATCTGGCAGGGGAGCTGAGCGAAGAAGAGTTCCGCCCGCTGCGCCTGCAAAATGGCCTCTATATCCAGCGTTTCGCCCCGATGTTGCGGGTCGCCGTGCCTTATGGCCAACTGACTTCGCGCCAGATGCGAATGATGGCCAGGATCGCCCGCGACTACGACAAGGGCTACGCCCACATCAGTACCCGGCAGAACGTGCAGTTCAACTGGCCTGCCGTGGAAGACATTCCGGACATTCTCGCTGAACTGGCGACCGTGCAGATGCACGCGATCCAGACCAGCGGCAACTGCCTGCGCAACGTCACCACCGACCAGTTCGCCGGTGTCGCCGCCGACGAGCTGATCGATCCGCGCCCATGGTGCGAGATCGTCCGCCAGTGGACCACGTTCCACCCGGAATTCGCTTACCTGCCGCGCAAGTTCAAGATCGCCGTCAACGGGTCGACCTCCGACCGTGCCGCCATTGAAGTCCACGACATCGGCCTTGAGCCGGTGCACAACGCCGCTGGCGAACTGGGCTTCCGTGTGCTGGTCGGCGGTGGCCTGGGCCGTACACCGGTGGTAGGCGCGTTCATCAATGAGTTCCTGCCGTGGCAAGACCTGTTGAGCTACCTCGACGCCATCCTGCGGGTCTACAACCGCTATGGCCGTCGTGACAACAAGTACAAGGCGCGGATCAAGATCCTGGTGAAAGCGCTGACGCCTGAAGTCTTCGCGCAAAAAGTCGACGCGGAAATGGAGCACCTTCGCGGTGGCCAGACCACATTGACCGAAGCCGAAGTGCAGCGTGTCGCCAAACACTTCGTCGACCCGGACTACAAGGCGTTGGACAACCAGTCCGCCGCCCTGGCCGAGCTCGACCAACAGCACCCGGGCTTCGCCCGCTGGCGCGTGCGCAACACCCTGGCCCACAAGAAGCCGGGCTATGTCGCCGTGACCCTGTCCCTGAAGCCGACCGGCGTTGCACCGGGCGACATCACCGACAAACAGCTCGACGCCGTGGCCGATCTGGCCGACCGTTACAGCTATGGTCAGCTGCGCACGTCCCACGAGCAGAACATCATTCTGGCCGACGTCGAGCAGGACAAGCTGTTCACCCTGTGGGGCGAGTTGCGCGAGCAAGGTTTCGCCACGCCGAACATCGGCCTGCTGACCGACATCATCTGCTGCCCGGGCGGTGACTTCTGCTCCCTGGCGAACGCCAAGTCGATCCCGATCGCCGAATCGATCCAGCGTCGTTTCGATGACCTGGATTACCTGTTCGACATCGGTGAGCTGGACCTGAACATCTCCGGTTGCATGAACGCCTGTGGTCACCACCACGTCGGCCACATCGGCATCCTCGGGGTGGACAAGAAAGGCGAAGAGTTCTACCAGGTGTCCCTCGGCGGCAGCGCCAGCCGTGACGCCAGCCTGGGCAAGATCCTCGGCCCGTCCTTTGCCCAGGAAGCCATGCCTGACGTGATCGAAAAACTCATCGACGTGTACATCGAACAACGTACCGAAGACGAGCGTTTCATCGACACCTACCAGCGTATTGGCATCGACCTCTTCAAGGAACGCGTCTATGCAGCGAATCATTAAGAACAACGAAGTCGTCGACGAAACCTGGCACTTGCTGCCGAAGGATTTCAACATCGACGAGATCACCAACTGCGACGACTACATTGTCCCGTTGCAGCTGTGGCGCGAACACAGCCGCATGCTCCTGGCCCGCGACGGCGGCTTGGGCATCTGGCTGGATGCCGATGAAGAAGCCGAGGAAATCAGTGAAGACGTGGCGCAGTTCCAGGTCATCGCCCTGAACTTCCCGGCCTTCACCGACGGCCGCAACTACTCCAACGCCCGCCTGCTGCGCGACCGTTACGGTTTCAAAGGCGAATTGCGGGCGATTGGTGATGTACTGCGCGATCAGCTGTTCTACCTGCATCGCTGCGGTTTCGATGCCTTTGCAATTCGCCCGGATAAAGACCCGTACGAAGCCCTCGAAGGTTTGAAGGACTTCTCGGTGACTTATCAGGCTGCTACCGACGAACCGCTGCCGCTGTTCCGTCGCCGCTAAGCAAAAGCGCATAAAAAAGCCCTGAATCGGACATCCGCTTCAGGGCTTTTTGTATCCGGCAAAACGGCTACGGCACGCGACTTACCAGAAGCGTTGCTGGGTCAACCGGCTCCACCAGCTCAGCAACACACGATCGACCGAACCGCTGGCAGCCATGCCGATACGCTCCGGCAGGCTTTTGCGTTCGGCGTAGTGCAAGTGGTAAAGCTCGGATTGTTTGGCGCGCTCGGCCAGGTACTCGTCGCTGGTCTTGAGTTCATCCACCAGCTGCTTGTCGAGTGCCGCGACACCGAGCCAGATTTCACCCGTGGCGACATCGTCGATGGCCAGTTGCGGGCGATAGCGGGACACGAAGTTCTTGAACAACTGATGGGTGATGTCCAGGTCTTCCTGGAACTTCTCCCGCCCCTTCTCGGTGTTTTCGCCAAACACCGTCAGGGTACGTTTGTATTCGCCGGCCGTGAGGACTTCGAAGTCGATGTCGTGCTTTTTCAGCAGGCGATTGACGTTAGGCAACTGCGCCACCACGCCGATCGAACCAAGGATCGCGAACGGTGCGCTGATAATCTTCTGCCCGATGCACGCCATCATGTAGCCGCCGCTCGCGGCGACTTTATCGATGCACACGGTCAGCGGCACGCCGGCGTCACGGATGCGCGCCAGTTGCGAGGACGCCAGGCCGTAGCTGTGAACCATCCCGCCGCCACTTTCCAGGCGCAAGACCACTTCGTCCTTGGGCGTGGCGAGGGTCAGCAGTGCGGTGATCTCATGGCGCAGGCTCTCGGTGGCCGAGGCCTTGATGTCGCCATTGAAATCCAGCACGAACACCCGTGGTTTGACCTCGGGTTGTTTCTTCTGTTTTTTGTCGGTTTTAGCCTGGGTCTTGCGCAACGCCTTGAGTTGATCCTTGTCGAGCAAGGTTTGCTCAAGGCGTTCACGCAGCCCTTTGTAGAAATCATTGAGCTTGCTGACCTGCAACTGACCGGCCGTTTTACGTCGCCCCTTGCTGCGCAGGGCCGCAAAACTGGCGAGGACCACCAGAATGGCGATCACCAGGGTCACGGTTTTGGCCAGGAAAATGCCGTACTCGGTGAAAAACTCCACAGGGACTCCTTAAACGATGCGCAACTCGAACGCGCGGGATGCCTCCAGCATACCCATGCACCAGCCTGTCGACCAGCCGTGAAACCTCTGGCAACAGGCCTGTAACGGGCATTTCAAACAAGCGTATGTTTTTTCATTGACAGCTCACCGTCATCCTCATAACCTCGCCAAACCTTCAACGTACCGGGACGACGCGGACGTGGGCAGTATCTATTTGATTCGACATGGCCAGGCCTCCTTTGGTGCAGACGACTACGACGTTCTGTCACCGACCGGTATTCGCCAGGCAGAAATCCTCGGCCAGCACCTGGCGGAACTCGGGATCAGCTTCGATCGCTGCCTCGCGGGCGATTTGCGCCGCCAGCAGCACACGGCCAACAGCGCGCTGGAACAATTCGCTGCCGTGGGCCTGCCGGTGCCGATCCTGGAGACGGATGCGGCGTTCAACGAATTCGATGCTGACGCGGTGATCCGCGCCCTGTTGCCAGCGATGCTGCCGGACGAGCCCGAAGCCCTGAACATCCTGCGCAATGCGCCGCAGAATCGCGGTGAGTTCCAGCGCATTTTTGCCCTGATCATTGAGCGCTGGTTGACCGGCAACTACGACGCCCCGGGGCTGGAAAGCTGGCTGGGCTTTGTCGAGCGGGTTCAGGGCGGTCTTGACCGAATTCTCGAGCTAGCCGACAACACCCAGAAAATCGCCGTGTTCACGTCCGGTGGCACCATCACTGCCCTGCTCCACCTCATTACGCAAATGCCTGCAAAACAGGCCTTTGAATTGAACTGGCAAATCGTCAACACCTCGCTCAACCACCTGAAGTTCCGTGGTCGCGAAGTGTCGCTGGCTTCCTTCAACAGTCATGCACACCTGCAGCTGTTGAAGACCCCGGAACTCATCACGTTTCGCTGAGTCCGGACTACTGTGACCCTGGCTGTATTCACCCAGCTCTTATTACCCAAGAAAGGATCGAACCATGACCTCCGTAGCTGATGCCGTACAAGCAATGAAAGCCAAGTTCAACCCAGCCGCTGCTGCCGGTCTGGACCTGGTCTTCGGTTTCCGCATCGACGACACCAAGAACTTCTCGCTGATCGTCAAGGACAGTACCTGCGAACTGCAGGAAGGCGAAAACCCGGACGCCCAGGTGACCCTGGTGATGGACGGCGAAACCCTGGAAGGCATCGTCGACGGTTCGACCGACGGCATGCAAGCGTTCATGGGCGGCAAGCTGCGCGCTGAAGGCGACATGATGCTGGCCATGAAACTGTCCGAGCTGTTCCCAAGCTAAGTACGCCGCTCCCGACTGTCGGGAGCGCGTCTGGCTTCAAGCGAATCCCGCCCCTCGTGGCGGGATTCGTCGTTTTTACCTGCTCGCCACAGGTTCGGTGGTGCTCTTACAATGTCCGCTCTTTCAACACCGGCCAGCCCATGGACATCGACCTCGCCCGCACCTTTCTGGAAATCGTCCGCCACGGCAGCCTGGCGGCGGCAGCAGAAAAACTGCATGTCACTCAGACCGCAATCACCGCCCGCGTGCAAAAGCTTGAAGGCCATCTGGGCAGTACCCTGTTCGTGCGCAATCGCGCCGGCGCACGCTTGACGCCGAACGGTGAAGCCTTCGTGGTCTACGCCAACCAACTGGTGGAAACCTGGGAAGCCGCGCGACGGGACTTGCCGCTGCCCGAGGGTTATCACGATGTGCTGCACATCGGCGGCGAAGTCAGTTTGTGCAATCCGCTGATGCTCGGTTGGGCCCGCGAAATTCGAGAAAAAATCCCCAGTCATGCCTTGCGCATGGAAATCCGTAACGGCGAAAACCTGCTGCACCAACTGGAACTGGGGGTGCTGGATGCCGCGCTGGTGTATCAACCCGAATACTGGCCGCGCCTGCAGGTCGAGCAGGTTCTCGAAGAAAAACTCATTCTAGTGCGCTTGGCCGATCGGCCCGATCCCTATGTGTATATCGACTGGGGCCCGGACTTCCGGCGTCAGCACGACGCCGCCCTGCCGGAAAAAGCCAAGGCTGCATTGAGCTTTAACCTGGGGCCACTGGGCCTGCAGTACCTGCTTGAAAACGGCGGCAGCGGCTACTTCCGAACCCGCGTCGTACAGAGCTATCTGGAAAGCGGAGTCATGGAGCGGGTGCCCAAGGCCCCGGAATTCAATTACCCGACCTACCTGGTTTACTCCCGCGACCGCGACTCGCCGACCCTGCAACGGGCTTTCGATCTGTTGCGCGAAGTCATCGACTCCAACGAAGACTGGTCACAACGCTGGGATCCACTGACCTGACTGCGTTTCTCACCGGATCATGGCTGTTGTGTCCTCAAGGTTCGACCTGTCAAAACGCCGGAATCGGCTAATCTGCTGGAGATGACAAAAAACGACAGGTGATTGCAGTGAGGCAGACCACCGAAGCATTCCGCAGCCGTTACCGCTCCGCCGTTCATCCGCTCTATAACCCTTGGCTGCACGGCGCGTTTGTCCTGCTGTTCGGAACGGTGGCCATCAGCGCTTTCTGGAGCAATGTGCATGAGGTCCGGCCCGCAGAGTGGTTAGCGGTGCCCGTGGCACTGCTGGTGTTCAATCTCGGCGTCTACCTGGCCCATCGTCACCTTGGGCATCATAAAAAAAGCTTCGCCCGAATGTTTTATGCCCGGCATGCCGGTGACCATCACAGCTTTTTCGCGCCTGGCCACATGACCTACGACGACGTTCGCGACTGGCGGGTGATTCTGTTCCCGGCGTGGCTGATCGTGCTGCACACCCTTTTCATTACCCTGCCGCTGTGGTGGCTGCTCAAGCAATGGAATGACAACGTCGCCGGAATCGTCGGCGGCTGCCTGGTCCTCGGTTACCTGGCCTATGAGGTGTTTCATGCCTGCGAGCATCTGCCGCCGCACAATCCGATCACCCGGCTGCCGTGGATTCGCCAGATGCGTCGCCTGCATGAACTGCATCACCGCCGTGAAATGATGCAGGAACGCAATTTCAACATCGTTTTTCCGCTGATGGACTACCTGTTCGGCACCCTCTACTGGGAGCCGGAACCTGACCCGCTCAACCCGACGAGAACGCCCATGACCCGCATGCAGCACCAGACCGTCATTGCCGGACGTCCCATCGAAGTACTTGCCTATGCCAGCACCGTGTCCCTGTGGCCGCAATGGCATCCGTCGTCGCTGCGGATCGACGGCCCAAAAGGCCCCTTGCATGCCGGTGCGCGTTTTGAGGAAGACATTCGTGCCGGTGGACGCGATGGCCACTTGAACTGGGAGGTGCAGGAGTATTTGCCCGGACGGCGTTGGAGTGCGCGGGCTCGCGGGGACAATGGCTTATCGTTGGTGGTGACTTACGAATGCGGAGCCGAAGGTGACGGCACACGGTTTACCCGCACACTGGAATACCAATTCAGCAGCCTGTTAATGCGGATGGCCAACCGGTTATTGCTCAAGCGTCGAATCAATCACGAGTCGGCGGTCTCGATGCTGGCGTTGCGTGAGAAGGCTCACCAACACCTGTCGGCGGGAGTCAGCGCGTGAAGGTACGTCATGTCGTATTGCTGGTGGCTATCGCCATCGGCGCCTTCTTGCTGCTCATGCCGACCAAGGTCAAACCGGTGGCCTGGACACCGCAACCGGCGCCCTCTCTTACCGATGGCCCCTACGCCAACAATCAACGCCTCAAAGATGTGGAACGCGTAGGCGCAACAGACATCGATGGGCCGGAAGCCCTGCTGCTGGAGAACGACACACTGATTACCGGACTGCATGATGGCCGTCTGATCCGCACGAGCCTGGATGGCAAGACCACTAAAGTCCTGGCCGACACCGGTGGTCGGCCATTGGGACTGGCTCGCCACCCCAATGGTTTGCTGGTGATCGCCGATGCGGTCAAAGGTCTGTTATCGCTCGATGCCCAGGGTCGGCTGGTCGCGCTGACCACCGAGGCTGGTGGCGTGCCGTTTGGTTTTACCGACGACGTGACCATCGACAAACCCGGTCATTACGCCTATTTCAGCGACGCTTCCAGCCGCTTCGGGTACGGCAACCATGGTGAGGCGGTGCTTGAACATGGCGGTGACGGTCGTTTGCTGCGTTATGACTTTCAGACGGGCAAGACAACGGTGTTGCTCGACAAGCTGGAATTCGCCAATGGCGTGGCCATGGGACCGGACGATGCGTTTGTGCTGGTCAATGAAACCGGCGCCTACCGGATCAGCCGCTACTGGCTCAGCGGGCCGAAAGCAGGCACTCACGACCTGTTCATCGACAACTTGCCCGGTTTGCCGGACAACCTGTCGTTCAACGGTCACGACCGTTTCTGGGTAGCGCTGTATGAACCGCGCAATGCGGTACTTGACTCCACCGCGCCCTATCCATTCGTGCGCCAGATGCTCGCTCGGGCCCTGACCGTCCTGCCCAAACCGCTAGCGAAACATGGATTCGCCCTGGGCCTGGACGTTGAGGGCAACGTCATCGCCAATCTGCAGGATAGCGGCGCAGACAACTATTCGCCGATCACCACCGTGCGCGAGTATGGGGACTGGTTGTATTTCGGCTCGCTGAAGTCGCGGAACATGGTGCGGTTGCCGTTGAGCAAGGCGTTCTGACAGTAAGTGTCGGAGCGAGCTTGCTCGCGATGAGGGCCTGTCAGTCAACATCGATGTTGAACAGGCTGGAGTCATCGCGAGCAATCTCGCGCCTACAAGGGCGGGTTCAATCTGGATTTTCTTCCGGCTCAGGTCACCGATTCTCGGTGACGCTTCGGTTGATCAGGATGACAACTGGAGTTGCCTGACGATCTTGTCCTTGACCTCCAAGCGCTTCGCCTTGAGCTTTGTCACCGCGTCATCGCTGGATTTGGCATCCTCTGCCTTCACCACTTCGGCATCCGCCTGGGAATACTTGTTGATTAACGAATCCAGTAACGGATCCTTGGAGCGTTTCTGCTGGATTTCTTCCTTTGAGCATTTCAGATCCTGATAAAGGTCATGGGACACCGGCATGGAACACCTCCGTTTGATGATCGGCAGTGAAACGCGATCGATTGCGTTCACCAACTATCAGAATGGCCTTGGTTGGACGGTTCTGTCGACCACCTGTCAGACCAGCGGTGCCCGTTCGTCGTCCTGTCGCAATTGCGATAAAACCTTTGCCGCTCGCCAGGCCTCCACACGTTAACGATCACCTGATCGCCCATGACAATCTGTGTGGAGAAGACCAATGGACGGATTGAACCTGCGCCACCTCGCCTTGGCTGTAGCCCTGAGCATCAGCATGGGCACCGCTTACGCTGGCACTTCCAATGATTTTGTCGACAAAGCGGCTGCCGGCAGCATCGCGGAAATCGAAACCAGCCGCCTGGCGCTGGAAAAAAGCGCCTCTGCCGACGTGAAAACATTTGCTAACATGATGATCACCGATCATTCCAAGGCCAACGATGAGCTCGCAGCCATCGCGAAAAAGAATGATATCGAGGTGCCGGACACCACCACGCTGGTGAAACAGGCCAAGGAAAAAATTCTCGATATGCGCGATGAATCCTTCGATGAGGCCTACGCCAACAACCAGGTCAAAGCCCACGAAGACACCATCGAACTGTTCAAGAAAGAAGCCAATACCGTGACGGATGACAAGACCAAAGGCGCCACCGAGCTCAAGGGTTTTGCACAGAAAATGCTGCCATCGCTGGAAAAACATCTGGGGATGGCCAAGAAGCTCCAGGCTGCGCACCCCAGCAAATAGCTATCCCAATGGCTGGGGTGTGCTGCACCGGCGCACAACACAATCCCATGTAGGAGCGAGCTTGCTCGCGCCGGAATTTTTGTCAGCCGTTGAGGACGGTGCGCACCATTTGGGTCAGCGCTTCAGGGCCATACGGTTTATTCAGCAGATGGGTCTCGGGGCTGAGCTGGTGATTGCGCGAGATGATGTCGCGGGTATGCCCTGACGTGAACAGTATGGCTACCGGCGGAACCTGCACGCTCGCCCAAGCGGCCAGGTCCGAACTTTTGATCAGGCCGGGCATGACCACGTCGGTGAAAATCAGGTCCACCGCTGCCCCCTCCAGCAACATTTGCATGGCCACATCGGCGTTGGTGGCCGTCAGGATCTGATAACCCTCGTCACGCAGTAGCTCAACCACCGAAGCGCGCACCGCGTCATTGTCCTCGACCACCAGAATGCGTTCATGTCCGCCGCGCTGATGCACGTCAGGTTTCGGCGTTTCAGTCAGTGCCACACGTTGAGTGCGAGGGAAATACAACTGCACCTGTGTCCCCTGCCCGACTTCGCTGGTGATCTCGATATGACCGCCACTTTGCTTGACGAATCCGAACACCATGCTCAGCCCCAGCCCCGTGCCCTGCCCGTCAGCCTTGGTGGTGAAGAACGGCTCGAAGGCCTGAGCCAATACCTGCGGCGGCATGCCGATGCCGGTATCGGCCACGGACACCCGCACAAAATCACCCGCACCAATGCCCTTTCCGACGCAAAACTCGCGGTTGAGGCGGATGTTCTCGGCGCTCAGTTCGATGGTGCCTTCGCCCTGCATGGCATCCCGGGCATTGATCGCCAGATTGAGGATGGCGTTCTCCAGTTGATTGCGATCGACAAAGACATTCCAGGCATCCTCGGGGGCGCTCATGTGCACCTGGAGCGTTTCACCCAGTGCACGCTGCAACAGTTCCGCCAGACCGTCGAAGATCTGCCGCAGGGTAAAAACCGCTGGCGACAGCGGTTGACGACGAGCGAACGCAAGCAGTTGCGAGGACAGCTTTGCGCCACGTTCCACGGCGGCAATCGACGCTGCGACCCGGCGTTGCACGTTGGCATTGTCGCGCTCGTGACGCGCCAGCAAGTGCAGGTTGCCGGCGATCACTTGCAGCAGGTTGTTGAAGTCATGGGCCACGCCACCGGTGAGGCCGCCGATGGCTTCGAGTTTCTGGGACTGGCGTAACTGCTCTTCCGCCGTCATCCGTGCCTCGACCTCATCGGCCACCCGCTGCTCCAGATTGCGGGTGAACTTGAGCAAGGACTCTTCGGCGGTCTTGCGCTCGTGAATGTCGATCAATACCCCCGGAAAACGAAACGCTTCGCCCTGCTCGTTGAACTCGCAACAGCCACTGGCAAGTACCCAGAGGTAACTGCCATCGGGACGCAGGATGCGGTATTCGGCGTTGAACGGCTCCCCGGTTCCAACCGAATGCCTGACTTGTTCCTGAACCCAGTCGAAGTCATCGACATGAATGCGCGCCTCGGCGACTTCATGCGGCAGATCCCCCAGATCTTGCCCCGGCGGATAGGAAAACGTGCGGGCGAAACGCTCATCACCGGACAGCACATTGGCCTTGATGTCCCAGACGAATGAGCCCAGCAAGGCACCGGCATTCAGCGCCAGGCGTACCCGCTCGTTGTCGGCACGATAAGCGTCTTCAGCTGCCTGTCGACGGCTTTCGGAAATCACCCGTTCCGTGGTCTCCACCACCATGGCCATGACGCCGGCCGGGTGCCCGGTATCATCAGCGACCGGACTGTAATAGAGGTCCATCCAGACTTCTTCCGGGACCCCGTCACGCAGCAGTACCAATTCTTTGTTGCGGTAGGACAAGGTCCCACCCGCCAGGCAGGTATCGACCACGTGCCGGTTGAACTCGGCGACTTCCGGCCAGCCCAGTTCAACGGGCGACCCCAGCAGATAGGGATGCCGCCCTCCGGCAAACTGCGAGTAGGCATCGTTGTAGATCATGTACCCGGCCGGCCCCCAAAGCATCACCATTGGCAGGGGGGACGCGAGCATCAACTGCACCGCGCTGTTCAGGCTTCTGGGCCACGTGTCGAGTGCGCCCAGTTCGGTGCAGCTCCAGTCGAACGCACGAATGCGCCCGGCCATCTCGCCGCTCCAGCCGGAACATCCGTGGCTATCCTCTAGAAATTGCATCGGTTGGCTCAATCCAGGTCATCTACGCCCGTTTGTTTCGAGCACGTCGCACGCCATTCGTTTCATAGAGGTATAGCTGATTCTCGCGAGGCTCCTTCAGCCCACTGGGATTGCGGTGTTAGTGGAAATCGCGGCTACGCACATTGATACCCTCCAGTAGCGGGCTCAAGTCACTCAAGCGCCCGGCAATCAGGTGCCGGACTTCGCCCTCTCTCTCCCAGCGCCCATCGACCTTGAGCAACTGCGAACCGACCAGTACCTGACGTTGCCGCTCGGCCAGGTCGCGCCAGACCACCACGTTGACGTTGCCGAACTCGTCCTCCAGCGTAACGAAGGTCACACCGCTGGCGGTGCTTGGACGTTGCCTGCCTGTCACCAGGCCGGCAACGCTGACCAGTCGTCCGTGCTCGACGTCAAGCAGCTCTTTTGAGCTGCGACAGCGCCGGGCTTTCAATTCACTGCGCAACAGCGCCAGCGGATGCGGCCCGAGGGTGGTGCCCAGGCTGTTGTAATCGGCGAGCAGGTCTTCGCCGACCGTGGGTTTGGGCAGCGACACCGCACCTTCCTCCTGGCTCGGTAGCCCGGCGAACAAGCCGAGCTGCTTTTGCACGCCTGCCACTTCCCAGCGCGCCCGGTGCCGATCCCCGGCCAACCCGCGCAACGCACCGGCATCGGCCAGTTGCTCTTGGGCACGGGCATCGAGTCGCGCCCGTTCCCCGAGGTCGGCGATGTCGACAAATGCACCGTTCAGACGGGCCGTTTCAATGCGCCGGGCGTCGTCCTCACGAAAGCCCTTGATCATGCGCAAGCCCATGCGAATCGCCGGTTGCGCCCCGGTGACCGGCTCCAGGCTGCAATCCCAATCGCTGGCGCGCACGTCCACCGGACGAATCTGCAAATGATGGCGGCGCGCATCCTGCAGAATCTGGTCCGGACTGTAGAAACCCATCGGCCAACTGTTAATCAGCGCGCAGGCGAAGGCGGCCGGTTCGTGGCATTTCAACCAGCAACTGGCGTACGTCAACAAGGCGAAACTGGCAGCGTGGGACTCGGGAAAACCGTAGCTGCCAAAGCCCTTGATCTGCTCGAAAATCTGCGCGGCGAATTCGGCGGTATAGCCCTTTTTCTTCATGCCCGCAGCCAACCGCTCCTGGTGCGGCTCGAGCCCGCCGTGGCGCTTCCAGGCTGCCATGGAACGACGCAACTGATCGGCCTCGCCAGGGCTGTAGTCGGCGGCGACGATTGCGATCTGCATCACCTGTTCCTGAAACAGCGGCACACCGAGGGTGCGTTTCAACACTTCCCGCAACTCTTCGGAGGGGTAGCTTTCGAGTTCTTCCTTGTTTCGACGACGCAGGTACGGGTGCACCATGCCACCCTGAATCGGCCCCGGACGGACAATGGCGACTTCGATCACCAGGTCATAGAACTTGCGGGGCTTGAGCCTGGGCAGCATCGACATCTGTGCCCGGGATTCGATCTGGAACACACCGATGGTGTCGGCCCGACCAATCATGTCGTAGGTTTGCGAGTCTTCAGAAGGCACGGTTGCCAGGCTCAAATCGCGGTTGCGATGACGACGCAGCAAATCGAAACAACGACGAATCGCGCTGAGCATGCCCAAGGCCAGGATATCGACTTTGAGCAGGCCGACGGCATCAAGGTCGTCCTTGTCCCACTGAATGATAGTGCGCTCGGCCATGGCCGCGTTTTCCACCGGTACAAGATGGTCCAAAGGCTGCTCGGAAATGACAAAACCACCGGGGTGCTGGGACAGGTGTCGAGGGAAACCGATCAACTGCTGCGTCAGGCTCAACACCCGGCGCAATACCGGGCTTTCTGGATCGAAACCGCCTTCACGCAAGCGTTCGACGGGGGGTGTTTCATCACTCCAGTGGCCACAACAATCGGCCAGGGCATTGATCTGGTCCGGTGGCAAACCCAACGCCTTGGCCACATCACGCACCGCGCCGGCCGCATGGTAAGTGCTGACCACAGCGGTCAACGCTGCACGACCCCGGCCATAGCGCTTGAACACGTACTGCAGGACTTCCTCGCGGCGTTCGTGCTCGAAGTCCACATCGATATCCGGCGGCTCGTTGCGCTCCTTGGAGAGAAAACGCTCAAACAGCATGTTCATCCGGTCGGGGTCGATCTCGGTGATGCCCAAGGCGAAACACACCGCCGAGTTGGCCGCCGAACCTCGACCCTGACACAGGATTTTCTCGCGTCGGGCGAAGGCGACGATGTCCTGAACCGTAAGGAAATAACTTTCGTAACCCAGCTCGGCGATCAGCCCGAGCTCCTTGTCGATCAGCCCGCGCACCTTGTCGCTGGCGCCTTGCGGCCATCGCTCGCGGATACCGCGCTCGGTCAACTCGCTCAGCCAGGACGTGGCGCTATGCCCTTCAGGCACCAGTTCTCGGGGATATTGATAACGCAATTGACCGAGGTCGAAGGTGCAGCGCCGGGCGATAACCAGCGTTTGTTCCAGCAAGGCTGGCGGGTAAAGCGCCTGCAGGACATCGAGACCGCGCAGGTGCCGCTCGCCGTTGGGGTGCAGCCGCAACCCGGCATCGGCTACGGGCAGATGATGACGGATCGCGGTCATGGTGTCCTGCAAGGCCCGCCGGCCGCGCGCGTGCATGTGTACATCGCCGCTGGCCACCGCTGGAACTCCCAACTCCCGGGCCAGGGCTGACAGTTCGCTCAGGCGTCGTGCATCGTCCTGGCCACGATGCAATTGCACCGCCAGCCACAGGCGTTCGGTGAAGACCTGTTTCAGCCAGTGCCCTTGCTCAAAAGCGTCGACCGCGTCCGGTACCCACAACGCCAATAGCCCCGGCAACGGTTCGCTGAAATCTTCGCGCAGTACTTGATACTGGCCTTTCTGCGTACGACGCCGAGCGCGGGTGATCAATCGGCACAACGCCTGATAACCCTCCAGATTCTCCACCAGCAGCACCAATTTCGGGCCGTTTTCGATGCGCACTTCACTGCCGATGATCAGCGGCAGCTCCACGGATTTCGCTGCCTGCCAGGCGCGAACGATGCCCGACAAGGTGCACTCATCAGTGATCGCCAGCGCCTGGTAGCCCTGTTTTTTTGCTCGCTGAAACAGTTCGAGGGCACTGGACGCGCCGCGCTGGAAGCTGAAATTCGACAGGCAGTGCAGCTCGGCATATTCGACATTCATGCGAACCAGCCCTGCAACCACAACGGGCCGTCCTCACCCACCGCCCGGTAGGCCCAGCCCTGTTGGCCGGCGCGGGTTTCGATCAGGTAATAATCCCGGCGGACATCGCCGCCGTCCCACCAACCGGACTCGATACGTTCCGGCCCCATGAGGATGCGTGCCGAGCCTTGGTGCACGGCCAACGGTTCAGTCAGCAGCCAACCCGGTCGCTTCACGACGGCAAGCCCCGTGCAGGAGTGATGGTCGGCCTTGGCCTGCCAGGCGCACTCGGGTCGATGATCGGCCTGAAAGCGCAGGCCATGCACCGCGTCATCCCCCAGCCGTGCGCGCAAGCGTTCGCGCAGTTGCTCCCAGGGCAAGGATTGCTGCGCACGATCATCGAACAGCTCCTGATGCTGGGGTACGAACGCCGGCAGGTCTTCGGCGCGCAGACGGAAGCCGCGCACCGGCGCCTCGACCTGAACTTGCTCCAGTCGCCCCCGAGCCAGTTCAAAGAGCATTGCCGGATCACGCTCGGCGCTGAGCAGACCGACCTTGATCAGCGTGTCCGGCAACCCCGCGTGCTCCAGGTGCAGGTCAAAACGCTGTACGCCGCTGTCGCGACCACAAAGAAACGCCGCCAGATCGCCGGTCAGCCGGCGTAATGGAAACAGCAAGGCCTGATGGGACTGCACATCGAAATTGAGCTCGATGCGCACATCGAAACGGTCCGGCGGCAGGTAGAACGCCAGTGCGAGCCGACGCAACCCCAGCAGCGCGTCCAGATACTTGAGCACCTGAGCCTCGAAACGCCGGGCGAGGCTATGCCGGGGTAACGCCTGCACTTGACTCAAGGTGCGCAAGCCCATGCGTAACAATGCCGTGGCAACCGATGCCTCCAGCCCGATCCGGTCGATCGGCAATTGTCCCAGATGATGCTGCAAGGCTTGATCGTCAGGCACCACAAGACCGTCATAAGCGTTGGCCAGCACCCGCGCCGCCACCGGGTTGGGCGCGGCGACAATGCGATGACGAAAACCCAGTTCGCCGAGTTCGCGACGCAAGCGCGCCTCGAGTTGCGGCCAGGCACCGAACAGCCCGAGGCTGGACTCGATTTCAAACACCACGGTGCGCGGGTAATGCACGCTGACCTGGGAGCTGAAACCATAGGCCCAGGCGGCGAGAAACTGTTGCCAGTGTTCGATGTCGGCGGCGTCGTATTCGGCCGTGGCAAAACCTTTGCTCAAAGCCTGGGCGGCGCTCATGGACTGACCGGGACGCAAGCCCAACGCCCTCGCCGGGCCATTGACCGCCTGCAACACCCGACGCTGGGCCGGGCCGGTCAGCAAAACCAGAGGTTCATCAGGATCGGCACGCTGACGCAGTACCGCGTCCAGCGCCAATTGCGGGAAGAGAATGCAAACCCAGCGCATGGCAACCTCAATGCCCCACGGCGAAGGCAATCGGCGCCGAGCGGGCCAGACCGCCCCGGCACTTGAGCACCCGCAATTGCGCCGGTTGCGCATCGATGGCGATGCGCAGGGCCGCCGGTGACGGGTTGATGGCCTCACTGAGCGGACGATAGGCAAACGCCAGGGTCTGGCCGGTTTCCGCCGCCACCTGCAAGCGACGCAATGCGCGATCATCGGCCTTGTGCGGCCAGCACAGCACGGCGCCGCAACTGCCCGAGCGCAGGCATTGTTCCGCCGCCCACAGCGCATCGCGCTCGCTGGCCTGGATGATCGACAACTGGCGCAGGTCGATCCCGGCGTTCTGCCACGCCTGGGGGTACGGTACGAAGGGCGGCGCGACCAGCACGATGCGCTCCCCCGCTGCCGCCAACCGCGCCAGCGCTGGCCACACCAGTTGCAACTCGCCGACACCCTGCCCGGTCAGGAGGATTTCGGTCAGCGCCGCTTCCGGCCAGCCACCGGTGGGCAACGTCGCATCCAGCGTGGCATGCCCGGTGGGTTGCGGGCTGACGGTCGGTGGCGCAGGCCGGCCCTTCCAGACCTGGCCGCCATTGAACAGCGTATCCAACGCAACGACGGCGCCCATCAGCCTTGCCTCACCAGACCGCAGAACACCCCTTCGATGGCCAGGTCCTGATCGGCTTCGACGATGATCGGCTGGTAGGCCGGGTTACGCGGCAGCAGGCGCACAACGTCACCCACCCGCTCGAAACGCTTGATGGTGACCTCACCGTCGAGCCGCGCGACGACGATCTGGCCGTTGAGCGCCTCGGGATTGCGGTGCACGCCCACCAGATCGCCGTCGAGAATACCGTCCTCGATCATTGAATCGCCCCGGACCCGGAGCATGTAGTCCGGCACCCGCGAAAAAATCGACGGATCGAGCAACAAGCGGCTGTGCACCTCGGCATCGGCGCCGATCGGCGCGCCGGCCGCGACCCGACCGAGGACCGGGATGTCCAGCAACTCCGGGCGCGGTGGTTGCCCGAGTAAACGAATGCCCCGGGCCTGATTAGGATTGACCTCGATAAAACCGGCCTCGGTCAACGCCAGCACATGCTTGCGCGCCACGCTTCGGGAGGCAAAGCCGAACGCCTCGCTGATTTCAGCGAGGCTCGGAGATTGACCCTGTTCGGCGATGCGCTCGCGGATAAAAGTCAGGATGGCGGTACGGCGGGGAGTTAAAGTCGTCATGGAGTACATTTGTACTCTTTTGGTTTTTCCCTGGCAAGGACCTCCAGTCAGCTGCGACACAAAAAGCTGTACATGCATACAGATAAAGATTGCCCCGATGCGCGTCAGCCGCCATTCTGTGCACCTCTCGTACCTTGATCGACGATGGTGGTTATGCAGCTGTACCTCTGTGAAAAACCTTCCCAGGCCAAAGACATTGCAGCGGTACTCGGCGCCAGGCGCCGGGGTGATGGCTGCTGGCTGGGAACGGGCGTCACGGTGACCTGGTGCATCGGCCACCTGCTGGAAACCGCGCCGCCGGATGCCTACGATGCACGCTACAAGCGCTGGGTGCTGGCGGACCTGCCGATCATTCCCGAAAAATGGAAGATGACCGTCAAGCCACGCACGGCCAGCCAGTACAAGGCGGTCAAGCGCCTGCTCGGCGAAGCCTCCGAACTGATCATTGCCACCGACGCCGACCGCGAAGGCGAGATGATCGCCCGCGAACTGGTCGAGCATTGCCGTTACCGCGGACCGATCCGCCGCCTCTGGTTGTCGGCACTGGACGATGCCTCGATCCGCAAGGCCCTTGCCACGCTCAAACCGGGGGCCGACACGTTCAGTCTCTATCACTCGGCCCTGGGACGATCCCGGGCTGACTGGCTGATCGGCATGAACATGAGTCGGCTTTTCACGCTGCTCGGGCGCCAATCCGGTTATCAGGGGGTGTTGCCGGTGGGCCGGGTACAGACGCCGACCTTGCGTTTGGTGGTGGACCGCGACCGCAGCATCGCCGATTTCGTACCTGTCGCCTATTGGGCCATCGACGTGCAGCTGCTGCACAACGGCACCGCGTTTACCGCGCAATGGCGGGCGGCATCCGAGATTTGCGACGATCAGGACCGCTGCCTGAATCAGGTCCTGGCACAACAAGCGGCGGCAGCCATAGGCAGCGCCTCCACGGCCCGGGTCATCAAGCTGCGCACCGAGCGGATGCGCGAAGTGGCACCGCTGCCGTTCGACCTGGGAACGCTTCAGGAAGTCTGTTCGAAAAAACTCGGCCTCGGCGCCCAGGAAACCCTCGACATCGCTCAGGCGCTTTACGAAACCCACAAAGTCATCACCTATCCACGCAGCGATTGCGGCTTCCTGCCGCTCAGCCAGCACAGCGAGGCACCGGCGATTCTGGCAGCGCTGCGTCAGGCCGATCCGGCCCTGAACGCCTTGCACGATCACCTTGAGCCGCACCGCCGCTCGCGGGCCTGGAACGATGCCAAGGTCACCGCTCACCACGGCATCATCCCCACCGTCGCGGCGAAAAATCTTGAACGTCTGACCGGCAAGCACCGTGCGGTCTATACGCTGATCCGCGCACGCTATCTCGCACAGTTCCTGCCCAATCACGAATACGACCGCACCCAGGCCGATTTCGATTGTGCTGGCGAGGCTTTGCGCGCCGTGGGAAAACAGATCATCGAACCAGGCTGGAAACGCGCCCTGCCTGAAGCACTGGCACCGGCCAAGGGTCGCGAAGCGCCAACACCGCAAACACTGCCGAACCTGGCCGAAGGCATTGATTGCGCGGTGGCTGGCGTGCAGTTCAAGGACCTCTGGACTCAGCCACCCAAGCCATTCACCGAAGGCGATCTGATCAAGGCGATGAAGAACGTCGCCAAACTGGTGGAGGATCCACTGCTCAAGCAAAAGCTCAAGGACACCACCGGCATCGGCACCGAAGCGACCCGTGCTTCGATCATCCAGGGTCTGCTCGACCGTGGTTATCTGGTGAAAAACGGCAAAGCCCTGGCCGCAACGCCCGCAGCGTTCAGCCTGATCGATGCCGTGCCGCGCGCCATTGCCGATCCGGGGACCACAGCCATCTGGGAACAGGCTCTGGACATGGTGCAAAGCGGAGAAATGAGCCTTGAGGAATTCGTCACCAAACAAGCCGCCTGGATGAGCAAGCAAGTCAGCCGCTGTGCCGGCTTGAGCCTGACCATCAGCGGCCCGGCAAGCCCCGCCGGGCGCGGGGCCACCCCGTGGAAAAAACAACGCAAGACCGCCAAACGCAAACCAGCGAGCAGCAGCAAGCGCGCGGCAAAGCCGGCCAAGCCTTCGTAGCGTTCTTTTGAACTGAAGGACAATGGCAAAAAATTGCCAAAATTACGCCACCCGTATGACAAGAACGATTATCAGTGCAATTAACTCGCTGTTTTAGAAAGATATATATGCGATGACAGAAGTGGCTATAGAGCGAAAAAATATTTCAGATTAGAACGCTGCCACCTACGCTGCGGGATAAGGGAGCAAGCAGAGGTTTTGGATGACTCGCCATAGAGCGACCCGCCTGCGTATCAAAAGCTACGCGCCGGATTAGACCGATATTTAGCCGTTGCGCCTAAAGGGCAACCGGGTTTTCGAAGAGGGAGGCCCAAAATGCATAAGCCGTCGAGCACCCGCTCCGAACTGGCTGACGCACTCTTTCGTCTGCGCCGTAGCTTTTACTCACTGGCGGGCTTCAGCGGCGTCATCAACATCATGATGTTGACGCCAGCCGTGTACATGCTTCAGGTCTATGACCGAGCCTTGGTCAGTGGAAATGTCACAACATTGACGATGCTGACCGTTCTGGTGGTGGGCCTGTTCCTGTTGATGTCCACACTGGAAATGATCCGAACCCGCCTGCTGATCCGGGTCGGCAACTGCCTCGACATGGACCTCAACCGGCGAATCTTCACCGCTGCGTTCGAGCGAAACCTGAGCCGCGCCGGAGGCAACCCGGCCCAGGCCCTGCAAGATCTCGCGCAGGTTCGCCAGTTCCTCACCGGCAATGGCCTGTTCGCTTTCTTCGATGCGCCGTGGACGCCGATCTACCTGCTGGTCGCCTATCTGATCCACCCGATCCTCGGACTGCTCACGCTGATCGGCTCACTGATTCTGGTGGCCTTGGCTTTTCTCACCGAGAAGGCGACGCAGAAGCCCCTGGCCGAGGCCAATCAGGCCTCCCTCTCCTCCGCCCAATACGCCAACAACAACCTGCGCAATGCCGAGGTTATCGAGGCCATGGGCATGCTGCCATCCATCAGCAAGCGCTGGTACCAAAGCCATTTGCGCGTTCTGGAAATGCAGACCCTGGCCTCCGACCGTGCCGCCGTGATCAGCGGCACCGGGCGCTTCGTACGAATCACGTTGCAGTCGCTGATCCTCGGCGCCGGCGCACTGCTGGCGATCGACGGCAAGATCACGCCCGGGATGATGATTGCCTGCTCGATCCTCACCGGCCGCGCACTGAGTCCGGTGGAACAAGTCATCGCCTCGTGGAAGCAACTGATCGGCTGCCGTACGGCCTGGGCCAGGCTCAACGAAATGCTGCATGACTATCCACGCAGAGTACCGAGCATGTCGCTGCAGCGACCACTGGGCATGCTGGCGGTAGAAAATGTGTATGCCTGCGCGCCCGGGACCAACAATACGATATTGCGCGGAGTGAGCTTCAGCCTTGTCCCCGGCGAAAGCCTTGGCATTATCGGTCCATCCGCCTCCGGCAAATCCACCCTCGCCCGCCTGCTGGTTGGCGTCTGGCCGTCACAGGCTGGCAAAGTGCGCCTGGACGGTGCGGACATGTACACCTGGAACAAGAGCGAACTGGGTCCCTGGATCGGCTACCTGCCACAAGACGTGGAACTGTTCGAAGGCAGCATCGCCGACAACATTGCGCGCTTTGGCGAAGTGGACAGCGAAGCCGTCATTCGCGCCGCCAGGAGCGCTGGCGTACACGAGATGATCCTGCGTTTCCCGCAAGGTTATGACACCCGCCTGAGCACCGATGGCAGCCCGCTTTCCGGCGGCCAGAAGCAACGTATCGCCTTGGCCCGCGCGCTGTATGGCGAACCCAATCTGATCGTGCTGGATGAGCCGAACGCCAACCTCGACGACGTCGGCGAAAAAGCCTTGATCGATGCGCTGGCCGAACTCAAGAATCGCGGCGCCACCCTCATTCTGATTTCCCACCGACCCAACGTGCTCTGTGCCGTCGACAAGATGCTGATGCTGCGCGACGGCGCCGTGCAGATGCTCGGCACCCGCGACGAAGTATTCACTGCGCTGCGCAAGGCCAGTGTGATACCCACAGGCGCACCGACTCCGCTGGCCTCCGTCAAAGCACGGGAGTGACCAATCATGCAAATGAGTCAAAGCACCGAGATCATTCAAAGCGACCCCAAGAGCTTGATCGATCTGGACGTCGCTAAACCCGCGCGGTGGGGCCTGTGGCTGGTGATTGCCGGCTTCGGCGGCTTTCTTCTGTGGTCCTGGCTGGCGCCGCTGGATGCAGGCGTGGTGGCGACAGGCACGGTCAAAGTCACCAGCAATCGCAAAACCGTGCAACACCTGAGCGGCGGTACCGTGGAGGCCATTCTCGTTCGCGAAGGCGAGATGGTGAAAAAAGGCCAAGAGGTGGTTCGCCTCGACTCATTACGCGCCCTGGCAGAACAGGGTGCGGTGAGTGCCCAGTACATCGTCAGCAAGACCGTGGAAAATCGCCTGGAAGCCGAACGGGACAACCGCGACGTCGTGAGTTACGACCCCATGCTGCTCAAGCGCTTCGACGCCGACCCTCGCCTGGTGGCTGCCATGGACTTGCAACAACGCCTGCTGGACACCCGGCGCGCCGGCCTCGCTGGCGAAATCAGCATCCTGCAGGAAAACCTCGCGGCGTCGGCGGTGCAGCTCAAGGGCTTGCAGCAGGTCTATGGTGCTCGCGCCTCGCAGATCAACTTCCTCAACCAGGAATTGCAAGGCACCCGCGTGCTGGCGGCCGAAGGCTATGTGCCGCGTAACCGTTTGCTCGAGCTGGAACGCAACAATGCCGAACTCTCCGCCGGTCAGGCCGAGAACCTCAACAACATCGCTCGCGTGCGTAGCCAGACCACCGAAATCAAGCTGCGCATCCTGCAGCGCCAGCACGATTATCTGAAGGAAGTCGAATCGCAGCTGACCGACACCGCCAAGGAAAACACCACCCTGGCCGACCGCTTGCGCGCGCTGGACTATGAAGTGACCCACACGGTGATTCGCTCGCCGATCGATGGCATGGTCCAGGCCCTGAGCGTCGCCACCGTCGGCGGGATCATTCAGCCCGGTTTCAAGATCATGGAGATCGTCCCGACTAATGAACCCCTGCAGGTCGACGCAATGATTCCCGTGCAGGCCATCGACAAGATGGTCCCCGGCCTGCCCGTGGACATTACCTTCCCGGCCTTCAACCATACCAAGACACCCAATATTCCCGGCCGCGTGATGACCGTCTCCGCCGACCGCCTGGTCGACGAGGAAAGCAAACAACCGTTCTATCTGGCTCAGGTGGAAGTCACCCCTGATGGCATGAGCCTGCTTGGCACCAATCACATCCGCCCCGGCATGCCCGCCAGCGTCACCATCAAGACCGGCGAGCGCAGCATGATGAGCTATCTACTTAAACCAATGCTTGATCGCGTCAACAGCTCCTTCAAGGAACAATGAAATGGACCGTCATTGCGTGCTTATCTGCCTGCTTGGACTGAGCCTTCCGGTCAGCGCCATGGACCTCAAACAAGCCTGGGATCTGTTGCAGTTCCAGGGCCCCATCTACCAGGCCGCCGTACATGAAAATGCAGCCGGCAAGGAGAACCGCGCCATCGGCAAGGCTGGTTTGCTACCGCAGATCAATGCCACAGCCTACGACCACAAGGTCAATGGCACACAACGCCAGAGCGGATTCGAACGAGATCTCGACTACGATTCCAAGGGCGCTAACGTGCGCCTGCGCCAGCCGCTGTTCAACAAACAGAAAATGGCCGAATACCGTCAGGGTCAGCAGCGTGCCGACTACAGCAACGCGGTATTCGATGCCAAGAGCCAGGATGCCGCGGTGCGTCTGGCCGAAAGCTATTTCGATGTGCTCCTGGCCAGCGAAACCATCACGCTGGCCAAGTCCAAGCTGACCGCCTTCGACGAGCAACTCGCCTCGGCGAAACGGCGCATGGAACTGGGGGCAGGCACTATCACCGACATCGACGAGTCGGCCGCTCGCCGGGACCTCGCCGAAGCCGAACTGATCGAGGCGCAAGACAACCTGATCAATGCACGCCGCCAGCTCGAGGAATACATCGGTGAACCCCCCGAATCGCTGACCACCTTGCGCCCGAGCTTCGAGACACCACCGCTGCTACCGAGCAACCTGCAGGACTGGTTGGTCAAAGCCCAGACCGATAGCCCGACGATCCTTGCGCGCCGGCATAGCAGCAACCTCGCCGAAGAAGAGGTGAATCGTGCCAAAGCGGGTCACTGGCCAACCCTGGATTTCATCGCCGGCTACACCGCGGGTGAGAGCCAATCACTCTCCGAGTTGAATCAACGCAACCACTACAGCTCAGTCGGACTGGAAGTCAATTTCCCGTTGTACAGCGGTGGCGGCGTCAGCGCGCTGACACGCCAGGCCAGTGCCAATAGCAGTAAAGCCCTGGATGAACTTGACGCCGCACGTCAGGAGGTCATCACGGGAACCACCCGTGAGTATCAAGGCATCCTGAGCGGCGCCAAACGCATTCGCGCTCTAGAGAAGGCCGTAGCGTCCAACGAGCGCTCACTGGCATCGTCACGCAAGGGCTTCCTGGAAGGCGGCACCAGCACCAACTCGGACGTGCTCAATGCCGAAGAACTGCTCTTCGTTGCGCGCCACGATCTGTTCGAAGCCAAGTTACGCTATCTGATGTCGCGCTTGCGCCTGGCCTCTTCGGTGGGCAGCCTGGGCGACGATGATATCAATCAGATCAACGACTACCTTGGCCCGGAGCTGTTGGTCACCAATTGACATTATCCTGTAGCGCACGCCACTACACGCCTGCCATACGGAAACCCAGCCGATGCTTTCGATCGAATTGCACGTCGCTCAACGCGATGAACTTGAAACCATCGAAAACCTGATGCAGTTCTACACCTACGATTTCAGCGAATGGCTGCCGCTGAAACTGGGCGAATCCGGCTTTTTCAGTATCCTGCCCATGCCCGACTACTGGCGAAAACCCGCGACCCGGCCGTTTCTGATCAAGGTCAATGGAGAATTGGCCGGTTTCGTGACCGTGGACGAAGACACCCACTTGCAAGGCGCCCGCTACAACATCGGGTATCTGTTTGTCAGTCGACGCTTTCGTGGCCAGGGCGTCGCGCGATTTGTCGTGTCTACCCTCTTGAGCCGCCTCCCCGGTCAATGGCAGATTTTCCACATCGAGGCAAATCAGCCAGCACGGCTGTTCTGGGTCGCTGTGATGCCCACGCTCTGCGCCGCGGGATTCACCCGACACTCGCTCACGGTTGACGGCCATTCCTGCACGTTCTATCGATTTGAGTCACCGCTGCCATCGCCCTGACAGCACTCCCGCGCCTCCTTTTCTAATTCCGAACAGCTTTGTCCGACAATATGTAGTGCCTGAAAATATTCACTACAAAACCGTTGACGCCTTCGATTTGCCCTTGCATGATGCAGACGTCTCCCCGATCGGGAGAACAGGCAACACGTTTGAGCAAGCTCGTCTGACCGCCGAGCTGTTTTCCCCGGATACACGCTGCCCACAAGGCAGATTGAAGAAGCTGACCTGGCCTGAACGTCCAGTACAAGGGCGAGAAGACTTGGCGAGCCATCCTCATGAAGCTTGTGGCCGACCCTTGAAAAGTCGGCAGTGACTTCCAGGTATCGCCGCTTCTCTTCGTTGTGACGCTATTGCGTAGCAGTTATTCAACACGACTACATGCAACAGACGCAGGACCCCGCCCGATAAGGCGGTCGAACGCCGACGTCCTGGTTTCGGTGCCAGGGATCAACTAACCGATGGGCTACCTGTATTAGCGAATCAACTTTGAAAGATCACCAATTGGTCAAGGGGCTTTATTATGAATCTGAACAATCAACCTACTATCGAAGAACTGGCTCGTATGTTTGCGGCTAAAAAAGACAGCCACGACAACCATATTCTCTGGATCAGCAAGTCTGGCCAGGTGCATATCGACTGCCTGTCGCCACATGCCCATGAAGCCGAGTTCGACCAGAACAACCAGAACCTGCTGGCCCGCCTGAAGATGTACCGTCGCGGCCAAGGCTATGTCGGCAAGAAAGCCGCGGCCGACAAGGACTTCATCGGCAGCGTTCTGCAAACGCTGAAACAGGCATGGGATTCGATGCAGAACCAGAACGAAGTTCGGGTGATTGATCGGCTGTATTAATTATTAGTTGATTCACAAAAAGGGCCTGCTCCCATAAAGAGCAGGCCCTTTTTAATGCTTGCGTGTCCTTGTAGGAACCGGCTTGCTGGCGAAGGCGGCCTTGAATTTTGCGTCAATCTCGCGGGCCTCTTCGCTGGCAAGCCAGCTCCTACGAAGAGCAAGATTTTGTGATCGCCACATTCCCTGTAGGAGCCGGCTTGCTGGCGAAGGCGGCCTTTAATTTTGCAACAATCTCGCGGGCCTCTTCGCTGGCAAGCCAGCTCCTACGAAGAGCAAGATTTTGTGATCGCCACATTCCCTGTAGGAGCCGGCTTGCTGGCGAAGGCTGCTTTGAATTTTGCGTCAATCTCGCGGGCCTCTTCGCTGGCAAGCCAGCTCCTACGAAGGGCAAGATTTTGTGATCGCCACATTCCCTGCAGGAGCCGGCTTGCTGGCGAAGGCGGCCTTGAATTTTGCGTCAATCTCGTGGACCTCATCGCTGGCAAGCCAGCTCCTACGAAGAGCAAGATTTTGTGATCGCCACATTCCCTGTAGGAGCCGGCTTGCTGGCGAAGGCGGCTTTGAATTTTGCATCAATCTCGTGGACCTCATCGCTGGCAAGCCAGCTCCCCACGCAGCACCCCGGCACCCGGTTCATCACCTGTTCCGACAGCCGCGTCGTGCCGGAGCTGCTGACCCAGCAAGAACCCGGTGAGCTGTTCGTGATCCGCAACGCCGGCAACATCGTGCCGTCATACAGTCCGCATCCCGGGGGTGGCTTCGTGGCCCTGGCCGAGCACCCGACGACTTGCGCCGTGTATGGCAGAGCGTTTGAGGCTGCTTGATCAAGACCGCAGCGACCGCCGTGATGGCGGTCGCTGGAAGGAAGGCTTCAGCGTTTGACGCCCAGGTCGACCTGGGTCATGCGGCTACGGATGGTGAACACGCCATCGCCCGAGAGAATCGCGCTGCGGGCAAACAGTCGTCCGCTTTCCCAGTTCGAAAGACCCAGTTCCGGTTTGTTCAGCGCGTACTGACCGTCAACCCAGCGGGTGATGCCGTTGCCGACAAAAGGCGCGTTGACCGCGTTGTAGAAACGGTCCTGAGCCTCGGCACTTTCGCTGATGAGCGACACCGTGAATTGCGGGCTGTAGCGGTTGAACAAGGCGATGGCGCTGTCCAGGTCATCGACGATTTTCAGGCTGACTTCCGGGGTTTCTTCCCATTCCCACTCGCGCCCCAGTTGATCTTCGGGCAGCGGTTCGGCCAATGCTTCGGTCTGGTAGCCTTCGGCGCGATACACCTGCACCGTTGCCGCTTGCCAGTCGCTCGGCAAGTACGCCTCGCTGCCCTCGACGATGTGCAACTTGCAGCCCTGCCCCCGCGCCTTGCCTGCCTGTTGCAGGGCATCGAGAAACAGCGGGACCAGCTCTGCAGCACGATCACGGTGAATCAGGCACACGTTCAGGGTGTTGCAGACTTTGCGGTCCAGGGAGTTGCGTACCACGCTGGCGAAGCGCTGGGCATCCGCATCTGCATGGGCGACCAGCCAGGCGCCACCGGTGCCGTGCAGGCTGACAGCGGTGCCTGCCTGCTGCGCGATGCTGCCCAACTGACTGACTGCGCGGCCCGAACCACGGGCCACGGCCAGCGACAGGCGCCGGTCGGCGAACATCGCCCAACCGGCGGCATGATTGACGCTTTCCACCAACGACACCGCGCCATTGGGCAAACCGGCGTCGGCCAACGCTGGATTCAGTGCGTGACTGACGATTGCCTGAGCAGTGCCCAACGCATCGCTGCCAATGCGCAAAACGGCAGTGTTGCCGGTGCGCAATACGCCGGCGGCGTCGGCGAAAACGTTCGGTCGACCTTCGAAGACAAACGCGACGATGCCCAGCGGCGAAACCACTTGCTCGACCTTCCAGCCGTCGTGCTCGACGCAACTGACCACTTTGCCGCGCATGGCCGAAGCATCGCGCCAGGCGCGCAGCCCGGCAATCATGTCGCGACGCATGCGCTCATCGGCCAAGAGGCGTGTGGTCGAACGACCGCGCGCCTTGGCCCGCTCGATGTCGGCCAGGTTCGCGGCCTCGATCAAGGCCCAGCACTCAGGGGTTTCCAGGCGCTGGGCAAACAAATCGAAAAATGCGCTGATCGCCTGATCAGAAACGGCGGACATTGCCGTGAATGCCGCTTCAGCACGTTCGATCGCGACCGCTGCTGCTCGCTGGTCCACCACCGGAATCAGCAACAGTTCACCGCTGACCTGCTCCACCAGCAGGTGATCACCGGGCTGGAAGCGTTCTGCCAGTTCGGGGCTGACAACCGTGACACGGTTACCGGCGAAAGGGATCGGCGTGCCAGCGACTAGACGTTCGAGCGCAAGAGACATGAAGCGGTATCACCATGCTGAGGGCGGCCGGAAAATGTATAGCAATTGCGCGAGAGCGTCACGGCCCTTTGTGGTTGCGCTTTTGTGTGGAGCAAGCTTGCTCGCGATAGCGGTAGGTCAGCCACATTGAAGTATCTGGTCCATTGTCATCGCGAGCGAGCTTGCTCCTACAAGGGATAAGCGGTGTTTGAAGTATCACAGTGTGTACAACCCCGCACCGACGACACATCGCAGATACACCCCGTTGATTGAATTCGTCTGTCGATTGGCCACGCCGATCCAAACGTTCAACTCACTCAAGGGGACCATCGCCCATGAACACCTCAATCTCCTCGGCCGTCAAAGGCCTGCACCTGAACCTGGACCGTGCCGGCGACTGGATTGCGCCGCTGGCCTTGCGGGTGTTCCTCGCCTGGGAATTCTTCGAGTCGGGCCTGGAGAAGCTCAACGGCCAGAACTGGTTCGCCGACATTCAGGAGCGCTTCCCGTTTCCGTTCAACCACGTCTCGGCAACACTGAACTGGGAGCTGTCGATGTGGGCCGAACTGATCTGCACCCCCTTGGTCGCCTTCGCTCAGAGCTGGTTGGCCACCGCCATGTTCACGAAGCGGCTATCGAAGCGCAGCTTGATGTTGTTCTTATCACCAAGGGTAGAGCCGTCGGCAAACTGCATGCCCACCGCATCGGCGCTGGTGGCGGCCTGGCCCAGCAAGCCTTTGGCAAAGGAGAAGGTGCGCACCTTGTCCATGGTATGGCGGATGGCGTCGGAGTTGGCGAACTCGAACGCGGTGCCCGGCGTATAAAACAACATGGTTTGCGTGAGTTGTTCCTCGTAGCCTTTAAGGTCGGTACCCGAGCGCTCGGCCATCGAAGTACGTGCGGCGATGGCCTGCCCGTCGTCGCCGCTCATCAATTGCAAGGTCTCGAACCACGCACCGACCAACGCCTTGCCCAGTTCCGGATTGGCCGCCAGCGTCTCGGTGTTCACCGCCATCATGTCAATGATCTCCCCCGGTATTTCTTTGGAGGTGAAGACCTGAACCGCCGTCGGTGACTGCTTCATCACCATGCTCAATTGCGGATTCCACAATGCTGCCGCCGTCACCCCGGACGTGGAGAACGAAGCCACCGCATCAGCATCGGAGGTGTTCATGATCTTGATATCGCGTTGGCTCAGCCCATGGATGTCCAAAGCCCTGGACATCAGGTAGTCGGACACCGACAACTCCACCAGATTGACCTGCTGGCCCTTGATGTCGGCAAAGCTCTTGCCGTTCTTCAGGACGATGGCGTCGTTGCCGTTGGAGTAATCGCCCAGAATCAGCCCCGTGGTGTCCACGCCATTGGCGCTCGGGATGGTCAAGGCATCCATGTTGGTCATGCCGCAGGCATCGAATGCCCCCGCGGCGTACTGGTTGATCGACTCGATGTAGTCGTTGAGTTGCACCAGTTCAATCTGGATGCCGTACTTTTTCGCCCATTTTTCGATGATCCCGTGTTCGCTGGCGTAGCCCCACGGCATCCACCCGGAATAGATCGACCAGGCCACCTTGAACGACTGTTTTTTCTCGGCCGCAGAAGCACCGAAAGCCACACAGGACAACGCCAGCAACACGAATGCAAAACGGTAGAACACGCACGAGAATGCCTTCATGGAAACCTCACGGGTTATGAATGGGGTGACGCATTGGGTTCAAACGAGCGGCCGGGTGTAGCGGCTCAATGTCGGGGATTCGCGCTCGTACCATTGCGCGGCACGGTCGGTGAAGCCGGTGGCGGGTGAATAGCTGACCTGCGGCTCCAGCGTGTCGATGACAAACAAGCGCTCGCGGACAACACCGTCGACCTGAAGCAACTGGAAAACGTGCTGACCGTCAGGGTGAATCTCGAAGCCTTCCAGCGAGATCAGCGGCTGACCGATGCGTGCAGCGCAGGTCGATAGGGTCACGTTGTAGCCCTCTGCGAGGGAACCACAGGCAACTGAAGTCTCGAAGTTGAAGGCCTGGCTGAGCCATGGCAGATCATCGGCATGGCGCGCAACCGCATCACGCAGATCGAGGGGGCCGCACTCAAGCACCTCGGCACGCCCAAGCACCAGCGCCGCATGATCGCCGCACACGATCAGCCCACCACCACGGTGGTGCACGCGGCCGCTGTCCAGTTCCTTTTCGTGCAGCAGTCGCAAGCCGATCAATGCCCCCGGTGCCGATGATTGCAAGCGCCAGTCTTCGACGTAGGCGTCACTGGGTGAGAACTCGATCATGCAGTCACCGATGCGCTTGAGCAGTCCAGGCTCCGGCCAGCGATTGTGCACCTGCAAAGACGTGTCCGTGTGCCAGCTCAGGGTCTCGCCTTCCCAGGAACACAAGGCTTCCCAGCCTTCGTAATTGGCGAGCACTTGCAGCTCTTGCGCGTTGTACGCCGACAAGGGCTTGGCCGCGACCTGCTGGTGCTCGAGCGGCAGGCGCAGATCGATGGTGAAATTGCGACTCTGGAACCAGCACACGTGGGTCTGCACGTCGGTCAGGCCGTCGGCATAACTGATCGCCCGGCGCTTGTAGAAACCGAGCATCCAGTCAGGAACACCGTGGGGTGATTGTTGTGCAAATTGCTCGACAAGGTCGTGAAGGTGCATGTCAAACCTCCTCGCAGATGGGGGCGTAGCCGAATGACGACAAGCCTTTGGCGCCACTGGGCAAACTCAGCTCGCCCCGCGCCATGCGTTGCTTGAGATAGCGAAAGGTTTGCAGGGTTTGTGCATACAGATGCTCACCGCAAACCACCGGCCCATAGCGGCTCGGCGTTGCCGGTTCGAGCAGTTGCGCGATAGGTTCGATGACCGTGTCATAGTCGCAAGCGCAGAACATCGGGAAGGAATAACGCTCTTCACTGACCTTGCGCACCCGATGGGCCGTGGCGACGTAGGTGCCATTGCTCAGCACCTCCATCATGTCGCCGATATTGATCACAAATGCACCTTCGACCAGCGGCACGTCGATCCACTGCCCTGCTCCGTTCAACACTTCAAGCCCCGGCGCAGTCGGCAGCAGGATGGTGAAGCATTCGTAGTCGGTGTGCGCGCCAATGCCCGGACGATCCTGCGGTGCATCCTTTGAATACGGATAGTGGATCAATCGAAGTTGACTGGGCGGATGATTGACCCACTGGCTGATGGCGTTTTCCGGTAAACCCAAGGCCAGCGCAAAGCCCCGAAACAGCGCAAGGCTAAGACTGAACACCGCGTCGTAGTAAGCCTTGATGTCCTGCTTGAAACCCGGCAACACTGGCCAGCGATTGGCCCCCAGCATGGGGCGCTGCCCCTCTGGCAGGACATAGTCGAAGCCAACGTCGAAGGCCTCCTTGTGATCGATGCTGCCCTCGACAAACTGCTCCTCGCCCTCCGGGACATACCCGCAGTGATTGCTCGAAAGCCCGATGTAATCCTGCATCTTGCGCTCGACCGGCTGGGCGAAGTATTCAACGCTCCGTTGCTTGAGACGATTGATGATCTGCGGATCGATACCGTGCCCGGTCACATAGAGGAAACCTGCCTGCTGCGCGGCGTTCCCCAACGCTGCGGCGGCTTGGATGCGATCGGCTGCGCAGTCGGAAAACAGTCCGCCAATGTCCACGAGGGGCAGGTGTTCGAACGCTGAATGAGGGGTAGTTCGAGGCGTGGGCGCCATAAGTAACCTCCTGATGATTAGTCAAAATGTCACCTGGTCGTCCAGATATCGCAGAGCCGCTAGGCCTCCGGGTCGTCCCGGATCAATCGCACCAGAACCGGTGCCAGAGGAATGGAGCAATGTGCGTGCCACGTTCGGACTGATCACCGAACGAGTTACGATCACATTGATTTAAAAGATATTTTAATGATTGTCAGGTCAAGCAATTCCCAACCCTTTCACCTCCAAACAGCACCACGATGGAGCACCTCGCACATCGGCGAGTGCAGGCGGATAATGCACGGGTTTGCACTTGGCCGAGGGACCGAAAGATGCCGCTGACTCTCTACTTCCATCCGCTCTCGTCGTACTGCCACAAAGTGCTGATCGCACTCTACGAACACGACATCGAGTTTGAAAAAAAGATCATCGACCTGGGCAACGAGGCCGACCGGGCAGAGCTTCAAGCCCTGTGGCCACTGGTCAAGTTTCCGGTGATCCGCGATCACGCACGTCAGCGCGACGTGGCGGAATCGAGCATCATCATCGAGTATCTGGACCACTTTCATGCACGCCGACATCGCCTGATTCCCGACGATTGGGAGGCTGCGTGGGAGATTCGTTTGTGGGATCGTTTTTTCGACCTCGACGTCCAGGGGCCGATGAACCAGATCGTCCTCGATCGCCTGCGCTCGACGAACGGCGACCTGACCCGGGAACGCGCCGCACTGACGACCGCGTACGGCATGCTCGACCGTCAATTGGCGTCCAGAATGTGGGCCACCGGAGACGAGTTCAGCATGGCCGACTGCGCCGCCTGCCCGGCATTGTTCTATGCCGATACGCTGGTGCCGTTTGCCGATGACTACCCGCACTTGAATGCGTATTTCGAGCGGCTGATCACCCGACCTTCGTTCCAGCGAGTGATCGACGAGGCCAGACCCTGGTTTTCTATCTATCCGTTTGCCGATGGCATTGCGCAGCGGTTTCGCTAGCCATCGGTGATTGCATGACAGTTATTTGACCAGCCTGATTTCCTTTGATGGCCGATAACCGAAATACGCGTTGTAGCATTTGCTGAAGTGGCTGGGCGAAACGAAACCACAGGCTACCGAGACTTCGACGATGGTCAACGTGGTGTGCTGAAGGAGTCGACGTGCTTCAGTTATCCGCAAGTCCATGTAATAGCGTTGCGGGGTGGTGCCAAGCTGCTCTTTGAACAGACGTTCGATCTGTCGACGGGATCGGCCCGCGTACAGGCAGAGCACCTCCATTTCCAGCGGCTCCTCCAGGTTGGCATCCATCAAGTTGACCATTTCCCTGAGAGGACCGCTGACCGACACGTTCAGCGTTGGCTTGATGCGCCGGTAACGCGAAGCTTCAAATGCAAGAATGTCTTCAATGCCGTCGGTCAGTGCCTTGTCGTGCAAGCCCTTTATCCACTCGAGGGCCATGTAGAACGCACCATTGGGACTGGATGCGGTCAGGCGGTCGCGATCAACCACATAGGCTTCACTGGTGACTTGAGCCAGCCTGGCAATTTCCGCCAGTGCGGGACGATGTTCAGGGTGAATCGCGCAGCGATATCCATCCAGCAAACCGGCTCGTCCGAGGAACCAGGCGCCATTCCACACACCAGCCAGCGTAACGCCCTGATCAGACGCTTCGCGCAACAGATTGATCAATGCATCGTCCGCTTTGAGTGCCGTACGGTACCCGCCACAGACAACCAGCAAGTCCAGGTCCTGGATCGCGGCATGATTGAGACTTGCATCGGGTCGAATGACCAGCCCCAGATCACTGATCACTTCCCCTTCCGTCAGCCCGAAGGTTTTCGTTGAGAACAATGCAGGCCTTAACAGGTTTGCAGTGACAATCGTATCGAGCGCCTGGGTAAACGCAGGCAACGAAAAATGCTCCAGCAACAAAAACCCTGCGCGGGCCCGAAGGACCGGTTGGCCCTCATGATCATTGAGGTAGCGAAGATTCTTACCCTTCATGCCACCACTGAACTGACGGCGCTCTACCAACGGATATCTCGCTTGATCATGGGGGTCCACATTTGATTAAACGCCTTTGATGCCCAGACACCAAGCCGAAAAAACTGATCTGCATGTCTGCATAATGCGCGGAATGTGCCCTGTTTACTGCAGATGAATTCCAGGATCAAGTACAAGGGTGACAGAGGAGGATAGACAACTGAAAGGAGAGCCCACGCCGAACAGGCATTGGCGTTTCTCAAAGACACAATCATCCCAAGCTGGCGCGTTGACGGCCGACTGACGGGATGAGTGTAAGGAAAATGGCAGGGGCGGCTGGATTCGAACCAACGCATGGCAGGATCAAAACCTGCTGCCTTACCGCTTGGCGACGCCCCTGTAGGTGTTGCGACGAGAGCGTGGCGCTCTCTTGTGAAGCTCCTGCGCTGCGAACCCTGTAAGGGTTGCTGCAAGAGCGGGCGGAAATTTATCAACTTTCTCGCCGTCTGGGAAGCCCTTTTAGTACAAATTGTTTTTTAAAACAGATGCTTACTACCCATTGAAGCACTTGGCGACGGTAAAAACCCTGACGCAGGCGCTTCTACAGCCCGCAATTCAACCCGAACGGCAGCGCGCTGAGCGAAACGTTTCACCGGAAGAAAATTTTCGTCTGCTACGCTTTTCTAATTCGAATGGAGTCGGGCTATGGATGCAAAACAGGACTTCCCTTGACACGCTTGGGTATGGAATGTGAAAGGCAAATTGATCAGTGCCGCGGTCATCCTCATTGTCACGGGTGCCGCAATTTATGGCGTCAACATCTGGAGCCTAGTCGAAAGCAAACGGCAGGAAACCCTGTGCAACACCGCTCAGCAGCACATGAAGGCCCTGGAAACCCAAGCTCGGGCAATGGCCGCTGGATTGACGGTCGAGGCCTATGCCGAAGCCGAAAAAGCGGAAGCAGGCAAACTGGTCAAAGCCCTCGACACCGCAAAAAACCAGGCTGAGGTCGATGCTGTCATCGACGAACATGCCACCGCGATCAAAGCCCAGATCGTTGCCGAAGATGCAGAAGTCGAGTCCCGCGGTGAGCAACCATTTCTCGGCCAGAAAATGAAAGAGCAGAAAATCACTACGGACGTCAGCCAGGAGTTTAAACGCGCCGAAAAGGCCGTCGCTGAAGCCTGTAACTAGTCTCGATTTTTTCGACAGTGGAGCGCGGCATCAGGGCCGCGCTCCACCCGTCCGTCAATGCGGCGCGCGCGGGATGGTCTTGAGCAGGTCTTCAGGGCTGATGTGACCGACCACGCTGCCCGGTTGCGGCAGGTTGAAGATGTGGCCTTTCATTTTGCCGATGATGTGCATTTCGCAAGGCTTGCAGTCGAACTTCAGCGTCAATACTTCGTCGCCGTGGATCAACTGCATCGGCGCGACCTTGGTACGCACGCCAGTCACGCCCTTGGCCTGTTTCGGGCACAGGTTGAAGGAGAATCGCAGGCAGTGCTTGGTGATCATCACCGGCACCTCGCCGGTTTCCTCGTGGGCCTCGTAGGCCGCATCGATCAGCTTCACGCCGTGGCGATGATAGAAGTCGCGGGCCTTCTGGTTGTAGACGTTCGCCAGGAACGACAGGTGCGATTCCGGGTACACCGGTGGCGGTGTGGTCTCGGCCTTGCGACCACCGCGCGGGTGAGCGGCGATGCGCGCTTCGGTCAAGGCTTCAATCACTTCACGGCGCAAGGCTTTGAGCTGCGAGTTCGGAATGAAGTACGCCTGTGGCGCATCCAGCTTGATGTCGATGGCGTGGTACTGCGTAGTGCCCAACTGACCGAGCAGGTCCTGCAATTGCTCCAGTGCCTGCTCCGGCTTGTTGGCGGCACCGAACGGCCCTTTCAGGGTGACGCTGGCGCTGATGCCCTCTTCGCTGGTCGCGGTGAGTTCCAGCTGCTCTTCACGCAGGCTAGCGACCCAACGCAGGGCCACGCGACGCTCGGCTGAGGTCTTTTGCAGCGCCTGTTGCCAGTTGTGATCGAGGTTGCGATTCAGCGGATGGTTGGGGCGCAGTTTGTACATCCCCTCCGGCATCTCGTTTGGCTCGACGCGATAGCGATAACGCTTCTCGCCGTCCTCCTCGAATTCGCCTTTCGGCTCGGCGATGTTGGCGCGGAAACCCACGACTTCACGCTTGACCAGCACATTGAGGCCGTCGCCGTTGGACAGCGGTTCGTGCGTGACGACCTGCATGTCACGCTTGGCGACTTTCTCGACCACACCCACCGGCAAACCGGTGAAGGTCGGCGAGTCGAAGGCGCCGATGTCGATCTTGCGATCCGTGACGAAGTAATCGGTGCTGCCACGGTGGAAGGTTTTTTCCGGGTCGGGCAGGAAGAAGTGCGCGGTGCGGCCGCTGGAGGCACGGGCCAGGTCCGGGCGGTCTTCGAGTACGGCGTCGAGGCGCTGGCGGTAATAGGCCGTGATGTTTTTCACATAGCCCATGTCCTTGTAGCGCCCTTCGATCTTGAACGAACGCACGCCGGCCTCAACCAGGGCGCGGATGTTGGCGCTCTGGTTGTTGTCCTTCATCGACAGCAGGTGTTTTTCGTAAGCGATCACACCGCCCTTTTCGTCCTTGAGGGTGTAAGGCAAACGGCACGCCTGGGAGCAATCGCCGCGGTTGGCGCTGCGACCGGTGTGGGCGTGGGAAATGTTGCACTGCCCGGAAAACGCCACGCACAACGCACCGTGGATGAAGAACTCGATGGCCGCGTCGGTCTCGTTGGCAATCGCACGGATCTCTTGCAGGTTCAGCTCACGGGCCAGCACCAGTTGGGAGAAGCCGGCCTGATCGAGGAACTTTGCCCGTTCCAGGGTGCGGATGTCGGTCTGGGTGCTGGCGTGCAGCTCGATGGGTGGAATGTCCAGCTCCATCACGCCCAGGTCCTGGACGATCAGCGCATCGACACCGGCATCGTACAACTGGTGGATCAGCTTGCGGGCCGGCTCCAGTTCGTTGTCGTGCAGGATGGTGTTGATGGTGGTGAACACCCGCGCGTGATAGCGACGGGCGAATTCCACCAATTCGGCGATTTCGCTGACTTCGTTGCAGGCATTGTGGCGGGCGCCGAAGCTCGGGCCGCCGATGTAGATCGCATCAGCGCCATGCAGGATCGCCTCACGGGCGATGGCCACGTCACGGGCGGGGCTGAGCAATTCCAGATGATGTTTGGGCAGGGACATAATATTTTTTTAGTCAGGCTGTCACGGTCGAGGCGTGCATTGTAGCGGTGAAACGCTTGAGGGGCACCCGTGTGCTGCCGGGTGGCGTTTTGTGTAGACCTGACGACCTGAATCCCTGTAGGAGCGAGCTTGCTCGCGATAGCGGTAGACCATTCAAAATGTATGTCGATTGACACGCCGTCATCGCGGGCAAGCCCGCTCCTACATTTGATCGACGTGGACCACACATTCAGCCCATGACCAACATTCCCCGTAGGAGCAAGCTTGCTCGCGATAGCGATAGACCATTCAAAATGAATGTCGACTGACACTCCGCCATCGCGGGCAAGCCCGCTCCTACATTTGATCGACGTGGACCACACATTCAGCCCATGACCAACATGCCCCCGTAGGAGCAAGCTTGCTCGCGATAGCGGTAGACCATTCAAAATGGGTGTTGGCTGACACGCCGTCATCGCGGGCAAGCCCGCTCCTACAGTTGATCGGCGTGGACCACACATCCAGCCCATGACCACCATGCCCCTGTAGGAGCAAGCTTGCTCGCGAAAGCGGTAGACCATTCAAAATGGATGTCGACTGACACGCCGTCATCGCGGGCAAGCCCGCTCCTACAGTTGATCGGCGTGGACCACACATTCAGCCCATGACCAACATGCCCCTGTAGGAGCAAGCTTGCTCGCGAAAGCGGTAGACCATTCAAAATGGATGTCGACTGACACGCCGTCATCGCGGGCAAGCCCGCTCCTACAGGGTTTTGTGTATGTCTGGTGGAGGTCAGGCCTTGGCGGCCATCGCGGTCACTTCCACGCGCATGCCTTCGACCGCCAGGGACGCTACGCCCACAGCAGCGCGGACCGGCCATGGCTTGGCGAAATAGCGCTTGTAGACTTCGTTGAACGCGGCGCGGTCGGCCATGTCGGTGAGGTAGATGGTCAGGTGCATCACGCGGTCCATGGAGCTGCCGGCACGTTCCAGTGCCACTTTCAGCGCTTGCAGGGTGCATTCGCTTTGCAGGGTGATGTCGCCCAGTTCCAGGCTGCCGTCGGCGCGGGTCGGAATCTGCGTGGAGACCAGCACGCCGCCGAAACCGACGACGTCGGAGGAAATCGAATCCGCATCAGGATCGGGCGTAAAGGTCAGGTCGTGGTTTGCCATGGGAACTCTCTTGCTTGAAAGGGTAAGGCGAATGCCTTTGACGCAGCCAGTTTACAGGCCAATCCCGACGCATCGCTAATCCAGGCTCGACGACTGCTCCAGACCGGTCGCCTGCCGGTACTGACGCGGCGTGAATCCGGTCGAGGCCTTGAACTGCCGAGTGAACGCACTGTGGTCGGTGTAGCCGCATTGCAAGGCAACGTCGGTGATCGGCATCTCGGTGTGCAGCAGACGATAAGCATGTTCCAGGCGCACTTTCTGGATCATCTGCCGCGGTGTCAGGTGGAACACGCGCTTGCAGTAGCGCTCCAGTTGCGCCACTGAAATACCGGCGATGCGCGTCAGTTCGCCAAGCGTCACGCGTCGATTGAAGTGCGCGCGAATGTGCTCATCGACCGCCGCCAGGCGCTGATACGCCGGGTGCGTATCGCTCGCCGATTGCAGGTCGACCGAGATCCCGGCCAGGCCGATGATTTCATTGCGGCGGTTATACAGCGGCCGCTTGTGAGTCAGGCACCAACCCGGTTCTCGACTGCCGTACAAGTGCAGCTCCAGTTGATCCTCCAGGACAAAACCCTGCTCCAGAACCCGTCGGTCCTGCTCGGTATAACCGGGGCCCAATTGCGCCGGAAACACTTCGGCGCTGGTTTTCCCCAAGAGCGGTTTCAACTGCTTCAAGCCGCAGCGTTGCACCAGCGTGCGATTGGCCATGACATAGCGCGCCTGAACATCCTTGATGAAGATCGCAGCATTGGGAATGACATCCAGCATGGGCAGCAACAGCGCAACGCCGGCCAGCAATTGCTCGATGGATTCGGGGCGATTCGAGTCGTCGCCCTGGCACAGCATTGCAAACGCATCCTGAGTCATGAACCCGCCCTTCGCAAAAATCAGACAGTGCCCATTGTGCTGATTTCGTCATCGACACCCAAGAAAAACATCAATCGCGAGTTCGCCGCCACGTTCAATCTATGGCCACCGCCCTCCTCGGCAAAACCGACCGGGGCGACTTGAAGTGCACACCTGCCTATCCAATAACTCACAAGAAGGCGATGCCATGTCAGGCCAAGGCAAGTTCAAAAAACAACTGTCGTTGATAGACCTCACGTTTATCGGACTGGGGGCGATTTTCGGCTCCGGTTGGCTGTTCGCAGCCAGTCACGTCTCCGCGATTGCGGGGCCGGCGGGGATATTTTCCTGGTTGCTGGGCGGGTTTGCCGTTCTGCTGTTGGGCATCGTTTATTGTGAATTAGGCGCGGCGCTGCCCCGTGCCGGCGGTGTGATTCGCTACCCGGTTTATTCCCACGGCCCGCTGCTGGGTTACCTGATGGGCTTCATCACGCTGATCGCGTTTTCCAGCCTGGTGGCCATCGAAGTGGTCGCTGCGCGTCAGTACGCTGCTGCATGGTTTCCCGCATTGACGCAGGCCGGCTCCAGCAATCCAACGGCGCTTGGCTGGCTGGTGCAGTTTGGCCTGTTGTGCCTGTTCTTCATGCTCAACTACTACAGCGTGAAAACCTTCGCCAAGGCCAACAACCTGATCAGCCTGTTCAAGTTCATCGTGCCGTTGCTGGTGATCGGCGTGCTGTTCACCTTTTTCAAACCGGAGAACTTCCAGTCCCAGGGCTTCATGCCGTTCGGGCTGTCCGGTGTCGAAATGGCGGTGTCCGCCGGCGGCATTATCTTCGCTTACCTGGGGCTGACGCCGATCATCTCGGTGGCCAGCGAAGTGAAGAATCCGCAACGCACCATCCCGATTGCACTGATCCTCTCCGTACTGCTCTCCACCGCGATTTATGTGCTGCTACAAGTGGCCTTCCTCGGCGGCGTGCCCACCGAAATGCTCGCCAATGGCTGGGCCGGCGTCGCCAAAGAACTGGCCCTGCCCTACCGCGATATCGCCCTGGCGTTGGGTGTGGGTTGGTTGGCTTATCTGGTGGTGGCCGACGCGGTGATCTCCCCGAGCGGTTGCGGCAACATCTACATGAACGCCACCCCACGTGTGATCTACGGCTGGGCGCAAACCGGGACCTTCTTCAAGATCTTCACCCGCATCGACGAAAAGTCCGGCATCCCGCGTCCGGCGCTGTGGCTGACCTTTGCCCTGTCTGTGTTCTGGACCCTGCCCTTCCCTTCGTGGGAAGCCCTGATCAACGTGGTCTCCGCCGCGCTGGTGTTGAGCTACGCCGTGGCGCCGGTCTCCGTTGCCGCCCTGCGCCGCAATGCGCCGGACATGCCGCGACCATTCAAGGTCAAGCGCATGGGCGTCCTCGGCCCGGTGTCGTTCATCATTGCCGCGCTGATCGTCTACTGGTCGGGCTGGAACACCGTGTCCTGGCTGCTCGGCCTGCAAATCCTGATGTTCGTGATCTACCTGCTGTGCGGTCGCTATGTGCCGACGCAACACCTGAGCCTGGCCCAGCAAGTGCGTTCTTCGGCATGGCTGATCGGCTTCTACGCCGTGACCATCGTGCTGTCCTGGCTCGGCAGTTTCGGCGGCATGGGCGTACTCACCCATCCTTTCGACACCGTGGTCGTGGCGGCCTGTGCGATGGGCATTTACTACTGGGGCGCGGCCACCGGCGTGCCGGCGCATCTGGTTCGCCTGGAAGAAGAGGACGCTGAAAGCGAAGCCGATTCTGTTCACCCCGGCACGACCACTGGCCAGCGTCCAATCGGCGTGTCCGCCCAGACCTCTCGCTGAAATTCAGGCCAGCAATGCCTGCGTGTTCCTCTGAATGGAAAGGTTTATGAAAAAAGTACATGTCATTGATTCCCACACCGGCGGCGAACCGACTCGCCTGGTGATGTCGGGCCTGCCCCAGTTGCCCGGCCGGACCATGGCCGAGAAGCGCGATGCCCTGCGCGAGCAGCATGATCCATGGCGTCGCGCCTGCCTGCTGGAACCTCGTGGCAACGATGTGCTGGTGGGTGCGCTGTACTGCGAACCGGTGTCGCCGGATGCCACCTGCGGCGTGATTTTCTTCAACAACGCCGGCTACCTCGGCATGTGCGGCCACGGCACCATCGGCCTGGTCAACTCGCTGCATTACCTGGGGCATATCCAGCCCGGCGTGCACAAGATCGACACCCCGGTCGGCCCGGTCAACGCGACGTTGCATGAGGACGGCAACGTCACCCTGCGCAACGTGCCCGCTTACCGCTACCGCCAACAGGTGCCGGTCGAGGTGCCCGGCCATGGTCGTGTCCATGGCGATATCGCCTGGGGCGGCAACTGGTTTTTCCTGGTGTCCGACCACGGCAAAACGTTGCAGATGGACAACGTCGACGCCCTGACCGAGTACACCTGGGCGATGCTCAAGGCCCTCGAAGCCCAAGGCATCCACGGCGAAGACGGCGCGCTGATCGACCACGTCGAATTGTTCGCCGAGGACGACCAGGCCGACAGCCGCAACTTCGTCATGTGCCCGGGCAAGGCCTACGACCGCTCACCCTGCGGCACCGGCACCAGCGCCAAACTGGCCTGCCTGGCGGCCGACGGAAAACTCGCCGTCGGTGAGCGCTGGGTCCAGGCCAGCATCACCGGCAGCCAGTTCGTCGGCAGCTATGAATGGGACGGCGAACGCATCATCCCGTCCATCACGGGCCGCGCCTACATGACCGCCGACGCCATGTTGCTGATCGACGAACAGGATCCCTTTGCGTGGGGCATCTGAGCCCTACGCGTCTTTCCTCAATCAATCTGTATGAACGCTTCAAGGAGTTACAACAATGAGCGACAACATTTTTACTGGCTGCATTCCGGCACTGATGACCCCGTGCACCGCCGACCGCAAGCCGGACTTCGACGCACTGGTGACCAAGGGTCGCGAGCTGATCGACATCGGCATGAGCGCCGTCGTGTATTGCGGTTCCATGGGTGACTGGCCGCTGCTCACCGAAACCGAGCGTCAGGAAGGCGTAGCCCGTCTGGTGGCTGCCGGCATTCCGACCATCGTCGGTACCGGTGCGGTCAACAGCCGCGAAGCGGTGTCCCATGCGGCGCATGCGGCCAAGGTCGGCGCCCATGGCCTGATGGTCATTCCTCGTGTGCTGTCCCGTGGCGCTTCGGCCACCGCGCAAAAAGCTCACTTCGCCGCGATTCTGAAAGCCGCACCGGGCTTGCCCGCCGTGATCTACAACAGCCCTTACTACGGCTTCGCCACCCGTGCCGACCTGTTCTTCGAACTGCGTCGCGAGTACCCGAACCTGATCGGTTTCAAGGAATTCGGCGGTGCTGCCGACCTGCGCTACGCCGCCGAACACATCACCTCCAAGGATGACGCCGTCACCCTGATGGTCGGTGTCGACACCCAAGTGGTGCACGGCTTCGTCAACTGCAACGCCACCGGCGCCATCACCGGCATCGGCAACGCCCTGCCACGCGAAGTGCTGCAACTGGTGGCATTGAGCAAGCAAGCTGCCAAAGGCGACGCCAAGGCCCGTCGTCAGGCCCGCGAGCTGGAATCGGCACTGGCGGTGCTGTCGTCCTTCGACGAGGGTTGCGACCTGGTGCTTTATTACAAGCACCTGATGGTGCTCAACGGCGACAAGGGATACGCGCTGCACTTCAACGAAACCGATGTGCTCAGCGATGCCCAGCGTCGTTACGCCGAGAACCAGTACGCGCTGTTCCGCCAGTGGTACGAGCACTGGTCGGCCGAGCAGAACGTCGCCTGACGTTCACCCGGCTTGCACGGCGGCGCGCCGGGTCGCGCCGCTTTTGTTTTCGTCCCCACCTATTTTTTTCAGGAACCACCATGACTCTGACAGGCAACCTGCTGATCGGCCAGCAAGCCGTTACCGGGCATCGCGAAGCGATCCGGGCCATTAATCCCGCCACTGGCTTGCCACTCGAACCGGCCTACCTCGGAGGTGGCCGCGAGCACGTCGAACAGGCGTGTGCCCTGGCATCGGCCGCCTTCGACGGCTATCGCGCAACCTCGCTGGACGCACGCGCTGAATTCCTCGAAACCATCGCCAGCGAGATCGAAGCCCTCGGCGATGAACTGATCGACCGCGCTGTGGCTGAGACCGGCCTGCCGCGTCCGCGCATCCAGGGCGAACGGGGCCGCACCTGTCAGCAACTGCGCCTGTTTGCCCGCACCGTGCGCGCCGGCGAATGGCTGGATGTACGCGTCGACAACGCGCTGCCGGAACGTCAACCCCTGCCCCGTCCGGACCTGCGCCAACGACAGATCCCCGTGGGCCCGGTGGCGGTGTTCGGTGCGAGCAATTTTCCACTGGCCTTCTCCGTCGCCGGTGGCGACACCGCTTCGGCATTGGCCACCGGTTGCCCGGTGGTGGTCAAGGCGCACAGCGCTCATCCGGGGACCAGCGAACTGGTCGGCCGTGCGGTGGCGCGTGCGGTGAAACAGTGCGCGCTGCCCGAGGGTGTGTTTTCGCTGCTGTTCGGCTCCGGTCGCGAAGTCGGCATCGCCCTGGTCACTGACCCGCGCATCAAGGCCGTTGGATTTACGGGTTCACGCAGTGGCGGCATCGCCTTGTGCCAAGCGGCGCAGGCACGTCCGGAACCGATCCCGGTGTACGCGGAAATGAGTTCGATCAATCCGGTGTTGCTGTTCCCGGCCGCCCTGCAAGCTCGCGGTGAGGCATTGGCTCAAGGCTTCGTCGCATCGCTGACCCAGGGCGCCGGTCAGTTCTGCACCAACCCTGGTCTGGTGATCGCCCGCCAAGGCGCTGCCCTCGATCGTTTCATCAGCGCAGCAGCCGACATTGTGCGTCGCAGCCCCGCGCAAACCATGCTCACGCCCGGGATTTTCAGTGCCTACGAGGCCGGCGTCGGCTCGCTGGTCGAGCATGCGCATGCCCAGGCAGCGGCCGTCGGTTTGGCGGGTGAAACACCCAACCAATGCCAGGCCCATTTGTTCGTCAGCCGAGCACAGGATTTTCTCGCGGACCCCGCGTTGCAGGCTGAAATGTTCGGCGCCGCTTCGCTGATCGTGCAATGCGCCGATGACAATGAAATGCGTCAGGTCATCGAGCACCTCGAAGGCCAGTTGACCGCCACGCTGCAACTGGATGACGCCGATCTGGACAGCGCTCGGGCCTTGCTGCCGGTGCTGGAACGCAAGGCGGGCCGCTTGCTGGTCAACGGCTGGCCAACCGGCGTCGAAGTGTGCGATGCCATGGTCCATGGCGGGCCGTTCCCGGCGACGTCCGACCCACGTACCACCTCGGTCGGCACCGCGGCAATCCTGCGGTTCCTGCGCCCGGTGTGCTATCAGGATTTCCCGGACGCCTTGCTCCCCGCCGCGCTCCAGCAGGGTAATCCGCTGCAACTGCGGCGCCTACTCGACGGCCAGAGAGAAGCCTAGCCATGTCGAATCTTTCCTCGCCCCACTTTGCCCATGACATTGCCGTGGTCGGCGCCGGGATCATCGGCGTTGCCTGCGCCTTGCAGCTCGCCCGCCAAGGCCATCGAGTGGTGGTCATCGACCAGCAGGAACCCGGTCGCGGCGCTTCATTTGGCAACGCCGGGCACCTGGCCACCGAGCAGGTGTTTCCCATCGCCGACCTGTCGATCCTCAAGCGCCTGCCCGCCATGCTCATGGACCCGATGGGCCCGCTGCGCCTGGACTGGAAATACATGCCCCGCGCCCTGCCCTGGTTCATGCGTCTGTTGCTGAACCTGCGCCCGGCGCCGTTCCAGCGCACCGTGGCCGGTATCCGCGCTTTGAATGAAAGCAGCCTGGACGCCTGGCAACGGTTGCTGAGCGGAATCGCCCGCCCTGATCTGCTGAAAGAAGACGGCTCGCTGCTGGTGTTCGAACGGCCCGATTCACAACCTGCTATCGAAGCAGTGCTGGCACGCATGCGCCAGCAACAGGTGCCCGTCGATTTCTGGCAGGCCAACGCCGTGCGCGAAGCGGCCCCGCAACTGAGCGAAGGCATTAGGGGCGGATTGTTCTTCCCGCGCACCGGACATTTCCTCGACCCGTTTCGGGTGGTTGGCGAACTGGTCAATGCGGCCAAGGCTAGCGGCGTGCAGTTCCTCAAGCAACGGGTCGATGGCGGACAGCTCACTGAACACGGCGTTTCGTTGATCACCGATCAAGGCCGAGTCTCCAGCCGACAAGTCCTGATCGCCTGCGGTGCTCACTCGGCGAAACTCACCGCTGCGCTGACCGGCAAAAAAGTCCCGCTGGACACCGAGCGCGGTTATCACCTGATGTTGCCCCTTGAGCTCGAACGGTTGCCGTTTGCCGTCACCTCGCTGGAGCGCAAATTCATCATGACGCCCATGTCCGAAGGCTTGAGGCTGGCGGGGACGGTCGAGTTCGCTGGCCTTGATCAGCCACCGAGCATGGAGCGCGCCTGGCAATTGCACCGCTTGAGCAAAGGCTTGTTCCGTCGTGAGTTGAATGCCGAAGCCGCAACGCCGTGGATGGGGTTCCGCCCTTCGCTGCCGGATTCGCTGCCGATCATCGACCGGGTGTGCGACGGCAAGGTCCTGCTTGCTTTCGGTCATCAACATCTGGGGCTGACGCAGGCCGCAGTAACGGCCGAACTCATCGCACAACTGGCCCTGCCCGGGAGTGTCGCAGCCTCTACAGGATTACCCGCGACTGAGCCCTACAGACTGGATCGTTTTTGAGGGAAACTGTAGAACCATCAAGTGATGGTTCACATTTCAAAGGATGATCAAGGTATGTCCCGGCACGACACCTCCCTGCAAGACACCGCCGCACCCGATGGCGTTTGTTATGGCTGCGGCCCCGACAATCCGCACGGGCTGCACATCAAGAGCTTTTGGCACGAAGACGGCGTGCACGTCATGGCCGAGCACGTACCGGACGCCCGATATTGCGGCTGGCCGGACCTGGTGTACGGCGGCCTGATCGCGATGCTGGTCGACTGCCACTCCAACTGGACGGCGATGGCGTACCACTACCGCGCCGAACAGCGGGATGCCGCCAGCCTGCCGCGGATCAATTGCGTCACCGGCAACCTGGGCATCAAGTTCATCAAACCGACACCCATGGGTTTGCCGCTGACCCTGCGCGCCAAAGTCGAAGGCGAGGTCGGACGCAAAACCCGTGTCGTCTGCGAGGTCTACGCCGGTGAAGTGCTGACCGCCATTGGTGATTCGACATTTGTGCGCGTAGACACCGAACAACTGGCGGCCGCCGCTCACGGCCGGGACGCCAGCTGACCGATCATTGCAACGGTGAAAATTTCGCCGGCAGATAGATCGTCGAACACATGTCCTGCAATTGCGGACCGGAGTTTTCCGGCGGCCAGACGCCGTCGGCAACGGCTTGGGTCCGTACTTGCAGGCGCTCTTCCAGCGTGGCCCACGGCCAGATGTGCAGATAACGTGGCAGCGAACCATCAGTGGCGTAAAACGCCGCATACACCGGTGAGTACTGTTCGGCGGTGCGCGCTTCGATGGCTTTGCTCCAACCGTCGAGCGTGGGCTTGAGGCCGCTGCTGATCAGGTCATAGACACGCATTTCGTAGAACGGGCCATGCTGCCCGGCGTGCAAGGGTTTGAGGAAAGGAAACAGCGTGTAATTCTCGATGCGCAGATCGGTGATGAGCTCGCCGACACCGAACACTTCGCCGCCCAACAGGAAGCGCTCACGCTCGGCCTGCCGCAGGCTTTCGTCTTCATAGCCGCGCAGTACGGTGATCTGGTTCAACTGGCCGATCTCCGACGCCCAGCAGCCCATCAACGCCCCACCGACTTCTGGCTTCGCCAACGCAGTTTCGATGCGCACCAGTGCATCGGCCACCGTGCGCACCCGCACGGTCAAAGTGATCAGTTCAAAAAAACGCATACCACGCTCCGGCGATTGTCAGCCCGTGCGGGCCTCCCTTGGCGCACAGCGTATGCCAGACCCCACAGGCAAAATATTGAGGCAACCACCATCGGTCATGGTGATTGCCGCAGGGCGCTAGGTAGTTTCTTTACAACGATCGAGAGCGCCTTCCTTCATACCCGCTGTTATCGGCTCAGCCGATTCAAACCTGCGAATTATCGATTTGTGCAGCAGTGCGCAGACCGCGAGCATGGCGTCACTTCCAACAACAAAAACAAAGGACCCGCCATGACCGCCCGATTTCACAATCCAGTGGATACCCGTTTCGGCTGGGGCAGCCTGCAAGAGCTTGCCGCCATCACTGAGAACCAGAGCGTTGCCGTTGTGACCTTTCCCGAAGCCCGAGGCCTGGGGCTGGTGGATCGCCTTCAAGCGCTACTGGGCGACCGACTGGTCTATGTGATCGAAGACGTCCAGCCCAATCCCGATGTCGCGCAACTGCGTGAGACCTATGAACGTTTCTGGAAAGAAGCCGGCGAGTGCCACGCCGTGATTGCCGTCGGTGGCGGCAGCGCCATCGACACGGCGAAGGCGCTGATTGTCGGCACCGAGTCAGGTCGTTTCGATGAGCTGCTGGCATTGCTGGCAAGCGGCAAACCCTTCGTTCCGGTTCGCAGTAAACAGCTGATCGCCGCCCCGACCACCGCGGGCACGGGCAGTGAGGTCACGCCCTGGGCGACGATCTGGGACGCGGCCAATCACAAGAAGTACTCGCTGCACCTGGACTGCACCTGGCCAAGTGTCGCCATCATCGATCCGCAATTGATGCTCACGGTTCCGGGCGGCGTCACCGTCTCCACGGGCCTGGACGCCCTGTCCCATGCGCTGGAATCGATCTGGAACATTAACGCCAACCCGATTTCCGACACCTTCGCCATCTCGGCCATCGAAGACATCCTAGAATGCCTGCCGTTGCTGCGGCAGGACCTGTCCAATCAGGAACTGCGCTCAAGAATGGCCCTGGCGGCACTCAAGGCCGGGCTGGCGTTCTCCAACACCAAGACTGCACTGGCCCATTCCATTTCCTATGAGATGACCTTGCGCTACGGCTTGCCCCACGGCATTGCGTGTTCCTTCACCCTGCCGCTGGTTTTGGGCCTTGCCTGGGGCCACGACGCAACGCGTGACAAAACCCTGCAACGGGTTTTCGGACCGGACCTGGACCAGGCCCAGTCCCGGTTGCGCGCCTTCCTGCACAGCCTCGATGTCAAAACCGAGTTCGCCGACTACGGCGTAACGGCCGACGAAGCCGAAGCCATGATCGATTTCGCCCTGCAGGGTGCCCGCGGCAAGAACTTCATCGGTTCACGCGCGGCCTAGGTTTCACCGCTCATAAATCACTACACTGCCAGCGGCGTTACGAGCCGCGACGATTTCCTGCCGCACCTGAAAAAGAGTGCACCCTCCGTTACCACACGGAGGGACCGAACAAGAATAAGGAAAAGATCATGAATCGTGCCCAAACCTTGCCAGGTCTTGCCGTACACACCGCGTCGTTCCGTGTCGCCCAGTGGCGCATGTTGCTGGCAGCGATGTTTTGCTATCTGTTTTTCTACACCGGGCGGCAAACGTTCGGTTTCGCCATTCCGGGTATCCAGGCCGAGTTCGGTTTTACCAAAGAGCACCTTGGCTGGGTATCGGCCGCCATGCTTTGGGCCTACGCGATTGGCCAGGCCATCAACGGCAACCTCGCCGACAAATTCGGTGGCCGACGCATCATGACCGTGGGCGCAGTGCTGTCCTGCGGCGCCAACTGGGTGACGAGTTTCGCCAGCAACTTTGCCGCGTTGATTTTGCCTTGGGGCATCAACGGCTACTTCCAGGCATTGGGCTGGGCGCCGGGCAGTCGACTGATCTCCAACTGGTGGAGCGCAGGTGAACGCGGCAAGGTGTACGGCTTTTATGTGTTCGCGGCCGGGTGTGCCTCTGTCCTGTCTTACGTGACCTCCATCGTCGTGCTGGAAGTGATGCACCTGGAATGGCGCTGGATCTTCCGCTTGCCCGTGCTACTCATGCTCGCCGGCGGCATCATCTTCTACTTCGTGGCTCGGGAGCGTCCGCAGGACCTGGGTTTCGAACCGCTTGCCGACACGGGCGTGGCCAATGCCGAGGACAAGAATCACGAGGTGGCCCACGGTGAAGTCGAAACGTCGGCGCAACGCTACAAAGCCGTCCTGAAGAACTTCCGCCTGATCATTGCTGCCGTGTCCCTCGGGTTTCAGAACGCTGCCCGCTATGGTTTGATCGTCTGGGTGCCGGTGCACTTTCTGGGCGCCAACTGGAAGACCGGCGACAGCATGATCGATCCGAAGTGGATCACCGTGGCCCTTCCCGTCGGCATGGCCATCGGCGCACTGAGCAATGGCTGGATCTCGGACAAACTGTTCGGCTCCAGACGCTATCTGGCGATCATGCTTTACATGTTCCTCGGTGCAGCGACCAGCTTGTGGATGTGGACCCTGGCGCCGCACAGCGCGACCGGCCTGGTGGCGTTGTTTCTCTGCGGCTTCTTCGTGTACGGCCCCGCCTCCAGCTTCTGGGCGCTATGCCCGGACCTGGTGGGTGCCAAACGCGCAGGTACGGCGACCGGTGTGATGAACTTCTCGTCCTATCTGTTCGCCGGCCTGGCGGAACCGCTGATCGGCAGTATGCTCGACAGTACCGGCAACACGTCGCTGATCTTCATCGTGGTCACCGCGGCCTGTCTTTGCAGCGCGTCGGTGGCGCTGTTTATCAGGCGTTGATTGCCCGGCCGGACAGATTGAATCAATGGCAGCGGCTCAGGAACAGGATCGTCTATGTACCAGTACCACAAGTGGCTACGTTCATTTCATGCCGTGGCGAAGACCGGCAGCTTCACCCTCGCCGCCGAGTATTTGAGCGTCGGCCAGCCCACGGTCAGTGAGCAGGTCAATGCCCTGGAGAAGAAGTTTTCCGTGGAACTGTTCCACCGCCGCGGCCGCTTTATCGAAATGAGTGCCGCCGGACACCAGCTCTATGCGATCACCCAGGGCCTGTTCGGCCAGGAGGATGAAGCCGTGCAATTGCTGCAAAGTTTCAAGCAACGCAAGACCGGCATGCTGCGCCTCGGCGCCGTCTCGCCGCCGATTGCGATGAACCTGACCTACGAGCTGATGCAGCGGCATCCGGACATCGAACTGGAAACCTCGTTCTCCCCTGAAAAGGAGACCCTGGATCGCCTGTTCAACTTCGATATCGATGTGGCGATCCTGGCGTTGTCCGAATTCGACCAACGCTTCGACACGCAGCTTTACCGGCGCTACCCGATCATTGCCGTGGTGCGCGAGGACCATCCCTGGGCCCGGCAGAAGGAAGTGCACGTCGAGCAGATCAGCGAAGAGAAATGGGTCATGCGGGAAAAAAGTTCTCGCACCCGCCAATTGGTAGAAGAAAGCTGCAAGCAACTGGGCGTCGCCCTGAACTGCGTCATGCAGTTGAACAGCCGCGAAGCCATTGTGCATGCCATCGCCAAAGGCATCGGGATCGGTTTCGTTTCGGCTGTCGAGTACACCGAAACACCGGGTACCCGGCCCATCACCTTCGTCAATCACCCGTTTTCCATCGACTACCACTTGTGCTGTCTGGGTATCCGCCGAAACCGGCCAATGATTGCGGAGCTGTTCGACGCAAGCCCCACACCGGCCACCTGATTTCGCCTCACCCTTGAGCAATCCATAGGCCTACTTCTCGATCTCGAGAGGGACGGCCTGCCCACAACAAAAAATGGAGAATCACCATGAATTACCAACAACCGACCCAACTGCAAGCCGTGGTCCTGGACTGGGCCGGCACCGTCGTCGATTTCGGCTCCTTTGCCCCGACGCAGATTTTCGTCGAAGCGTTTGCCGAGTTCGGCGTCGCGGTTTCCCTTGAAGAAGCGCGGGGGCCGATGGGCATGGGCAAGTGGGATCACATCCGTACCCTGTGCAATCAGCCGCAAATTGCCGAACGCTACCGCGCAGCCTTTGATCGCCTGCCAACCGATGACGATGTCACCGCACTGTATGAACGATTCATGCCGCTGCAGATCGAGAAAATTGCCCTGCACTCGGCACTGATTCCTGGTGCCCTGAACGCCATCGACGCGTTGCGCGACAAAGGCCTGAAGATCGGTTCCTGCTCCGGTTACCCGGCCGTTGTCATGGAGAAAGTGGTGGAGCTGGCGCGGCATAACGGCTACGTCGCCGACCACGTCGTCGCCACCGACGAAGTGCCGAACGGCCGCCCCTACCCGGCCCAGGCCTTGGCCAACGTAATTGCCTTGGGGATCAGCGATGTGGCCGCGTGCGTGAAGGTCGACGACACCTGGCCTGGCATTCTAGAAGGCCGGGCCGCCGGGATGTGGACGGTCGCGCTGACCTGCTCCGGCAATGCGCTGGGCTTGACCTACGATCAATTCAAGGCCCTGCCTTCTGACCGGCTCGACAGCGAGCGGGCACGTATCGTCAAGATGTTCGAAGGCTCCCGCCCACACTATTTGATCGACACCATCGTCGATCTGCCGGCAGTGATCGAAGACATCAATGCCCGTCTGATGCGGGGTGAAACGCCGCAAGGATCCTGACCCGATCCCGGCGCCAAGCGGCCGTCCCACGGACGGTCGCCATCACTTGAAAAAATCACTCGGCGTCTTGCCGAATTGTTTCTTGAACATGGTCGTGAACGCACTCGGGCTGTCGTAGCCCAGCTCCCCGGCGATGTCGATGATCTTCTCCCCGACGGCGATGCGTTCCAGAGCCAACAGCAACCGCGATTGCTGGCGCCACTGGCCGAAGGTCATACCGGTTTCCTTGCGGAAGCGACGCTGGATGGTTTTTTCGTCGAGGCTCAGGCGGGCGCTCCAGTCGGCCAGGGTCGAACCATCTCCAGGATCACGCTGCAACGCGGTACAGATCTGGTTGATACGTGGGTCGGTTGGCTGCGGCAGGTTCAGTGGCAAGGTCGGCAAGATCGTCAGTTCATCTAGGATCAGGCGTAGCACGCGGGCCTCTCGTGCGTCCGGTTCGCCGCTGAAGTCGAAATCCACCGAGACCTTGATCAGCTCGCTCAGCAGTGCAGAAACACTCACGGCCCGGGCTTCTTCGGGCAGATTCAACCCCGCTTCCGGGCGCACAAAGACACTGCGCATTTTCAATGGCCCGACACAGCGAATCGAGTGCATCTGCCCACACGGCATCCAGATGCCCCGGCTCGGCGGCACGGTCCATTGGCTGCTTGCGGAGTGCACCACCATCACGCCTTCGATGGCGTAGATCAGTTGATGCTTCTCGTGGGAGTGCGGCGGGATAAACCAGTTTTCCGGGTAATCGGTCGCGCTGCTGCGAACGTCCCAGTCACCCTGGTCGATATCCGCGAGAAATTTATCCAGTGGCTTCATGACGCCCTTTTTGCGATGGTCGACGCCCGAGTTGCGCGAGACGGGCGATTTCAAGGCCCCTAGGATAACGCCGAACCCTGAAATTGGCTGCGCTGCTCGCGACTTATCTGGAAGATCACCCATGTCGACCACCACCCTTAGTTCACCCTCGCCCAACGCCTCGGTGGCTGCACAAGCGAGTCCCTTGGTCATGCGCGTTGTCGGCGCTTGCGCGTTGGCGCACCTGATCAACGACTTGATCCAGGCCGTGCTGCCATCGATCTACCCGATGCTCAAGGCCAACTACGGCCTGACGTTCACCCAGGTCGGGCTGATTACCCTGACCTTCCAGCTCACCGCTTCGCTGCTGCAACCGTGGATCGGTTTCCACACCGACCGCCACCCAAAACCGTGGCTATTGCCCGCGGGGATGGTCTGCACGTTGATCGGTATTCTGATGTTGTCGATGGTCGGCAGCTTCCCGGCGATTCTGGTCGCTTCGGCACTGGTCGGCGTTGGCTCGTCGACCTTTCACCCGGAGACTTCACGGGTTGCGCGATTGGCTTCCGGCGGTCGCTACGGTTTGGCGCAATCGACGTTCCAGGTCGGTGGCAACGCCGGCAGTGCTTTCGGTCCGCTGCTGGCCGCGGCGATCATCATTCCCTACGGCCAGGGCAACGTTGCCTGGTTCGGCCTGTTCGCGGTGTTCGCCATCTTCGTGCAATACGGACTCAGTCGCTGGTATCGCAACCACCTCAACCTGTTCAAGCTCAAGCAAGGTAGCCAGGCCACCCACGGCCTGTCAAAACGCCGGGTCACCTTCGCCTTGGTGGTGCTGGCGCTGCTGGTGTTTTCCAAATACTTCTACATGGCCAGCTTCACCAGCTACTTCACCTTCTACCTGATCGAGAAATTCGACCTCTCGGTGGCCAGTTCACAGCTGTACCTGTTCCTGTTTCTCGGTGCCGTTGCAGCGGGGACTTTCTTTGGCGGCCCGATTGGCGACCGGATCGGCCGCAAGCGAGTGATCTGGTTCTCGATCCTCGGCGCCGCGCCCTTCACCCTCGCCCTGCCCTACGTCGACCTGTTCTGGACCGGCGTGCTGAGCATGATCATCGGCTTCATCCTCGCCTCGGCGTTCTCGGCCATCGTGGTCTTTGCCCAGGAACTGGTACCGGGCAACGTCGGCATGATCGCCGGGGTGTTTTTCGGTTTGATGTTCGGTTTCGGCGGGATCGGTGCGGCGCTGCTCGGGTATCTGGCGGATAGTCATGGCATCGAATATGTCTACACCCTGTGTTCTTTCCTGCCGTTGCTGGGGATACTGACGATTCTGTTGCCGTCTACTGCACAACGCCCGTCGGGTGCGTGAATGGTCTGCACCCGATCAGTTTTGATACCCGATCTGTAGCACTCGGTAACACCCGGCCCTGTTGCGGTGCGTCTTTTCCACGACGCACCGCCACCCGCCCCACTGCGCACGGGCAACACCACCATGGCGTACTTTGTGCATCCATTGGCCATCCTCTTCTGCCTGTAGTTGCCATGCGCCCCAAGGAACTCAAACTCTGGACCACCGGTGTCGCCCACTTGCTCGACCTGCCTGCCGGGCATGCGCGGCTGGCGGGATTGAGCCACTGGTTACGGCAAATCTGCCCGGTCGATCATTTCGTGTTGTTTGTCTACGAAGGCAATCACCGGCCACTGGCGTTGTTCGATACCTTCTCGGCGGACAAGCGTGCGGTGTATGTCGATGACTATCAGTGCGGCCCTTATCTGCTCGATCCGTTCTACCTGGCCTGCACCCGCGGCCAGGCGCCAGGGCTGTGGCGTCTGCGTCAGTTCGCGCCCGACCACTTCTACCTCGGCGAATACTTCCTGACCTATTACCAGCAGACGGGTCTGGCCGAGGAAGTGGCGTTTTTCGTCGACCTCGGCGAGGGTGCCACAGCGGTTTTGTCGTTGATGCGATCGAGCGCCAGCTGTGCGTTCAGCCGGGACGAAATGCAGTTGGTCGAGTGCGCACAAGCGGTGGTCGAGCAGGTCATCAATGAAGCCTGGCGCTTGCGTCAGGCCCAGCAACCGCGACCTGCACAGGACCTGGACTTCAAGATCCGCGAAGCCTTCGACCATTTTGGCGCGCACATCCTTACCGGACGTGAGCAGGAAATCGTTCAGCTGTTGTTGCGCGGTCACTCCAGCGCTTCGGTGGCCGAACAATTGAACATCAGCCCCGGCACGGTGAAAATCCACCGCAAGAACATCTACGCCAAGCTGGGGATTGGCAGCCAGTCGGAGTTGCTGGGGTTGTTTATTCGGGAGTTGACGGAGGAGCCGTTGCAAGCCTGAAAAAACGCACAACACCTCACCGCAGGCTGCGATCTTTTGATTTTGTTTTGCCCTCGAACGCCTAAGATCAAGGTCAAAAGATCGCAGCCTGCGGCAGCTCCTACAGGGGATAGCGATTAGTTCGTTGGTTCGAGTTGATCCAGCGCCCGGTTCACCGCCAGTTCGCCGAGCATGATGACCTGGGCAATGCCCAGCAGTGAGTTGCGACTGGTCCCCTCCAGATGATCCGCCAGATCCATGGCCATGACATTGGCCGATGCCAGTGACTCGCAAGCATGACCGAGCAGGGTTTCCATATCGACTTGCGGGTTGACGATGAACATATCGTCGAGTCGTCTGGGTGTGGCTTTGATGAACGCGGCGTGGGCGGCAGGATTGAAGTAGAACTCCAGGGCGCGCTTGACGTCCTCGTCGTATTGCTTTTGATCGGGGTTTTCGGATTGCGATGTCGGATCTGCGTCCGCGGGATTCGGTGTTGGTTTGAACATAGATGAAACTCCAATGCTATCGAAAAGGAGCCATCACCACCTCGCTACCAAACGAAGGGTGGCGACCATACGAAGGTTGGTAGACCGGGCATTGGAACCGGCGCCCCCGGAGGAGCCCTGCGCATGGCCACCATAAAATTCCGTCCAAAAAAGGACGATTAAAGGTGACGCTATGCGCCAATGCTACGGGTCTACCAAACCCGATCGCTGTTTTTTTACAGCGGCGAGCAAACGATAAAACCCGGGCACCAGGCGCACAAGCCGGCGGATTCTGGCGTACCTGTAGGCAATGACGCAAGGCGCTGTAGCTTTCATGAAGTAACGCTGACGGCAAATAAACGCCAACGCTTATACACCCGACTGGACTGCCCTTTTGGCGTTTAAAAAGCGATGAAAGCACGGGAAATTTCCGACATGTTTTTAGGGTTTGCCGTCGGAAGTTCGAAGGTTAATGTAGCTGTTCCAGGCAGGTAGGAACGATTGGCTAGCCTAGTGCTGGTGAAGGGTGACACGCGCATGTTGATCATCAAATACACGCAAGAAGGCTTCGATCTGAGCGACGTGAGGGAGATGCTTTCTGCTTCGGAACTGTACATGGGGCACGGCCTTGTCGAGCGCATCACAGGGAAGTCCGTCAGGACAGTACAACGCTTGGCAAAGGAGACAGAACCGGTGCGACTGAACCAGCAACAAAGCACAATCGCCTATCAATATGCTCAATCGCTGGAGCACGCCACCAATGTGTTTGGCAATCTACAGTTGGCTGAGAACTGGCTGCAGAAACCGTGCAAGTACCTGGAGGGGCATACGCCACTGGAATTGATCGACAACCCACTGGGCTTCCAGGTGGTAGACGACTATTTGACCCGGATTGAACACGGGGTTTATCAATGAATCCTTTGCCCTGGGATGGGACTTGGCACGCTTGGCGCCTTGACCGTGAAGTCTTCAAGGACACATGGAGCAGTGGCATAGGCGCACAACAATCCGGGGGCCGATGGAATCCTCCCGGCCGCCGGGTAATTTACGCTTCGGCCGACCCGGCGACTGCCATTCTGGAAGTGGCCACCCACACCGGCTTCGGTACGCTGGATAGCGTCCCTCATGTGCAGACATGTTTCGAAGTAATGGATTCGAATTTCATAAAAGTTGTTCAACCCGAAGATGTGCCAAACCCAAACTGGCTCATTCCGTCTGCGGTTACACGCCGTTCGTGGAACCTGCTGGTGAGTTGTGATCTGGCCGCGAATCATTTCAAGCTTGTTTCGCAGGAGCGCTTTGGGCTGGACACTCGGTTGCTCAAATAGCCAAGTGCTCTTCCTATCCCCCAAGGGATATATACACCGCAAAACCCCGATTGCTAATTTGGTCCCCGACGCACTGATTGATCACTGCAAGGGAGCCTGACCGTGAACGACACCCCGCCAAGCGATATCGAATTCTGCAATGTGGTCAAACGCTATGGCGAGGTACAGGCCGTCAGCGGTCTGGATTTTGCGGTGCGGCGTGGTTCGTTTCATTCCTTCCTGGGTGGTTCGGGCTGTGGCAAGACCACTACCCTGCGCATGATTGCCGGTTTCGAACAACCCACCAGCGGCGAAGTCCGTTTGGCCGGTAAAAGCGTGGCCGGTGTGCCGGCGTTCGAGCGACCGGTGAATATGGTGTTCCAGCATTACGCGCTGTTTCCGCATCTGACCGTGGCACAAAACATTGCCTACGGCCTGCGTTATCGCAATCCACGTCCGGACAAAAAACAGCAACTGCGCATGGCTGATGAAGCGTTGGAGATGGTGCGCCTCAGTGGCTTTGGCCAGCGTAAGCCGAGTGAACTGTCCGGCGGCCAGCAACAGCGTGTCGCCCTCGCCCGCGCTTTGGTCAACAAGCCGACCGTGTTGCTGCTCGACGAGCCGCTGGCCGCGCTGGATCGCAAGCTGCGCAAGGAGATGCAATCGGAACTGCTGCGCCTGCAACGCGAGGTCGGCATCACCTTCGTGCTGGTTACCCACGACCAGGAAGAAGCCCTGTCGATGAGCGACAGTATTAGCGTGATGCACAACGGCTCGATCATCCAGACCGCCACGCCGGAACAACTCTACGAAGCCCCGGCCAGTCGCTACGTGGCTGACTTTATCGGCGAATCCAACCTGTTCGACGGCACCGTGCGCCAGCTAAACGGCAACTCCGTCGTCCTGCGCACCGAGCAAGGGCTGGAACTGACCAGCCCACTGACGCCCACCGGCAAAGGCCTGAGCGCTAATGCCGCGGGTTGCATCGCCGTGCGCCCGGAGTTGATCAGCATCGCCAGCGCCAACGCCGAAATGACCCGGGAAGTGAAGCTGCAAGGGTCCGTCGAGGACCGCATCTACCTGGGCAACTCCACCGAATACCGCGTACGCACCCAGGCCTTCGGCGTGGTCTGCGTGCGGGTACCGCGCCAGCAGGATCACGGCGCCAATGCATTCGAACACGGCGCGGCAGTGCGCGTCGGCTGGGATCACGCCAATGGCCTGGCCATGGCGTTGTAAATCATCGATTCGTTTCATCAACCGGATGTGGAGCGTGCTATGGACCAGAAGACTTTTATAAAAACCCTGCGCAGCTGGCAGAACGGCTCGATCAGCCGCCGCGAGTTCCTTGGCCGCACCGGCCTGGGTATCGCCGCCGCCGTGGTCGCCACCAACATGCCCGGCCTGCTGACTTCCACCGCCGAGGCCGCCGAGCAAGGCAAACTGGGGGATCGCCTGGCGCTGGCGACCTGGCCGAACTACCACAGTCAGGAAAACCTCGACGCGTTCAGCAAGACCACCGGCGCCCGGGTGTCGATGAGTGTGTTCGGCTCCAACGAAGAAATGCTCGCCAAATTGCAGGCCGGTGGCAGTGGCTGGGACGTGCTGGTGCCGACCAACTACACCATCAGCACCTACGTCGGCCTGGGGCTGATCGAGCCGCTGGACCTGTCGCGCATTCCCAATTTCGACGCTTCGGCGTTCCAGCAGAAATTCATGGCCCAGGGCACCGTAGACGGCAAGGTCTACGCGGTGCCGAAGAACTGGGGCACCACCGGCATGCTCTACGACACCGGCAAACTGAAAAACGGCCCCACCAGCTGGAAGGAGTTCTGGGCCGCCGCCCGAGGCCCGGCCAGTGGTCGCACGATCGTTCACGATTACCAGTTGACCGCCATCGGCAACGCGCTGAAAAGCTTCGGCTACAGCTTCAACTCCCTGGACCCTAAAGAACTGGCCGACGCGGAAAAACTGCTGATCGACGTCAAGCCGCACCTGTTCGCGATCAACTCCGACATTCAGCCGTCGATGCGCAGCGGCGATGCCTGGCTGGCGATGTCGTGGACCGGCGATGCCTCGCAACTGCACCGCGACAACGCGCAAATGCAGTTCGAACTGGGCAAGGAAGGTGGCGAGTTGTGGAGCGACTTTTTCGCGATTCCGAAAAGTTCGGAGCACAAGGACGCCGCCTACGCCTTCATCAATTACCTGCTCGACCCGCAGCACAACAAGCTGGAAGTGCTGAGCCACGGTTACCCGAGCGGCGATAAGCGTGTCGATGCGCTGCTGCCTGTGGCGATGCTCGACGATCCGATCATGTACCCGGCCGCCGAGGCCCTGAGCCCGTTGGAGTTCGGTGCCGCCGCGACGCTGACCAGCCCGGCGCGTGCCGAACTGATGGCGCGCTTCAAGTCCGCCTGATCGTCTAGCCATGGCCAATGAGGAGTCACCCATGAATGCCGCCGCCCACCCGCAAACGGTGCAGCCGGGCCTCGCCCTGTCGGTCGAGGTACGCCAACGGCGCAGCCTCGGCCGGCGCATCACGCTGCTGATGCTCTTGCCTTCGACCCTGTGGTTCCTGCTGCTGTTGTTGATGCCGCTGGTGATCATTCTGGTCTTCAGTTTCGGCGAGCGCAGTGCCGTGGGCGGTTACGCCGGTGGCTTCACGTTGGCCAACTACCTGAACCTCGGCTCGCGCGGCGCGGCGTTCAGCAACACGCTGATGCTGGCGCCACTGGGCACGCTGGTGTGCCTGGTGGCGGCGTATCCGCTGGCGTATTTTCTGGCGGTCAAGGTCACGAGGAACCGCTCGCTGTTGCTAACGTTGGTGATTGTGCCGTTCTGGACCAGTTTCCTGATCCGCACCTACGCCTGGATTTTCATCCTCAGCGGCAAGGGCATTCCGGCGCTGCTGGCCAGTTTGGGCCTTGAAGATGTGCGGTTGATCAACACGCCGTGGGCGGTGCTGATCGGCATCGTCTATGGCTACCTGCCGCTGATGGTGTTCCCGATTTACGTCAGCCTGGAAAAACTCGACAAGCGCCTGCTCGAAGCCTCGGCGGACCTGGGCGCCAGTGCCTTCGAAAGCTTTCGCCGCATCACTTTGCCGTTGTCTGCGCCGGGGATCATCACCGGGGTGATGCTGGTGTTCATCCTGTTAATGGGCGAGTTCCTGATCCCGGCCATTCTCGGCGGCGGCAAGGTGTTCTTTGTCGGCAACGCGCTGGTCGACCTGTTCCTGCAATCGCGCAACTGGCCGTTCGGCAGTGCGCTGGCCATGACGTTGGTGGCGATGATGCTGCTGATCATCGGCGTGTACTTGAAACTGGTGGCGCGCTACGGCGGCCGCCCTGCCGATGGAGGCCTGTGACATGTGGCTGCGCAGCTATTCAACCTCGCTGTACCTGTTCCTCTACGCGCCGATTGCCTTGATCGTGCTGTTCAGCTTCAACGCCGGGCGCAGTGGTTTGGCGTTCCAGTGCTGCTCGGTGCAATGGTTCGGCACCGCATTCGGCAACCCGTTCATCATGGAAGCCCTGGGTAACAGCGCGCTGATTGCCTTTAGCTCGGCGGTGATCGCCACGCTGTTCGGCACCCTGGCGGTGTTCGGCTTGCAGCGCTGTGGCCCCAAAGTGCGCCTGCTGTTCGATGCGTTGACCTATTGCGCGATCATCGTGCCCGGCATCGTCATCGGCATCTCGACGTTGATCGCCTTCATCAGCCTGTTCGACCTGATCAACCCGTTGCTGGCGAGTTGGTTGCCGACGGTGCCGAAGCTGAACATGGGGTTCTTTACGGTGATCGCCGCGCATTCGTTGTTCACCATGGCGCTGGTGATGGTGATCGTGCGCAGTCGCGTCGACTCGCTGGACAAGGCCTTGCTCGAAGCCTCGGCGGACCTCTACGCTCCGCCGATGGACACCTTCTGGCGGGTGACGCTGCCGCAGATCAGTCCGGCGATCATGGCCGGGTTCCTGCTGGCCTTCACCTTCAGCTTCGACGATTTCATCATCGCGTTTTTCGTCGCCGGTTCCGAAACGACGTTGCCGATCTACATCTTTTCTTCCATCCGCCGTGGCGTGACGCCAGAGATCAACGCCATTTCGACGGTGATCATCTGCGTGTCGCTGGCCCTGCTGTTTACTTCCCGCCATCTGCAAAACCGCCGCACCGGCGTTCAGGAGTCGAACCATGCGTGATCAGCTCTACATCAACGGCGAATGGGTCAGCCCGGATCTGGGCGGTTATCTGGACGTGATCGATCCGGCCACCGAGCAGGTGTTCCACCGGGTCGCGGCAGGCACTGAAGAAGACGTCGACCATGCCGTGCGTGCGGCCCGTCGTGCCTTCGACAATGGCTGGGGCCAGACCCGCGGCGCCGAGCGCGCACAGTGGCTGGAAGCGTTGGCCGATGAATTGGAAAGCGGCCAGCAGGCGCTGGCGGAACTGGAAGTGCGTGACAACGGCAAGCCCTTGCCCGAAGCGCAGTGGGACATTGGCGATGCGATTGGTTGCTTTCGTTATTACGCCGGTTTGGCCCGTGACCTGGACCAACAACAGGACCAGCCGCTGGCCCTGCCGGACGCGCGTTTTCGCTGCCGCATCCGCCATGAACCGATTGGCGTCGCCGGGCAAATCATTCCCTGGAATTACCCGCTGCTGATGGCCGCCTGGAAGGTCGCGCCGGCATTGGCCGCCGGTACCACCGTGGTGTTGAAACCGTCGGAGCTGACACCGCTGACTGCGCTGGAACTGGCCGCCGCCGCCGACCGTATCGGCTTGCCCGCCGGGGTGCTGAACGTCGTCACCGGCCTCGGCGCCGAAGCCGGCAGCCCGCTCACCGAACACCCCGGCGTGGACAAACTGGCCTTTACCGGCAGCGTGCCCACCGGGGCGAAAATCATGTCGGCGGCGGCGCGGGACATCAAGAACATCAGCCTGGAATTGGGCGGAAAGTCGGCCTTCATTGTGTTCGATGACGCCGATGTCGACGCCGCCGTGGAATGGATTCTGTTCGGGATTTTCTGGAACCAGGGCCAGGTGTGCAGCGCCACGTCACGCTTGCTGGTTCAAGAATCCATCGCCCCGCGCCTGATCGAACGGTTGGTTGAGGAAACCCGCAAGATCAGCATTGGTCCTGGCATGCAGCCCGGTGTGCTGCTGGGTCCGCTGGTGAGCCAGGGCCAGTACGACAAGGTGCTCGGTTTCATCGATCAGGGCTTGGCCAGTGGCGCCCGTTTGCTCACGGGTGGGCGGCGACCGGCGCATCTGTCCGAGGGTTACTTCATCGAACCGGCCATCTTCGACGAACCCGGCCACAGCAGCATTTTGTGGCGTGAAGAAGTGTTCGGGCCGGTGCTGTGCATCAAGCGCTTCAAGACCGAAGAACAAGCGGTGCAAATGGCCAACGCCAGCCGCTTCGGCCTCGCCGGCGCAGTGATGAGCGCGGATTTGCAGCGCACTGCACGCGTCGCCAACCAGCTGCGCGCCGGGATCGTCTGGGTCAACTGCTCGCAACCGACCTTCGTCGAAGCGCCTTGGGGCGGCATGAAACACAGCGGCATCGGCCGGGAACTGGGGCAATGGGGGCTGCACAACTACCTGGAGGTCAAGCAGGTGACCGAGTACATCAGCGACCAGCCGTGGGGGTGGTATTTGAAGTAAACAGGTCAAGTGTGGGCCGCGGCACCTGAAGGCCAACGCCCCTGACACTTGACCCGGAGGTATGCCATGAGCCGGGTCAACGAGTCCGTCGAACAGTACTACTTCGCATCCCCGCCCTTTGGCTTGTAAAACTTGAACAAACCGATGTTCGCGGTGTTGGTGTATTTCCTGGCCCAATCCGGCTTCACCGTGCGGTCATGAAAGTACAGCGCGCCTTTTGTGCGATCCGGCAGTTGCTTGTTCAGCGCCTTGCGCGCGATTTCCTTGGCCATCGCGTAAGGCACCTCTTCCTGTACCGAGTCGGAGCGCCCATCGCACCACCAGGAGAACTGGCAATTTTTGGTTTGGCAAGTACAGGACTGGCGAGCAGTGTGATGGCAAGGCAAGCGGCGATCCAGTGACGGCGCATGGATGGGCGCAACCCTGTGGGCGATGTCGCTTCAGTGTAGTAGTGAAATGATTGCACCTGACCCCACTACACTTGGAAAATCCGTTGCCCTGAAGAGGGTAACTTCGCGCATCATGGGCGCAGTCAGTTCAAAGGGGATTCCCATGCGTTTGATTTCATCCGCGCTGCGTTTTGCCGGTTTGTCACTGGGCCTGGTGTTCGCCGCCTCAGCGGTGGCCAGCGACGAGTCGCAGTTGATTGAAGCGATCAACCAGTACCGCAGCCAACCGCAGCGCTGTGCCGGCCAGGCCTCGTCGGAATTGCCGCCACTGTCCGCCGATCCACGCCTGGTGCTGTCCGCCACCAGCGTCGGCAATCTGCAGCAGGCCATGGCCTCGGCCGGTTATCCGATGAAGAACGTGCAGGCGATCAGCCTGACCGGGCCGCGTGATGCGCCGTCGGCCATGAAAGCCATCCAGGAAAGTTTTTGCCAGATCGTGCTGGACCCGCAATTCGTCGATGTCGGCATCAGCCGCCAGGACCGTGAATGGCGCATTACCCTGGCGCGCCCTCTGTTGAGCGGACGCCTGGGCGACTGGCAAACCGAAGGCCAGAAACTGCTGGCCGAACTCAACACAGCCCGCTCCCGCCCCACCCAGTGCGGCACGCAATCCTTTGCGGCCACCACACCGCTGACCTGGAACGCCACACTGGCGGCGGCCGCCGAGACCCACTCGCGGTCCATGGCCAACAACAACTACTTTGACCACAGGGATCGCGACGGCCGCACACCGGGCGATCGCGCAGAACTGGCGGGCTATGACTTTCAGCAAATCGGCGAAAACATCGCTGCCGGGCAAGACAGCGTGCGCAAGGTGGTCGATGGCTGGTTGGCCAGCGCCGGTCATTGCGCCAACCTGATGAATCCGCAGTTTCGCGAGTTGGGTGCGGCGTATGCGACCGATCCGAAAAGCGACGGCGGGATTTACTGGACGGTGATGTTTGGGGCGCAGTGACGGCGGTGACGGCATGCTTCATGGACCATCGTCGATGACCCGCTCATCAACAGTGATTGCGCGCCGTTTCCCGTTGCTTTCAGTCTGCGCCGTTTGATGAATATGAGCGGTGGTTCAACCACCGCGCTTCTAAGGGAAAAACGTTTGAAGCCGACCTCGGAACAGGATCTGTCGACACCCCAAGCCATCAGCCTGCGTGAAGCGTTTCTGTTCTGGCTCAAGCTGGGCTTCATCAGTTTCGGCGGGCCGGCCGGGCAGATTTCGATCATGCACCAGGAGTTGGTCGAACGGCGGCGCTGGATCTCCGAGCGACGCTTTCTGCACGCGCTCAACTATTGCATGTTGCTGCCCGGCCCCGAGGCGCAACAGCTGGCGACTTACATCGGCTGGCTGATGCACCGAACCTGGGGCGGTGTGATTGCTGGTGTGCTGTTTGTGTTGCCGTCGCTGTTCATTCTGATCGCCCTGTCCTGGGTGTACGTCGCCTTCGGTGACGTGCCGGTAGTGGCCGGTCTGTTTTATGGGATCAAGCCGGCGGTGACGGCAATTGTGGTGCAGGCGGCTCACCGGATCGGCTCGCGGGCGCTAAAAAACAATTGGCTGTGGGGCATCGCTGCGGCGTCCTTCGTGGCCATCTTCGTGCTCAATGTGCCGTTTCCGCTGATCGTGTTGGCGGCTGCGGTGATCGGCTATTTCGGCGGGCGACTGGCCCCTGAAAAGTTCAGGACCGGCGGACACAGCGCTGCGCAAAAAACCTTCGGCCCGGCGTTGATCGACGACGACACCCCACCGCCTGAACACGCCCGGTTCAGTGGTTTGAAACTGGCACGCCTGGCCGTTGTCGGTGCGATTTTGTGGACACTGCCCATGGCCACACTCACCGCCCTATTTGGCTGGGAAGGCACGTTGACGCAAATGGGCTGGTTCTTCACCAAAGCGGCACTACTGACCTTCGGCGGCGCCTACGCGGTGCTGCCGTATGTGTACCAGGGCGCGGTCGGCCACTATGGATGGCTGACGCCGACGCAGATGATCGACGGCCTGGCGCTCGGCGAAACCACCCCCGGGCCGCTGATCATGGTGGTGGCGTTTGTCGGTTTCATCGGCGGGTATGTGCTTGAGGTATTCGGCCCGGACCAGGCGTTTATCGCCGGTGCGCTCGCGGCCACATTGGTGACCTGGTTCACCTTCCTGCCCTCGTTCCTGTTCATTCTCGCCGGTGGCCCGCTGGTGGAGTCGACGCACAACGAACTCAAGTTCACCGCTCCGCTGACAGCGATCACCGCCGCGGTGGTCGGGGTGATTCTTAATCTCGCGTGTTTTTTTGCTTATCACGTGCTGTGGCCGAACGGTTTCAGTGGAAACCTCGACTGGCCTTCGGCGCTGATAGCAATAGCCGCGGCCGTTGCGTTGCTGCGGTTCAAGCGCGGCGTGATCGAAGTGTTGATCGGTTGTGGGGTGATCGGGCTGGGTGTGCACCTGATGCAATGAATGAGACGTTTACACGCGCCGCTTTCCCCCCTAGTATCCAGCCACGACCGGATGGCTTGTCACACTTGCCGCCGACGATTTCCAATGCTGGAAACACTCGCTATGAACCGCATTGTCAACCTGCCCATGGCCTTGAGCCGTTCCAAACTTCGTCACTCCGCACGTCCGCCGGATAGCACCCTGCTCGTCTAAGCGCGTCCCCAACGCGTCGAGCCCCCTCCCTCGCTAATCCTTTGCCTGCATGCCCCGGATCTTTGCATCCGTCGTCGTGCCGAGGCCCGAATCCGTGCGTCCGCAGGACGCCAACGTGAGTGACGAACAATGAAATTCGCAGCCCTTGAAGACGCCAAACGCTTTCTGGCCGACAACCCCGATATCGACATGATCGAGCTGTTCATTCTTGACGCCAACGGTGTGCCACGCGGCAAGCTGTTGCACCGTGAAGAACTGCTGGCGGTCTACGAAAGCGGCCGTCCGCTGCCCAGCACCATCCTCGGTTTGACCTTGCAGGGTGAGGACGTCGAAAACTCCGGGCTGGTCTGGGACGTGGGCGATATCGATTGCCGCGCTTACCCGCTCGAAGGCAGCCTGGTGCGCTTGCCGTGGCGGCAGATTCCGACCGCCGCCGTGCAGGTCAGCATGCACCCTGAAGAAGGCATGCCGGCGAGCATCGCCGACCCGCGTCACCTGCTGATCAATGTGATCGACCGTCTGAAAGCCGAGGGTTACTACCCGGTGATGGCCTGCGAACTGGAGTTCTACTTGCTGGACGCCAAGCGCGACCACAATGGACGCCCACAACCGGCGCTGGACGCGGACGGTGGTCGACCGCGACACACGCAGGTGTATGGCCTGCGCGAACTGGAGCAGATCGAACCGTTCCTCGCCGACCTGTATGCGGTATGCAAGCTCCACGGCATTCCGGCACGCACGGCGATTTCCGAGTACGCACCGGGCCAGGTGGAAATCACCCTGGAACATGGCGATGCCCTCGAAGCGATGGACCAAGCGGTGCGCTACAAGCGTCTGGTGAAAGCCATCGCCCACAAGCACGGCATGCAGGCAACGTTCATGGCCAAGCCGTTCGATCACTTGGCGGGCACCGGCATGCACATGCACGTCAGCATCGCCGATGCCGAGGGTCGCAATCTGTTTGCGTCCGAAGACCCGGCCGGTACACCGCTGTTGCGCACCGCCATCGGCGGCATGCTGGCGTCGTTGCTCGATTCCTTGCTGCTGTTCTGCCCTAACGCCAACTCGTACCGGCGTTTCCAGGCCAACAGCTACGCACCGCTGGCACCGACCTGGGGCGTCGACAACCGCACCGTCAGCCTGCGCGTGCCGGGTGGCCCGGCCAACAGCCGCCACATCGAACACCGCATCTGCGGCGCCGACGCCAACCCGTATCTGGCGGCGGCGGCCATTCTGGCGGGGATCCATCGGGGCTTCAGCGAAAATATCGATCCGGGCGATCCGGTGGAAGGCAACGGCTATGCGCAAGCCACGCAATTGCTGCCGACCGATTGGCTGACGTCGCTGACGGCGCTGGAAAATTCGGTGTGGGCACGGGATGCATTGGGTCAGGAGTTTCTGGGGGTGTATCTGGCGGTCAAACGTGCCGAGTACCGGCAGTTCATGGCTGAAGTGGGTGAGCAGGACTGGCGCTGGTATTTGACTGAAGCGTAAGCCCTTCTCCGTCAATCGGTCCAATTCAATCCCTGTGGGAGCGAGCCTGCTCGCGATGAGGCCACCACATTCAACATCATTGTTGACTGGGCGATCGCTATCGCGAGCAGGCTCGCTCCCACAAAGGGCTGCGTTCACTTGACTGGCAATGTTCTCCCAATTTCCCCTGGACACTGACATGACCCAACAACGCTGCAATTCCTACTACACCGCCACCCTTAACCAGGACACCGATTACCCGACCCTGCAAGGTCAGCATCGCGTCGATGTGGTGATCATCGGTGGCGGCTTCACCGGCGTCGCCACCGCTGTCGAACTGGCGGAAAAAGGCCTGAAAGTCGCCATTGTCGAAAGTAATAAAATCGGCTGGGGCGCCACCGGGCGCAATGGCGGCCAGGTCACCGGCAGCCTCTCGGGCGATGAAGCGATGCGCAAACAGATGCGCCGCACCATCGGCGAAGACGTCGACGATTTCATCTGGCACCTGCGCTGGCGCGGGCACCAGATCATCCAGCAGCGGGTCGAGAAATACGGCATCGCCTGCGACCTCAAGCACGGTCACTTGCATGCCGCGTACAAGCCCAGTCACATGGACGGCTTGCGCAAGGATTACGACGAAGCGGTGCGTCGTGGCATGGGCGACGAGGTCAGCCTGCTCGACCGCAGCCAGGTACGCGATCTGCTGCAAAGCGATCTCTATCACGGCGCGATCAAGAACACTCGCAACATGCATTTGCACCCGCTCAACCTGTGCATCGGTGAAGCGCGGGCGGCCGAAAGCCTGGGCGCATTGATCTTCGAAAACAGCGAAGTGCTGGAAATCATCCATGGCGACACGCCGGGCGTGCGCACCGCCCATGGCCGCATCGATGCCAATCAAGTGCTGCTGGCTGGCGACGTGTACCACAAGCTCGAACCGAGCAAGCTCAAGGGCAAGATTTTCCCGGCCATGGGCGGCATCGTCACCACCGCGCCGCTGGGCGATCTGGCGAAGCAGATCAACCCCGAAGACCTTGCCGTGTACGACTGCCGTTTCGTGCTCGACTACTATCGCCTGACCGCCGACGGTCGCCTGCTGTTCGGCGGTGGCGCCAACTACAGCGGCAAGGATTCACGCGACATCGCCGCCGAGTTGCGCCCGTGCATCGAACAGACGTTTCCGGCGCTCAAAGGCGTGGCTATCGATTACCAGTGGAGCTGCGCGATGGGCATCGTGATCAATCGCATCCCGCAACTGGGCAAGCTTTCGGACAACGTCTGGTATTGCCAGGGCTACTCCGGCCATGGCATCGCCACCACCCACATCATGGGTGAAATCATGGGCCGGGCGATCACCGGGCAAATGGAGCATTACGATACGTTCGCCGCGTGTCAGCACATCCGTGTGCCGATGGGTGATCTGCTGGGCAACCCGATGTTGGCGGCGGGCATGTGGTACTACCAGATGCTTGAGCGGTTGCGCTGAGTCAATTGCTGCATATTCAGCATTGATGTTGTCTGTGCTGGCCTCATCGCGAGCAAGCTTGCTCCTACAGGGATTCCGGTCGACCACAAAATTTGGTCTGGCCGATATCCCCTGAGGGAAGGGGCTTGCCCGCGATGGGGCCAGCCGCCCCACCACAAATACATCACCAAGTATCAATGCCCTCGATCATTCAAATCACTACACCGAATTTTTTATTTGCTCCCGATCTGTTCAAAATGGCGCCATTGCCCATTGGACGGATGGAACCCTCATGAATCTCAATTTCGCTTTCGCCTGCATGATCGTGGTGTCTTTTGCCATTGCGCTAGGGCACGCCTGATCGGCACGGCTTCGTTGATTTGAATCAAGCGTCTGTCGGCAATCCGCGCCAAACGAGAGTAAAAGCCTGACAGATCAGGAAAATGCTCTATAACCAGTGGTGACACGATTTTCGATCAGGGGAACTGGAAGGCTCCCTCGAAGATTGATCTCTATAAAAGCTGCGGACAATTGAGTGCCCGCCAGGAGACGCCACGATGAAAGCCCTGAAGATTGCCGCCAGCGAAGGCGCGCAGGAATGTTTCAAGAATGCCCGGGAAGTGGTCCTGCTCGGCAACACCGACTTCACCAACGTCGCGGTTGCGGTGGTCTCTGTTGCCGATGTATTGGCCGGCGCCCTGGACGCGATCCAACGTACCGGTTTCGATATTCCGATTTTCCTGGTTGCCTCCCCCGGTGTTGAAACCCAACCCCGGCAGGTCTACAAACACCTGCAAGACGTACTGTTGCAGGTCAATGGCATTTTCGACCGGACCCGCGCCAACGTCGAATACCATGGCAACCAACTGGAAACTGCCGCCCGCGCCTATGAAGCAACCCTGCTGCCACCCTTCTTCGACTCGCTGAAAAAGTACACCGAATCGGCCAACGCCACATTCGCCTGCCCGGGCCACCAGGGCGGGCAATTCTTCCGCAAACACCCGGCGGGGCGGCAGTTTTTCGACTTCTTTGGCGAAACGCTGTTTCGCGCCGACATGTGCAACGCCGACGTCAAGCTGGGCGACCTGCTGATCCACGAAGGCCCGGCATTGCTGGCACAAAAACATGCGGCGAAAGTGTTCAACGCCGACAAGACCTATTTTGTGCTCAATGGCACCTCGGCCTCTAACAAAGTGGTGACCAACGCCCTGCTCACCCCGGGCGATCTGGTGCTGTTCGACCGCAACAACCACAAGTCCAATCACCAAGGCGCGCTGATCCAGTCCGGGGCGACGCCGGTGTACCTGGAAACCGCACGCAATCCTTACGGCTTCATCGGCGGGATCGACTCGCATTGCTTTGAAGAAGACTACCTGCGTGAACTGATTGCCGAGGTCGCGCCGGACAAGGCTCAGCTGCCACGGCCGTTCCGCCTGGCGATCATTCAGCTCGGCACCTACGACGGCACCATCTACAACGCCCGGCAGGTCGTCGACCGCATCGGCAAGTTGTGCGACTACATCCTGTTTGACTCGGCGTGGGTCGGTTACGAGCAGTTCATTCCGATGATGAAAGACTGCTCGCCCCTGCTGCTGGAACTGGATGAAAACGATCCCGGCATCTTCGTCACCCAATCGGTGCACAAACAGCAGGCCGGTTTCTCCCAGGCGTCCCAGGTGCACAAGAAAGACCGGCACATCAAGGGCCAGGACCGCTACTGCAACCATCACCGGCTGAACAACTCGTTCATGGCCCAGGCCTCGACGAGCCCGTTCTACCCGTTGTTCGCCTCGCTGGATGTCAACGCGCGTATCCACGCCGGCCGCAGTGGCCTGCGGCTGTGGGAGGACTGCGTGAAGTTCGGCATCGATGCCCGCAAACTGATTCTGGAAGCCTGCACCATGGTGCGCCCATTCGTGCCCGACACGATTGAAGGGCGGGCATGGGAAGACTATCCAACGGATGAGATCGCCAATGACCTGCGCTTCTTCGAGTTCCATCCGAAGGATCGCTGGCATGCCTTTAGCGGGTACGCCGAGAAGCAGTACTTCATTGACCCGTGCAAGTTGCTGTTCACCACGCCGGGGATCGACCCGGTCGATGGCAGCTACACCGACTTCGGTATCCATGCCGGCATCCTCGCCAATTTCTTGCGCGAGAACGGCATCGTTCCGGAAAAATGCGACCTGAACTCGATTCTGTTCCTGCTGACCCCGGCGGAAGACTGGGCGAAAATGACCCACCTCGCCGCGCAGATCGCCCGTTTCGAGCGGTTCATCAGTGATGACGCACCGATGAGCCGGGTGTTGCCGACGATCTATGGGTTGAACGAGGAACGCTACCGCAACTACACCATCCGCCAGCTCTGCCAGGAAATGCACGACCTGTACCGCGAGCGCGACGTCCAGCATCTGCAGAAGGCGATGTTCCGCAAGGAACACTTCCCGAAAAAAGCGATGAACCCGCAGCAAGCGCAGAACGAGTACATCCGTGGCAACGTCGAACTGGTGGCATTGGCGGATGCAGACGGCCGGATCGCCGCCGAGGGCGCACTGCCTTATCCGCCTGGCGTGCTGTGCGTGGTGCCCGGCGAAATCTGGGGTGGTGCGGTGCTGAAGTATTTCCTGGCGCTGGAAGAAGGCATCAACGCCTTGCCAGGCTTCACGCCAGAGTTGCAAGGCGTGTACTTGAAGCAGGAAGGAGGCCGCACTCGGGCTTACGGCTATGTAATCAAGGCCTGATGCGGTGACACAGGAGCCAGGCTATTGCCTGGCTCCTGTCATTTACAACCGTCAGTATTTTTCAGCAATGAACTTGTACGGATAGTCCGGCTCGCGGTAGTCGCCCGGCCCCTGCCGTTTTGGTAGCTTCACTTTCTCACGTGGCACATCCTCGTAAGGGATGCTGTTCAACACATCATTGATGATATTGAGTCGCGCCCGACGCTTGTCGTTCGAGTTGGCAACCCGCCATGGGGCGTATTCGGTATCGGTCGCCTCGAACATGTCGTCACGTGCGCGGGAATACTCGTACCAGCGGCTATAGGACTTGATGTCCATCGGTGACAGTTTCCAGATCTTGCGGCCATCGGTGATACGCGCCGTGAGCCGGCGGGTCTGCTCCTCAGAGCTGACTTCGAGCCAGTACTTGAGCAGGATGATCCCCGACTCGACCAGCGCATGCTCGACTTGCGGTGCCACTTTGTCGAGGAAGTTCCTGACCTGCTCTTCCGTGCAGAACCCCATGACCCGTTCCACACCGGCACGGTTGTACCAACTGCGGTCGAAAATCACCACCTCACCGGCCGCCGGTAAATGCGGCAGGTAACGCTGCAAATACATCTGGCTTTTTTCCCGTTCCGTCGGCGCCGGCAAGGCCACGACCCGGAAAACCCGTGGGCTGACCCGCTCGGTGAGGGCCTTGATCGTACCGCCCTTGCCTGCCCCGTCACGCCCTTCGAAGATGATGCAAACCTTCAGGCCCTTGTGCTTGACCCACTCTTGCAGCTTGACCAGTTCGACATGCAGCCGGGCCAGCTCCTCGAGATAATCCTTGTTCTTGAGCTTGTCAGTTTCAACAGGCTTGGTCTTCGCTTCAGCCTTCTTCTTCGCCATCGCCGATACCTCGTTCATTTCGTCAAAATACGTCCGGGGAGCGCTTGCGAACGCTCATTCACTGTCGACTGCGCTGGTAATGATCGACCGCCTGCTCCAGGTTCAAGAACATATGCGACTCGCCCAGCGTACGACCCAACGGGGCCTTGATAACCATGTCCCACACCGACGGGCTCATGCCCACCATCCAGAGTGAAATACCTTTTTCGCGCATTTGCTGCTCCGCCAGGGTCAGCATCTTCAAGGCGGTGTATTCCAGGTCGAACACACTGCGCAGGTCGAGAATCACCACGTCGGGGTTAGCGTCATTGATCAGCGGGCGCATCTTCTCGCCGATACGCTCGGCATTGGCGAAGAACACGCGACCTTCCGGGCGCAGCAACAGCAACCCGTCAAACTGTTCGTCTTCGGCAGTCTCTTCGGACTGCGGACGATAGACGTTGGTACCGGGTTTGCGCCCCAGGCGATGCACGGGCGGATCGGACACTTGATAGGCCAACGCCACCAGCGAGACGACAATCGCCACGACAATGCCTTGCAGCGTGCCCAGCAACATCACCCCGAGCATCGCCACCACGGCCCAGACAAATTCGGTACGGCGAACCGACAGGATCTCGCGAAACTCTGCCGGTTCGATCAGCCCCACCGAATACACAATCACCACCGCAGCGAGCGTGGCGTTGGGCATCTGGCCAATGAACGGCGCCAGTAACAGGCACGTGCCCAGCGACAACGCCGCGGTCACCAGTGCGGCCAGTTGCGAGCGTGCGCCGGCCAGGCGATTCACGGCAGTTTGGGTCGTGCCGCCACCGGCAACCATAGCGCCGAGAAAGGCACCGCCGATGTTGGCGACGCCGGTGGCAACCAGCTCACGGTTCGGTTGAGGCGTTGGCTCGTCATTGCGGGCGAAGGCGCGTCCTGCAGCAATGGTCTCGGTAAAACTCATCAGCGCGATGCCCAACGCCGAGGGCCAGAGGGCTTCCGCCATCGACCAGATGGGCATCGTCAAACCCGGCAGGCCAATCGGCACCGCGCCGACGGCCGAAACGCCGAATCGCTCAAGGTTCAACAGGCTCATCGCAACAATGCCGATCGCCACGGCAATCAACGGTGCCGGTAATTTCGGTGTAAAACGCTTCATGCCGATCAGCAACAGCACCATGGACACGCCCACCGCCACGGTCGGCAGCGAGGCGTGTCCGAGGCTTTGAAAGGTCGCCACCAGGTTGTGCACAAACCCGGCCTTGTCGATGTGGGTGCCCAGCAGTTTGGGGATCTGGTCCAGCACGATGACCACACCAATGCCGGCCTTGAACCCCACCAGTACCGGTTCGGAAATGAAGTTGGCGACAAAGCCCAGCCGCAGGATCCCTGCCACAATCAGGATTGCCCCCACCATCAGCGCCAGCGTAGCGGACGCCGCGAGCAACGTCGCGGCATCGCCGTCGGGGCTGATCTGGCCGAGTGCCGAGCCGGCCAGGATGGCCAACGTCGTGGTGGTGCTGACGCTGAGTGGGCGCGAGCTGCCGAGCAGCGCATAAATCACCATCGGCACCAGCGCGGTGTACAGGCCGACCTGCACCGGAAGGCCGGCGATGGTGGCGTACGCCAGTGCCTTGGGAATCACCACCGCCGCGGCGGTGAGCCCGGCGATGATGTCACCCCTGAACCAGTCGGGCCGATAGTTGCTGAGCCACTCGGGAATCAGCAGGTCGCGCACGGTACTCCGGCGTTGAATCGCAGGAATTCGTTCGTGCGGATGGCTGCCTTGCTGATCCATGAGTAACTCCGTCGTAAATCGTGATGCGGATAATGAGTGAACTTGGTTGGCCGCACTATCCCTTAACTGCACACGTAACCATTGCAAGGCTTCATCGGCGAATCGTGTGTGCCAGCAGGCAATCAACTCGGTCTCAGGAAACTCAAGCAGCGGGGAGTGACAACCGAGGTTGAACAGGTCGGCAAACGTGCGAGCTACAGGGCTCAGCAAATTACTAATGTAGCCGGTTTGCGAGGCGATGAACGGCGTATTTTCTGGAGCGCAAAAAAAAACCGCACGAATGCGGTTTTTTTGTGGAGTCCGGTCAGTTCAGGCGTTGACTCAATGGTCCAGCGAGCCGGCCTTGGTCAACCCTTTGGTGTTGTGATCACCCGGGGTCGTGGCCGAAATAGCCGTGGCTTTGCTCAAGCCGCGCGTATCTTTGGAATGGGCGACAGCCGAGGTCGTCGAGCCATGGCCGCGATCGCCGTTGCGCTCACTGCCGTAGTGATTTCCGCTTTCGCCATGGTCGCGGACAGCCTTGCCGGCGTGGTCGCTGGCCAAACCTTTACCGTGGCCGTTGCTGGCAGAGCCGCCGGAGTGACCTGCACCACCACCGTTGCCGCCGCCGATCCCGCCGCCATGGCCGCCACCGTTTCCGGCACCATTACCGCCGCCATTACCGCCGCCGTTTCCACCGCCACCGCCATTACCACCGCCACCGCCACCGCCACCTCCGTCTTTGGCGTAGGCAGAACCCATGAAGGACACGCCATCAGGCAGCAACGGGGCAGCTGCCAACATCAGGGCGCACGACATAACTGCAACGAGACTCTTGTTTTTTAAAAGCATGATCGCTTCCTTAATGGCTTGATATCGCCTGATGTATGACGCGATATCACCCTTGCAGTTCAAGTGTTTCGACGGACGGGCACCGTACTACGGCAAAGCAAATCCGCCGCTCAAACGCTAATGAAACGCACCATCGAGAATTTCATAAATCAGCCCGGTGGCCAGCGCGACCAGAATCAGGTCCGTGCCGACTTGCTGCCATTCATAACCATCATAGTGAGGCAGGCTGCCGATCAACCGACCGTCCAGTTTCTTGGCAATACCGGGCGGCAACGGCTTGCCGCGGGCGAGGTTTTTCTGGATGCCCGGTGGCAAGGCAGGGCCTGGGCTCCAGTAGTCGCGATTCACGCTAATGATCCCGAACACGCTGTCGCGATTGACGCTCGGGCCGTGGCTCCAGTCGTCTCCACCGGAGTTCTTGTGTTTGTTTCCATGACTGCTCTGGTTGCCATTGCCCTGCCCCTTGCCGGGCTCGGCCAACGCAGTGGCTGACCCGCAGACCAGCGCCAGGCAGGTAACCGCTGCAATCAATGAGCGAGATTTAGACATGAGTCGTTCCTTCATCGAGGGAGAGTTCCCTAAAATTTAGACGCTGCTGATGATGTAGGTTCCATAAAGTGAACGTCTGCGCTCACACGACCCCGTCTGGAGACCCCGCCATGACCCGCATGATTGCGACCTTCGCGACATGGGCTTCGCCGGTGGCGCGTGACCATCCAGGAAGCGCAACACCGAATCTGTGGCGAGGGGCTTGCTCCCGCTGAATTGCGAGGCGGCCCCAATGGGACGGCTGCGCGGTCCATCGCGAGCATGCTCGCTCCTACACAAAAATCATGGGGTACAAGACTGATCTACATTGATCAGAAGTTCGCCGGCGTGTTCGCGCTGATGATTTCCGCCTCATCCTGGCCGATGTTGCGAAACCGGTGCGGCAAGGTCGTCGGGAAGTAATAGCCGTCGCCGGCGTTGAGCACGCTGACCTGGCCATCGACGGTCAATTCCACGGTGCCGCGCGTAACGAGGCCGCACTCCTCGCCTTCGGCATGCACGATCGGTTCTTCCCCGGAGCTGGCGCCCGGGGCGTATTGCTCACGCAGCAGACGCATTTGGCGGCTGGGGACGGACGCGCCGATCAGCAGCAGGCGCAGGCCATGGCGGCCGAGGTCCGGTTGTTCGCTGGCGCGGAAGATGTATTGGTGTTCGCGGGGCGGCTGATCGAAGGTGAAGAAGTCGGCCAGGGACATGGGGATGCCCTCCAGCAATTTCTTCAGGGAGCTGACGGAAGGACTGACCCGATTCTGTTCGATCAGGGAGATGGTGGCATTGGTGACGCCGCTACGCCGTGCCAGCTCGCGCTGGGACAGTTTGTAGCTTTCGCGTACTAATTTGAGTCGTGAGCCCGTATCCATGACAGCCTTATGCGCCAACCGGTAGGAGGGGTGGAGAGCAGGCGCGGATTACGCCGTTTTCCGGTCCCGGAAACGTGAAAGGCGGCTATTAAATCACGTTTGCTAGTAATGCTCAGCAGGTTCGATAAATGGCCGAAAAAATAGCCATTTGCCATGAAGTCGCACAACCTGTGGGAGCCAGCCCGCTGGCGAAAGCGGTGTGTCAGGCGACATCTTTTTTGGCAGATATGACCTCATCGCCAGCAGGCTGGCTCCCACAGGGAAAGCATAAAAAACCAGCGGTTCCTGTTGCACAGAAGCCGCCGGCGAGGCAAAGCTTAGATGCCGAAACGGTCGCGCAGCGAGTAGTACACAGCGCCCAGAGCGGTCAGCGGTGCCGAGAAGGTACGCCCGCCGATCATCGGCATGTGCGGCAGCGAAGCGAACGCGTCGAAACGTTCGGCGTCGCCACGGATCATTTCCGAGATCAGTTTGCCGGCCAGGTGCGAACAGGTGACGCCGTGGCCGCTGTAGCCCTGCATGTAGTAGGCGTTTTTCTCGATACGGCCGAATTGCGGCATACGCGACATGGTCAGCAGGAAGTTGCCGGTCCAGCGGTAGTCAATCTTCACGTCCTTCAATTGCGGGAAGGTCTTGAGGATTTTCGGGCGGATCAGTTGTTCGATGTCGTCCGGTTCACGGGCGCCGTAGACCACGCCACCGCCGTACAGCAGACGGTTGTCCGCTGTCAGGCGGTAGTAATCGAGCAGGTAGTTGCAGTCTTCGACGCAGTAGTTGTTCTTGATCAGGCTGCGCGCTTGCTGCTCCGACAACGGCTCGGTGACGACGATCTGCGAACCGCACGGCATGCTCTTGCTGGTCACGCGGTTGTCCAGGCCCTGCGGCAGGTAGGCGTTACCGGCGATCAGCAGGTACTTGGCCTTCACCACGCCTTTGGCGGTGCGCACGGTGATCGGCTCGCCGTAGGTGATTTCCACCGCTGCCGATTGCTCGTAGATCTTGCCGCCCAGGCCGATGATCGCCGAAGCCTCACCCAAAGCCAGGTTCAGCGGGTGAATGTGGCCGCCCTGCATGTCCAGCAGGCCGCCGACGTAGGCTTCGGAACCGACTTCGCGCTTGATGTCGGCCGCGTCGAGCATCTGCAGGCTCTTGTTGCCGTAGCGCTCCCAACTCTTCTTCTGCTCGGCCAGGCCATTGAGTTGTTTCTTGTTCATCGCCGCGAAGATGCCGCCGGGACGGTAATCGCACTGGATGTCGTAGTGCTGTATGCGCTGACGGATGATGTCGGCGCCTTCGAAAATCATGCTGCCGAGGATTTCGGCGGTCTTGTCGCCGTAGCGCTCTTCGATCACGTCGACGTCGCGGCTATAGGAGTTGACCAGTTGACCGCCGTTGCGACCGCTGGCGCCGAAACCGACCTTGGCGGCTTCGAGCACGGTCACGCTGTAGCCCGCTTCAGCGAGGAACAGGGCTGAAGACAGGCCGGTGTAGCCGGCGCCGATCACACAGACATCGCAATCCACCACCCCTTCCAGCACAGGGAAATCACCGGTGAAGTTGCGGGTGGCGGCGTAGTAGCTGTTTACATGCGTTTGTTTCATACATTTCTCCGAGGGTCGCCGACAGAGCCGGTGACCGTCGCTTTATTGTTATCAGAGCTTGATCCAGGTCGCTTTGAGTTCGGTGTATTTGTCGAACGCGTGCAGCGATTTGTCCCGACCGTTACCCGACTGCTTGAACCCGCCGAACGGCGCGGTCATGTCGCCGCCGTCGTACTGGTTGACCCAGACGCTGCCGGCACGCAGGCCACGGGCGAAGGTGTGGGCCTTGCTCAGGTTGCTGGTCCACACACCGGCGGCCAGGCCGAAGATGCTGTCGTTGGCAATCGCCAGGGCTTCTTCCGCCGTGTCGAAGGTGATCACCGACAAAACCGGACCGAAGATTTCTTCCTGGGCGATGGTCATGGCGTTGGTCACGCCGTCGAAAATCGTCGGCTCCACGTACTGGCCACCGGTGTCTTCGAGGGTACGACTGCCGCCCGCTATCAGTTCGGCGCCTTGCGCTTTGCCGATGCCGATGTAGCGCAGCACGTTGTCCAGTTGACGCTGGTCGACGACCGCGCCGACGGTGGTTGCAGGATCGAGCGCGTGCCCCGGTTTCCACGCTTGCAGCGCTTCGACCAACAACGGAATGAACTGCTCGCGGATCGAACGTTCAATCAGCAGGCGTGAACCGGCGGTGCAGACTTCGCCCTGGTTGAAGGCGATGCCGCTGGCCGCTGCCTGCGCGGCTGCGCGCAGATCCGGTGCGTCGGCGAACACCACGTTCGGGCTCTTGCCCCCCGCTTCCGCCCAGACGCGTTTCATGTTGCTCTGGCCGGCGTAGATCATCAGTTGTTTGGCAATCGCCGTGGAGCCGGTGAAGGCCAGCACGTCGACGTCCATGTGCAACGCCAGCGCCTTGCCGACGGTGTGACCGTAGCCCGGCAAAACGTTGAACACGCCTTTCGGGATACCGGCATCCAATGCGAGCTGCGCGATGCGGATCGCGGTCAACGGGGATTTTTCAGAAGGCTTGAGGATGAACGAGTTGCCCATTGCCAGGGCCGGGGCGAATTTCCAGCTGGCCATGATCAACGGGAAGTTCCACGGCACGATGGCCGCAACCACGCCGACCGCTTCGCGGGTCACCAGGCCCAATTGGTCCTGAGGTGTCGCGGCGACTTCGTCGTAGATCTTGTCGATGGCTTCGGCGGTCCAGCGGATCGCGTTGGCAGTCGCCGGAATGTCGATGCTCATGGAGTCGCTGATCGGCTTGCCCATGTCGAGGGTTTCGAGCAGGGCCAGTTCTTCCCGGTTCGCCAGGATCAGGTCGGCGAAACGGATCAGGATGCGCTTGCGCTCGGCCGGGGCCAGGTTGGCCCACACGCCGGACTCGAAGGTGCGGCGCGCGACAGCGACAGCGGCATTGGCGTCGGCTTCGTCGGTGCTGGCGACATTCGCCAGGAAACGACCGTCCACCGGGCTGATGCATTCGAACGTCGCGCCATCGGCGGCTGCGCAGTACTGGCCGTCGATGAATGCGCGACCTTCAATATTGAGGGACTGGAAGCGTTGCTCCCAATCGCTGCGAGTGTTTGTCATGGTTGTGACTCGACGCAGGGGAATAGGTGATCGTCGGACGGACGCCCGCCCAATCAAAAAATGAAATGCGATCCCTGTAGGAGCTGGCTTGCCAGCGATTGCGGTGGATCAGACGTCATCAATGTTGACTGTGACGACGCCATCGCTGGCAAGCCAGCTCCTACAGGGTTGGCGGCGCACACGAGATTTGTGTACACCGCCAACGCCGTCAGACGGTGTGCAAGTACCAGTTGTACTCAAGGTCCGAGATGGAGTTCTCGAACTCGGCCAACTCGCTTTCCTTGCACGCCACGAACACGTCGATGTACATCGGGTCGATGTATTTGGCCATGACTTCGCTGTCGTCCAGCTCGCGCAGTGCATCGCGCAGGTTGTTCGGCAGGCTCTGTTCGTTCTGCTCGTAGCTGTTGCCTTCGACCGGAGCGCCCGGCTCGATCTTGTTGGTCAGGCCGTGGTGCACACCGGCCAAAACCGATGCCATCAACAGGTACGGGTTGGCATCGGCGCCGGCCACTCGGTGTTCGATGCGCACCGAGTCCGGTGAACCGGTCGGTACACGCACGGCCACGGTGCGGTTGTCGATGCCCCAGCTCGGCGAGTTCGGCACGTAGAACTGTGCGCCGAAACGACGGTACGAGTTGACGTTCGGGCAGAGGAACGCCATCTGCGCCGGCAGGGTCTCGAGCACACCGCCGATCGCGTGTCGCAGCGCGGCGTTCTGCTCGGGATCCTCGCTGGCAAAGATGTTGTTGCCTTCTTTGTCGAGAATCGAAATGTGCACGTGCAGACCGTTACCTGCCTGGCCCGGATACGGCTTGGCCATGAAGGTGGTGTCCATCTCGTGGTCGTAGGCGATGTTCTTCACCAGACGCTTGAGCAGGACGGCGTAGTCGCAGGCCTTGATCGGGTCGGCCACGTGGTGCAGGTTGACTTCGAATTGCGCCGGGGCGCTTTCCTTGACGATGGCGTCAGCAGGAATGCCCTGCTCTTTCGCGCCTTCGAGGATGTCTTGCAGGCAGTCGACGTATTCGTCGAGGTCGTCGATCAGGTACACCTGGGTCGACATCGGACGCTTGCCGGAAACCGGCGAACGCGGCGATTGCGGACGACCGTTCACGTTGTCCTGGTCGATCAGGTAGAACTCCAGCTCGAACGCGGCGCAGATGGTCAGGCCAAGGTCGTCGAACTTGCGCACGATATTGGCCAGTACTTCCCGCGGGTCGGCGAAGAATGGCTGACCTTCGATTTCGTGCATGGTCATCAGCAGTTGCGCGGTTGGGCGCTTTTGCCATGGCTCGATGCTCAAGGTGCCGGGGATCGGGTAGCAGATCCGGTCGGCATCGCCGATGTCCAGACCCAGGCCGGTGCTTTCCACCGTGGAACCATTGATGTCCAGAGCAAACAGAGACGCCGGCAGGTTGATGCCTTTCTCGTAAACCTTATGAAGACTGGTGCGTTCGATGCGCTTACCGCGCACCACACCGTTCATATCCGCAATCAGAAGGTCGACGTACAAAACCTCAGGATATTTCTTAAGGAATGCGTTTGCTTCGTTGAGTTGAACGGTACGCAGAGGGACCGACATGATGCACCTATTTTTTACTGTTAATTATTATGTTCACCGCCCTTTCACGAGTCCAGTCAATCCGAAAGGCAAAGTGAAGTCAATAGCGAACACTTGGCCTTAAAGCGTTTATTTTCTGGCCATTCAGAGGCGCGCAAGTGCCAAATCATCTACCAAACGCCCGTAGATCCTGAATATCGGACGGGAGACGTTTAGAATTTTTTACATGAGAGTTGTTAATTAAAATCAACAAGGCTAAGCTCCGGAAAAGCTCGTTCAAGTGTGAAACTTCGAGGTGATAAAAATGGCATTCAAGCCATTGATCGGCGTTACAGCCTGCGTCAAACAGATTGGCCTGCACCCCTACCACATCAGCGGCGACAAGTACGTGCGCGCTGTCAGCGTTGCGGCGCTGGGGCTGCCTGTCGTTATTCCTTCCTTGGGCGACCTGATCGACATCGAGGACCTGCTGCCGCAGCTCGACGGTCTGTTGCTGACCGGCTCGCCATCGAACGTGGAACCTTTCCACTATCAAGGCCCGGCCAGCGCCCCCGGCACGGAACATGATCCACAACGGGACCGCACCACCCTGCCCCTGATCCGCGCAGCCATCGCTGCCGGCATTCCGGTCCTCGGCATCTGCCGTGGTTTCCAGGAAATGAACGTGGCGTTTGGTGGCAGCCTGCATCAGAAGGTCCATGAGCTTCCTGGCATGCTCGATCATCGCGAAGCCAACCATCCGGACCTGGCCGTGCAATACGCTCCCGCCCATGCGGTGAACGTGCAGCCCGGTGGCGTGTTCGAAGCGCTGGATCTGCCGACGGTGTTCCAGGTCAATTCGATTCACAGTCAGGGCATCGACCGACTCGCTCCCGGCCTGCGCGCCGAAGCCGTCGCCCCCGATGGCTTGATCGAGGCGATCTCCGCCGAACACAGCAAAGCGTTTGCCCTCGGCGTGCAATGGCACCCGGAATGGCAGGTGCTGGACAACCCTCCTTATTTGAGGATTTTCCAGGCGTTCGGTGATGCGTGCCGACAACGGGCGGCGCTGCGCCACTCGAGCTGACGGCCTAAACCCAAACTAAACGATTAACTGCCCAGCGCGAGCGGGCAGGCGCTTTTGCGTGCCTCGCTCGCGTCAGCAACACACTGCGATAACAACAAGTACTACCAGGCAGCCAGGATGGCGGCGCCGAATTAACCCGGTGGGTGCGTCACCCTGTAGGAGCTGGCTTGCCAGCGATGAGGCCCGGACAGTCGACATCAGTGTTGACTGTCAGGCCGCCATCGCTGGCAAGCCAGCTCCTACAAGGGACCGCGACCGGCAGGGTTTGCAATCCACTATTAAGCAGGGCCGCGTTGGCCCGGCGACTGAAACCTGTTGGGAGTTTCACATGGCAAACGCCTCCAGCATCTACAGGAAGGCTCTTGAAGGTCACCAGGCACCGAAAAAGGTGTTGGTGAAAGTCGATCGCGTCACCAAGAAATTCGACGAGACCATCGCAGTGGACGATGTGTCCCTGGAGATCCATCAGGGCGAAATCTTCGCCCTGCTCGGCGGCTCCGGTTCGGGTAAATCGACTCTGCTGCGCATGCTCGCCGGTTTCGAGCGCCCGACTGAAGGCCGGATTCTGCTCGACGGTGTCGACATCACCGACATGCCGCCGTACGAGCGGCCGATCAACATGATGTTCCAGTCCTACGCCCTGTTCCCGCACATGACGGTGGCACAGAACATCGCCTTCGGCCTCAAGCAGGACCGTTTGCCCGCCAGTGAAATCGACGCCCGCGTTGAAGAGATGCTGCGCCTGGTGCACATGACCCAATACGCCAAACGCAAACCCCATCAACTGTCTGGCGGTCAGCGTCAGCGCGTGGCCCTGGCCCGTTCCCTGGCCAAGCGCCCGAAGCTGCTGTTGCTCGACGAACCGATGGGTGCACTGGATAAAAAGCTGCGTTCACAAATGCAGCTGGAACTGGTGGAAATCATCGAACGCGTCGGCGTGACCTGCGTGATGGTGACCCACGACCAGGAAGAGGCCATGACCATGGCCGAGCGCATTGCGATCATGCACCTGGGCTGGATCGCCCAGATCGGCAGCCCGGTGGACATTTATGAGGCGCCGGTCAGCCGCATGGTCTGCGAATTCATCGGCAACGTGAACGCCTTCGACGGCACCGTGATCGAAGACCTGGAAGGTCACGCGATCATCCACAGCCCCGACCTGGAGCAGAAGATCTACGTCGGTCACGGCGTCAGTACCTCGGTGCAGGACAAGTCGATCACCTACGCGATCCGCCCGGAAAAACTGCTGGTCAGCACCACCAAGCCTGATACCCGTTACAACTGGTCCAGCGGCAAAGTGCATGACATCGCCTACCTCGGCGGACATTCGGTGTTCTACGTCGAGCTGCCGGGCGGCAAAGTCGTGCAGTCGTTCATGGCCAACGCCGAACGCCGTGGCGCCCGTCCGACCTGGGACGATCAGGTCTACGTGTGGTGGGAAGACGACAGCGGCGTGGTACTGCGCGCATGAGAACCTTCAATCAGCAATTCCTGCGCCTGGTGCCCAGTGGGCGAAAACTGGTCATCGGCATTCCGTTCCTGTGGCTGTGCCTGTTCTTCCTGCTGCCGTTCTTCCTGGTAATGAAGATCAGCTTCTCGGAAGCCGCGCTGGCCATTCCGCCCTACTCTGAGATCTACACCTACGCCGAGCAGAAATTCAACCTGCTGCTGAACATCGGCAACTACACCTTGCTGGGCGAAGATGAGCTGTACCTCTCCGCTTATCTCGGTTCGTTGAAGGTCGCGCTCTACAGCACGCTGATGTGCCTGGTGATCGGCTTCCCGATGGCCTACGCCATTACCAAGGCGAGCAAGGAAGCGCAAAACGTCTTGATGCTGCTGATCATGATGCCGACCTGGACCGCGATCCTGATCCGCGTTTACGCGTGGATGGGCATCCTCAGCAACAACGGTTTGCTCAACGGTTTCCTGATGTGGACCGGGCTGACCTCGCACCCGATCGAGATCCTCAACACCAATACCGCCGTGTATATCGGCGTGGTGTATGCGTATCTGCCGTTCATGATCCTGCCGCTCTACGCCAACCTGGTCAAACACGACCAGAGCCTGCTGGAAGCCGCGTCGGACCTGGGTTCGAGCACCTTCAACAGCTTCTGGAAAATCACCGTGCCGCTGGCCAAGAACGGCATCATCGCCGGTTGCATGCTGGTGTTCATTCCGGTGGTCGGCGAGTTCGTGATTCCGGAACTGCTGGGTGGCCCGGAAACCCTGATGATCGGCCGAGTGCTGTGGCAAGAGTTCTTCAATAACCGCGACTGGCCGGTGGCGTCTGCCCTGGCGGTGGTGATGCTGTTGATCCTGATTGTGCCGATTCTGCTGTTTAACCGCAGCCAGGCCAAAGAGATGGAGGCACGGGGATGAAACGCTTCGGATTTTCAAAGTTCATGCTGATTTTCGGCCTGTCGTTTATCTACCTGCCGATGCTGATTCTGGTGATCTACTCGTTCAACGCCTCCAAGCTGGTGACGGTGTGGGGCGGCTGGTCGATCAAGTGGTACGCCGGCTTGCTCGACAACAGCCAGTTGATGGGCTCGGTTTTGCGCTCGCTGGAAATCGCCTGCTACACAGCGATTGCAGCGGTCGCGCTGGGTACTTTGGCCGCGTTTGTGCTGACACGCGTAACGCGTTTCAAGGGGCGCACGCTGTTCGGTGGTCTGGTCACCGCGCCGTTGGTGATGCCTGAAGTGATCACCGGTCTGTCGCTGTTGCTGCTGTTCGTGGCCATGGCGCAGTTGATCGGCTGGCCGATGGAGCGTGGCATCGTCACGATCTGGATCGCCCACACCACGTTTTGTGCCGCCTATGTGGCGGTGGTCGTCTCCGCCCGCCTTCGCGAGCTGGACCTGTCCATCGAAGAAGCGGCCATGGACCTCGGTGCGAAGCCGTTCAAGGTGTTTTTCCTGATCACCATTCCGATGATCGCGCCGTCACTGGCGGCCGGCGGCATGATGTCCTTCGCCCTGTCGCTGGATGACCTGGTGCTGGCGAGCTTCGTGTCGGGTCCGGGTTCCACGACCCTGCCGATGGAAGTGTTCTCGGCGGTGCGGCTGGGTGTGAAACCCGAGATCAACGCCGTGGCCAGCCTGATCCTGTTGGCGGTTTCGATCGTGACCTTCATGGTCTGGTACTTCAGCCGCCGTGCCGAAGCCAGCCGTAAACGCGCGATCCAGGAAGCGATGGACCAGACGGCCAGCGAATCGTGGCAGCAACCTGAAAAGAAAATGCTGGAAGCTATCGCCTAAAGCTCCGTGATTTGCTCTTTGTGGCGAGGGAGCTTGCTCCCGCTGGGTCGCGAAGCGACCCCATTAGATGGGACTGCTGCGCAGTCCAGCGGGAGCAAGCTCCCTCGCCACAGATTCGCTGTGATACTGCATTGTGTTTTGTATAAAAAGAAATGGAGTTGTACCGATGAAAATGTTTGGCAGGACTCTGCTGACACTGTCCTTATTGGGCGTGATTGCCACCGGCGCCCAGGCCAATGACAAGGTTCTGCGCGTCTACAACTGGTCGGATTACATTGCCCCGGACACCGTCAAGAAGTTCGAAGACGAGACCGGTATCCGCGTGACCTACGATGTGTTCGACAGTAACGAAACCCTTGAAGCACGCCTGCTGGCGGGCAAATCCGGCTACGACATCGTCGTGCCGTCCAACAGTTTCCTGGCCAAGCAGGTCAAGGCCGGTGTTTATCAGGAACTGGACAAATCAAAGCTGCCGAACTGGAAGAACCTCAATCCGGTCCTGCTGAAAAACGCCTCTGCCAGCGACCCGGATAACGCCCACGCCTTTCCGTACATGTGGGGCTCGATCGGCATCGGGTTCAACCCGGAAAAGGTCAAGGAAGTGCTCGGTGCCAACGCCCCGACCAACTCCTGGGACTTGCTGTTCAAACCGGAAAACGCGGAAAAACTGAAAGCCTGCGGCATCAGCTTCCTCGATTCGCCCACCGAAATGATCCCGGCCGCCCTGCACTACCTGGGTTACCCGGCGAACGATCAGAACAAGGCGCACATCGCCGAAGCCGAAGCGCTGTTCATGAAGATCCGCCCGTCGGTGGCCTACTTCCATTCGTCGAAGTACATCTCTGACCTGGCCAACGGCAACATCTGCGTGGCCGTCGGTTACTCCGGCGACGTGTTGCAGGCCAAGGCCCGCGCCCAGGAAGCCGGCGACAAGGTGAAGATCGAGTACAGCATCCCGAAAGAAGGGGCCGGCAGTTTCTACGACATGGTCGCCATCCCGCGTGATGCAGCGAATGTCGAGGAGGCTTACCTGTTCATGGACTTCCTGATGCGCCCGGACATCATCGCCGAGATCACCAACAACATCGGCTACAGCAACGCCAACCTGGCGGCGACGCCGTTGGTGGATGAAGCGATTCGCAACGAGCCGGGTTCGTATCCGTCCCAGGAAGTGATGGCGACCTTGTATGCGATTCCGGACATGCCGATTGGCGTGCAGCGGGTCATGACCCGGGGTTGGACCAAGGTGAAGCTGGGTAAATAACCACCGCTTCCTGCCAGAGGACTTTCATGCAGCGCCTTACCACCGCTGCATCACTCACCTGGCTCCCTCGGTTTAGGTGAATTTCGGCGCCCTCGGGCGCCTTTTTTTGTGTTGGATTACGCCGTCCCCAGCGGCCATTCGGCCAGCGCCCGATAGCGGCCCTTGTGCGATTCGAACAGTGTGAACCGATCGGCACGCAGGAAAAATTCCGGTGCCGTGGCGGACTCGGGTACCGGCGCGCGAAAGTCACGGGCCAAGGTCAGGTGCGGGCGAAACTCACGAGGCGCATCCTCCAGGGCAAACGGCAACAAGGCCTGTTCCAGGTCATACACCAGACGCAACAACGCCGGGGGCGCTTGCTCCGGCGCCAATACCAGCACCCCTGCCCTGCGCCAGGCATCCAGTCGATCAAGCGTCACGGTCAAGCACTCGGCCGACGTGCGCACCGACGCCGCCGCCTCGCAAATATCGGCCACCTGCGCCGCGACGATCGAACCGAGAAACTTCAACGTCAGGTGAAAGTTTTCCGCCGGCACCGGCCGCCCGCTCCTCAGTTGCAGGGCGCTGCGCCATCGAGCAATGGCCTTGCGCTGCGTCGGTGGGCAATCGAGGGCAAAGAACAGCCGCTTGAACGGCTCGCGGGATTCGTCATTCATGCCGGGCATCTCTTGCGGGAATGGCTTGAGTTTACAACCGGCCAGCGGGTTTCTGGCACCTCGCCGCATGCGCGTTATAGTTCTAGCAAGCGAATCACGCGGAGGGGGCCATGCGACAGATCATCAGCACAGAGCCATGGTGGGCCTCGCCGCCCGCGCCCGGCCAGGATGAGCTCAAGCTGGAATGGGGCTGGCTGGTGCATTACAGCGAAGGCGAGCCACGTTTCGAGTTCATTCGCGAACGGCCGACGGACGACGAAATCCGTCAGCGCAAAAGTTGCAGGATCACCCCGGCAGCGGAGTGACCCTGTGGCTCGCGTCAGGCTTTTAGGAGTATTTCAAACCCGCCGTACACCATGCGTTGACCATCAAACGGCATGGGATTGACGTCCGGCTGCATGCGCGAATCCTGCATCATTTTGTCCATGCCGGCATTGAGGGTCGCCTTGTCCGGCCAGATGATCCAGCCCATGGCGACGGTTTCGTCTTCCTTGAGTTTGACCGCCATCGGGTACGACGTCACTTTGCCTTGTGGCACATCGTCGCCCCAGCATTCGACCACGCTCAGGGCGCCGTTTTCCTTGAAGATGGCAGCGGCGATTTCGGCGTGTTTCAGGTATTGCTCGCGCTGGGCGGTGGGTACTGCAGCGATAAATCCATCAACGTAAGACATGAGTGTTCTCCTTCGGTCATGGGGTGTTCTGTTGGGTAGTCGCTGGCGTCGGGCTCCAATCGACAGTGCCGGCACTCAACCCGACCGACGGTTGCACGCTATCCCCCAGGCTGCCTTCGATTTGCGCCGCCAGGTACAGTGTCCCGGCCATCACGCCGCTGGTCGGGTTCTGCAGCAGCTTTCTCCAGGCCTTGTCGAAGGTGTTGCCCAGGCTGCTACGGATCAGCGCCTCGCTGTCGGGCCGGTCGTTGGCCCGTATGATTGCGCGAATGCCCGCCACGCCGACGGTGATCAAGCCACCGGCAAGTTTCCCGGCCGCGGCGGCCACCGCACTGGCGGCTCCCCGCGGGGCCATCTCCGCCTCTATCTGCTGGCTGGCGCGCTTGGCGACGGGGGCCATGGCGGTATCGGTCGAATCGACACCCTTGTTCCCTCCGGCCTTGTGGATCTTATCGATCAGCGCCGCATAAGCCGGCAGCGTGTTCAAGGGTTCGGCGCGCATCACCTGGTACAGCGAGGCGTTGCGCGCCGGTGGCGGCCCGAGGGCAATGGCGGGGATTTTCTGGATTCGGCCATTCAATTGGGCCATCGGCACGCCGTGGCGCTTGGAAATCTTCTGCAATTCTTCCTTGAGAATGTCCACGTAGAACGCCGCTGCATTGCCAAGAATCGCATCGGGATCAATCTCGACCGCCACCGGGGCCAGGACTTTTTCCTGATACGCCTCCAGCAGATAGGCCGCCAACCGTTTGGCCGACGCATCCTGCTCACCCTGGGCGCTGAGGGTGTACCAACTGACTTTCATCGAGATCCATTCCTGGGTCCAGTAACTGCTGAACCAGGGAATGAAGTTCTCTTCAGTCAGTTGATAGACCCGCGTGCGCCAGTAATCCATGGCACCGTGGGCGTAGATCTTGGTCTGCTCGGTCGCTGACTTCGACGCCTCGACGATCTCTCGGTCCACCTGTTGCCAGGTGCTGGGGGAGACGAAGACCGGCGCCACTTGTACCGGCGCGCGCTCCGGCGTGGCGCATCCCGCCAACACCAGTAGCACGACAACGATCAGCGAACGCAGGTTCAAGATCGCGGTTCTCTAAAGTCTGCGCCGAACGACATGCCCGACGCTCAAAAGGCCTTCATCTGAGTATAGGTGCCGCACCTCACCCATTCAGCAAAGTAGTCGCTCTGGAGGCTGCCTATCCTTGCCGATCAATACTTTTGAGCAACTGTTCGAGGCCCAAACTGTATTCGGCATCGCCGCACAACTCGAGAACGATTCATTCTTCAGGCGGTACGGCAGAAAAACACGTGTGACGACGCTTATAGCGTTCGCTGGCTATTGCCGATGCCCTTCGCGATATCGATGCCCCAATCCATTGCCGCCTCCATGTCCAGCATGTGCGGCTTGGGATCGTGGTTCTCGTCGATGGCGGTGCCATCCGGCCGATAAACGCCGATGAACATCCCCAGCGAACCGTCTTTCAGTATCTCGGCTTTGACTTTGATGCTGCATCCGTTCGACAGCGTTTCCTTGTGTTCCAGATGGCGCTCGGTCATGGCTGCATTCCTCCTCAGGCTGAATTCAGAACCCTTCTGGCCATGCTAGTTCAGCCTGTTGCAAAGCGCCGATTGGCGAGACCAGAGGCCTTGCCTGACAGCCGCGCAATGCCACCTATACTTCAAGCCACCGCCCCCTGGGGGGTCTGCACGTCCAACAATAAAAAGCAGAGGTGGAACATGGTTTGGCAGCAAATCTACGATCCGTTCAACAGCCCGGTGCTTTCAACCCTCATGGCCGCCGTCCCGGTGGTGGTGATGCTGGCATCGCTGGCGTTTTTCCACGTCAAGGCTCACCTGGCGGCGTTGCTTGCCCTGGGGTCAGCCTTGCTGATTGCGATTTTCGCCTTCGGCATGCCGGCCAACATGGCAGGGTCGGCGGCACTGTACGGTGCGGCCAATGGCTTGCTGCCGATTGGCTGGATTGTGTTGAACATCATTTTCCTGCACCGGCTGACCACCGAGAACGGTTCGTTCAAGGTGCTGCAGGATTCCCTGGCACGCATCACTGACGACCGCCGCCTGCAATTGCTGCTGATCGCCTTCTGCTTCGGCGCCTTTTTTGAAGGCGCGGCGGGTTTCGGCACGCCAGTGGCAGTGACCGGCGCGATATTGATCGGCCTGGGCTTCTCGCCGTTGGCTGCCTCCGGCCTGGCGCTGATCGCCAACACCGCGCCAGTGGCATTCGGCGCCCTGGGTACACCGATCATCACGTTGGCCAAGGTCACCGGGCTGGATGAAATGGAGCTGTCGATGATGGTTGGTCGGCAGTTGCCGTTCTTCTCGGTGCTGGTGCCGTTCTGGCTGATCTGGGCCTTTGCCGGTTGGCGCAAGATGCTGGAGATCTGGCCCGCGATCCTAGTGGCCGGCGTCAGCTTTGCGATTCCGCAGTTCCTCGTGTCCAACTATCACGGGCCGATGCTGGTGGACGTGATTGCCGCGCTGATTTCCATGGCCTGTCTGACCGGTTTCCTGAAAGTCTGGAAACCGGCCACGGTACACACTTCCGCCGCGCTGACCGGGCGACACGACGACTCGAAAATCGATGTGGAGCACGATGAAAAGCCTGTACCCAGTGCAGCCTTCGCCAGTGATGTAAAACCGGCGGTGATGCGTGCCTGGATGCCGTGGATCATCCTCACGATTTTCGTGTTCATCTGGGGCACCCAAGGCTTCAAGAACACCTTCGACACCCGTCCGGCCATTGATCCGCAAACCAGCGCCGCCAAGCTCGACCCGCAGGGCAAGCCGATGCGCGAGGCCAATCCGGTCTTTGCGCCGATCCTGACGTTCACCACCATTCACCAGCAAATCGAAAAAGTCCCACCCGTGGTGCCGACAGCGAAAACCGAGGAAGCGATCTACAAGTTCACCTGGTTCACCGCAACCGGCAGCGGCATCCTGCTGGCGGCGATTGTTGGCGGGTTGCTGATGGGCTACTCCATCCCGCAACTGATTCACCAATACCTGCGAACGCTCTGGGTGGTGCGTTTTTCGCTGATCACCATTGTGGCGATGCTGGCCCTCGGGTTCCTCACCCGCTATTCGGGGCTTGATGCGACGATGGGCCTGGCGTTTGCCGCGACGGGCATTTTCTACCCCATGTTCGGCACCCTCCTCGGCTGGCTCGGCGTGGCCCTGACCGGTTCGGACACCGCTTCAAACGTGCTGTTCGGCGGTTTGCAGCGGGTGACCTCGGAGCAACTGGGGATCAGCCCGGTGTTGATGGCCGCCGCCAACAGTTCCGGCGGGGTCATGGGCAAAATGGTCGACGCCCAGTCGATCGTGGTCGCCTCCACCGCTACCCGCTGGTACGGCCATGAAGGGGAAATCCTGCGCTACGTGTTCTTCCATTCCATCGTGCTGGCGATTCTGGTCGGTGGGCTGGTGACATTGCAGGCCTACGTCGCGCCGTTCAGCCACATGGTGGTGGGCGGTCATTAAGCGGTTCCCGTGCACACCTCTTTCCACGCTCGGGCATACCGCCCGGGCGTTGGTGTTCTGTTGCAAAACAGATTGAGCAGACAGACCGATCCTGCGGACAAACAACCCATGGACAGTGGACCGTTCCGGGCCAATCATTAACGTCAGTGGCATCCTGCGAGTGTCGTGAACCGATGAACATTCTCTACGATGAACGCGTTGACGGCGCACTGCCGAACGTCGACAAAAACCTGCTGTTACAGGCCTTGCGCACGCAGTGGCCCGACCTTGAAGTCCTGCATCAGAAGGAAGAGCTCAAGCCGTACGAATGCGACGGACTGTCCGCTTACCGCACCACGCCCATGCTGGTGGTGCTGCCACGGGACATTGCCCAGGTTCAGGGCGTGCTGCGTATCTGTCATGAAATGCGTGTGCCGGTGGTTGCCCGGGGCGCCGGCACGGGGTTGTCCGGTGGTGCATTGCCACTGGAAAAAGGCGTGTTGCTGGTGATGGCGCGCTTCAACAACATCCTGCACATCGATCCCGCCGCCCGCACGGCGCGGGTTCAGCCGGGTGTACGCAACCTGGCGATTTCCCAGGCCGCGGCGCCGTTCGGCTTGTATTACGCGCCGGACCCTTCTTCGCAGATCGCTTGTTCCATCGGCGGCAACGTCGCGGAAAACGCCGGTGGCGTGCATTGCCTGAAGTACGGCCTGACCGTACACAACGTATTGAAAGTCGACATTCTTACCGTCGATGGCGAACACCTGAGCCTGGGCTCCAATGCCCTGGATTCGCCGGGGTTTGACCTGCTTGCATTGTTCACTGGCTCCGAGGGCATGCTCGGGGTGATCACCGAAGTCACGGTCAAACTTTTGCCCAAACCGCAGACCGCCAAAGTGCTGCTGGCGGCGTTCGACTCCGTGGAAAAGGCCGGGCGCGCCGTCGGCGATATCATTGCTGCCGGGATCATTCCCGGTGGCCTGGAAATGATGGACAACCTGGCCATTCGTGCCGCCGAAGATTTCATCCACGCCGGCTATCCGGTCGACGCCGAAGCCATTTTGCTGTGTGAACTCGACGGTGTTGAGGCCGACGTCGCGGATGACTGCGAGCGCGTGCGCGCGGTGCTGCTTCAGGCCGGCGCGACCGAGTTGCGCCAGGCCAAAGATGAAGCCGAACGCGTGCGGTTCTGGGCCGGGCGCAAAAATGCCTTCCCGGCCGTCGGCCGTCTCTCGCCGGACTATTACTGCATGGACGGCACCATCCCCCGCCGCGAACTGCCAGGCGTTCTGCATGCCATCGCCGAACTGTCGAACGAATATGGCCTGCGCGTGGCCAACGTGTTCCATGCCGGCGACGGCAACATGCACCCCTTGATTCTGTTCGACGCCAACCAACCGGGCGAACTGGAGCGTGCCGAAACCCTCGGCGGCAAAATTCTGGAGTTGTGCGTGAAGGTCGGCGGTAGCATCACCGGTGAGCATGGCGTGGGGCGCGAGAAGATCAATCAGATGTGCGCGCAGTTCAACAGCGACGAGTTGACGGTGTTCCATGCGGTCAAAGCCGCGTTTGATCCGGGCGGTCTGCTCAACCCCGGCAAAAACATTCCGACCCTGCACCGATGCGCCGAGTTTGGTGCCCTGCACGTGCACGGCGGTCAATTGCCCTTCCCTGAGCTGGAGCGTTTCTGATGCGCAGCCCGGACGATTTCGATGACAGCGCCCTGTTGCTCAAGCAGGTCAATCAGGCGCTGGACAACGCCACGCCCTTGCGCATCCAGGGTTCCGACAGCAAGGCTTTCCTGGGGCGCACCCTGGCGGGAGAAATCCTCGACACCCGTTCACACCGGGGCATCGTCAGCTACGACCCGACCGAACTGGTGATCACCGCCCGCTGCGGCACGCTGTTGTCGGAACTGGCTGAGGTGCTGGACGCCGCCCAACAGATGCTGCCCTGCGAACCACCGTCCTTCGGTGAACGCGCGACCGTCGGCGGCATGATTGCCTGCGGACTGTCGGGACCACGGCGGCCGTGGTCCGGCTCGGTGCGCGACTTCGTCCTCGGCACACGGGTCATCACCGGTCAGGGCAAGCTGTTACGCTTTGGCGGCGAGGTGATGAAAAACGTCGCCGGCTACGACCTGTCGCGCCTGATGGCCGGCAGTTTCGGCTGCCTGGGGGTGATCACCGAAGTCTCTTTGAAGGTGCTGCCAAAACCTCGGCAGACCTTGAGTATCAGCCTCGACATGGACAGCGAACACGCCCTGCGCCAGTTGGCTGAATGGGGCCAGCAACCGTTGCCGATCAGCGCGGCCTGCCATGATGGCGAACGCTTGCACTTGCGCCTTGAAGGTGGCGAAGGGTCGGTGGCGGCAGCCCATGAGCGTTTGGGCGGTGAGCGGCTGGACGGCATGTATTGGGACGATCTCAACGAACATCGCCTGAGTTTCTTCGATGAGGATCAGCCGCTTTGGCGTCTGTCCGTGCCAAACAACACACCGCGTTTGTCGTTGCCCGGCCGCCAGTTGATCGACTGGGGCGGCGCCCAGCGCTGGTTGAAATCCGATGCCGAAGCGACGTTCATCCGCAAGGTCGTCGAGGAGGTCGGCGGCCACGTCACCTGCTTCAGCCATGGCCTGACCGACACCCCGTTCCAGCCGCTGCCCCGGGCGCTGATGCGCTACCACCGCAGCCTGAAGCAACAACTCGACCCCCAGGGCATATTCAACCCCGGACGCCTGTACGCGGAGCTTTGAACCATGCAGACGACATTGAGTGAGCGCGCCCGCGAGCTGCCCCGTGCCGCAGAAGCCGAAAGCATTCTGCGCACCTGCGTGCACTGCGGATTCTGCAATGCCACGTGCCCGACCTATCAATTGCTCGGCGATGAACTGGACGGACCACGGGGGCGGATTTACCTGATCAAGCAAGTGCTGGAAGGCAACGAGGTCACGCAAAAGACTCAGCAGCATCTTGACCGCTGCCTGTCGTGCCGCAACTGCGAAACCACCTGCCCTTCGGGCGTGGATTACCACAACCTGCTGGACATCGGCCGGGCGGTGGTCGATGCGGCAGTGCCGCGCCCGCTCGGTCAACGCCTGTTGCGTGAGGGTTTGCGCCGGATCGTTCCTCATCCGGAGTTGTTCAAGGGCCTGGTCAACAGTGGTCAGGTATTCCGGGCGCTGCTGCCCGATGCCCTGCAAAGCAAATTGCCGCGCCATGCAACGCCTGCCAAGCCGCGTCCCCGCACCCATCGCGATCGTCAGGTGCTGATGCTCGAAGGTTGCGTACAGCCCAGTCTGTCGCCCAATACCAATGCGGCGGCGGCGCGGGTGCTGGATCGATTGGGGATCAGCGTCATCAGCAGCCGCGAGGCCCGTTGTTGTGGCGCTGTGGATTATCACCTCGACGCCCAGGCCGCCGGTCTCGACCGTGCCCGGCGCAACATCGACGCCTGGTGGCCGAGTATCGAAAAAGGTGCCGAGGCGATTGTGCAAACCGCCAGCGGCTGTGGCGCCTTCATCAAGGATTACGGGCATCTGCTCGCCAGCGACCCGGTCTATGCCGACAAGGCGAAAAAGGTCAGCGCACTGGCCCTGGACCTGGTGGAAGTGCTGCGCAACGAGCCGCTGGAGCAGCTCGGCATCCACGCTTCGCAGCGTTTGGCGTTCCACTGCCCTTGCACCTTGCAGCACGGGCAGAAACTCGGTGGCGCGGTGGAGGCCTTGCTGATGCAACTGGGTTTCAACCTGACCAGCGTTCCCGACGGCCACCTGTGCTGCGGCTCGGCGGGCACCTATTCGCTGACCCAGCCGGCGCTGTCCCGGCAACTGCGCGATAACAAGCTCAACGCCCTGGAAAGCGGCCACCCCGAGGTCATCGTCACGGCCAATATCGGCTGCCAGTCGCACCTCGACGGCGCTGGCCGAACCCCGGTCCGGCACTGGATCGAACTGGTCGAAGCCGCCCTGCCTTAACCGAATCCTGGAGATGTCCATGAACCGTAAAGCCGTCCTCAGCCAGACCGAAGTCAGCCAAATCCTCGCCGCCGCCCGTACCGAAGCGCAAAGCAATCAATGGGCGGTGACCATCGTGGTCGTCGATGACGGCGGTCACCCGCTCGCCCTCGAACGCCTCGACGGCTGCGCCCCGGGCAGCGCCTACATCGCCACCGAAAAGGCGCGCACCTCGGCGTTGGGTCGACGCGAATCCAAGTTTTATGAGGACATGGTCAATGGTGGACGCCACGCATTCTTGTCAGCCCCGTTGCTGACTTCGCTGGAGGGCGGCGTGCCGATCGTTTTCGACGGCCAGGTGATTGGCGCGGTCGGCGTGTCCGGCGTCAAGGCCGAGCAGGATGCGCAGGTGGCGAAGGCCGGAGCGCAGTGCGTGAAATAACCTATTCGCAACCGACCCTGTAGGAGCGAGCCTGCTCGCGATAGCGGCGGCACAGGCAATAACCCCTTGTCTGACACACCGCTATCGCGAGCAGGTTCGCTCCTACAGGGTTTGTGTTCAACCAGCCCGAGAGGAACTCCCGCCATGACCCGCCTCACCGCCAAAGACTTCGCCCCCGAACTGCTGGAGCTGTACGACTACTACGCCCACGGCAAGATCAATCGCCGGGAGTTTCTTGATCGTGCGGCGTTGTTCACCCTCGGCGGATTGACCGCCAGCGCCCTGCTCGCGGCGTTGAGCCCCAACTATGCACTGGCCGAGCAAATCGCGTTCACCGACCCGGACATCATTGCCGAATACGTCACCTACCCTTCGCCCAAGGGTCATGGCGAGGTGCGGGCTTATCTGGTGCGCCCGGCCAAGGCCACCGGCAAGGTTCCGGCGGTGGTGGTCGTGCATGAAAACCGCGGGCTCAACCCGTACATCGAAGACGTCGCCCGGCGTGTGGCCAAGGCGGGGTTCATCGCCCTCGCCCCGGATGGCCTGAGTTCGGTCGGCGGCTATCCCGGCAACGACGACAAAGGTCGTGAACTTCAAGCGACGGTCGACCCTGAAAAACTCATGAACGACTTCTTCGCCGCCGTCGAGTGGATGATGAAACACCCGGCCGCCACTGGAAAAACCGGAATCACCGGATTCTGCTACGGCGGTGGCGTTGCCAACGCAGCTGCGGTGGCCTACCCGGAACTGGACGCTGCCGTATCGTTCTACGGTCGCCAGCCAACCGCCGAAGAAGTGCCCCGGATCAAGGCCCCGGTGATGCTGCACTACGGCGAGCTAGATACACGCATCAACGAAGGTTGGCCGGCCTATGAGAAGGCGTTGAAGGCAGGGGGCAAGACCTATGAGGCGTTAATCTACCCTGGCTGCAACCATGGCTTTCACAACGACTCCACGCCGCGTTATGACGAGGCGGCGGCGAAACTGGCGTGGGAGCGGACGGTAGGATGGTTTAAAAAGTATCTGGTTTGAATCGAAGTTTCAGGTCGGCAGGACCGGCCGGCCTCATCGCCAGCAAGCCGGCTCCTACAAGTGTTCACAAAACCTGTAGGAGCCGGCTTGCTGGCGATGGCGGTTACATTGCCGAAAACTATTTTGGCTGAGCCACAGTCCGCAAATACGGTTTCAGGGTCTTGAATCCATCCGGATACTTCTTCTTCGCATCCTCGTCAGACACCGACGTCGGAATGATCACATCTTCGCCCGGACGCCAGTTCACCGGCGTCGCCACAGTGTGCTTGGCATTGAGTTGCAGCGAATCGAGCAACCGCAGCACTTCATCGAAATTGCGCCCGGCACTCATGGGGTAGATCAGCATCGCCTTGACCTTTTTGTCCGGGCCGACAATGAACACCGAACGCACCGTGGCGTTGTCCACCGCCGTGCGCGAGCCGCCGCTGGCGTTGGGGTGGATCATGTCGTAGAGCTTGGCCACCACCAGGTTTTCGTCGCCGATGAGTGGATAGTTAACCGCCGTGCCCTGGGTCTCGGCGATATCACCCACCCAGCGGTTATGGTCGCTGACCGGGTCGATGCTCAGCCCGATAACCTTGGTGTTGCGCTTGTCGAACTCCGGTTTGAGTTTGGCCAGGTAGCCCAGCTCAGTCGTACAAACCGGAGTGAAATCCTTGGGATGGGAAAACAGAATCGCCCAGCCGTCGCCGATCCATTGATGAAAGTTGATGCTGCCCTCGGTGGTGTCAGCGGTGAAATCCGGTGCTTCGTCGCCAATACGAATTGCCATGTTCGATCTCCTTGCAGTGATGGACAGGGACGCCATCGGCACCGCATTTGCGATGCCCAGACGTGGACGCGGAACAGTATAGGAGAGCTTTCACGGCCCGTTGGCGACTAGCTCACCAACGCAATCAGCTGCTGACGCTGGGCGTCGGTGAGCATCGGGCCGAAGCCGGCGCCAGCGTTTTCCGCCATGTAGCGCGGGTTGCCGGTACCGGGAATGACACAAGTCACCGCAGAATGGGACAACAGGAATTTGAGCGCCAGTTGCGGCCAACTCTTGACCCCGACCTGCGCGGCCCAACCTGGCAGTGGTTTGCCCTGAAGCCGATCAATCAAGCCGCCACCCCCAAACGGGCGATTGCAAATCACCGCCACGCCTCGGTCGCGACACAGCGGCAGGATGCGTTTTTCGACGCCACGGTCATCCAGCGCATAGTTGATCTGCAAGAAGTCCAGCGGCTCGGCCTTGAGCACCGCTTCCACTTCTTCATAGGCCGAAGCGGTGTAATGCGTGATGCCGATATAACGGATGCGCCCCGCTTCCTTCCAGTGGCGCAACGTCGGCAGATGGATTTGCCAGTCCAGCAGGTTATGGATCTGCATGAGGTCGATACGGTCGGTCTGCAACAGGCTGAAGGACTGCTCCATCTGCGCAATGCCTTCCTCGCGACCACGGGTCCACACCTTGGTCGCCAGAAACGCTGGCGAGCGTGGCTCATGGATCGACAACAGCTCACCGGTGGTCTGTTCGGCGCGACCGTACATCGGTGAGCTGTCGATGACCTTGCCGCCCTTCTCGAACAACGCATTGAGCACGACGGCCAGGTTTTTGTAGGCTGGGTCCGAGGGCGCCATATCAAAACCGCGATAGGTGCCCAGGCCGACGATCGGCAATGACTCATTGCTGGAAGGAATGACGCGGGTCTGCATGGTCTTGCCTCCTGTTCCCGTCGGCGGCGCCGATTGTGCACCGACCGGACCGAACGTGAAGACCGCCGAAGCACCGGCAGCCAGCGTGAGAAGTCTTCTACGGGTGTAACCCTCAGAATGGCTCATAAAATGCCCTTCACCAGTCGACCAGGTTTCGACTTGTTGCGCCTGACATTCCGTAATGCTTGCCACATCAGCGTAGCTGTCGCCGACGATTCTTCCCTGTTCGTCATACTTCAGGGCCGCCAACGCATTGAGCCACGCGGGCATCGGTGCCCTCCTTTACCGCCAGCTACACTTTGACAGCACCCCGGAGCCGTCAATGCCACCCACTAACGTTAGCCGAATGTCTCGAAAACTGGTGTTGCTCGTCGTCATCCTTGCCGCGCTGTATCTGGCGCTCTGCCTTCTGCTGTTTGTCTTTCAGCGCTCGCTGATCTACTACCCGCAACCCCGGGCCGCTGAATCGTCAGCAACGCTGCTGACGCTACCGGTCGACGACGCGCAGGTGCTTGTGTCGGTGCGTGCGCAGCATGGCCCGAAAGCGCTGATCTATTTCGGTGGCAATGCCGAGGACGTCTCACGCAGCCTGCCGGGGTACGCCGAAGCCTTCCCGGACCATGCCTTGTATTTCATGCATTACCGAGGCTTTGGCGGCAGCAGCGGTTCTCCCTCCGAAGAAGCCATCGCCCGCGATGCCATGGCCTTGTTCGACAAGGTTTACGCCGACCACCCGCAGATCACGGTGGTTGGGCGCAGCCTGGGTTCGGGGGTCGCCGTGCGCCTGGCCAGCGCCCGCCCGGCGACGAAACTGGTACTGGTCACGCCGTACAACAGTCTGGAAGAACTCGCAGTCCGCCAGTTCCGCTGGCTTCCTGTACATTGGCTGTTGAAGGACAGATTCGAATCCTGGCGCTATGCCGCGCACATCGCCGTGCCGACGAAGCTGATTGCCGCCGAACATGACGAAGTGATTCCCGGCGCCAGCACCCAGCGGCTCTATCGCCATTTCCTCCCCGGTGTGGCGTCGCTGCAGGTGATTCCAGGCGCGGGGCACAACTCGATCAGCGACAGTCCCGAGTATTTCAAGGCATTGGGTGAAGGGTTGGAAACGACGCATTAGTGTCTGTGGCGAGGGGGCTGCCCCCGCTGGACGGTTGGTGCGAGCGCCTACCCTTCGTCGGACATTGGGTTCCGGCACCAAACAGGCTCACGCCCGCCGTGAACCTTGTCCCAAGACGCCAGTCATACCAGCGCTTTCCCCCACTCCCATCGTCGTCATCTCTTTCGAGTTGTCCGCACCATGCGCCAAACTGTCGTTGCCTTGCGCTTTACTTCACTGTGCCTGTCTGCCTTGCTCCCCGTTCTTGCCAGCCCCGCCCATGCCAATGGGCAAAGGCAGCTGGTGGACGCCATCAACGACTATCGCGCTCACCCCCAGCGCTGCGACCGACGCCCGGCGCAACGCTTGTCGCCCCTGTCACTCAAGCCGAACCTGGCATTGCCCATCGGTTATGGCGGCGGATTGCGCGACCGATTGAAGGCTTCCGGCTATCAAGCGGTGACGGTGCGTTCCATTCGCGTGGTGGGTGCACAGGATGCCGAGGACGCATTCGACCTGCTTCAAGACGAGCACTGCGCAGCGCTGCTCGACAGCCAATACGCCGACATCGGCGTCACCCGTTCCGGGCGTGAATGGCAAGTGGTGCTTGCCAAGCCCGTGCTCGAGGGACAAACCGGCGATGCGCGAAGCGCCGGCAAGGCGTTGCTCGCGCAGGTCAATGCGGCGCGTGCAAAACCGCGCCTTTGCGGTCGTCAGCGCTTCGCCGCTGCCCGGCCCTTGAGCTGGAACCCCGCTTTGGGTGCCGCCGCCCAAGGTCACAGCAAGGCCATGGCCTACGATAACTATTTCGCGCATCGGGACCCCGATGGTGACATGCCCGCAGACCGGGCCAGGGCTGCCGGTTACCGTGGCCGGCAGATCGGTGAAAACATCGCTGCAGGTCAAGGCTCACCGAGCAAGGCGATGGCCGGTTGGCTCGCCAGCCCAGGGCACTGCGCCAACCTGATGAACCCGATATTCACTCAGGTCGGTGCCGCTTACGCCGCAGACTCGCGCAGCGACAAAGGCGTCTACTGGACCATGCTGTTCGGCGCGCCCTGATCCGACTGAATCGCACGCATGAAAAAGCCCGCATGTCGCGGGCTTTGATAATGAAAGAAAGTAGGTGGCCGGTGCTGGTCTCCGGCTTACAAGGTTTATCAGGACTCCCACAAAAGAGTGATGAAACTGTAAAGATGCTCTTCTGCTTCACACGGCATAAGGGCTGGATCCCAGCGCGGAGATCTTTCTAACCGTGTACCCTTCGGAACGCGCCCCACGTTTCCTTGCTATCCTTTTGCGCATCAGTCTGCGTCTTCACCTACAGGATTCAGATTAGCAAAATCAGCCGGATTGCCAAGGGCGGTTTTAGACCGATTATGTTCTAGAGAAAACGTGGCAGGACGGAAAAATACTATGCGCCACCCCCTGTGGGAGCGAGCCTGCTCGCGATGGCGTCAGTTCAGCCAACATTGATGTTGGCCGTGGCATTGCAATCGCGAGCAAGCTTGCTCCTACGAAAGGTTTGGTGCCTGTGATTCACGCAGGCCGGCGCACCACCCTCACCTTTCCGCTGCCGCCGCCACCGCAGAAAAACCGCTCGCCACCATCGAATTCCAACCCAGAAACCCCGACACCTTCAGGCATCTTGAGGCTTTCAAGGACCTCACCGGTTTTCGCGTCGACGCGGCGCAGTTCGCTCTCGTCGCCTTCCCATGTGCCGTGCCACAGAGCCCCCTCGACGAAGGTGACACCGGTGACAAAGCGGTTGGATTCAATGGTGCGCAGGATCTTGCCGTTTCCGGGGTCGATCTGGTGAATCTTGCGTTCCTGATACTGCCCCACCCACAGCGAGCCTTCGGCCCAGGTCAGTCCCGAATCGCTGCCACCACCGGGGGCGGGAATGGTCGAAAGGATATGTCCGGTCCGGGGATCGATTTTGTGGATGCGATCTTCGGCGATCTGGAACAGGTGCTCGCCATCAAAGGCAGTGCCGGCATGGGCGGCAACGTCAATCGAGCGCAGCACCTTGCCACTGTCCGGGTCCAGCGCATTGATTTTGCTATTGCAGGCAAACCAGACCTTCTCGCCATCCCACGTGACGCCGCATACATGGTCGACATCGGCAAACGGGCCGTATTCACGAATGATTTCAGCAGTTGCGTGTTTCATCCTGGCATTCCTCAACAAGGGGTTGTGGCGTCGATCCTAGCCACCGGGCAGCGAAACCGGGAGTAACAAGGTCGTCGCGAAACCGGGCACAGGCGGCGTCATCCAGCGCCGCGCTCGACCACGCCCCAGCGATTGCACCTTGCCTTGTTGCGCCAATGCTTCCAGTGCCCGTTGCACTGTGCGCTGGCTGGCATCCAGGGCCAACGCCAGCGCGGAACTCGACCACGGCTCACCGTCGGCAAGGCTGGCAAGCACCGCCGCAAACTTTTCCTCGACGGGTTGGGCCAGCACCATCACCTCCGGGCATGCCTGTGATTGCAGGACAAATCCTCGTGGGGTGGCGGTCACTTCTGCCAGGGGCTTGAGCGCTTTACGCAGCCTGCCGATTTCAACCCGCAGCCGTGCGCGATGGGATTCGTCGGAGAGTTTCAAACGGAACGCCCGCGCGATAAGTGTCTCTCTTGAAACATCGCCGGGCCACGCTTCAGCCAATGTCCGGGCAAGGATGAACAGCACCGGACGCGTGGCGAGGGAGACCGACATGCCACAGCCGCGCACGCTATATCGGCACGCATCCACCACCAATGCCGTCGAACCGAGCACGGCCTCGACCTCCTCCAGCAACACCGGCCGCGCTTCGCCTCGAACAATCAGGCGCGCCGCCGGGGTGTCGAGCAGACGTGCCGCGTGTTCGACCTCGGCCATCAGCGCCGGGATAGTCGCCTGTTCGGCCGCGTGTCGGGCCCGGGTCAGCGCTTCCTTTGCCGCGTTCGATTGCAGACGCCGAATGGCGATCCCCGCGACGACCAGTTCATGGATCGCACGCAAGGCCGGCGGCAATGGGCCGGGGTCGAGGTCTGAGAGTGTTTGCTGCACCTCGTCGAGTCGCCCGATCAGCAACAACCGACGGATTTGCAGGTACCGCGCATGCGCCGCGTTGAGCCGGTCACCGTGGGCCTCCAGCGTCACCCGCGCCGCTTCCAGCGCCTTTACCGGCCAGCCGAGTTCCCGCGAAGCCAAGGCGATTTCGGCCTCGGCCACCACGCACCGTGCGCGGGACAACACCTCCTTCGGGGCGAAGGCCCGGTGCGCACTTTTCACCAGTGCCCTGGCCCGCTCCAGATCTCCCAGTTGCGCCATGGCAATACCGCGCAAGGCCAGCGCCGGAGCGTCATTGCGCAAAGCAACGCGGTCCAGCGCGCCGAGCGGATCACCCGCCGCCAACGCCAGCGCTGCTGCCGTGATCATCGAGTCCATCGAAATCCCGCCACGCTTGTCACTCCCGCACCTGGATACTCCGGTTTAGTCTAAATCACGACTATCCACCAGGTGCGTACAAGATGAAGGGAGACCTGAGCGGTTTTACCACGGCAACTGGCAGCCAATCCGTTTCTCACGCCGGAGGAATCGTCGCCAGCGCACCAATCAAAATGGTCAATATCAGAAAACCGCCCAGAAAAATCGTCATCTTCGCCATACAACCTCCCATACCGTGAATGGGATTTATTGTGGGCCGATGACTGCACCCGTTACAGATGCAGATTGCGCGGAAAAATACGGATCAGCGTTGGCTGCGCTCGATGTCGATTATTGCGATGGCGGACCTTTTGCGCGAAAGGACTTGGTGGGCGATATCGACAAACGGCGTGAGGATCAAGCCGCGAAGCGTCAGGTAACGCTCGACATCCTGGTCACCCGTACCGAATTGCAGCGTCTCCGGCTTCGATTGCGTGACATAGAGCGTGCCGAACATCCAGTCCCAGAGTGACAGGTTAATGCCGAAGTTCTTGTTGAAGTGCCGGGACGCATTGCTGTGGTGGATCTGATGTTGCGCGGGGCTGCTCACCACGCGCTCGATCAACGGACCAAACGAAAACCAGACGTGGCTGTGGCGCAGGTTGGCTGCCAGTCCATTAAAGATGAAGACCATGTAGGTCACGCCAAACAGCGTGTAGCGGCTGATCTCCCCACCACAGGCGTACCAGAACAGTCCGGCGTAGGCGCCAATGCAAATCGTATCGCTGAGTTTTTCCACCACTTCTTCGAGAAAATGCGTTCGGCTGGCGGTGGCCGGCACCAGCACAGGCGCCGAATGATGGACTTTATGGAACGCCCACAGATAGCGGGAATGAAAGGCACGATGGCCCCAGTAATGGCTGAAATCCTTCACCAGAAACACGCCAAGCCCAAACAGCAGGGACAACGTGAGATTGTCCCCCACTTGCGTACGCGCCCCCCACAACCGGGTGAAAAATGCGCTGTAGTCCGCAGAACGCATGACGTACGGATCGACCAGGCCGACGATGGGCAGCACCAGGGCAACCTTGAGGACGGCGAGGACGAAGTAGTAGCGATAGTCCAGCAGGGCCGACCGGTGCAGATAGACCCGGCCGCCGCCGATGAACTGCCAGAATGAGCGCGCGTCGGTCAGCCCGCGTGCGCTCCTGAAGCGGAACAGACACCAGGCGACACTGTAAGACGACAGTAGAAACGCCAGGCACAGGCGACCGTTCACATCAAAGAGCCCAAAAAACTGCTCGGTGACCGGCTCAACCAGGTAGTGATGTAACGCGGCGAGAACATCCATACCCGGCTGCCCAGCGAAAATGGTGGCGCATTGTAAATGAGAATGAGTCTTCAGTGTATATCCTGATCTCAGTCTTCACCCGCCAAGCGCAATGATCGCGACGATCAGCACCCCGCCCGTCACCGCCATCACCGCACCGCCCTGCCATGGTTTTGCACCGGCATACTTGGCGAGCATCCAGCCGGCGATGAACAGCACCAACAGCCCGATCAGGTTGGACAGGCGTATGGCAAGGGCTGTCTGGTCAAGCAGGATGAACGGCACCACCAGCGGAAACGTCGAGCCGGCGACCAACAGAAAAACCCCAAGTGCGCCTTTGAAATCATCCCAGCCGAGGCTCGCCTGCTCGGGCAGCGAAGGCTGTTCAAGCAGGCGGCTGCGCAACAATTCCAGGCCTTCCGTGCCGGCCGCCGCCGCGAGATGCAGCGGCAGTACTTGTGCAACCAGTGCCTGACCGTTCGCCGAATTCGCACCGTTTCGCAAGCTGACGTACAACTTGATCCTGCGCGTGCGCTCCACCAATGTCCGCAGCAGATACATCACCGCATCCGCCAACCCCCAGGCCAGATTGCAACCGAGCGCGGCGATCATCATCGTGCGTTCTGCCGATTGATCTGCGGTTGCCACGCTGATGGTTCCCGTAAAAGTCATGGCCATCAACAGGCCGAAAATCACTTCGGTAATGCGCTCCACGGGATCGAGTACCCGTGCCCTTTTTTGTTCTGATCGACTTTGCATGCGTCTTCGCCTTGAAGGTTTGTTTCCAACCATTTACTCGCAGTTTTTAGCCGTTGCAGGGCCCATGAGTGGCGTGTATCGTCCTGGCCCGCTCAAGTGTAGTTTGAGCGGCTACACTCAGCCGAGCACATCTGCTGATTCAAAGGGGGCCAATTCATGCTTGATTACTTTGCACTGGGTCTGTTGATTTTTGTCGGGCTTGTTCTGTTCTACGGAATCATCGTCCTTCACGACATTCCTTATGAAATTTCCGTACACCGCAACCACCCCCATCAAGACGCGATCCACGCCACTGGCTGGGTCAGCTTGTTCACCCTGCACGCATTGTGGCCATTTTTGTGGATATGGGCGATGGCTTACAGGGAAGATCGGGGCTGGGGCTTCGGCGACGGCGGAACACCGAAAAGTCATGTGATTCACCTCGAACAACAAGTCGCGGAACTGCAAGGTCGCGTCCAGCGCCTCGAAGCGGCGACGGGCACGACGCACTCCGCATTGCCGACGGACAATAAAGGCGAGGGCATCTAAGCCATGGATCTCTTACTTATCCTGACGTATGCAGCCCTCTGCGTTGCAATCTTCAAAATCTTCCGCATTCCCTTGAACAAGTGGACGGTCCCCACGGCGGTACTGGGCGGGATCGTGATTATCGGCGCGCTGATTTTCACGATGAACTACAACCACCCCTACTCCGAGGTGGCCCGATCGTATTTCGTGTCGGTCCCAGTGATCCCCGTGGTCAGTGGCCAGGTGATCGACGTGCCGGTCAAGACCAACGAGTCGCTGGAAAAAGGCGATATTCTGTTTCGCCTGGACCCTGCGCCGTTTGAATACCGGGTGAAATCCCTCAAGGCGCAACTGATTGCCGCGCAGGCCGACCGTGCCCGGATCAGCGAACTGATCAAGCGTAACTTCGCCACTCAACGCGAACTGGATACCGTCGTCGCTCGAAGCGATGACCTGAAGGCACAACTGGACAACGCGCAGTACGAACTCGAGAACACCACGGTCCGTGCACCGAGCAAAGGTTTCGTCACTCACGTTTCGCTGCGTCCGGGCATGATGGCGACCCGATTGCCGCTGCGCCCTTCCATGGTGTTCATTCCTGACGAGGGGCATTACTTCTCGGCGTGGATGCGTCAGAACAGCTTGCTGCGTTTGACCGAAGGCGACGAGGCTGAAGTCGCGTTCGACGGCATTCCCGGCAAGGTGTTCGAAGGCAAGGTCAAAAGTGTCATTTCCGTGATCGCTGAAGGCCAGGTCCAGCCTTCGGGCACGCTCATCGGCTTCACGGGTTCACCGCCCGCGGGCCGCGTGCCGGTGATCATTGAAATCACCGACCCCGATTACGCCCAGTACGCTCAACAGATGCCAGGTGGCGCTTACGGACAGGCCGCCGTCTACAGCCAGCATTTTCACCATATCGCCATGATGCGCAAGATCCTGTTGCGCATGGCAGCGTGGATGAACTACATCTTCCCGTTCCATTGATTCAAGGGGACATGGCGTAGCTTGACGACCCGGTCGTCAGGCTACGCCAATCTCCACGACCCCCTCATTCAAACGCACGGGCCAGACGCGCAACTGCTGTTGCGGGTCTTCCAGGCAGCAACCGTCTTCCAGGCGAAAGTGCTGTTTGTAGATCGGCGCGGCAACCACCAAATCCCCCTTGATACTGCCGACCAGGCCACGACCAATGACATTCGCCCCCGATTTCGGGTCGTGATTGTCGATGGCGTAAAGCGTCTGGCCTTCGACCGATGGCAGATAGAACAGCGCCACTTGCGCGCCGTCATGCCACACCACGACGCCGGAGTTGTTCACCAGGTCTTGTTCATTGCAGACGGATTGCCAGGCCCCGGACTGCAGGGACTCGGCGCGTTGGGTATTGAATGGGCTCATCAGGCAATCTCCTCGGTGACAGGGATAAGGTTGAGTTCAGCGGCCATGATCGGACGACGCTGACCGCGCTCCTGGACAAAGTGGATGTCCGGGTCCGGGCGCTTGTCGTTGACGAAGGTGCGGAAGCGCTTGAGTTTTTCCGGGTCCTTGAGGGCGTTGGCCCACTCGCATTCATAGCGATCGACCACCAGCTGCATCTGCGATTCGAGTTCGGCACCGAGCCCGAGGCTGTCGTGAATGATCACGTCCTTGAGGTAGTCCAGGCCCCCTTCCAGGCTTTCGCGCCAGACCGAGGTGCGCTGCAATTTGTCGGCGGTGCGGATGTAGAACATCAGGAAGCGGTCGATGTAGCGGATCAGGGTTTCATCATCAAGGTCGGTGGCGAACAGCTCGGCATGACGCGGGCGCATGCCGCCGTTACCGGCGATGTAGAGGTTCCAGCCCTTCTCGGTGGCTATCACGCCCACGTCCTTGCTCTGCGCCTCGGCGCACTCGCGGGTGCAACCGGACACGGCGAACTTGAGCTTGTGCGGCGAGCGCAAACCCTTGTAGCGGTCCTCGATGGTCAGGGCCATTTGCACACTGTCCTGCACGCCGTAACGGCACCAGGTGCTGCCCACGCAAGACTTCACGGTGCGGGTCGATTTGCCGTAGGCGTGGCCGGTTTCGAAACCCGCCTCAATCAACTCGCCCCAGATCTCCGGCAACTGATGCAGTTGCGCGCCGAACAGGTCGATGCGCTGGCCGCCGGTGATCTTGGTGTAGAGGTCGTACTTTTTCGCCACCACACCGATGGCGATCAGTTTGTCGGCAGTGATCTCGCCCCCCGGAATCCGCGGCACGACCGAGTAGGTGCCGTTTTTCTGCATGTTGGCCATGAACGTATCGTTGGTGTCCTGCAACGGCACCAGCGAGGTGTCCATGATCGGCTGGTTCCAGCACGAGGCGAGAATCGAGCCCACTGCCGGTTTGCACACATCGCAACCGGTGTGGCCGCGACCGTGTTTGGCCAGCAGTTCTTCGAAGGTGATCACCCCTTCCACACGCACCAGCGCATAGAGCTCCTGACGGGTGTAGGCGAAGTGTTCGCACAGGCTTTTATCGACGCTGACACCACGGGCAATCAACTCGTGCTCGAACACTTGCTTGAGCAATCCGGCGCAACCGCCGCAACCGGTACAGGCCTTGGTCTGCGTCTTGAGCAAGCCAAGGTCGCTGCAACCGCCGTCGATGGCCGAGCAGATCGCGCCCTTGGTGACGTTGTGGCACGAGCAAACGGTGGCCGACTCCGGCAGTGCGCCCGGGCCCAGGGTCGGGGCACCGGCCGACGACGGCAGGATCAGGCTGGCCGGTTCCGCGGGTAAGGCGATGCCGTTCTGCATGTATTGCAGCAAGGTGTCGTAGTAGCTGTTGTCGCCGACCAACACGGCGCCGAGCACGCGTTTACCCGTCTCGTCGACCACCAGGCGCCGGTAGCTCGCCGTGGCTTCATCGATGAACTGATAGCTGCGGGCGCCCGGTGTATTGCCGTGGGCGTCGCCGATGGAACCGACATCGACACCGAGCAGTTTCAGCTTGGTCGACATGTCGGCGCCGGTGAACGGCTCGGCGTCCTGCTGGCACAAACGGGTCGCAACGCTGCGGGCCATTTGATAACCCGGCGCGACCAGACCGAACAGGCTGCCGTTCCACGAAGCGCATTCGCCGATGGCGTAGATGTCGGGGTCGCTGCTCACGCAGTTATCGTCGATCACCACACCGCCACGCGGGCCGATTTCCAGTGCACATTGACGGCCCAGCGCATCCTGCGCACGGATCCCGGCGGAGAACACGATCAGGTCGGCTTCAAGAAATTCGTCATTGCCGAAATTCATCCGGTAGCGATATTGCTCACCCGCGCTGATCGACTGCGTGCCGCGTGCCAGATGCACGCCAACGCCGAGTCGTTCGATTTGCGCCTTGAGCGCACGACCGCCGTATTCGTCCAGTTGCACCGGCATCAAACGCGGGGCGAATTCGACCACGTGAGCTTCCAACCCCAGGCTTTTCAGCGCGTTGGCCGCTTCCAGGCCAAGCAACCCGCCGCCGACCACCACGCCGCGCCGGGCATTGGCCGCCGCCGCACGAATCCCGTCGAGGTCTTCGAGGGTGCGATACACCAGCCGCGAGTCGCCCTCGGCGCCTTCAATCGGCGGTACAAACGGATAGGACCCGGTGGCCAGCACCAGTTTGTCGTAAGCGACACTGCCTTGGGCGGTGATGACTTCGTGACGTTCGCGGTCGATCTCCAGCACCGGCACACCCAGGTGCAGCGTGACGCCCGGCGTCTGGTACAACGAAGCCTCGCCCAGCGCCAACGACTCGGCATCGCGACCGGTGAAGTACTCGGAAAGGTGCACACGGTCATAGGCGCGCATCGGCTCTTCGCTGAAAACGTGCAGCCGATAATGGTCAAGGGCACCGCGCTCGATCAGTTGCTCGACGCAATGATGTCCGACCATGCCATTGCCGATCACGACCAGCGTTTGCAGTTTGTTCAAAGTGGCAACATTGGAATTCATAAGAAGCACCCGGCCAATCCATCACGGTTCAAAAAGCAAAAAAAAACGCCTGAAACCTTGCGGTTCCAGGCGTCTTTGCCTGTTCTTTTATGGTGTTGAAATCAGACGGCTGTGCCTGATCCACCGATGTTGCCCTCGACCTGTGCGGCCAGTCGATCGTCGTTGACCGAGAGAGCTTTCCACGGAATAACCCATGGACTTGATGATGACGTTTGCAGCAACTGTGCCAGTCGACAGCAAAAGCCCTGTAACCCCATTGGCACCAACGGTTTGCGTTCATCCAGCCGCACAAACCCGCCCGGATCAACACTCACGGCTTCGCTTCCGACTGGTGCGACGCGAGCAGCCGGCGCTTTAAAAAAGTGCAGATTCGCAGGCTCCCGCCCCTTCATCCGCAGCCCCGAATGCGCTGTTCAGCAGAGATAACGCAGCAATCGAGCATTCTGGCGCGTGACTTGCTAGAACCTCACCAATAGGCAGTCAACGCTGATTGCCCACATACGACAAAGGCGCCGTGTAACCCCCGTTTTAACGGAGGGTCACATGGCGCCTTTTTTGTTTCCGGGTTCGGCAAGTGCTGGCAAAAGATCCAAGGGGCGAAGATGGCAAGTAAATCCGTACGCAGCGTGTGTCCCTATTGCGGTGTGGGCTGCGGCATCGTCATGCAGGTCGAAGACAACCGCGTGATCAAGGTGACTGGCGACAAGACCCATCCGGCCAATGCCGGCCGTCTGTGCACCAAAGGCACCACCAGCGGGCAGGCGATTGCCGAGTCGGGGCGTATGGAAAATGCCTACCTGCGCCAGGAGCGCGATCGCGACCCGGTGCGCGTGACGATGGACAACGCCATCAACGAAACAGCCGCCAGACTGCGCCACATTCTGGATTCCCACGGTCCCGATGCCCTGTCCTTCTATGTGTCCGGGCAGATGTCGCTGGAGGCCCAGTACCTGGTCAACAAACTGGCCAAGGGTTTTGTCCGCACCCCTCACATCGAATCCAATTCCCGCCTGTGCATGGCCAGCGCCAGCAGCGGCTACAAACTGTCCCTCGGCGCCGACGGGCCGCCCGGCTCTTATGACGACTTCGATCACGCGGACCTGTTCTTGGTGATCGGCGCGAACATGGCCGACTGTCACCCGATTCTGTTCCTGCGCATGATGGACCGGGTCAAGGCCGGGGCGAAGCTGATCGTGGTCGATCCACGGCGCAGCGCCACCGCGCTCAAGGCCGACCTGTTCCTGCCGATCAAACCCGGCACCGACCTCGCGTTGCTCAACGGTTTGCTGCACCTGCTGGTGAAAAACGGCCACACCGACCCGGCCTTCATCGCCTCCTTCACCCAAGGTTGGGAGGCCATGCCCGGGTTTCTGGAGGACTACCCAGCAGACAAGGTTGCCGAGATCACCGGCCTTCCTGAGGCGGACATTCGCCAGGCCGCGCAGTGGATTGGCGAGGCCGCTGAATGGATGAGTTGCTGGACCATGGGCCTGAACCAAAGCACCCACGGCACCTGGAACACCAACGCGCTGTGCAACCTGCACCTGGCCACTGGCGCCATCTGCCGACCAGGCAGCGGACCGTTTTCCCTGACCGGGCAACCGAACGCCATGGGCGGACGCGAAATGGGCTACATGGGGCCGGGCCTGCCGGGACAGCGTTCGACGCTGGTCGAGGCTGACCGCGTATTCATCGAAGACCTGTGGCGCATCCCGCACGGCAGCCTCCCAACGACTACCGGCGCAGGCACCGTGGCGATGTTCGAGCAAATGCGCGCCGGCCAGATCAAGGCTTGCTGGATCATCTGCACCAACCCGGTGGCGTCTGCGCCCAATCGCCAGAGCGTCATTGAAGGATTACAGGCGGCTGAACTGGTCATCACGCAGGATGCCTTTCTCGATACCGAGACCAACCGCTACGCCGACATCCTGCTGCCGGGCGCACTCTGGGCCGAAGCCGAAGGCGTGATGATCAACTCCGAGCGCAACCTGACACTGATGCAAAAAGCCGTGGAACCACCCGGCGAAACGCTGCCCGACTGGCAAATCATCGCCCGAGTGGCGTGCGCGATGGGCTTCGCCGAAGCCTTCACTTATGCCGACGCCAGCGAAGTGTTTGAAGAAATCAAACGTGCCTGGAACCCGGCCACCGGCTATGACATTCGCGGCGCCAGCTACCCGCGTCTGCGCGAGAAACCGCTGCAATGGCCTTGCGCGTCCGAGTCCGACGCCGATCGCAATCCGATTCGCTACATCGACAAGGATGCAGATCTCAGCGCGCCCGCCATCACATTTCCGACCCGCCACGGCAAGGGCATTTTCCTGCCGCGTCCGCACCTGGCGCCCGCCGAAATGCCCGATGAGTCCTTTCCTTTCGTGCTCAACACCGGCCGCTTGCAGCACCAATGGCACACCCTGACCAAGACCGGCAAAGTCGAGACGCTGAACAAACTCAATCCGGGGCCATTCATTGAAATTCACCCTGAGGATGCGCGTCAGTTGGGCCTCAAGGACAAGGACCCGGTCGAAGTGCGTTCAGTGCGCGGCCGCGCCGTGTTGCCCGCCGTGGTGACCGACCGGGTGCGCCAGGGCAATTGCTTTGCGCCGTTTCACTGGAGCGATGTGTTCGGCGAGCACTTGGCAATCAACGCCGTCACCAACGACGCCGTCGACGCCCTTTCGCAGCAGCCTGAACTCAAGTTCTGCGCCGTCGCCCTGCAACGGGTCGAACTGATCGAGCACCGGTTCCTCGATACCCCGGCGCCGGCCACGGTCACGGTCACCCCACTCCCCGCTTTGACAGAGGAAATTGCCATGTCGAGCCTCTCGGCCTTCGCTGACCTCGTGGGCATCAGCAGCCTGCCGTCTCCTCAACTCAATGATCGTGAACGCACCTACCTCGCCGGTTTTATCAGCGGCCTGCAATCCCCGGCCGGTCGTCAAGTGAGCGGCGTGCCGGTCATGCCGTCCAACGCGCCTTTGGCTGCGGATACGCGACTCTGGCTGGACGGCGTTCTCGGCGGGCTGTTCAGTCGAGTTGAGCCTGACAGCCATGCCCCGGCGACAGTCACCGATCAGCCGGCCGTGACCCTGTTATGGGCCTCGCAAACCGGCAATGCCGAAGCGCTGGCCGAGCGTTTTGCCGCGCGTCTGCGGGACGACGGTGTCAGCGTGGAGCTGAGCGCGATGGCGGACTTTCCCGCCAGCAAACTCGCCAATACCCAGACGCTGGCACTGATCAGCAGCACCTTCGGCGACGGCGATCCGCCAGACAACGGCGAAGGCTTCTGGCACACCCTCAACACCGCCGAGACGCGCCTGGAGTCACTGCGCTTTGCCGTGCTCGCCTTGGGCGACCCCAACTACGATCAGTTCTGCCAGCACGGCAAAAAACTTGATCAACGCTTGCAAGAACTGGGGGCTACGCGTCTGCTGGAGCGGGTGGATTGCGATACCGAATTCGAGGAGCAAGCAGACGCCTGGCTCGCCGACCTGCGCAAAACCCTGAAGCCGAGAGCCACAGTAGAACCGTCGCCAAGTACCGGCAGCGATCCCGTCGAAACATCGGCAAAGTCCAGGCCTTACGCTTCACGCCTGCTGACCAACCTGCACCTCAACAGCCAGAGCCCGAACAAGGAAACCCGCATGTTCGCCCTCGACCTGGCGGATTCGGACCTGCGTTACGAGGCCGGAGACGCCTTGGGCGTTCACCCGCGCAACTGCCCTGAGCTGGTCAGCGAACTGCTCGATCTGACCCGGTTGCGCGGCGAAACCGCCGTGAGCATCGATCAACGCGGCGAAGTGCCGCTGCATCAAGCCCTGACCGAGCATTTCGAAATCGCACGCCCGAACAGCGAAACCCTGGCGTTCATCGCCGAGCGCAGCACCAACCCCAGATTGAAACAACTGCTGGGCAGTGAGCGCAAAGCCGAATTAAAGGACTGGCTGTGGGGTCGGCAACTGGCGGACGTGTTGCAGGAGTTTCCGGTGAATTGCTCGGCGAGCGAGTTGCTGGGGACGTTGAAACGCCTACAACCGCGCCTGTACTCCATCGCTTCAAGCCCCAAGGCGCACCCTCGGGAAATCCACCTCACGGTGGCGGCCGTGCGCTATGGCAAACGCAAAGGCGTGTCTTCGACCTTTCTCGCCGACCGCGCCCAGAGCGGCAACGTGCCGGTGTTCGTCCAGCCGTCGAAGCACTTCCGCGCACCGGTCGATGGCGACGTGCCGATGATCATGATTGGCCCGGGCACCGGTGTGGCGCCGTTTCGCGCCTTCCTGCAGGAGCGCCGCGCCCGGGGCGACCAGGGCAAGAACTGGCTGTTCTTCGGCGAACAGCATGCCGCCACCGACTTCTACTACCGCGACGAACTGCAAGGCATGCAGCGCGACGGCACGCTGACGCAACTGAGCCTGGCGTTTTCCCGCGACCAGTCACAGAAGATCTACGTGCAGGACCGGATTCGCGAACAAGGTGCAGACCTGTGGCGCTGGTTGCAGGAGGGTGCGCAACTGTACGTCTGTGGCGACGCCAGCCAGATGGCCAAAGATGTCGATCGGGCCTTGCGCGAGGTTGCACAAAACCATGGTGGTCTCAGCGCCGAAAACGCCAGTGATTACTGGCGCCGGTTGAGCGAGCAGAAACGTTACTTGCGGGATGTTTACTGAAGGCCTCCCGGCGACGCTTGACGAGGCCGCTTCCTACAAACTGGGGAAGCGGCCTTCTTGAAGGCGCCGGTTTCAGACCGGATCGCGATAGAACACGTCGTCGGCGTACGGGTACCACCAGTCCTGAATCTTGGGCTGGTGATCGATGATGACCATCTTCGAACGGCGGAATGCCTCAAGCCCCTGACGCCCCAGTTCACGCCCAAGGCCCGACATTTTCCAGCCACCGAACGGCAGCGCATCGTTGTCGATCAGCGGGTTGTTGACCCAGACCATGCCCGCCTCCAGCCGCTCGGCGGCCTCCATGGCTTCGGCCAGGTCGGTGGAGAACAGCGACGCGCCAAGGCCGAACGGCGAATCATTGGCCAGCCGCACGGCTTCGTCGAAGTCGCTCACACGGCAGATCGCCGCCACCGGGCCGAAGCACTCTTCCTGCAGGATCGCCATGTCGCCGGTCACGCCGGTGAGGATGGTCGGCTCGTAGAACCAGCCCACCGTGTGCTGTGGCGGAATTCGCCCGCCGCAGACCACGGTTGCGCCCTTGGCCACGGCGTCATCGACCAGGCGCATGACTTTGTTGCGCGCCGCCTCGCTGACCATCGGCCCGATTTCCGAACGCTCCAGGCCGTGGCCGATGCGCAAGGCACGGGTGCGCTCGGCGAACCTGGCGACAAACTCGTCATGAATCTCGTCGACCACATAAAAACGTTCGGCCGAGGTGCAAATCTGCCCACTGAGATGAAACGCTGCGGTCACCGCGCCGGCCGCTGCAACTTCCAGGGGCGCATGCTTGGAAATGATCAGCGGATCACTGCCACCGGCCTCGATCACACAGGGTTTCATCCGTTCGGCACACGCCACGGCAACGGCCTTGCCCGCCGCCACGCTGCCGGTGAACGCTACCGCATGGGTCTGTTCCGACTGCACCAGCAGCTGCGCGGTTGCAGCATCGCCCGGCACGCAGGACACCAGCCCCGGCAACAGCGCCGTGAAATGCTCCATGAATTTGAGGGTGCACAGGGTCGTGGCTTCCGCCGGTTTGATGATGCAGGCGTTGCCCGCCGCCAGCGACGCGGCGACCGTCCAGCACATCAGCAGGATCGGAAAGTTGAACGGCATGATGTGCACGCTGACGCCATACGGCTCGTAACGCACATGCTGGAAAGAACCGATTTGCGTAGTGCCGGCCACCTTACCGGCATCGTCCCGGGCCATTTCCGCGTAGTAGCGAAAGATCGGCGCGCAGTTCGCCAGCTCGCCCATGGCCTCGGGAAACGGCTTGCCCATTTCGAGGGTCATCAGGCGTGCGACTTCGCGGTTGCAGGCCACGCTCTGTTCGATGGCGTTGGCCAGTTGATGCAGGCGTGCGGCGCGGCTTTTGGCATCGACCACGCGCCACTGTTTTTGCGCAGCGGTGGCGGCATCGATGGCGGCTTGTACGTCCGTTTCGCCACACAGACCGACCTGCCCCACCGGCTGCAAGGTCGCGGGGTCGAGCACTTCACGTACGCGGCCAGCCGTGAGCGGCAGGAATTCGGAGTTGATGAAACGCAAAGCGGTGTCAGTGTTGAACGTGGCCATGGGAGGATCCTTGAACCAATCGATAAGGGGTTTGGCGCAACATCGCCAGCGTCTCGGCGGGCAGTTCATCGCGCCAGCCCGAAACATGCCGGTCGAGCCACTGGCGCAGCGGCGCAAAGGCTTGGGCTTCAAGGGCGCGGACAAACAGGCCCAGAGTGCGCGGCAGGTGCGCCAGGTATCCGTGCTTGCCGTCGCGGCCCGCCAGGCGCACGAATATCCCCAGCACCTTGGCGTGACGCTGGGCCGCCAGGCACCGGTAATCGGCGAGAAAACGCAACGCATCCAGCTCCGGGCGCCGCAACAGGTAAAGAGTGATCAGTTTCTCTCGCAACGCTTCAGGCACATCGCGCCGGGCGTCTTCGAGCAGCGACATCAGGTCATAGGCCGCCGCCCCGACCAACGCGTCCTGAAAATCCAGCAAGCCGCAGGCCGCGACACCTTCACGGCCTTGCAACAGCATCAGGTTGTCGACATGGAAGTCCCGCAGCACCAAAGCTTCGCGGCGTTTTGCGACGTCGCGACAGGCGTCCGCGAACAGCGCCAGATACTCATCGCGCAGCTTGTGCGCCGCTTCTTTGCCGATCAACAGCGGCACGTACCAATCGATAAACAGTGCGTATTCGTCTGCCAGTCGTTGTTCGTCGTAAGGGGCCAGTTCAGCGGCTGATGGCGCGCGATGCAGCGTCACCAACGTATCGACTGCAAGGTGATACAACCCCGACTCCGAGTAGCCGGCCGCCAGCAGCCGGGTGTAGGTGTCGTGACCGAAATCCTCGATCAGGGCCAGCCCCGCCGCTTCGTCCACTTCCAGCAAGGCCGGCGCGGACAGGCCCAGCCCCTGCAACTGCCGGGCGACCCGTACAAACGGGCCGATGGGTTCGCTGTGGGGCGGCGAATCCATCAACAACAGCCCGGCGCCGTCCAGGCGAAAGTAGCGCCGGGTCGAAGCATCCGCCGGCAGCGCGATCAGCGCTGTCCCGGCGTAACCGGCACATGCCAGAAACGCTGCGCGCTGCTCTTCACGGGTTGGCAATGACGCCAGTGCATCTGTCATGGCGGTCACCGGATCATGTAGACCTTTTTGATGGTCTCGTGGACGGTGCACACGCCTTTCCAGTCTTTGCGAAAGAATGCGGCGGTGTCCGGTTTGATCTCGATCACTTCGCCGGACTCGTGAACGTACGTGCAGCGACCCTCGAGGAAGTGGCAGAACTCGTCGCTGGTGACATGGCAAAACCACTTACCCGGGGTGCAGATCCAGATGCCGCACTCGGACTGGCCTTCGGGGCCTTTGTGCAGCACCACGCCGGAAACACGGGATTCGCCTTCGAGCATGGTCGGGATCACGCCCCAATCCTTGACGTCGGTGATGCTCAGCGGGTCGTACAGAAACGGGGTAGTCATTCATTTTCTCCAGTAAATAGTCAGTATCTAACCTGTAGGAGCCGGCTTGCTGGCGATTGCGTCGGGACAGTCGACACAGATGTCGCCCGGCGTACCGCTATCGCCAGCAAGCCGGCTCCTACAAAGTTCAGGCAAGCATGTAAACGTTGCGCAGGGTTTCCCGGACTTCGCACTCGCCGGTCCAACCCGCCGGGAACAGCACCAGGGTGTTGGGGCGCACTTCGATCACTTCGCCGTTGTCGTTGCGGTAAATGGCGTGCCCCGCGAGGAAATGGCACAGCTCATCCCGGGGAATCGACAACCGCCAGCGCCCCGGCGTGCACACCCACAATCCGGTTTCAGGGCTGTTGTTCGGGCCTTTGAACAGCAAGCGGCCGCTGGAATGCGAGACACCTTCGACGGCGTCGCTCTGCACGCCCCAGTCCACCAGATCGGTGCGGCTGCTGACGGCTTCGAGGTACGGCGTGATACCCGCCGTGGTGGATGAATCAGGCATCGTTGAGCACCTTGTCGAGAATCGCGGCCGCGTCTTGCGGCCCTTTGCGGGATTGCATCTGCGCGCTGGTGCGCTGCAAACGTTGGCGCATGGCCTCATCGTTGAGGCAGGCGTGGAGTTTTTGTGCGAGCTGTTCTTCGCTCCACTCATAGCGGTCGAGCTTGAAGCCGTGACCGCTTTCTTCGGCGCGCATGGCGTTGTCGTGACCGTCCCACACGTAGGACATGACAATCGCCGGTTTGCCGAAGAACAGGCACTCGGTGAAGCTGTTGTTGCCGCCGTGGTGGATCACCGCGTCGACCTGGGCAATCACCGACGGTTGCGGGAACCAGTTGGAAATCTGCACGTTGTCCGGCAGGTCCGGGTATTCGTCGAGGTGTTCGCCGACGTTGAACAGCGCCTGATAAGGCATCTTGCCCACCGCCTCGATCAGGCGTTTGAGCAACTCGACATCGCCGGAACCGAGGCTGCCGAAACTCGCATACAAGAGCGGCTTGTCGTTATGCGCCCGGAACGGCGGAATCTCATACGGCGTGTCGTGACGCACGCAACCTTGCAGGTAGTGGAAACGTTCGGCCGGCAATGGATGGCGACGGTCGAACTTCACCGCATCCGGGTACAACAACAGGTTCATGAACGGCGAAGCTTCGAAGAACGTACCCAGCGGATACGGCGCCTCTCCATGGGCTTGCAGGAACTGGTTGAAGTCCTCGTGAATCGGACCGATCACCTGTTCAAAGCGCTGGCGAAATTGCGCGTGGCCCGCCTTGTCGTCGATGCTCATGCCTGACAGGTGCGGCGGGATATCCGGGTCTTCGATTTCGTTTTCCGAGCAGGAAATGATCCGCACCCACGGCTTGCCGTATTGCTTGATCGCGGGGAACAGGATCACGTTGTCGACGCAGATCAGGTCGGGCTTGACCTTGTCCAGCACCGCCGGCAGATCCTTTTGCGCCCACTTCGCCGTTTCGACAATGGCGGCCCAGCATTCCTTGACGTAGTTGTCGATCTGCTCCAGCGGCGACTTGCGGAAGTTCGGGATGTGGCCGTTGATGAAGTCCACCCAATAGCGGGCCATTTCTTCGGCCGGCATCGGTGCCGACATGTTGACCATGTGTTCTTCAAAACCATAACCGGCGTACACGCCACTCATGCCCGGGTCGGTGAGAAACACCGCTTTGTGCCCCAGGGCTTCACACGCCTGGGCGATACCGACTGAATTGAGCGCCGGGCCGTAGGCGGCTTCGGGAAAGAATGCGATCACTTTCTGTTTCATCGAGTGCTGCTCCTGCCGGGTCTTTTTGTTGTTCAGCGCGTCAATACGCGGGCATGCCGGGCCTGCCAGCCCAGCCGGATGGTGGTGTCGATTGCAAAATGGGCGAATTCAAACTGTGAGGACGGCACGCGCACGATCAGCGGTTTGTCGCTGAGCGGCGTCTGCACGTGCAGGTTGGTATCGAGGCCGTGGTAGGCGACTTCGACGATCTTGCCGCTGACCTGATTGGCGCAATCACCGCCCTGCTCCGTCAGCACTTGCAAGCGTTCCGGCCGTACCACCACGGCAACGGCCTGGCCGTTGACCATCGGTGCGTCGGTTTCAACACTCAGTTCCTGGCCGTTCACCCGCACTGAATGCGGGCCCGAGCGCACACCTTCGAGCAGGTTGCTGACGCCGATGAAGTTGGCCACGAAACGGCTGTTGGGGTTTTCGTAAAGCTCGGTCGGGCTACCGCACTGGCACACCTTGCCGCCGTCGAGCACGGCCATGCGGTCGGACATCACCAGCGCTTCTTCCTGGTCGTGGGTGACGATGATGAAGGTGATGCCGCTCTCGTGTTGCAGGCGCTTGAGTTCTAGCTGCATCTTTTCCCGCAGCTTTTTGTCGAGTGCGCCCAAGGGCTCGTCGAGCAACAACACACGCGGACGTTTGACCAGTGCCCGTGCCAGCGCCACTCGCTGGCGTTGACCACCGGAAAGCTGATCGGGCTTGCGTTCGGCCAACTCGCCCAGTTGCGCGGTGCTCAGCACTTCATCGACCCGGCGACGGATTTCCAGTTCGGGCAGACGTTCCATCTCCAGACCGTAGGCGATGTTCTTGCGCACGGTCATGTTGGGAAACAGCGCATAGGACTGAAACATCAGGTTCAACGGACGCTTGTTCGGCGGCAGCGGCGAGATGTCATTGCCATCCAGATAAATGCAGCCACCGCTGGGGGTCTCGAAACCGGCGAGCATGCGCAACAGCGTGGTCTTGCCGCAGCCAGACGGGCCAAGCAGCGCGAAGAACTCGTTCTCGCGGATGCTCAGCGACACTTCGTCGACCGCCAGACCGTTGCCATAAGACTTGCTGACCTTGTCCAGGATCAGTACCGCAGAAGAATTATTCATGGGTGCGAGGAGCCTTGTTGAGACGCTGCGAAGCCAGCAGCGCGGTGATGCTGACCAGCATCACCAGCGTCGCCAGAGCGTTGATTTCCGGGGTGACGCCGAAGCGGATCATGGCGTAGATCTGCATCGGCAAAGTCGTCGACGCCTGGCCGGAGCCGGAGTTAAAAAAGGCGATGATGAATTCGTCCACCGACAGGGTGAACGAAAGCAATCCACCGGCCAGCACACCGGGGAAAATCACCGGCAACAGCACCCGACGGAACGTGGTGAACCAGCTCGCGCCGAGGTCAATCGAGGCTTCGAGGATCGAATAGTCGAAGTGCTTGAGCCGCGTGCGCACCACGGCGCAGACGAAGGCAATGTTGAACACCGCGTGGCTGATGATGATCGAGTGCAAGCCCAACCCAACCTTGAGCAGGTTGAAGAAGCTCAGCAGCGCAATCGCCAGCACGATGTCAGGAATAATCATCGGCGCCATCAGCAAGGTGTCGACCACTTGCCCCTTGTGGTTGTCCTTGCGGCGCAACTCGATGCCCAACGCCAGGAAAGTGCCGAGCACGCAGGCAATGAACGTCGCCGACAGTGCGACGATCAAGGTATTGAGCGCCGCCGACAGAATCGCCGTGTTGTGCGCCAGTGCCGCGTACCACTTAAATGACACGCCGCCCCAGGCGGTCGGCAATCCGGACTTGTTGAACGACAACAGAATCAGCACCAGGATCGGTACATAAAGGAAGGCATAGACCAGCCCCAGGTGCGAACTCAATACGGCGCCGCTGACCGAACGTGGCTGACTCATGAGCGTGCCCCTTCTGCACGGCGCGCCACCAGGGCCTGGATGAACAACAGGACCAGCATGATCGCGATCAGGAAGAAGCTCAGCGCCGCACCGAACGGCCAGTCCCGCGCCGTGAGGAACTGCGAATAGATCAGGTTGCCGACCATCTGCACCTGCTTGCCACCCAACAGGTCGGCGGTGATGAAGTTGCCGATGCTCAGCACAAAGACAAACACCGAACCCGCGGCGATGCCGGGCACGCTCAGCGGCAGGATGATCCGCCGGAACGTCATCCAGCCCGAGGCGCCGAGGTCTCTGGAGGCGTCCCAGAGTTCGTTGTTGATGCGCGACAACGAGGAGAAAATCGCCAGGATTACAAAGGGGATGTAGTTGTAGACCAACCCGAGTACCACCGCCGATTCGGTGTACAGCAGGCTGATGGGTTCGCCGCTGTAGCCGAACAGTTGCAGCAGGCGATTGATCAGGCCTTCGCGGTTGAGCAACACGATCCAGGCGTAAGTGCGGATCAGGTAGTTACTCCAGAACGGCAGCATCACCAGAAACAGATACACCGCCTGACGCCGCCGTGGCGCACGGGCAATCGCATAGGCCGCCGGATAGCCGATGAGCACCGCAAACAGCGTCGCCAGCCCGGCGATCTTGGCCGATTTGAGCAGAATGCCCAGGTACAGAGGGTCGAATGCGCGCTGGTAGTTTTCCCAGGTAAACAACCAGTCAATGCCGCCATACGCGCCGCGTTCCACGAAGCTGTAGACCAGCACCAGCAAACACGGCACCACCAGAAACATCAGCAGCCAGCCGAAGCCGGGCGCAAGAAGCCAGGCCGACAGACGCCTGTCAGCATGCAAAGCACTCATTAACCCTATCCTCCCGCCTCAGGACAGAGGCGGCTTGCGAACGTGGCGAGGCCTGGCGGGCAGGCCTCGGATCGATGCGGCGTTAGTTCTGTGCCGCCATGATTTCGGTCACGGCGCGGGTGTAGGCTTTTTGCGTAGTGCCGCCCAGATCGCGCAATTGCTCCATCTTCACCAGCTCGCTCGGCGTCATGGTCAGATTGGGATATTGCTTGAGCAAGTCAGCGGACAACCCGGCCATTGCAGCCTGGTTGGGAACTTTGTAGAGGATGTTTTCAGCGACCCAGGCGTGGTTTTCCTTGGCGAGCATGAAGTTGACGAATTTGAAGGCTTCTTCCTGGTGCTTCGAGCTTTTGAGCACCACCATGGTGTCCACCCACAGGTCGGAACCTTCCTTGGGCACCACGAACTTGATCGCCGCGTTGGCCTGGGTGCCGTAGTTGCACCAGCCGTCCCAGGCGTGGGCCATCAGCGATTCGCCGGACGCGAGTTTGGAGTAGAACGTGGTGTCGTCGAACGCGAGGATGCGTTTCTTGGTGGCGATCAGTTGATCACGAACAGCGGCGATCTGCGCGGGGTCACTGTCGTTGACCGACCAACCCTTGGCGAGGAAACCGGCGCCAAGCATCCAGCGGTCGGTGGCCAGCATCGTGACCTTGCCCTTGAGCGCATCGCTGGGGTTGAGCAGCTCGTTCCAGCTTTGCGGCGCCGGCGTCACCTTGTCGGAGCGATAGCAAATACCGGTCGTGCCCCAGGTGTAGGGCACGGAGAAATGATTACCGGCGTCGTATTCCAGCTGGGTCGCTTCGGGATAGAGGTTTTTCAGATTGGGCACTTTGACCGGATCGATGTCCGCCAACAGCCCTTGTTTGTGCAGGACTTCGGCGAAGGGCGAGGACACGAACACTACGTCGTAACCTTCACCGCCGGACGCCATGAGCTTGCCCATGATTTCTTCGTTGGTGGCGTGCAGCGCCTTGTCGACGTCAACACCACTGGCCGCCTTGAACTTCTCCAGCGCATCCGGGGCCATGTAGCCGTCCCAGATTGAAATCACCATGTCTTTCGCACTTGCAGCCTGTGAAGCGATCGCCAGGGAAACGGCCAATCCTGCGCACAGAAGATCATTCAGCTTGCTCATAAATACTCACCCGACGATTGTTTATTTTGTTGTGTTCGAAGGCAGTACGGCAAAACGGAAAACGACTGCTTGTGTTTTTTTTACGAAATTAGGACCAGCATAGAAACTTGTCAACGCTTTTTTCCGGACTGACGATTGTCCAGCGCATGACATAAGATGAACACCTGAGCCCGACAGCGGATCACAACGAGAAAAGACGCTTGAGCACAACAGCCGAAAAAAAACCGCGCACCAATCACCTGGAACTGGCTCGCCGCATCCTCGATCACACCCAGGAAAGCGGCCTGGTGGCCGGCGACCCGGTGGCCGAACAGGCGCTGGCCCGCACGTTCCAGGTTTCACGCACGCTGATCCGTGGCGCCCTGAAAGTGTTACTGGAAGAAAACCTGCTCAGCCATGAAGCCGGCAAAGGCTACCGACTACTGGCATCCCCGACCGGTCAAGCATTCAACGCAGCCCTGCCGCAAGCCGCGGAAGAAGAGCTGGCGGCGTCGGTACTGCGCGACCGCATGGCCGGGCGCCTGGGTGACAGCATCAGCATCAGCGAACTGATGCGCCGCTATGACATCGGTCGGCCAGCGGCGCAGAAAACCCTGCAACAACTGAGCGAAAGCCAGGCCATCGAGCGCGGCCCCGGCCAGTCCTGGCTGTTTCGCCCGTCGTTGAACAGCCTGGCCGCCCTCGAAGAAAGCCTGAAATTCCGCCTGATTCTCGAGCCCGAAGCGCTGCTCAGCCCAAGCTTCAACGCCGACCCGCAACGCCTGAGCCTGTTGCGCAACGCCACGCAAAGCCTGCTTGCCAGCCCCGTGGAAAACTTCGACATCCAGCAGTTTCGCGAGCTGGACATCAGCTTCCATGAACTGCTGGCCCAGAGCTGCGGCAACCGTTTCATCAGCGACGCCCTGCTCCAGCATCAAAGCCTGCGGCGCTTGCCGAATCTGCTGCCGTCGGTCAGCGTGCACCGCTTGCAAGAAGCCCTGCGCGAACACCTGCAAATCATCGCGCAGATCGAGCGCGGGCAGATGGAGATCGCCGCCGACCTGTTGCGCCTGCACCTTCGCTTGAGTGCCGCGCAACGCCCGCAAACCGCCAACCGTGGCATCCCGCAAAGTCATCTGTTGGGGCGCCGCTAAGCGCCCCGTAAAAACATGATGATTTTTTTTTGAAAATAAGACAGCATCAAAAACATCTTCAGGAGCGGCGGGTCTGACCCGCCATGGACAGTGCCTCATGCAAAAACAAAAACTGATCGCCCTGTTTCCGGAAGCCAGTTTCGGCGCGGCCCTGAACTGCATTGGTATCGCTCAGTCGCTGCGAGAGCTGGGCGCCAAACCGGTGTTCATCTGCCATGAGCATTTTCAGGGACTGTTCGCTGAATACGGTTTCGACGAATACCCGATTCCGCAAGTGAGCCCGTTGTCGGCGGCGGAACACCAGCACTATTGGGAGCGCTTCATCGAGCGCAGCATTCCCTACTTCGACCAGACCCCATTGGCGCAGATCGACAGCTATGTCGCGCCGGCCTGGGAAGCGATCATCGACACCGCCATCGAAGCGGAAAAACCCTTGCAGCAGTTGCTCAGCCGCCTGAAACCGGACGTCATCGTGCTCGACAACGTGGTGATGTTCCCAGCCATCGCCAACGCGGGTTGCCCGTGGGTGCGCGTGGTGTCCTGCGCCGAAACCGAGCTGCCGGATGCCAACGTTCCTCCGTACCTGTCCGGCTGTATGACCAGTGAAGCCGCAGCGTGCGAGCGCTACACCGAGCAATACCTGAAGGCAGTCGCACCGGCCCACGAACGCTTTTCGCAATTTCTCCTGAGCAACAACACAGTGCAGTGTCCACCAGGGCAGTTCCTCACTGATTCGCCGTGGCTGAACCTGCTGCTGTCACCGACACCGGTTCGTTATGACCGCCAGCAGCCGCTCGATCCGCAGCGTTACGTGTATCTCGATGGCTGCGTGCGACGGGAAGCGCCTTACATCGTCCCGGATTTTCCACGGCACAACGACGCACCGCTGATCTACCTCAGCTTCGGCAGCCTGGGCGCCGCCGATACCGAGATGATGAAGCGCCTGATCAGCACCGTCTCAACCTTGCCGTACCGTTTTCTGGTCAACGTCGGCGCCTACCGCGACATGTACACCATCGTCCCGGACAACGTGTATCTCGACAGTTGGTTTGCCCAGCCGGCGGTGCTCAAGGAATGCGATGTGTTCATCCATCACGGCGGCAACAACAGCTTCTGCGAAGCGCTGTACTTCGGCTTGCCGTCGCTGATCATTCCGTATTGCTGGGACGGCCACGACAACGCCGCCCGCGCTGAAGAGGTCGGCGTCGGTCGCTACTTGTCACGCTTCGCCGATCCCCTGGCCGCCCTGCCCGCCGCCCTCGAACAACTGCTGGCCGATCAAGCGATGAAACAACGCCTCGCATCGTTCAGCGAGCGCATGCAGGCAACCCGCGGCACCGACATTGCCGCACGCGCCATTCTTGACCTCTAGCCAAAACAACAAAAAACCGTCGGGCAACCGAATGCAATCGTCGCTGCCCGACACACCGCCGGAGTTTCAGCATGAATGCCCCACCGCGTCTAGATTCCCTCGACCACGTCTTGCCCCATCCCTTTTGGCAGGACACCGTCACGCCACCGCCCCTAGCGCCCTCCGTCAGCGGGTCCGTGTCGTTCGATCTGGTGGTGGTCGGCGGTGGATTCACTGGATTGTGGACCGCCCTGCTGGCGCGTCAACGCAACCCCGGGCGGAGCATTGCGATCATCGAAGCACGACGCTGCGGCGGTGAGGCAAGCGGGCGCAATGGCGGATTTTGCGCGCCAAGCATTTCCCACGGCGTGTCCAACGCGCTCAAGCGTTGGCCGGATGAAGCACAGCAGTTGATCCGCCTGGGCCGGCAGAACCTCGACGAACTGGCTGCCGACCTGCAACGCTTCGGCATGAATGTCGAGTTCGAACGCGAAGGCAAACTCAACGTTGCCGCCCAGCCGTGGCAGGTCGATGGCCTGCGCTCGATGCAACGCAACTACGCCCGTTTCGGCATTGATTGCCAGTGGCTTGAAGGCCGCGATCTGGCACAGAAGCTCGACTCCCCGGCCTATGCGGCCGGCCTGTTCGAACCCAACTACGCCCTGCTCAACCCGGCAAAAATGGCTACCGAATTGCGCCGCGTTTGCCTTGAGCAAGGCATTCAATTGTTCGAAAACAGTCCGGTGCTGCAACTGGACGCCAACAACGACAGCCTGCGTCTGCGTACCGTCGATGGAGACGTGATGGCCGGGCAGATCGCCCTCGCCACCAACATCGCCCCGCCGCTGCTTGGTCATTTGGCCTCAACCGTCATCCCGGTCTACGACTACAGCCTGGTCAGCGAACCGCTGAGCGATGCGCAGTTACAAGCCATCGGCTGGACCGGACGCTACGGCATCGCCGACTCCGGCAATCAGTTTCACTACCTGCGCAAGACCGCCGATAACCGCATTCTCTGGGCCGGCTACGACGCCATCTACCATTTCGGCGGGCGCCGCGACGAAGCTCTTACCCAACGCCCGCAAAGCTTCCAGCGCCTGGCCGAACAGTTTCAGCAGACCTTTGCGGCGCTGCGCGATGTGCGTTTCAGCTATGCCTGGGGCGGGATCATCGACACCTCGGCGCGCACCACGATGTTCACCGGTTGCGAGCACCAGGGCCGCGTCGCCTATGCCTTGGGCTTCACCGGGCAAGGCGTGTCAGCCAGCCGCTTCGCCGCGCTGAACATGCTCGACCTGTTGGCTGGCGAGCGCACCGAACGAACCGAGCTGCTGATGACGTCCAAGGCACCGTTCCGCTTTCCGCCCGAACCGTTGCGTTATGTCAGTGTGAAGCTGGCCCAGCGCTCACTGGCGCGGGAGGACCGTGACGGTCATCGCAACTTGCTGCTCAAGACTTTCGATGCCTTTGGCATCGGCTTCGATTCCTGATCCGGAGACCACCATGTCCACAGCCCTGCCCCGGCACGTCATCGACTTCGCCAACCCTGACCTTGCGCCCCGTGAAACCGAGATCAACGACCCGGCCGTGGTCGATGCGCCTTATCGCAGCAGCAGTTGGCGGCATTTTGTTCGACCTGATAAAAACGCGGTCGCCGGTATCTGGGAGGCCGGGCCGCATCTGGAGCGTTGTCAGTGCGATTACGACGAGCTCTGCCACATTCTCGAAGGCACGGTGCGCCTGACCGACGTCGAGGGTGTCAGCCGCACCTTCACAGCAGGCGATTCGTTTGTGGTTGCCAGTGGTTTCAATGGCATGTGGGAAAACCTCACGCCTGTGCGCAAGGTGTATTTCATTCTCGGGTAACGGGTCAGTCAGGCTAGTGGCGTACTTGATTGCGCCCGTTGCGCTTGGCCTGGTACAGCGCATCATCGGCGCGGGTCAGCAGGCTTTCCGGGGTGTCGCCGGGTTGAGCGTGGGCCACGCCGAATGACGCGGTGATGGTGTCCAGCACGGTGTCGGTGCCTCGGGCCTTGACCCGCAGCGACTGGATCTTCAAGCGCAACCGCTCGGCGAAAGCCGCCGCGCTGTCCAGATCCGGGCAGTCCTTGAGCACCACGCAGAACTCCTCGCCACCGTACCGCGCCGCAATCGCCTCGGCTGGCAGTGAATCGCGCAGCACCTGGGCGACATGCTGCAGAACACGGTCGCCCAGCGGATGGCCGTACTGATCGTTGAACTGCTTGAAGTGGTCGATATCCAGTATGACCAGCGCAACGCCCTTCGGCGCGTTGCCGAACGCCTGCTCCAGCTTGCGGTTGAACGTGGTGCGGTTGAACAGTTCGGTCAGGCCATCCAGCGTCGCCGCCAGTTGCGCACGTTCGAGCTTGTCGCGCAGGGTTTTGATTTCATGCTGCGCAGACTGCAATTGCGTGAGGAAGTGCTCTTGCTGGCCCTGCATGAGTCGAGTGCTCTGTTGCAACTGGATCAGGATGCTCGGCAAGCGCTCGCTGGCTGGCTCTTCAAGCATTTGCAGGTATTGGTCAAGGCTGGCCTGAAAGTGACGGCTGCCCTTTACGCTTCGGGATACATCACGCTCCATGTCGTCGACCAGATTGATCGCTTCCTGTTGCCCGGAGCGGGCGTCCGCCAGTTCGTCGCGGATGATGTATTCACGAAACAGCTTGGTGGCAGACTCCGGCGGGAAATAGTCGAAATCGTTGACCACCCGGTCCAGATGGCGATTGAGCTCCGGCTCCTGGCCTTTGCTGTAGGTGTACCAAAGCGCGTAATGCACCGGGTTGGGCGGAATATTGTGACGAACCATCAGCGGCACTGCCTGCTTGAGCAATGCCGCCGCCTCGCGGGAGTCTTCTGGATACAGCGCTAGAACAGTCGCACGCGTCTCGGATTGGCTCATGGTTTCACTGTGGTTGTTAATCATTGGCAAATGGAAAATGCGTTGAGCATAACCATACGCCCGACAAACGGCCATCCTGACTTGCCACAATTCAATCCGATTGATGGATCCGGCACCGAAACCGCTGGGTGGGAATGGGCCTGCCCGCGATGGCGGCGTATCAGCCCACGAAGATGCTGGAGCTGACGGCCTCATCGCGGGCAAGCCCGCTCCTACAAGGGATCTACGGCATGCGGAGATCAACTGTGGGAGCGAGCTTGCTCGCGATGGCGGTGTATCAGCCCACAAGGATGTTGGAGCTGATGGCCTCATCGCGGGCAAGCCCGCTCCTACAGGGGATCTACGGCATGCGGAGATCAACTGTGGGAGCTAGCCTGCTAGCGATGGCGGTGGACCTGCCCGCGAAGATGCTGGAGCTGATGGCCTCATCGCGAGCAGGCTCGCTCCTACAGGGGTTATGCGGCGCAGCCCAGGCGTTGAAGCGTTGTTACCAGTCGTTTTGCTCACTCAAATACGCCGCCAGGCGATCCATCAGGCGGTCACAGGCCGCCATCTGTTCGACGCTGACAAATTCATCAGGCTTGTGCCCCTGGTCCATGCTGCCGGGACCGCAGACCACCGAAGGAATGCCGGCCTGATCGAACAGCCCGCCTTCCGTCCCAAAGGCCACGGTGCTGAATTCGTCACTGCCGCACAGCTCGGTAATCAGCCGGGCAGCCGCGCTGTCGGCGGGTGTCGCCAGGCCAGGATAAGCGGAGATTTTTTCAAAGCGAATACCGGTATCGGAGTCCACAGCCTGCATGGCCGGAAGCAATGCCTGCTCGGCGTAGTCCTTCAGTTCATCGACGACCACTTGCGGGGCGAAGTCCGGCAAGGCGCGGATCTCGAAATCGAAACGGCAATCGGCGGGAACGATGTTCAGCGCCGTGCCGCCCTGAATGACCCCGACCTGCACGGTCGAGAACGCCGGATCGAAGCGATGGTCATGCATTTGTGGCTGCGCCAGGCGCGCGCCGATTTCACCCAACCGACCGATCAGCCGTGCAGCCTGCTCGATGGCGTTCACTCCATAAGGCGCGTAGGCCGAATGGCACGGCGCACCGTGGACGTGGCAACGCATTGCCAGTTTGCCTTTATGACCTAGCACCGGTTTGAGCTCGGTGGGTTCGCCGATCAGGCACAGCGCGGGTGCCGGAATACGTCGGGGTAAAACGTCCAGCAAGCCGCGAACGCCGAGGCAACCGACCTCTTCGTCATAGGAAAACGCCAAATGCACCGGGCGCTTCAAAGGGCTGGAAAGAAACACCGGCACCGCCGCCAAAACACAGGCCAGATAACCTTTCATGTCCGCCGTGCCACGCCCGTACAGCTTGCCGTCCGCCTCGCTCAGGCAGAACGGTTCGACCGTCCACGCCTGACCGTCCACCGGCACCACGTCGGTGTGCCCCGACAGCACGATGCCGCCCGCCACACGCGGGCCGACCGTGGCCAACAGATTGGCCTTGGTCCGCTCGGCGTTGTAGATCAGTTCGCACTCCACGCCGAGGCCGTGCAGGTAGTCGCGCACGAACTCGATCAGCGCCAGGTTCGAATCACGGCTGACCGTGGCAAACCCGATCAACGTTTCGAGCAGGGCGCGGCTACGCAACTCACTCATCGCCGGGCACTCCATACGCAGGCGCCAGGGTCGGGTTGAGGGCGCGGGTCAGGTAATCCTGAAGTTGCGGTTCGTAGGCTTGCCACAGTTTGCCCAACTCGCCGATCGGATTTTCTTCGGCCCAGTCCACCCGCAGATCGACGATCGGCCAGGTCAGGTCACCGACCACCGACATGGCCGCCGAGTGCACCTCGCCCGCTTCACCGCCAGCGTCTTGCCCGGCCTGCAAGGCGTTCATCAAGCGAGTCGCGAGGCACCCTTCGCTGCTTTCGAACGCCGCGACCATGGCTTCGATCACCCCGCTGTTGGTCAGCAAGTTTCCGGCCGCCACGCATTGATCACCGGCCACGGCGTTGTTGATGCCCAGTGCATGGTTGCCACTGAACACCGCCGTGCGACCTTGGGCATCGACCACCGCCACCTGCCGATACTGGCTGTAGCCGTTACGCGTCAACGAGTGGTCCAGCGCCTGATGCGGCGCCGAACCGTTGGCCAGTTCATCGAGGATCTGCGGGCCGAGGGCCGGCAGCGTGATGTTCTGGCTCGACACCGCGCCGACACCGGCCCGCAACCACGGGCAACGCGCACCGACGGCGATACTCGACGAACTGATGGCAATGCCCAGCTGCCCGGTCTCGGGGCAGCGACCCACGATGGAAAAAGTCATGGCGAATTCCTTATTCAGGGATGACAGCGATCACGTCGATTTCCATCAGCCACTGCGGCTGGCCAAGGGCGCTGACCACCAGCCCGGTGGAAATCGGGAACACGCCTTTGAGCCACTTGCCGACTTCCTGGTACACCGGCTCGCGATAACGCGGGTCTGTCAGGTAAGTGGTGGTCTTGACGATGTGGCTCAGGTCACTGCCCGCCTCTTCCAGCAGTTGCTTGACGTTGCGCATGGCCTGCTCGGCCTGGGCGCGCGGATCGCCGAGGCCGACCAACTGACCGTTGAAATCGGTGCCGACCTGACCACGCACATACACCGTGTTACCGGCGCGCACGGCCTGGCACAAATCGTTGTCCAGCGTCTGGTTCGGGTAGGTGTCTTTGGTGTTGAACATGCGGATGCGGGTATGAGTAGGCATCAAAGAACTCCCATGAGGCTGGCTTTCTGAAGAGGTGCACGGGCGGCTTCGGCTTCGCGCTGGGTCGCATCCCGATAGTTGAGATAGGTGCGCTGTTTAACGATGTGATCGGCGATGTGCTTGGCGTCGTGCCAGACGCCCCAGATGAACGCGGAGCCGCGGCGGGACTGCCAAGGCAACCCGACGAAATACACCCCCGGCTCGGCCGACACGCCACGCTGGTGCTGCGGTTTGCCGTTGTCCTTGAAGGCATCGACCTTCAGCCAGCTGTAATCGGTGGAAAAACCGGTGGCCCAGATGATCGTGGTGACGCCGGCCTTGAGCAGATCCAGTTCAAGGATCGGATGGGTTACGCAGTCCGGATCCGCCAGCATGGCGCGGGCTTCGGGTTCCAGCGGCAGGTCCAGGCCGTTGCGCTGGATATAAGCGTCGGCCTTGTCGAGCAGTGCGAGGTAATTTTCATCGCCACGACGGATGTTGTCGGCGAGGTTGTCTTCGAAACTCACCACAGCGCCGTCGAACGACTGGGTCAGGCCGACCAGCGTCATGCCCTGATGCGCCAGGCGGCGGAAGTCCACGGTGTGACCGCCACGGGCACCGCTTACGGCAATGGTCACGTGTTCTTTGCCGGGCTGCATGGCTTCGGCATCCCACTCCCCCAGCACGCCCAGCCACCAGCAGAAATCGCGGTTGCGGTAGGCACGCGGCGGACGATCATGGGCGCCCACCGACAGGTAGACCTGCTTGCCGGATCGTTGCAATTCATCGGCAATCTGCACGCCTGAAGAACCGGAGCCGACCACCAGCACTGCGCCCTCGGCGAGTTGCTGCGGATTGTAGTACTGAGCGGAGTGAATCTGGGTGATGCCGGCGATTTCGGGAGCAATCGGCGGAATGGCAGGACGCTGGAACGGACCGGTGGCGACCACCACATGTCGGGCTTCGATCACGCCATCGGACGTTTCAACGGTGAAGCCTGGACGATCGGCGTTGCGCTCGACTTTCTTCACCTCAACACCGGTGCGGATCGGCGCGTTGAACTGGCGGGCATAGGCTTCGAAGTACTCAGCCACCTGCTCTTTCCCGGCGAAGGCATCCGGGTCCAGACCCTCGAATTCCAGCCCCGGGAAGCGGTCGTGCCAGGCCGGACCGTTGGCCACCAGCGAATCCCAGCGACCCGTGCGCCAGGCTTCGGCAATACGATTGCGCTCCAGAACGAGGTGCGGCACACCGAGTTTGCTCAGGTGCTCACTCACGGCCACGCCGGCCTGGCCGGCACCCACTACAAGCGTATCAATTTCGGTCTTGTCTACTGTCATGGCTGTGCACTTCTGAAAGGTAGTTTGATTCAGGCCGGTCATGGCTGCCGCCTCGATTCTGATCACTGTTGTTCTTCTGCTGCGGCTATCGGTGCGAGGGTGTTGGTCGCATTCTGTTCGGAGCCGGGGATTAGCGAAATTATGTTTTTTGTGGTCGCTGGCGAGGAAAAAGCGTCGAGGCGACCGGTCGGCTGTGCAAGGTTGCGGGTGGGCTGATCCCGGCCTATGGTCCTAGCGATGCAATGCCGGCGATTGACGCCTGATGGCACAGCGCCGGTCGATGTCCACCCAGTGCGAATTTGCGCAAGGAAGTGACGACATGCCTGACAACTCTCGCCCCGCCGTGCTCGAACTGATCGGCAACACGCCACTGGTGCGTGTCAGCCGTTTCGATACCGGTCCCTGCACGCTGTTTCTCAAACTCGAATCCCAGAACCCCGGCGGTTCGATCAAGGACCGTATCGGCCTGGCCATGATCGATGCCGCCGAACGCGATGGCCGCCTCAAGCCCGGCGGCACCATTGTTGAAGCCACTGCCGGCAACACCGGGCTGGGCCTGGCGTTGGTCGGTCGCGCCAAGGGCTACCGCGTGGTGTTGGTGGTGCCGGACAAAATGTCCACCGAGAAGGTCTTGCACCTCAAAGCCATGGGGGCCGAGGTGCACATCACCCGTTCCGATGTCGGCAAGGGCCATCCCGAGTACTACCAGGACGTCGCCGCGCGGCTGGCGGCGGAAATTCCCGATGCGTTCTTCGCCGATCAGTTCAACAACCCCGCCAATCCGCTGGCCCACGAATGCAGCACCGCACCGGAGATCTGGGCGCAAACCCAGCATGATGTGGACGCCATCGTCGTCGGCGTTGGCTCGGCAGGTACCCTCACGGGGCTGACCCGTTTCTTCAAACGCGTGCAACCGGACCTGGAAATGGTGCTGGCCGACCCGATCGGTTCGGTGATGGCCGAATACAGCCGCAGCGGCACCCTTGGCACCCCCGGTTCGTGGGCGGTTGAGGGCATTGGCGAAGACTTCATCCCGTCGATTGCCGACCTGTCCAGCGTGCGTCACGCCTATTCGATCAGCGACGAAGAAAGCTTCGATCACGCCCGCCAACTGCTGCGTGCCGAAGGGATTCTCGGCGGCTCGTCGACCGGTACCTTGCTGGCGGCGGCGCTGCGTTATTGCCGCGAACAGACCGAACCGAAACGGGTGGTCAGTTTCGTGTGCGACACCGGTACGCGTTACCTGTCGAAGGTCTACAACGACCAGTGGATGAACGATCAGGGCCTGTTGCAACGCAAGCACTACGGCGACTTGCGCGACGTGGTCGCGAGGCGCTTCGAGGACGGCCGGGTGATCAGCGTCGGCCCCGATGACACGCTGTTGACCGCGTTCCAGCGCATGCGCCTGGCCGATGTGTCGCAATTGCCGGTGCTGGTGAACGGGCAGCAACTGGTTGGCGTGATCGACGAATCCGACATTCTGTTGGGCGTTCACGAAGACGCCGCGCATTTCCGCAAAACCGTCTCCAGCGCCATGACCGACAAACTGCAAACCCTGGCGCCCGACGCCACATTGGCGGAACTGGAGGCCGAACTCGGCCGCGGGCTGGTGGCGATCATCAAGGACGCTTCGGGCTTCCACGGCCTGATCACCCGAACCGACATGCTCAACCATTTGCGGAGATCCCTGCCATGAGTCAACAGGATAAAAACGCCCCGGCACAGGGCTTCGCCACCCGGGTGATCCATGCCGGGCAAGCGCCGGACCCGTCGACCGGGGCGTTGATGCCGCCGATCTACGCCAACTCCACGTATTTGCAGCAGAGCCCCGGCGTGCACAAGGGCCTCGACTATGGGCGCTCGCACAACCCGACGCGTTGGGCACTGGAGCGTTGTGTGGCGGATCTTGAAGGCGGCACGCAGGGGTTTGCCTTTGCTTCGGGGCTGGCGACCATTTCCACGGTGCTTGAACTGCTCGATGCCGGCTCACATGTCGTGTCCGGCAACGACCTGTATGGCGGGACTTTCCGCCTGTTCGACAAGGTGCGCCAACGCAGCGCCGGGCACCGTTTCAGCTTCGTCGACCTGACCGACCTCGGCGCGTTCGAAGCAGCGTTGCAGGACGATACGCGGATGGTCATGGTCGAGACCCCGAGCAACCCGTTGTTGCGCCTCACCGATCTCGCCGCCATCGCCCGCACTTGCCGCGACCGCGGCATCATCTGCGTGGCCGATAACACCTTCGCCAGCCCGTGGATCCAGCGCCCGCTGGAGCTGGGCTTCGACATCGTGCTGCACTCGACCACCAAATACCTCAACGGCCACTCCGACGTGATCGGCGGCATTGCGGTGGTCGGGCAAAACGCCGAACTGGCCGAGCGACTGGGTTTCCTGCAAAACGCGGTCGGCGCCATTGCCGGGCCGTTCGACGCGTTCCTCACCCTGCGCGGGGTGAAAACCCTGGCCTTGCGCATGGAGCGTCACTGCAGCAACGCGCAGGAGCTGGCGCAATGGCTGGAGCGTCAGCCGCAAGTCTCACGGGTCTACTACCCCGGCCTGCCCTCGCACCCGCAACACGAACTGGCGCAACGGCAAATGCGCGGTTTCGGCGGGATGATCTCCCTCGACCTCAACAGCGACCTGGCCGGGGCCAAGCGCTTCCTTGAAAGCGTGCAGATCTTCGCTTTGGCCGAAAGCCTGGGCGGCGTCGAAAGCCTGATCGAACACCCGGCGATCATGACCCACGCCACCATTCCACCCGCCACCCGCGCCGAACTGGGGATTGGCGACGGGTTGGTGCGGTTGTCAGTGGGGGTTGAGGATGTGGACGATCTGCGGGCTGATCTGGCTCAGGCATTGGCGCGGATGTAACCCCACTGTAATTGGATGGACTCGCCCACGCCGAGGCGTCAATGCGCCACGGTGGCAGTCTAAGAAGCCAACGGCAGCGAGGGCGAGTCCATGAAAAAGAATACGACGCTTAAACAGTCCCTGTCTTCAACCGATGTGTCGGCCTGTACGACAGTGGCGGTCGATCTTGCCAAGCAGGTCTTTCAGGTCGCAG
>NZ_FYDO01000021.1 GCF_900187615.1 Pseudomonas sp. Irchel s3f7 | reverse complement strand
CCGCTGGCCCTGCTCGACGGCAAAGGCCCGAAAAAAGCCTGCCCGTTCTACTACCAACTCGACCACCTCGGCACCCCGCAAGAACTCACCGCCTACAGCGGCGAAATCGTCTGGTCGGCGCAGTACAGCGCCTACGGCAAAGTCAGCCAACTGACTCATGGCGGCGGCGAGCAACTGGAACAACCGCTGCGTTTTCAGGGGCAGTACTTCGACGCGGAAAGCGGCCTGCATTACAACCGGCATCGGTATTACCACCCGGACATCGGGCGTTATCTGACGCCGGATCCGCTGAAGCTGGCGGGTGGGTTGAATTCGTATCAGTACACGCGGAACCCGACGGGGTGGGTGGATCCGTTGGGGTTGAGCGGGAACTGTCCGGGGGCGAGTAAGCCGGGATGTTCGGTGCCGGATGAGCTGGGTGGGGCTAAGGTTGATGAAGGGGGGGGCGCGCAGCCGAAACCAAAAGCCCGTCCCCAAGATTTTGGTAGTGAAGAGAAACTTATTGGTCATTATAAAAAACACGGAGCTGAGTTCAGTGCTATGAGCAAAGAAGAGTATTTGTTGATAGCTCGTGACGTAGTAAATCAGGGCGCACGTGTGGAATATCAGTACAAAGGGGAGGTACGATTCGGGTATTTGCAGCTCATGGGAAATAATAGAAGGGGAGAGTCGAAATTTGCATTTGTTGGAACTAATAGCACCCAAGAGATTACGACGTTGCATACGAAAAGCGGGAAAGAGACCTGGAGAACATTGAATGGAGATGTGCGCGATAAAGTAGTGAGGCCGAAAAATGACTAGGAGGTATGTAGCGCTTGTGGTTTCGATTGACGAAATCGTCGAAGAAGAAGTCGTTCTCCTTATTGAAGACGTTGAGGTAAAGTGTTTTCTGAACTACTGCCCATCAAAAATTGAAGTGGGAAAGCAATACGAAGTCGAGTTGGAAATGGTGCTTCCGGACGAGGGCTTTGTTGTCGCAGCGGAGAAGCAAAAGCACACACTTGAAATGATCGGTGAAGGATTTTCATGCGTTCTATTTGGCTACTTGGACGGTAGTGTTTTTCGTTCGTTTGTTGACTTCGAGGATCAAGAAATTCACTTCGAGTATCCAGAACTAAATGAGCAGTACGTAAAAATTGCGGTGGATAGAATTGATGTGTCGTTCTGACGGATGTACGAAATTTCCGGGCAAGGTCTTCGGGAGATTCCTTGTGGGATGATATGAGTGGTAGGGCTAAACAGGTAGGCTATGTCAATTTTACGGACATGAGCGGTAAAAGTATTTTGAATAGCCATGGCGTGCCAATTAAAACCAGGCAATATAAATTTCACCCGAGGTGACGGGCTTGTCCTTATATTGCAGGATCATACTGCGGGCCATAAATTTTGTGCGAAAAATAATGAGGGTGATCAGGGGGCTCACTTCAATGTTCGGCCAGTTGGTGATGTTAGACACGGCAAGGTTAAGGGCACAAAGGAGCACTACCCATTTGGGAGGTAAGTGGTGAAATACTGGAATGATTTCGAAGGTAGTACTTTTTAATATGGTGTTTGGCGGGTTGATTGAGGTCGGTGAAATAAAATTGGTTTCAATGGTCATGGATAATGTTGGGTCAACGGTGACTTTGTCATTTAATATAAAAGAATTACCCGACAAACCCCCTCTAAAGTGGAGGTCAATAGAGTATAATGCTTGCCGTATTGGATTTGCGTGCGATGAGGTGAGTGAAATAAATGTGAAAAACCTCCCGGCAACTTCACTGATGAAAGTGAACATTGAACGGTATGATTCTCGGTTTCGAATATCGGTAGTGGCGGGAAATTCATCGATAGATTTTACTGCCGCTTACTTGAGGCTTGGTGATCCATCTGTTTACTTTGCTGATCATGTTTTTTGATATTTAAGGTGTTCTAGTTGTTGGTGCGTAGTTTGTTGCGAAACCCTACAGTTAATAAGCTGATATGGCTTGTGAGGTCTATTGTTTGATATGTTGACTTTGGGGTGATAGATGATTGATTTGACGTTTATCACTGGGGCAATTTTTTATGGTGAACTGTCTTTATTGAGAAGTGGCGGTTTGTTAGTATGTGTTGATTTTGAAAGAGGATGTGTTGCAAGCTGCGTATTTGTCATCAGTGCATGCTAGATGTCAGTGGGAATCCTTCCTCTGGTGTGGGTGGGGTTTTCAGATAAGGTTAATTAAGAACTATGATTGGGGCATTTAAAAGGCTGCCGTAATTGCACTGCTCATTTAGGAGTGAATTACTGCGCATAATAAAATTAATAGATTTTTAACTGGGTGCGGTGAATATTATAAGATGGTTAGGAAGTATGTGGCGCTTTTGCTGTCGGTTCACGAGTTCGTCGAAGAGGAAGTCGTTTTGCTCATTGGAAACGTCGTAGCCAAATGCTTTCTGAGTTACAGCCCATCAAAAATAGAGGTAGGAAAGCAATACGAAGTCGAATTCGAAATGATGCTTCCGGTCAAGACTCTTGTCATCCTTGCTGAAGAGACAAAGCTGGCAGTTGAAATGATTGGTGGCGGGTTTTCGTGTGTTCTTTTCGGGTATTTGGATGGTGGCCTCTTTCGCTCGTTTGTTGATTTCGACGATCAAGATATCCACTACGATTATCCAGAATTCAATGAACAATACGTAAGGATTACAGTGGAAAGAGTTAATGTGATTTTTGATTGGTGTCTGATATTTCTGGGTAAGATGTTCGGAAGGCTCTTTCAAAACGTGCCGGTCTCTATGAAAACTGCATATGCGAACTTTGTTTGATGAGAGATATATACAATATTGCAAGTATACGCGGTCTGCTATTTGTGTTTGATATCGAAAATGCAGACGATGACGCGAGAGAGGCGCTAATTGCGTCTAAGAATGTGAATGATGAGAAAGAACTCTCTGATTTGTTCGATTTGTTGCTGAAGCCAGAGTTTTTTGCCTGTGAACAGAAGGGTAGAGAAACGTTAATTAATACGGTTGCGTACTTTTTGAATAAAAATGACGATTTTGATCGGGTGTTTGAGCGAATGACTACCTACTTTGATGATGAAGTTGTGGATCAGGTGAAATTTATGAAGGTATTGCTGGTGTGTTTGCAGCGTTATCAAAAAGAAAGGTGATTGATCTTTCTTAAAGTGAGACTTTTATTTAGTGTTGTTTCGCTTTCTAGCCTTGAGAAGAAATGATGTTGCGAGATTCATTTGTAGATGAAAATTTCGAGCCGGACTTGATGTGGTTCGTTGGCGTATTCAATGTCTATGATCGCTAGGAAACTCGCCGTATGGAGCTTGAAGTCTATGATTTCGTCGAAAATCAAAGAATGTAAAAATGAAATTGGTGCGAGTGAAGGAAAGTTAAATCGCTGGATTCGAATTGAGTTAAGTACTGGAACGATCCACGGACACCCGATTTCAGATAGCGAATTTAGGAGGCTAAAAAAATGATTGATCTATCGTTCGTTAATGGAACGATTTCTCATGACGGTCTGTCTTTATTGCTAGATGGGGATTTATCTGCTCAACTCCTTGATCTGAAGGAGGATATGTTGCAGGTGGAGTACTCTTCATCATTTTTGCTTGATGTTGGTTGGTATCCTTCATTCGATCTTGATGGCCGTTCTCAAATTAGGGTCGTAAAGGATTATGACTGGAGTGATCTACTATTTTTTTTCGGAAGTGACCACAGTTTCTTTGCTAAAAAGGGAAATGGTTAGCGCGCAAATGTAATCGAAAGAGCTTCTAAGGAATGTGAGAAAAAGTAGAGTAAAAATAGAAAGGTGGCGTGATTGTATAGAAAATACTTCTGTGCGCGTTCTTCTGCCGAAAAAGAATGAAAGTGAGGATAGATAATATTGTTCGGATCGGCGAAGAGGTCCTTGTGATGCTTTCAACCGATTTCGGCAAAGCTTCTGCCGTTTGGTGCGGTGCACCACCAACAATAGGCGCTAGTCACGATGTTGAGCTAGAAATCGAGCAAAGCGTTGTTTGGGGGATGAGTGCGAGACCTGCATCAAATGATGGCTTCTCGATTGATATCGTGGATGGATTTATAAAATTAACGGGGAATATCGTCTCAGTCGATACCGAAGGAATGATGGTTTTTGACGTGGGTGGATCAGTTTTTTTTGTCGAGATAATAGGCTTTGCTGGAGCTATTCCGATGGTTGTTGATTTATATGTTGAGAAATTAGTTTTGTTTCCAACTGGTGTATGAGCGGAGGCTTTTGACGGATGTACGAAATTTCCGGGCAAGGTCTTCGGAAAACTCCTTCAAAACGTAGCGGTTTCCATGAACTGGTGCAGAGCAGACCTCATCGATAGTCTTTTGCATGTCACTGCAAATTGAGTGGCAGGGCGTGGAATCTGTGCCATTCCGTTGCGTGACGGCTGTGACATGCTGAATGTGATCGGGCAGAGGTTGCAGGTGGGGTCTGCGGGTTCTTAAGTATTTACGTCAATTGAACGGGCCTCATCGCGGGCAAGCCACGCTCACCACAGGTCTTGAGTCGATCACAGAATGTGTGATCAAAACCGAGCCTGTGGGAGCGTGGCTTGCCCGCGATGGCGTCGGCGCCGTCAGCGATGGCCTGCCAGCAATGTCGCTTCGTGTCCGGGCACCGCCAAGCTATCCATCACATGCACGCTATACCCCTGCACATTTTTCGCATGATGCTTGGCCTGTGACGCCAACTCCGCCAACTGACTCGCATCAAGTCGTTGACAAGCCTGCGGATGCAAATGCACCACGCCGATCGACAGCGATAGCAACGCAAATTCCTGGCGCTGGCCCTGGCGGTTCGGGGCGATGAAGCAACCGGCTTCCAGATGTTCGCTGCGGTAGAAGCGCCGGCATTGGCTCTGGAAGTCGTCGAGCAGTTGGTTCAAGCGTTTGCGCCAGTCTTCCGGGCCGAGCACGAGCAGGAAGTCGTCACCGCCGATATGGCCGACGAAGTCCCGGGACGGGTCGATGCGGTCGTTCAGGCATTGCGCCAGGCACAGCAGGACTTCGTCGCCGCGACCGTAGCCGTAGATGTCGTTAAAGGGTTTGAAGCTGTCGATGTCGACGTAGCAAATCACTGATTCCCGTTGCTGTTGCAACAGCCGCGTCAGGCATTGCTGGATCGGCACGTTGCCCGGCAGGAGGGTCAGCGGGTTGGCGTAGCGGGCCTGCTGGATTTTCAGTTCGGTAATCAATTTGAGTACATCAATCACTCGGCCGAGTCCCAGATAGCCACCGTTGAGGGTGATGATGAAATCCTCTTCGATGCGCTGGCGGGCGCGGCTGGTGATCAGGCGGCTGACTTGTTGCAGCGACTGGTTCAGCTCTACGGCGAGAAAGTCATCGTTCATCAGGCGGCTGATCGGCTTGCGGGCGAACAGGTCGGTGGCAAAGGGCTTGAGCAGGGCGTCCGAGAGCGAATGGCGGTGGACGATGCCGCACGGCTGGCCGAGCTCATCGAGTACCGCCAGCGAGTTCAGGTTGGATTGACGGCGAAAGGCTTCGAGCACGGTGGCGGTCGGGGTGTCGCGGTCGACGGCGGGTTGATCGTTCAGCAGGGCGCTGAGGTCGCTGCCTTCGTCGTTCAGCGCAACGGCGAAGCTGTCTTGTCGGGGCATCATGGCTCGGGCATCGCGTGGCGGATGTTCCTGTGGCCGGCAGAGCAAATACCCCTGAACCAGATCCACGCCCATCTCGGTCAACACTGCGAGCTCTTCGGGCAATTCGATGCCCTCGGCAATCACCTGTGCCCGCGATGCCCTGGCGATTTGCAGGATCGAACCGACGAATTCCCGTTTGAGTGCGTCCTGGTGAATGCCGTCGATGAAGTGCCGATCGATTTTCACATAGTCCGGCCGCAACTCGGACCACAAGCGCAGACTCGAATAGCCCGCGCCCAGATCATCCAGGGCGATGGAAAATCCCATCGCCCGGTAGTGATGCAGCGCAGTTTGCAGCAACTGGAAATCGTCGGTCGGTGTCTGTTCGGTCAGCTCGATCACGACCTGGCTTGGCGGGATACCGAAGTCTTGCAGAAGCTGCAGGGTTCGCCCCGGTTGGTGGGCCGCTTCGAGCAGGGATTCGGGGGATACGTTGAGGAACAGCTTGCCCGGAAGTTGCTGCTCATTGAACCGTCGGCACGCGCTCTCGCGACAGGCGATTTCCAGCTCGCTCAGGCGCCCGGCCTGTCGGGCGACGGCGAACAACGCGAGCGGGGAGTGCAGTGGGCTGTTGGACGGACCGCGACTGAGGGCTTCGTAGCCGAGAATTCGGCGTTCAGAGAGGCTGATGATCGGTTGGAACAGGCTGTGCAATCCGCCGTGAGTCAGGATTGAGCTCAAGGCACTCAGCTGTTCGGTGGTAGTCATGGCAATCTCTGGCGACAAAAAAAGGACTGGGCGTACCCTTGATTTCAAGAGCACGCCCAGTCCCGTATTTCACGACAGAATGATGACTATTTGATGACGCTCCGGGGAGCGTCAACATTAAATTGCCATTAGTGTTTCGCCACCGCCGTATTGAGTTTCAGGTAGTCCAACAGAATCCGCCCGGTTTCGCTCAGGTAGGCATCATCTTCCGGCTTGGTCTTGTCATCCTCGGCCGCGAGAGCGTCCTCGTCTTCTTTCTTCAGCTCTTTGAGCGGTTCTTCGCCCTTGGCCTTGCGACGGATGTTTTCCATGGCCAGTTGCTTGGCTTCGATGTCCGCGTGCTGGGCACGACGTTCGGCTTCATTGAGGCTGACGGTTTTCTCGGACATCAGCTTCTGCGCCAGTGCCAGTTTGTCGCGGATGAACACGAACTCCGCGTCCTTGGCTGTACGTACGTCATGCTCGGATTTGAGCTGCAAAAGGTACGGTTTGAACGGATCGGCCGCTGGCTTGATGGCTGCGCGGATGGTGTCCCACGGCATGGCTTCCGGCAGGGCACTTTCACCGATTTCCTTGGTGTCGATAATCGACGGGTAGTCGATGTCCGGCAGGACGCCCTGATGCTGGGTGCTCTGGCCGGAAACCCGGTAGAACTTGGCCAGCGTCAGCTTCAGTTCGCCATGGTTCAGCGGCTGAATGGTCTGCACGGTGCCTTTGCCGAAGGTCTGGCCGCCGATGATCAAAGCGCGGTGATAGTCCTGCATGGCGCCGGCGAAAATCTCCGAAGCCGATGCGGACAAGCGGTTGACCAGCAACGCCATCGGGCCTTTGTAGAACGCACCCGGGTTTTCATCTTCCAGTACGTCGACGCGGCCATCGGCGTTACGCACGAGCACGGTCGGCCCTTTGTCGATGAACAGGCTCGTCAGCTCGGTGGCCTCTTGCAAGGAACCGCCACCGTTGTTGCGCAGGTCGATGACGACGCCGTCGACTTTGTCTTTCTGCAACTCGGTCAGCAGCTTCTTGACGTCGCGAGTGGTGCTCTTGTAATCCGGATCGCCAGCGCGGAAGGCCTTGAAGTCCAGGTAGAAGGCCGGAATCTCGATGACCCCGAGCTTGTAGTCCTTGCCGTCCTGTTTCAGGTTCAGCACCGACTTCTTCACAGCCTGGTCTTCAAGCTTCACCGCTTCGCGGGTGATCGGCACGATCTTGGACGTCTGGTCGTTCGGCGCATTGCTGGCCGGGATGACTTCCAGACGGACCACGGTGCCTTTCGGGCCACGGATCAGCTTGACCACTTCGTCCAGACGCCAGCCGACCACATCGACCATCTCTTTGTTGCCCTGGGCAACGCCGATGATCTTGTCGGCCGGTGCAACCTGCTTGGTCTTGTCGGCCGGACCTGCCGGCACCAGGCGCACGACTTTCACCTGGTCGTTATCGCTCTGCAACACGGCGCCGATGCCCTCCAGGGACAGGCTCATGTTGATGTCGAAGTTTTCCGCGTTATCCGGCGACAGATAGTTGGTGTGCGGGTCGTAGGACATGGCGAAGGTGTTGATGTACGCCTGGAAGATGTCTTCCGCGCGGGTCTGGTCCAGGCGCGCCAACTGATTCTTGTAGCGCTTGGTCAGGGTTTCCTGGATCTGCTTGGAGTCTTTGCCGGCGATCTTCATGCGCAGGACTTCGTCCTTGACGCGTTTGCGCCACAGGTCATCGAGTTCTGCGGTGGACTTGAGCCACGAAGCGTCCTTGCGGTCGATCAGCAAGGTTTCCTTGGCGGTGAAGTCGATCTTGTCGACGCCTTTGTTCAGCTCGGCAAGGGCGAAGTCCAGACGCGCTTTGACGCGGTCCAGATAGCGCTTGTAGATGGTGAAGCCGGCGTTGAGGTCGCCACTTTTGAGGAAGTCGTCGAACTGCGTCTTCCACTTATCGAATTCGGCAATGTCGCTGGCCATGAAGTAGCTGCGCGACGGATCCAGCAGCTTGAGGTAGCTGTCGTAGATGATCACCGAGCGCGCATCATCGAGTGGCGGCTTGCTGTAGTGGTGGCGCTTGAGCAACTCCACGACGTTCAGGCTGGCGATCACTTCGTCACGATCGGGTTGAAGCTTGTCCCAGCTATTGGCTGCGAATGTATTGCTCGACAACGGCAGCAAGCCGATGCCAATGAATAGGGCGAGTGCGGTGCTGGGGAACAAATGCTTCATGCTGATTCGACGCGGGGACAATTGATAACGCATATTAGGCCGTCTTTGAAGTCGCCGGTTCTTTGGGAGCCGGTCGCATAATGCAAAAAGCCCGGCGCTACAGCTTCGGGCTCAGTCCAGACTCACTATGGAGGCACTGTGAAAGCATTGCAAGGCGTTGACGGTCAAGTGGTGTGGGTTGAAGAGCCGAGTCCTACGTGCGATGTAGGGCAAGTTCGCATCCGAGTGTCGGCAGCGGGTCTCAATCGCGCCGATTTGTTGCAGAAAGCGGGCCTATATCCGCCGCCGCCAGGGGCTAGCCAAGTGCTCGGCCTAGAGTGTTCCGGTGTGATCAGTGAAGTCGGCCCAGGCTCCTCGTGGAAGGTGGGCGATCGGGTTTGTGCCTTGCTGGCCGGGGGCGGGATGGCCGAAGAGGTGGTTGTCGACGGACGGCATGTACTGCCGGTTCCCGATGGGCTGTCGTTAGTTGAGGCCGCCGCATTGCCCGAGGTTTATGCAACAGTCTGGCTGAATTTGTTTCAATTGGCTGCGCTCAAACCGGGTCAGAAAGTTCTCCTGCATGCCGGGGCAAGTGGAATCGGTTCAGCTGCCATTCAGCTGTGCAAGGCGTTTGGTAACCCGTGCTGGGTCAGCGTCGGGTCCGCTGAGCGTCTGGCGTATTGCGAAGCGCTGGGGGCGCAGGGCGGTGTGGTGCGTAACGGCGACCTGGAGAGCCTGAGGGATCTGGGCCCCTTCGATGTGATTCTCGACCCGGTGGGTGGTAATTACGCGGCGTTGAACCTCAAGCTGCTGGCCCAGGACGGGCGTTGGGTGCTGATTGGATTGATGGGCGGGCGTGAGGCCAAACTCGATCTGGCCCAGGTGCTGGCCAAACGTGTGCAGTTGCTGGGCTCAACCCTGCGCAGTCGTGATGATCAGTTCAAGGCAGATCTGTTCAGTGATTTGAGCCAGCATGTCTGGCCGCTGTTTGCCGAAGGGCGATTGAGTCCGCAGTTGGCCAAGACTTTTTCGATCAAGGATGCAGAGGCCGCGTTTGCCGAGCTGGCGAGTAACAACGTGGCGGGGAAAGTGGTGTTGGTGATTGATGAAAGCCTGAGCTGACAACACCGGACCTGTAGGAGCGCGGCTTGCCCGCGAAGGCGTCGTGTCAGTCAATGGATCGTTGAATGACACACCGCATTCGCTGGCAAGCCAGCTCCTACAGGGTTCAGGTTACTTCCAGTGATGGATCGGCCAGCCAGCTTTTTCGGCGTGCTCAAGCAACACCGGATCCGGGTTGACCACGTGCGGGTAATCCACCTTCAGCAACAGCGGCAGATCATTGCGTGAGTCGGAATAGAAACTCGCGCCTTCGAGGTTTTCCTCTTCTGCATCCAGCCACGCCAGCAAGCGGGTGATCTTGCCTTCGCGGTAGGTCAGGGTGCCAACGGTATGGCCGCTGTAAACGCCATGAGCCACTTCCAGTTCGATGCCGAGAATCTCGTCGATGCCCAGGCGCTCGGCGATGGGGCCGACCAGGTGGGTACCCGAAGCGGAGATCACCAAAATCCGGTCGCCAGCCTTGCGGTGCGCGGCGATGGTTTTGGTCGCGTCGCTGAAAATGATCGGCTCGATGTAGTCCTCCACCCACGGACCCACCAAGTGCGCGACCTCCTCAGGCGTACGACCAATCAACGGTTCCAGGCTGAAGGCCATGTAGTCCTCCATGGCCAGATGGCCCCTGCCGTAGGCATCCATCAATTCCTTGTCGCGACGCAGGAACGATTCGCCATCGACCCAGCCGAGGCGGACCATTTGCTCGCTCCACAGTGAGGCGCAGTCGCCGTGGATCAGGGTTTCGTCCAGATCAAAAATTGCCAGGGCCATCAGTGCGGTTCTCTCTTCAGCGTCAGCAAAGTCATCAGGCTACCTCACACAGGGCGGTCGGATCGATGGAAAGCGCCAGCCGCTGACCATCGGGATGCAGGTCGGCCGCCGAGCGGTTCAGCACATCCACGACCAGTTCCACGCCCCGGGCTTCGACCCGGTAGCGAATCACGTTGCCCAGCAAGCTGTGGCTTCGCACTTGCGCGTCCAGTTCGCCGTTGAGGCTCAACTCGATGGCCTCCGGGCGAATGGCGATGCGCTTGCTGATCGGTCGCTGCAACAGTTTCGAGGCACTGTCGGCATCCAGCAGGTTGTAGTTGCCGATGAAGCCGGCGGCGAACACATCCACGGGGGCGGTGTAGAGGGTTTCGGCGTCACCGCTTTGTACGATTTTTCCCTGATTCATCAGGAAAATCCGGTCAGACATGGTCAGGGCTTCTTCCTGATCGTGTGTGACGAAAATCGTGGTCAGGCCCAGTTCGCGCTGAATCTGACGGATCTGTTCGCGCAGGTGCTTGCGAATCCGCGCGTCCAGGGCCGACAGCGGCTCATCCAGCAGTAACAGGCGTGGCCGGGTCACCAGGGAGCGGGCGAGGGCGACGCGCTGGCACTGACCGCCCGAGAGCTGATGCGGGTAGCGCGCGGCAAAGTCATTGAGCTCCACCAGCTTCAGCACTTCGGCGACGCGTTTCTGGCTGTCATCGGCATTGACCTTTTGCATGCGCAGGCCGAACGCGACGTTCTGTTCCACCGTCATGTTGGGAAACAGCGCATAGCTCTGGAAGACCATGCCGATCCCGCGTTTCTGCGGGCTCACGGGCACGAGATCGACGCCATCGAGCAGGATCTTGCCGCCATCTACCGACGTCAGGCCGGCGATACAGCGCAGCAGGGTGGATTTACCGCAGCCGGACGGGCCGAGCAGGGTGACGAACTCGCCTTTCTGGATTTCGCAATTGATGTCGCTGAACACCGTGGTGCCCGCGAAGCTTTTCTGAAGATGTTGGACGCTGACATAGCTCATTCGCTTTTGTCCCTGTTCAAGATATTGGCGATCCAGGTCAGAACCAGCACAAAGAAGAAGTAGGAAATCACCAGCGCACTGGTGAAATGACCGCTGCTGTTGCGCATGTTGTTGAGGTAGACCTGCAGGGTTTCGTAGCGGGTGCCGACGAGGATGTTGGCGAACACGAATTCACCGAACAGGAACGAGAACGACAGCAGCAACGCGACCATCAGGCCCTTGCGCAAATTCGGCAACACCACCAGGAAAGCCGCTTGAAAGGTGCTGGCACCGAGCAATTGGGCGGCGTCCATCAGGTCACGCAGGTTGATCGCTTGCAGGTTGTTGGTGATCGCCCGGTACATGAACGGCAGCGCTACGGTGAAGTAGCAACCGATCAGGATCCACGGCGTTCCGACCATGGCGAACGGCCCTGAACCATAGAGCTGCAACAGCCCCACCGACGACACCACCGGCGGCACGGCGAAGGGCAGCAGAATGAGGATGTTCATCAGCGCGTCGAGTTTCGGGAAGTGGTAATGCACCACGAACAGCAGCGGCAAAATCAGCACCACCGACAGCACCAGCGAGCCGACGCAGACCAGCAACGACTGCCCGAAGGCATTTAGAAAACGCGGATCGCTCCACAGCTGGATGTACCACTTGAAGGTGAAACCGCTGGGCAGGACGGTCGCCGACCAACTGCTGGAGATCGAGTAGATCAACGTCCCGAGCAGTGGCAACAGCAGGATCGCAAACAGTACATACACCACGACGCGGTGGTAGACGCCGACAGGCCCCAGTTCAGCGCGAGACATTGTAGCTCCTCTTCAACAACAGTTGATGCACGATGGTCACCAGGGTCATCAACGCCACCAGTACCACCGCCAGGGCGCTGGCCAGGTTCGGATCCAGGGAAATATCACCCGAGACCATCGCCGCGATACGGATCGGCAGCACGTTGAAGTTGCCGGTGGTCAGGGCGTACACCGTGGCGTAGGCGCCGAGGGCGTTGGCCAGCAGGATCACGAAGGTGCCGAGCAACGCCGGGGTCAGCACCGGCAACCCGATGTGCCGCCAGAACTGCCAGCCGCTGGCACCGAGCAGCGCGGCGGATTCGCGCCAGTCTTCACGCAGGGCATCGAAGGCTGGATAGAGCAACAGCACACCGAGGGGGATCTGGAAGTAGGTGTAGAGAATGATCAGCCCGGTTTTCGAATACAGGTTGAAATCCTGAATGATCCCGGCCTGTTTGAGCATGATGGTGAAGCTGCCGTTGAAGCCGAGCAGAATGATGAACGCGAAAGCCAGGGGCACGCCGGCGAAGTTGCTGGTCATGTTGGCGAAGGCGTTGACGAAGTTGCGCAGCTTCGAATCGACCCGGCGCAGGGAATACGCGCCGAGTACGGCAATGATGATGCCGAACACGCTGGACCAGAAACTGATCTCAAGGCTGTACTGGATCGCTTGCAGGTAAAACTTCGAGCTGAAGATCTTGGTGAAGTTGCCCAGGCCCCAGCCGAACTCTTCCGATTGCAGGCTGTTGATCATCACCCAGATCAACGGGGCAATTTCGAACACGATGAAGAACAGTGCGAAAGGTACCAGGCACAGGGCTGCCAACCATTTGCTGCGGATCATGGGACTCACTTCAACAGCTCCCGGCAGGCCGGTTTGTCGTGGGGCACGCCCAGCAACTCGCAGACGGTGCCGCAGATGTCGGTCTGTTTCGGAGCAGCCCCGGCATCGAAACTGAAGGCGTCACCGAGGACGAACAGCGGCACTTCACGTTCCTCCGGGAGCAAGCCGTTGTGTGACCGGTCGTTGTTCATGCCGTGGTCGGCGGTCACCAAGACCTGATAACCGGCGTCAAGCCAGCCTTGCAGGTAGTCAGCCAGGATAATGTCGGCCGAACGGGCACTGTTGCGGTACTGCGGGGTGTCGAGACCGTGCTTGTGCCCGGCGTCGTCGATGTTCATCGGGTGGATCAGCAAGAAGTTCGGTACATGGCGCAGGCGCAGGTTTTCGGCGTCGGCGAACAGGTGGGAATCCGGGTAGTGATCGTTCCAGTAGAAATGCCCGTGCTGGATCGGCAGTGTCGGGTCGTCGGTGTGACGATCGCGAGCGGCCACGAAGGGCGACCGGTTATACAGCTCGCTGACCCAGTGATAGGCCGCCGCCGCAGTCGTCAGACCGGCCTCGGTGGCGTAGTGATAGATGCTGCGCTGATTGGACAGACGCGAGACCTGGTTGTGGACGATGCCGCTGTCGATCGGCGTGACGCCGGTGAGGATGCATTCGTACAGCGGTCGCGACAGGGCCGGCAGTTCGCATTGCAGTTTGTAGAGCGCTGCGCGTCCTGCGCCGACGTAGGCCTGCAGGTGTCCCATGGCGTGGCGGGCGACCTCGTAGTTGAGGCCGTCGAGCACGACAAGGATGACGTTGTGCTTCATGGGGAATGGGACTCCGCAAAACGTGAAAAATCGTCAAGCCTGTAGGAGCCGGCTTGCTGGCGAATGCATCGCCGCGGTGATCAAACAGACCGCAGTGTCTGGATCGCCAGCAAGCCGGCTCCTACAGATGCAGCATTACTGCATGTTGATAATGACTTCTTCCTGCCACTTCTGAGGAAGGGCCTTGGAGGTCTTTTCCCATGCGTCTGCGTCTTTGATCGGCGTCACGTTTTTGTACTGCTCGTTCGGCAGCAGCTTGGACTTCACTTCGTCCGGCAGCGTGACGTGGTCGGCCCGAATCGGACGGGCATTGCCTTTGGCCAGGTTGATCTGGCCGGCGTCGCTGAAGATGTATTCGCGGGTCAGCTTGGCGGCGTTCGGGTTTTTTGCGTATTTGTTGATGATGGTGGTGTAGCCGGAAATGACCGAACCATCGGACGGGATCAGCACCATATAGTCATCAGGATTGGCCATCTTGGCCTTGTAGCTCAAGCCGTTGAAGTCCCAGACCACGCCGACTTCGATTTCGCCTTTTTCCATGGTGGCGATGGTCGGGTTGGCCATCGACAGGCGACCTTGCTTGGCGATGTCAGCGAACATCAGCAGGGCGGGCTGGACATTCTTCTCGTCACCGCCGTTGGCCAGCGCCGCGGCCAGAACACCGTTGGCCGCTTGTGCGGAGGTGCTCACGTCACCGATGGATACTTTGTATTTGCCGGTCTTGATATCGGCCCATTTGGTCGGCGCTTCGGAACCGTGCAGCAACTTCTTGTTGATGATGAACGCGATGCTGCCGGTATAGGCCAGTGCCCAGTTACCGTCCTTGTCCTTGGCCCAGGCCGGAATCTGATCCCATGTCGAAGGCTTGTAGGGCTGGACCACGCCTTGCTTGACCGCGATCGGGCCAAACGCTGCACCCACGTCACCGATGTCGGCGCTGGCGTTGTCTTTTTCGGCGGCGAACTTGGCGATTTCCTGGGCCGAGCTCATGTCGGTGTCGATGTGCTTGAGGCCGTACTTGTCGCTCAGGTCTTTCCAGGTTCCGGCCCAGTTGGCCCAGTTGTCAGGCATGCCGATGCTGTTGACGGCGCCTTCCGCTTTCGCAGCGGCTTCCAGGGTTTTGAGGTCATCTGCCGCCATGGCGGCGGTGCACATTGCGATGGTCGAGCCTAACAGTGATGCCAGGAAAAGCTTTTTCATTCCGAAGCTCCTTGGGTCGTGTTCAACGCTGTGATTGCGGTTTGTGTTGGTCTAGGTCAGCAATACCTGAGCCAATCTAAGGGGGCTGGATGACACTTTGATGTCGCTCTTCACCCGGCAGGCGTCTTTGACGTCCGGTATCACTGGGGGCCAGGTAAGCGTAGACCATGGCCAAGGCCCCGGAGTACAAGGGACTTGGCCGATGTCTTGCAGACCGTTAACGCGACCGTTCAGCGGCTTTGTCATCTATCGGTCATCTGCACTGCCTACGCTTGCACGCTATTGATTGAACCCGTTTGCAGTGCGGTTCTGCCCCGAAACAGTGCTGGTCTAGTCCAGGAAGGTAACGTTGATGCGCGATGAGGCAACAAAAGCGGTGACAGCCATCGGCCAGGTGCTTCAGGAACAGCTCGTCCATGGTTTGCTGACGCCCGGCAGCAAGTTGCCGGCTGAGCGCAAACTCAGTGAGTTGTTCGGCACCACGCGCATTACCGTGCGCGAAGCGTTGTTGCAGTTGGAATCGCAAGGGCAGATTTATCGCGAAGAGCGCCGCGGCTGGTTCGTGTCGCCACCGCGCCTGGCGTACAACCTGATGCAACGCAGCCACTTTCACGCGATGGTCAGTGCGCAAGGGCGGGAGCCGTCTACGGAGGTGATTTCGGCACGCTTGCAGCCAGCGTCGGCGGCAGTCTGTGCCTGGCTGCAATTGCCGGCGCTGTCGAGCGTGATCCAGATCTGCCGTTCACGGCGAATTGACGGCAGACTGGTGCTGTATGTGGAGCACTACCTCAATCCGCAGTACTTTCCGGGGATTCTCGATTTCGACTTGAATCAGTCGATTACCGAACTGTATGCGCGGCACTACGATCTGCATTACGGCCGGGTGCGGTTTGAAATTGTGCCGACGGCGTTGTCGGTGGACGCGGCGGCGGCATTGAAAGTATCGGTCGGTAGCCCGGGATTACAGATTGCCCGGGTCAACTATGACCAGCATGAACGCTTGATCGACTGCGACCTGGAGTTCTGGCGGCATGATGCGATTCATGTCGGCGTCGATGTGGTCTGACGCGGCTTTTGTAGGAGCTGGCAAGCCAGCTCCTACAGAGTTACTCGCTCTGCGAGCCGCCACCGGCAGTGATCACCTGAATACTCATTCGCGGTGTCGCCAAGTCCAGTCCGGCCTCATCCAGATGACGCTTGAGTGACAGGTTGAACGCCCGCGACACTTCCCATTGCTTGATCGGCGCGGTCTTGAACCTTGCACGAAGAATCGCGTTGCCGGACTCGAAACTTTCCACCCCCTGAAACTCCAGTGGCGACCAGATGTTGCGTCGTTGCAGCGGATCGGTGCGCATTTTCTGGCCGACGTCGCGCATCAGCTTGATCGCGTTGTCGATGTCCATGTTGGCCGGCACTGCGACGCGGAAAATCGCGTAGCCGAATTCCCGGGAGTAGTTCTTGATGCTCTTGATTTCGCTGAACGGAATGGTGTGGACGATGCCGTCGATGTCCCGCAGGCGCACGGTGCGGATGGTCAGGCCCTCGACCGTGCCGAGATGGCCGCCGACATCCACGTAATCGTCGATGGCCAGGGAGTCTTCGATGATGATGAACAGCCCGGTGATCAGGTCAGCCACCAGCGACTGCGCACCAAAACCGATGGCCAGGCCGATCACACCGGCACCGGCCAGCAGTGGGGTGACGTTCATGCCCATGTTCGCCAGGGCGACGATCAGCGCGACGATGAAAATTGCCACGAACAGCACATTGCGGATCAGCGGCATCATCGTCTGGGCGCGGGCATTGGCCAGGCCTTTGCGCGAGCGGGTAAGGGCGTGATGCACGGCGGTGTCGCTGAGAATCCAGATCAGCCAGGCAAACAGCAGTGTTCCGGCAAGGCTGAACAACTTGATGCTGACCTCATGGCCGTCGCCTTCAGTGAAGCGGATCAACGACAGCCCCCAGACCCGCAGGCCGAGTTCGATGAAAGCCAGCCAGACCAGCAAGTGGGCGATGGTGTAGAAAAAGTTTTTCAGGCGTTCGGAATAAAACGCATGGCGTTTGATACTGCGCTGCGGTTTGAGGCCATGACGGCGGACGAGTCCGTTGATGACCATGCACAACACCAGCAGCACGGTGCAGATCAGCGACTGACGCAGTGCGGTGCTGGTGTCGCCGGCCGAGATAAACGTGGCAAACAGCGAAATGCCGACCAGCACCAGCGCTGGTACGTACCAGAAGGTCCCCAGAATCGAGAGCGTGTCATTGAGTGCGCGGCGGGTCAGGCGTCGTGACAACGGCTGATTGCGGATCAAATGAGCGATGGGGCGCCGGAAACGCAAGATGAACAATCCCGTGGACAACGCCGCCAGAACGTTGGCGACGGTTGCGGCGGTGTGGGCCAGATGACTGCCGAGGCTGTTGATCAATTGCGGATCGCTCAGGGCCTCGCCAAATGCAGCGAAACTGCCGATCAGCCACAGCGGCCGGAAGGCCTGGTGACGCAAGATGTACAAGGCGCGGTGGCGGTGCGGACCATCGAGCAGGGAAAAGGCAATCACGCAGATCGCCGAGAAACAGGTGCCGACCACCAGCGCATACGCCAACACCATCGCCAGGCTTTTACCCAGGGACGAGGGCAGGGCGTAACTCATGTAAACGGTGATGACTAACGCGATCAGCCATGGCCCAAGCTTGCGCAACGCAAAGCGCAGCATGTCCAGTGCCTTGGGGTGCTGCGGCAGTTCTTCGGTGAGGCCGAAGCGCATGCGTACGCGATGGCTGAGCCAGATCAATGCGGCGGCCAGCAGGCTCCAGACCATCAGGATCATGGCAAAGGCGAAGATCATCGGCAGCCATTCATTGGCCGGGAGTGCCAGCGCGGCCAGTTCCTCCTGGGCTTGATCAAGTTCGCTGGACCAGCGAGTGAGCGGGCTGTCGTCACCCGACAGTTTCTTTTCGAGACTGGCCAGGGTTCCACCAATCAAACCCAGTACGCCTTCTTCGGTGACAGGCTGGGCTTTTTTGGTGGCGTCCCGGAGTTTTTTAAGGTCCGCCAGCAACTTGGCCCGTTGCTCATCGTTCTCCAGTGATTTGATCACTTCGTCCAGGGATTGCCCCAGCGGTTCCTGTGCTTCGGGCTGGGCTTTGGTCTGGCTGCTGAGCAGGCCCGGCAAACCGACCGCGTTGGCAGGCGCCATCGGCAGCAGCATCATCAGGCAGATCAGGAAGGAGCATGGCAGGGCGAAAAGACGAGCGAACACTAGGCGGTCAACCTCGCAAGGAGCGGATCGACCGAGTGTACGAGCCCGTCTAAACCAATGCGAGCCGGGTGGGAGGATTTATTCGTTGAGTTTGGCGAGGATCTTGAAGATGACCGTGGCCAAAATCGTCAGCATGCCGATCCACATGGTGAACACGCCGATATTTTTGTCGCGAAAGTTGAAGCCGATGGCCAGCATGAGCATCCCGGCAAGAATCGGGATCAGCATGGCTTGGAACGTAGACATCGAGATCATGAAAACAGCCTTGTCGAAGGTATATTTGAAAGTCTAGGTGGCTTTTGGAAGGGCCGCCGGTTGCTACTGTAGGAGCAAGCTTGCTCGCGATGAACTCAAGGGCGCCGCGATTATTCAGGCAACCCCCGTCATCGTTCACGTCCATCGCGAGCTCGCTCGCTCCTACAGGGTATGGTTACGGCAACTCTCGGCAGGCGTAGAACGCGCTCAGCACTTTGACCAGGTGAGCCAGGTCATGGCTGCCGCACAGTTCACGGATCGAGTGCATCGCAAACGTCGGCAAGCCGATATCCACGGTGCGTACGCCCAGGTGGCTGGCAGTGATTGGGCCGATGGTCGAGCCGCAACCCATGTCGCTGCGCACCACGAAGCTCTGCACCGGCACTTCTTCAGCCATGCACAGATGGCGGAAGAAACCGGCGGTTTCGCTGTTGGTGGCGTAGCGCTGGTTACTGTTGACCTTGATCACCGGGCCGGCGTTGAGTTTCGGGCCGTGGTTGGCGTCGTGCTTGTCGGCGTAATTAGGGTGCACACCGTGGGCGTTGTCGGCCGAGACCAGCAGGGATTTCTGAATGGTGCGTACGAATTCGTCACCTTCAGGCAACAGGCGACGCAGGGTTTGTTCGAGCATCGGGCCGTCGGCACCGCAGGCCGAGCACGAGCCGACTTCTTCGTGATCGTTGCAAACCAGCACGCAGGTTTCGTCGGTATCTGCCGTGAGCAGCGCTTGCAGGCCGGCGTAGCAGGACAACAGGTTGTCGAGGCGCGCACCGGCGATGAAGTCACCGTGCAAGCCAATGACCGCGGCGCTATGGGTGTCGTAGAAACTCAGCTCGTAATCGAGCACCACGTCGGCGTTCAAACCGTGTTCGCGGGCAAGTTGATCCGTGAGCACGGCGCGGAAGTCCACGCGCTCGTCACCGGCAAATTGCGCGAGGATCGGTGGCAGCTCGGTCTGGGCATTGATCGGCCAACCCATGTTGGCTTCACGATTGAGGTGAATGGCCAGGTTCGGAATGATCGCGATGGGGGCCTTGAAATCGATCAACTGGCTCTCGACCTTGCCGTCACGGCGGAAGGTCACGCGGCCCGCCAGGGACAGGTCACGGTCGAACCACGGGGCCAACAGCGCACCGCCATACACTTCGACGCCCAGTTGCCAGAAACCCTGACGTTGCAGTTCCGGCTGTGGCTTGACCCGCAGGCAGGGACTGTCGGTGTGGGCGCCGACCAGGCGAATGCCGCCGTGCAGCGGCGAGTGACGGCCCATCTTGATCGCGACAATTGAAGAGTCGTTACGGGTGACGTAGTAGCGACCGTTGGTTTCGGTGTTCCACGGTTCGCGTTCGTCGAGGCGTTGATAGCCCGCCGCTTCGAGACGCTGAACCAGGCTGGCGGTGGCATGGAATGGGGTAGGGGAGGCCTTGAGGAAATCGATCAGGCCTTGGTTCAACTCTTCGCGCATAAGCAGCTCCAGACAGCAATGGCGCCAGTTTAACGCATTGGCCCCGCGCATTGGGCAAGTGCTTTCGCAATACCCGGGAGCCTCTGTCAGCCGATGATCAGATTGCCATTAAGGAATATTTCGCGACGTTGTTTGCGGCCAATATGTTCATGCTTGCTCGCGTGGTAGACCTCGTCGAATTTCTGCCGCGATAGGTCCGGAAACTGTCGGATGTGCTCGTCTACAAGGCGATCGTAGTTCGCTTCGGTGATGAGTTTGTAGATGTCCCGGCGATAGAAGAAACCGAGCTGGAAGCCGAGTGTTTCGCTGAAATGATGGGTTTGGTCGGCGAAGCAGTTTTCAAAGTCGATGGCTTTTAGTGGTTGCTGCGGCATTTCGCCGATCATGATGTTGCCAGCCCAGAAATCCATGTGCGTGATGTTCTTTCGGGACAGGGACTGCAACAGCTCGAAGGCGTTCTGAATGAAGGTTTCAACGTCGCCCGGGTTGCGTTTTAGCCACTGCACGCCATCCACATAACCATCGAGCAGGTGCGTGAGAATGAAGTATTCCTGGGTCAATCCCAGTCGGTTTCTGGTGTACCCATAGCCTTGCAGCGGTGGCATTTGTATGCCTCGACGCTGCGCTTCATGGGTATTGATCAGCTCCTCCAGCGGCCAGTCGAATCGCCCATTGCGCTGCGGTTTACCCAGGCTTACCCGGAGTTTGGCCTTGAATGTGTCCAGCGGCTGGACCTTTGCAAACAATGGCGTTTTGCCCGAAACCAATGGTGCGCTTGCACGAGTGAGTTTTTGGGCGCGTCGTTTTTTGATGAGTTGTTCGAGGGCCTGACGTGCTTCGATGCTCAGCTGTTCACTCAGGTGAAGGGTCGTGCTGCCGAAAACAAAGGTCACGGGGTAGTCGCATTGGAGCGCTTTACTGCTGAGCACGGGGGCGGCCTGAATGATGTCGGAGTGCCACAATTTTACTTTTGTTTACATTTTTTTGACAATATTTTAACGCTGCTTTTATGTTGTGTTTTTTTGTAACTGAAAATGAAACGCCCTTCAAAGGAAGGGCGTTTTCAGGTGGGGCTCAGGTGTCACTCAAAAAGGTGCGGGACACTCGAAGAGTAAGCGTTCGCCACTTTGCGGGTGCGTGAAGCTGAGCATGCTTGCGTGCAGGCACAGGCGTGGCCAGGCCGCCAGCGCCTGCTCATGTGCATAGAGCCCGTCACCCAGCAGCGGATGGCCGATGGAAAGCATGTGCACGCGCAACTGGTGGGAGCGGCCAGTGATCGGGGTGAGCTCGACACGGCACCAGTCGCCGCACCGCTCCAGCACACGCCAGAACGTCAGGGCATGTTTGCCGAACTCATGATCGACCACGTGGCGTGGCTTGGTGGGCGGGTCGTAGCGCAGGGGCAGATCGATACTGCCGCTGTCCAGTTCCGGTTGACCCCAGCACAGGGCGGTGTAGGCCTTTTCGGTTTCGCGGTCGTGAAATTGCCGAGACAGCTCGCGATGGGTGTCCGGGTCACGGGCCAGCAAAATGATGCCGGAGGTTTCCCAGTCCAGTCGATGGACAATTCGTGCTTCCGGGTAGCCGTTTTCCTGCAGGCGGGTAATCAGGCAGTCCTTGTTGTCATCGGCCCGGCCAGGGACCGAGAGCAACAGGGTTGGCTTGTTCACCACCAGTACGGCAGCGTCCTCATGGAGGATGTGGATGTTGGACAGCGGCATTAAAACAGCCTCGTAACAAATGCCAACGGCGGCTCGATCATTTGACGCCCTGCCTGTAGGAGCTGGCTTGCCAGCGATGGCATCAATGCGTTGTAACAGTTACAACGCGCTGCTTGCATCGCCGGCAAGCCGGCTCCTACAAAAAAGGGGCGCCCAAATGATCGAGCCGCCGTGGCTCCTGTCGGATCGACTCAGCGATCTGGCAGGGTGATATTGAGTTCCAGAATCGAGCAGCTGCCCTGGCTTTCCAGAGCGACATGCACGTCATCGGACCCGATATTGACGTACTTGCGGATTACCTCGACCAGTTCCTTCTGCAAGGCCGGCAGGTAGTCCGGGGTACTGCGTTGGCCGCGTTCGTGCGCCACGATAATCTGTAGACGCTCTTTCGCTACCGACGCGGTGCTTTGCTTTTTGTTGGCACGAAAGAAGTCAAAAAGGTTCATTGCTTAGTTGCCTCCAAACAGGCGCTCGAAGAATCCCTTCTTCTGTACATCAAGGAATCGATGATCCACGGTCTTGCCCAGCAGGCGATCTACGGTGTCGCTGTAGGCCTGGCCGGCATCGCTCTGGTCGTCGAGAATCACCGGAACGCCCTGGTTGGATGCCTTGAGCACCGCCTGGGATTCAGGGATCACGCCGAGCAGGGTCACCGAGAGGATATCCTTGACGTCTTCTACGCCGAGCATTTCGCCTTTGCTCACACGTTCCGGGTGATAACGGGTAATCAGCAGGTGTTCCTTGATCGGGTCTTCGCCGCGTTCGGCGCGACGGGACTTGCTGGCCAGCAGGCCGAGCATGCGGTCGGAATCTCGAACCGAGGACACTTCCGGGTTGGTCACGACAATCGCTTCATCGGCGAAGTACATGGCCAGGTGGGCGCCTTTCTCGATGCCGGCCGGGGAATCGCAGACCACGAACTCAAAGTCTTCCTTGAGTTGCATCAGGACTTTTTCCACGCCTTCGACGGTCAGCGCGTCTTTGTCGCGAGTCTGGCTGGCGGCCAGCACGTAGAGGTTTTCCAGGCGCTTGTCTTTGATCAGGGCCTGTTGCAGGTTGGCTTCGCCGTTGACCACGTTGACGAAGTCATACACTACGCGGCGCTCGCATCCCATGATCAGGTCAAGGTTACGCAAGCCCACGTCGAAGTCGACGATCACTGTTTTGTGGCCGCGCAGAGCGAGGCCGGTACCGATAGCGGCGCTGGTGGTGGTCTTACCCACACCACCCTTGCCGGATGTAACCACGAGAATCTTGGCCAAGGTGTTTCACCCCTAAGGAAAAAGGACTTTTTTAGCCCCTGAAAAACATCTCTTTAAAAACTACTGCAGTCGGACAGCCTTGGCTGGAATTGGGTTTTGAGCGATGCCTACCCCCGGTAAACACTGCTGTTGACCTTTTTCCTACTTCGTTTGAGCCGTTTTCGCTACGTTTTCGAGATGCTTGGAAAATGCGGCAGTATCCGTTAAAGACGAATGATGTTCAACACATCGCCCGATAGGCTGACTTGCACGCCCGAACCCCACAGCGGGTCGCGGCGCAGGTCCTCGGAAACCTTGTAATGGCCTGCAATCGAGATCAATTCAGCGCTCATTTGCTGGCAGAAAATCCTTGCCTTCTTGTCACCCTTGACACCAGCCAGCACGCGACCACGCATCGGCCCGTATACATGGATGTTGCCATCGGCGAGAAGTTCCGCCCCCGGGCTGACCGAGGAGATCACCACCAGATCGCTGCCCTGGGCATAAATCTGCTGGCCACCGCGTACTGGCGAAGTGATGATTTTCGTCGGCTTGATGGTCGGCTCGGGCGGTTTTTCCGGTTTTTTCTTCGGTTCGCCTTCGATCAGGTCCAGGGGGCGTTCCCGGGCACCGGACGGTGGCAACACCGGCAAGTCGACCGCAATGGCGGCGGCGATGTCTTCGATGCGGCTGGCGCGGATCGCCAGGGTACGCAGGCCATGCTGGCGGCAAACGCGCATCAGCCCCGGCAGATCGACGGCACCTTCACTGGCCGGGAGTTTGTCCAGGGCCAGTACCAGCGGCGCGTTGCTGAAGAAGTTGGGTGCCTGGGCGACCTTGGCGGCCAGCTGCCGATCAAGGCTTTCGAGGTCGTTACGGGCCAGTTCCAGCACCGTAATGGCCAGCATGCTGCCCTTTAACTGGAACACGGGATCTTGGTCTAGCTGTTCGGTTTGGCTCATGGTCGGCATACAACGACTTGTCACTAAAAGTGCCGAGACTTATAACGAGAACGCCCGCAGGCCGCAAGCCGGGTCGAACGATGTAGAATGCGCGGCCATTGTCATTCCGGAAGCATTAATGGACCGCCCGCGTTTTCAAAAAGCATTTCTATCTCCACGTTTCTGGCCGCTGTGGTGTGGCTTGGGGCTGTTGTGGCTGATCGTCCAGTTGCCGTATCCGGCATTGCTGTGGACCGGTCGCGCCCTGGGTGCGTTGATGTATCGCGTGGCCGGCGACAGACGGCGCATTGCCAGGCGCAACCTGGAACTGTGTTTTCCTGAAATGACCGCTGCCGAGCGCAAACACCTGCTCAAGGAAAACTTCGCCTCGACCGGCATCGCTTTTTTTGAAATGGCGATGAGCTGGTGGTGGTCGCGCAAACGGCTGGCGAGCCTGGCACACATCGAAGGGCTGGAGCATTTGCAGCAGGCCCAGCGTGAGGGCCGGGGCGTGATTCTGATGGCACTGCATTTCACCACGCTGGAAATCGGCGCGGCGCTGCTCGGCCAGAAGCACACCATTGATGGCATGTACCGCGAGCACAAGAACCCGTTGTTCGATTACATCCAGCGTCAGGGTCGTGAACGGCACAACCTCGATTCGCTGGCGATTGAGCGTGAAGACGTGCGCGGCATGCTCAAGTTGCTGCGCTCGGGTCGGGCGATCTGGTACGCACCGGATCAGGACTACGGCGCCAAGCAAAGCATCTTCGTGCCGCTGTTCGGCATCCAGGCCGCCACCGTGACGGCCACCAGCAAGTTTGCGCGGCTGGGCAAGGCGCTGGTGGTGCCGTTCACCCAGGAGCGTCTGGCGGATGGCAGCGGTTATCGTCTGGTGATCCATGCGCCGCTCGAGGGCTTCCCCGGCGAAACCGAAGAGGCCGACTGCCTGCGCATCAACCAATGGATCGAAAGCGTCCTGCGCGAGCATCCCGAGCAATACCTGTGGGCGCATCGCCGCTTCAAAAGCCGTCCACCGGGTGAGCCCAAGTTGTACGCCAAGCGCGGTTGAGTAACCGTTTCCCAAGCACCATGGAGCGTTGCGATGAGTTCTGCTGAACCGGTTACAGGGTTGATTCTTTCCGGCGGCGGGGCTCGGGCGGCGTATCAGGTCGGGGTGCTGGCGGCAATCGCCGAATTGCTGCCGCCGGGAGCGCGCAATCCGTTTCCGGTGATCGTCGGCACCTCGGCGGGCGCGATCAACGCCGTCAGCCTCGCCAGTGGGGCGATGGACTTTCGGGGCGCCATCGAGCGCCTGACGGCCTTCTGGCAGGGTTTTCGCAGTCATCTGGTGCTGCGCAGTGACTGGCCCGGGGTGATCGGCCAGGCCAGTCGTTTTGTCAGCCACAGCTTGTTAGGCATCGGCGCTCAGGTGCCGGTGGCGTTGCTCAACAGTTCACCGCTGCGGGATTTGCTCAACGACAAATTGCACATGAACGGCATCGCCGAAGCCATTGCCCAGCAGCAGTTGCAGGCCGTGGCGGTGACGGCGTTCGGCTATGAGTCGGGTCAAGCGGTCACCTTCTATCAGGGCGGTGGAAAAATCGACGCCTGGCTGCGCCATCGGCGTGTTGGCGTTCCGACCCAGTTGTCCGTTGATCATTTGCTCGCCAGTTCGGCTATTCCGCTGTTGTTTGCCCCGGTGAAGATCGGCGCAGAGTATTTCGGCGATGGCGCGGTTCGCCAATCGGCACCGATCAGCCCGGCGTTGCATCTGGGCGCGAGCCGGGTGCTGGTGGTGGGTGTCAGCGGCAACCCCCGCGGCGTCGACCCCGAGCAACCCTTGCTGCGTACGTACACCGGTCAGCAGCCAACCCTGGCGCAAATCGGCGGGCACATGCTCAACAGTACCTTCATTGATAGCCTGGAAAGCGATATCGAACTGTTGCAACGCCTGAACCAGTTCAGTCACCTGATGCCCGACGGCACGCCGATCCGTGCGCTGGGTGTGGCGCCCGTGGAGGTACTGGTGATTTCACCTAGCCAGCCGATCGACGAGATTGCTGCGCGTCATCGCCAAGAGCTGCCGGCGGCGTTGCGTCTATTTTTGCGTGGGCCGGGTGCGACCAAGACCAGCGGGGCGGGGGTGCTGAGTTATCTGCTGTTCGAGGCGGGGTATTGCGGCGAGTTGATTGAGTTGGGGCGCAGGGATGCGCTCGCCAAGAAGGGCGAGTTGTGCCGGTTTCTGGGGTTGATTTAGGGGCGAGCAAGCTCGCGATGGACGTTAACGATGACGCTGGGAGCCTGACCCCCCGTGGCGTTCTCTAGTTCATCGCGAGCAGGCTCGCTCCTACAGGATCAGAAGTGAACCTTGACCAGGAAGCTGGTCACGCTCTGATCGGTCTTGAAGCCCTGGCTGTCTTCAATCCCGTACTTGTTTTTCCAGTAGTCATACTCGACACCGACGTACAGTTGCTTGGCACCCAGGTTCAGCGCCTTGCCCAGGTCATATTTGACCTGTGGGTTGAAGTGCAGGTTGGCGTGGTATTCGCCTTCGTCGTTCACATCGTTGTCGACGACCCAGTCCATGTAGCCGTCGATCAGGATGTTCGAATCTCCGACCGGGACGGTGTAGGACCAAACGGGTGTGACCTGCCAGACATCGTCACCCGGACGGCCGCCCTCGGTGTGACGGTTGTAGAAGTTCAACTGGAAGTAGTCGAAGCCAGGAATGGCCAGGTCGAAACCAGGACCTACCAGGTACGATTCGGTGTCGTCTTCGCCAAACTCATAAGTCATGGCCAGCAAGACGTCCTTGATTGGGCCGAACTCGAATTTCTGGTCGAAAATCTTGCCGAACGACAGGCGCGGCTGGAACTCACCGTAGTGGGTGTTTTCTCCGGCGTAGTAGTCTTCTTCGCCGTTGTAGAAGATCTTGTCGATGAAGAAGAAGTTGTCGCCGTATTTCCAGCCATCGGCGTGCTCGAAGGTCACCGTCTGCTGGATGCGCGGGTTGACCTGGAAGTCCTTGCCGTAAAGGTAGGTCAGACTGTTGTCCTGCCATTGCAGCCACTCGCCGGCCATGGCTTGGCCCCCGGCCAGCATCGACCCTGCCAGCATCAGGCTAGTGCACGTACGTTTCATTCGGTTGCTCCCAAAAAGTAGGTGGTTCCACGTTATTTTTTTATGGTCGGCGCTCTGGTGTGACGCCTGTTCTTGCAGCATTAAACGATCATCCATTCGGTCAGCTTTATTGCGCTGCGCAACAGCTGTGCCAAGGCTTTCAAAAAGCAAAAAAACTCCCGTTCGACGGCCCGGGAGCAGTCGATTGAGAGTGTTTTTGGGTTGCCTTGATACCGTCCAGGGCCGGGATAAGCTGGCTTTCTGGTCAGGATTTACATCCGGGCTTTTTTTTAAACCGGATTCGGGCGGCCGCGGAGAATACTGACTCCTCGGCCAGGTCTCAAGTGCTCCGCAATGGCGCGCCGATGACACGGTTTGGGCGCTATTGCGAGGCAGCATCAGAAATGCACCTTCACCAGCAAGCTGGTGGTGTTTTCATTCGTGTCGAAGTTCTGGGTGTTTTGGATGCCGTACTTGTCTTTCCAATAGCTGTACTCGGCGCCGACATACACCTGTTTCTCACGCCAGCCGAAGGCTTTGCCCAGGTCGTATTTGATTTGCGGGTTAACGTGGACGTTGGCGTGGTAGGTGCCGTTTGAGTTCTGGTCGTTATCCACGACCCAGTCGATGTAGCCATCGATCAACAAGTTCGATTTGCCCAATGGAAGGGTGTAGGACCAGGCGGGTGTGATCTGCCAGACATCATCGCCGGGGCGCGAACCCTCGGTCTGGCGGTTATAGAAGTTCAAGGTGAAGAAGTTGAAGCCTGGTACCGCGAGGTCGAAACCGGGGCCAATCAGGTAGGCCTCGGTGTCGTCTTCGCCGTTCTCGTAGGTCATGGCCAGCAGCACGTCCTTGATCGGGCCGAATTCGAAACGACGGTCGAAGATCTTGCCGAAAGAGAGGCGCGGGCTGAACTCGCCGTAATAGGCGTGGACGCCTTTGTTTCGGTCTTTCTCGCCGTTGTAGTAGGTGCTGTCGATGAACATGAAGTTATCGCCGTACTTCCAGCGGTCGGCGTGCTCGAAAGTTATCGTCTGCTGGATCGACGGGTTGACCGCGAAATCCTTGCCATACAGATAACTCAGGCTGTTGGTCTGCCACAGCAGTAGATCGCCGGCCATGGCTTGACTCGCGGCCAGCAGGCCAGCACTCAACAGCAGGTTGGTTTGTGTCCGTATCATCTGTTGCTCCCTCTTGTTTTTATTTTTCAGGCGCAGGCAAACCCTGACCTTGTAGGAGCCGGCTTGCTGGCGAAGGGTCCAGAACATCCAGCATCGATGTCGTCCGGTACATCGTCTTCGCCAGCAAGCCGGCTCCTACAGGGTTTGCGTTTTTTCTTAGTGCGAGTGGGCCTGGCAATCGTTGATGGCCGCGCGTTCTGCGCCGCCGAGGATGTTGAACAGCAGGTTCAGTGTCAGCGCACTGAGCGTGGCCATGGCGATACCGCTGTGGGTGATCGGGCTCATCCACAATGGCAGGTGGGCGAAAAACTCCGGACGCACCACCGGGATCAGGCCCATGCCGATGCTCACCGCCACCAGCAATTGATTGCGACGGTCACCGATGTCCGCTTCCTGGAGAATCTTGATTCCGGTGGCGGCAACCATGCCGAACATCGCAATCGCTGCACCACCCAGCACCGCGGGTGGAATCGAGGCCACCAGGAACGCGGCTTTGGGCAGCAGGCTCAAGACGATCAGCAAGCCGCCGGCGACGATGGTCACCGAACGGCAACGCACGCCGGTCATCTGCACCAGGCCGATGTTCTGGGCGAAAGAGGAGTGGGTGAAGGTGTTGAAGAACCCGGCGAAGAACGAGGCGCCGGCGTCACACAGCAAGCCACGACGCAGCATGCGCGGGCAGACTTCCTGGCCGGTGATCTTGCCCAGCGCGAGGAACATCCCGGTGGACTCGACAAAAATGATCACCACCACGAGGCACATCGAGAGGATCGGCGCGAGTTCGAATTTCGGCATGCCGAAATGCAGCGGGGTGACGAATTGCAGCCATGGCGCTTGATCCATGCCGCTCAGGTCGACCATGCCGATCAGGCCGCAGAGCACGTAGCCCAGGCACATGCCGATCAGGACAGAGATGTTGACCCAGAAGCCGCGCATGAAACGATGCACCAACAGAATGGTGCCCAGCACCAGTGCGGCAATGGCCAGATAAATGGGGGATCCGAATTGAGTGGCACTCGCACCGCCACCGGCCCAATTCACGGCCACGGGGAACAGCGACAAACCGATCGAGGTGATGACCGTGCCGGTCACCAGCGGTGGGAAGAAGCGTACGACTTTGGACATGAACGGCGCGATGATCATGCCGAAGAACCCGGCGGCGATGGTTGCGCCGAAGATCCCTTGCAGACCGATCCCGGGCATGCCGGCCATGGCGACCATGCTGCCGACGGCGGCGAAGCTGGCGCCCATCATCACCGGCATGCGGATGCCCATGGGGCCGATACCGAGGGACTGGACGATGGTGGCGATCCCGGCGACCAGCAGGTCGGCGTTGATCAGAAAGGCGATTTCTTCACGACTCAGGCCAGCGGCCTGTCCGATGATCAGCGGCACCGCGATGGCGCCACCGTACATCAGCAGAACATGTTGCAAACCGACCAGGATCAGTTGCAAAAGGGGCAAACGCTGAATGGCGGGTGCGTCGGGGATGCGCGCTGCGGATAGCTCGGACATGCAACACCTCGGATCTTTTTTATTCTTTTGATTTTGTGCGTCAGGCAACCGCTGCGCGGTTGATCGCCAGCAAGCAGGCTCCTACAGGTTTTGGGTCGGTCGCTTCATTTGTGAACGACATAAATCCGTAGGAGCCGGCTTGCTGGCGATGCTTTTAACGATGAATCAGTTGGTCTGGGCTCCCTGCGCAATCCACGCACCGATCAGGTCACGTTCCTGCTGGGTCATCTGCGTGATGTTGCCCAGTGGCATGATCTGGCTGGTGACGGCTTGCGCCTGAATCCGCGCTGCGTTCTGGCGGATCTGCTCGGGGGTGTCGAACATCACACCGGCAGGGGCCGCACTGAACAGCGGGCTGGTTGGCTTGGCCGAATGGCAAACCGAGCAACGTTCCTGAATCACGCTGTGCACCTTGCCGAAACCGGGACCGGCGTTGGATGCCTGAGCCGGAGCGGTTGCAGGTGTCTCGGCAGGTTTGGCTTCAGCCGGTTTCAAGCCACCGCCCACTGCAGTTTCCGGCAATGGCTGGTACTCGATGGCAGCAGGGGCCTTGGCCACTTCAGGGGCGCTGGACATCGGCTTCGGACCGGACACATAAGCCAGGCAGATCATGCCCACCGCTGCCACCGGCAGGGTCCAGGCAAACTTGTGGCTGTCGTGACGGGTGTTGAAGTAGTGACGCACCAACACGGCCAGTACCGCGATCCCGGCCAGGATCAACCAGTTGTACTGGCTGCCGTAGGTGCTCGGGAAGTGGTTGCTGATCATGATGAACAGCACGGGCAAGGTGAAGTAGTTGTTGTGACGCGAACGCAGCAGGCCTTTGGCCGGCAGGGCCGGATCCGGCGTGCGGTTCTCGGCAATCGCCGCCACCAGCGCGCGTTGCGCCGGCATGATGATGCGGAACACGTTGCCGACCATGATGGTGCCGATGATCGCGCCGACGTGCAGGTACGCACCCCGACCGCTGAACACTTTGCTGAAGCCGTAGGCCGCGGCGATGATCAGGACGAACAGGATTGCGCCGAGCAGGGCAGGGCGTTTGCCCAGGACCGAGTCGCACAGGAAGGAGTAGATGAACCAGCCGATGAACAGCGAGCCGATACCGATGGCCACGCCTTCAGGCCCGCTCAGGGTGCTGCCCGGAGCCAGCAGGTAGAGCGTCGGGTTGGAGTAGAACACCACGCACAGCAGCGCGATACCCGACAACCAGGTGAAGTAGGCTTCCCATTTGAACCAGTGCAGGTTGTCCGGCATGGTCGGTGGAGCCAGTTTGTATTTTTCCAGGTGGTAGATACCGCCGCCGTGGATCGCCCACAAATCACCGGCCAGACCGCTTTTCGGGTTGACCCGATTGAGGTTGTTTTCCAGCCAGACGAAATAGAACGACGCACCGATCCAGGCCACGCCAGTAATCATATGAACCCAGCGCACGCTTAGGTTCAGCCATTCCAACAGATGTGCTTCCACAGTCTTTACCTCTCGCCTGTCACTCTGTTGTCGAGTGATCAGACCTTCTCTTATTGGTGGGGGGCGAGGATCAAACGCTCATCCTCTTTGAAAAAATGCTCATCGCAGTTATTGCCTGTGCCACTGCGATCAACCACCAGGAAGTCATCCCGCTTTTCGATCGTCAGCACCGGGTGGTGCCAAACGCCGCGATGGTAATTGATGCCCTGCCTGCCGTTGGTGACGAAGGCGCGGACCAAGCCTGATACAGGTGCATCGCCAACGGGCGCGACCACGATCAGAAAGGGGTTGCCGAGCAGTGGAATGAAAGCCTGACTGCCCAGCGGATGGCGCTCCAGCATGCTGACGGTCAGCGGCATGTCCTGCGCGTCGGCGCGGAAGATGCTGATGATCGCGTTATCCTCTGGCTTGGCGGTTTCGACCGTGGCCAGTTTATGGAAGCGCATGGTCGAACCGTTGTTGATCATGAAGTGATCGCTGCCGTCGGTTTCGATCACGTCACCGAAAGGGGCGAAGGCTTCTTTGGTCAGCGGTTCAATCGTTAATGTGCGCATGCTGTTCTACTTAATCTCAAATGTGTTGGTGTGCAGCTTTTGTAGGAGTCCGGCTTGCCGGCGATGGCGTCGGTAAGGGCGCCATCACCAGCAAGCCGACTCCTACAGGTTTCCCATCAGCGCTTATTTAGCGACCTTGCCCAAAACGCGCAGGCGGCTCACACCACCATCCGGGAACACGTTCAGGCGGATGTGGGTGATCGGGCCCAGTGCCTTGATCTGCTCGGCGAAGGTGTGCTCAGCGTGCATTTCCAGTTTTTGTGCTGGCAACAGTTCACGCCAGAACAGCGACTGGGTTTCGATCTGGCTGTCGGTACCGCCCTTCACGAACGCGCCCTGGATCGAGCAGGTGTCCGGGTAGTTGCCTTTGAAGTGCAGGGTGTCGACGATGACTTTCTCGATCTCGCCCGGGTGACCCAGCGCGACGATGACCCAGTCATTGCCCGGTGTACGACGACGTGCAGTTTCCCAGCCGTCGCCCATGTTGATGCCACGGCCCGGGTTGAGGATGTTGCTCATGCGGCCGAAGTGTTCGTCGGAGCAGGCGAGGGCGCGGCCACCGTTGAGGGCTGCGGCCAGGTCGACTTGCTCATTGTCACCGACAGCGGACCAGTCGCGGAACGGAATGCCGTACACGCGCAGGCGGGCCACGCCACCATCCGGGTAGATGTTGAAGCGCAGGTGGCTGAACGACTGGTCGTTGTTGATTTCGTGGAAGTGGTGGCTGTTGCCTTGCAGCTCGACGGCGGACAGCACTTCAGTCCACTGGGTGTTTTCATCAGGCTCGCCCGAGGCCAGGAAGCAGGCTTCCAGAGAGGCCGATGGCGGGAAGTTGCCGGTGAAGAATGAAGTGTCGATGTCGACGCCCTTGATCGAACCGGGCACGCCCAGGCGGATCACTGCGCTGTCGAAGCCTTCGAAGCGCTTGCGGCGCGATTCCCAGCCGTCCATCCACTTGCCGTTGTCATCGAACACGCCCTCCTTCCATACGGCCGGGGTCGGTTGGAACAGACGGTTGGCGTCTGCGAACCAGTCATCGGTGACCGAGATGATTTTGGTGCCCAGGCGGGCGTCGGCCAGGTTGACGAACTTCTCGAAAGGTACGGCGTAAGCTTTCATTCTTCTTGTCTGCCTTTAAATAAGTGGCTTGGGATGCTTGCAGTGCCCTGGGTGTTTTCGCGTTTTTAACACTCGGGCAAGGCTCGCTATAGGGTCAGTAAACGGAACAACGCAATCTTGTTGATCTCGGCCAGCGCGCATTTGAATTCGGTATCGACCGAGTTGTGAATGCGCGTTTCGAACGCTGCGAGGATCTGATGCCGGTTGCTGCCTTTTACCGCCATGATGAAGGGAAACTTGAACTTGGCTTTGTAGGCGTCGTTCAGCTCGGTGAAGCGTTGGAACTCTTCGGCCGTGCATTGGTGAATACCGGCGCCAGCCTGTTCATTGGTGCTGGCTTCGGTCAGTTGGCCCTGGACGGCGGCTTTGCCGGCCAGGTCCGGGTGAGCGACGACCAGCTCAAGCTGGCTTTCATGATCGGCGCTCAACAGGATGTCGCTCATGCGCTGGTGCAGGGTTTCGATCTGGTCGATCGAAGCGTCCTGGCCCAGGTCGAAGGCCTTCTCGGCCACCCATGGCGAATGTTCGTAGATGTCGGCGAAAGCGGCAACGAAGGCCTCGCGGCTCAGGGTCGAAGGTTTAACGGTTTGAAAGGTGCTCATTGGGCGGCCCCTGTGTACGGGTGGGTTTCTTGCCAGTGACGTGCGATGTCGACGCGACGGCTGAACCACACCTGTTCATGACTTTTAGCGTATTCGATAAAGCGCTTGAGCGACGCCAGACGCGCCGGACGGCCGATCAGGCGGCAGTGCAGGCCGATCGAAAGCATTTTCGGGGCGTCGCGGCCTTCGGCGTACAGCACGTCGAACGCGTCTTTGAGGTATTCGAAGAAATCGTCGCCCTTGTTGAAACCCTGGACCTGGGTGAAGCGCATGTCGTTGGTGTCCAGCGTGTACGGGATCACCAAGTGCGGCTTGCCGGTCGGGTTGTTCGGTTCCCAGTAGGGCAGGTCGTCGTCGTAGGTGTCGCAGTCGTAGAGGAAACCGCCTTCTTCCATCACCAGGCGACGGGTGTTCGGGCCGGTGCGGCCGGTGTACCAGCCCAGTGGGCGTTCGCCGGTGATTTCGGTGAGGATGCGGATTGCTTCGAGCATGTGCTCGCGTTCCTGGGCTTCGTCCATGTACTGGTAGTCGATCCAGCGATAGCCGTGGCTGCAGATCTCGTGCCCGGCATCGACCATGGCGCGGATCACGTCCGGGTGGCGCTGGGCAGCCATGGCCACGGCGAAGATGGTCAGCGGGATGTCGAATTCCTTGAACAGTTTCAGAATCCGCCAGACGCCGGTGCGGCTGCCATACTCGTAAAGGGATTCCATGCTCATGTTGCGCTCGCCTTGCAGCGGTTGAGCGGAAACCATTTCCGAGAGGAAGGCTTCAGACTCTTTGTCACCGTGCAGGATATTGCGCTCACCACCTTCTTCGTAATTGAGCACGAACGACAGGGCGATGCGGGCATTGCCCGGCCAGTGTGGATGCGGAGGGTTACTGCCGTAACCGACCAGGTCGCGTGGGTAGTCAGCGCTCACTGCAGTTTTCCTTCTTGTTCGGTGATATCGGTGGGTGTGACGCACCTTGGGTGGAGATGGCAGGCTGGCGTCACAGCGATGTGGTGATTGTATACAACTTTATATTCAATTTGTAAGCCTGAATTTTCGCATTTTTCACCAGCTGTCATCTTTTGCTGTTATTGGCGTGAGCCCGCACGAAATCTGCCCGATCCATCAGCTTTTGATTTGAAGGTTCACAATCTGCGGGCTTTAGCGCCAGATTGGCGAAAAATCCAGGGAGGGCGGAAGTGGTGTTAAAAATGTCGTTTTTATTGTGTACAATTTTTTTGAAAAATGTCTTAATCAGTCGCTCGCCGCAGCGTTTCGTGCTTCGAATCGATGCGGTCTCCTTTTCAACTGACTTCGGGAGGCGCGAAGTCTGACTGCTCCACGCAGGCAGGCGCGCAGAATCAATGGGACGTTTGACTACACACGTTTTGGACGCAGCACACGGTTGCCCGGGCAGCTCGATCAAGGTCGAGTTGTACCGCGTTGAAGGTTCGCACCTGGAATTGGTCGCCAGTGCGATAACCAATAGCGATGGTCGTGTCGATGCACCGCTGCTGCAAGGCGATGACTACCGCACCGGGGTCTATCAGGTTCAGTTTCACGCGGGCGATTACTACCGTGCCCGTGGTGTCCAGTTGCCGGAACCTGCTTTCCTGGACGTGGTGGTGCTGCGTTTCGGCATCTCTGCCGAGCAGGATCACTACCATGTGCCGCTGTTGATTTCGCCTTACAGCTACTCCACGTACCGCGGCAGCTGATCCCCCAAGCAGCTGCCACATCCTGGAAGCGACTGCGCATATAGCTTCTTTGGTTTTCGCCCGCTCACACTGCGGGCTTTTTTTCGTCCTTGAGAAAGTGGGTGTCTGGTCTGGCGCCTTCGCTGGCAAGCCAGCTCCTACAGTGTCCGGGTCGTACACAAAACATGTGAACACCTTTGAACCTGTGGGAGCTGGCTGCCAGCGATGCTTTTAACGGCTCAACAGAGATGCAGCACCTGCACCGCTGAACAACCCCGCACTGATCCGGTTGAACCAGCTCTGCCCCTTGCCGCTGCGCAGATACCGCGCCGCGCCATGTGCACCTAGCCCATAGGCCAGCTTGCACGCCAGATCCAGCAGTGTCCAAGTGACGATCATCACCAGCAACTGCGGCAGGAACGGCTGTTCGGCACTCAAGAACTGCGGCAGGAACGCGGCAAAGAACAGAATGTCCTTCGGATTGCTCGCGCCCAGCATGAACGCCCGGCCGAACAGTGCGCGAAAACGCGGTACCGGCGCCGCCTGAGGGACTTCGGCGCCATGGGAGGGCAGGCGCGACTGCTGCCAGCTCTGCCACGCGAGATAGAACAGGTACAGCGCGCCAAGGATTTTCAGGGCGCTGAACAGCTGTTCCGACGCCAGCAGGAGGGCGCCCAGGCCCAGCGCCGAAGCGCTCAACAGGCAGATCGAGGCCGACACGCCGCCGAGAAACGCCGGGTAGGAACGGCGCAAGCCGTAATTGAGGCTGTTGCTGATCATCAGTAACGACAGCGGCCCCGGGATCAGGATCACTATCAGTGCAGCACCGCTGAACAACAACCAGGTTTCCAGACTCATCACTTTCCTCCATTTGCACAAAAGCCCCACCCGACGGGGTGAGGCTGTTTCCAAGCGTGTACTGCGGGTGGTTTACAGGAAGATGAACTTGGCGATGAAGATCGCGCAGAGCACCCACAGGCTGACAGAAATTTCCTTGTACTTGCCGGTACCGGCCTTCATCGCCACGTAGGTGATGAAGCCCAGCGCGATACCATCGGCGACCGAGAAGGTCAGTGGCATCATGATCGCGGTGACGATTGCCGGGATGCTGTCGGTGGCTTCGTCCCACTCGATGTGGGCCATGCCGCCCATCATCAGCATCGCTACGTAAATCAGAGCGCCAGCGGTTGCGTAGGCAGGGATCATGCCGGCCAGCGGAGCAAAGAACATGGCCGCAATGAATAGCACACCCACGGTCACAGCGGTAAGACCCGTCCGACCACCCGCCGCGACACCGGCCGCGCTTTCTACATAGCTGGTCACTGGCGGAACGCCGACCACCGCGCCAAACACGCTGGAAGCACTGTCGGCTTTCATTGCGCGGGAGAGGTTTTCGATCTTGCCGTCAGCGCCCACCAGGTTGGCGCGTTGGGCAACACCCATCAGGGTGCCGGCGGTGTCGAACATGTGTACGAAGAGGAATGCCAGGACCACGCTGACCATGCTGATGTTGAACACACCCGCAACGTTCATGGCCATCCAGGTCGGCGCCAGGCTAGGCGGCGCAGACATGATGCCCTCGTAGTGCACCAGGCCCAGACCCCAACCGGCCAGGGTCACAGTGATGATGCTGATGAGGATCGCGCCGAACACTTTGTGATAGCTGAGGATGGCGATCATCAGGAAGCAGACGGCGGCGAGCAGCGGGCCGGGTTCGCGCAGCGAGCCGAGCTTGATCAGGGTGGCCGGGCTGTCGACGACGATACCCGCGGTTTTCAGACCGATCAGGCCCAGGAACAGACCCACACCGGCGCCCATGGCAAAGCGCAGGCTGACCGGGATGCTGTTGAGCAGCCATTCACGAATCCGCGAGAAGGTCAGGATCATGAACAACACGCCGGAAACGAATACCGCGCCAAGCGCGGTTTCCCAGTTGTAGCCCATGGTGCCCACCACGGTGTAGGTAAAGAAAGCGTTCAGCCCCATGCCCGGTGCCAGACCAACCGGCCAGTTGGCGTACAGGCCCATCAGCAGGCAGCCCAGCGCTGCGGCGATGCAGGTGGCGACAAATGCCGCACCGTGATCGATGCCGGCGTCGGCCATGATGTTCGGGTTGACGAAGATGATGTAAGCCATTGTGATGAAGGTTGTCAGACCGGCAATCAGCTCGGTCTTCACCGTGGTGCCATGCAAGCTGAGTTTAAACAGACGTTCTAGCAAGCCATTGCGTGATGGCGGCGAAAGATCCAGCGTCGATGCTTCGGATTTGCGGCTTTCCACAGCGAGTACTCCTCAAGAGTTTTATTTTTATTTCCAGGGCCGGACCCATGAGGGTGGCAGCGGCCCTTTGAGGCACTTGCGAACTTGTTGACCGCTTGGTCAGGAACTCGCACGAAGTGGATTATGCTTTTGTATACAAAGAAAGCAAATAATGTTTTTGATTTTGTTTACGAAGTTTTCGTTGATAGCGGTATATCGCTCTTGCTGGCCTCATCGCCAGCAAGCCGGCTCCTACAGGGGAGGGTGGGGGTCACAAGTCTTGTGTGCGCCGCCACTTCGTAGGAACCGGCTTGCTGGCGATGGCGCCCGCAAGGGCCCCACAAAAACCTCGAACCGGCGCGTTTGGATGAAGGGCTTGGGCGATTGGCGGCGGTTGTGCGTCAGGCGCAGGCAGCCTGAAAACAATAAACCGGCGCAAGGGCCGGTTTATTTTTGTCTGGGTTTTATGGTGTCTGAACCGGCCTCATCGCCAGCAAGCCGGCTCCTACAGGGGAGGGTGGCGGTCACAAGTCTTGTGTGCGCCGCCACTTCGTAGGAGTCGGCTTGCTGGCGATGGCGTCCGCAAGGGCACCACAAAAACCTCAGGCTGCGGCGAACCGCTTGTCCAGGTAATCAATGATGACCTTGGACTCATACATCCAGGTCGTCTGGCCGTTTTCTTCGATACGCAGGCACGGCACCTTGATCTTGCCACCTTGCTCCAGCAGGGCCTGGCGATCCTGTTCGTTGTTCTTCGCATCACGCAATGCCACCGGCACGTTCAGGCGACGCAGGGTGCGGCGGGTTTTCACGCAGAACGGGCAGGCATGGAATTGATACAGCGTCAGCCCCTTGGCGGCGGATTCGACCTGAGCCTGAGCGGCGACGGGGCGTTTCATTTTGCCCGGGCGAGTGATGAAGTCGATGAAGATGATCAGTTGGCCAAGGCCGACACGAAGCGCTTTTACGAACACGTTGAAAGCCTCACGGTGCTAAGAAAGAAAGGCGCGCAGCTTACCTGATTTTTTGCAGACGAAAAAAAACCGGCGATGAATGCCGGTTTTCTTCGTGCAGCGAATTACTTGATGAGGCTGAGGAATTCGCTACGGGTCGCGGCGTTTTCGCGGAACTCACCGAGCATCACCGAGGTGATCATCGACGAGTTCTGCTTTTCCACACCGCGCATCATCATGCACATGTGCTGGGCCTCGATCACCACCGCAACGCCCAGGGCGCCGGTGACTTGCTGGACCGCGTCGGCGATCTGGCGGCTGAGGTTTTCCTGAATCTGCAGGCGGCGGGCGTACATGTCGACGATCCGCGCGACTTTCGACAAACCAAGGACCTTGCCGCTCGGAATGTAGGCAACATGGGCCTTGCCGATGAACGGCAGCAGGTGGTGTTCGCACAACGAGTACAACTCGATGTTCTTGACCAGCACCATTTCGCTGTTATCGGAACTGAACAAGGCACCGTTGGTGACTTCTTCCAGTGTTTGTTCATAGCCGCGGCAGAGGTACTGCATGGCTTTGGCGGCACGTTTTGGCGTGTCGAGCAAACCTTCGCGGGAGACGTCCTCGCCAAGTTGACCGAGTATCGCCGTGTAATTCTGTTCCAATGTCACAGAGCTTTATTCCGTATGGGTTCTAGAGGGGTACGGTTTCTGTCTGTACCAATTTTGTACCAATCAGGCTTTGCTCCAGCTTCCCGATTTCGCTCCAGTCTTCACTGGAGTTGATCCACCGGGCATAGGTCGACAGTAGCATTTGCACGCTGTGGCCGAGCTGATTTGCAATGAACCCAAGGTTCATGCCTGCCATTAAGCACATGGTAGCGTAAGTGTGCCGGCAGTTGTATTGCCGTCTGCCCCTGATCTTCAACGCAACCAGTGCTGCCTTGAAGTGTTTGTCAGTCACGCTAGCTTGCTGAATGAATTCAAAGTTCTTGGTGGGCGGGAACACAAATGGCGACTGTTTGTGCTGCCGACGACTCTGCTTCGCCCTTAACACTGCCACACCTTTGGCCATATTAATCGCATTTAAGGCCCTACTATTCAGCATGACCCGCCTTGACTCGCGGGTTTTTGTGCGCTCCTCGATCTTGTAGTCCGCCACGATTCTGCACACATTGGCGACGCGCCCCTCGGTGTCCACCTCATCCCAGCGCAATGCCGCTATCTCCCCAGGTCGCATGCCGGTGTAAAACGCGAACTCGAAATAGGCCGCGTATACAAGCATCGAACCGGTCAGCACCTTATATAAGTGCCTAACGATCAAATCAGCCTCAACCACCGTAAATGGATCCACCGGTTTTTTTGCCTTGACCGGCAACTCAATCGAGCCGACTGGGTTCCGTGTAATCAGCTCATCCCTCACCGCGCTTTCAAACATCGTGTGCAGCCGCTGTATCACCGAACGCTTTAGGGTTGACGATTTCCAAGGTGTCTCGCTGACGATTTTGCGGACCATCGCCGAACTGATCTGATCGATGGGCAACAATGCCAGATGGGGCATCCAATAGATGTTCAGGGAGATCCGGTAGTTTTTTCGGGTACCGCCCACTACTTCTCGGCTGTCTAGCCAGGTTTGTGCGTACCCACCGAACAGGGGAGTTGCAGAGTACGTGGAGTAGTTCGAATTCGGGAAAAGCTCGGCGTAACGCTGCTCGTCCATCACTCCATGCTTGATCAGGCTGCTTACTGTAGCGCGAAGATCTGCGGCTGCCTTGATGCCTTTTGGCGTTTGGGGATAGGGGAGGGTCTCGCAGCGGCGGAACTTCCATGTGAAGCGAATCCGGACTGACTGGCCCGCGAATTCAACTCCAGCGGGCAATCCCAAAGGCTTTCTAGCCATACCTCGTATCTCCTGATGCTGTAATAAATTTGCCCATCGATTTCTTTCCACACCCCTTTCGGGATGATGCCGCGCTGACGTTTACCCTGAAGGGCACGGCGAGTCGTTCCGACCATTTCGGCGAAGTTCTTTTCTGCGACCTTGTCGGACAGGTACTCAACCGCTATCTGTTCTACTGCTGTCATGTTGATGCTCCATGCCGTGCTCGGCGGCAGAAGGTGGTTACTGAGGGGCGTATTTTGTGAGGGCTTCGTCGGCAGCGATCAGTGCGGCGCCGGCGGTGGCCGCTGATACCTCTCCACCAGTGAGCGCCTTGCTCAGGCAGTTGGTGACGGACGCGAGAGCCAGTACTAGTTCTTCTCTGCCGGCGGCTTCCGCGCGGCCGATATCCCAGAAACGCTGGCCCCAGTGTCCGGCCGCTGGCGGGTTCCGATTCTGTACGCCGAAGGCCATCACTCCCGCGGCTGAATCAAGCAAGTCGCGCTTGTAGGTGTTGTCGCCGTCGATGCTCAGGCCGCGACGGTGCAAAGTGCCGACCACCTCGTCATCATTCAAACCTTGATCCCGTAGCACGATGTCTTCCTCGGGCTTGCCGGGGGTATAGATAACCAGAGTGATTTTGGCGTCAGGCCAAAGTTGTTCGCTGATCTTGACCAGCGCGTCATTGGCGACCTGGTGGAAACGCTGAAGAATTGCGGACATAGGAATTCCTCGCCCGCCGTTCACCGGCAGGCTGGTAGTGAGTGGTGATAATCAGATGATTGGTGCCACTTAAGCGGCATTCCCAAAAACAGAAATAGCGATTCTCTTGCGTGCTACGATCTTCAAAAGGTAAGTCATAAAGGGAAGTGTCGATGGGTATTCAAGATCTAACGGCATCTGATTGGGTTATCGTCTCTGCCACGTTGTTAGGCCCAATCCTCGCGGTTCAGGCTCAGAAGTGGTTGGAGCGATTCAAAGAAACTCGATCAAGGAAACTTCAGGTTTTTCACACGTTGATGGCGACACGCGGGGCTCGTCTTTCCGCTGATCATGTTCGCGGGCTTAACATGATCGACCTGTCTTTTTATGGCTATGTCGGTTTCGGAAGAAAATGGACTTCTGGACGGGACCAAAACGTTCTCGATGCGTGGAAGGAGTACCACGATCATTTAAGTGACCCTGCCAACCTCAATACGATGAGTACTGAGGCGCTTTGGGTTCAACGCGACGAGCTATTCGTGAACCTGCTTTTTGCGATGGGGCGGTCGCTTGGGTATCAGTTTGATCGAGTCCAATTGAAGAAAAGCTGGTATTCGCCAAATGCGCATGTTCAATACGAAGCTCGAATGGAGAATCTTGTTACAGCTGCAACTGGAGTTCTTGAAGGCAAAAGCCCGATTCAAGTTGTTCCAGGAAATCTTGAGCGTCCCGCCGCTGGAGGCGAAAACGTGACGCCACTTTGACCTCTATAGCGGCTGACTTTGAAGGGGGAGGGAGTAAATTACGGGTGGAGTACAGATGTACTCCTCTTGCTGCGGGATTATCCGCGCAGCTCGACATCCGTTGTTATCGCCTTCACAACTACCGGGCCAAGTATCCGGACGCCACGCTGGTCGTCTTTGAATGCTCGATTGATGCGACCGATTGCCGCTTCACGGGCCTGCCGATAAACCTGATCGATCATGCAGTCTGGCCCCCAACTGCCGAGGTTGGTCAGTTCGATCGTGAGCGTCACCGTCGCACCGGTGGTGGTTCGGACTATTGGTCGCTTGGTCATGGCAGTTCATCCCCGACGATCATCTTGCACGGGCCTTGTCGCACTGTTGCAATTTCCGCCAGCAGCTCATCAATCCGCTGATCCGCAGCGTTCAGGCGCTGCTGCAATTCATCTGCGCGACGCCAGAGATTGAAGTCTGGAACTGACTTGCCGGCCATTCGATGCTCGATCATGGCCCACACAAGGTGGTATTCAGGCCAGTCGGACTCGACGACTACGCACTCGACCATCGCTTTCGACTGGCAGTCGCGCAGATACTCAGCCTCATCTTTCGCTAGGCGATTGAGCTTTAGAACGATGTAGCGCTCTTCGCGCTCGAATGGCGCCGGATTGTTTTCTGTGGGCATGGGGATACCTCGTCGGTATATTGGCTGTCTTTTTTGGGGGAACAGGATGTCTTTTTGTTTGGCGCTGACAGATGTTGACTGGTCGTTGACCAAAGACGCGTTCTCTATCCTTGGTACCGTCGCGAGCGCCTTAGGTGTTGGTCTGGCTTTTTATGTTGGCATCGAAGGACTAACGACATGGAAGAGACAGCTCAGAGGGACCACGCATCATGAGCTGGCGCGTAAGGCCTTGATTGAACTCTACAAGTACAGAGAGTCAGTTGAGCGCGCCCGCTCGCCAGCGATGATGGGTTCTGAGCTGGAGCTAAAACCTGAACAGGGAGCTGATCTGACTTTTCGCGAAAGAAGCTATTTACGCAAATGCAGCGGCTACCAAAAAAGGTTCGACGCGATGTTCGCTGCGCGCGCCCCTATTCATGCAACTCTGCTTGAAAGTGAAGCGCTCTGGGGAAAGGAGTTAGGCGAGCTATTCAAGCCGTTATTTAGGATGCAGCATGATTTCTTGACATACGTTGAATACTGGCTGATGGCATCGGACCCCCGCGAAGATGATGATTATCGCAGGACTTATTCGGACGTTATAAAGGACAAGCCTAAGATCATCTTCGACAAGTTAAACGATGATGGTGATGAGTTTCGGCAAAGCTTCAATCGCTGCGTTGCAGCCATTGAGCAATATTTAAAGCCAAAACTCGCATAACCTTTATGGCCTTCCACTGCTGCGCAATAGTCGAGGGGGCGTCAAGCTGCTGATTTGAGCGCTTCGATGATTCGCTGGCCTGCGAGCGGCGGTACCGCGTTGCCGGCCATGTGCATGGTCAATCGATGATTGTCCGGACGCTTCGTGTCGGCCGGGAAAGACATGGCGGCAAGGGCTTCATTCGCCGAGAGCATCCGCATCTCGTCGCCGCGCACCAGAGCCCACCGGTCTAGCGTGGTGATGGTCCCGATCGGGCGCTCCAAACTGCGGCCAGTCAGGCCGGAGCCTGATCCGTAGTAGGGCATGATGAATCGATCACCGAAGCGTTCGCGGCCATTCTTCACGCGGAGCAACGTCGACTCAGCTCGGCCAGGCTTCAAGACCTTGCTCCACTTGCCCGCGTCGAAATCGATGAAAGATGAAGCAGGAACATGCCGGCGCTGGTGAAGTTGAAGGTTCAGTGGTGCTTTGCTTCTGGTGCAGACCAGGAACAAACGGACGCGGTGCTGGGGCACGCCAAGGTCGGCGCAATCAACGACATGTGGCGCGAGCATGTAACCGAGCGCTGCCATTGCTTGCGACCATGCGGGGTACAAGGCCCAGTCCGTGAACTCTTCGACGTTCTCTACCAGCACCACTTCAGGTCGGTGGAACTCGGCAGCAGATACGACCGCCCAGGCTGTCGAGCGCGATGAGTCGTGCTGAGCATTCCCGGACTTCTTACCTCGCGCCTTCGAATGGCCCTGACAACAAGGCGAAGCAAGCATGATGTCGTGGGCCGGCACCTTCGACCAGTCCGCCTGATGCAGGTCTTGGCAGATGTGAATGGCGTCCGGGTGGTTCGCGCTGTGCCACTCAACCGCGATCGGCCAGTGATTGGCGGCCCAGAGTACGTCGATGCCGGCATTTCGGGCACCGGTTGACCATCCGCCGAGGCCGGCGAACAAATCGATTGCTGTAGGCATTGGAGATCCTCGCCGGCTGGCGTGATTCGTTGAAGTCGGGTATCTATATGGTTCGCTGTGAAATGCGGATCAGGTCGGACGGGTTTAATGGAGAGGTGCGCTTGGTTAATTACATGTACCGTTATAAATATCTTCCAAATAAGGAAGGTCTTCTAAAACTTCTTTCTGATCGAACAGTTAAATTTACACATCCCTCAGATTTCAATGATCCATTTGATTGTTTTCCCTCCACGCCACGGACAAAATTATCTTCACTTAAGTCTACTAATCCTGCTTTGTATGATCGGCTAGGGTTGAATCTGTTGAAAGGTGTAGAAAAAATTCAGGAGTTAGACAGGATCCGAAAGCGTCTAGAGTCCCGCTCGGGAGGCGGCAATCAGCTGGATTATTTGCTGAAGGATGCTTCGGTCCTTTCACTATCAAGAATCCCTAACAGTATTCTCATGTGGTCTCATTATGCGGATTTCCACAAGGGGGCTGTGGTGGAATTCAAAATACCGACCAACGCTTGGTCAGCTGGAAAGCTATATTTTAATCATGAAGACTTGATAGCGCTGGATGTTGAATATAAAGCCGAGCGACCCGTATTTAGGAATGATGGCTCAAAGTCTAACAGTCATACAATTTTAAATACTCTCTTCTTAACCAAAGCGAAAGAGTGGGAGTACGAAGAAGAGAGTCGAGTCATAAAAAATGATGGCGGTGCAGGTATATTTCCCTTTCGTCCTTGTCTGCTGAATGGTTTGATTTTGGGGGCGAAAAATAAAGACGGAGCTTTATTTGATAAGCTTTTGAGAAAGGTAAGTGGGGAGATTGGAAAGCATGTCGCTCTTTATCAGGCGGAGTTCTGCAAGACTGAGTACAAAATAAAAATCCCTCGCTTCAACTTTAAAATTGACGAAAAGGACACGGGCGAGCGCAATAGGTGAAGTTGGATCAGGCCGGTCTCCCGGCCCTAAGTGCTTACTTTGGATCGAAAGCGCCCAGCGACAGGGCGGCGGCGCTACCGATCTTGTTCTGAAGCACGGTCTTGAACTCCTGGGCGATGTCCTCGCGCTGAACCTCTTCACCAACCCAGCGCAATTTCAGCACCGGTTGCGCGCCGCTGGTGATCACCGAAACACGCAGCATGATCTGCTGTTCGGTCAGCCCTTCGTACGGAATCACGTTGAACAGCAGCGTGGCGGGCAGCGTTTCTTTACTGCGGGCCTCGATCTGATCGAGCGTGCTTCGGCTGGCGCTCGTCTCGCCTACGGTGTGATCCGATTCGGATGCGGCTTTGATGGTGATGGTCCGAACCGCCGCGATGGCCTTGGCGATGGTCATCGATTGTCCGCTTTCATCGGTGGCTGACAGGAACTGGTTCCAGTCTTCAATCCAGTCGCTGAGATCTTTCTGCGACATCGCACGTCCGCCGATCGCCTGAGCTGCCTTGTAACCAGCTGAGGCCTTCAGTCGAAGTACTGCGCGGTCGTCAGCGTGACCAGGCAGAACATCGGTGCCCAGGTTGAACAGTAGCGTGCAGGTCATTTCATCCTGATCGATGAAGCCCTTGGCATTCGCTACCGCCCGGTCAGCGACATAGGCGCTGAAGTCAGCCAGCGAATGGGTGGAGTAGATACCCCGGAAACGACTACGACCGACCTGCCATTTTTCCAGCGTGATCACTTGGCTGCCAGCGGGCAGGACCGCGGCCGGCATGTAGGTGCCCAGTTGCTTGCCGCTCGCTTCGAGTGCGGTGTCGGTGATGAGTTGGATCGCTTCTTTGGTCAGAGACATTGTTCAGTTCCTTGATGGTCGAGTTTACGAGCGGGGAATGATTGGGGCTTGTGCGCGGTCGAACATTTGGACGTGGTTCTCAGCAAACAGCGTGATTTTTCCACCGGTGCCGACACACATAGGCGTGTCGAGGCTGGCGTTCTCGCTGCGAGCGCCGCGCTTGGTGGGCACCTTGTAGTCGAGCTTGTGCTTGATCTTCACCTGGCTAGATTCGCCAACCCGGCTGAAGTCCAGGGTGATGACCAGCTTCCCGGCCTTGCCGTGGTCAACGACCCCGGCGGCTACTTCGGAAAGGGCGACGCCAATCTGGCTGGCGAACACACCGCCGTTCAGCTCGTTGAGGAACTCGGCGGTGTCGGTAGGGGTGGACATGGCTGTTTCTCCGGGGTGGTCAGTAGACCGCTGGGTGGAAGATTGAATTGCGCCTGGCGAATGCGCTGGCGTCGCCGCTGGCTGGGCCGTTTCAATGACCGGCGCCGAAGTAGGCGAACAGGATCAACAGGAGCGCCGAGCCGATGGTCCAGCGCAGAAGCGTGCGAGCGAACGCTTTCACTGTGTTGTGGTTGGCAGGCTCACCCTTTGCCGTACCAGTGGAGTGCTTGATTAGTTCAACTGTGATGCCGCCGCCTGGCGCCGGGGTGTAGTCCACTATGCGAACGGGCTCATCACGACCTATGTTTTGGTACATTTCGGTGGTGTCCAGGGGAGTCCGGAGACGCAACCGCTGGAGGATTGCTGGGCTCTGACTGATCGTTCGGTTCATGGCGAATCCTCAATGTGGGTTGCGTGTATTCGTCAGCACTCGGTCTGTCTGCTGGTTGCCGTTCGGCGCAGGGGAGAGTGCTGACGAATAAAGGCAGGTGTAAAAAAGCCCGAGATAACCCGGGCTTTTGTTTGCGTCACGAAGACCTCCCTACGTGATCGCAGGTGCCTCCTACTGGAGGGCTTTAGGTCAGGGTCTATTTCATGATGGTCATCTTCCTTTGGTTCGCTCACTGGGCAGGCAGTGGACACCTATTGAACTGGTTGCAGATGTCAGGGGCTGACGAGTCGTCCCCTTACCAGGCGTTATGACCTCGCGGGCTTTCAACGTGCACCGCTTCCGTATCCTGGCAACGATATGTAGTTGACGCTTACTGCGCTTCATCTGCTGTGTTGCGGTGATGCAGGTGGCCGGCGCATGGCCGGGTGTTCGTCCGCATCGGGGTGTGATCTGGTCGGAGCGCTACCTGCTCGCAAGCTCCGTTCCGCTCTCCGACGCCCTCACTTGCGGGCCTTCAGATCACACTCCGATGCGACCTGGTGCTGGGGAGGATCAGGTGCTCTGGCAGTTAGCGACAGGCTGTCGTTTTGGCGCTGGTTGATTCGTTACTGGGGCTTCGACAAGCCCGCTTGAATGCGCTGGGTGATCTCGTCTCGATGCACCGGCACATCCTTGGGTGCGCTTGTTCCGATGCGCACCTGTTTGCCACTCACACCCAGCACAGTGATCGTGATGTCGTTACCTATGTTGATGCTTTCGCCTACCTTGCGAGTCAAAATCAGCATTGTCCATTTCCTGCGTTAGTTGGTTTCCCAATGCCGCCTTGCAAGAAGCGGCATCAGTGAAACGTCACTGCATTACGCGGATTTCATTGCGCGGGAACCACGCTCCGTTGACCTGCACCATGCAACCAACAAAGGCGGCGTAGCGGGTCTCTCGATCTGTCTGGAAACCGTAGTAGGAGCAGGAACCGCGATTGGCGATGCTGTTGCCGATCACTGCCAGAACAACAATCGCCCCGGAGTAGACCAGCATCTGCTTCACCCGCTTCCTCACGCCTCAATACCGAAGTCTTTGAGGCGCAGGCCCAGCTCGTTTCCGATTTCGGCGAGCACCTTCAGCTCTTCGGGGCTGATGTTGCCGTCACCCTCGGCAACGGTGAGCATGTTCACGAACACCTCTTCCGCGTCGGCCGGGTTGTTTTTGATGTCGCGAATCTCGCGCAGGATGTTCATGCGACCGAGTCGGAAGCCGGCTTGCAGCTGTTCGGTAAACAGATTGACCGTGCTGGTGATCTCGGAGCCGAAGTGTTCGAGCGCCTTGTTAGCCCTCAGCTGGATGTCGATCTGGGCTGCTTCGTTCTTGCTGATCTCGCCATCCGCTGCTGCTACCAGAAGGCAGCCACCGACGATGGCCTGCATCAGGTCGCGATTTTCCAGTTTCTTGACTGCGCGCTTGGCGCCAAACAGTTTCTTACCGATACCGAGCATGGTGATTCCTCTGAGGTGGGTTACATCCCGCTGCACCCTGTCGCCAAGGTGCAGCAGTGATGCTGTCCGTCCTATTGCCGCTGGAGGAGCGGGGCGCATTGCTTGCCGGGTCATTCACACGGTTCTGGCGTTTCACCATCGAGCAGCCGTCCAGGTTGTTCCTGTCGTTGGCAGGCTTTCGGGCCTGTCTGCTCGCCGGTCGCCGGTAGGGGCAATGGGGTCTGTTGTTTGTTGCGCTGATTGTTAAAGAGTGGCGCGGCTTTCGCTGCTGGCCGGTGTCGCTTGGCTTGAGTTAATTTAAGCAAGCTGAAATAGAAGAGTCAAGCATGCTGAATTATTAATTCAGCAATCTGAAATCAACAGACAATAAAAAGCCCGCTCATTGGCGGGCTCAATTCACGATTCGCAGTACTGTCGCCATCCGATCCTGACAGCGCCGCTCTCAAATCGCTCCATTCTGATCCCATCGGTTTCTTCAATTTCATCAAGGATATGCAGCCACGCATCGGCAGATTCTTCATCTGACCTGGTGATTACGATGGATTGGGTTTTCTGTGCATCCGGTGCAGAGGTCAGGTGTTGGATACGTCGGCGTATAAGCTCACAGGAGTTCCCAACTGAGCTGGCAGGAGGAGGGGGACGATGCATGCAGTGATCCTTTGTTTTATCGTTTGGAAGCGCCCCATAAAATGTCAAATGTTTGGCGTGCTGGGATATCCCATTTCGGCCAGCTGAAAAAGCTTTGTTCCAAACAGAGAAACACACGCAGCGGACTTAAGAGGAGTGAAAGACTTGAGGGGACCGAAGAAGAAAAGCCCGCACATGGCGGGCTCTATAAAGGCAGACAAGCTGGACGTCCTATAGCTTTTGTAGCGCCCTAACCACGACTCCAACAATTCGGCAGTTCTCTGCACACATCTCTGTAGGGTAGGCAGGGTTCAAAGGCTTTAAGTAACGTCGGCCACCGTCATCCACGAGTTTCTTGAAGGTAGCCTGGTCACTGTCAGCCAATTTGGCCACCACTAGTTTTCCGGACTGAACGTCAGCCTCGGTATCAACCAGGATCAGCGTTCCCTCAGTAATGCTTGTCCCGACCGGAGATGTCATCGAGTCGCCCTTCACCTCAAGCCAGAAAGCCGGGCCCTTGGAGTTGTAGTCCGATAGCTCGTATCGATCTGAAAACCCGGGAGGGAAGGGCTCGATTGCTTCCGCCCATGCACCAGCGGCAACCCAACTGATTACCGGGTATCGAAACGACTCTACCGGTTGACGTGTGTCCTTCACGTTCGAATCGGAAAGCTCCGTTTCTTCGCCTTCACCGATAGCGAGCCATTCAGCGCGGAATCCAGTCGCCTTGGCTAACGCATAAAGATTTTCTGGGCGCAGACTTTTACTTTCCCCTGAAATCCACTGAGTCACAGCAGAGTTCGCAACCCCACATAGGGACGCGATTTCACCTTTCTTTTTCCCGCTGAGCGCGATGGCTCGGGCAATACGTTCGTGTCTGTCCATGACGCCAATATTAAGTTAGCTGAATTTAAGTATGCAGAGCACTGAAATCCTCGTTGACGTCAAAACTTCAGCATGCTGAAATTAAGGCGCTTTTGAATGAGGAATGCGCAATGAATACGCGGGAGGTTGCCGAACATTTCGGTAGTAAGAAAAAACTAGCGGTGGCGTTAGGAATTCATCCAAGCGCCGTGACGATGTGGGGGGAAACAATTCCGGAGTCCCGCCAGTACCAAATTCAGATTCTTTCTAAAGGAAAGTTCAAAGCCGCTCGAACCGTACGGTGAGACGAATTTTTACCAATCTGCTCAATGAGCCAACTCTGAACGCAACGGCGCCGAGAGAAAACTAGACAATGAAATCGCCAGTACTAGAAACCCGCCGCGCAGTGGTGATCGAGGTCGCAAAGAAATACCCAGGCGGCCAGGTATGCGCTTCAGCTCGCCTCAGTCTCGATCTGAAGCGGTTTAAGAATCAGGTTTATGAGAGCGGCGGTGTTGTTCCTCTTAGCGATGAAGAGGTTTACGTCCTCGAAAGCGAGCAGGGCACCACGCGCCTGCCGGACTACATCTGCGCGATGTACGGCGGTGTCTTTGTGCGTCTGCCTGAGGTTGGCGATCTGGACAACGTAGACATGCACCAGCGCTCTTTGCGTACTTCTGTGAAGCGCGGCCGGGTTGACCAGTTTCTTGCCCTCGCGCTGGAGGATGGCGAAATCACTGCCGTGGAAGCATCGGAGATTTTGGCCTTGCATGCCAAGCACCTGGCTGCCCGGCACGAGGAAGTGACAGCACTGATTGAGTTGCACAAGTCGAAGCGCCCGGCCCGACCGCTAGGCGGGAAGGGTTGATATGCAGTTCACAATCACGATTAACCAGGTGAAAGCGCTGGAGTGGGGGTTGAACTCGCAGCAGGCGCTGCTGTTTTCGTTTGTTTACGAGTGTCCTAGCTGGGCAAGGCCAATCAAGACCGATCACGGGATTTTCTTTGCCTTGAGCAAGGCAAAGATCGTGGAGGAGTTGCCCCTGCTCACCGACAAACCAGACACCGCATACCGACTTCTCAAAGGGCTCGAGACCGCCGGGCTGATCGAACTATCCCACACGTCAAACATCAGTTTGTTTCGTTTGACCGAGAAGGCCAAAGAGTGGAATCGCAAGCTGGATGGGTCGGAAAAATATCCGACCTCTGATGTGTTTGAGGGTCGGAAAAATATCCGATCTACCTCGGAAAAATCTCCGAGCAAGGTCGGAAAAATATCCGAACAGGGTCGGAAAAAAATCCGAGAAGGGTCGGAAAAATCTCCGACAAATCAGGGTACCAGTAATCAGGGTACCAATCAGGTAACCAGTAATCAGGAGAAGCAGGGCGCAAACACGCCCCGCAAATCGTCAAAATTCGACCCGCTGACAGCCAAGCCACAAAACGTCAGCGACGAGGTGTGGGCCGACTGGTGCCAGCACCGCAAGGAAATCCACAAACCCCTCACCGCCAAAAGCTGCGAACAACAGGCCAAGGCCTTGGCGACACACCCAGCCCCCGATTCCGTTCTGGCGCTTTCGATCAGCAACGGATGGACAGGGATCTTCCCTGACAAGCCGGCCAGTCCCGTCCATCCACTTCCGGCTAGTCGTCATTCCGGTTTCGATACTCGCGATTACAAGGCCGGCACCAAGGAGAACGCCAATGGCACCTTCCGTCTCTAATCTCGGCGCTCAGATTGACCGCAAATTCCGCGTCATTGGCCGTCAACCAGCGAGTTGCTTCGATCATGGCGATTACTCGGCGGTCATCCTCAAGAGCGGCGACCTGTCTGGCTGCCCCATCTGCGCGAGCAACAAACGCGACATGCAGGAGCTTGAGCGCAAGCGCTTTCAGTTTCGAATTGTCCAGCATTCAAGCGCCCGGATTCCGAAGCGCTTCGCGGAAAAGACGTTCGCCGACTTCACCGTATCGAACCCGGCGCAGCAGATTGCCCTGGATGCCTGCATCGATTACGTCGACAACTTTTCGAAACATCGCCGGGAAGGTCGCTGCATGTTGCTGCTGGGGAAGGTCGGCACCGGCAAGACCCACCTGGCCATTGCCACGGCCAACTACCTGATCAACGAATGCATGGTCAAAGCGATCTACCGCACGGTGGGCACACTGATCGGCGAGATCCGGGCGACGTTCAATGATCGTTCAGGTGAGTGCGAGGCGCACATCCTGCGTGAGGTGATCGGCGCGGATCTGCTGGTGCTCGATGAAGTCGGTGCGACCAAGCAAAGCGAGTTCGAGCTGGCGACCCTGTTCAGCATCATCAACGGTCGTTACGAGCAATGCCGGCCAACGATCATCGTCAGCAACCTGTCTCCCAGCGAACTGAACGATGCCATTGGTGCGCGCTGTGTCGACCGCATCCGCGAAAACGGTTGTATTGGCGTGACATTCGAGTGGGAATCTCAACGCGGTAAGGAGGGCTTCTGATGGGGATCAGCTTGGAAATACCTGATCGCCGCTTGGCTGTTCCGGATCCGAAAAACTATCGGTTTGCCGTGTTCTGTTGCTCTTTCAAGCTGGACTTGAGTGATACACCAGACCATGCCTTGGTGCTGTTCGCAGACAAGGCCATGGCCAAGCGGTATGGCGCGTGGATGTGGCCTTCAACGTACGAGGTGGTGGACCGTTTCGCCCAAATGGAGGCGACCGATTGAGCGCCCTGATCAAGACCTTGACCGTAAAATTGTCCGACGCCGAAATTCAGCGCAACGCCAAGCTTGAGCATGTGCGCGATCTGCGTGATGCCAGTCACCCCGCACTGCACTTCCGTTATGCGAAGAGTCGCGCGCGCGGGTCGTGGTACCTGCTGAACAAACGGAAGTGGCACCGCATCGGCGCCTTTCCCGACCTGTCCACCAAGCAGGTGATCGCGGCGTTACCGGCCGTGCGCTTACGCGTGGCGGCCGATGGCGCGGCCAGCGTTTCGGGGTGGGTCACCGTCGGCGAGCTGTTGGACTGGTTTGCCGATCGCATGGCCCGTTCGCGCGCGCTCTCTGCCAAGCGTCGTGCGGCCGGCAAGTCTGCCATCAATCGCCAGCTCAAGCCGCGCCTGAAAGACCTGCTGATACACGAGGTGAGTGCGCAGACCCTCGACCAGCGGCTGATGTGGCCGGGTCAGGAAACGTTGTCGCTGTCGTACGTCCAGCAGTTGTATCGGCTGCTGGCCGGGGCCTTTCGTCAGGCCCGCAAACTGGACTTGATCCCTATCAACCCGATGGCCGAACTCAAGTTCATCCACTTCACAACGGCGCGCATCTTGCCCAAGCCCGCCCGCCTGCGCGATATCCAGCTGCCTGAGCTGATGGAGGAGCTGACCGAGCGTTTCGAGCGTGCGCCGTCTGACGCCATGCTGGCCTTGATGATGCTTTGCCACGGTACCCGCATCGGCGAAACCCGCCAATCTCGCTGGGCTGATATTGCGCTGGCTGAGCGTGAGTGGTTCCTGCCGGCCGAACACACCAAGAGCAAGACCGAGCTTCGGGTACCGCTGACCGACCAAGCCTGCGCGCTGTTGCGCCGATACCGCACCTGCCAGCATGCCAACGGCTACGAGGGTGCCTATCTATTCCCGTCACGCCGTGGTCTGCCGCTGAGCGATAACCAGGCCAGCGCGGTGTTCACCCGATTGGGGCAGGGGGCATGGACCAGCCACGACCTGCGCAAGGTCGCGCGTACCGCCTGGACCGACCTTGGCATCGACGGGCACATCGGCGAGATGCTGCTGAACCACTCGCTCGGCAAGATTGCTTCGACGTACATCAACACCCAGGCCAAAGAGCAGCGCCGGCTGGCTCTGGTGAAGTGGCACAACTGGTTAGATGGGCGCGGCTTTAGTGCGATTCACGAGCAGACAGGCGCTAGATATGAAGATTCGCAAAACATCGTAGACGCCTTGAACGGCGCGGCCTGCGAGTCGATTCCGCAATTTGTTAAAGGCGAGGATTTAAAACATGCATAAAGGGCATGGGCATGGTTTTAAGTGGCCGCGGATCGAGCTGGAACCCTGCCCGATCTGCAAAGGCAAAGCGGTGGTGCAGGGGATTTCTTATGAGCAGATTTGCACCGATTGCAATGGCTCAGGTTGGGTAGTTATGGGTAGCAGGGTGGTGCTTTCTTCGGACGAACTGGTGACTCAGTTGAGCTTCAAATTGCAGCAGGCTCAGCGCGAAATTGATTTGCTGCAGCGAGGTCCAACGACATCTGGCCCAGCCAAGTACTACCAACAGAACAACCGTCGCGGTGCAGGCGGCACAAATTACACAGGGGATTGAAAGTATGATGATTCGTAAGCCGGCAGGCCGACCGTTGGGAGATACCGAGTACTTGTTGGAGCAGTGGGGATGGTGGCGGTCGGACGGGGCAGGGATACCCAATTACACCTCACCCACATTTGCGCTGATGCGCCAGGCGATGCCGCAAGTGTCGCCGAGTAAAAATTATTGCATCACCGACGACTGGGCAATGGCCATCGACAATGCTGTAGCCAGACTCGCACACCGTGATCAACAGATGGGCGAAATTATTTGGCTGTACTACGGTGCCAAATGGGCCATGGTTCGGGTTGGCAAGTACTACGGCATAAGCGAAGGGAAAACACGGGAGCTGGCAAGAGCAGGTGTGGCGTGGATTGATTGTGCTGTCGATGATATGCGGCAAGCTGCTTAGTCGAACCGACCGCCTGTTTGCAATGAATTTGACGTCGAAGCTTCGACACATCGCCAGAAAAAATGCCCCAAAGCAGCCCATCATGTAGGGCTGCTATCGACCCAGGCTGTGTGAAAACATTATGGAGCAGGTTTTACAGTCAGGACGGGAACGAAAATCGCGCTCCTACGCAAATTTCCGGTCTGCTGATTAACCAAACGCTGGCAGATTTTACGTAGCAACGCAGACTTCAAAACAGCGCAAGCGTTTTGGACCGTTTTCTGCCCATCAAGAGAGGCAGAAAACGACTCAAAGCAGACCCAAAGCTAGTTTTTGCTGCGCTGCAGGTTCAGCGCCAGAAGACGGCGCAGGATGAGTTCATCCGTCCACTCAGGACTATAGTCATTCCAGCCGTAGGCAATTGCGACAGCTTTATCCAGGGAATCGTGTGTGAGTGCGAGCCATTGCGGGCGTTTATTATAAAGGTTAGTTAGCGTACGTTTTTTCAGGTCCAATTCATGGCCTGACTTAGGGACTGGGCGTTTCGGAAAGCCGGCAGCATCCTCTTCAGTGGTAATGAGCCAGTCCGTCCAGTCCGGTGGATTGAGGTAGTGATCACGCAACGTCATGAGTTCGCTTGCAGCAATGGCGATGGCCTTCGCTTTTTCGTTGTCTTCGTATTTCACCGCAGGGATATTAGGTGTCAAACCATCGGGAAAGGGGAAAGTTTCAAAGCAAGTTGTGTGAGTGTAGCGTGGGTCATTTCCGACTCCCAAGCTCGTGCCACGCCTGAGCGCCCAAACTTCGTGAATACGAGATTGAAGTATTCCCATGGTGGTGTCGTCGTCCCGGGCGATAACTACCAGTGCATCGCCCGGGGTAACGGCAGGAGGTGTCCATGCGCAAAGATGGTGCTTTGATACTCGCGTAATGGAGATGTAGCGAGTTAGTCCATTAAGTGCGGTGACCATGGCCGGGCGAGGCCGCCAAAGCTGCCACCATGGGTAGCCTTGGGCGTCTTTCATTTGCGCACGGTTCAGTCGCACGTTTTCCAAGGCCCCAAACGGTAACTCGAAAAGGGAGGCGTCCTTTTTTTCGCGGACAATGAAGTTGACGATGAAACGATCAAGTGGCCTCGTCGTGATTTCGTCTGCAATCCAATATGGGCGCACTACAGCGGACATCGGCTCCCCCTTGGCGTTGGCTGGTTCTCGCAGAATTTTCCTAGCCTCGTCCCCGCTGAGGTTGAACGTGGCGCTCGGAAGTCCAAGCTCAAGGCGGCGCTTCTTCTGAACTTCAGCGCGCGGCGTGACACCCTGAAATGACTTGTTCAAGTTTTCTCGCATTATTGATGCGTTCGTCACATCAATGTCTGAATTCAGGTCGGCATGAATAACCGCAACGTCAAGTCCATCAAGCTTCGGTTTGATGGTGCTTTGTCCGAAACCCGTCATCGACACGCGCACGGCAGCGCCGTTGTCCCACCATTCTTCATCGCTCCAAGCAAGAAAAATCGGCGACTTCTCCAAAATTCGACTAAGCACCTCGCGGTTCGCACCGCCGCGAATGGAGTTGGTCGAAACCAAGCCTGCTGATTGCAACTTGCCCGCTTCCATCTGCAGCCGTGCTTTCTCGAACCAGAAGCAAACAAAGTCTGCACCGTCAATGTTGTTGTCTCGATAGGCGAGGCGCACCGCGTCCACATAGGCATCTCCCAACTCACCGCGCATCTTCTTGTTGCCTATAAACGGTGGATTGCCGACGATTACATCCGCGCTAGGCCATTGGGCTTGGCTGCCATCGGTGTTCATCAATGCATCACGATGTTCGACGCCATCCAGTGGCTTTAGAATCGGGTTGCTTGCATGCCGCCAGCCGTTCTGCCTGCACCACTGGATGTCGCCAATCCACACAGTGACCCGAGCCAGCTCCGCAGCAAACCCATTGATTTCCAAGCCCAGGATGTTGTGTGGGCCAGTCTGCAATTCCGTCTCAGCGTGCAGGCCCAGCTCCTGCGCTTCAATTTGTGCGCACTTTTCTACATCGCGCAGCGCTTTAAGTGCCAGATACAAAAAATTGCCACTGCCACAGGCCGGGTCGAGTACACGAAATTTATTAAGACGCAGAAGAAAATTGGTATAGAGGTTGCGTGCCTCGTTCAATGCTTTGGTGCTGGCGGTCTTTGCAGCGGTAAGCTTGCGCTCCATTTCTTTCTTCGCTTGCACCGTAGTTTTTACATTCACGGCGGCGGCTTTCGCCTCGTCGAACGCACCGGCCTTGGCCATTTGCGTGACGATTTTTTCGCGCGTCGCTTGCCATTCGACCAAAAGCGGGTCGCGTACCAGCGGATCGACGAGCTTGGCAATAGTGTTGGTGTCCGTGTAATGCGCGCCAAGCGCAGCGCGCATTTTTCCAAGCCCGCGTTCGAACAGCGTGCCAAAAATGGTAGGGTCAATTGCTCGCCAGTCCATATCTGCAGAGGCAGCACGCAGCGTTTCAAGATCGCTGGCCGTTAGCGTGGGGATGGCAATGTGGCGGAATAATCCGCCGTTGAACCATTCGATGTCATCGTTGCCGTAAACGCCTTTGGGTTCCTGCATAGCCATGAACAGCGCGGCAATACGGTTGGCGGCCTTCGCTACGTCGCTTTTGGCGCTCGTAAGCAGGCCCGTGAAAATCCTTTCAGGCAACAGACCTTCGTCTTCGGCGAACATGCAAAACAGACATTGCACGAGGAAGTGCGCCACTTGATTACTGTCTTGCCCACGCTGGCGCATAGCCTCGGCCAAGTCAGCAAAGCGACGGGCAGCCTCTTCGGTGACTGCTGCGGTAGATTTTTCGGGCCGCAGCTTTAACGGGTCTGTAAACACCCACTTGAGCATTTGCCGCTTGCTGTCATCCACCAATTCTTCAATACGAATTTCGCGGGGTTCATCAGGGTAGCCAGTGAAGGCAGTGTGGATAATGAGGCGCTCACGGTCGCAAACCACCAGGAGCGGCGGGCTTTCGAGTTGCAGGGAATAGTCAGTTAGTTGCTTTAGGGCCTTGTCAAGGTCACGTCCAGGCTTCTTGTTCTCCCACGCGAAATGACCACGCTTCCAGACATCGGCCCAGCCATCGCCGCCTCCGGATTTCTTGGCGCCACGTTCGAAGCAGTAATTGTTGGGATCACGCGGCTTATCGACGCCGAGTAACTCGCACAAATCATCAAAGTGTGACTGCGCCCCGGCACGCTCAGTGAGTTTGTTGGATTTCCAGATTGAGATGAATTGGGTTGGTGTCATGGGTTTTCTTATGAGCCGTGCAGAAGGATGGGGGCTAACAGTAAATCACGCAGGGATTGAACCATTCCCAGAAGCTAAAAACTGTAATTTTTCACATGGGCGGATGCGATAGTCTGCATCCAAAAGAGAGATAGTTAGATTCATAACTGCCCCAGGTTCTGGTATGCAGTAACTGTCCGCTTCTGGTCCAGGCTGTGTGAAAACGTTTTTGAGAGCTGCGACGGCTCGAAACGAGAGCGAAATTTTCGCTTCTATTCAATTTCTACAGCCGGTTTCTGCGAACAACCTGACAGATTTTACGTATCAACGCGCACTTCAAAGCGGTGCCCGCGTTTTCACACAGCCTGGGCCGTTTTCTGCCGTTTACGACCGGCAGATTTTGGCCGATTGCCGCCTGTCGCGCGAGCAACTTGCCCACTTCATGCATCAACTGGCTAGGGGCAATTTCGTATTGACTGCGGAAAATACTTTTCCGCGCGGAATAGACCTGCTTTTATAGCAGCGTGTGTTGCTGTCAACGCAGCGAGACGCCTTTCAAGAACCCGGCCATTGAGTCGGGTTTTTTGTGCCCATTTTTGAGCCCTGCCATCGAGCAGGGCTTTTTCGTTTTTGGTTCCGCCACGCCCTTCGCTTCGAGCTGGGAAGTGTTGCTGGAACCAATCTATTGCGCTCCCCGAAAGGGAGAAAATCCGGATGACCAACATGCCCGATAAACCAGATACCTGGCTGCTCGTTCTCGCGTGGCTGGGACAGCATGCGCCGACGATCTACGCCGGAGCATTGTCATTCGTGGTCGGTGCTTTGCGGATCATTTATGGCGGCGGCACACGACGGCAGGCGCTGCTTGAAGCGTCGCTTTGCACGCTGATTACCATCGGTTTGATCCCGTTGCTCGAGTACTTCGGCTTACCGCAGAACTTCGCCACAGCGGCGGGTGTGTTCATCGGCTTCCTTGGCGTGAAGAAGATTGCCGCTCTGGCTGACCGGTTCGCTGATTTCCAGTTTCCCAAATCGGATTCGTCGCCTTGAAGCATCGCCCTTGGTTGCTACCTCTTATGCTCCTGCTGACCTATGCCGCAACGGGTTACATCCACTGCGGCGAGTCGCCTGCATGTCAGCCACCCACCGCTCAATCATTCATTCGTGAGGTTTAGAGAATGGCCTACACTCAATACGAAACAGTCGTCGCCAACACTCCAGAGGAGCTGACGGCCAAGCTGACACAGGCCATTGCCGATGGTTGGCAGCCTTACGGCAGTCCTGTGTCCATCACTGAAGGCTTTCAAGTGCTTCAGGCGGTGGTGAAGGGATCGAGCAATGTCGGTGGCACGCCAGGCGATATCACCTCGGAGAGCATCACGGACGCCTCGGATGTTGGTAAGGCGGTGCTGGTGAGTGTCGACGCCGCCGCTGCGCGTACCGCGATAGGCGGTGGGACTTCGGACTTCTCGGGCAGTTACAACGATCTGAGCGACCAGCCTGCCATTCCCATCTTGGGTGATGCCGCGATGCTGGAAGCGGGTACCGATCTCGTCGCGCATAGTTGGTCGGCGAAACTGATCCATGACGAGGTTGCCCGGCAGATTGCAGCGTTACCCGCATGATCTTCAAACAAACTATTGCGACTGCCTCCGTTTCAAACGCGGCCTTCAACCAGGGTGGGATTCGAGGTTTCCAAATGCACCGGGGACCCTGGCAACTTCCAAGGAACACGGGGCATAAGACTCGCGCAAACGCGTTAGCGGCAGGGTCTGAAAGTTAGTTGACACAGGTTGACAGGTTGACAGCAAATCCCTGATTTCGAGCCGTCAAAGTTTGTACTTTTCCCCTCATCATTTCTCAGCACAGGCCCGCTACGATTGGTCGTAACGCCTATCTGCTCTATTCAGGTGTTCAGAATGAAACTCCCGGATAAACGCTTGGGAAGCCTGTCAAGTAAGTTGACAAGGTTACGCGTTACCCGCAAATAAACAGGTGAAGGCGTATGGCTTTTTTAACTCGCAAGGAATACGGCGAACTGAAGGGCTGGTCGAGGCAGCACATCAGTAAATTGGTCCAAAATGAAAGGCTGGTTGTGAACGGCGCCGGGTTGATTGACGTGAATGCTAGCGATCAGCTCCTGACGATGACCAGCGATCCGAGTAAAGCCGGCGTCGCTGCTCGACACGAGCAGCAGCGACTTCAGCGCGATGCCCCCAGCGAAGGCGAAGAAATCGAAGCTGATCAGCTGGGACTGACGCCGGATTTTCAGAAGGCCCGCGCTATGCGGGAACACTATTTGGCCTTGCAAGAGCAGGCCAACTTTCATACCCAGCAGGGCACACTCGTTGAGCGAAAGGCAGTGGAGAATGCAGCCTATAACGCTGGCCGCCTAGTGCGTGATCAGTTGCTGGGATTGCCTCCGCGCCTGGCCCCGGAAATGGCAGGGATGACCGACCCCTGGCAAATCGAGAGGCTTTTGACTGCAGCCATTCGACAAGCGCTGGAAGACGCCGAACGAGTGTCAAAGGCGGATCTAGAGCACGCCGTCACCCCGAGTTAAATTTATGCCCTCAGAGATCCCAAATGGTGCAGCGGTGTACCGTGAGGCGCATTTCCGCGGGCTACAACCGGACCCAGATCTCTGGATCGATCAGTGGGCCGACGAGTACATGCGTATCCCACGCGATGCCGGCGCCGCCGAACCCGGCCAGTACCGTACGGCGCGGACCCCGTATGCCCGCGAACCGATGCGCTGTTTGTCACCGGCGCATCCGTGCAAGCGCGTGGTCACCATGGTGGCCTCGCAGTTGATGAAAACCCAGATTGCCTTGAACTGGATCGGCGGCCTGATCCACATGGCGCCGTCGAACATTCTCACGCTATTGCCCAGCCTGGGGTTGGCCAAGCGGGTCTCGTCGCGCATCGGCAAGACCATCAAAGCCACCCCGGTGTTGCGCGAGCGGGTGGCGGCGAACCGTGCACGCGATGCGCGCAACACCATGGACACCAAGGAGTTCGAAGGTGGTTCGTTGTACATCACCACCGCCGGCTCAGCGGCCAACCTGTCCGAGCTGTCGGCTCGCTACATCTATGGTGATGAAGTGGATCGCTGGGTGGTGGATGTGGGTGATGAGGGCGACCCCATTGAACTGGCTGAAACCCGGGGCAGTACCTTTGGCCGTAACGCCAAGTTCTACTTTTCCAGTTCGCCGACGATCCGGGGCGCCTCGCGCATTGCCGATCTGTTCGAAACCAGCGACCAGCGTTTTTACTACGTGCCATGTCCGACCTGTGGGCACATGCAGGTCCTCGAATGGGAGCGCCTGCATTACTCGGCGGATTGCCAGCTGGCGCACTACCAGTGCGCCGGGTCTGACTGTGATGTGTTGATCGAAGAGCATCACAAGGGCGAGATGTTGGCCAAGGGCGAGTGGCGCGCCCATGCCCAGGGCGATGGCGAAACCGTCGGCTTCAACCTCAATGCGTTGTACTCGCCGCCCGGCTGGACCGGTTGGGCCGCGCTGGCCAAACAGTTCGAAAAGGCCAAGATTGCCATGTCCCGCGGTGATCTGGAGCCTATGCAGGTGTTCTATAACACCCGTCTGGCCAAGGTCTGGGACAGCGCCCAAGAGCAAACCAAAGCCGATGTGCTGATGGCTCGGGCCCGCCTTGAAACCTATGGGCTGGGTTCGATGCCGTTTGCCGTGCTGATGCTCACCGCCTCGGTCGACGTTCAAGCCAACCGTCTGGAGTTTATGGTGGTGGGGTGGGGCGCCGGCATGGAGCGCTGGATCATCGACTACCAGGTGATCTGGGGTGATCCCTCCGATGAGCGTACCTGGTCGGTGCTCGACGACAAACTCAAGGTGCGTTACCCGCATCCATGTGGTGCGCAGCTGACGATCCGCGCCGCTGGCATTGACTCCGGCGGCAACCACACCGACGAGGTGTATCAGTTCTGCCGGCTGCGCCGCTGGCGCAACATCTTCGCGGTCAAGGGTGCGAGCAAGCCGGGTCGACCGGTAATTGCGCAGCGGCCATCGATGATGGATGTCACCTGGAAAGGCCAGACCGAGCGCAAAGGCGTAGAGCTATGGCTCATCGGTACCGACACCGCCAAGGACTGGATTTACAACCGCTATCCGGTGGAAGACGGCCCCGGTGCATTGCACTTTGCCAACGACCTGCCGGACGATTTTTTTGCCCAGTGTGTCGCGGAGCGCAAGGTGACCCGCTACGTCAAAGGCTACAAAAAAATTGAATGGGTCAAGGGCAAAGCGGAGCGCAACGAAGCCCTCGATCTGATGGTGTACAGCCTGGCGATGGCGCATTACCTAGGGCTGAACCGCTACAAGGAACACGACTGGGAGCGGGTGAAAAACGCGCTGTTTCAAGCGGCGCCACCGGGCGAGAAACCCGTCACGGTCGAACGTGTCAGCGCTCCGGTAACACCCCGGCAGCCACCTGCTGATTCCGTACCGCAACCGGCCAAGCCGGCAGTGGCACCGCTGCCCGTAGCACGCCCCCCACAACGTCGAAGCTCCAGCAGCGGCTACCTCAAGCGGCGCTGAGTGGAAGCACGCAGTTTTACCTTACGTAGTTTTTCTCTTTTAGAGCGATCCCCATGGCCTTTACCCAACAGCAACTCGATGCGGTCGAGACGGCAATCGCACGCGGCGAGAAAATCGTGCGCTACGCGGATCGAAACGTTGAGTACCGTGACATCGACGAACTGCTCAGGGCGCGCGACGAAATTCGCAGCTCGCTGATCGCGGCGGCGGGGCCTCGGTCGCGTGTCGTGCGGCTTTACCATGGAGGCAAGGGACTCTAATGGCTCGTCAGTTTCCCACCTTGGGTCGCAGCGGTTTCCTGCTCCCGTCGAACATCAAGGCCAGTTACGAAGGGGCCGCCGAAGGGCGTCGCTCCGCCAGTTGGGATGCACCCGACGCCGGCTTCAACAGCATTGCCATTCCGGCATTGCGCAACCTGCGCTCACGTTCCCGGGCGGCGGTGCGCAACGACCCGTACGCCTTCAACGTCATCGACAAACGGGTCAGCAACCTGATCGGTACCGGCATCACGCCACGGCCGAAAACCCAGGACGATGAACTCCGGCACCTGCTGCAGGAACTCTGGGCCGATTGGGCCGAAGAGTCCGACGCCGATGGCTTGACCGACTTCTATGGGCAGCAGGCGCTGATCGCCCGGACGGTGGAAACGGCTGGCGAATGTTTCGTCCGCTTGCGCCCACGAAGCCTCGACGAAGGCTTGGTGGTGCCGTTGCAGCTTCAGGTGCTGGCCCCGGAATTTGTGCCGCACGACAAGTTCGAGGCCACACGCAACGGCAATGTGATCCGTGCTGGCATTGAGTTCAGTCCGGACAGTCGCCGAGTAGCGTACTGGATGTATCGCTCGCATCCCGGCGACGCCTCGTCATTGAACAGTGGTTACAACCAACTGGTGCGCGTGCCGGCCAGCCAGGTGCTGCACATTTTTGAACCGGTCGAGCCGGGTCAGTTGCGTGGCTTGCCGCGGTTGTCGCCGGTCCTAAAACGCCTGCGCAGCCTGGACAACTACGACGATGCGGTGTTGTTCCGCCAGGAGGTGGCCAACCTGTTCGCCGGCTTCATCAAAAAGCCGTCACCGGATGACATTCAAACCCCGATCGATCCCGTCACCGGCGCGCCGCTGAACCTGGCCTCGGACGGCTTCACGCCCATGGTCGCGTTGGAGCCCGGGACCATGCAGGAGTTGTTGCCCGGGGAGGAGGTCGAGTTTTCCACGCCGCCGGACGCGGGCAACAACTATTCGGATTTCATGCGTCAGCAATTAATGGCCGCGGCCGCCGGTGCGGGGATGCCGTACGAGATTCTCACCGGCGACATGCGTGACGTGAATGACCGGGCGCTACGGGTGGTGCTTACCGAGTTTCGGCGTCGTCTGGAGCAACTGCAATTTGGGGTGTATGTGCACCAGCTGTGTCGCCCGGTGCGAGCGGCCTGGATGGACATGGCGGTGCTCAGTGGCGCCGTGTTGTTGCCGGACTACGCCCAGCGCCGCCGTGAATACCTGCGTACGCGCTGGGTGCCGCAAGGCTGGGCCTATATCCATCCGGTTCAGGATGTTCAGTCACGCACGATGGAAGTCAACGCAGGCTTCGCCTCGCGCAGCGAGATGGTCCTGCGCACCGGGTATGACGCGGAAACGGTGGACGAAGAAAACGCCGCCGATGCCGAACGGGCTCGCGGCAAGGGCCTCAACTACAGCACGCTCGTCGACCTCCTTCAGGCGCTCGACGACAAGGATCAAACATGAGCAAACACACGCGTCCGCACATTTACAACAAGGCTGGCCAGCGGGTGCCGGTACAGGACAAAAGCTGGTACACGGTGCAGGCCAGCGGTGACGCTGAACAGCGCACCATCGAAGTGTTCGTGTATGGCGAGATCGGTTACTGGGGTGTCACGGCCAACCAGTTCGTGCAAGACCTGCGCGCCGTGGATGACGGCGTATCTCCGGTGATCGTCGCGTTCAACAGCATCGGCGGTGACCTGTTTGACGGCCTGGCCATTCACAACGCGTTGTCGCGTTTGGGCGAGCGTTGCACCGGGCGTATCGATGCCTTGGCCGCCAGTGCGGCCAGCGTGGCGGTGTGTGGTGCCCACAAGGTGGTGATCGCGTCCAATGCCATGTACATGATCCACAACCCCTGGACCTATGCCTCGGGTGACGCGGACGACTTGCGCAAGGTGGCCGACGCCCTGGACCAGACACTGGAAGCGATTATCGCGGCCTACAAGTCCAAGGCGCCGAACATTGATGAAGCCGAGCTGCGGCGCATGGTCGATGAAGAAACCTGGCTCACCGCCAATGAAGCCGTGGCCCTGGGCTTGGCCGATGAGGTCGGCGAGGGCGTCACGGTCAAGGCCTGCCTCGGACAGGGCGCGGTGCTCCAGCGTTACCAGCACGCACCGGCCGAACTGCTGGCCCAACTTGATGAGGCGCTCGAGCCGACTCCGGAGCCGGAGCCACACGATCCACCCGCTCCTGCTCCTGCTCCCGTGGTCGACTCGGCCAAGTTGGCGTTGTTGATCACTCAGCGTTGTGCCGAGTCGGGGATCAGCAACCTGGTCGCGCCGCTGCTCAGCTCGACCAAGCTTGAAAGCGAAGAGATCGTCCAGGCGGGTCTGACCCGGGCCAAGGTGGTGCATGACCTGTGCGTCGCGGCACGGTTGCCTGAGTTCAGCGCCGAATTTGTCGCGGCGGGGCTGGACGAACCCGCCGTGCGGGCGCGGCTGTTCGACAAGATTGTCAGCAGCGGCAACGGCTTTGAAATCGACAACAGCTTGCCCCTCAATCATGACCCCGCACCGAAGGTGCAGGCGAAACAACCAGATGCCCCCTCGATCTGGGCGGCCCGTCAGTCGGCCCACGGTGGGTCATCCAAATCTGCAAAAGGAGCACGAGCATGACCGTAAAGTACGAAACGCTGCACGCTGGCGAGTTTCTGCTCTCCGAAGGGGCCGGGAAGATCTCTCGTGAATCCATTCTGGTGGCCGCGGGTGCTGCCTTGAATGCCGGCCAGGTGCTGGGGCTGGTCACCGCGACCAATGAGTTTGCACCCTACGATCCCGTCGCCATCGATGGTACGGAAGTGGCGGCGTGCATCTTGTACGGGCCGCTGGGCGAGTCGACCGAGGAACGTCGGGCCAGCGCGGTGGTGCGGCTGGCCGAGGTCAGCGAGGTGCATTTGACCGGGCTCGATGCTGGTGCCGAGGCTGCCTTGGCGGCTCAATTTGTGATTGTTCGCTAAGTCAGTCCCCCTTTTCCCAACCCCGCCCTGTGCGGGGTTTTGTTTTTCTGGAGAGTCCTTTCATGGCCGATATTGGCATTTTTACCGACGATGTTTTTTCTGTGTCCTCGCTGACGGCGGCGATCAATGAGCAGGAATACCTGCCGGGCCGCATCAGCAGCCTGGGCCTGTTTCGCGAAGAGGGCATCACCACCCTGACCGTGCAGATCGAAAAGGACGGCAACACCCTGGCCCTGGTGCCGGCGGGTGAACGTGGCACCTCGGGTCTGGTCGTCGGCGCGAGCAAGCGTCAGATGATTCCGTTCAACACCGTGCACCTGCCGCAGCGTTTCACCATCAAGGCCGATGAAATTCAGGGCATTCGTGCCTTTGGTACGGCGACCGAGCTGCAGGCCGTACAGGGCGTGGTCAATGCACGCCTGGGCAAAGCCAAGCGTCAGCTCGATGCCACCCATGAATTCCAACGCATGGGCGCACTCAACGGCCTGGTATTGGATGCGGATGGTTTCACGGTCCTGCTGAACATCTATCAGGCGTTTGGTGTGGAGCAACAAGTCCTGTCCATGGGCCTGAACGACCCAGCCACAAAAGTCCGGGTCAAGTGCGCCGAAGCGCTGGACATGCAGGAGGATGAATTGGGCAACGTCACCAGCTCGGGTTCGCGGGCCTTCTGTGGCAAGACCTTCTGGGACAAACTGATCACGCACAAGTCGGTTGAAGAAACCTTCCTCAATACGATCCAGGCAGCCGAGTTGCGTGGCGATGCACGGGAAAGCTTCGAGCTGGGCGGCATTGTCTGGGAACGTTATCGCGGGCGCATCGCCGGGGTGGCCTTTATCCATGACGATCAAGCCTTGCTGATTCCGGAAGGCGTACCGGATCTGTACATCTCCTGCTTTGCCCCGGCGGACTACATGGAGACGGCCAACACCCAAGGCCTGCCGTATTACAGCAAGCTGGAGCCAATGCCGTTCAATAAGGGCATGTCTGGCGAAGCCCAGTCCAACCCGTTGCACCTGTGCACGCGGCCACGGGCGCAGATCCTGCTGACGCTCTGAGCATGGCCTTTCGAGACCTGGTCGCGCAGATCGACAGCGTGGTGTTCGACACTTTGGCCGACGTCGGCTACATCGAAGGTCGGCGGGTGCTGGGCATGTTCGCGGCGCCCTGGTTGCAGCCAAAAATTGGACGGACGAAAACGGGGCTGCGTGAACCTTGCTTCGAGGTCCGTGTGGCTGATGCGGCAGGCGTTGAAAAAGCGCAAACGGTGCAGATCGAGCTGCCCGCCTTGGATGGCGGGGGCGAATACACCTTGATCGGCATTGAACCGGGTGGTGATGGCATGGTGGCGTTGATCCTGAGGTTAAATCCATGAGCGCCGTACCAATCACCTTGCAGCTCTCGGCCAAGGACATGCAGGCGTTTAACGACTTGGCCAAGGTGGTGCCCAAGGCGGTTGCCGCCGCTCAGCGCCGAGCGATCAACAAGACCTTGGGCTGGCTGGCCACGCGTATTGCCAGGGATGCCAGCCGGCAGGAGCGCATCGCATTGCGGGCGGTGCGTCAGCGTCTGCGCAGCTATCCGATCAAAGGCAACGCCGACTCAGGAAAGCTCTGGTTCGGTGTCAACGCGATGGAAGCCAGCCGGGTAGGGAAGCCCAGGCAGGGCAAGGCCGGTGTCTCGGTGGCGGGGCGGCGGTATCAAGGCGCCTTCTACAAAAAAGTGTATGGCAACAAGGCGGACATCTGGATCCGTACAGCCAGCAAACATTTCAATCCGGATGACTATCCCGGCGGCGCGTCCGCAGCTGGAGGCACGAGTTCGGGCTGGATCGCGGAAAACGATGATCGCTTTCCACTGGCCAAGGCCAAGGTCTCGCTCGAAGACGTCGAGGGGCCGTTCAATGCCTGGGCGCAAAAAGCCGACGAGCGTCTGCTGGTCGTGCTCAAGCAGGAACTGAACTTTGAACTGCACAAATACCTGAAAGGAACGACTCGTGTCTGATCAATCACTGACGCTCGATGTCCTGTACGCGGCGATCGAAGAGCACATTCGACAGGCGTTGCCGCAGCTGAATTTTGTGGCGACCTGTCCTGAAATTGATGGCAGGGTCGGACTGCCGCTGCCCGCCGTGTTTCTGGAACCGGTGGAATTTGAACCCGGGACAGACATTGGCACCGGCGAAACGGTGCTGGTGCTGCGTTTTGAAGTGCGGGCCATCGTCGGGCCCGAACTGGCGCGGCATCAGCAGCTGGGCGCGCAGCTGGCTACACAGATCGCGATCCTGCTCAGGGCGCAGACCTGGGGATTGGATAACGTCGAACAGGCGCAGTTCGTGGCCTCGCGTCAGGACTGGACCAAGCCGGAGCTGGATGGTTACACCGTGTGGACGGTGGAGTGGACCCAGCAGATCTACCTCGGGGAAGTCGAGTGGCTGTGGCCCAACGAACCGCCCGGCACGCTGTACCTGAACGTCGACGGCTGCACCGGTACCGGCAATGAAGATCACTACTTTCAACCGGAGGATCTGGCATGGGATACGCCAGCGCTGAACACGACCGGATGATTGCCGCGATGCTGATGCCCTGCGTGGTGGTCGGCGTCGATCTTCTGGCCGCCCGGGTGCGGGTCAAGGCCGGGGCCTGGGTCAGTGCCTGGGTGCGCTGGCATAGCTTGGCTGCCGGCAAAGCACGTCACTGGCGGGCGCCGAGTCCGGGGGAGCAGGGCGTGTTGTTCAGCCCCAGTGGCAACCCGGCCACGGGCACCTTTATCCCGGGGTTGTATGGCAACGCCGGGGCGCCGCCGGACAACCGCGATCATGTCGAAGCCTGGTGCTTCGACGATGGCGGCTCGCTGGTCTACGACTGGCAGGCCGGCAGTTACAGCATCGATCTGCCCAGCGGCACCCAAGCGACGATCACGGTCGGCGGCTCGCTGTTCGAGGTGACACCGGATCGGATCCGGGTGACGGCCAGCCAGATCATCCTGGCGGGTGAGGTGAGCATCGACGGCACGCTGAGCGTGTCCGGTGACATCAGCGGCGCCGGGACGATCATGGATGCCGGCGGCAACAGCAGCAACCACTCGCACTGAGTGAACATTCACTTTCAGCCCGCCGCGCGCGGGCTTTTTCATGTCTGGAGAAAAAGCATGACGAGTAAAACTAAGGGCGTATCAGCGGCCAGTGAGGCACCCGCGCCGACCACGCTGAGCGTCTTTCGCGACACGCTGTTTACCTCGCGGGTGCTGGTCCTGCTGGAGGCGGGGCGCACCTTGAAAGTGGAAAAAGGGCAGGTCGCGGTGGCGTCGGATGACACGGTCGCGCTCGAGTATTTGCGCGGTCGTAAGGATTTTGTCGCGGTCGAGGGTTGATCCAATGATCGGGATGATCGGACTGGACCGCCGCACCGGGCAGCTTATTTCCGGCCTCGATCACCTGCGCCAGTCCATCGAGGACATTCTCTCCACCCCGCTGGGCAGCCGGCGCATGCGCCCGGAGTACGGCAGCAAGCTGCGGCGCTTTGTCGACCTGCCGGTCAACGACGGCTGGAAAAGTGCCGTGCAGGCGGAAGTGGCGAGCACCCTCGGGCGTTGGGAACCCCGTCTGAAGCTGGGGCGGGTGCGCGCCGTGGCGATCCTCGACGGGCGTATCACCTTTGAGCTGACCGGGCAGTACCTGGGCAGCGACGTGACTTTGGAGGTGTCCGCATGACCATGGAACTGGCGGCACTGCCGCCACCGCAAGTCCTCGAGGACCTCGACTTTGAGGAGGTTTACCAAGAGAAACTGGAAGCCTTCCGCCTGAGCATGGGCGACAACTGGAGTGCGGAACTGGAAAGTGACCCGGTGCTCAAACTCGTCGAGCAGGCCGCATACGGTGCCGTGCAGAACCGGGCGCGGGTCAATGACGCGGGCAAGGCCTTGCTGTTAGCCCATTCTGTGCGTGCCGACCTCGATCACCTGGCCGCGAACGTCAACCTGCAACGTCTGGTGATTCAGGCTGGAGATCCGAGCACGGTACCGCCAACGCCGCAGGTGCTCGAGGAGGACGATGCCCTGCGCGAGCGGGTGCAGATGTCGTATGAGGGACTGACCACGGCGGGGCCGCGTAACAGCTACATCCTGCATGCGCGCAACGCCTCGGGTCTGGTGGCCGATGCTACGGCGGAAAGTCCGTCACCGGCCGTGGTGGTGTGCACCGTGCTCAGCCTGGAAGGCAGCGGCGCGGCTTCGCCCGAGCTGCTGGAGGAGGTCCGCCTGCATCTGAATGATGAAGACGTGCGGCCGGTGGCCGATCGCCTCACAGTGCAAAGCGCCGTGGTCATCGATTACCACATTGAAGCGGTGTTGTACCCGCAGGCGCCGGGCCCGGAGAACGAAGCCTACCTGGCCGAAAGCCAGAAACGCCTGAGCGAATGGATCAACCCGCGACGGCGTCTGGGTCTGGAAGTGGCGCGTTCGGGCGTCGATGCGCAACTGCACATTCCCGGCATCGCCCGGGTTGAGCTGCTGGACTGGAACGACATCCAACCGAGCAAGGCCGAGGCGGCATATTGCACCGGTTACAGCGTGGTCCTGGGAGCCAGTCTGACATGAGTACTCAGTTGCCGCTTAACAGCACACCGCTGGAACTGGCCATGGAAGCGGCCAACTACGAAAACACGCTGATTCCGCTGCGCAGCTTGTACAACGCCGACACCTGTCCTGAGCACTTGATGCCATATCTGGCCTGGTCCTGGTCGGTGGACCGCTGGAACAACAACTGGACCCAGGAAGCCAAGCGCACGGCGATCCGTTCGGCGTACGACGTGCATGCGCGCAAAGGCACCATCGGTTCGCTGCGTCGGGTGGTCGAGCCCTTGGGCTACCTGATCGATGTCGTGGAATGGTTCGACACCGTGCCGGAAGGCGTGCCCGGCACCTTCGCCCTCGAGGTGGGGCTGAATGACTCGGGCATCACCGAGGAGCTGCACGAGGAACTGGCGTGGTTGATCGACGATGCCCGCCCGGTCAGCCGGCACATGACCAACCTGGCGCTGAGTCTGCAAACCGAGGGCGTGCTGGGGATTGCCGTGTGCGTGCAAGAGGGCGAAGAAATCGACGTTTACCCGCCAGCCCCGCAAGACATCGACGTGACCGGCACGTTTGGCCCGGCGCAGTGAGTCGATGAAACCGATACTTTGGACGTTTATCCCTATGATTGATAAGACCAGTCAGTTTTTTGCCATTCTCACCGCAGTCGGCGAAGCCAAACACGCCAATGCCATTGCCATGGGCTTGGACTGGATGTTTACCGAGATGGGCTTGGGCGATGCCAATGGCACCGACCCGATCCCTGATCGCCTGCAAACCGAGTTGATCAACGAGTGGCGCCGCGCGCCGCTCAACCAGATCCGCGTCGATCCAGCCAACCCCAACACGGTGATCACCGAGCAGATCATTCCGCCGGAAGTGGGCGGTGAATGGATTCGCGAGATCGGCCTGTACGACGTCGACGGCGACCTGGTGGCGGTGGCCAACTGCGCGCCGAGCTACAAGCCGCTGTTGGCCCAAGGCACCGGCAAGACCCAAGTGGTGCGGATGAATTTCATCGTCAGCAGCTCGGCGAACATCGTGTTGAAGATCGACCCCGCGGTGGTGTTGGCTACACGTGAATACGTCGATCTCGCGATCAGCGAAGCGCTGGCCAAACTGGATCACAAACAGTCGGCGCGGGTGGCCGCTACGGCCCCCATCACCCTGAGCAACGTGCAGACCATCGACGATGTCGCCGTGGTCATCGGTGATCGGGTGCTGGTGACCGCTCAGGAAGAGGCCGAGGACAACGGTCTCTATGTCGTCAGCGTCGAAGGCTGGACCCGGGCGGCCGATGCCGACAACAGCCTGGAAGTGACCCCGGGCCTGTTTATTCATGTGGAGCAGGGCACCGTCAACGGCGACAGCCTCTGGCAACTGGTCACCGACGCGCCGATCACCCTAGGCACCACTGGTTTGCAATTCGAGCTGATCGCAGGCGGCAGCGGGGCAGGTGTAGGCACCTTTCGCAGTGTCACCGTGGACGCCCTTGGGCGGGTGGTTGCCGGTACCAACCCGACCACCCTCGACGGCTACGGCATCACCGATGCGTTGCCCGTGGACGGCACCGCCGTGGCGGCCACCCAACTGGAAACAGCACGCACGCTGAGCATCTCTGGAGCAGGCAGCGGCAGTGTCTTGTTCGATGGCACTGCCGATGCCGATATCGAACTGGCTCTGGCCGACAGCGGTGTTACGGCGGGCACCTATTCCAGCGTCACCGTGAATGCCCAAGGTGTGGTGACGGCAGGCGACCAGTTGACGACAGAGGACCTTGGGCTGGGAACTGCCGCGATGGCGGATACGCAAACCCATCTAGACGATGCGACCCCTGAAGCGCTGATGAAGGTCGGGGCTTTCGGGCTGGGCGGTACGGGCATTGACCTGCCCCCCGACACCAACTTGGATACGGTCATTCTTGGCGGGTTTTACCGGGTCAATACCGGAGGGAATATTCCGTCTGGCGCGGAGTTCGGCTCTATGTCGGTGATACGTTCGACCGACACGATTGCGCAAATCCTCGTCAGTTACCAATCGGGCACCATTTTCTCAAGGGGCGCAAGTGGTGTAGGTGGCACGCCTGTTTTCAGCCCGTGGGCCACCGGCTGGAACGACACCAATTTCAACCCAGCTAACTACGCTCTGTTGAGCGCTCCACACTTCATTAACGGGATATTTGTTTCCGGCACCGTTAACTCAGATTACGTAGTAACTGTCGGCGACATTGTTTCTCAAGGAGGCCTCTACTCGCATGGGAATGTATACGCCGGGCATCTAGCCGCGGATGGCGGCGGGTTTCTAGCCGGGGATGGCAATGTGTATGGCCCCGTTTGGGGCGGATACCTAAACGTCCATCTAGCCAACAACTACGTAAGCTATAACAACCTCATGCCAACCATCGCTGCTCAGCCTGTTGGCGGCCTGGGCACATATGGCCTCTTTGCAGTCTCTGGTGGTGGCCCTACAAATCCTGGCGCCGTCGTCGCTGGCGGAAACTTGATATTTACCGATGCGGCGGCGAGTTCTAATCACGGTACTGCGGCCGGTACCTGGATATTGATGGGTGGCCTAGGGGATTCCGATGGTCAGTACAGTAATTCTGTATGTATTTGCTTGAGGGTTGCCTGATGAATTACAGCAACGTGTTGAGCCCGCAATGGGCCAACGCCGAACATACCGCGATTAATCTGTTGCTGGTGGTGGAGACGCAGGGTGAGATGCCATTCACCGCCACCCCTGATGACTCGACCGAGTACGGCCCGGAAATCTACCAGCGTACGGTTGATGGTGAATTTGGCGAGATTGCGCCCTATGAGCCACCGACGGATGCCGCCTTGCTCCCTGCCGCCCGCACCCAACTCAATCGCCTGATGCAGGACGCTGGTCTGGCGGTGGCGCCGCTGCAAGATGCCGTCGATCTGGATCTGGCCACTGCGCAGCAGATCGAGCAGCTGGGTCTCTGGAAGCGCTATCGCATCGAGCTCAGTGAGGTGCCGCAGCAAGCGGGTTGGCCACGGACGATGGAGTGGCCGGTCAAACCGGATCAGCAGACCCCTGACGCCCCGCACTGACGGGGCGTTTTGTTTTCCGTTACGCGTTACACGAACCATCCCGAACGCCTCGCTTATGCGGGGCTTTTTCGTTTCTGGAGTATCACTTTATGAGTTTTTTTCACGGCGTCACCGTGACCCTGGTGGAAAGCGGGGCACGGAAAATCGCCACTCCGTCCGCCTCGATTATCGGTTTGTGCAACACCTTCACCGTGGGCCCGCCGGCCACTGCCGCAGCCAACGAACTGCTGCTGATCACCCGCGAAAGTGAAGCGGTCGCGGCGTGGGGCCCGGATGCGGCGATCACTCAGGACTGCAAGGCCATTTTCAAACGGGCCAAGGCGGTGATTGTCGCCGTCGGTGTGCCGTTGCTGGAGGATCCGGCCGAACAGTTGTCTGCGATCATCGGCGGCGTCTGGGCCGACGGTTCCCGGACCGGCATGCAGGCATTGCTCAACGGTAAAAGCCAATTCAACGCCCAGCCGCGGTTGTTGGTGACTCCGGGGTACTCGGCGACGCTGGCGGTGGCCACCGAACTGGTGGCGCTGGGTGACAAGCTGCGGGCCATGGCCATCATCGATGGACCCAACACCACCGACGAAGCGGCGATGGACTACGCCAAAAACTTCGGTAGCAAACACGCCTACATGGTCGACCCCGGCGTGCAGTTCTGGGACACCACGACCAGCGCCACGATCAATGCACCGGCCTCGGCCTGGACCGCTGGCCTGTTTGCCTGGACCGACGCGACCTACGGTTTCTGGGCTTCGCCATCGAACAAGGAGTTTGTCGGCATCACCGGCACCACGCGGCCGATCGAGTTTCTCGACGGCGATCCGTCCTGCCGCGCCAACCTGCTGAACAACGCCAACATCACCACGATCATTCGTGACGACGGTTATCGGCTGTGGGGCAACCGCACGCTGTCCAGCGATCCGAAATGGAAGTTCGTCACCCGCGTGCGCACGCTGGATATCGTCATGGATTCCATCCTCTATGCGCACAAGTGGGCGGTGGACCGCTCGATCACCGCGACCTACGTCAAGGACGTGACCGAAGGCCTGCAGGCGTTTATGCGTGACCTGAAAAATCAGGGTGCGATCGTCAACTTCGAGGTCTATGCCGACGAAGAGCTGAACACCTCCAGCGAACTCAGCGACGGCAAGGTGTACTGGAACATTCGATTCACCGATGTACCGCCGGCCGAAAACCCGAACTTCCGCGTGGAGGTGACCGATCAGTGGATCAAGGAAGTGCTGGACACCGCTGCCTAAGGAGGCCGCTTTATGATTCTGCCCAAAGTGACCCTCAAGACCGACGACTGCACCCAGGCGCGCCTGCTGGAGATCGTCAAGGACGCCATCCTCCATGCGCACAAATGGACGGTCGACCGCGCCATAACCGAAACCTACGTCAAGGACGTGACCGCAGGCCTGCAGGCGTTCACTTGCGACCTGAACAGCCAGGTCGCGAGCATCAATGTCGAGGTGTATGCCGACGAAGAATTGAACACCGCCTGTGCACTCCGCGATGGCAAGGCGTTCTGGAACATCCGTTTCACCGACCTGCTGTCGGACGAAGAGTCCATCTACCGCGTGGAGGTGATCAATCACTGGATCCCGGTAGTGCTATCACCTGAAGGGGCTGACCAATGATTCCTGAAGTGCTCTACAACACCAACCTGTTTGTGGACGGTATCAGCCTGCAAGGCGATGTGCCGAGCCTGACCCTGCCCAAGCTGACCCTCAAGACCGACGAGTACCGCGCCGGCGGCATGGACGCGGCCGTGGAACTCGACATGGGTATGGAAAAGCTGGAGGCCGGCTTCCTCACCAACGGCGTGCGTCGCGAGGTGCTGAAGTTCTTCGGTCAGTCCGACCTGACCGGGTTCAACGCCTCATTCCGCGGGGCCTTCAAGGGCCAGAAAGGTTTGGTCAAAGCGGTGATCGTCACCCTGCGCGGCAGCCTCAAGGAAGTCGATCCGGGCGACTGGAAACCAGGCGAAAAAGGCGAGTTCAAGTACGCCGTCGCGGTGACCTATTACAAGCTGGAAATCGACGGCAGCGTGATGTTTGAAATCGATCCTCTCAACTCGATCCGCGTCGTCGACGGCGTCGATCAACTGGCCGCCGTGCGCTCTGCACTGGGCATGTAAGGAGCCACACCATGAGCAATACAAAAGACAACGTCCTGCCCAAGTGGCTGCAACTGGGCGATGGCATTGCCACCGTCATCTTATCCAAAGCGAGCCAGGCCAACGGCATTCAGGTCGACAAGCTGACTCTGCGTGAACCGACGGTGCGTGAAATGCGCGCCGCCACTTTGCAGGGTGGGAGTAATGAAGAAGAGCAGGAGATGGTCTTATTCTGCAGCCTGGCGAGCATCGGTCGTGGCGATCTGGAGGGGCTGCTGATGCGTGATTACCGTCGTCTGCAGACCGCCTATTTTCGTCTGGGAGCAGACGACGGGGTTTAACCCCCGGCTGCAAAAGGCCCTGGCCAAACGCTTGGCTGCCGAGCTGAATTTTTCGGCGGCCGAGATTCAGGGCCTGTCGTTTTCCGAGATGGTCTGGTGGCTCACGGACTGAGCCTAATCCCCGCTCCCACAGGTAACCTCCATGGCGAACAAACTCTCGCTCGGGCTGGTGATTGGCGGTGCCGTCGACTCTTCGCTCGGTGCCGCCTTCAAGAACGTCAGCGGCGAAATGAAAAAGCTCGAGGCGCAAACCATGCGCGCCAAGGGTTTGCAGAAAGTCATCGGCGAGACCATGCGTCTGCGCGATGAGTGGAAAAAAGCCCACGACAGCGGGGCGGCCAATGCCGGCGCCTTGCTGAAGAAGCTGGAAGCCAATAACAGTAGCCTGAAAAAGCAGGGGGTTGAAGTCGGGCGCCTGCGTCAGGAGTACCTGGCGCTGGGCAAGGTGGTGCGCAGCGCCGAGTTCAAGGCCAAAGGCATGGGGCAGGTGCAGGACGGGAAGGAAAGCCTGCGCAGCGGATTCGGCACCGCGGTGGCCGGTACCACCCTGGCGGCCGTGCCGACCAAAATCAGTGCGGACTTTCAGGCGATCATTCGCGACATCGCGATCAAGTCCGGTACCGCCAATACCCAGCAGGAAGTGGACACCGCCCGCGACATCGTCCAGACCTCAAAAGACACCGGCATGGCCAACACCCAGGTGGCTGACCTGGTGAACCAGCTGGTCGGTGGCGGCATGGCGTTATCCGAGGCGCTGAAGTACGCACCGGTGGCCGCCAAGTTTGCGGTCGGGCAGGGCGCTTCGGGCACCGACACCGCGAGGATGATTCTGGCGATGCAGAACAACGCCAAGATCACCGATCCACAGAAGATGGAACAGGCCTTGGCGTCGGTCGCCTTGCTGGGCCAACAGGGCAGCTTCGAAGCCGCCGACATGGCCAAGTGGTTTCCGGAACTGTTGGCCCAAATGGCCAGCAGCGGCATCACCGGCCAGGACGCGGTGACACAACTCGGGGCCATGCTGCAGGTGCAGATAAAGAGCGCCGGCAGTGCGGATGAGGCGGCGAACAACCTGAAAAACTGGATCGCGAAAATCGGCTCGGAGGAAACCGTCAAAGGCTATGCCGATGCCGGGATTGATTATCAGGGCTCGATGAATGCCGCCATTGGCAAGGGCATGTCGACCTTCGAAGCCAGCTTCGAACTGGCACGCCGGTATGTGGAAAAGACCGATCCGAAAAAGGCCAAGCAGCTGGATCAGGGGCTGACCCAGATCGACCAGGAAACGGACCCGGCCAAGGCGCAGGCGATGGCCGATGCCTTAGCCGCCACGTTGCGTACCGGCGATCTGTTTGCCGACATGCAGGTCAAGACGGCCCTGATGGCGTACACCCAGAACAAAAAAATCTACGCAAACCTAAAAAAAAGCGCCTCGGACCCCAACGGCGAGCGCAAGGGCATTCTCGACAAGAACCTGAACGAACGTCGCGAGAGCTCGTCGCAACGCTGGGCCGAAACCGGTCAGGCGTTCAACGATTCGCTGCGGGCCATCGGGGATGCTCTGCGTCCGGCGACGGATGCGCTGGCCAGCGGGATTGGCGCAGCCGCGCGTGGCTTGACCGCCTTGTCCGAGGAAACACCCAAAGTCGTGCTGGGTCTGGCAGCAGTGAGTGCCGGCGCGTTACTGGCGGGCAAGGCCTGGGCCGCGCTGAAAATCGGCCGGGGCCTGGCCAACATCGCGCGCGGTTCGGCGGGCGGCAAGTCCAACATCGTGCAGCGGGTGTTCGTGACCAACGCGAATGACGGCGATGACGACGGGCTGGATCACCGCAAAGAAGGGAAGGGCGGAAAGGGCAAAGGCCCTGCCAATCGGATGTCCCGCGGCATGAAAGTGGGCGGGACGCTGGCGGTGGCCGATGCCGGCTTCCAGGTGGTGGACACTTACCTCAACGCCACCACCCGCGATGAAAAGGCCGAAGGCTACGGCGAGGCAGCGGGCGGGCTCGTGGGAGGCGTGCTCGGTGGCGCGGCAGTTGGTGCGGCTTTAGGCTCGATCGTTCCCGTGATCGGTACCGCCATTGGCGGGATTATCGGCGGCATGGTCGGGGCGTGGGGCGGTGGAAAGTTAGGCGCGACCATGGGCAAGGCGTTGTTTGGCGGGCCGGACACGCCTGCCAAAGCGCCGATCGGCATCTTGCCCATGCCCGCTGGCCAAGGTGTTGGCGCTGTCGTGCGCTCGATGGAAAACGCCCCCGCCGCGCCGGTGACGGCGGCGGCATTGATGGCAAGCTCGGCGGTAAAGGCGCCCGAATGGCCGAAGGTCGATCAGCAATTCACTTTCGCCCCGGCCCCGGTCATTACCGTGCAGGGCGATGTGAAAGACCCGGCGCAGTTGGCCCAAGCGTTGATGCCACACCTGCAGCGCCAGTTTGAAGACTTCGCCCGAGACGCGCGTGCCCGCCAATTGTTTGATGCGCCCCATGTGGGTTGAGGAAATACTATGTCGGATGAAAAATCCTACCTGGAGCACCTGCAGGGCGGACTGAAGTACATGGTCGATGCCGGCGAGGCCGGACGCACTGACCTGGAGTCGATGACGGGGCCCATGAATGGCGCGCTCAACGAAATCGGCGGTGCGGCGGATGCGTTGGAAGGTTTGCCCTTTATCAGCGAAGACCTCAGTGACAAGACCCGCCGCCTGCAGAGTGCGATCAACTCGGCGCAGGCCAAGATCGGCAAGGTCGCCAGTTTCTATAACCAGACTCAACGATCCCTGGCGCAGTTCGAGCAGCACTTTTCCGCGCTGACCGAACAGATCGCCCGCTTTGGCGCGGCGTTCAACAAGGTGGCCGGCAAGGCCAATGCCGCGTTGGGCAACATCTTCCCCACCGAATGGTTTGCCGGCGACATGACGCCGATCCCGGACGCGGTGAAGCCGTTTCCGCACCTGCTGATTCTCTATCCGCTGAAAGCCAATGAACGGCCGTATTACTTCAACCTGGACACGGCGGCGTTTGACGAGCTGCGGCGGCAGACCACGTTTCGCTGGGCGGCGCAGGAACGCCTGACCCGGCGGCCGGCGCAACAGGCGGTGGGTCTGGGCGAGGAGAAAATCACCATCAAGGGCGCGATCTACCCGAGCTACAAAGGCGGCTTGAAGCAACTGGATACGCTGCGCAGCATCGGCGCCAAGTTGCTGCCGCTGAACCTGACCACCGGGTACGGCGAGGTGCTGGGCAACTGGTGCCTGACCTCTATCGACGAGGAGCAAAGCGCCTTGCTGCCCGGGGCAATCCCGCGCAAACAGGGCTTTTCATTGGAGTTTGTCCGTTATGGCGATGACTTGCAGAACAGCTGACGGGGATCTGCTCGACACCCTCTGCCACCACTATTACGGCCACTTGAACCGCAGCGTCGAGGCGGTATTGGCCGCCAATCAGGGCTTGGCCGATGAGCCGCAACCGTTCCGGGCCGGCCTGCTGATCACGCTGCCGGAGCTGGTGATCGAAACCGACAGTGTGATTTCACTGTGGGACTGACCCCGTTACCCGGCCCGCCCAGTGCGGGCTTTTTCTTGTCTGGGATACCACTATGCAACCGCTTTTTCGTATCGCCGCCGACGGCGCCGACATCACCGCCTTGATCAATGATCGGCTGGTCTCGCTGCAACTGGCCGACCGGCCGGGCATGGAATCGGATACGTTCGAACTGCGCATTGATGACCGTGATGGGGCGGTGTCGCTGCCGGTCCGTGGCGCAAGCATCGAGGTCTATCTGGGGTATGCCGGCGCCGACCTGACGCGCATGGGCCGTTACACCGTGGACGAGGTCGCGGTCTCCGGTCCACCGGACACCCTGGTGATCAGCGGCAAGGCCAGCGACATGCGCGGCAGCGGCAAAACCACCCGCAGCGGCAGTTGGGAGGACGTCAGCCTGGCGCAAATCGTCGGTGACGTGGCGGCGCGCAATGGCTGGCAGCCATCGTGTCCGGTCGACACCCGCGTGCCGCGCATGGATCAGCTCAATGAGTCGGACTTCAACTTCATCACCCGCGTGGCCAAGAAGCATGACTGCACGGCCAAGGTGGCCGACGGCAAGCTGTTGGTGCTGCCGCGACAGGGCAGGCAAAGCGCCAGTGGCAAGGCCTTGGGTGTAATCACCTTGCAACGCAATGACGTGACCCGTTGGCAGTTTCGCTTGAGCGACCGCAGTGCGCATCAAGGGGTCAGCACCCAGTACCAGGACTCGGACAGCGGCGAATTGTTGGTCTCGCACCTGGACAATCCCAACGTGCCCGAGGGCCTGCCGCCGGTGCACACCGATCGCCATCTCTACCCGGACAAAAGCGCGGCCGACGAAGCGGCGAAGGCCCGCCTGGCGGCGTTCAATCGTTCGACTGCTTCGGTGCGCCTTGATCTGCCCGGACGAACTGACCTGTTTGCCGAAAGCATGATCGAGGCGCAGGGCTTCAAGCGTGGGCTCGATGGCGAGTACCTGGTGGAATCGGTGGATCACACCTACACCCCGTCCGGGTGGACGGTGTCGGTGGAGTGCAACGGCGGTAAGGAGGGCAAGGCCAAGGCGTCAGGGAAGCCTGAGAAAGTCGTGCTCGAACTGACCGATTGATTACCCGGGCGCGAGAGTCGTGCCCGGGCAAAGAAACTTTAATCTCAAAGTAAAAGGAGCGGCCAGTCTGGATGCGTCAACATCCCGCCTGGCCACCGTCCCCGCAGATTGTCCCTGCAAGTCCCGCCAAGGCTCCTGCTCTGTGCACAAAGCGGAGCGAGCCTAGCACCTGTTTATTTATACAGTAAAGGTCTTGCTAACTATGTCTACCCCTATCATCCCTTGGATGGGCGGCAAACGCCGCCTGGCCGATCGCCTTATTCCGCTGTTCCCTCCGCACGAATGCTACGTCGAAGTCTTTGCCGGCGGCGCCGCGCTGTACTTCATGCGGCCCCAGGCTGCGCCGGTGGAAGTGCTCAATGACATCAACGGCGACCTGGTGACGCTGTACCGCGTGGTGCAGAACCACCTGGAAGAGTTTGTGCGCCAGTTCAAGTGGGCGCTCAGCTCGCGCCAGGTGTTCGAGTGGCAGAAGATGACCCGCCCGGAAACCCTCACCGACATCCAGCGCGCCGCCCGCTTTTTCTACCTGCAGCACCATGCCTTTGCCGGCAAGGTCACCGGGCAGACCTTCGGTACCGCCACCACAGGTCCGGCCATCAACCTGCTGCGCATCGAAGAAAACCTCTCGGCCGCCTGGCAACGCCTGTCGGGCACCTACGTGGAAAATTTACCCTGGCTCGACTGTGCCGAACGCTATGACCGTGCCCACACCTTCCACTACATGGACCCGCCGTACTGGCAGACCGCCGGGTATGGGGTGGATTTTCCGTTTGAAAACTACGAGCGAATGGCCGACTTCATGCGCCGCTGCAAGGGCAGGGTGATGGTCAGCATCAATGACCACCCGGACATCCGCCGGGTATTTGAGGGCTTTCACTTTGAGAGGCTGGATATCCGCTACACCACGACTAACCAGCGGCAGGGCAAGGCCGAGGTGAGTGGCGAGCTGATAATCATGAACTGGGAGCCGGCGGCATTGGGTGGCCTCTTTTGAAGGAGAGGCATTTGATTGTGGGTTCAACCTTGGTGGCACAGAACCATAGGTTCCCAAATTGACCCAGCGCATGCTCAACGAATTGTCGCCATCACCAGCACCGGTGACGAAGGATTGATCGCACTGGCGGTATGTCGGGCTTATGTGCGGGTGATAGCGCGCTGATCTACTTTTTCCTACGGCGAGAGAGCTTGAAAACGGCAGGCTTGCCTTTGCTGCTGATCGTTGCACCGATAACGTATTTGCTGATTGCTGCCATTCCCACCTCGGTTAATACGTTGTACCCGCCTCGAGTTTTTAGAAGGTCACCGTTAGCAACGAGGGCGTCTAAGTCTGGGTATGGAGGGAAGTTATCAATGGTCTCCCTAATCTGCCTGTATAGCTCTGGATCGATCTGCATCTCTGAACCTCCTTGGAATGACAATAAGCTGTCTAAACTGGATCAAGCTATTTTGAGTTTCTACTGATGCAAAATGAAAAGCCCCAACCATCGCTGGTCAGGGCTAAAGCCTACATCAGTCTTTGATGTAGATTTTGAAGGGCTTGCCTACCGCGCGCTGGATAAGACCGTTTTTTAGGCGGCGACTCCAACGCAGGATGAACGTGCCCCGTTCGTCGGTATAAGTCATGAGACTCACCTCTTTATGGGGTGGCCACTACTCACCTTCTGTGGACAGATCCGAAGAACGAAGCTAGGATACGCAGCTGTTGAAGGCACGAATCTGCTAGCTGTCTGCGGTTGCGGAAAGCGAGTGGAGAACTTCCCTGGTAGATTTGCGGTCTACCACCAGCTTCTGGCTAATCACGTTTGCGGCGTGATTAGTTAGAAGTTTTTAAATTCAAGCTGTCTGCCCTGCCTAGGTAACTTCAGCCGATCGATTACACAGTCAGCGAAGGTATCTGCCTGCCACTCTGAGTCTTCTATCTGTAAAGCGATTTTGTCTGAGAAGTGCAATAGCGGCCTGTGACACAGAAAAATATGGCCCAGTTCATGCAAAAATATTCTCAGCGCTTCAGGTTCTGACCTGTTCAAATTTTTATATAGGCTGTAAGGCATATATATAAAACCTGTAGACGGGTCGACCGTTGCTCTCGCTACGTCAATCCACTCTTCGTCATCAACGATGTCAATATTGATACCGTTTTCCTCTAGGCTGTTTAAGAACATGCCTATTTTTGAGGGGGAAAATGAGTGTTTCGTAGCTTTCAAAATTTTGCAGATTCGACCGGAAATGTAGTCTATTTCAGTTCGGTCAATTGCGGGCACTCGGTGCCCGCGCAGTGTAAATTCAGCTAGGTTTCCGCTCGTCATTATCTGCATCCCCGTGGATTTCGCTTAGCAAGCGCCCCAGCTTCGCAAGCTGTTCTTGGTTTAAATCGGAATTAGCAAATCCTGCAATCAACATTCTGTGGTGTGCGGGAAGACCTACTAGAGACACGCTTTCGTTGTCCTCGCATGCACTAGCTTTGAGCTTGGAACGGTTGACGTGAAGTCCGGCCGCTTCGAAGTAGCTTGAGATTTTGTCGACCCACTCCATCGGTATTTTGCTTCGGCCCGTCTCCATAGCGCTCAGAAAAGCCGGCGATGTATCTAAAGCTGCCGCCATTGAGCTGAGCGTAAGCTGCAGAGAGCGCCGGAACTCCCTCACTGCGACTCCGAATTTTGAAAGTGACATTGCCCTCTCCCTATCCTGTTGAAACTTGACCCCATTAAGCCTGACGGGTCCGGCTCCGTCAAGCATTCAACTAGAATACTTGAATGCTTGAAATCAAGCGTTGGGATTGATGACCTTTTTTGGGTGATCCTGCTGCCAATTGAGTGGTGTCTTGGTGTGGTTGAGTTGCCGATAGGGATCGTGTTCGGTCGACAGAACGCCGTAGATGGCTGGGCCAATTTTTCGGGGGGGGTATGGGGCAGGGCGGGGAATCGCTGGGATTCAGCCCTTGATTTCAAAGGCTGATCCCCCGTGCATCCCCGTGTTGACGTCATACAGTAAGGTCTTGCCGGGCAGACCTTCGGTACCGCGACCACCACCCCGTCGATCAACCTGCTGCGGATTGAGGAAAACCTCTCGGCCGCGTTGGATTGCAGATCGACGGGTTTTCGATTGCAGGTCGTTACAGCTATTTGCCTCGAATTGCGGTGATCGCCTGCAGGATTCGCTCGCTGGTCGCAGGGCCGTTCAATGGCGGGTTCAGTTTGTACTGCGCCACACTGGCAATCGCGTCGCGAAGCGCAAAGAACACCGAGAAAGCCAGTAGCATAGGCGGCTCGCCTACAGCCTTCGAGCGGAAAATGGTGTCCTCGGCGTTGCAGTTGTTGAATAGGTTGACGCGAAAGTCATCAGGGCAATCATTGACCGCCGGGATCTTGTAGGTCGAAGGCGCATGGGTCATTAGTTTCCCGGCTTTGTTCCACCACAGTTCCTCCATCGTGAGCCAGCCCATGGCCTGGATGAAGGCACCTTCCACCTGGCCAATATCGAGCGCCGGATTGATGGATTTGCCAGCGTCATGCAGCAGGTCTACGCGCAGTAACTTCCACTCACCGGTCAGGCTGTCGATTTGCACCTCGGAGACGGCAGCGCCATAGCTGAAGTAGAAGAACGGTCTGCCTTTTAGTGTCTCTCGGTCCCAGTTCAATTTAGGGGTGGCGTAGAAACCATCGGACCAGAGCTGTACGCGACTCTCATACGCCGTTCTCACCAGGTCAGGCCAACTGAGCCGATGCTCATTCAAGCTCGCCTGATTGTTGGAATAGCCCACGTCATCGAGCGTGCCGCCGAATCGATCCACCAACATCTGTGACAAGCGGACTTTGATTTGGCGCGCAGCATCCTGGGCGGCCTTGCCATTCAGGTCAGTGCCGCTTGAGGCTGCAGTGGCTGAGGTGTTGGGCACCTTGCTGGTGTCCGTTGCGGTGGAGCGCACCCAACTCAGATCGATACCCAACTCATTGGCGACAATCTGGGCGATCTTGGTATTGAGGCCTTGCCCCATCTCTGTGCCGCCATGATTCACAAGCACCGAGCCGTCCGTGTAGATATGAACCAGAGCTCCGGCCTGATTGAAGTGGACGACGTTGAAAGAGATGCCGAATTTGAGCGGCGTCAGGGCAAGGCCTTTTTTGAGAACTTCATTGTCTCGATTGAAGGCCAGGACAGCCTCGCGCCGAGCCCGGTAGTCACTTGTTTGCTCCAACTCAGCCACCAACTCGTGGATGACGTTGTCTTCCACCGTCATGCCGTAGGGGGTAACGTTGCGCTCGAGCTTGCCATAGAAGTTGCGCTTGCGAACGTCCAGCGGGTCTAAACCCAGTTCACGAGCGATGTCATCGATGATGTACTCGATGGCAATTGCACCCTGCGGACCGCCAAACCCCCGAAAGGCGGTGTTGGACTGAGTGTTGGTTTTGCCTGCCATGGATCGAATGTCCACGTCACTGAGGAAGTAGGCATTGTCAAAGTGGCACAAGGCGCGGGTCGCCACTGGGCCGGACAAGTCAGTCGAAAAACCTCCCCGCGAGCACATCTCTACAGTCACACCTCGAATCAAACCGTCGGACTCGAAACCTGCCTCGTATTCGTAGTTGAAACAGTGACGCTTACCGGTGATCAACATGTCGTCGTCACGGTCCAAGCGCACCTTGACCGGGCGCTTCAGCCGCGCGGCGGCCAAAGCAGCCACGCAGGCAAAAAGACCGGATTGCGACTCCTTGCCGCCGAATGCCCCGCCCATGCGACGAATCTCCACTTTAACCTGATGTTTTGGCAGATTCAGGCAGTGGGAAATCAGGTTTTGCATCTCCGTCGGGTGCTGAGTGGAGCACAGCACATGCATGCCGTTGTCTTCTTTGGGCATGGCATAGGATATTTGCCCCTCCAGGTAAAACTGCTCTTGGCCACCGATGGAGAATTCGCCCTTGAGTGTGTGCCTTGCACCTCCTATCGCTTGTTCGGCTTCGCCACGGCGCAGGTGCAGCGGCGGGAACAGGAAGGCGCCCTGTTGCTTCGCTTCCTCAGGGGTCAGTATTGCGGGTAACGCCTCGTACTCTATCTTGCCCAGTCGAGCCGCACGGCGTGCGGCGTGATAGGTATCGGCGATGACGGTAAAGATTGGCTGGCCGATGTACTGCACCAGACCATCGGCAAGTATTGGATCGTCGTGGACGATGGGGCCGCAGTCGTTGGCTCCCGGGATATCATCTGCAGTCAAGACGGCGATCACACCCGGCGCTGCAAGCACATCACTCAAATCCATCGACAAAATTCGTGCATGGGCCTGCTGGCTCAAGCCCAGTGCTGCATACAGTGTGCCCTGCAACTCTGGGATGTCGTCGATGTAAGTCGCTTCGCCGGTGACATGCAGATGAGCTGACTCATGAGTAAAGGAGCGTCCGGCGGCGCCTTGTTTCAATTGTTCATTAGGTAGGCTGGCAGGCTTGTTCATGGTTGCTCCTGGGGCACATCAAAGACCCGAATACTTTCCGTGGGCAATGGCTGATGCAGGCGGGTTTCAAGATAGAAGCGATAGAGCAGGTTCTTCGCGCACTGCTGCCGGTATTGTGCGCTGGCACGCATATCAGTGAGAGGCTGGTAATCCTCATCAAGCGTGACTTGGGCTTGTTCCAGCGTATCCTCGGTCCAGGGCTTACCGATCAGATGTTTCTCACAATGGCTGGCTCTTTTGACCGTTGCTGCCATACCGCCGTATGCCACACGACAATCAACGACATGCCCTGCGTCGAGACGAACGGAAAATGCCGCACAGACAGCCGAAATGTCCGAGTCAAAACGCTTGGACAATTTGTAAGTACGCATCTGCCAGCCCGCTTCGGGCAGTGGAATCAAGAGTGCTTCAACAAGTTCGTCGGCGTGCATGTCTTTCTGCATATAGCCAGTGTACAAATCCTCAAGTGCAATGGTCCGACTTCCGGCAGTGCTATGCATAACCACTCTGGCTCCCAACGCAACCAGCGCCGGCATCGAATCGCCGATGGGCGAGCCATTGGCGACGTTGCCGCCCAAGGTGCCAGCATTGCGGATAGGCTTGGAAGCGAAACGTTCCCAGAGCTCCTTGAGTTGCGGATAGAGCGCGACGATTGCGCCAAAGCTGTCGGTCAGCGATACACCGGAACCAATGCGTAAAAACTGCTGGTCGCGCTCGATTCGCTTCAGCTCTGTCACCTTGCCGATGAAAATGATGTCACCGATATCGCGAAACTGCTTGGTCGTCCACAAGCCAATATCGGTACACCCCGCCAACAGGAGCGCGCCGGGGTATTCGGCACGAAGCCTGACCAATTCTTGCAAATTGCACGGAGCAAAAAAACGTCGGCCCTGATGTTCGTAAACGAGCGTCTCGTTGCGCTTCAGCGCCTCCAGCTTCGATTGCAAGGCCTCGCGTTCGAACTTTACAGGCACCAAGTCGAACATTTGCTCACCGGCATCCAGGATCGGTCGGTAACCGGTGCAACGGCACAGGTTACCGGTCAACGTCGAACGTATACTCTCTCGCCCCGGACGCTCGCCACATTGCTCATGTTCAAGATAAAGACTCCACAGGGACATGACGAACCCGGGCGTACAAAACCCACACTGCGATCCATGACAATCGACCATTGCTTGCTGCACTGGGTGTAACGTCTCTGCATCCTGGCGCAGGTGCTCAACGGTAAACACTGCCTTGCCGTCCAGTGTGGGCATGAACTGGATGCAGGCGTTTACTGTGCGCATCTGCAGTTCACCGTCCAACAATTCACCCACTACGACCGTGCAGGCGCCACAGTCTCCTTCGGCACAACCTTCTTTGGTGCCGGTGAGGCAGCGATCTTCACGCAAGTGATTGAGCAGGCTGCGAGTGGTGTCGACATGCTCAAGCGATTCCACTTCACCGTTGAGCACGAATTGGATAACCCCCTGCCTGGGGGAGTTATCATATTGGGTGTTTTGCATGAAGGTTTCCTCAAGGTCAAACGCTAGCAAATAAGTCTGCATTGATAATCAGGGTTAACTGGTCTTCGGGGCGTTGCCGTGCGGCGCTGAGAGTCAGCGGCACGATGATGCATGCCGAATACATCACCAGCGTGCTGTGCGTCCAAGCCAGACTTGGCCAGATTAGTGTTCCAACTCGACTACCGGAATTTCCTTGCCGTCGCGGCCATGCAGCTTGCCATCGCTAAAGTAATCGCCTTCGCGCAACGCCGTCAGATCCTTATAGCGCAGCACCCGCTCGGTACCTGCCGCAAATACTGACTGATCCTCGGAGTTACCGGCCGTGAGGTGGTTGAAGGTCAGGTTCAACGCGATGGCCATGATCGCCGACGAGCTGATGCCCGAGTGGAAAATCGTCGCGAACCAGCTTGGGAATTGGTCGTAGAAGTTCGGTGCGGCGATAGGGATCATGCCGAAACCGATGGAGGTGGCGACGATGATCAGGTTGACGTTGTTGCGGTAGTCAACCTTGGACAGCGTACGAATGCCACTGGCCGCTACGGTGCCGAACAGCACAATACCGGCGCCGCCGAGGACAGACGTCGGTACCGCCGCGATGACCCGGCCCATGAAGGGCAGCAAGCCGAGGATCACCAGAAACAAACCGCCCGTGGCGACCACAAAGCGGCTCTTAATTCCGGTCACCGCCACCAGCCCGACGTTCTGGGCGAAGGCGCTTTGGGTGAACGAGCCGAAGATCGGCGCAATCATGCTCGACAGCATGTCGGCGCGCAGGCCGTTGCCCAGCCGTTTGGAGTCGACTTTGGTGCCGATGATTTCACCGACGGCGAGGATGTCCGCCGAGGTTTCCACCAGCGTCACCATGACCACGATGCACATCGACAGGATGGCGGCGAAGTGGAAGGTCGGCATACCGAAATGGAACGGCGTCGGGAAGCCGAACATCGGACCTTGAGTGACAGACGAGAAGTCCGCCATGCCAAGGAACACCGCGATGATCGTGCCGATGACCATTGCCAGCAGAATCGATAATCGGGAGATGCTCGCGCTGCCTATCTTGCTCAGCAGCAGCACCAGCATCAGCGTCACAGCCGCCAAGCCAATGTTCTGCATACTGCCGAAGTCTGGAGCGTGGCTATTGCCGCCCATGGCCCAGCGTGCAGCCACGGGCATCAGAGTCAGGCCGATGGTGGTGATCACAATGCCCGTGACCAGCGGCGGGAAGAACTTGGTAATGCGCGAGAACACTGGCGTGATCAACAAGCCAATCAACGATGCGGCAATCACCGCCCCGAGAATCGACTGAAATCCGCCTTCCCCGCCACTGCTGACAATCGCCACCATGGTCGCGACGCCGGAGAACGACACGCCCTGTACCAGCGGCAACTGACAACCGAAAAACGGTAAACCAAGGGTCTGGAGTAACGTCGCCAGCCCCCCTGCAAACAATGAAGCAGCAATCAACAAACCGATGTCCGCCGGCGATAGCCCGGCTGCCTGACCAATGATCAATGGCACCGCGACGATGCCGCCATACATGGTCAGAACATGTTGCAGGCCATAAGCCATATTCGCGCCGATCCCAAGGTTTTTATCCTCGGGACGTTGGTGGGAAACATGGGGCGTTTTCATGAGTGGGGGGCTCCCTGATTTTTGTTATGTCCACACTGTATGCAGGGTGTTTGGTAATTGTCTATAAAAATGTATACAAAAAGACACAATTTAATGGCGTGGTCGGTCATTTGGTTGTACTCAGGGGCCGCCGAAAACTACTGTCAGTCGACCAAAATGGCTTGTCCCGCGCTTGTTCTGCTCTTGCATGATTTTTGGGCGTGTGTGCGACTAGTGCTGGGATGAATAGGCATATTTTTAGTGGAAAGGGACCTTGCCTGGTGTTCGATCACACTTCATAGGCCGCTAGATAGAGGCTGGAAAAGTGATTGGCGAAGGGCTTCGGGCGAAGAGGGGAGATGCGCCTGAGTCGAACAGCACGCGGTGCGTATTTTGCTGGTCCGCAGCACGCCTGATGCTTACGGGCTCACTCCGGCGCCATGAGTACAGCGAGGCTCATTTTGATAAATTCTTCGTTCTTGTCGATCGTTTGCAGGGCGCCGCGAACGTTGTCGGCTACCTCCGCTGATCCTCTTTGCTCAACCCAAAGCGTCAGCTCCATGATCGCGGCTTCGAGCGCAAGTTGGTTTTCGTTGATCTTGAACAGCAGGGAAGGGAGCAGGTCTGAATTTGGCATAGCAACTCCTCCGTGGAGGCGTGAGCGTAGCATCTGGAAAAGTGGTGCACGAAGGGATTGTGTTCGGTCGGCAGGACGCCGAGGGACGGCAGGACTATCAGCGTGAAAGCCTGTAGGGACTTTTGCGGGGAAAGGTGAAACCAAGCTGAACCACGTAGAGCGTCGATTGCAGTGGGCGCTCACGTAAAGTGCTGTTCTTAAAAGCTTTTTAGCGCCACGGCAAGCATGGGGTGCTAGGGGAGGAAGTTCGCTTTGATAGTAGTCATTCGCTCGTCATTGAGCGACTGACGATAGGAGCTTGACCTAGCGAAGGATGTCCCGTATCCGGCAATTCAATATGTGCCCAGAAACGCCCCCAACTGCGAATACTTAAGACTTCAGGTCGAACAGATAACCGGCGATATCCTCACCACGTTGCGCGAACTCTTCGATATCGCTTTCGAATGCCCCTACGTCCCCTGGGCGGTGATCTTTCAAGCATGCGGCGATTGCTTTCCGAAAGTCGTCCGAGCTTATTTGTACGCCAAGGTCATCAAATGCCGCTTTCAACGCACGGTGGAAACGCTGGTCGTCCATCGGATGACCAGTATGCCAAGTGTCCACACGTAACCAAGGTTTTAGCAGGAGCGACAGCTTTTCAATATCCATATTTGCCTCAACGTTAAATCACCCGATGGCGATCGGAAGTCCGTACCAATTTTTGTACCACTGACCGTGTAAAGTAGGTTAAAACCGGGTATTCCAAAGTAAGGAAGTGCCCGGTTTCATTGGCCCTTAGTACTTTGCCTTACCCCTTTAGAATCGCCGTGTAATTCTGTTCCAGGGACATGAAACTACCTGTGGGATTTTACGCAAAGGGCAAGGGTACGGTGGCGGACACGGCGCTGCAAGCGTGGCGCATCAGGTTTACTCGTCGCGACCTTCCATCATGGTTCGTTTGAGCATCACATAAACCGCACCGGCACCGCCATGTTTAGCCTGGCACGAGGTGAAACCGAGCACCTGCGGATGCTGACGCAGCCACGTGTTGACGTGGCTTTTGATCATCGGGCGCTTGCCGTCCAGACGCACGGCTTTACCGTGGGTGACGCGCACGCAGCGAATTTCGAATTTGGTGGCTTCGGCGAGGAACGCCCAGAGGGTTTCCCGGGCCTTTTCCACGTTCATGCCGTGCAAGTCGAGGCTGCCTTCGAACGGAATCTGTCCGATCTTGAGCTTGCGCATCTGGCTTTCCTGCACGCCGTCACGTGCCCACATCAGCTCGTCTTCAGGGCCGACGTCGATGACAAACTGATCGGACAGCCCGTCAACGGTGGTGGCATCGGTGCGCACGGTGGCCGCCTGGCGTAGCTTGGCGATCTGCGCACGGTCAGCTTTGGGTTTACCGGTTTCGGCGCGATCGTGCTTGATCGGCTTGACGCCTTGGATCGCGCTTTTGAACAGGGAAAAATCGTCGTCTTGCATGTCAGCCTCCGCGAAGGGCGGCCAGTTTACCCAACTCGGAGCGAGTCGGGCGCGACAAAACGCGTGATGTTCGACTGCGACCCAGGTTTCAGTCGTGTTTTTTCATCAGGTGCGGAGACATGTTCAAGCCCAGCGACTGTCGCGCGCGGCGACGGCAACGGCGCCACAGCCAGACGCCGATGTACAGGACAACCAGGCCGATCGCCAGAACTGCCGCCGCACCGGCACGGTTGCTGTTCAGCTCGCCCAGGCCTGGAACCTGGCCCAACAGGCTGGCAATGCCGGCCATAGTGAGCAGCACACCGCACATCGCCAGCAACGCCGCGAACGTCGCAGCGATTCGAAAACGCCAGTTTCTTTGGCCTTTGGGCCGTAAGCGGCGAGCGTCAAAACCATCGGATAACTTCATTCCGACCTTCCTCAATGGGTATCGGCCCTTCGACCGGGAGATGACCGGGATGTTCCTGAGGCTATGACAATTACGGCGAATGAGAGGTTTTTGCAGATGAGCGGTGGTGTAGACCGCTCATTGAGCGGTGTTCAGATCAACTCGCAGGTCGGTGCGAGGGTGGCGAAGTTGTCCGCCATGATCGCCATCTCAGTCTGGTGAACGTGCTCGGCACTCAGGATGCCGCCCTTGTAAGGCAGGTCGCGAGTGGCGCAGGCGTCTTCCACCAGGGTGCAGCGGAAACCCAGGTTTTTCGCCGCACGCACCGTCGTGCTGACACTCGAATGGCTCATGAAACCGCAGACGATCAGGTCAAGGGCACCCAGGTCTTCCAGGCGCTTGGCCAGTTCGGTGCCATGGAACGCGCTCGGCAGCAGTTTGCCGATGACGGTTTCATCGCCCTCAGGCTCCAGGCCTGCAATGAACTCACCGCCGACGCCTTGCGGGTTGAACATGCCGCCGAGCGTGCCGAGGTGGCGTATGTGCACGATGGGACGGCCGGCAGCGCGGGCTGCGGTGAGCAATTGCTTGATGTTCGCAACCGCTTCATCCATACCGCTCAGGGCCAGGGGGCCGCTCAGGTATTCTTTCTGGGCATCGATGATGAGGAGGGTAGCGTGGCTCAGGTTGGCTGCTGCGTAACCGCGGCCGCTGAGTTGAAACATCGTTTTTGGAACAGACATTCTGGGGCTCCTTCGAGTGGGGCTTTTGCGACATTCTCCTCTGGCTGAGCGCTTCTGTGAATCGCTACCATCGTAAGCACCGTCGTTATTGGCGTGCAGCCTTGTCAAGTGCTGCGTTTTGTTCAATACCAACCTGAAAAAAGAGATTAGTCCTACATTCGCACCGGCGTTTCTCGTGCGTCGTCGTGGCGACGATTGGCTGATAGAATCGTCCGTCGATTTTTCTGGAGTTTACCGTCGTGATCACTTCCCGCCTTCGTACCCTGCGTGACCATATCCGTTGGGCCGTCAGCCGCTTCCATGGGGAGGATCTGTTTTTCGGCCATGGGACCGACAATGCCTGGGACGAAGCCCGCCAACTGGTGTTGGGTGCATTGCACTTGCCGTGGGAAATCGCCGACAGCTATCTCGACTGCAACCTGGAAGAAGACGAACGGGTTCACCTGCAACAATTGCTCAAGCGCCGCATCGAAGAGCGCGTGCCGACCGCTTACCTGTTGGGTGAGGCCTGGTTCTGCGGCATGTCGTTCATTGTCGATGAGCGCGTGCTGATCCCGCGTTCGCCGATTGGCGAACTGATCGAAAACCGCTTTACACCGTGGCTGGGTACCGAGCCTGCGCGGATTCTCGACCTGTGCACGGGCTCCGGCTGCATTGGCATTGCCTGCGCCTACGAGTTCCAGAAGGCTGAAGTGGTGCTCGCCGACCTGTCGTTCGAAGCACTGGAAGTGGCCAACCAGAACATCGAGCGCCATGGCGTCGATGAGCGCGTGTACACCGTACAGGGCGATGGCTTCGACGGTTTGCCGGGCCAGCGTTTCGACCTGATCGTGTCGAACCCGCCTTATGTGGATGCCGAAGATTTTGCCGACATGCCGGATGAATACCAGCACGAGCCGGAACTGGGACTGGCCTGCGGTGATGACGGCTTGAACCTGGTGCGACGCATGCTCGCCGAAGCAGCGGATCATCTGACCGAGAAGGGTTTGTTGATTGTCGAAGTGGGCAACAGCCAGGTACACGTCGAATCGTTGTACCCGGAAGTCGATTTCGCCTGGCTCGAGTTCGAGCGCGGTGGGCATGGCGTGTTTATGTTGAGCGCGGAGCAGTGCCGCGATCATCAGGCGTTGTTCGCTTCACGCGTTTAACCGCTAAGCGGGCGCACCGAATAGCCCGGTGGGAGCGAGCAGACTCGCTCCCACCGGTTTTTCACCTTACCAACTCATGCGCAGACCCACGGTGCCCGTCGTACCGCTCAGGTCATTGCTGTCCAGATTGAAGCTGTATCCGACGTTGCCATAGACGCTGATATCCGACGTCAGTTTGGCTGCAATCCCCGCATCGATGTCAGCGGATGAAGACTTGTGTTCGGTCTTGATCCGGTCCACATCGTCGTAGGTGACGGTGTCGTAACCACCGAACGTACGCCAGAGGTTGGCCCTCACATACGGTTCCAGCGGGATGTTGTCGGCCTGGTAACGCCCCTTGAAACGGGTACCGAGGCGGCCCGTCCAGTAGTCCTGCGAGTCGAAGGACACGTCGGAAATACCGTCGTTCTGATCATCCAGATCGATCTGCTGGTTGATCACCTGTACCTGGGGTTCCGCAACCCAGTTTTCCGAGATGCGAATGGGGTAACCCGCTTCAGCCGACAGGGTCACGGCATCGCCCTTGGTGTCCATTTTTACCCCGCGCTCGGAACTGTTGTCGCCATCCAGGCGTGACCACATCGCCACGGTATCCACATACCAGCCGGTGGGATCTATCAGGGTCCAGTAGGCCCCGAAGTGATCGCCATCGAGTTTCACCCGGCCCGAGCGGCGGTCCTGAAAGCCTTCGGCAAAACCATCGACATCCCCTTGCAGATGGGTGTGGCCGACGAACAGCCCAGCGCGCTGCAATTGCCCGCCGCTGGTCTGTGAGCCGTACAGGTCATGACCGATCTGGAAGCCCTGAAGTGAGCCATCGAAGCTTGGCGACACGGTGCCGGTCCAGTTTTTCTGCAGGTTGCTGCCATAGGCCCGGCCCCAGCCTGCGGGAACGCTGCCGGTTTCGCCCAGCAGGCTTTGTTCACCCTGGCGTTCATGGAAGGTGCCCAGCGCTTGCAAAACCATCAGTTGCGCAGCGGGAACAACCACGGAATACACCGGCACCTCCACGCGATACAGCGGAATCGGGTCTGCGCCTGCTACTGCCTTAGGGATTGGCGGTGTGGTGGCGGCGGGCGTTGGCGACGTCACTGCGGAGATCTGCGTAGGGGGCGGTTCGGTCGGCTCGGTGGGGACAACTGGGCGTGCGGTCGGTGGTTCGACCGGTGGCTCATCCGGATCCACCACCGGCGCCGGTTGCTCAATGGGTGGCGGGGCAGGCGGTACGGGCGGCGGTGGTGTCACTGCGGGCGGCACCGTGGGAGGTGGCACGGCCACCACCGAGGATCGCAGGTACCAGTTGTTCTCCGAGCCGGCCGTGACGCCACCCTTGAACAGGTAGTACTCGTAGGCCCCCGCCGATAGCGACCCTTTCAAGGCAAAGGCATCGCTGCTGCTGGTGGCGCCATTTTGCGCCTGTACCACTTCGATGCCGTTTTGCCGGGTCAGCCCGCCAAGTCCGCCCAGGTTGGTAATGCCCAATTGGGTATGGCCGCTGATGGTGCCCTGGGATACCCGAAGTTTGTCGCTGGCCGAACTGTCGTCGCCGAGCACCGTTTGCAGCCGTAATTGCCCGCCGTTGCCGACATAGTTGCCATGAACCGTCAGCGAGTCGCTCGCACTGTTGCTGCCGGTGGTCATGTCGATCGTGCCCGCGTTGTTCAGAGTTGCCCATTGACCCGCGGTAAAGGGACGCAGGTTGCCTTGGGTCACGGCCAGGGTGCTGCTGCCATCAATCGAAAACACGCCGGTTGCGGTCGCGCTGTCACCGAGGAAAAAATCCCCGGCCAGGTCGAAGCGTGAGTTGTTAGTGAGGCTCACGCTTTCCCAACCGATGTATCGGGACGGCGTGGCCGAGGTGGTGTTGGCGAAGGTCAACTGATCGTTACCCAGGCCGCCGTCGATGGACGGTGTCGGTGCCAGCAGGGTTTCATTCAGGCCACCGATCAGCGCGGTGTCGTCACCATCGCCCATGAGTACCGCTGAGTTGATCCGGCCGCCGTTCGTCCACGTGAACTGGTCATTGCCGACGCTGGTGCGGATCTCACCATTGATCACACCCCCCGAGACGGTGATGTTGTCGTCGCCGCCGCTGGTGCTGATGTTGCCGCCAATGGTGCCGCCCGAGACGATAATGGTGTCCTTGTCGAACCCTGTGACCAGGTTGCCGTCAATCGTACCGCCAGACATGTCGAAAATATTGGTGTACAGCTTCATGTCGACGCGACCGATTCTACCGGCGGTCATCTTCGCGATATCGCCGTCGACAAACGAGTCGACGATTCTGCCCCCTGTCATCAGGAAGGTATCGCGTCCACCCCCTTGGGCCAGGGACTGGATCTGCCCGCCGGTCATGACGAAATCATCGGTACCTTCATCTTGTATCACCGCGCCGTTGATCTGCCCGGCGGATATTTGAAACGAGTCCGCACCATTACGTTGATCTAGCCTGCCGGTGATGAGGCCGGAGTCCATCACTACGCGGTCAATGCCATCGCCGAAGATGACATTGCCGTCGACGGTGCCGGTTCCATTGGCCGGGAAGGTCAATGTGTTGTTGCCGTCGGTGTCGGTGAGTGAACCACTGGTGCCGCTGTCACAGGTGTAGGAAGTGTCACCGACCCCGCTCACCAAGTTACATGCGGCCTGTGCTTGTTGTAATGCCAAGCTTAATATTGACAATGCTCCTGCCTGGAGCACCCCGATTTTCCTTAATCGAATGGCAAGGTTCATAAGATCTCTTGGTTCTGAAGTTATTATTGATTGTGGGGGAACTGACTTCGAGTTTATGTGTAGCTCATGGATATTAAATCCACAAGTTATTGGGTTTTTTTGGGGCGCGCGTGAACAAACTCGTGTTTGGGGGGGGCAATGTTTCAAACAATCGATGCCCGCTGCACACTCTCGATCCGCGACAAAATCGTATATCAACAGCCTTGTACAAATCTGAGCTGATGTATCGATAAATGCCGGTCCATTTGCGCGGCGTAATTGCAGAGATCAGCGCTACCCGCAAGGCGCGATGGGCCTTGCTGGGGTAATACTCGACTCTGCCGTGATGTGTTAATACTGGCCAGCTCAAGCCAAACTTTTCGCGCCAAAAACTTATTTCTTGTTCAATATCAAATCAAACAAGAACCGACACCTGAATATTTCGGGTTTAATTTCATGCTCAGATAAGGGGCGAATCAGATCGGTATGCAGTCCGTTTGGACCCTGTGCAATATCGGATATTATTCTTTGAACTTTAGATAGTGTCTCAGAGCCATCATCGCATATACATCCAAAGTTCGAAAAAAGCTCTTTCCCGCCTTCATCAGCGTGGCGCAAGAGGATCTGCTCGCGTTGATCGAACGTTTGCTGGCCGGTTATCCGCTTCCTGCCGTGAGTGCTGCGCAGGGCATTGCTTCTGGTTAATAGGAAGCATTACTATTCGCGCTCTATCTTCACAGCACACCGCAATGACCCCCAAGCTGCCCCGCAGACACGGCTTTTTCGAGCATTACGAAGAGTTGGTTGGCACCTGGACCCGTCGCCTGAGAAATCGTCAGCAGGCCGAGGACCTGGCCCACGACACTTTCGTGCGGGTGCTCGAGTCGGATTCGGCGAAGGTGGAGCAACCACGGGCCTATCTGCACCAGACCGCACGCAATATTGCGGTGGACGGTTATCGGCGTGAGGACCGGCGGAGCGCCATGGAAACCGAGGCGATTGATCTCAGTGAGTCGCCCACCGGCGACCCGGAGCATTTCATGCAGGCTGTCCAGCTGGCCGACTCCATCGAACGGGCGCTCACCGAGTTACCGGTCAACTGCCGCAAGGTGTTTGTCTGGCAGAAGATCGAAGGCCTGACCCAAGCCGAAATCGCCGAACGCCTGGGACTGTCCAAGAACATGGTGGAAAAGTATATGATCCGCACGCTGCGGCATCTGCGCGACCGACTGGACGGGTTGCAGTCATGATGTGCAGTTGCTTGTGTAGGAGCTGGCGAAGCCTGCGATCTTTTGGCGGCTTTGAGGCCTCTGAAGATCAAAGGATCGCAGCCTTCGGCAGCTCCTGCGCCAGAGTTCGGCGTGAATTCCCATCCCCAGCCAAACAGGAACTTCCATGATGGATACTCGTGATTGCGCGTGTGGGCAAACAGCGGTTCGCGATGATGCGGCGCAGTGGTTTGTGCGGTTGCAGGAACCGGTCGTCGATGTCGAGGTGCGTCGCCAGTTCCAGGTCTGGCTGGATGAACATCCTCAACACCGAAAAGAACTCGATGTGCTCCAGGGGTTGTGGACGGCCGCCGACCTGGTGCCGGCCGCGCGATTGCGGGCTTTGTGTGAAGCGCCACCGGAGCGCCACCCGCGCCGTCCGGTGTTGCGTTACGCGGTGGCGGCCAGTGTGTTGTCCGTGGCCCTCGGGCTGGGTTTGTTCAGTGGGTTGAATCACCCGGCACCGTATACCGCCGCGTTTTCCACAGCCCTGGGTGAGCGACGTCATGTGGCATTGCCCGATGGCTCGGTGGTCGACCTGGACAGCCGCAGCCGGATTCAGGTGCGCTTTGAAAACAATCTTCGCAGCGTCGAGCTGACCGAGGGCGAGGCGATGTTCAGCGTCGAACACGACACCCGTCGGCCCTTTGTGGTCGAGGCCGGCAGCGGCAAGGTCACGGTCACCGGCACCCGCTTCGATGTGCGCCGAGGCAGCCGCGATACCCGGGTGGTGGTGGAGCAGGGCACCGTCAAGGTTCAGGGGCGCGAAGCCGCCGATAGTGAATTCATCAACCTCACCGCTGGCCTTGGCACTCATGTCGACGCCCAAGGCAAGGTCGCTGACGCGTATGCGGTCAACCCGGCCGAGATGACGGCCTGGCGCAACGGCAAACTGGTGTTCAACAACGCCAGCCTGGCCGACGTTGCCGAGCAGGTCTCGCGCTACCGCGAGAAGCCACTGAAAGTTGGCAGCGCAGCGGTGGGCAATCTGCGCCTGACCAGCGTGTTCAAATCCGACAACACCGATGCGCTGCTCAAGGCCTTGCCGAACATCCTGCCGGTGGCCGTGCGCACCCTCGATGACGGCAGCCAGGAAATAATTTCAAAATAAAATTCAGGTTTTTTTCGAGTTCGTCGTCTTCCTGTTCAACTGCAACTGGTTTGCATTAACAGGCGCACACTCTTGCGATCCACAGGACTACGTTCGACGTGAAGAAATCCACCGCTAAAAATAACAAATCCACCTGGTTGCCCCTGGTCCTTGCGCTGGCCGTCAACGTTGCGCTGCCTCAGGCCCACGCGGGCGAAGCGATCCACATTCCGGCGCAACCCCTGGGACAGGCCTTGAGCCAGTTGGGCCAGCAGACTTCGCTTCAGGTGTTCTTCAGCCCCGATCTGGTGGCCGGCAAGCAGGCACCCGCGGTGGACGGCAATATCTCCCCGGAAGAAGCGCTGCGTCAGTTGCTGCAAGGCAGCGGCTTGCAATATCAGATCGATGAAGGTTCGGTGACCTTGATGTCAGCACCGTCCTCGGCGGCCAACGGTCCGCTGGAACTGGGCGTGACCGACATCAAGGTGGTCGGCAACTGGCTCGGCGATGCGGATGCCGCCGTGGTGCAAAACCATCCGGGCGCGCGGACCGTGATTCGCCGCGAAGCCATGGTCGAACAGGGCGCGATGAACGTCGGTGATGTGCTCAAACGCGTCCCCGGCGTGCAAGTACAGGACGCCAACGGCACCGGTGGCAGCGACATTTCCCTGAACGTCGGCGTGCGCGGCCTGACGTCGCGCCTGTCGCCACGCTCCACTGTGCTGATTGACGGCGTGCCCGCCGCGTTCGCGCCTTACGGTCAGCCGCAGCTGTCCATGGCACCGATTTCCTCGGGCAACCTCGACAGCATCGACGTGGTACGCGGTGCCGGCTCCGTGCGTTACGGGCCACAGAACGTCGGTGGTGTGATCAACTTCGTGACCCGAGCGATTCCGGAGAAAGCCTCCGCTGAAATCGGCACCACCCTGGAAACCTCCCAGCACGGTGGCTGGAAGCACATCGACACGGCCTTCATGGGCGGCACCGCCGACAACGGCATGGGCGTGGCGCTGTTGTATTCCGGTGTGAACGGTAACGGCTACCGTGAAAGCAACAACGGCAACGACATCGACGACGTGATCCTCAAGACCCATTGGGCACCGACCGATTACGACGACTTCAGCCTCAATTTTCACTACTACGACGCCAATGCCGATATGCCCGGCGGCCTGACCCAGGCGCAATACGACGCCGATCCGTTCCAGTCCGTGCGCGACTACGACAGCTTCAGCGGCCGCCGCAAGGATGTGTCGTTCAAGTGGATCCGGCAGATCGACGATCGCACCCAGGCTGAAGTGCTGACGTACTACACCGACAGTTTTCGCGGCAGCACCATCGCCTCCCGTGACATGAAGACCCTCAGTTCCTATCCGCGCACCTATTACACATTCGGCATCGAACCGCGGGTGTCGCATATTTTCGATGTGGGCCCGACCACCCAGGAAGTCAGCGTCGGTTATCGCTATCTGAAAGAGGCCATGCACGAGGAGGCCAGCCGTGTGGCGCTGGTCAACAATGAGCCCGTCGTGCGTCCGGGAGCGGACGGCCATGTCTATCAGGACCGAACCGGGGGCACCGAGGCCAATTCGGTCTACATCGACAACAAGATCGACGTGGGCAACTGGACGGTCACCCCAGGCATTCGCTTCGAGCACATCAGCACCGATTGGCATGAACGCCCGGTACTCGACACCGCCGGTAAACCGGTGCAGGAAAAAAAGCGCAGCATCGAAAGCAACGAGCCGCTGCCGGCCCTGAGCGTGATGTACCACATGTCCGATGCCTGGAAACTGTTCGCCAACTACGAAACCTCGTTTGGCGCCCTGCAGTATTTCCAGCTGGGGCAGGGCGGTATTGGCGACAACACGGCCAACGGCCTGGAGCCGGAAAAGGCCAAGACCTACGAAATCGGTACGCGCTACAACGATGACGTCTGGGGCGGTGAAGTGACGCTGTTCTACATCGACTTCGATGACGAACTGCAATACATCAGCAACGACGTGGGCTGGACCAACCTCGGCGCGACCAAGCACCAGGGTATCGAAGCGTCCGTGCACTACGACATGGCCGCGCTGAACCCGATGCTGGACGGCCTGACCGCCAATGCCGGGTTCACCTATACCCGCGCCACTTACGAAGGCGATATCCCGGGCTTCAAGGGGCGTGACTTGCCGTTTTACTCCCGGCAGGTGGCCACCGCAGGGCTGCGCTACGACATCAATCGCTGGACCTACAACCTTGATGCGTTCGCCCAGTCCAAGCAGCGCTCGCCGGGCACCGGTGTGAACGCCGACGGCAGCTTCAACGGCAACTACATCACCGAAGGCACGGCTGACGGTCAATACGGCGACATCCCGGGATACGTACTCTGGAACGCGCGCGCCGGCTATGACTTCGGTCCGCAGGTGTCCAACCTGAAACTCGGCGCGGGTGTGAAAAACATCTTCGACAAGCAGTACTTCACCCGCTCCAGCGACAACAACTCGGGGATGTACGTTGGCGCACCGCGCACGTTTTTTGTGCAGGCCAGTGTCGGATTCTAAAAGCCTTCGCCAGCTCCCTCAGGTGTACACAGTTCCCTGTGGGAGTGGGCTTGCCCGCGAAGACGGCTTAACAGTCGACGAAGATGTTGCCTGATATACCGCTTTCGCTGGCAAGCCAGCTCCAGGGGGCTTCGGTGAATGCGCTGTTTGTCTTCGTCATCGATCATCAATGTAGGAGCTGGCTTGCCGGCGAAGCTTTTCAGACTTTCAACACCTTCCCGCCGACGGCCACCGCCACCAGCAACACCGCCATCAAGGCAAAGGCAAAACTCAAGCTGCTGCCATGGGCGATAAAACCGATCAATGCCGGGCCCGCCAGAATCCCTGCATAACCCAGCGTAGTAATGGCCGGAACCGCAATGCTCTCGGGCATCACAGTCTGTTTGCCCACGGCCGTATACAGCACCGGCACAATGTTCGAGCAACCGGCGCCGAGCAACGCATAACCCACCAGCGCAGCTTCCCAACTCGGCGTGAAGGTGGCCAGCAGCAATCCCGCCGCCGCCACCAAACCGCCGAATACCATCACCCGCGTTGCGCCCAGGCGTCGCACGATCTTGTCACCGGTCAAGCGGCCCGCCGTCATGGTCAGGGCAAACGCCGCGTAACCCAGCCCTGCATACGCTGTGTCGATACCGCGCTCCTGCGCCAGGAACACCGCACTCCAGTCCAGCGCCGCGCCTTCGGCGAGAAACACGATGAAGCACATCCCGCCGATAAACAGCACGATGCCGTGGGGAACGGCAAACGCCGGCCCCGAACTTTCGCTGCCGTAGGGCAGCATGTGCGGCACGGCTTTGGCCAGTGCGATCAGCAGCACCACGTTCACCACCAGTGTTGCATTCAGCGGTGAAAGGCCAAGGCCGAGCAGTGCACTGACACCCGCCGCCCCGGCGATCCCGCCGAGGCTGAACAAGCCATGGAACCCCGACATCATGTTCTTGCCGCTGGCGCGTTCGATGATCACCGCTTGCAGATTGACCGTCGAATCCAGCGTGCCGAGGCCTGCGCCAAACATGAACAGCGCCGCGATCAATGCCGGAATCGACGACACCGTCGCCAACAGCGGCAGGGCGGAGCAGATCAGCAATGTCCCGGCGGTCGCGATCCGTCGACAACCGAAGCGCGTCGCCAGGATGCCGGCCAGCGGCATCGCCAGCATCGAGCCCACGCCAAGGCATAACAACAAAAGCCCCAGGGTGCCTTCATCCAGTGCGGCCCGGGCCTTGGCATAAGGCACCAGCGGCGCCCACGCGGCGATGCCGAACCCGGCGATGAAAAATGCGATGCGCGTGGACATTTGTTCCAGGCGTCCGGGAACGAATGTGGTCTGGGAGTTGAGGCTGGTCATATCAATCCTTGGCAAAAAAACGTCGCGTTTCCAAGGGACAGGGATTAAACGCTGAGGTTCGCTCCGTGTCCGGTTGGTTGCGCGGTGATGCAGGGCGACATCGTTGCACAGCCGCTGCCAGTTTCGCGATATGTTGGGCCCATCCAATGACACGCGGAGGACACCATGGCGCAACGTTACGATGCACGGGGCAATATCTACATCGTGGTGGCGCCTGATGCGTTGCGCCGCCAGGGAATCGATCTGCCCGAACACGCCAGCGACGCTGCGCAACATCGCGAGACCTGGGCGCTGGCAGCCATCGAGATGTTTTGTAGCTGGCCCCCCGGTACGCAACCGCCCGGCGCCAAGGACCATCGCAGTGACGGTTTGCTGGTCGGGCCTTTTCAGACCGCGTCACCCTTCGATCTGCTGATCGTCAACACCGACGGCACCTTTGCCGAGCGCAGTGGCAACGGGCTGACGATTTTTTCCCAGGCCCTCAGCGATCAAGGGTTGTTGGACGAAAGCTGTGAACTAAGGGTTCATCACGACAAGGCGGATACGCCTTCACCCGGCCAGACGTCGGTGAAAGCCGCAGTGGTCGATGGCGTGAAGGGTTTCTGGCTCGATCTGGGTCGACCGGGATTCGGGCCGACGGCGGTCAGCGCTCACGGGGTTGAAACAGTGATGTTGAACGGTCGCGAGCTCAGCCACGTCAGTCAATTGTCGGCATTGAACGACGCCTGGTCGCGCAGTCAGTTCGCGCGGGTCGGCAATCCCCATTGCGTCACCCTCGTGGACAGCGCCGTGGCATTGCCGAGCAATGAGCTGATGCGAGAAGCGGCGTTGGGCGAAGGGTTGACCCGTATCGCCTACGCCATGCCGTCCGGAGCGGGTAAGCCGTGTCCGGCGGGCATCAATCTGCAATGGGCGATGCGGCTGTCCGAGGGGCATATCGAGGCGCGGGTGTTCGAGCGCGGCGAAGGGCCGACCGCTTCTTCGGGCACCAGCGCCACCGCGGTGGCGTGTGCGGCCTGGCGGGTGGGCTGGGTCAGCGCCGGTGAGGTCAAGGTGACGATGCCGGGCGGTACGGCGCCGATTTTGCTGGAAGAGGAAGGGGGAGAGTTGAGTCGGGTGAGCTTGTTTGGTACGGCTCGAATGAGTGATTGATCTTTAGATCCCTATCGCGAGCAAGCTTGCTCCTACAGGTTTGCGAACGACACAAATCCACTGTAGGAGCGAGCTTGCTCGCGATGGGGCCAACCCAGTCAATGCAAAGCTCAGCTCAGCTCAGCTCAGCTCAGACCACTGAACTCCACCACCGGCATCGTCCGCTTCATCAACACCTTGCCGTCGCGCACTGAATACAGCGGCAACCCCTGGCTGCGGATCACTTCATAGTCGCTGTCCGCCGACAAAATCAGCAGGTTCGCCGGTCGCCCGCGCTCCAACCCGTAGCGGTCACCCAGGGCCATGGCCTTGGCGCTGTTGTCGGTGATCAGGTCCAGCGCGCTTTGCAGGTTGCGGTACCCAAGCATGTGGCAGATGTGCAACCCCGCCTCGAGCACCCGCAGAATGTTGCCGTTGCCCAGCGGATACCACGGATCGACGATCGAGTCCTGGCCGAAACACACGTTCATGCCTGCTTCCAGCAACTCGTTGACCCGCGTCACGCCCCGGCGTTTCGGGAAGTTATCAAAGCGACCTTGCAGGTGAATGCTTTCGGTGGGGCAGGAGACAAAACTGATCCCCGAATGCCCAAGCAGGCGAAACAGCTTGGCGCAGTAGGCGTTGTCGTAAGAGCCCATGGCCGTGGTGTGACTGGCGGTGACCCGCGAACCCATGTCGCGGCTGCGGGCTTCTTCGGCCAGCACTTCGAGAAACCGTGAATGCGGGTCGTCGGTTTCGTCGCAATGCACATCCACCAGGCAACCAGTGCGCTCGGCCAGGTCCATGAGGAACTTCACCGAACTGACGCCCTGATCGCGGGTGTACTCGAAGTGCGGAATGCCACCCACCACGTCCGCGCCCATGCGGATCGCTTCCTCCATCAGTTCACGGCCATTGCGGTACGACTCGATGCCTTCCTGGGGGAACGCGACGATTTGCATGTCCACCAGGTGACGGCTTTCCTCGCGCACTTCGAGCATGGCTTTGAGGGCCGTCAGTTGCGGGTCGGTCACGTCGACGTGGGTGCGAATATGCTGGATGCCGTGGGCGGCGAGGCTCTGGATGGTTTTCCGGGCGCGGGTCTTGGTGTCTTCCTCGGTGATCGTCACCTTGCGCTCGCCCCAGCACTCGATGCCTTCGAACAACGTACCGCTCATGTTCCAGCGCGGCTCGCCGGCGGTCAGGGTCGCATCGAGGTGAATGTGCGGCTCGACAAACGGCGGCACCACGAGATTGCCGCCGGCGTCCAGATCGTCCGGCCCCAGGGTCGGGGCCTCGGTCTGGCGGGCGATGTTGCTGATCAGTCCGTTCTCGAGGTGCAACTCATGCAGGCCTTCCTGGTTGCGCAGACGGGCGTTGATGATGTGCATGAGGTGAGTCCTTTTGGAGATCGTGTAGTCGATACGTTAGCCCGACTGCGGCATTCCCCGCCAGTGACATTGATCAGCGTAAAACGACTGTGGGAGCGAGCCGGTTCGCGATAGCCGTTTGTCTGTCACATTGATGTTGAATGTGCCGACGCTATCGCGAGCAGGCTCGCTCCCACAGGGATTTACATTTGTTTTGCCGTGTTACTCGCCGCGATAGATGCAACCGCTGGTGCATGTCTCGTGGATACGGATCGCGCTGAGTTCCGGCAACAACGGCTTGAGTTCGGTCCAGATGAATTTGGCCAGCACTTCGCTGGTCGGGTTTTCCAGGCCGGGGATGTCGTTCAGGTAGTTATGGTCCAGACGCTCGTACAGCGGCTTGAAGATCGCCTTGATCTCCGAGAAGTCGCGAATCCAGCCGGTGTGCGGATCAAGATCGCCGCTCAGGTGAATCGCCACTTTGAACGAGTGACCGTGCAGGCGCCCGCACTTGTGGCCGTCCGGTACGTGGGGCAGGCGGTGGGCGGATTCGAAGGTAAACTCTTTGAAAATTTCCACGATGTTTTTCAGCTCTGTTCAGGTGGCGTCGCCGCAGCGATTCGGGCAGGCGGCGAGTTTACCAGTTTGTCCTGACTAAAGGGTCAGCAAGCGTTCGCCAAGGCGACCGTTGGCGGCCAGTTCAAGGAACTCGTCACCCAGGCGACGGCTTTCATCCATCGTCGCACGCCAGTATTTCTGCCGGCCCGGCGCATCGCCCATGAAGCGTTTGAAGTCATTACGGTCCGGTAACTTGCCGTAGGGCAGGCGCGCCAGGTATTCCTTCGACGGTGCCAGCAACAGCACATTCTGCAGGCGTTCCGGGCAGGCGCGGCGCCATGGCAGGGTTTTGTCGAACCAGCCGGGGATCACCCGGTCGGTGAAGTGCGGATAGAGCACGATGTCATTGCCGCTGTAGGGCAGGTCGAGGTGATAGTCCAGCAGACCGCCGTCACGGAAAGTGCCAACGCCGGCACCCGGCAGGTCGCGCACGCCTTCCATCACCATCGGGATCGAGCCTGAGGCCAGCAAGGCCTGGCGCAGGTTGCCGGTGTTGAGGGCGACGAAGCGTGAGGGGAAATCGTTCAAGGCATCGACCGGCGGTGCCCATCGCGGGTCATGGATGATCAGGCGTTCGAAGTGACGCGCCAGGCGTGCGCGACCGCGCAGGTTGTCAGCGATCACCGAGGACAGTCCCAGACCCAGCCGCCCGCGATGATCGTCCGCGAGCCAACCGTGGCTTTTGACCACCATGATGTTCAAGCGGTAATAGGTGTTGTCGAGGATCGAGGCATCGCGGCCGTCAAGCAGGTCATCGAGCATGCGCTGCGAGCTCTGGCTGATCTGCGCCATGGTCACGCCTTTGGCGAAGTTCTGCTCGGTGTACAACTGCCCGAGGCGCCGGATGCCTTCGGCGGCGTCCGGCAGGCAGGCACTGGCGAAGCGCCAGGAACCCACCGAGGCGCCGATCAGCGACCGCTCCCGGGGCGCCGACGGCAACCACTCGCCGAACAGTGCCAGGTCCAGACCTTGAATCCCCAGCGCCTTCGGCCCGCCCGCCGCGCCGGGCAGGGTGCCGACGTCGGCGGCGTTCAGGCCGTTTTCACGGATACGCGCCAAAGCACGCGGTCCGGCCTTGATCGTCAGTGAAGGAAACTTGATGTGGATGGCGGTCATACCGGTCTCTGTGTCTGTGTAGGTGCTGCCGAAGGCTGCGATCTTTGGAAGTTTTTGCTGACGACTCAAGTGAAATCGAGAAAAAGATCGCAGCCTGCGGCAGCTCCTACAGGGGGTTGGATGTGGCCAATGATGGCCATTCAGTTTCAATTAAGTTCATCCAGTTAACGTGGCTCGCGTACGCAACACCGAAAAGAATACGGAGACACCCATGAAAACCCTGACTGCCCTGTTCACCGCGTCCATCATCGGCTTGGCCGCCAGTGTTACCCACGCCCGTGACCTTGGCCCTGATGAAGCCCTGAGACTGCGTGACGCTGGTACCATTGTGTCTTTCGAGAAACTCAACGCCACCGCACTGGCCAGACATCCCGGCTCGACCGTGACGGAAACCGAACTGGAAGAATCGTACGGCAAGTACATCTACCAGGTGGAACTGCGCGATCCGCAGGGCATTCACTGGGATCTGGAATTAGACGCGGTCAGCGGGCAGATACTCAAGGATCATCAGGATTCGTAATGAAGGTGTTTTTTTCAAACCGATGTTCCGGCGCTCGAATCGCCCTGGTGCTTCTGGCATTTTGCTCGGTGGTGATGGCCCGCGACCTGGATCAGGACGAAGCCCTGCGCCTGCGTCAACAGGGTGTGATCATGCCGCTGGAGCAATTGCTGCAGCAGGCACTGGACCGCTACCCCGACGCGAAACTGCTGGAAGCCGAGCTTGAACAGAAGCACGACGTCTACATTTATGAAGTCGAGTTGCTGACCGCCGAAGGCGTGGTCCGCGAACTGGACTTCAGCGCCACCACCGGCCAACTGATCAAAGACAAGGAAGATTGACCGATGCGTTTGCTCCTGGTGGAAGACCACGTCCCCCTCGCGGACGAACTGTTGGCCGGCCTCAACCGTCAGGGCTATGCCGTGGACTGGTTGGCCGACGGGCGCGATGCGGTGCATCAGGGCAGCACCGAGCCGTATGACCTGATCATCCTCGACCTCGGTTTGCCGGGGATGCCGGGGCTGGACGTACTGGCGCAATGGCGAGCGGGCGGCCTGGCGACCCCGGTGCTGATTTTGACCGCACGCGGTTCCTGGGCTGAACGCATCGAAGGGCTCAAGGCCGGTGCCGACGATTACCTGACCAAACCGTTCCATCCCGAAGAGCTGCATTTGCGCATTCAGGCGCTGTTGCGCCGCTCCCACGGGCAGGTCAATCAACCGACCCTCCAGGCTGCCGGGCTGCATCTGGACGAAGGTCGTCAATGCGTAGTCCGCGACGGCGCCGACATTCAACTGACAGCTGCGGAATTTCGCTTGCTGCGTTATTTCATGCTGCACCCCGAGCAGATCCTCTCCAAAAGCCATCTCGCCGAGCACCTTTACGACGGCGAAACCGAGCGCGATTCCAATGTGCTGGAAGTCCACGTTAACCACTTGCGGCGCAAACTCGGCAAAAGCGTGATCGAAACCCGTCGTGGCCAGGGTTATCTGTTCGGTGGGCAAGCCCGGTGAGGTCGATCCAGCGCCGCTTGAGTCTGGGTTTGATCAGCGTGATGGTGATCGTCGGCCTGGTGCTGGCGCAATCAAGTTTGTGGCTGTTCGAAATGGGTTTGCAGCGCTACCTCGAAGCCGGGCTGCGCAACGACAGCGAGAGCCTGCTGCTGGCGCTGGTGCGAGGCCCGCAAGGCTTGCAGCTGGACGAGCGGCACCTGTCGCCGGCCTATCAGCGGCCATTCTCCGGGCATTATTTCCGCATCGACTTTGCCGACAACCATTGGCGCTCTCGTTCGTTGTGGGACCAGGAACTGCCGCAACTCGATCAGCCGGGCCTGCACAGCAATCTGCAACTGGGGCCCGAAGGGCAGCAACTGTTGGTGTTGCGCACGGACTATCGGCGCCTCGGTCAATCGATTTCCATCAGCGTCGCGCAGGATTACACGCCCGTGCGCGAGAGCTTCCGGCGTATGCAGCAACTGGGTCTGGCGCTCGGACTGGCGGGCTTGCTGCTGATTTTGCTGCTGCAGCGCATCACCGTGCGCCGCGCCTTGCGACCGCTGGAAAAGGCCCGCGAGCAAATCGCGCAGTTGCAGCAGGGCCAGCGTTCGCAACTCGATGATCAAGTGCCGGTGGAGCTGGAACCGCTGGTGGCGCAGATCAACCATTTGCTGGCGCACACCGAAGACAGTCTCAAGCGCTCGCGCAATGCCTTGGGCAATCTCGGTCATGCCCTGAAGACGCCGCTGGCGGTGTTGTTGAGCCTGGCCTCAAGCGAACAACTCGATGCGCACCCGCAACTGCGTAAAGTCCTCAAGCAGCAACTGGAGCAAGTCCAGCAGCGGCTCAATCGCGAGCTCAATCGGGCGCGGCTGTCCGGCGATGCGCTGCCGGGGGCGCTGTTTGATTGCGACGCTGAACTGCCGGGATTGCTCGCAACCTTGAACATGATCCACGGCGAACATCTGGCGTTGAGTTATCGCGCACCGGCCGGTTTGCAGTTGCCGTGGGATCGCGAAGACTTGCTGGAACTGCTGGGCAACTTGCTGGACAACGCTTGCAAATGGGCGGATGCCGAAGTGCGGCTGAGCGTTGTCGAGACGGCCGAGGCGTTCGAACTCAGCGTTGAAGACGATGGCCCGGGCATTCCCGAAAATCGCCGCGATCAGGTGTTCAGTCGCGGCACGCGGCTGGACGAGCAAACCGACGGGCATGGGTTGGGGTTGGGCATCGTGCGCGACATCGTTGACACCTGGGGCGGCCGGTTGTCGCTGCTGGAGAGCGAGTGGGGCGGGTTGAAAGTGCTGATCGAATTGCCGAAGCGCTAAATTCGACAGCTACCTGAATCACCATCATAAAAACACCTTGTGGCGAGGGAGCTTGCTCCCGCTGGACTGCGTAGCAGTCCCTTTTTTGGGGCCGCTTCGCACCCCAGCGGGAGCAAGCTCCCTCGCCACAGGATTTTTTCACGCCCTGTCTCAGGTGTGATGAATCTCCCGATCCTTGGTTTCGGGCATGAAGAAAATCCCCAGCACGGCCGTCATCACCGCGATGACGATCGGGTACCACAGCCCGTAGTAGATATCCCCCGTGGCCGCCACCATGGCGAATGCCACTGTCGGCAGGAACCCACCGAACCAGCCGTTACCGATGTGATAAGGCAGAGACATCGAGGTGTAGCGGATGCGCGCCGGAAACAGTTCCACCAGCCACGCGGCAATCGGCCCGTAGACCATGGTCACGTAGATCACCAGGATGGTCAGGAGCAGCAGCACCATCGGATAGTTGGTCTTGGCCGGGTCGGCCTTCTCTGGGTAACCGGCGTCCTTTAGGGCCTTGGCGAGGTTCGCGGTGAAGGCATCGTTCTGGGCCTTGAAGTCGGCGGCCGGCATGCCGGTGCCCTCGAAGCTCTGGATCACGTTCTCGCCAATGCGCACTTGTGCCACGGTGCCCGGCTCGGCCTTCACGTTCTTGTAGGGGATGGCCCGTTTGGCCAACACGGTCTTGGCCAGGTCGCAGGAACTGGTGAATTTGGCCTTGCCCACCGGGTCGAACTGGAACGAGCACTGATCGGGATTGGCGACCACCGTGACCGGGTTCTTCTCCTGCGCGATGAACACGTCGGGGTTACCGTACTGAGTCAACGCATGGAAGATCGGGAAGTAGGTCAGGGCCGCGATGATGCACCCGGCCATGATGATGCCCTTGCGCCCGATGCGGTCGGACAGGCTGCCGAAGATGACGAAGAACGGCGTGCCGATCAGCAGCGAGCCGGCAATCAGCAAGTTCGCGGTCTGCGGGTCGATCTTCAGCGTCTGCAACAGGAAGAACAGCGCATAGAACTGCCCGGTGTACCAGACAACGGCCTGGCCGGCGGTGCCGCCGAGCAGGGCCATGATCACGATCTTCAGGTTATCCCAGCGCGCGAAGGATTCGGTCAGCGGTGCCTTCGACGATTTGCCTTCGGCCTTCATTTTCAGGAACACCGGCGATTCGTTGAGCTGCAAGCGGATGTACACCGAGACAATCAGCAGCAGGATCGACAGCAGGAAAGGGATGCGCCAGCCCCAGGCTTCGAAGGCTTCAGTGCCCAACACGGTGCGGCAGGTGAGGATCACCAATAGGGACAAAAACAGGCCGAGGGTCGCAGTGGTCTGAATCCATGAGGTGAAAAAACCCCGTTTGCCTTTGGGCGCATGTTCGGCCACGTAGGTCGCCGCGCCGCCGTACTCACCGCCCAACGCCAGACCTTGCAGCAAGCGCAGGGTAATCAGTATGACCGGTGCCGCCACGCCAATGGTCGCGTAGCCCGGCAGCAAGCCCACCACAGCCGTGGAAACACCCATGATCACGATTGTGATGAGGAAGGTGTGTTTGCGCCCGATCATGTCGCCCAGTCGCCCGAACACAATTGCCCCGAAAGGCCGGACGGCAAAGCCTGCGGCGAAGGCGAGCAATGCAAAGATGAAGGAAGTGGTCTCGTTGACGCCGGCGAAGAAGTGCTTGGCGATGATCGCGGCGAGGGAGCCGTACAGGTAAAAGTCGTACCACTCGAACACGGTGCCCAACGACGAGGCGAAGATGACCTTGCGCTCCTCCTTGGTGATCCCGCGATTGGGTGTGCTGCCCGTGGTTGTATTGTCGATTGCCGCCATGAGTGTTCTCCGTAGTGCTTGTTTTAGGCCGGAGTACCTCTCAATTGTTGCCGCACCCTGGCCCTGGGGCTGATGTCATCGGATTACGGATTGCGCGAAGCCTGCATGCAGGTGGACGCCTGGCATCGCTGCAAGGTTCCTTGAAGCTTAATCAGGTTTTGGTAGATATCCACTCGCCATCATTGAGTGCGGACACAAAACCTGTAGGAGCGAGCAAGCTCGCTCCTACAGTAGTTAACGTTGCAGTAGCAGGCTTAAACGCGGAACTGATCCATCAAGCTCTGCTGCTGATTGGCCAGGCTGTTGAGTGACTGGCTGACCCGTGCCGATTCGTTGGCCTGGCCCGACAGCGACTCGGTCACGTCACGAATGGTCGCGACGTTATTGTTGATCTCCTCGGCCACAGCGCTCTGTTCTTCGGCGGCGCTGGCGATCTGCATGTTCATGTCGTTGATCACCGTGACCGCGTCGCCGATCTGGCGCAGTGCCGTCACGGCCTGACCGACTTGCTCGACGCTGCCCTGGGCCTGGCGATGGCTGTTGCTCATCGAACCCACCACCTCTTGGGTGCCGGTTTGCAGTTGTTCGATCACCACGCGGGTTTCTTCTACGGATTCCTGGGTTCGCCGCGCCAGATTGCGTACTTCGTCGGCCACCACGGCGAATCCGCGTCCAGCTTCACCGGCCCGGGCCGCCTCGATCGCGGCGTTGAGCGCCAGCAGGTTGGTCTGTTCGGCGATGGCGCGGATCACTTCCAGCACTGAACCGATTTTTTCGCTGTTGGCCGCCAGGCCTTCGACTTGAACCATTGCCGCGCTCATGTCGGCGGCGAGGTTGTCGATGCTGGCGGTGGTGCGGTCGATCACGGTCAACCCCTGGCGGGTCGCCTGATCGGCATCGCGGGCGGCGTGGGCCGCTTGCGCGGCGCTGCGGGCGACGTCCTGGGCGGTGGCGCTCATTTCGTGGGACGCGGTGGCCACCTGATCCACCTGACGGTATTGCTGCTCCATGCCGGCGCTGGTCTGGGCGGCGATGGCGGAGGACTGGTCAGCGGTGCTGCGGGCGTCCTGCACCGAGCGTTTGACGTCGGCAATGATCGGTTGCAGCTTGTCGAGGAAACGGTTGAACCAGCCGGCCAACTGGCCCAGTTCATCTTTTTTGTCATAGGCCAGGCGCCGGGTCAGGTCACCTTCGCCGCTGGCAATGTCTTCGAGCATGTGCGCCACGCCGAGAATCGGTTTGGTCACGCTGCGGGCCATCAACCACACCAGCAACAAGCCGATCAGCGCCGCGAGCGCGCCAAGGCCGAGTTCCATCAGGGTGCCGGCGGCGTTGCTTTCATCCAGTTGTTTTTTCAGCGCTTCGGCGGGTCCGACCAGGACCTTCTCCGGTACATCGAGCAGTACACCCCAGGACTTTCCGCCCGGAATCGGCTGGAACGGCGCCAGCACTTTCAGTTGTTGATTGCTGTGCAGGCTGGTGGTCGCGCTGCTGGTGGCGAGCAGGTGCAGCAACTCGGTACCGCTGGTCTTGTCGACGGCATCCAGACGCTGGCTGAGTTTGCTGGCGTCTGGGCTGTAACCGGCCAGCAAACCGGCCGGGCTGATGATGCTGACGTTGGTCTGGCCGTCGTAGAGTTTTTTGCTCGCGCCCTGACTGAGGGTTTGCAGGCTGTTGAGGTTGATGTCCACCGACAGCGAGGCAATCACCTTGCCGTTGACCATCAGCGGGAAAACGATACTGGTCATCAGCACGTTCTGGCCGTCGATCTCATAGAAGTACGGTTCGATCACGCACGGCTTGAGCGTTGTGCGAGGGCACGTGAACCAGGCGTTGGCCGGTTCACCGCTGGGGCCGGTGCGGGTGTCGGCCATGTCTGATTCCGGCAGGGCCATGGAGGTCACTTTGCCTGGCGTCGGTTGCGACCAGTACAGGGCAAAACGGCCCTTGTCGTTGCTGCCCAGATCCGCCTGACCGCTGAACAACTCGTCCTTGCCGTCCAGCCCATTGGGTTCGAACACCAGCGACAGGCCGAGCAGTTCCGGGTTGGCTTGCAGGGCCGACTTGACCTGACGGGTCAGGTCTTCGCGCAGGTCGAAGGCATCGAGAAAACGCTTCTCGGCCTGGTCGCGCAGAAACAGCACCTGGCGTGAAAAACCATGCCCGTACTGATACGCGTCCATGAACTGCTGGCGAATGCCCAGCGCCTGATTTTCGCCCTGGGACTCGATCCGCGCCTGAGCCGATACGTTCAACATCTCCATGCTCGAGGCTTTCACCAGCGCGGAGCTGTGCTCCATGCGATACAGCGAAAGACCCACCAGCAGGGTCACGACACCGGCCAGGCAGAGCCCGGCCAGCAGGGTGATTTTCCATTGAATGGAAAGTTGTCTGAGTGACATGGAGGAGTCCTTTATTCGATAAATATCTGAGACTTTGCACTGTAACGGCCGTCATTCGGCTTTCTTTATCCAACCGTTCAAATAAGCCTTGTTACAGATATTGTGGCGAGGGAGCTTGCTCCCGCTGGGGCGCGAAGCGGCCCTTCCTGCGCCTGAATTACGACTGTTGCACAGCCGAGCGGGAGCAAGCTCCCTCGCCACAGGGTAATCAGTCTGAGCTCTACTGCTTTGACACCGGAGCCGCTGTGCGGCAAAGTGCGCGCCCTCTAATAAAACCCATATTTCAATCTGCTGGCGGCTTACACAGACTGCCGGCCGGACTCTTTTCGCTTGCTCAGAGGTAACGATGATTAATGCAGTAATTGCCGCGGTTGGCGTCATGCTGGTCCTCAGCCTGTCCCGCGTGCATGTGGTGATCGCGCTGATCGTCGGCGCGCTGGTGGGTGGTCTGACCGGCGGCCTGGGCATCGAGGCGACGCTCAAGGCGTTCAACAGCGGCCTGGGCGGCGGCGCGACGGTTGCGTTGTCCTACGCCTTGCTCGGTGCGTTCGCCGTGGCGATTGCCAAGTCTGGCCTGGCCCACGCTTTGGCGGACAAAGCCCTGGCGATGGTTGACCGTCAGCACGCGACCGGCGGCGGTCAGGTCAAGTGGCTGTTGATCGGTTTGCTCTGGGTGGTGGCCATTGCCTCGCAGAACATCCTGCCGATACATATCGCCTTTATCCCGTTGCTGGTACCGCCACTTTTATATGTGCTGACCAAGCTGCAACTGGATCGTCGACTGATCGCCTGCGTCATGACGTTCGGTCTGATCACGCCGTACATGTTCCTGCCGGTGGGCTTCGGCAACATCTTCCTCAATGAAATCCTGCTGGCCAACGTTGCCCGCAGCGGCGTGGACATCAGTGGGGTCAACGTAACCCACGCCATGGGCATTCCGGCCCTGGGCATGGTGGCGGGCCTGTTGATCGCGTTCATCAGCTACCGCAAGAAGCGCGTCTATGACCTGGCGAAAATCGAGCAAGTCGAGCAGGTCGCGGTGCAATACAACCCGTTGAGCCTGATTGTCGCCGGCGTGGCCATCGCCGCGGCGTTCATCATTCAGTTGCTGCTGGACTCGATGATCATCGGCGCGCTGGCCGGGTTCCTGATTTTCTCGGCTTCGGGCATCGTCAAATGGCGTGACACCGACGATCTGTTCACCGAAGGCATGAAGATGATGGCGATGATCGGTTTCATCATGATCGCCGCCTCGGGGTTTGCCGAAGTGATGAAAGCCACCGGCGAGGTGCAAACGCTGGTCGAGTCGTCGGCGTCGTACATCGATCACAGCAAAGGCATCGGTGCATTGTTGATGTTGCTGGTCGGTTTGCTGGTGACCATGGGCATCGGCTCGTCATTCTCCACCGTGCCGATTCTGGCGGCGATCTTTGTGCCGCTGTGCGTGCAACTGGGCTTCAGTCCGTTGGCGATTGTCTGCATCGTTGGAACCGCCGGCGCGTTGGGTGATGCCGGTTCGCCTGCTTCGGACTCGACCCTCGGCCCGACTTCCGGCCTGAACATCGACGGTCAGCACCATCACATCTGGGACACCGTGGTCCCGACGTTCCTGCACTACAACCTGCCATTGCTGGTGTTCGGCTGGGTGGCCGCGATGGTCCTGTAACCCGGTTCCCCCTTGTTGGAGCGAGCTTGCTCGCGATGGCGGTGAAACCGTCAGCATCTAATTCGCTGACAGACCGCCATCGCGAGCAAGCTCGCTCCTACAGGTATAGCCGTCAGGGTCTGTCCCAATACGGCACGTCACCAAAACACTCCACAAAGAAATCGATCACCGTCCTGACCTTCACCGACAAACGCCGGCTGCCCGGCCAAAGCACGGCGATCTGTTGCGGCTCCAGACTGTTGGACACCTGATAATCCTCCAGCACCGGTACCAACGTGCCGTCGCGTACCGCCTCGCCGATCAACCATGACGGAAACATCACCAGCCCCAGGCCTTGCTCGGCGGCTTGGGTCAGTGTGTCGGCGTGGTTACCGGTGATCGGGCCTTTTACCGAATAAGCGGTCCACTCCTGAGCCTGGCGGAAAAACCAGCGCTGCTGACCGGTCGCGCCTTTGTACGCCAGGCAGTGGTGAGCGACGAGTTCGGCGGGATGTTGTGGCGTGCCATGCCGTTTGAGGTACGCGGGACTCGCCGCCACCTGAAAGCGATGAGGGGCCAGAATCCGCGCCTGCATGCTTGAGTCGTGCAACGGACCGATGCGAAACAGCAGGTCAGCGCCTTCCTGCAACGGGTCGACATAGTGATCGGTCTGCTGGATATCCAGCTGCAGTTTCGGGTAGCGCTCGCACAACCGCCCCAGCCACGGGCTCAGGTGCCGTTGACCGAACACCACTGGCGCATTGATGCGCACCAGTCCACTGGGTTCGCTTTGCTGTTCCTGCAACGCCTGTTCGGCTTCCTCCAATTGCACCAGCACCAGGCGCGCATGCTGACCGAGCACGCGCCCCGCTTCGGTGGGTGTGACGGCGCGGGTGTGACGGTAGAGCAATTGCTGGTTCAGGGCCTGCTCCATCAACTGGATTTGCCGGGAGATCGAAGAGGGCGCCAGGCCCTCGCGGCGAGCCACTTCGGAAAAACTGCCATGATCGAGCACCGCGACGAACAGCCGAAGTGCCTTGAATCCCAGTTCATTGAGGCCGCGCATAAGAAGTCCTGCTGTGCGAGTTGCGCAAAAGTGTTGTCAGGATGCTCCCATTTATCGCACAGCTTCGCCAATCGATAATGCGCGCCATTGTTCACTTTCACAGGAATTTTCCATGCAGTCTTCTTCAACCCTGGAGGTGGGTGCGATGCCGGCAACGGCCGTCAGCCCCGGTCTGCGCTTGCTGCTGTTGCCACTGGTGATCCTTGCCGGAATGGGTTTGTCCGTAGAAGCCGGGTTGCTCGGACCATTGGGTGGGCAGGTCGGGCATCTGTGGGCAACGTTGAGCATTTTCGGTGTCGGTTCGGCGATTCTGTTTTTGCTGTTGTTGTTCAGCGGTCCACAACGCGGTCCTGCCTTCAGTCAGTTGCCGCGCTGGCAATTGATCGGCGGATTCCTCGGGCCGATGTACGTGGTGGTGCTGACCCTGGCCACGCCGCATATCGGCATTGCAATGACCATGATCGCCATCCTGTCCGGGCAGGTCGGCAAGAGTGTGTTGATCGACCACTTCGGCTGGTTCGGTGCCACCCGGAAGAAGATCAACGCTGAGCGTTGGTTGGCCTTGCTGCTGATCGTCGCGGCACTTGTCTTGATCGCACGGGGCTGATGATGAATCTGATAATTCTGTTGTCCGTGGTGGTTGCGGCCGGTGCGGTGTTGAGTGTGCAGGCGGCGATCAATGGTCGTCTCGGTGAAACCGTGGGCGTCTTGCGCAGCAGTTTGCTGACCTTTGTGGTGGGCGCCGTGAGCACCGGGTTGCTGGTTCTGTTTTTTGAACCGGCCCATGCGGTAAGCCTGTTGGATGTACCGAAATGGCAACTCGGCGGGGCGCTGTTCGGCGTGGTTTACATGGTGGTGATGGTCGCAGCTGTCCCGCGAGTGGGGGCCGCGGTGGCGACCGTCGCGGTGATCGTCGGGCAGTTGGGGATGGGCATGCTGATCGACCAGTTTGGCTGGCTGGGCAATCCGGCGATCGAGTTATCCAGTAGCCGGCTGCTTGCGATGGTCTGTCTGGGCCTGGCCCTGGTGTTCATGTATCGCAGCAGTGTGCGCCAGGGGTGACTTAGCGCCTTTGCGTCCGACTTCTACACTGGTATTACGGGTCGCATTGTCGAGACCCCGACGACCACCACCCAGAGGAGTCGACTCCATGACTGATGACCGCACCTGCGATTGTCCGAAATGCAACTGCAAGCTCGGCGAGCATCCGATTGTGCGACACGGCAAGCACTATTGCTGTGAAGCCTGCGCCAAGCACCACGAGCACGGTGAAGAATGTGTCCATCAAGGATGCAAGTGTGCCCACTGACCGCCTGAATGAAAGTGGAGCCTGTTCAGGCTCCATTTCCCGATGGTTGCCGGGCGCTAGTTCGCCGAACGCCACTTGACGTTCTCTACCCCGAATTTCTCCGCCATCGGTTTGCTGGTCTTTTGCACCTTCTCACGGCCAAAACGAGGGATTCGCCCCACCCCCGCATCACAACTCGCCCAATGCCAGGCATCCGCGTTGTCCAGTTTATCCAGACGGATAATGAACGACTTGGGTGCGCCATGGAGGGTGTATTCAATGACGAAAAGTTTTGCGCTGTTCATAAAGCCTCTGCTCCTCCCTGTTGTACATAGAAGGATCGTTTGCCACCCGGAAAATTCCTTCGGATTGCCGGGCGGTGGCGGCCGGTTCGTCGCCTCGCTACCATGGAGCCTCCTCCAATCCCTGATCATTGACCATGGCCCTCGCAACGCCACCCGACCTGAGTGACACCGCTGTGCCCGTGCAACCGCTGGCGCGCACCTACCCGCGCGGGTTGTTCATCGAGCCCCATGAGCATGTCTGGGGGCAGCTGCTGTATGCGATGAGCGGCGTGATGTGGGTCGAGACGCCGCACGAGGCATTGGTGGTCCCGCCACAACGGGCCGTCTGGTTGCCGCCCGGCGTTCCCCACGGGATTCGCGTGGTGTCGGACCTGCAAATGCGCAACATCTACCTGCGCCCGTCCCTGGCGGCGACGCTGGATGACAGTGTGCAGGTCATCGAAGTCGGCGGGTTGCTGCGCGAGCTGATCGTCGGCCTGGTGGAGCAGGGCGACGACGGTGCGCCGGAGTATTACGAGGCATTGGTGGGCCTGGCGTTGCTGGAACTCAAGCGAGCGAAACGCTCACAGCTGAAAATCCCGCTGCCGGACGGTTCCGACCGACGGCTGATGAATCTGTGTCAGGCGGTCATGGCCGCGCCTTCGCTGGACATTCCCTTCGAGCAGCACGCAGAAAACGCCGGGGCCAGCGTGCGCACCCTGGCGCGGTTGTTCAAGGACGGTCTGGGCATGGGCTTCGCCGAGTGGCGGCGTCAGGTGCAACTGGTGACGGCGGTGGCCGAGCTGATTCAGGGCGTGCCGGTCAGTGCGATTGCCCGGGCGTTGGGCTATTCGCCGAGCAGCTTCAGCGACATGTTCCGCCGGGAACTGGGGGGCACGCCTTCGCAGTTTGCCTTGGCGCAATGCCACGGCTGAAACGATGCTTTGGCCGATATTCAGAAGCACTTGGCCGATGCTCGCCGACACTGATCTCTAGAATCGGTACATCCCTGTTCGATGGATGTACCCATGAAAGCATTGCAGTTCGATAAAACCGGCGACCTCTCGGCCCTGCGCTACGTTGACGTGGCCACGCCCGTTCCTGGCGCCGATGAAGTGCTGGTCGAGATCAAGGCCGCGGGCCTCAACCCCAGCGATGTGAAGAATGTGCTGGGGCGCTTTCCCTACACCACGCTGCCGCGCATCCCGGGACGTGACTTTGCCGGCGTGGTGGTGGCAGGCCCGCAGGCGTTGATCGGTCAGGAGGTTTGGGGCACCGGGCGGCAGCTGGGCTTTTTTGCCGACGGCACCCATGCGCAGTTCGTCAAATTGCCGGCCAATGGCGTGGCGCTCAAGCCTGTTCACCTGAGTTTCGCCCAGGCCGCCAGCCTCGGCGTGCCTTACACCACGGCATGGGATGCGCTGGAGCGCAGCCTGGTAACGGCCGGGACAACGTTGCTGGTGATCGGTGGCGGGGCGGTCGGCAGTGCCGCGCTGGCGCTGGCCAAGGTGCGGGGCGCCCGGGTGCTGGCAGCGGCGCGACGACCGGAACAGGTCAAGGACTTGCAGGCTCAGGGTTATCAGACGATTCAGTTGGACAAGCCTGAAGACCTCGGCGCGCAGGTCAACGCCGTGTATGCCGGTGGCGCCGAAGTGATTTTCGACACCACCGGTTTCTGGCTGCCTGCATCGGTTGCGGCCCTGGCAACCTTCGGCCGTATTGCGATCATTGCCGCGCCGGTGGACGGTCATGTGCAATTGCCAGCCCTGGGTTTGTATCGCAAGGGCGGCTCGGTGGTCGGGATCAATTCGTTGTTGTATGGCGTGCAGGCCTGCGCGGCGATGCTCGATCAGTTCGGCAAGTTCTTCGATGAGGATTTGTTGCCATTGCCACAAGGGTTGCTGGAGTCGCCATTGGCCGAAGGGCTGGAGCGTTATGCCGAGGTGAATCAGGGACGTGGCGATAAAGTGATCCTGCTGCCCTGACCCGCTCCCACAGGGTCCGTGGTTGCGTAACGCCTTGCGTATGCCTCGCTCTGTTAGAATCGGCCTCATTGACCCCATGAGGCTCCCCTGATGAGCGAACCAATTCGCCTGACCCAATACAGCCACGGCGCTGGATGCGGTTGCAAGATCTCCCCTCAAGTACTGGAAGTGATTCTGGCCGGTAGCGGGGCGCAGAACCTTGATCCGAAGCTCTGGGTCGGCAATGCCTCGCGTGATGACGCGGCGGTGTACGCCATCGATGAAGAACGCGGTGTGGTTTCGACCACCGACTTTTTCATGCCAATCGTCGATGATCCATTCGATTTCGGGCGTATTGCCGCCACCAATGCCATCAGCGACATCTACGCCATGGGCGGCGATCCGTTGATGGCGATTGCGATTCTGGGCTGGCCGGTCAACGTGCTGGCGCCAGAGATTGCCCGGGAAGTAATTCGCGGCGGGCGTTCGGTGTGCGACGCGGCGGGCATTCCGTTGGCGGGTGGGCACTCCATCGACGCGCCGGAGCCGATCTTTGGCCTCGCCGTGACCGGTCTGGTAGAAAAACGCCACATGAAACGCAACGACACGGCCACCGCCGGTTGCTTGCTCTACCTCACCAAACCCTTGGGCATCGGCATCCTCACCACGGCCGAAAAGAAGGGCAAATTGCGCAACAGCGACATTGGCCTGGCCCGTGACTGGATGTGCACCCTGAACAAACCCGGTAGCCGTTTTGGCAAGCTCGACGGCGTGACCGCGATGACCGATGTCACCGGTTTCGGCCTGCTCGGCCACCTGGTGGAAATGGCGGACGGCAGTCAGCTCACCGCGCGTATTGAATATGACCGTGTGCCGCGCCTGCCGGGGGTCGAATACTACCTCGAACAAGGCTGTGTGCCGGGCGGGACACTGCGCAACTTCGACAGCTATGCGAGCAAGCTCGGCCGTCTTCAGGAACTGCACAAACGCGTGCTTTGCGACCCGCAGACCAGCGGTGGCTTGCTGATTGCCGTAACGCCCGAGGGCAACGAGCAATTCCTCGCCGTGGCTGCCGAACTGGGTCTGAACCTGGAACCCATCGGTGAACTGGTCGAGCGACAGAGCAACGCGGTCGAGGTGTTTTGATGTTTGCCGACTGCACCGATTACCGCGACATCTTTCTCAACGACCGGCCGATGATGGACGCCCGTGCGTCGGTCGAATTTTCCAAGGGTTCGTTTCCCGGGGTGGTCAACCTGCCGCTGATGAACGATCACGAGCGGCAACGCATCGGCACCTGCTACAAGCAACACGGTCAGCAGGCGGCCATCGTGCTGGGACATCAGTTGGTGTCTGGCGCCATCAAGGCCGAACGCATCCAGGCCTGGGCCGATTTTGCCCGGGCGCACCCTGACGGCTATTTGTATTGTTTCCGTGGTGGGCTGCGCTCACAGATTGTCCAGCAGTGGCTCAAGGACGAGGCGGGCATCGAGTACCCGCGTGTCGGCGGCGGCTACAAGGCCATGCGCACCTTCCTGCTCGATACGCTGGATCAAGCGATTGCCCAGTGTGATTTCGTCCTGCTGGGCGGCATGACCGGCACCGGCAAGACCGAAGTGCTGACGCAACTGCGCAACGGGCTGGACCTTGAAGGCCACGCCAATCACCGTGGCTCCAGCTTCGGCAAGCGCGCCACCGGGCAACCCTCCAACATCGACTTTGAAAACCGCCTCGCCGTGGACGTGCTGAAAAAACGTGCCCAAGGCATCGAGCAATTCGTGCTGGAAGACGAGAGCCGCGCCGTCGGCAGCTGCGCGCTGCCATTGCCGCTGTTTCAGGGCATGCAGCAGTTTCCGATGGTCTGGCTGGAAGACAGCCTGGAAGGGCGGGTCGAGCGGATCCTGCGCGATTACGTGGTGGACTTGTGCGCGGAGTTCATCGACGTGCATGGCGATCAAGGTTTTGCGCTGTTCGCCGAGCGCTTGCTCGAGAGCCTGAACAATGTGCAGAAACGCCTGGGCGGCGAACGTCACCGGCGGATGCTGATCTTGATGGAAGACGCATTGGCCGAGCAGGGGCGCAGCGGTGCGGTGGATTTGCACCGGGGCTGGATCGAAGGGTTGCTGCGCGAGTACTACGACCCGATGTATGCCTTTCAGCGGGAGAAGAAAGGGTCGCGGATCGAGTTTGCCGGGGAGCGCGGGGCGGTGCTTGAGTATTTGCGGGAGCGGGTCAGCCAGAAAAGTTGAGGGTGTTTTTTCCCGCCTCATCCGAGCAAGCTCGCTCCTACAGGGGTTCTTCGTTCACTGAAGATCCCTGTAGGAGCGAGCTTGCTCGCGATGACGCCCGGTCAAACAACGCAAAACTCAGGTCGGGCAAGTCTCCTGCCCATTGTTCAGCCCCTGCTGATAGGTATGGCTCTGCAAACTGGCCTTGCCGTTGTGCCAGGTCAGGGTGAGCACATACAGCGAGTCATAGTCGCTGGATTTCCAGTCATCGGTGATTTTCACTTTCTTGCCGATGGCTTCCCCGGCGACCTTGTTGATCAGTTCCGGCAGATAACCGTGGGACCAAGCGGTGTAAATGACCGAGTTGTGATACTTGTCGTGGAGCAATTCATCGGCCAGATCACTGGTGTCATTGGCCGAGAAGTTGATGTTCACCGGCAAGCCCAGCTTGATGGCGCTGGGGCTGATGGTCATCAGGGGGCGGATGTAGCTGTAGGAGTTGTCCAGCTCACCTTCCTCGACGTTGCGCGTCGGGTTCGCGGCGAACACGTAATCGGCCTTGCCGAACTTTTCCGGGAGCAGGGTGGCCAGGTCGATGGCGCGGTTCAGGCCCTGGCAATTGAGCTGGCCGAGACCACCGGCGGGTTTTTCACCGTGACGCAAGAACACCAGCGTCTGCGTGCCATCCATCGGATGGGCGCGGGTATAGCTGGATTCCAGTACCAGAAACAACGCACTGACCGCCACCAAGGCGGGCAGCAGAATGTAGGCGCGATGTTTAAGACGTTTGGCGAATTTCAGCGGGTTCATCATCGAATAAGGTTCTTCAGCGCAAATCGGTTAAGGCTGACAAACCTTTACACCACACGTTTCCTGCGTTGGGTGTTTTCCATGTCGTTGAACCGGTCCGTTTTCCAAAGGGGTGGTGCTCAGAGTCCTCTGACACCCATTTGGTTCGATACCGGCCAAGAGCGCAGCAATTTACCGGTAACCAGCAACGGGTTGCAGTGTAGGTTATCGACAGGATGTTGCGGATTTATGGACACCGTACAGCGACGGGTGTGAAAAGCATGTGATCTCTGTTGATCTTCACTATCAGGGATCTTCATGGCGCCAGGCGTCGCAACCCGCTTTTTCTCCCTTATGATCGGCATTCTCAATTTTCTCGTGGATCCTTCCCATGACCGATTTGTCTGCGTTCCCCATCACTCGAAAATGGCCGGCCCAGTCCCCGGAGTGGATTCAGCTGTACTCCTTGCCGACCCCCAACGGCGTCAAGGTCTCGATCATGCTCGAAGAAATCGGCCTGCCCTATGAGGCGCATCGCGTCAGTTTCGACACCCATGACCAGATGTCCCCCGAGTTCCTGTCGCTGAACCCCAACAACAAAATCCCGGCCATCCTCGATCCCCATGGCCCGGATGACCGGCCTTTGGCGCTGTTCGAATCCGGGGCGATTCTGATTTACCTGGCGGACAAGAGCGGGCAGTTGCTGGCTCAGGAAACGGCTGCCCGGTACGAAACCATCCAGTGGTTGATGTTCCAGATGGGCGGCATTGGCCCGATGTTCGGCCAGCTCGGTTTCTTCAACAAATTCGCCGGCAAGGCCTATGAAGACAAGCGTCCCCGCGACCGCTATGTCGAAGAAAGCAAACGCCTGCTCGGTGTGCTCAACGGACGTCTCGAAGGTCGCGACTGGATCATGGGCGAGCGCTACACCATTGCCGACATCGCCACCTTCCCTTGGGTGCGCAACCTGATCGGTTTCTATGAAGCCGGCGATCTGGTGGGCATTCAGAACTTCCCCAACGTCACACGGGTACTGGAGCGCTTCCTGGCGCGGCCGGCGGTGGTGCGCGGGTTACAGATTCCAAGTCCCGTTTCCAGTTAAACACCTTTCCTGTAGGAACAAGCTTGCTCGCGATGGCGTCGGATCAGTCAATCGTGATGTTGGATGTTCCGGCCTCATCGCAGGCAAGCCAGCTCCTACAGGGGGGCGCGGTGATTCAGGGAGGGCCGAAAAACGGCCGGATCCCGTGATCATGGAAATACCGCTCGATCACCTTTGGGTCAGAACACGTCTCGGCAATCGCCACGTAAGTGTCCGGCCGCAACAGATAAAACCCGCTACGCCCAAGGCCTGCGGTTTCAAACGCCGGGCGCCAGCCGAACACATGCAGTGGCAAATGGTGTTCGTGACACCAGTCAATCATCGCGTCGCTGGTGTCTCCGTAGACATGCACCTGCCAGACCGGGCACTTCAGCGATTCAAAATTATCCCCCTCGCCATCGTGAGCCCAGGGCAAGCGGTCGCCGCCATGCACATGCCCGGCGACGCCACTGCTTAGCGACATGCCGCGATAGTTCAGGGTGATTTGCGACACCGTGCGAAACAGGAATTCGCGGGAGGTCTCGAACGAGGCCATTTTCGGAATCAGGAAGGGCGCCAGACGGGTGCGCAGCAAGTCGGCCATGCGCCCTTCGGCTGTGACGAAAGTGAACACCCGGTCGGTGGTGGCCACCAGTTTGCGGGCGAACGCGATGCGTTCGGGTTCGTAGGTGTCGAGCAGTCTGGCCTCGGCGCCGCCGCTCAGCACAGCGGCGAGTTTCCATGCCAGGTTGATGGCGTCGCCGATCCCGGTGTTCATGCCCTGGCCGCCCGCGGGGCTGTGCACGTGGGCGGCATCACCGAGCAAAAAGGCGCGTCCAGTGCGAAAGTGATCCGCCACCCGATGATGCACGCGGTACGTCGAGAACCAGTTCAGTTGCTCGATCCTGACCTTCATGTGCTCGATGGCCCGGCTGCTGACGTCTTCGAAACGCAGGGTCTCGGCGTGTTCGGCACGTTCATCGCGCACAGTACCGATCAGGCGCGCACGGCCCGAACCCGCCAGCGGGAACACGGCGAGAAAGTCCGCTTCGTCCAGATCCACGTGCAATTCGCCATTGAACGTCGGGCCGCTGGCCTGCACGTCGGCGACATAGAAAATCTGCTGATAGGTGCCACCGGGAAAGCCAGTGTCCAGCGTCTTGCGCACAATCGAGCGGGCACCATCGCAACCAGCCAGGTAGCAGGCCTGGCAGGTTTCTTGCTGACCGTCGGGCAGGCGCAAGGTGGCGGTGATGCCGTCGGCGGTTTCCTCGAAACCCAGCAACTCGGTGTTGCGCTCAACCGTGATGCCGAAGGTTTCGAGGCGGTCGATCAGCAGCCGTTCGTGTTCGTCTTGCGGGAAGATTTCGAGAAAGGCGTAGGGCGTCAAGCCTTCGCCAATACGGCTTAGCGGCAAGCGCGCGATGGGCTCACCCTTGACCCAGAAATTGGCGGCCGCCACGCGATGGCCGTGCTGCACGATGGCGTCGGCCAGGCCGAGTTGGCGATACAACTCCAGCGTCCGCGCTTGCACCGCCAACGCCCGGGACGTGGTGCCGGGCGCCGAGGCCTTGTCGATAATCCGCACGCGCACGCCGAGGTTGCTTAGCCACAACGCCAGCACCAACCCGGTGGGGCCGGCACCGGTAATCAACACGTCGCTACGTTGCATGGGCCTGTCCTCCTTGCTCGTGAGACAAGTATGGCCCAGTGGAAAACCCCAGCGCAGTTGTGCGCCCAACGGAAAACATATGTAGGAGCGAGCCTGCTCGCGATGGACGCTAACGATGACGCGCACTTTCTGGATGTACGCGGTGTGCTTGAGTCCATCGCGAGCAAGCTCGCTCCTACAGGGATCTTTGCTGCTCGCCGGGGATTGGCGGTTAGAAATCGATGGTGCCCGACAGCTTCGCCGAGCGTGGTTCGCCTTGGGTCAGGTAGCCACCCTGGGCCGATTCCCAGTAACTCTTGTTGGCGACGTTTTCCACGCCGAAGCGCACGGTCACGTCTTTTTCCTGGACCTTGAACGCGTAACGGGCACCGGCATCGAAGCGGTTCCAGGTCGGCAGGCTGAGGTTGTTGGCGGCGTCGGCGTACTGGCCGCCGGTGCGCAGCATCCGTCCGCTCAGGGTCACGCCTTGCAGGCCGGGCACGTCCCAATCGACGTTGGCATTGAACTGGAAGCTCGGCACGCCGATGGCCTGATTGCCGTCGTTGAGGCCGTCCTGTGTCTGCTTCAGCTCAGTGTCCATCACGGTCACGCCACTGATTACCCGCAGACCGTCGAGGGGTTCGCCGAACACGTTGAGCTCCACGCCTTTGTTGACCTGTTCACCGTCCTGAACGAACACCGCAGTGGTGTCGTCGATGATCTGGGTATAACCGTCAGCCGGTTGTTCGATGCGGTACACACCGAGCGTTGCGCCGTAGGTGCCCATGTCGACCTTGACGCCGGCTTCGATCTGTTTGGAACGTGTCGGGGCAAAGACTTCGTTGGCGTTGACCACGACCCGCGAGCCTGAAGTGGTCGGTGCCGTCGGACCCTGGGCCAGCCCTTCGATACGGTTGGCGTAGAACGACACGTGGTCCCACGGCTTGAACACGATGCCGTACACCGGGGTCGTGATCGATTCGTCGTAGTTGGACGTGCGGCTACCGGTGTCGTAGTCGTAGCCCTGGACGACCAACTGTTGGCGGCGTGCGCCGAGTGTGATCAGCAGGCGATCATCGATAAAGCCCAGTGTGTCGGACACGGCGACGCTGCGCATGAAGGTTTTGCCGGTAATGCCCGGATCACCCAGGTCGCCGCCTGAGAAACCGCCGCCTGGCGCCGGAACGTCGATCGGGTGATAGATGTTATTCGAGTAATCATTCTGGTCGAAATCGTAGGCGTTGCGCTGTTGGGTCCAGATCCCAGCCAGGCCGAAGTTGAGTTTATGGGTGACCGGCCCGGTGGCGAATTTGCCATTGAGGCCGGTCATGGCACTGCTGTTGTCTTCATTGTGCGGAATGTACGAGCCGCTGGTCACCGAGCTGCCATCGTTGCCCACCAGCGTGGTGGAGTCGAAGTTGCCGACTTCACGGGTATGCTTGGCACCGGCAGCAGCGTAGGCGGTCCAGCTGTCGTTCAGGTCATATTCGGCGCGCAACATGCCGAAGGTGTCTTCGATCTCACTGAAGCCCCACTTTTGCGCATAGTTGGTATCGGCCGACGGTGCATCGGGGATGTGCGTGGTGTCGCCAAGGTTTACCGAGCTGCGGCCACCGTTGATGCGTTCTTTCGAATAGATGAAGTCACCGGAAACACGCAGGGCATCGCCACGGTAGTCGAGGCCGAGGGCCAACAGTTTGGAGCGCTGGTTTTCATCGTCGATGGCGGTATCGCCTTCGCGTTGCGACAGGTTGAGGCGTACGCCGAATTGGTTGTCCTCGCCGAAGCGCTGACCAATATCCAGGTGTTCGCCGATGCGTCCGTCATCACTGATGTCAGTGCTGAAACGACGCAACGGTTCATCACCGGCGCGCTTGGGTTGCACGTTGACGCCACCGCCGATACCGGAACCGGTCGGGGTTACACCGTTGATGAAGGCGTTCGGGCCTTTGAACACTTCGACACGTTCCAGGGCATCGGTGGAAACGATCTGTCGCGGCAGGATGCCGTACAGGCCATTAAAGGAAATGTCGTCGCCATTGAGGGGCAGGCCACGAATCATAAAGGTCTGGGCCTGGTTGGAATATCCGGAAGCCTGACGCACCGATGAATCATTGAGCAGCACGTCGCCGATGGTTTCGGATTGCTGGTCGCGGATCAATTCTTCGGTGTAGGCCGTCATGTTGAACGGCACGTCCATGATGTCCTGATTGCCCAGCACGCCCAGTTGGCCGCCGCGTGCAACCTGACCACCGGCGTACACCGGGGGCAGGTCGGACGCTGTCGGTGCCTGGGCGTTGACATTGACGTCACCGAGCATCAGCGGCTTGCCCTGGGTTTCGGGCGCTTCAGGCGTTTCGGCATGCGCCGTCACGGACAGGGAGCAAAAAAGCGCGAGTAGCGTCGCACGAAAGGGCACGCGGAGTCGGGCTGGAGTGGTCATGTTTCGATCCTGAGGCGGCGCGCGGCCGATTGGAAAAAGGGGCGGCGCGAATCTCCTTGCGCAAATGCGACTCCAGACGCAAATGGTAGGTGTTCTCAGTAACGTTGTGCTATGCGCTTTCTGCGAGGTACACAGGAAATTTCTGCCTGTGCACAAATCGGCCATTGGTCGTATGGTGACGGCGGCTTAACGGATTTGATGGAGCTACATGCAAGCCAATCGATTGATTACAAGCGTTGCCGCGTTGTTGGTACTGGCCGGTTGCGCCGGTCAGCGGAGCCAGGAACCTGCACCGCGCAAGCCCGCCGAGGTGCGCGCCGAGATCGTGCGTTTACTGCCGGCCAAGACCGTCGACCGCCAGGGCTGGGCCACGGATATCTATGCGGCATTTGCCGCGCAAGACATTTACCCGAGCACTCAGAACCTGTGTTCGGTACTGGCCGTGACTGAGCAGGAATCGACCTTTCAGGTCGACCCGTCTGTACCGGGCCTGGGCAAGATCGCCCGTGAGGAAATCGACCGTCGTGCCGCCACGGCACACATCCCGGGGTTACTGGTCAGCGGTGCGTTGCGGCTCAATTCACCCACCGGCAAAACCTACAACGATCGCCTCAATGCGGCGCGCAGTGAAAAGCAGTTGAGCGCGATTTTCGATGACTTCATCGGCATGGTGCCCATGGGCAAGACCCTGTTCGGCGGCTTTAACCCGGTGCACACCGGTGGGCCAATGCAGGTCAGCATCGATTTTGCCGAGCAACACGCCAAGGGTTATCCCTACCCGGTGGATGGCTCGATCCGCCATGAAGTGTTCACCCGGCGTGGCGGCATGTATTTCGGCATCGCCCATCTGCTCGGTTACCCGGTCAGCTATCAACAGCCGTTGTATCGCTTCGCCGATTTCAACGCCGGTTGGTACGCCAGTCGCAATGCTGCTTTTCAGAACGCGGTGAGCCGTGCTTCGGGAATTACGCTGGCGCTGGATGGTGATCTGGTTCGCCACGATTCGATCATGCCCGGCACCACGGAGCTGGCCGTGCGCAGCCTCGGCAAGCGCCTGGACATGCGTAATCCGACGATTCGCGATCAACTGGAGAAGGGCAATAGCCTGGCGTTCGAAGACACCACGCTGTATCAGCGGGTTTTCGAACTGGCCGAACAGGCAGAGGGGCGGACGTTACCGCGTGCGGTGTTGCCGGGGATTGTGCTGAAAAGCCCGAAAATCACCCGCAAACTCACCACGGCGTGGTTCGCCAAACGGGTCGATGAGCGTTATCAACGTTGCATGACGCGGGCCGGAAAATTGTAGGAGCGGTCGAGGCTATCGGTACATCCAGTCAGGCAGCGCGGTTTTCAATCAGACGATCCGAGCCGCCTTCAGCGACAACCGGGTGAGTAGACGTTGCAGCGAAAGCGTTAACTGCACAAACCGAGAAAGCGATGCCGAGAAGGGTTTGGCGTTTCATGGCAATGATGGGCGCTGCGCGATACCTCCGGTGAGCGTGATGGTGCGGTCGTCGGATGGTCACGGCGGTGACGGCGACGGCTTCTACACTGGATAGCTGGCGTCCAGGCTCACCCGGTCCGCAAGGAGATGTTTATGTACCAGCTCTACGGCCATCAGAATTCCGGTGCGGCGGCGATTGAGGCTGCACTGGAGCTTTGCGAGATTCCTTATCGATTCATTGACGTTGAGGTATCGCCAGAAGCGGCCCACGCGCTTGAGAAGCTCAACCCGCTCAAGCAGATCCCGACGCTGCAACGGCCCGACGGCGGCGTCCTGACCGAGAGCGCGGCGATTCTGATTCACCTCGGCCTGACGTTTCCCTCGTCGGGGCTGTTGCCGGAAGACCCGGCCGAGCGTGACCAGGCCATTCGGGGCATGACGTACATCGTCACCAATTGCTATGCCGCCATCGGCATCATCGATTACCCCGAGCGCTGGCTGGCGGTGGCCGATGAATCGTCGAGGCAGAATCTCATGGCCGGTGCCCGACAGCGCTTGCACTGGAGCTGGGAGGTGTTTGCCGATCAGTTTTCGGGGGATCTTTATCTGGGCAGTGAGACGCCCCGGGCGCTGGATGTGCTGGCGGCGGTGATATCGCGGTGGGCGGGCAGCCGCGAGCATTTGCGCAATGCCCGCCCCGGTTTTTTTGCCTGGCTGGAACGGATTGACCGGCACCCGGTGCTGGCGCCGGTGTTTGAGCGGCATTGGCCCGCCTGAGAACTCCGTCGATCCCCTGTAGGAGCTGGCTTGCCAGCGAAAGCGGTGTATCAGTCAACTTCAATGTTGAATGATCCATAGCAATCGCTGGCAAGCCAGCTCCTTGTATCTCGACTATCGCTCCATCAGGAGCGATAGTTCTCGACTGATCATCGAGGGAGGGTTCTGGAAGCCGTGCAGCTCCTTAGGCTTTATGCCTGTGACGTAGATTGTGCTCCAGCCC
>NZ_FYDO01000041.1 GCF_900187615.1 Pseudomonas sp. Irchel s3f7 | reverse complement strand
GAGCCGATGCATTCCTTATCGGCGCATTAGGTGAAGGGGTGGGACGATGTCTCCCACGGTCTGTACTGGTCAGAGTCAGAAGCGAGGCTTTAGTCCCACCCACCCCTTCAAGTCTAAACATACAAGCGCGGCTTGCCCGCGATGGCGTCGGGTCAGTCGATATCAATGCTGGATTTACCCACGCCATCGCGAGCAGGCTCGCTCCTACAGGGGATTGGGGGATTGCCTGGATCTTCGGTTTGCCAAAAAAACACTGTAGGAGCGTGGCTTGCCCGCGATGGCGTTGGGTCAGTCGACATCAATGCTGATGTACTGGCGCCATCGCGAGCAAGCTCGCTCCTACAGGGGATTGGGGGATTGCCTGGATCTTCGGTTTTCCAAAAAAACACTGTAGGAGCGTGGCTTGCCCGCGATGGCGTTGGGTCAGTCGACATCAATGCTGAATGTGTTGGCGCCATCGCGAGCAGGCTCGCTCCTACAGGTTACTCGGTGATCTTGCCGAAGTTGCGGTAGAACATGTCGTCGTCGCGGCTGTCGGTCATGGAGTGCAGTTGGTAGCTGCGATTGAGCCGTGCGCCGCCGTCCCGGGTCAGCGGTGACCAGACGAGGTTGGCGCGGCGCATGGTCGACATGCTCATCAGTTCGTCGAACGGAATGGACAGGTAGATGCCTTTGTCGAAACTACCTTCGCCGTATTCCGCGCCGGTTGCGGTGGTGATGGTTGCCCAGGCACCAAACCGTACGCCGTTGGAAAACTCCCGCGAGATGTCCAGCGTGCCGCCCCAGTCGCCGGCCAGGTAACGCCCGACGCTGATGGCTGCCAGCGTATCGTGGGGCAAGTCGGTGTAGCCGGTGATGTGACCGGTCACCACCGAGTAATCACGCAAACCAAACCCTTGGTCGAACTCACGCTGACGGACGTAGTTCAGGTCCGCCCCCAACGACCAGCGCTCACCGGTCGGACGAAACAGCACCTCGCCCCCGACACCGGCAAACATCGACTCCAGATAGCCGCCGTACACCATGCCATACAGGTCTTTGTCCAACTGTTCGGCATGGCTGACCTGGAACAGCGGCATGGTGACATCGGAGGTGGTCATGTACTGGCGCAAGTCCGTGCGCACACGCGGCAAGCCGCTGGGTGCGTCATAGGTGAACTTGTCAAAGTTGTTGATCAGGTTGGCACTGAGCAAGCCACTCCACCAGGTGTTGCGGTTGAACCGGTACTCGGCGTCCGCGTCGGCGCTGAATTGATAGAGCAAGCCATCAGGGCCACCCACGTTCTGCTTGAAGCCCAACCCGACGCCATAAGCGAATGGCTGCATCGCTTCGGTGTAGAGGGTTTTCTCGTTGTGTGGCATCGCCGGATTGATCTCAGTCGTGCGGTGCAGCGTTTGCAGCGGCTCCTCGTTGTTGATCACTTCGCGGAAGGTTTGCCGAGGCACGCTGGTTTCTTCAAGCGGCAGGTCGTAGCGCTTGTTCACCACGGTGAACCAGTCGATCTCGTCGTTGACGCTGTTGTCCAGAATCCGACTCGCGCGGCCTACGGCTTTGGCGGAATGGAAGTAACGCTGCTGCTCGCCATACACGATCAACTCGGAATCGCGCTGGCTGATGCGCTCAATCTTGTACCCGGCATTTTGCTGCAGGCGCCGGGATACATCGGCCCAGTTGACCTGATCCATCTCGGTGCTCGGCGCCTTCGCAGGCAAGGGTTCGGCCGGTGGATCGAACGTCTTCGCCGGTGCCTTGCGGCTGACGAAATTGGTGTGAAAGGTGACGCCGAACATCGCCGTGTTGCCACGTTCCCACGCCGCGCTGACATCGATCGAGTCAGTCACTTTGAACACCGCGCCGAGGTTGATCGGCGAGTCCTGATTGATCTCGTTGTCCTTCGGTTCGTTCTTGTAATCATTGCCCTCGTATTCGAGTTTCAAGCTGAGCCGATCCCAAGGCGTCTGATAGCTCACGCCGCCGAAAAAGGAAGGGCTGCCGCGAAAGTACGCCCCGGTGTTAACGTCACCGGTCCCTTCACTGTCCGGTCGGGTCTTGAAGCGCTCATCGATAGAGCCCAGCGGGTTTTCGAAGTCGCCGCGATTACCCAGGTAACCCCAGGCAATACCGGCACTGAAATCAAGGTTGTCGTAGCGCTTGTTGGCCACCACGAACTCACTCGAGAACAGGCCTGTACCGCCGATGTCCCGGAAGCCTACGGCCACTTCGGGCGCCCAATGGGTTTCTTCCCAGAGGCGGGCCTTGAGGTCGACCGCCTTGTCCTTATAGCTCTGGCTGCCGCTCAGCGATTCGGGGCCGTAAGGGCGGTTGGTGATCGCGGTATAGCGAAACGAGCCTTCCAGCCACTCAAGTGGTTGAAGTGAAACGCTGTAACGGCTGTAGGGATCGGTGCGGTTGGCGTTCAGGCTCAACTCACCCGCCGGCGCCATCCGCGCCGTCGGCGTTTGCAACAGGCCAGCGCCACCGAAATCATTCTGGGTAATACGCGGTTCTGCATAGGCCAAACCACACGGAAACAACAATACGGCTGCAAAACGTAAATTCAACGAACCACCTCAGCCAGCTGCGTGGCAATAAATTCGGCCAACTGCTGATTCAGTTCAGGGATAGGCGGATCAAGGTCATCGTTTTTGACCGGGACCAGGATTTTGCTGCCGGCGGCCGGTATCTGCCCGCTCTCGCGATTCCAGTGGGCAATGCCGACGCGCCGGGAGACGCCGTTGGGCTGGATCAACCACAGGTAATCCGCGTCAGCGTCCTCGAGCGGCGCACAGCCTTGCAGGTACTCGCGGGCCTCTTGCAGCGCTTGATAGGGCAACCGGCAAGGTTCGGCGACAGCGCCAAGCACCTCGACCTCATCGACCCGCAGCGGATAGATCAGACGGTCACCGTCGTCCAGGCGAATGTTGCGGGCGAACCCGACTTCCACGGCGACCGGGTCCAGAACGGCCACCTGGCGCCCGGTGACCGGCATGCGCCTGACGTCCTCGGCCAAACGCAACGCCAGGGCAGCCCGGCTCGGTCTGTCGAAGAGCATCGCCATGCGCTGCAACACGTCCAGATCAAACAGCACGCCGGCCTTGAGTCGGGTCTGTTCTTCAACCAGGGACTGCCGCAGCAAGACGCCCGCCAACCAGTAACTCTCGGCATTGGGTTGCGCCACGCTGATCACGTCGAGCAAGCGCCCGCCCGCTGGCAGGTCGACCGCGCCCGGGTGGGCAACGTCACCGCTGACGGTGACCGCTGCCTGGCTGATGCCGGTGATCAACAGCAGGCACGCCGATAGCGCCCTGACCCGCTTCAAGGGACATGCCTGCGGTCAGGGGTCAGTTGCACAATCTTGACCCGCAACTGCGAGGTCAATTGCTGCTCACTCTGCACAATGAAACCGTCAACGGGATCGACCCAATAACGATTGGTCGCACGCAGGCCGATGGCCGGGGCGTCAATCTGCTCATCGACACGTAGCACGGTGTATTCCTTGTTGAGGATTTCGAGGGTTTCCATGGATCTGCGGGAGAAGCGACTGTTCAACGTCACACCGACTTCCTGGCCTTGATACAGATCGATCCAGCGCTGGCTGGTGTAACCATCCGGCACTTGATGAAGGCCTTTTTTGAACGGCGAAGCGTCAGTAAGACGCGTCCCGTCCAGATCGCCCTCCAGGCCCAGACCGACGCTGCGCACCGCGAGACCATCGCGCATCAGCAGCACCTGCTTGCCGGACGCGACCCAGAACTGCAGGTCGTCGCGCTCGCGCACCAGCGCCAGCACACCCGAGCCGGACGGCGTGGTCAGTTTGAGTTGCGGATAGCGGACATCCGCCACCTGGGCCGCTGTCACGTCCAGTTCATCCGGTCCCACCACCGCTGACTTGAGGTTGGTCAACGAGGCGACCATCAGCGGGTTACAGCCACACAACATCAAGGCCGCTATCAAGCAGACGCCAACATTCAACGTTCTCACGATCGGACCCGGCCTTAATTGCTGTTGCTGCTGACTTCGCTCATGTTCTTCGCCGCGGACGCGCCCGTACCGACAATGGATGCCGACGGCACCAATTGGCTGATGAAGCGGTTCCAGCGAGTCACGTTGGCAGGACCGACATAAACGACGTCCTGGGGACGCACTTCAAAGTGCGTGGCGAGTGCCATGGCGGTCGGTGATTCGGCTTGCAGTTGATAGACCTTTGCCGGTTCCACATCGAGGTTTTCAACCCCTCTGATGACGTACACGGCGTTGCCGTTGGAGGTGGTCTGACTCAATCCACCCACCGAACCCAGCACATCGGACAGGTTCATGGTCGCGGTCTTGAAACTCAGTGCACGAGGCTGATTGACCTCGCCCATCACGTAGATGCGCTTCTTGTCGTTGTACGGCAGATACAGCTGATCGCCACCCTTGAGGTAGACATTCTGCAACTCGGAATCCTGCTGATTGAGCGTGTCGAGATTGAGCGTGTACACCCGCCCGTTTCGCGTCAGCATCAGGCCGGACAAGTCAGCACTCGCCGTATCGATACCGGCCGTACCGAGGGCCTCGACCACACTCAGCGGATTGGTGGAAATCGCTTGCGGACCGGCCTTCGAAACGGCGCCCGTCACCACGACTTTCTGACTGGAAAAACGCAACACGGCGACATCCACTTGCGGCTCGGCGATGAAAGCCGACAGTCGTTGTTCGATGTCTGCTCGCAGTTGCTGGATCGTTTTGCCGGCCGCCTGAACTTCTTTGATGAACGGGTAATAGAGCGTGCCATCGGCACGCACCAGACGGCCGTTGGCATCGATCTGCTGTTGCGCGCCGGAGGGGGCCGTCAGCTCCGGGTGGTCCCAGACCGTGATGTACAACACATCGTTATTGCCGATGCGGTACTCGGCCGGGGTCGTCAACAACTCGCTCGGCACGGACTCGCGCTTGTACGTGGCCCGGTTCATGGAGATGAGCTTGGGCGTGATCGGAATGAGCTCGACCCGACTGCTCTCGCTGGCGCCCTCGCGCGTGATATCACTGGTGCTCAGGTATTGGCCGGGGGAAAACATGCAACCTTGTAAAGCGATGCTTGCCAACATTAAAAGAGAAAAACTACGAGTCATAATGGCACTACGCTATTCAAGGGCGAATCTAAAAACAAAGTCACCCGACTTTCGTCGGGCGACCTTGTACTGCACCAACAGGTATTTCAGTTAGTTGTGCGTACCGGTTGTACCGGTGGTACCCGTCGTACCGGTGGTACCGCCGTTTGCACTTCCACCACTGTTGGACGCCGCTACAGCACTGGCGACCATTGCAGTACTGGCAGCAGTGGCTTGAGTCGCCGCCACATTCCCCAATACATTGGTCGCTGCAGTAAGCGGCGCTTCTACCGCGGACGCCCAGTTGCTCAACATCGTCAACAGGGCGATTGCCATCACTTTCTTCATATCAACTCCTTTCTAACATTCAACCTGATAGACATCAGGCATTACGTTAGAGGTGGTAGAGTTCAAGTCCGCGAAAAGTGCGAACAAGATCCGTTGTTCTTTCACAGTCTTACCCAACTGATAAAAGTCGAACGGCAGGTTTATATCTACGGGCTTGCAAAACGCATAGCCAGTGTATTTTCCCGACGATATCTAACAACCTGACTGGAAATAACATTAGGTCAAAACGACATCATCCGAGGTAACCCTTGGGATGACTGGATTGCCAGCGCCAGGTGTCGGTCATCATTTCCTGAAGGTTGCGTGTGGCTTTCCAGCCCAGCTCTTTCGCCGCTTTGGAGGGGTCGGCCCAGCTCTCGGCGACATCCCCTGAGCGACGCGGTTTCATCCGATAAGGCACCGGCTGACCGCACGCCTGCTCGAACGCTCGCAGCACTTGCATCACGCTGTAACCATCGCCCGTGCCCAGATTCCAGGTATGAACGCCGGAGCGCCCGGCGATGGACTGCAAAGCCTTGAGATGGCCGTCCGCCAGGTCCACGACGTGGATGTAGTCACGCACGCCGGTGCCGTCGACCGTGGGGTAATCGTTACCGAAGATCGACAACTCTTGCAGACTGCCGACCGCCACCTGGCTGATGTAGGGCACCAGGTTATTCGGAATGCCATTGGGGTCTTCGCCCATATGACCGCTGTCGTGGGCACCGATCGGGTTGAAGTAACGCAACAGCGCGATACTCCAGCGCGGTTCGGCCAGGCTCAGGTCGCGCAGCACGTTTTCCACGATCAACTTGGATTGGCCATAGGGATTGGTGGGATTGCCCGTGGGGAAGTCCTCGCGGATCGGCATCTGCTCCGGCGCGCCGTATACCGTGGCCGATGAACTGAATACCAGGCGGAACACCCCGGCAGCGGCCATCGCCTGACACAGCGTGATACTGCCGCTGACGTTGGTCTGGTAGTACTCAAGCGGTTTTTGCACGCTTTCGCCCACAGCCTTGAGCCCGGCAAAATGCAGGACGGCATCAATGGCGTGCTGCTGGAAAATCCGGTCCAGCAAAGCCCGGTCGCACACATCACCGCGAATCATCAGCGCACTTTTGCCGCAAATGGCTTCCACCGCGTTCAGTGCCGCGTCGCTGCTGTTGCAAAGATTATCCAGCACAACAACTTCATAGCCTGCTTCAAGCAGCGCGAGCGTGGTGTGCGAACCGATATATCCAGCTCCACCCGTTACCAGAATTTTCATAGCGCGGTCCATAGTGGGAAAAGTGCAAAGTGGCGTGTCAAGCTCCTCTTATTAAAGATGCGTGCCAATCCACACAAATAAGAGCGACAACAACCCAAAACAAAATTAGTTCAACGACTGGCAATAAATATTTTTTCAGGCCAAACTGTATTGCGGGATACTTATTAGCACTCCGCTGCACTCACCACTATCAACAGATGCCGACTAAAAATAACCAATAACTATCAACCCGACATCTCATAACATTGTTGCGTTATCCGCACATTGCTATTTGCCACTAATGGCACAACTCATGTATTAAAGTAAGCCTTCAATAATCATTGAAACTTGCAATCACCCGTTATTGCGCGCACCCGCTGTGTTCCATGACTGTCCAGGATATTTTTATGATTCGTAAATGCTTGTTCCCCGCTGCCGGCTATGGCACGCGTTTCTTGCCGGCAACCAAAGCCATGCCCAAGGAAATGCTGCCGATCGTCAACAAGCCATTGATCGAGTACGCCGTTGAAGAAGCGCGGGACGCCGGCCTGCAACACATGGCGATCGTGACCGGCCGGGGCAAACGCGCGCTGGAAGACCACTTCGATATCAGCTACGAGCTCGAGCACCAGATTCGCGGCACCGAGAAAGAGAAGTTCCTGGCCGGTACCCGCGAGCTCATCGACACCTGCACCTTCTCCTACACCCGCCAGATCGAAATGAAAGGCTTGGGTCACGCGATCCTCAGCGGTCGCCCGTTGATCGGTGACGAAGCCTTCGCCGTGGTGCTGGCCGATGACCTGTGCCTGAACCTGGAAGGTGACGGCGTCCTTACGCAAATGATCCAGCTCTACAAAAAATTCCGCTGCTCGATCGTGGCCATCCAGGAAGTACCGCGCGACCAGACCCACAAGTACGGCGTGATTGCCGGCGAGCTGATCTCCGACGGCCTCTACCGGGTCAACAACATGGTGGAAAAACCGGCCCCGCAAGACGCCCCGTCGAACCTGGCGATCATCGGCCGCTACATTCTGACGCCCGATATCTTCGACCTGATCGCCGACACCCAACCGGGTAAAGGTGGCGAGATCCAGATCACCGACGCGCTGATGAAACAGGCGCAGAACGGTTGTGTGCTGGCCTACAAGTTCAAGGGTTTGCGCTTCGATTGCGGCGATGCCGAGGGTTACTTGCAGGCGACCAACTTCTGCTACGACAACGTGTACCTCAAGGGCCGCTGAGGCGGCTCCAGCACCCGACGCCCACTCTTCATTCAGGCAGGCCAACCATGAACATTGGAAAACTCTCGGCATTCATTGAAATGGAGGTGGGCAACCTCGGGGTGATGTCCTCCGTATCGCGACATCAGCGGTTGCCGAGCGCCAACGAATCCTGGCTCGGCCCCACGCTGCTGGTGGAGCGAATCGGCATGTTTCCGTCTTCCGGAGACATCCGCCGGCCGATGCTCGACCCCTATCCCCTCCTCGCTCACCTGAAAAAGCTCTACCGCGGGCAGGCGCTGGAGATGGATGACCGCGACGGACTGAAAGTGATTTTCAGCGATTGGCGATTCCGGGTGCGCATTTGCTGTAACGACCCGGCCATCATCATCAACGTGGAAACCCGCTGCGCTACGCAACTGATGCCGCTTAAAACCGCAGAGCTGCTCACCCATCTGGAGCACTTCGAATCGGCGACCCTGTAGGAGCCAGCTTGCTCCGGGCGGCGTTCCGACGAAAAACTCAATGACACCGCAATTCTTCAGGATTCGCGCGTTATCGTTGACGACCATCGCGAGCAAGCTTGCTCCTACAGGTGTCCTGTGCTGATAGCCCGGTGTTGTCACCGACGATCAGACGATAAAAGAAATCAGCGATCACCCGCCCACCCGTGGCCGGAACCGGATGAATCTTGTCCGGGCCGATCATGGTGGCGGTGTAGCGTTTGATGTCGGTGCCGAATGCACATTGCAGGTTGGCGTAACCCAGATGCTGCTCGCGTGCCCAGGGCTCCAGCACTTGCGCATAGGCCGACATCGGGTAAGCGCTGGAACGCGTCGTGTCCTGACGCAGGATCAGATTGATGCTCGCCGTCGGTTGAATCTCGCGGACCATCCCCACCAAACCCTGAATGTTCTTCAGGTATTGCTCGGGTTTCACGCCGAAACCCTGATCGTTACCGCCCAGCATGATCAGGTAGACGTCTGCGGGAATCTTCGACGCCACCGACTTCCACTGCGCCTGCCAACGGCTATCGCTGTGGTAGAAGTCAGCGGACGTCGCGCCAGATGCAGCGAGTTTGGATACCCGCACGCCGCCCTGATCGTTGCTCATCCACAGGCCAAACAACGTTGGCGCGCCTTTTACCACCTCCAACCGGAACGCCCAGTCTGTCGCCGCCGATGTGCCTGGCAGTGGCACTTCCTGCACACCCTCGCCCGCCAGCGTCAATGGCTGCCAGTTTTGCGAAGGGTTCCAGCGGTAGCGCACCTCGTTGGATTCGCCATTGCCGAGGTAGAGCAGTTTTGCTTGGGTGACAGCCGTGTTGATGGCCGGTGTCGGATTGGCATCGATCTGCAGCCAGGCGCCAGTCCGGCCGGTAAGGGTGCGACTGTCGGGGCTGGCCTGTCCAAGCGCGGAGACCTGCCAATCACCGCCGAAGTATTTTTCGCTGCTGCGGGTGTATTTGAAATGGGTGCCGCCCAGTGCCGCGCCGTGGTTGAAGCCGACATAACCGGGGCCTGCAAAACCCGCTTCCCCAGCCAGCCGCTGCACCAGTTTGTTCAGATAGAAATCCTGCCCGGCGCTGTAGCTGTCACCAATCACCGAGATGGACAGAACCTTCCCCGCCTTCCCTTCGCGCCACTGACCAAACCGTTCGCGAGCGTCACCAATCTCGACCACTGACGCCGCAACAGGCTGGACGTCATCAACTGCCAACATGCATCGCTTCCTTCCCTCGGACAAACATCAAGTCTGGGGCACCGGGGCGACGTTGACCGGCGTTTTTTTTGCCGCCGCACGCTCACCCAGAAACAGCACGGAGGTGAAGTTGAATCGACTGAACACAATCGACAGAACCACCGGCCCCAACAAGCCACACGTCACGCCACCGAGCACCAGAAGGCTTTCGTCTTTCACGCCCAGGCGCCCCAGCACAAACCGCGAAGTCGCGGCGAACAACACGTGGAACAGGAAAATGGCATAGGAATACCCGCCGAGCCAGGTCAGCCACTTCGAGCGCATGTCACTCGACAGCAACGCCATGCAGGACACGCAACCCACCGTCAAACCGATCAGGCTGCGGCGATCGACGATCAACTCACGATCCACTGCTGCCACATACAGCAGCGTCAGCGATATCACCACGAACACCAGCGGGCCAACCACCTTGAGCGATTGCTTCAACGCGCCAACCTTTTCCTGGCCAATCATCCCCGCCACGAAAAACGGTAGCAGGTAAATCGCCCCGTTGATGCCAAACGCATCGACCTTGAACGGTGGCAGCAAAAACACCACCGCTGCAAACGCAAACAGCAGGTACAACCGGGTCGCCGTGCGCAACAGCCCACGCCATTCCAGCAGGCCGACGAACATGAAAATGATGAACACCGCCTGCAAGAACCAGAAGTGGTTGATCGGCACCCAGAACGACAGCAATGCGTCGATCACACCGACGTCTTTGTTCACGCCCGGGCCAACCGCCTGCAACACGGAGAACGGAATCCCGACGCAAAACAGTGGCACGATCAACCGCCGCACCTTGCCGGAGAAGAACGCCGAAAAGTCATTGCCGCGGATTTTGTAGATGGAATAGATGTAGCCCGAAATGAAGGTGAACAGCGGCATGCGCACATACACCATCGAGTCGGCGATCACCCGGAACGGCGAGCCCAGGTCTATTTTCAAGCCGCCGCCCAAGGGGCCGATGACGTGATAAAGCACCAGCAACAGGCACGCCAGGCCACGCAGGGTTTCGATCTCCAGGGACTTTTTCTTGCTCGACATAAAGCACCTGCCTCAATTCAAAATTCTTGATTCAACCTGCACCGGCTTGTTCGCCCGCAGCATCAAGCCCAGGCCCACGAACAACACCGGCACCACCATCGAGAAGTGCCGGGCGAAGGAGCCAAAGTCCGGCTCGAACAGGCCTTGAACCAGCAGAAACGCCAACGGAATCGCGATCAGTTCCTTGGGTTTGGTCTGGATCGTCGCGCCTTTGTAATCGGTCGAGGTGATGACTTTGAACAGCAGCAACGCGGTCATGATCATCAACGCCACGAAGATCACCTGCCCCGGCCCCGACAGCAAAATCAGCTCCACCGGGAACGACAACCGGAAGAAGATGATCATCGAGTCCAGCGCCTGGGAAACGAAGTCGCTGCCGCTGAGCCACGAGACGATCAACGACTTGGAACCTTCCTCGCCCGCCGTGCGCAGTTCGTTGTTACTGGCGCGAATCGACGACACCGGAAACCCGAGCGCCACCTGGATCGCCGTGGCGACCGCCAGGTAGAACAGGAACAGCATCAGGAAAAAAGTCAGGCGCGAGACGTACTTCTTCATCACGCAGACGCCGACCCAGGACAGTGAAAACAGAATCCAGTAGGGCCGGATCAGCACGCCGTAGATCACCGCCGAGAAGAAAAAGCCGCCGCGATATTTGCGCGTCAAAGCGCTGAGCAAAATGCTCAACACCGCCACCGACACAATGATTTCCTTGGTCAGGTTTTCAAGGAAAAACGAGCGAACAACGCCCCACAGACACAGCGTGCCGAAAATCGTCAGCGGCATGCGCCGGAAGACCACCACCGGAATCGCCGTGAGGAAAAAATTGCAGAACATGCCGTAGGCCCAGGCATTGGTCAGATTGATCCCGGTGGGCCGCAGCAGAAACGCCGAACACTCGTAGGAAGAACGATCCGGCGAGAACGGGTTCCAGAAATTGCAGTTGTCGGCACGGGCGTAGGACGACCACAAGGTCATGGCATCCGGCCCCGGATCGCGGGGGATCAACAGCGGCATGGCCACCGACAGAAACAACCCGGTAAAGAGGATCAGGAACGAAATCGAGGAATCGAGTTTCTTGCCGCGAAACTCGATGCACGGCAGTTTCAACCCCATGCCAGTGCCCCTTTCGGCCGGGTTACACGGGTCAACACGGCAATCACGCCCAGCTGCACGATGATCGCAAAAACGTTGCCCCACGCGGCGCCGTAAATCGAATAGTGCTTGATCAGCAGGTAACTGACCGGCACCGAAACCAACAAGCAGATCGCCGCGCTGGCGAGTGATACACGACTGTTTTTCGAGGCAATCAAACCGCCCCAAACGATGTCGCCCACCGCACGCAGGGCAAAGGAAAAAATCAGCACACCGAGAATCGCGTTGTCCGGACGCGGAACGCTCGTGGCGACGTAATCGAGCACAACGTTGAAGAACAGATAAATCAGCACCGCCACCATTGCGGAAACCATCAGCGAACGCATGACCCATTTATTCACGAACAAGTGCCGGACCGTGAACGACTGTTGATCCGCCTGAAAACGCTTGGCGAGCACTGGAATACCCACCACCGCCACCACCGCGTAGGACAGCGCTTGCAAGGTATTGGCCGCCGACCAGGCGTACACGTACTTGCCGAGGCTGGCGTAGGGTTCGATGTCGATAATCAGAAAGCGCTCGGCGTACTGACTCAGCGCGATCAACCCTGTGCCGAGATAGAACGGCAACCCGGCTTTCCACACGGTTGCCGTGGCCAGCGTCCCGCTCACTCGCCCCTTGTGCACGTTCACCACAATCAGGTAACCGGCCACGATCACCAGCACGTTGGCCGCAACCCACAACCACAGCACACTGGCGATCCCGGATACCCAGCCGAGCATCATCCCACCCACCGCCAACATCGCCCAAAGGCCGGTCTTGATGAAAAACAGCAGCGCACCCGCCGTGGCTTTCTGCGCGGAAAACACGAAGGAGTTGATCTCGAACGACAGGTGCTCGGTGAGCAGTACCAGCGTCACGCAGAGGATCAGCGCGGTCGGCGCCTCAACCTGTTGGAACAGTGAATAGATCAGCACCGTCGCCACCGACAACAGCAGCCCCACGGCCAGGTACAACAGCAGCACCTTGTCGACGACTCGCCGCGAACTGGCTTCGACACTGATCAGCCGATTGATTTCGGAACTGAAGCCGACGCTGTAAAACTTCGAGGCGATCAACGAAGCCGCCATCACCACGCCGTAAAAGCCCAGCGCGTCATACCCCAGGTAATGGGTGATGGCGAGCACCAGCAAAAACTTCGCGCCTAACGCCCCGCCCCGGAGCAACAACCGGAATATCATCGAACGATGCCTTTGATGATCTCGTCCATGGCCACCGTTTTGGCTTCAATCTCGCGGCAGGTGTCGGTCAGGCGCTTGCCGAAATCCGACAGTGCGTTCGGCGCGTAAACCGTGTTGATGATGGTGTCGACATCGATATCGCCGCCGTTGATCACCCAGTCTTCCACGCCCATGTCCTGATAGGCGCCAAAGCCCTTGCGCTCATAGCTGATGTGGTACGCCGGAACGCCGGACAGCAGCGATTCGATGGCGCCGTGCAGGCGCACGGAAATCACCAGGTCCGGCTGATACTTGGCGATCGTCGCCTTCAACGGCAGCAAGTCTTCGGTAATCCCCAACTCCCGATAGAATGCACCGTCATCGTTGCCGCGAACGGCGCTCTGGACGGCGCAAACCACTTTGCTTTTGTTCTTCAAGCGCTGCAGCAGCAACTTCAGGTTGGCCACGTAAGCGACCTTCTTGTCCTTGCTCCACTCCGGCGGTTTGCGCAGCACCACACACACCGTGGCCGGCGAAGACGCACAACGGGTGAACTTGGGTTGCATGAGGATTTTGCTGGCCAATGACTGGACCGCCAGATCCGGCGCGCGGTAGACATTTTCACAGGCATCGAAAATCGCCGAGGAGCGGTTGTCGCGCACAAACACGGCGTCGGCACTGGCGTAATGCTCGACGATCTTGCGGCTCTCGCCATGAAACGGGCCGATGCTTTGCGGCAGGTACACCGACGGGACTTTGCTGAGAATCGCGGTTTCCAGTTGCTTGGCGTGGCCCAGATTCAACTTGATGTGTTCGAAGGCGCTTTTGGAACGCATGTAGCCGCCACCGACGCCGACGATCAAATCGGTTTTCTTCAGCAGATCAGCCAGCCCCGCGTAGGACTGATTGAGAAACACCGCTTGCTTGACCCGACCCAAGCCCTTGGCTGCCATCACCGGTGCGTCAAAACGCGGGTACGGCAAGTAGTTGAAGGACTCCGGATCGGAAGCCACGACACTGATCGACGTATCTTCCCCAAAGTTGCGTTGCACCAGGGCAATGGCCAGATCCACGAGCAGGCCGTCACCGGAGTTGGACGCACTGTAGCCATGCAAAATCGTTACGTTCATAAGCTTGAATTCTACTTAAAAAGTGGGGGCGCGATACAGGTCATAGGTCTGGCGGATCATTAACGCCGCGCTGAAGCGTTCGCGGACGATGCTGCGCCCTTCGCTGCCGAGGTCGAGCAATCGCGGCTTCTGGATTTTCTTCAGCACATCGGCCAGCGCCTGGTGGTCGCCGCTGGGGAAGACGTAGCCGGACACCTCGTTAGTGACCAACTCGGGCAGCGACGTACAGTCGCTGGCAATCACCGGCAAGCCCATGGCCATGCCTTCGAGCGGCACCATGGCAAAGCCTTCCCAGCGACTCGGGACGATCAGCGCATCGGCTTTCCGGTACAGCGCCTGGACTTCGCTCGGCGTCACCCACGGCAGGTATTCAACCCCTTCCATTGGCGGACACTCGACCGAATCCTCATTCACCGCACTGCCCACCACCGTCAGCTTCAAGTCACTGCGCTGGACGTTGGCGAACGCCTTGAGCAACACGTCGAAGCCTTTCTGATAATCGAGACGGCCGACGAAGAGCAGATGAATGGGCTCGGGACTGGTGGTTTTCGGCGCGTCATCCTTGTGGTGGATGCCGTTGTAGATCAGCGTCATGCGCTGGCGTTCGATGCCGAACTGCGCGGCTTTGTCGAGCTCGTACTGGCTGACGCAGATGATCACATCGGTGACCTTCTGCAATACCCGCTCGATCCACGCATAGGCTTTCTGCTTGGTTGGCGAGCTTTCCATCAGGAACGAAAAAGCATGCGGGCAGTAAACGATTTTCGGCTTGCGCCAAGGTCGCAACAGCACGCAGACGCAACGCCCGATGACGCCGGAAAAGGTGCTGTGCAAATGCACGACATCGGGTTTTTCCTTGAGCATCACCTGGGTCAGTCGCCAGGCGAAGCGCAGCAACGACGGCACATTGCGGCCGGTCCGGGCGAAGGTGCGGATCTGATGCCCGGCAATCCCGTGCAGTTCTTTTTCCTGATCCTGCGGAACCAGATAGACCCGCTCATAGTTTGCCGCGTCGCCTTCGGGCGAAGCCGAAATCGTACGGATCACCGTCGCGACGCCACCTTTGATCGTCTCTGCCACGTGCAGTATTTTTTTCACAACTCACCCACTTCAAACAGGAAAGGACAATCGCTGACACTCAGGATTTGTCGGACGCGTATTCGTAGTTGTAATAGCCGTAGCCATTGCCGTAGGAGCTGGCCGCACGCTTCTCGACGCCGTTGAACACAGCGCCCTTCAACTCGATGCCGTTTTGCGCGAACCGACGAATCGTCAGTTCGATCTCCTTGGCCGGGTTCACCCCGAAGCGCGTGACAATCAGGCTGATGCCTGCTTCTCGACCGACAATTGCCGCATCCGTCACCGCCAGCAACGGTGGCGTGTCGATGATCACCACGTCATACCGCTCGCTGAGTTGCGCCAACAGTTCACGAAAATTGGCGTGCATCAGCAGTTCTGAAGGATTGGGTGGAACCTGGCCGCGACTGATGAAATGCAGGTTGTCGACTTCGACTGTATTGATCGCCTGCTCGATGCTGCAGCGCTTGACCAACAGGTCCGACAAGCCATTGGTAATCGGCGTATTCAACGTCTTGTGCAGGTGACCTTTGCGCATATCGGCGTCGATCAGCACCACCCGCTGTCCGCTCTGCGCCATGACTGCCGCGAGGTTGGAAGAAACGAAGGTCTTGCCGACTTGCGGGCTCGGGCCGGAAATCATGATCCGGTTGTTAGTCGAATCCAGCCCGGCAAAATGCAGGCACGTGCGCAAACTGCGAATCGACTCGATGGACAAGTCCGTCGGGTTACGCAACGCCAGCAGATACGCCGGTTTCTCCGTCGCATCCTTGCGCACTTTTTTACTGTCTTCTTCCTGCTGCAGTGCGCTGTACGGGATCGATGCATACACCGGCAAACCGAGTTGCTCGATGGCCTCCGGCCCTTCCAGTCCACGGCTCATGGATTTGCGCAACAACACCAGGGCAACACCGAAAAAGGCGCCGAGGAAGGTGGCAATCAGCACGATCAGGGGCTTGCGCGGTTTGACCGGGCTGGTGAGGTCGACATCGGCGGTGTCGATCAACCGCACGTTGCCCACCGCCCCTGCCCGGACGATGTCCAGCTCCTGGGATTTGTTCAGCAGTTGCGTGTAGATCTGCGATGCCACTTCCACGTCGCGGGTCAGGTTCAGCAGTTCCTGTTGCGTCGCAGGCAGGTCCTGGGCCTTGCTCTCCAGTGTCTTTTGTTGCTGGGTCAGTTCGCCGATCTGCATCATCAATGCGCGATAGGCCGGATGCTGTTTGGTGAACTTGCGATCCAGCTCCGCCTGCTGCATTTTCAGCTCGGAGATACGGGTGTCCAGGCTGACAACCTGTTCCAGCACCGATTGGGTTTCGAGGGAAATGTTGACCGTCTTGCCGCGGGTTTGATAACCATTGAGCGCATCGCTGGCCTTCGCCAGATCACGTTTGACCTGCGGCAGTTGGCCTTGCAAAAACTCCAGGCTCTGCGCCGCTTCGGCGGATGTGCGCTGCACGTTCTGCTGCACATACAACGAAGCGATTTTATTGAGGATTTTCACCGCCTCGGCCGCATCGGTGCTGGCCAGGGCGAGACGGATGATGCCCGACTCCTTGCCTTGCTCGGTGATCTCCAGCGCATCCTGGTATTTCTGGATGGTCACAATCCGTGGATTACGCACCACTTCGAAACGGGTGCCGGGGTTCGCCTCCAGATGAGCGATCATCCCTTCCACGCCGCCTTGCGCAAAGGCACTGCCGGCAACGCCTTCCACCAGCAGATTATCGTTGTCATCAAAGAGCTGGAATCGATGCTGCTCGCCGGCGATCAGCGTGAGTTTCTTGCCCAACAATTCCTTCGGCAGATTGAGCCGGGCGAACTCCAGGCGCTCACCGCCCCAGGCGTAGCTGTTCAGGCCGAAACGCGGCGCCGCGACACTGAACTCGGTCTCGCCGCGATAACGTCGGGCGAGAAAGCCGCCTATGACCGGGAAGGTTTTGGGGGTGATGTCGATATCAAGGCGAAGATCATCGACCGTTTTGCCGATTATCGCGCGGGACTTGATGATGCCGATTTCGGTCACCGACGGCGATTGCCCGCCGAGCATGCTGTTGAGGTCGGAAAAACCGAGCATGTCGTTCTTTTTCGGCTCGACCTGCACCAGCGCATTCGCCATGTACACCGGCGTCGACAACACCGCGTAGGCAACGCCGGTCATCATGAACGCACCGGTGAGCGCGCCTATTAACCATTTCTGGTCAACCAAAGAGCCAAAAATGCCGAGAAGATCAATACTGTCTTGATCATTGTCCCGGGTGCCGATTACTGACGGTAACTGCATAAGTCTGTTCTTACCATTCACTGATCTGAAGGATATTCATCAATGTCCGAGGCGCTGTGCCCATGAGCAAACAGCATCTTCAATCAATGCGTGGGCATGAATAAACGCGGCCTTTCCTTGACGATACGGATCCTGTATTTCTCGCTCGCTCTGCCACTTGCCGAGCAGAAATACTTTGCCCCTCGCATGAGAGGCAATATTCAAGACTTGTTTTACATGCTCTTTTTCCATGACCAGAATCAGGTCTGATTCATTAACGATGTCGGGTGTGAGTTGCCGCGCCTTAAACCCTTGGGCGTCGTGCCCGTGATCTTCCAGTACCTGGAGGGCCGACGGTTCCATGGCCTCGCCAACCCGTGCGGCAAGGCCCGCCGAGGTGACCGTGATCGTTGAAGGGGCCAGCGCGTTACGCAGCAACGTTTCTGCTGTCGGACTTCGGCAAATATTGCCCACGCAGACGACAAGGATCTTTCTGAACAAGGTTACTTTCCTGTGTAATATCAATAGGCCAATATGCGCGTGGGCTTTAGTGAACCCACAAGACCTTGCGGCACGCAGAAATAGATTCGCCCTGTTAATACAAGTGCATTAAGTACCACAGCCCTCAAAAGTCACCCAACCAGAATTACCGGACCAAAAATAACTGTGATTTTCCGGTATTGGTTTTCTGACAAAAAATAACATTCGTGCACTTAGCACCCTCGCAACTATCGAAATGAAAATAACCAGTTAACGATTGGCCAATTTCATTTAATCGGGAGAGCACACATGAACTCAGCGCCTTTCAAAAGGTTCGCGACCGTCACCCTGTTGATGCTCGGTGCGGCCAGCCAGGTTCACGCCAGCGATTTATTCCCGGCGCTGACTGCCGACAAGACCATCGGTGTCCAGGTGAAGATCCAGACCTTCTCCCCCGCTGATGCCAAACAGATCAAAACCGCTGGATTCGGCTTCGTGCGCTTTGGCGTGTGGACCAATAGCCTCGGCGGCACGGCCTATCAAAAGCAGATACGCGATGCGTTCGCTGCCGCCAAGTCCGCCGGGCTGCCGGTATTGATGACCGTACGCTCGACCAAGGCGCTGACCACTACGCCTGACGACACCGGAGAACTCGCTGCTGCCGGCGAGTCGTTCGCCAACGCGGTGATGAGCCTGGAGAAATCCTACGGCCCGCAACTGGTCGCCATTGAGATATGGAACGAGCCGGACCTGGCGAAGTATTGGCCAACCCGACATTTCGACACGACGTTTGTGCCGTTCATGAGTGCCATGTGCAAGTCGCTGCAGGACACAGCGCCATCGACGCCGTTGATCGGCTTTGGTTTCGCCCGCCCGCCAAGTGCCGGCAGCGCATCGACCGTGGCGCTGGACAGCATCGTCCGCGAATACCCCAAGTGCCTCAGCGCAATCTCCTATCACCCTTATGGCATGTCCGGCGCGCAGATCAGCAAGGCCCAGGCGTTCATTCAACAGAACTTCCATCTACCGGGCGTCATCAGTGAATGGGGCGTTCCCTCGCTCAGATCCAACGGCGGGATTGAAGCGCAGGCCAGCAAAATCAGCGCGTTCATTGCGGACGTCAAACAGCTCGACATCCCGCTGACCTCAATCTACGAGTGGAAAAACAGTGAAACGGGCAGCAATGACCGGGAGAGAAATTTCGGTTTGCTGACCGCTGATGGTCAACCGAAACCGGCGAGCATGGCGGCCTCGACCCGGTTGAATCCAGAGTAGGTCGCTGACGGTCAGTTGCTTTGAACCTGTGCCGCGTTTTGGCATCGTATTTACCGATAGCACGCCCCGCCTTTCAAACAGCCGTACTCCGGTTGTTGCCGCAGGGACCGTCGATACACGTACCCGCCCTTGAGTGGCTGTCAGCGCTCGGGTAATGTCATCAGATCCATAGGACAGAGCACGCCCATGACTTCCAAGCTGGAACAACTCAAACAAATGACAACCGTGGTTGCCGACACCGGCGACTTCGAAGCGATCGCTCGCGTTAAACCCGTGGACGCCACGACTAACCCTTCCCTGCTGCTCAAGGCCGCAGCGATTCCCGCGTACGCCGAACTGCTGAACGCGAGCGTCAGCGACTGCAAGGGCGACATAGGCCTGGCCAGCGACCGTTTTGGCGTTGCCGTGGGCCAGGAGATCCTCAAATTGATCCCGGGCCGCATTTCCACCGAAGTGGATGCGCGCCTGTCATTCGATACCGACGCCATGCTCAAGCGTGCGCATCGTCTGATCGAGCTGTACGAAAAAGCCGGCATCGGCCGTGACCGCGTGCTGATCAAGATCGCCTCCACCTGGGAAGGCATCCGCGCTGCCGAGATCCTTGAAAAAGAAGGCATCCAGACTAACCTGACCCTGCTGTTCTCCTTTGCCCAGGCAGCCGCCTGTGCCGACGCCGGGGTGTTCCTGATTTCGCCGTTCGTGGGCCGTATCTACGACTGGTACAAGAAAGCCAACGGCAACGACTACACCGGCGCGGACGATCCGGGCGTGCAGTCGGTGACGCGCATCTACAACTACTACAAGGCCAATGACTACAAGACCGTGGTCATGGGCGCGAGCTTCCGCAATCTGGGCCAGATCGAGCACCTGGCCGGCTGCGATCGCCTGACCATCAGCCCTGACCTGATCGACAAGCTGGCGGCGGACACCGGCAAGCTGGAGCGCAAACTCGCCCCAGGGCATGCCGGTGAAGCACGTCTGGGCCTCAACGAATCGCAATTCCGCTGGTTGTCCAACGAAGACGCGATGGCGACCGAGAAACTGGCCGAAGGCATTCGTCAGTTCGCTCGCGATCAGGAGAAACTTGAGGCGTTGTTGCAGGCCAAGCTGTGATCTGATTCAGCGTAATGCAAAAAGGGCGAACCCTGGTGGGTTCGCCCTTTTTTGTGGCTGTTTGACTAGGTTGGCTGCGCGCGGTTTTTGCAGTGGTTAAACGGGCGCCATCGCTGGCAAGCCAGCGCCTACAGGGTAATCGATGTGTTCAATTGTAGGAGCCGGCTTGCTGGCGATGGTGCCTGGACAAGCACCACGGGCTCAGGAAATCAGTGGCGTTCGAGCGCATTCACCAGGTCATGGAACGCTTCACGATTGGAGTCGTTCAGGCCCATGAGGATCTTGTGCGCTTCGAGCACCTTGATCCGCACCACCTCTTCGGACTGATCCTGATCTGGCAGGTCGTCCAGGCATTCCGGGCACGGCACAGGCTTGTCAACGATGTTGAACACCTGCTCGAAGCCCATGGACTGCAGAAGACGGGTGATGTCTTCGTGGGTGGTGACGACAGTCGGCAACAGGCCGACCTTCTGCCGCGACAGGATCGACAACTTGGCCAGCAGGCCAAGGGTGGTGCTATCGATGCTGCGGGTTTCAGTCAGGTCGATCACGATCGTGTTGAAATTCAACGCGGTGAAGATCCGATCAATAGTCGCATCCAACGCCGAACACAGGGTCAGGCGAACTTCACCGACGAACTTCAGGACGAAGGTGCCATCCTGCTCGGCGAACTGGATTCTACCGGTACTCATCAAAGATTCCTGCTCAACACCAACAGGGCGATATCATCCGGCATCTCCCCTAGCGTGGCCAATCCAAAAACCTGCCGCAGCCCATCCAGGGTGCCGCCCGCAGCCTTGACCCGTTGGGGCAACGCCGCCTCTTTTTCTTTGAGTGTGGGTTCTGGCAAAAGGTCCAGAATGCCATCAGACATCAGCGTCAGGCTGAACGTCGGCGGCAGCTCCAGTACGTGATCTTCGTAGGTCGCTTCGTTGAAGAGGCCTACGGGCAGACCGCGCCCTTCCAGATAACTGACACTGTCGGGTGTGTACAACACCGGCAACGGCAGATGACCGCCGATGCTATAGGTCAACAAACCTGTCTCCTCGTCGATGACTCCACCGACCATTGTGACGTGTTTACCCAGCTTACAACTGATCAGGCCCCGGTTGATATGACCAAGGACTTCTGAAGGCTTGAACTCCGGCAATGTGCCGCTGCGCTTGGATTCGAACAGCAAGCGCGTGGTCATGAACTTCAACAGCACCGTGACGAAGGCTGAAGAGGCGCCATGACCGGATACGTCGGCCAGGTAGAACGCTACCCGACGCTCGTCGACCCGGAAGTAGTCGACAAAATCACCCGACAGGTACAGCGACGGGATGATCTGGTGAGCAAACTTGAACTCGTCGATGGCCCAAGGGCTGACCGGCAGCATGTTCATCTGCACCTGACGACCGGCGTTCTGGTCTTCCTGGAGCAGGTTCAGGCTGGCGGCGAGCTCGCGGTTGGCCTTCTCCAGCTTCTCGCGGTAGCGCTGGTTTTCCACCAGCAGACGCGCACGATCCAGGGCCCGACGCACAGAGTGCTCAAGCACTGCCAGATCTTCGAGAGGCTTGATCAGGTAATCCGCCGCACCCAGGCGCAGGGCCTCGACCGCGTCGTTCATCACGCCGGCGCCCGACACCACGATCACTGGCGTCTGCGGCGACCGCTCGGTGACCTGGCGAATGAGTTCGAGTCCGCCCATCTGCGGCATGCGCAGATCGCAGATGACCAAGTCGGGCTTGTCTTGCTCGAATACCTGAAGACCTTGCTGACCATTGCTGGCCTGCAAGACGCTGAAACCACTGTCTTCCAAATAGGCGGCGAGGCTCGCGCGCACTACTTCGTCATCATCGATTATCAGCAGCGTGGCACTGGTTTTTGGCATGTGGGCAAACGGCGCCAGAATTAGGTTGGCGTAGCTGGCGGGGAACGGGTCCCGGCTCACACTACTGGATTCGCTTTCTAGCCTCTCTGTCGCACCACTTTCGAGCATTTGCCCTACACGCATGTACACCAGAGGTGCCCTTCTAAGGCGCAGACGGTACTCCCATCCGCGAGGTGTTTCAAGCTCATGCCGATGGTCGCTTGACGTCTACACTCTGCAAATCACCGGGAGTTATAAGAACAATCAAAACCGTAACCCAATCGAAGGATCAAGCCCATGAGTCAAACCCGTCGGGACTACAGCGAAAAGCGCGATTTCATCCGCATGCGGGTCGATGCCGATGTGTCGCTGATTCATCAAGGCGATCAGGTGCCCGCCATCTGCATCGACCTTTCCAGCAGCGGTATGCAGGTCCAGGCGCCGCGATTATTCAAGGTTGGCGACCGACTCCAAGTACGGCTCGATTCCGACCATACGGCGTTGAAAGGCCTTGAGGCCGACACCGAGGTGGTTTGGGTGAGAGAACAGGACGATGGCAAGCAGAAACTCGGCCTTACAATCCTCAAGATGCATTAACCCGGCGCCAGACGAAAAAAAGCGACCCGAAGGCCGCTTTTTCTGTTTTATCGGTCAGGATTTAAAAATCGTCTTCTACCTGGCCATCTTTCACCTTGAATTCGCGGTTTTGCAGGTACGCGTTCCGGATGAAGGTGTACTTGTCGCCACTGATCAGTTTTTCGCTCGACAGCAGGCTGGCACGGGTGTCGACGATGTTCAGACCGAACACCGAATTACGCACTGGCACATCATCGATGTAGTGGTACGCACCGGTGTAGCCATCGACGTATTTCGAGGGTGCATCACGCAAGGTGCTTGGACCAAGGAGCGGCAGCATCACGTACGGGCCACTGCCAACGCCCCAGTAACCGAGCGTCTGGCCGAAATCTTCGTCATTGCGATTAAGGCCCATTTGCGTGCCGACATCAAAGAAGCCCAGCAGACCGAAAGTGGTGTTGAAAATCAGGCGTGCTGTGTCGACGCCCGCGGCAGCCGGTTTGGCCTGCAGAATATCGTTGGCAAGGTTGGTGACATCACCGACGTTGCGGAACATGTTGTGAATGCCGTCTTCAAGAAATTGCGGCGTCACAAACTGATAGCCCTGGGCCAAAGGCTTCAGGGCATAGGTGTCGAGGACATCGTTGAATTTGAAAATCGGGCGATTGACGCTTTCCCAAGGATCATCTTCCGTAGCTGCCTGGGCAACGAACGGAACCAGCAACAGGCTGGCACACACACAAATCTGGGCTAGATGATTGCTCCAGCGCATAGAAAAAAACTCCTTGGACGGTACCGGCTCGAGCGCTTGGCCCGGGCAATAAGATGGCGAGTATAAGGCGTAAATAGTCCTTTAGACACATTACGATATGTGCATGGTAAGGATTCAGCCTGACTGTGAGCGTTTCACAGCAATGTCACTCAACTGTCACTGTTGACCTTTAGCCTCAGGCTATTTCAGGGACGTTCACATGTCGCACGCCGAAACATTGCCCCAAACCGCTCTGAATCTGACCGCCGTGTTGTTCGGCCTCAGTGGCTGTCTGGTGGACTTCGGCGCGCGCACGCACCGGCACGACAGCCCTCTGGCCGAACCTGCCGAGACCACGCCCGGAGCACTGGACGCCCTGCAGAGTTTGCAGCGGCAGAAAATCCCTTGCGCCTGGCTTGATGAACTGCCTCCGGCGCTCTGCCATTCCATGGCCACTGCCCTGCCAGAATGGATCAAAGATGCGCAACATCCCGCAACAATCAACCCTTGGCCCGCGCCCGACGCGTGCTGGCAGGCATTGATGAATTTAGGCATTGAGCGATTGGACGGCTGTGTACTGGTCAGTGGCGAACCGCGACTGCTGCAATCGGGCCTCAATGCCGGGTTGTGGACCATCGGCCTGGCGTCCTGCGGCTCGTTGTGCGGACTGGCACCTGAGGCCTGGCAGGCGTTGGCCCCACAGGAGCGCGATATCAAACGAGGCAAGGCGACGATGCAGCTGTTTGGCCTGGGCGTGCATTCGGTGATCGACCACCTCGGAGAGCTCGACACCTGTCTGGCTGACATCCAGTTGCGTCGCTTCAAAGGCGAAAAGCCCTGATCGAGATCATGCAGGTTAGGCAGGAGTGGATTAATCTAAAGGTCAGCCATAGACCTTTGGCGAACCGCTGCGGTCTATGCCAGTGCCAATCGAGAGAAGGAAGAACGCCATGCCTGCCCGCGAACTGCAAGAACAGCTCAATGCCCTGCGCGAGCAATTGGAACAGAATCCTCCACTGTCCGAAGCTGAACGCGCCGAACTGCACGAACTGATGCAACAGATCGAGTTGAAGCTTGAGCTCGAAACCAAAACCCAGGATTCCAGCCTCGCCGATGGCGTCAACCTGGCCGTCGAACGCTTCGAGCTCGAACACCCGACCCTGGCCGGGACACTGCGCAACATCGGGCAGGCCTTGGCCAACATGGGGATCTGAGCCCGCAAAAGCCTTTGTAGGAGCAAGCTTGCTCGCGATGGTGTGTCAGTCGACGCCAAGGTAGCTGACACTCAATCGCGAGCAAGCTCGCTCCTACAAAAATGGATCTTTATTGACGGACCAGACGATGGTTCGGCAGTTGCACCTCTTCAGTGCTGCGATACGGATTGATATCCAGCCCGCCACGACGCACATAGCGCGCATACACCGTCAACTTCTCCGGTTTCAACAACCGCTGAAGGTCCAGGAAGATCCGCTCAACACACTGCTCATGGAAGTCCGAGTGCTGGCGGAAGCTGACGATGTACTCCAGCAAACTCGCATGATCCAGCGCCGCACCACGGTACTCCACCGCCACGCTGCCCCAGTCCGGCTGACTGGTGACCGGGCAATTGGATTTGAGCAAATGGCTGTGCACGCTCTCCTCGACAATGCGCGAGTCGTCGCAACGCAACAGCTCCGGACGCGGGTGCTCGTAGTTGCTGACTCTGATATCCAGATCATCGATGCACACGCCAGGCAATGCCACGACGCCTTCGGCCTCGACATCCTTCAAACTGCGAATGCGCACGCCGACCGGCTTGCCGGCAGCGGCCGACAGGTCTTTGGCCAGCGTCGCCTCAAGGCTCGCCGTATCGTCGAACGGCGTCTGGTTCAGCGAGTTGAGGTACAGCTTGAACGACTTCGATTCGATGATGTTCGGCGAATCCGCCGGGATGGTGAATTCACCGATCGCTACCACGGGCTTGCCCGACGGCAACAGCCACGACAACTCGAAGCAGTTCCAGAAATCCACACCCTTGTACGGCAGGGTTTCAGCCGTCAGGCCCAGTTCTGCCCACTTCGCGGTGCGCGGAATCGGGAACAGCAGGGACGGCGTATAAGTGGCGATGTATTCGCTGGATTTGCCCAGCGGCGAGTGTTCGGCTGCGGGATGCATGGCGGAAACCTGACTGAAGAATCAGCGGATTCTATCAGCCTTTGCTCCCGCCTTTGAGTGCTTACTGACTGACAGTCAGTTTGCCGACCATGCCGGCCTGGTAATGACCGGGGAAGTTGCAGGCAAATTCCAGGTTGGTGGCCTTGCTGAAGGTCCAGGTCAACTCGGCCGTCTTGCCCGGCGGCACCAGCACGCTGTTCGGATCGTCATGCTTCATGCCGTGCCCCATCGAACCGTGATCCATACCGGCCATGTTGCCGTGGTCCATTTCCTTGACGGCAGTAGGCGTGAGCATGCCACTTTGCTGCATCTGCAACATTTCCTGCTGATGCCGGGCATGCATCGCCGCATCGCCCAGGTTGAATTCGTGCAGCAACTGGCCTTTATTCACCAGTACAAAGCGCACGGTTTCCCCAGCCTTGACGTCGATCGTCTTCGGGTTAAAAGACATGTCGCCCAAGACCACTTCCACGCTGCGGGTCGCCTTGGCTGCCGATGCAGGTTGACCGAATTCGTAGGTATGCGCCGGACTCGCCCACGCCGTCGAACTCAGCGCCAGCAAACAAGCGACTTGTACCAGGGATTTGCGTAAAAACATGGTCATGCTCCAACAAGATAGGGCTCAGTGTGTGAAAAACTCTAAACTGCTGCCACTGCCCGCAACCTGACAGCCAGATTACAACTTTGTCAGGTTGGCCTGTATGAACGCCGTCCACGGTATAAAGCGTTCGTTCCACTTGCCATGAGTCGCCCATGAAACTGCTGATCGTCGAAGACCAACCGAAAACCGGCCATTACCTGCGCCAGGGCCTGGCCGAGGCCGGGTTCAACACGGAACTGGTGGCTGATGGCAACACCGGCCAGCAATTGGCCCTCAGCGGTGAATATGCCCTGCTGATTCTCGATGTGATGCTGCCAGGTCGTGATGGCTGGCAGATTCTGCAAGCGGTGCGCAGTGCGGGCCTGGATACACCGGTACTTTTTCTGACAGCCCGAGACGCCGTGGAGGACAGGGTTCACGGCCTCGAACTGGGCGCCGACGACTATCTGGTCAAACCCTTCGCTTTTTCTGAACTGTTGGCCCGGGTTCGCAGCCTGTTGCGCCGTGGCAGCACGACCCCCCAGGAAACCAGTTTGCAACTGGCCGACTTGCGTCTGGACCTGATCCGTCGCCGGGTCGAACGCGGCGGCCAGCGCATCGACCTCACCGCCAAGGAATTCGCCCTGCTGGAAATGCTCCTGCGGCGCCAGGGTGAAGTCCTGCCGAAATCGCTGATTGCCTCCCAGGTCTGGGACATGAATTTCGACAGCGACACCAATGTCATCGAAGTCGCGATCCGGCGCCTGCGCCTGAAGATCGACGACGAATTCCCCAACAAACTGATCCACACCGTGCGCGGCATGGGTTACGTCCTCGAAGAGCGCTCAGCCTGATGCGCAGAATGTCCTTGGGCTGCCGCCTGGCGCTGCTGTTTGCGGCGTGCACCGCCGTGGTGTCGTTGTTTGCCGGGGTGCTGTTCAGCCGCGCCAGCGAGGCGCACTTCGTCGAGCTTGATCAGCAATTACTGGACGGCAAGTTGATTGGCTTGCGGCGTGCCCTGCAGGACCTTCAATCAAACGACAGTGAAATCAAACTGGCCGAAGAACTGAGCCGGCAAGCCGATCTGTCGCTGCGCATCACCGGCAGCGATGGCCGACGCTGGTATGACAGCTCAACGAGCTGTGCCAGACAAACTCCCGCAACAGTCGGGACTCTCGACGATCAATAACAACGGCACCGATTACCGTGTGCTGAATGCGCCTTTGTTTCCCGACAAGCCGGACTCGCCACAACTGACCCTGCTGCTGGACATCACCCATCACCAGCACTTTTTGCAGCGCATGCAGCACCTGATCTGGCTGACGGTGGGTTTGTCGGCCCTGGCGACCGCCCTGCTGGGTGCCTGGGCCGCACGTAGCGGTTTGCGGCCGTTACGGCGCATGAGCGCGGTCGCCAGAGGCGTGTCGGCGCAATCGCTCAACGCCCGCTTGCCGGAAGAACACATGCCGCCGGAACTCGCGGAAATGGCCCACCACTTCAACGCCATGCTCGGACGCCTCGACGACTCTTTTCAGCGCCTGTCCGCCTTCTCTGCCGACATCGCCCATGAACTGCGCACGCCTCTGTCGAACCTGCTGATGCACACCCAGGTCACCCTCACCCGCCCTCGCCCCCTCGAGGATTACCGCGAAGCGTTGCACAGCAACCTCGAAGAACTGCAATGGATGGCGCAACTGGTCAACGACATGTTGTACCTGGCGAAGTCTGATCACGGGCTGTTGGTGCCCAAGCGTAAAACGCTGGATCTGGCAGTGGAAACGGACCTGCTGCTGGAGTTTTTTGCGCCGCTGGCTGAAGACGCGCAGGTGAAACTGAGCCGTGAAGGTGACGCGCGTATAGAGGGCGACCGCAGCATGTTGCGGCGCGCACTGTCGAACCTGCTGGACAATGCTTTGCGCTTTACGCCGATCGCTGGCGAGGTTCGGGTGCGAATCATCGAACAGCCAAACGCGTTGCGCCTGACCGTTGAAAATACCGGCGAACCGATTTCCGAAGATTTATTGCCACGCCTGTTTGACCGGTTTTACCGGGCTGACCCGGCTCGCCGGGAAGGCAGTAGCGAACATGCAGGGCTGGGGTTGGCGATCACCCAGTCGATCATCCGCGCCCATGGCGGGCAAATTCATTGCGAATCGGACAATGGATGGACCAGGTTTGTGATCGAGTTACCCAAGAAGGATTGAGGCCTGCCGTTCCGGCCTCATCGCTAGCAGGCTAGCTAGTCGTTCCCAAATCCCCTGTGGGAGCTAGCCTGCTAGCGATTGCGTTCAAGAGGTTTACGAATATCTCAACGCGTGAGCCGGCTCAATCTTCGCCGCCCGCCAAGCCGGGTAAATAGTGGCCAGGAAACTCAACACAAACCCCGCCGAGCAAATCAACGCAACATCCGCACCCTGCAACTCCGACGGTAGGTTACTGACGAAGTACACGTCGGAACTGAAGATGTGCTGCCCGCTGACCCGCTCGATCCAGCCGACGATCTGACTGACATTCAGCGCGGCAATCACGCCCAATACACCACCAATCAAAGTGCCGACGATGCCGATCACAGTGCCCTGCACCATGAAGATCGCCATGATCTGCCGCGGTGTGGCGCCGATGGTGCGCAGGATCGCGATGTCCGCGCCCTTGTCGTTCACCACCATGATCAGGGTCGCGATGATATTGAACGCCGCCACGGCGACGATCATCAGCAACAGCAGGCCGATCATGGTTTTTTCCATCTTCATCGCACTGAACAGACTGCCCTGGGTGTGGGTCCAGTCGTCAGCCTTGTACGCAGCGCCCAGGCCGGTGGCGATGTCGCTCGACACTTGCGGAGCCGCGTACAAATCCTTCACCGCCAGGCGCACGCTCTGCACCTGATTCGGCTCCCAATGCTGCATCTGCGCGGCGTCGGCGACGTGGATCAGCGCCATCGAACCGTCCAGCTCGGCGCCAACCTTGAACACACCGACCACGTTCAAGCGCTGCATGCGCGGGGTAATCCCGCCCGGTGCGGTGCTGATTTCCGGAACGATCAGGGTGATCTTGTCGCCGACATTCAAGCGAAAGCGCCGCGCCGTGATCTCACCGACCACCACGCCGAATTCACCCGGCTTCAGGGCTTCGAGGCTCCCCTGAACAATGTGCTTGGCGACGATCGACACCTGGCCTTCCAGCGCCGGATCGACACCGCTGACCTGAATCGGCTGCATCGTGCCCTTGTAGGACAGCATGCCTTCCATCTCGGTGAACGGCACCGCCGCCGTCACTTCCGGGTTTTTCATCGCAGCCGCTGCTACGGGCTTCCAGTCGTCAATCGGATTGACGCCGACGATGGTGGCGTGCGGCACCATGCCGAGAATGCGCGAACTCATTTCGCGCTGGAATCCGTTCATCACCGACAGCACCACGATCATCGCCAGCACGCCCAGGGCGAGGCCGATCATCGAGGTCATCGAGATGAAGGAAACAAAGCGATTGCGGCGCTTGGCGCGGGTATAGCGCGTGCCGATAAAGATCGATAACGGTCTGAACATTCGCTGGGGCACCGTATAAAAATAAAAGACCCGACGTGCTTTTCAGCTTCGTCGGGTTTCAACCCATCAGATAGGCGTGAGGCAACCGTCCTGCAAATGCAGGACGTGGTCCATCTGGCGGGCCAGGTTCATGTCGTGGGTCACCACCAGGAACGCCGTGCGCATCGAGGTGCTGAGTTCCAGCATCAAGTCCTGGATCCCTTGGGCGGTGTGGGAGTCGAGGTTGCCGGTGGGCTCATCGAGCATCACCAGGCCCGGGTTGTTCACCAGCGCACGGGCAATGGCCACGCGCTGACGTTCACCACCGGACAGCTCGGCCGGTTTGTGCTCCAGGCGATGGCCCAGCCCTACCCGTTCCAGCAATGCGGTCGCACGCTGACGCGCTTCCGGGATTGCGGTCTTGCCGATCAACAGCGGCATGCAGACGTTTTCCAGCGCGGTGAACTCGGGGAGCAGATGGTGAAACTGGTACACGAAGCCAAGTGCACGGTTACGCAGAAGACCGCGCTTTTTCTCGCTCAGTGCCGACAGCTCTTCACCGTCGAGCCAGACGCTGCCCGTGGTCGGCGTATCGAGGCCGCCCAACAGGTTGAGCAAGGTACTTTTGCCAGAACCGGACTTGCCGACAATCGCCACCCGCTCACCCGGATGCAGCTCCAACTGCAGGCCGGCCAACACTTCCACCGATTCAGGGCCTTCCTCGTAGGATTTGCCCAGGCTGCGGCAGCTCAAGATTGCTTTATCACTCATGCCCGACTCACTCATAACGTAGCGCCTCCGCAGGCTGGGTGCGCGCAGCACGCCAGGCTGGATACAGGGTGGCGAGGAAACTCAGGACCAACGCCGCACAGCAGACCATCACCACATCCTGGCTCTGCACCTGCGACGGCAGGTAATCGATAAAGTACACGTCGGCGTTGAGGAATTTGTGCCCGATCAGGCCTTCCAGCGCTGCGATCGCGGCGCTGACGTTCAACGCGGCGAAGATCCCGACCACGGCACCGATCGCCGTGCCGACCACGCCAATGACCGTCCCCTGCACCATGAACGTGCGCATGATCGTGCCCGGCGTCGCGCCCAGTGTGCGCAGGATCGCGATGTCGCCCTTCTTGTCGTTCACCACCATCACCAGCGTGGAGATGATGTTGAACGCTGCGACGGCAACAATCAGCAGCAGCAACAGGCCGATCATGGCTTTTTCCATGCGGATGGCCTGGTACAGGTTGCCGTGGGTGCGGGTCCAGTCACGAGCGTAGTAGCGGTCTTCGCCGAGGTCGCGGGCGATGGTCCACGCGGTGCGTGGCGCCTGGAACAGGTCGTCGAACTTCAGGCGCAGGCCCTGGACCTGATCCGGCTTCCAGCGATGCAAACGCGCCAGATCCTGCAGGTTGGTAATGCCCAGGTAGCCATCCAGCTCGCCAGCGCCGACGTGGAAGATGCCGACCACAGTAAAGCGCTTCATGCGCGGGAACATCCCGGCCGGGGTCACGGTGACTTCCGGCGCCACGAAAGTCAGCTTGTCGCCAACCGCCGCACCGAGTTTCGCCGCGGCCTTGTCGCCGATGACGATGCCGAATTCACCCGGCACCAGGTCGTCGAGTTTGCCCTGCGTCATGAAGTTATCAATGATCGACACCTGGCGTTCGAGCGCCGGGTCGATGGCATTGAGCAGGACTTTCGAGACTTTGCCGTTGTTGGTCAGCAAACCCTGCATTTGCGTAAACGGCGCAACGGCCGTCACCTGCGGGTTTTGCTTGACCTTCGTGGCCAGGCGTTGCCAATCGCTGATGGCCTCGCTTGACTCGATGGTCGCGTGGGGCACCATGCCCAGCACGCGGGTACGCATCTCATGATCGAAGCCGTTCATCACCGACAGCACGACAATCATCACGACCACGCCAAGGGCGAGCCCGATCATCGAAGTCAGGGAAATGAATGACACAAAATGATTGCGACGCTTTGCACGGGTGTAACGCGTGCCGATAAATACGAAGAGAGGTCTGAACATGTCGGGGCTTGTTCGGAGGGAAAAGGAACGTCCTTGTGGCGGGGGTCGATAACCAGCTTTACACTCAGACCACCGCCGCTACCATGGGTTCGCCATGTCGACATTAGATGAAGAAGATCGCCGCGAATACTACCGTATCGAGGACACGATCGCACTGGAAATTCGGCCCCTGTCCGCTACCGAAGCCACAGGCCAGGAAGTGTTGCAGGATGCTTCCCCGCTCTTCAACTTGCTCAGCGAACTGCACCTGAGCGAATTCGAGTCGCAGCACCTGTTGCGCCAGATCAGCGAACGCGACCGAAACCTCGCGGCGTTCCTGAAATCCCAGAACAAACGCATCGATTTGTTGAGCCAGGTGGTCGCGATCACCGCGCTCGGGCAGATTGGCCAACCGCAACCGGTGATCATCTCCGAAGGCGGTCTCGACTTTCAGCACCCCACCCCCATTGCCGCCGAATCACGTCTATCGGTCAAGCTGGTGCTGATGCCGCAAGCCCTGGGCCTGTTGCTGCGCGCACGGGTCACCCATTGCGACCGCAAGGGCGATGGTTATGACATCGGCACCGAGTTCGAACACCCAACCGATGCGCAACGGCAGCTGTTGGCCCGCTACATCTTGCAGAAGCAGGCACAGGAACGACGTCTGGCCCGCGAACAAATCGACTCAGGCATTTAATTTAAGGAAGAACCGTGACCCTCATCTACGGCCATCGCGGCGCCAAGGGCGAAGCACCGGAAAACACCCTGACCAGTTTTCAGGAATGCCTGAAGCACGGCGTGCGCCGCTGCGAGCTGGACCTGCACCTGTCCATGGACGGCGAGCTGATGGTCATCCATGACCCGACGCTCAAGCGCACCACCGACCGTCGCGGCAAGGTCGTCGAGCACGCGGCGGCCGATCTTGTGACTTACGATGCGCGCAAAGGGGGACCTGGCTGGATCAAGCCATGCCCGATTCCGACGCTGGAAGAACTGTTCGAGAAATGCGATTTCGATCACTGGCAACTGGAAGTCAAAAGCGCATCAAGGATGCGTGCCGCGACCACCGTGCTGGCGATTCGTGAAATGGCGCAGCGTCATGGCCTGATGGACAAGGTGACCATCACCTCAAGTTCCCGTGAAGTGCTGAAGGCTGCGCTGGAGTTGGTGCCGGACGTATCCCGCGGACTGGTGGCCGAATATGCCTGGCTCGACCCGCTGAAAGTCGCGCAAAGCTATGGCTGTGAAATTCTGGCGCTGAACTGGACCCTGTGCACGCCGGAACGCCTGCAGAAGGCGCAGCGTCAGGGGCTGCATGTGTCGGTGTGGACAGTCAACGAGCCTGCGCTGATGCGCAGGCTCGCCGACTTCGGCGTTGACAGCCTGATTACAGACTTTCCCGGTTTGGCCACTGCCACGCTCGAGAATTGCTGAAATCGGTCTCCCCGGCCGGCTCAGGCCACCGGCCGGAGCCACTCAAAAAAGCCGGTTGAGGCCGTCGTATGCCGCTACCCGGTAGGCTTCGGCCATGGTCGGGTAGTTGAACGTGGTGTTGACGAAGTACTTCAGCGTGTTCAGTTCGCCCGGCTGGTTCATGATCGCCTGACCGATGTGCACGATCTCCGACGCCTGATAACCGAAGCAGTGAACGCCCAGCACTTCCAGGGTTTCACGGTGGAACAGGATCTTCAGCATGCCTTGCGGCTCGCCGGCGATCTGCGCACGCGCCATGCTCTTGAAGAAGGCCTTGCCCACTTCGTATGGCACTTTGGCCTGGGTCAGCTCCTGCTCGTTCTTGCCGATCGAGCTGATCTCCGGAATGGTGTAGATGCCGGTCGGCACGTCATTCACGAAGCGCCAGCTGCCGTTATCGACGATGCTGCCAGCGGCCGAACGACCCTGGTCGTGAGCAGCACTGGCCAGGCTTGGCCAGCCGATTACGTCGCCAGCGCCATAGATGTTCTGGATGCCGGTGCGGTAGTTTTCATCAACTTCGATCTGGCCACGACCATTGACCTTCACGCCGATGTTTTCCAGGCCCAGTTGATCGGTGTTACCGGTACGGCCGTTGCACCAGAGCAAGGCGTCGGCCTTGATCTTCTTGCCGGACTTGAGGTGCAGGATCACGCCGTTGTCTACGCCTTCGACGCGGTCGTAGTCTTCGTTGTGGCGAACGGTGATGTTGTTGTTGCTGAAGTGGTAGCTCAACGCCTGGGAGATTTCCGAGTCGAGGAAGCTCAGCAACTGACCGCGGTTATCCACCAGTTCAACCAGCACGCCCAGACCACTGAAAATCGAAGCGTATTCGCAACCGATCACGCCGGCGCCGTAAACGATGAGTTTGCGCGGGGTGTGGCCTAGGCTGAGGATGGTGTCGCTATCGTAGATACGCGGGTGGTGGAAATCGATGTCCGCCGGGCGATACGGGCGCGAACCGGTGGCGATGATGATGTGCTTGGCGACAAGCTTTTCGACCACGCCGTTGGCGCAGACCACTTCGATGGTTTGCTCGTCGGCGAAGCTGCCGGTGCCGAAGAACACGTCGACGCGGTTACGGGCGTAGTAGCCGGTACGCGAAGCGACTTGTTTGGCGATGACTTTCTCGGCGCTTTTCAACACGTCCGGGAACGAGAACCAACGCGGCTCACCAATGGCCCGGAACATCGGATTGGTGTTGAACTGCATGATCTGCCGCACCGAGTGACGCAGTGCCTTGGACGGGATGGTGCCCAAGTGAGTGCAGTTGCCGCCGACCTGGCGACGGCTATCGACCATCGCCACCTTGCGCCCTGCCTTGGCGGCGTTCATTGCCGCGCCTTCCCCCGCCGGGCCGGAACCCAACACCACCACGTCGTAGTTGTAGACAGCCATGCGTACTCCTCAGAACAGGCCGCGGCACTCTCGGCACCTGCGGCTAAATCACACCAATCTGTGGCGTGAAGGAACAATTTGGGGTCAGTGCAGAACCCGGACACAGTCTATAGAAGCGTCAACGCCGCGCACATTAACCCTTGGTCGCGTCGTAGGCTACTTTTGCCTGCACTACAACGCCAGTTTTCAATGCTCAAATTGCCGAATTCATTCGGTTTTTTCGCCACTGAGGCGCTCGAAAGCGTGACTGCCGCGTGTGACGAAACCTGTATCGGCACGAATCACAAAAAACGCGCCGACATCGTGCTTCTCTGCGTAGTCCCAACCGCGCTCCGGGCCGAGAATCAGCAACAGCGTCGACAAGCCATCGGCCATCAGCGCTGAAGGATGAATCACCGTGACCGACGCCAGAGTGTGTGAGACCGGTGAACCGGTCCGGGCATCGAAGGTGTGGGAAAAACGCCGCCCTCCTTGCTCGAAATAATTGCGGTAGTCACCCGAAGTGGAAACGCCGTAGCCGTCGACCGCAATGATTCGCTCAGCCACCTGGCGGTCATCCCGAGGTTCTTCCAGGGCAATGCGCCACGACGAGCCGTCGGGTTTGCTGCCCGCGGCCTTGAGTTCTCCAGTGACTTCGACGAGGTAGTCGTGGATGCCCTTTTCCTCTAGCCGTGCGGCAATCGTATCAACGGTGTAACCGGCGGCAATGCTGTTGAAGTCGACCTCGACGGCGGCGTCCTTGCACAGCTGATCACCCTGGATGCGCAGGTGGGTGTAGCCGACACGTTGGCGCGCCTCGGTGAGCGCTTCGGCAGACGGCACTTTTTCCTCGCGTGCCTGCGGACCGAAGCCCCAGAGATTGAGCAGCGGCTCGACCGTCAAATCGAAAGAGCCTTCGCTTTGCACAGACAACTGCTCGCCCACGCGAACCAATTCAAGGATTGACGCGGGCATGATCTGACACTGGTTGGCGGGCATGGCGTTGAAGCGCTCGATGTCCGAGTCGCTGCGGTAGGTCGACATTTGCCGGTCGACATCCGCGAGGATTTTCTCCACTGCCTCCCGAACTTCGACCGGAGCGGGAAGATCGGCGTGACGGACGTACTTGATCGAGTACGTGCTGCCCATGGTCGGGCCGCCGAAGCTTTCCATGGCGCCGCTGTTGCCGCAGCCGGACACCCCTCCTATCAGCGCCAGAAATAAAAACTTCCATCCGCTCAAAAACAATCTCACCTTTTCTGATGCCCTGATAAAAGATCGCAGCCTTCGGCAGCTCCTACAGGATTGCATACCTTTGTAGGAGCTGCCGAAGGTTCGGGCCGCGTTCGGACGATCTTTTGATCTTGATCGTTTTAGCATCACACAAACAAAAACGCCCCGACCAAAGTCGGGGCGTTTTTGTTTGTGCTAAGGCTTAGCGCGGGAAAGCTGGCGGGTTTACACCGGCCATGTCTTCCATCACGCGAACCACCTGGCAGCTGTAACCGAACTCGTTGTCGTACCAAACGTACAGTACAACGCGGTTATCCTGGGTGATGGTCGCTTCTGCGTCCACAACGCCTGCGTGGCGCGAGCCAACGAAGTCGGTGGAAACCACTTCCTGGGAGCTCACGTAGTCGATCTGCTTGTGCAGATCCGAGTGCATGGCCATCTGGCGCAGGTACTCGTTGATCTCTTCGCGAGTGGTGGCCTTTTCCAGGTTCAGGTTCAGGATGGCCATCGACACGTTTGGCGTAGGAACGCGAATCGCGTTGCCGGTCAGCTTGCCCTTGAGCACTGGCAGTGCCTTGGCGGCGGCAGTGGCGGCACCGGTCTCGGTGATGACCATGTTCAGCGGCGCGGCGCGGCCACGACGGCTGCCCTTGTGGAAGTTGTCGATCAGGTTCTGGTCGTTGGTGAACGAGTGAACGGTTTCGACGTGGCCGTTGATGATGCCGAACTTGTCGTTGACTGCCTTGAGCACCGGCACAATGGCGTTGGTGGTACAGGAAGCCGCCGAGATGATCTTGTCATCAGGCGTGATGTCGCCATGGTTGATGCCGTGCACGATGTTCTTCAGCGCGCCCTTGCCAGGTGCGGTGAGGATCACGCGGGCAGCGCCCGGGCAGGCCAGGTGCTGGCCCAGGCCGTCGGCGTCACGCCATACACCGGTGTTGTCGACGATCAGCGCGTTTTCGATGCCGTACTGGGTGTAGTCAACTTCGGCCGGGCTCTTGGCGTAGATAACCTGGATCAGGTTGCCGTTGGCGGTGATGGTGTTGTTGGCTTCATCAATGGTGATGGTGCCATCGAACGGACCATGAACCGAGTCACGACGCAACAGGCTGGCGCGCTTGACCAGGTCGTTGTCGGCGCCCTTGCGGACGACGATGGCGCGCAGACGCAGGCCGTCGCCACCACCGGTTTTCTCGATCAGGATGCGCGCCAGCAGACGGCCGATACGACCGAAGCCGTAGAGGACAACGTCGGTGCCTTTGCGGGCGGAAGCGTTCTGCTGGCCAACCACGTCAGCCAGTTCTTCACGGACGAACTGCTCGGCAGTACGGCCATTGCCTTCGGCCTTGAATTTGGCCGCCAGCTTGCCCAGGTCCACCGAAGCGGCGCCGAGCTTGAGTTCGCTCATCGCTTTGATCAGCGGGAATGTTTCGTGGACGGACAGCTCGCTTTCGTCGGACTGACGGTGACGAGCAAAGCGGTGAGCTTTGAGAATCGCAATGACTGAACGATTGATCAGGCTGCGGCCATAGATCGAGCTCACCACGTTGTTATTGCGGTAGAGCTGACCGATAAGCGGAATCATCGCTTCTGCGAGTGCTTCACGGTCGATCCATTCACCAAGACACTGGTCGGGCTTCTGAGTCACGGGAACCTTCCACATGTAGGGGCAGAAAAAAGGGGCTACATTATGCCGCCCTGTGACCCGTGTAGCAATGCGCGCCTGTCGTGCAATCCGTAACAAATCCCCGTTCAAAAAAGTTACGCCGCGCTAAAGCCCAATAAAACCGGGGCTTTCAGCACAGTCAATTTTTTGGAGGCGGCGTCACCGTATCCGTAACCCTCCGTAACACCCGTTCGTTTTACCACTACATATCCGGGTTTTTTCAGTAAAAAACCGGGCTTTTTTGTCTTTACCACTACATTTCGCCAAACCTTCGTAATAGACACAGTCTGCAACTGACAGGCGGCACCCTAGGCCGCTACAATTACCGACTTTGTCGCAACGCTTGGAGCTCAACCTTCCGTGCCCGTTCTGCGTCTACCGCTTCTCCCTGCCGCGGCAGGTAAACAGCACTGGGGCAACCTGCCCGGTGCCGCCCTGAGCCTGGCCATCGCCGAGGCCGCAAGCGCTGCCAAGCGCTTTACCCTGCTGCTGACCGCCGACAGCCAAAGTGCCGAACGGCTGGAACAGGAGCTGGGCTTCTTCGCCCCGGATTTGCCTGTGCTGCATTTCCCCGACTGGGAAACGCTGCCCTACGACCTGTTTTCGCCGCACCAGGACATCATTTCCCAGCGTATCGCCAGTTTGTACAGGCTGCCGGAGCTGGAACATGGCGTGCTGGTCGTACCGATCACCACGGCCCTGCATCGTCTGGCGCCAACCAAATTCCTGCTCGGCAGCAGCCTGGTGCTGGACGTCGGCCAGAAGCTCGACGTCGAGCAAATGCGCACGCGCCTCGAAGCCACCGGCTACCGCTACGTCGACACCGTTTACGAGCATGGCGAATTCACCGTACGCGGCTCGCTGATCGATCTGTTCCCGATGGGCAGCAAACTGCCCTATCGCGTTGACCTGTTCGACGACGAAATCGAAACCCTGCGCACCTTCGATCCGGAAAACCAGCGCTCCATCGACAAGGTCGATTCGATCAAGCTGCTGCCGGCCAGGGAATTTCCACTGCAAAAGGATGCGGTCACCCGCTTCAAGGCGCGGTTCCGTGAGCGCTTTGACGTCGATTTCCGCCGCTGCCCGATCTTTCAGGATCTGAGCAGCGGGATTACCCCTGCCGGGATCGAGTACTACCTGCCGCTGTTTTTCGACGAAACCTCGACACTGTTCGATTACCTGCCCCAGGACACCCAGGTGTTCTCGCTGCCGGGCATCGAGCAGGCGGCGGAAAACTTCTGGAACGATGTGCGCAATCGTTACGAAGAGCGCCGCGTCGACCCGTCCCGTCCTTTATTGCCACCCGCCGAGTTGTTCCTGCCGGTGGAAGACTGCTTTGCGCGCCTGAAGAACTGGCCGCGCGTGGTCGCCAGCCAGCAGGATATCGAAAGCGGCGGCGGTCGCGAACGCTTCCCCGCTCAAGAGTTGCCGAACCTGGCGATCGAAGCCAAAGCCACCCAGCCGCTGGCAGCACTGGCGAACTTCCTCGACGAGTTCCCTGGACGCGTGCTGTTTACCGCCGAGTCCGCGGGCCGACGCGAAGTGTTGCTGGAGCTGCTGGAGCGCCTGAAGCTGCGACCGAAAACCGTCGACAGCTGGCCGGACTTTGTCGCAGGCAAGGAGCGCCTGGCGATCACCATCGCGCCATTGGATGAAGGTTTGTTGCTGGACGATCCAGCCCTGGCGCTGGTTGCCGAAAGCCCGTTGTTCGGCCAGCGCGTGATGCAGCGTCGCCGTCGCGAAAAACGTGCCGACGCCAACAACGATGCCGTCATCAAGAACCTCACCGAGTTGCGCGAAGGCGCACCGGTGGTGCACATCGACCACGGTGTCGGCCGCTACCTCGGCCTCGCGACACTGGAAATCGACAACCAGACGGCTGAATTCCTCGCCCTGGAATACGCAGAAAACGCCAAGCTTTACGTGCCGGTGGCCAACCTGCATCTGATCGCCCGCTACACCGGCAGCGACGACGCCCTGGCCCCGCTGCACCGCCTCGGCTCCGAGACCTGGCAGAAAGCCAAGCGCAAGGCTGCCGAACAAGTGCGCGACGTGGCAGCCGAGCTGCTCGACATCTATGCCCGCCGCGCAGCCCGTGAAGGCTATGCCTTCGCCGACCCCAAAGCCGACTACGCCACCTTCAGCGCGGGCTTCCCGTTCGAAGAAACGCCCGATCAGCAAACCACCATCGACGCCGTGCGCGAAGACATGCTTGCGCCAAAACCGATGGATCGTCTGGTGTGCGGCGACGTAGGTTTCGGCAAGACCGAAGTGGCCATGCGCGCCGCATTTATCGCCGTGCATGGCGGTCGTCAGGTGGCGATTCTGGTGCCCACCACCCTGCTCGCCCAGCAGCACTACAACAGCTTCCGCGACCGCTTCGCCGACTGGCCGGTAACCGTGGAAGTGATGAGCCGCTTCAAGTCGACCAAGGAAGTGAATGCCGCCGTCGCGGACCTCGCCGAAGGCAAGATCGACATCGTCATCGGCACGCACAAGTTGCTGCAGGACGACGTGAAAATCAAAAACCTCGGACTGGTCATCATCGACGAAGAACACCGCTTCGGTGTCCGTCAGAAAGAACAGTTAAAAGCCCTGCGCAGCGAAGTCGACATCCTCACCCTGACCGCCACGCCGATTCCGCGCACGCTGAACATGGCGGTGTCGGGCATGCGCGACCTATCGATTATCGCCACGCCACCGGCCCGACGCCTGTCGGTCCGCACCTTCGTCATGGAGCAGAACAAAAGCACGGTCAAAGAGGCCTTGCTACGTGAGCTGCTGCGTGGTGGTCAGGTCTACTACCTGCACAACGACGTGAAGACCATCGAGAAGTGCGCTGCCGACCTCGCCGAACTGGTGCCGGAAGCACGGATCGGCATCGGTCATGGGCAGATGCGCGAACGCGAACTCGAACAAGTGATGAGCGACTTCTACCACAAGCGCTTCAACGTGCTGATCGCCTCGACCATCATCGAGACCGGCATCGACGTGCCGAGCGCCAACACCATCATCATCGAGCGTGCCGACAAATTCGGTCTGGCGCAGTTGCACCAGTTGCGCGGCCGCGTCGGACGCAGCCACCACCAGGCGTATGCCTACCTGCTGACACCGCCGCGCCAGCAAATCACCCCGGACGCGGAAAAGCGTCTGGAAGCGATCGCCAACACCCAGGACCTTGGGGCGGGCTTCGTGCTTGCCACCAACGACCTGGAAATCCGTGGCGCCGGCGAACTGCTGGGCGACGGTCAGAGCGGGCAGATCCAGGCCGTCGGTTTCACGCTGTACATGGAAATGCTTGAGCGCGCCGTGAAGTCGATCCGCAAGGGCGAACAACCGAACCTCGATCAACCGTTGGGCGGCGGTCCGGAAGTCAACTTGCGCGTGCCGGCACTGATTCCCGAAGACTATCTGCCGGACGTTCACGCCCGCCTGATTCTCTACAAACGCATCGCCTCGGCCACCGATGAGGATGGCCTCAAGGATCTGCAGGTGGAAATGATCGACCGCTTTGGCCTGTTGCCGGAGCCGACCAAGAACCTGATACGCATTACTGCCCTGAAATTGCAGGCCGAGTTGCTGGGCATTAAAAAAGTCGATGGCGGCCCGCAAGGTGGACGCGTCGAGTTCGCGGCGCAGACCCCGGTCGACCCGCTGACGCTGATCAAGCTGATCCAGAGCCAGCCAAAACGCTACAAATTCGAAGGCGCCACGATGTTCAAGTTCATGGTTCCGATGGAGCGCCCGGAAGAGCGCTTTAATACTGTAGAGGCGCTTTTTGAGCGCCTCATCCCGAAAACTGCTTGAAGGACGCCGTATGCGCCTGTTTCGCTCACTGACCCTGTTGATGACGTTGGTCGCACCATCGGTATTTGCCGATGATCTGTATCAGGTAGAAATGATTCTGGTGCGGCAGAACGCCGTGCCGGCGATTGTCGTTCGCGCAGCGCCGGAAGACTGGGCCGCCGGTGCCCAGCCCGTCAGTCTCAACAGCCTACGCACGCCGAACCTGAATTCTGAGGTGGAAAAGCTCACCGCCAGCAACGAATACAGCGTCCTGCTGCACAAAGCATGGCAGCAAACGCTCGGCGAAACCGCAGTCAAGGTGGCGATCAGTGACGGCAAGGAGCAGTTCGGCCAGTATCCGATCGAAGGCACCCTGAACCTGACGCTCGGGCGCTTCACCGATGTAGACGCAGACTTCTGGGTCAACCAGTTCAACAATGAAGGCCTGGTCACCACCAGCGAACGCCTGAAACAGGAAAGCCACACCAAGAACGGCCAGTTGAACTTCCTCGACAACGGCCACCTCGGCCTGCTGATCAAGATCACGTCATTGACGGCGCCCGCTCCCCGGGAAGCCCCTGCAGTCGTCCCTGACTGATTGAACTCCCCATGTCCGCGACCCTGAGCAAACCCCTGGCACCTTCCTGGGTCAGTCGATTCAAGGAACAGAGCCTGGAGCGTGGCCGCCGCTACGCACTGGAAAACCGCGTCAGGATCGTCGAGGCTGGCGACGCTACGATCATCGCCGCATGCGAAGGCTCTGGCGGTAACGTTTACCGTCAGACCATTCGCCTGCGCGAGTCGGCCAAAGGCACCTTGCTGATGATCGATGCGACATGCTCCTGCCCGGTCCACAACAACTGCAAACATTGTGCAGCGGTGCTGCTGCAAGTGCAGGAAACACTCAACTATCCCGCCGCCGCGAAAGACGCCGAGCTGCTGGAAAAGCTTCAGGCGGTGCTGGAAAACCGAAGCCCGAAAGCCCCGCCGCAGGTGTTGGTGGACAACGTGCAGCCGGTGCCGCGCCTGTGGCTGGCCAGTATCGAGTTCAGCGCCTTCGAACCACGCAATGGTCGGATGCAGCGCTATATCCAGCACCGCGCGGCGCTGTCATTCAGTTATCTGGACGAGTACGTTTCCGGCCAGAAAAATACCGACATCCTGATTCGTCAGGAGACACAGACGCTGCGGATAAAACGTCATCCGGAAGTGGAACAGTCCTACCGCGAACAGCTACGAATCCTCGGATTCAAGATCGCCACCCGGCAAAGCAAGGCCTTGCCGGAAAGTGCCGGCGAACTGTTCGAGATGGTGAACGACAGCGCCTGGCTGACTTTCACCCTCAATGAACTGCCGAAGCTTCGCACCCAGGGCTGGGAGTTGCTGATCGACGAAGAATTCGGTTTCGACCTGACCGCCGTAGACGACTGGTACGCCACGGTTGAACAGGTTCCGGAGCGCGACTGGTTCGATCTGGAGCTGGGGATCATCGTCAACGGCGAACGCCTGAGTCTATTGCCGATCCTGCTCAACCTGATGCGTTCCCACACCGAAATCCTCAACCCGGAACGCCTGGCCCGGCGTCGCGACGACGAGTTGATTCTGGTGAACATCCCCAATCGACCAAACTCCGAGTACGGTCCGCTGCAAGTCGCCCTGCCCTTCGGCCGCCTGAAACCGGTGCTGGCGACCCTCGGCGAGTTCTACCTGCAAGAACCCGGCGAAACCACGCTGCGCCTGAGCAAGGCCGATGCCACACGACTCAATCCACTGGAAGGCTTGCCACTGCTTTGGGAAGGCGGCGAACAGATTCGCACCTTTGCCCAACGCCTGCGCGACATCAAGGACCACACCGCCACCGCGCCGGAAGGCCTGAACGCAACACTGCGCCCCTATCAGCTCGAAGGTCTGAGCTGGATGCAATCGCTGCGACAATTGGAAGTGGGCGGGATCCTCGCGGATGACATGGGTTTGGGCAAAACCCTACAAACGCTGGCGCATGTTCTGACCGAGAAAATCGCCGGTCGTCTTGATCGTCCGTGCATGGTTGTCATGCCCACCAGCCTGATTCCGAACTGGCTCGACGAAGCAGCGCATTTCACACCGCAGTTGAAAGTGCTGGCGTTGTACGGTGCCAGCCGTAAAAAGCATTTCGATCAGCTGGCCGATTACGATCTGATTCTCACCACCTACGCGTTGCTGCCCAAGGATGTCGAACGCCTCGCGGCGCAGCCGTTGCACATACTGGTGCTGGATGAAGCGCAATACATCAAGAACCCGAACAGCAAGGCTGCGCAGGCCGCCCGTGAGCTGAACGCCCGCCAGCGCCTGTGCCTGAGTGGCACGCCTTTGGAAAACCACCTGGGCGAGTTGTGGTCGCTGTTTCACTTCCTGTTGCCCGGCTGGCTCGGCGATGTAAAAAGCTTCAACCGCGATTACCGCGTGCCGATTGAAAAGCGCACCAGCGAAGTACGACTTCAGCACCTCAACGGTCGGATCAAACCTTTCCTCCTGCGCCGCACCAAGGAACAGGTCGCCACCGAGCTGCCGCCGAAAACCGAAATCATCCACTGGGTCGAACTCAACGAAGCCCAGCGTGACGTTTACGAAACCATGCGCCTGGCCATGGACAAGAAAGTCCGCGATGAGATCACCCGCAAGGGTGTGGCCCGCAGTCAGATCATCATTCTTGAAGCGCTGTTGAAACTGCGTCAGGTGTGCTGCGATTTGCGCCTGGTCAACGATGCGACACTGCCAACGCGCGGCAGCACATCGGGCAAGCTTGATAGCCTGATGGAAATGCTCGAAGAGCTGTTCGAGGAAGGCCGGCGGATCCTGCTGTTCTCGCAGTTCACGTCGATGCTGTCGCTGATCGAGGATGAGTTGAACAAACGCGGCGTCGCCTATGCGTTATTGACCGGGCAGACCCGCGACCGGCGCACGCCAGTGAAGGAATTCCAGAGCGGCATGCGTCAGATTTTTCTGATCAGCCTGAAGGCCGGCGGTGTCGGTCTTAACCTCACCGAAGCAGACACGGTGATTCATTACGATCCGTGGTGGAACCCGGCAACCGAAAACCAGGCCACTGACCGGGCCTATCGCATCGGCCAGGAGAAACCGGTGTTTGTGTACAAACTGATTGCACGCGGCACGGTGGAAGAGAAGATTCAGCATCTGCAGAAGGAAAAGTCCGACCTCGCGGCGGGCGTGCTGGATGGACGTCAGGCCGGAGACTGGAAACTGCAGAACGATGATATCGAGGCGTTGTTTGCGCCGTTGCCGGACAAGCTGGAAAAGCGCTGAGAATTTCGGCGACGTTTAGTCCGTCATCGCGAGCAAGCTTGCTCCTATGTATGGACTCGCCCCCACTGTCTACCTGCTTTTTAAACACTGCTACCCGGTTGCATCTATGTATAAGGCCTATTCGAGGAAGCCATCTTTGGCTTCTGGCCAACATTGGTTGAGCTCAC
>NZ_FYDO01000034.1 GCF_900187615.1 Pseudomonas sp. Irchel s3f7 | reverse complement strand
GCCCCCAAGCAGATCATCTGTGCGGCGATGCGCAAACTGCTGCATTTCGTTTACGGAGTGCTCAAGTCGGGCCAACCCTTTGACCCGAAACTTGCGCTTGCTCGATGAGAAGCAAGACGGTATCTACAGAGGGGGTGTCGATCGCTGTAGGACTGCCGAAGGCTGCGATCTTTTGATCTTCACCCGACAACGGAGGTCACCCATGGCCCGTGTTTCCCTTCTCAGCCTGCCGCTGCCTGCGCCATCGCTCAAACACCAGCGAACGTGGCCGAGCCTGGGCCAACGTTTGTTGCCATGGTTGTTGCCAACCGCCCTGTTCAGCCTGTGGTGGTTGGCCAGTCGAAATCATTGGATGAGCGAGCAGATCCTGCCCGCACCGTCACTGGTCTGGAGCAGCGCTGTTGAGTTGTCTCAAGGCGAGTTGTGGAGCCATTTATGGATCAGCCTGCAACGCTTGTTCTGGGGGCTGTTGGCCGGGATCAGCGCCGGCGCTGTGCTGGGTGCGGCGCTGGGTTTCAGTCCTCGATTGGAGCGCCTGGTGTTCCCGACGTTCGCCGGGTTGGCGCAGGTCCCGACGCTGGCCTGGATTCCATTGTTCATGGTGTTTTTCGGCATCGGCGAAGTGCTGAAACTGGTGGTACTGATCAAGGCCATCGTAGTGCCGGTGACCTTGCACACGCTGGTCGGCGTGCGGGATGCGCAACCGAAACTGCGCGAGGCCGCCGCCGTGTTGCGCTTGCCGCCGCGACTGCTGATCCGGCGACTGGTACTGCCTGCGGCCTTGCCGGCATTCATGGCCGGTGTGCGACTTGCGTTGGCAGCGGGCTGGACGTCGTTGCTCGCCGTGGAACTGCTCGCCTCAAGCGAAGGCATCGGCTACCTGATGGTCTGGGCGCGACAGCTTTTCATGCTCGACATTGTCTTCGTGTGCATCGTGGTGATCGGTGTGATCGGCGTGGCGATGGACCGTGGCATCGGCCTGCTGGACAGGAAACTGGTGCACTGGCCGCACCCGGCCACCGCCGAGATCCGTCGCGGCCCGCGTTATCAAGGCTGGCAACGCCTGCAACCGTGGCTGCTGCCGCTGGCGCTGTTGGCGTTGTGGCAATTGACCTCGGATCAGCAGTGGGTCGATGCAAACATTCTGGTCAGCCCGCTGGCGGTCCTGCAGACCACCTGGAGCGGTTTGCTCGACGGCACGTTGATCGGTGGCATGGCCCTGAGCCTGGGCCGAACCCTTGGTGGATTACTGCTCGGTGGCGGGCTCGGCTTTGCCTTTGGACTGCTGCTGGGACTGTCGCGCATCAGTGAACGCGTGCTCGGCCCGACCCTCGCCGCCATCCGGCAGATTGCGATTTTCGCCTGGGTGCCGTTGCTCACCGCATGGTTCGGTCTCGGCGAATTGGCCAAGTGGGTGTTCGTCGCCCTTGCCGCTTTTTTCCCGTTGTTTATCGCCACTCAACGCAGCGTCGCCAACCTCTCACCGCTACTCAACGAAGCCGCTCAGGTGCTGCGTCTGAACCTGCGCCAACGTCTGCGCCGATTGGTGCTACCGGGCAGCGCGCCGGGGATTTTCGCCGGGCTCAGGTTGAGCCTGATCTACGCCTGGCTCGGCACCATCGGCGCCGAATACTTCATGCCATCCAACGGCGGCATCGGCAGCCAGATGATCGGCGCTCAACAACTGCTGCGCATGGACCTGATCATGGCCGGCATGTTGCTGGTGGGCCTAACCGGCGCCCTGCTCAACCTCATTGGCCAACGCCTGGAAATCCGCGCCACCCGCTGGAGACACGCATGAACGCACCGATTGTCAGTTTCAATCACGTGGGCAAAACCTTCGACGTCGACGGCTTCGAACTGGAAGCCATTCGCGAATTCAACCTGGACATTGCCGAGGGCGAGTTCGTCGCCATCGTCGGCTCCAGCGGTTGCGGCAAATCCACTTTGCTGCGGCTGTTGGTGGGCCTCGATACGCAGTTTCGCGGGCAGATCACCGTGGACGGAAAAGCCGTCAGCGGCATCGGCGGCGAACGCGGCATCGTCTTTCAGGAGCATCGGTTGTTCCCGTGGCTGAGCGTGGCCGACAACATCGGCCTGGGTTTGGTCAATGAGCCGTTGAGTGCCGCGCAAAAGAAAAAACGCATCGATGATTTCATCGACCTGGTGGGCCTGAGCGACTTCACCCGCGCCTATCCGCATCAGCTCTCCGGCGGCATGGCCCAGCGCGTGGCGATTGCTCGCGGTCTGGTGGCGAGCCCACGGATTCTGCTGCTGGACGAGCCCTTCGGCGCCCTCGATGCGCTGACCCGCCAGCAGATGCAGGACGAACTGTTGGCGATCCGCGCCCGGGCAAAAATCACCACCATCCTGGTCACCCACGATGTCGAGGAAGCGATCTTTCTCGCCGACCGCGTGGTGGTGATGGAGCCGCGTCCGGGGCGGATCAAGCAAGTGGTCGACATCGCCCTGCCCCATCCGCGCCAGCGCAGCAGTTTCGACTTCCACCAACTGCGCGAAGAACTGCTGCACGAACTCACCAGCGACGATCACTACCAGCCGCCCATCCCGGTGCAGGTCCGCGACCTGCCGCTGTCTTTCATTGCCTACTGAAAAAGGAAATTTTTGATGCCGCAACGTCCCAACTTTCTGGTGATTCTGGCCGATGACCTGGGCTTTTCCGATCTCGGTGCCTTCGGTGGCGAGATCAACACACCAAACCTCGATGCCCTGGCCAATAACGGCCTGCGTCTGACCGATTTTCACACCGCGCCAACCTGCTCGCCGACCCGTTCGATGCTGCTGACCGGCACCGATCATCACATCGCCGGCATCGGCACCATGGCCGAAGCACTGACCCCGGACCTGATCGGCAAACCGGGTTACGAAGGGCACCTGAACGACCGCGTCGTCGCCCTGCCCGAGCTGTTGCGCGAGGCCGGTTACCAAACCTTGATGAGCGGCAAATGGCACCTGGGCCTGACCGCAGAACTGGCGCCTCACGCCCGGGGATTCGAGCGTTCGTTTTCGCTGCTGCCCGGCGCCGCCAACCATTACGGCTTCGAACCGACCTACGATGAAACGACGCCCCGGCTGCTGAAATCCACCCCGGCGCTGTACATCGAAGACGACCAATTCATCGATGAACTGCCGAAGGATTTCTATTCCTCCGACGCCTTCGGCGACAAGCTGCTGCAATACCTCAAGGAGCGCGACCAGACTCGGCCGTTCTTCGCCTACCTGCCGTTTTCCGCGCCGCACTGGCCATTGCAGGCGCCGGCCGATGTGGTCGAAAAATACCGGGGCCGTTATGACGCAGGCCCCGAAGTGCTGCGCCTGGAGCGCCTGGAAAAACTCAAGAAACTGGGGTTGATCGAGGCCGACGTAGAGCCACATCCACTGATCCAGCTGACCGCGCAATGGGATGCCCTGAGCGATGAGCAGCGGCAGATTTCCGCCCGGGCCATGGAGGTTTACGCGGCGATGGTCGAGCGCATGGACTGGAACATCGGGCGCGTCGTCGATTACCTGCGCCAGCAAGGTCAACTGGACAACACGTTCATCCTGTTCATGTCCGACAACGGTGCCGAAGGCGCGCTGCTGGAGGCTTTCCCGAAATTCGGCCCGCAATTGCTGACCTACCTCAACCAGCATTACGACAACAGCCTGGACAACATCGGCCGCGCCAATTCCTACGTCTGGTACGGGCCGAACTGGGCGCAGGTCGCCACTGCACCGTCGCGGCTGTTCAAGGCCTTCACCACCGAAGGCGGGATCCGTGTTCCGGCGCTGGTGCACTATCCGCAACTGCCGCTCAAGGGCCAGATCAGCCATGGATTTGGTACGGTGATGGACATCACGCCAACCATTCTGGACCTGGCCGGTGTGCGCCATCCTGGCAAGCAATGGCACGGCAAACCCGTGGCGCAAGTTCGCGGGAAATCGTGGCTGGGGTTCCTGTCGGGCGAGACCGCACAGGTGCATGACGAGCACACCGTCACCGGGTGGGAATTGTTTGGGCGGCGGGCCATTCGGCAGGGGCAATGGAAGGCGGTCTACATCCCGGGACCGGTAGGGCCGGCGACCTGGCAGTTGTATGACCTGGACAGTGATCCGGGGGAAATTCATGACTTGGCGTCGAGTCAGCCGGAAAAGCTCAGTGCCTTGATCGAGCATTGGCAGCGGTATGTGGATGAGACCGGGGTGATCTTGAGCGAGTCGCCGTTTCAGCCGGATTGATTCAGCCTGATCTACCGCCATCGCTGGCAAGCCAGCTCCTACAATGATCGATGTGATACGACGATCGCATTCACACCGACAAACCCTGTAGGCGCTGGCTTGCCAGCGATGAGGCCATCAAGCGCGCGCACTCTCCACAGTCTGCCCCTGTACTTCTTCCCTGCGCACAAACCGGTTCGCCCGCGCAAACGTCCCAAAATCATTAAACCGCACGCCCATCTCGCGCATCACCTTGTGCGCCACCGGCACGGTCAACTGGCGGATGTAAAACGGTTCCTTCACCACAAAGTGATGGATGCCATGGCTGCTGCCGAAGTTGAAGCAGAACGCCTGCAACGGCCACAACCACCATGCGTTCAGCACTTGGCATTGCTGCATCACATTGCCCGGCTCGATGTCGCCGTAATAGTGCATGTTCGAGCTGACGAAGTGCAGGCAGAACGTGCGCAACACGTTCGGGCCGATGATCACCACCGCCGCGATATCGATCACCTGCATCACTGACAACGTGGTCGCCGACCATTCGATTGGCGTGCCCATCAGATGCGTGATGCCGTTCGCGGCGTGGAAACCGAGGAACACGTACCACGCGCCCCAATGCACCAGCGCCAGCGGCGCGTAGACCTTCAGCGTGCGGTAAATGATGCTGTACTTTTGCGCCCATGTTTTTGCGCGAAGCATGCGGATGAACGACGACATCATGTTGTCACCGACCATCAACAAACGGGCGACTCCCCAAGGCTCGCCGTTGGTGATCGCCCGCTCTTCCATGTCGGTTTCCGTACCGGAAACCTTGTGGTGATTGAGGTGCAGATGGCGGCGAATCCACGGGTTGATCGTGCTCGGTCGCGCCAGCCATACCAACCCCATCATCAGGTTGTGCGGCACCTTCTGTTTGCGGAAGTACATGCTGTGAATCAGGTCGTGCTCCAGCTCATGGGTCAACGACGCGAAAAAAGCGTTGAGCAACAGGCACGCCCACCAGGCCATGTGCCCGGTGATGTAGAGCGCCGCCGAACCGATCATGCCGGTCAGCGCCAAGCCCAGAATGCCCGCGCCGAGGGCATCCTGATGTTTGAGAATCGGGTAACGCTCACGCAGCTCAACCCCTCTGGCCAGCACTACTTGGCGAATATGTGCTGATCGCTGAGCTGCATTCAGTCGCTGGGGACTTGCAGAAGTACCGTCCATGCTTCCATCCTCTGGTTATTGATGGTTGCATCCTGCCTTGCGAAGCCTCGCAACGCGGTAGCCGAGAACGCCAACCTGTTGACTGGAAGCGCCAATCAGCATGACTGAACCGACCTCCCTCGCCAGCTGGACCCGCGCCTTGCGCAAGCAACTCGACGCCCTTGGCCTCGACAGCACCAGCCTGTGCCAGCAAGCGGGGCTCGACCCGCAGTTGATGGACGACCCGAACGCCCGCTACCCGTTGTCCGGCACCACGCGCCTGTGGGAATTGGCAGTGCAGGTCAGCGGCGACCCGGCGATTGGTTTGCGTGTTTCCCGTTTTGTCAGCCCCACCACGTTTCATGCGCTGGGTTATGCGCTGGTGGCCAGCGGCAGCCTGCGAGAAGTGTTCGAGCGGATCGTGCGTTATCACCAGGTGGTCAGCGATGCCCTGGAGCTGGAGCTGAGCCGGGCCGAGGATCGCTACCACTTTCGCCTGAAGATGCCGATCGGCAATCCACCGCCGGCCTTCGAAGCCATTGATGCGTTCATGGCGATTTACGTGCGCACCTGCCGCAATCGCCTCGGCCGCGACTATGCGCCACTGGCGACGTACCTGCGCCGCCCGGAGCCTGTGGATGCACAGCAATGGCATAAAGTCTTTCGCTCGCCGGTGCACTTCGGCGCCGATGAGGACCGGCTGGAGTTCGCCCTCACCGACTTCGACAGCCACCTCGACGACGCGAACCCGGAACTGGCCGAGCACAACGAAACCGTGCTCAGGCGTACCCTCGCGCAACTCAAACCGTTGACGTGGGAACGCAAAGTCCGCGATGCCATTGAAGAACAACTGCCCGAAGGCGAACCCAGCGCCGAACACATCGCCCAGACGTTGCACCTGAGCCTGCGCAGCCTGCAACGGCACCTGGCCGACGAAGGCTGCCGGTTCGACACCCTGCTCAACGAAAGCCGCGAAAACCTCGCGCTGCTGCACCTGCGTGACCTGCAGGTGTCACTGAGCGAGATCAGTTACTTGCTCGGATTTGCCGACACCAGCAGCTTCAGCCGCGCCTTCAAGCGCTGGACGGGAATGACGCCTGGGCAGTTTCGGGATGGGTTGCGGTGATCAGCCTTTGACCAGGCTGCGTGCCATACCCTCGTTCCACTGCCCCAGCATTGCCTCTCCAACCTCGGAAAAGGCACTGCTTGTTTTTATGTATTGGCCCATCTCGCCCATCGCCACTGACATCCCATGCATGACCTGTTGCAACAATTCATTGCAACGCCCCTCGGTCAAATTGCAGGCGGAACGGCCAAACCGCATCAGCATCTTGTACTTCGGCCACGCCTTCGATCCGCCCAATAGCAGCGCCATGCTATCGGCCTTGATGTAGACCGACGTAGTGATGATGTCGTAGGCAGGTGCCAGGCTGATTGCTGCATCGACTCCGCAGTCTTCGTACAAAACACCGAAGTTCTTCAGGTGCGCGTCGCCATTCTTCAGACCCGATGAAAGCGCGACGATTTTGAAAAACGACTCCAATGCCTGATTGAGCAAAGGAGGAGAAACAAAGGCCTTGATCTGCTTGGCCGCACCTTCGTATGAACCATCGTATTTGGCTTTTGATGGCCACGCATTGAGCACGCAAAAGTCCTCGAACCCCAGGTAACCTTTTTCATTCAGGTCGAAGCGTTCAACGATCAAAAACTTGCCGTGCTCACTGAGTTCAAACTTCGGCACTTCGAGACCCGAATGCAACGCCGCCCGCATGCAGAAGTATTCATTGGCAGCGAGCTCCGGGTATTGCTCAGGACGAAAGGCCTTGACCAAATGCGTGGCCCCCCGATGGGACAGCCGATCGATGGTCGACGCGCTGTCACGCACCAGTACCTTCGGCTGCACTCCGGAAACCCCCGAATACTGGCCATAGGTCTGCAAGAGGTCTTCGAACAGACCTTGCGCACCATCATGCACAAGAAGGTCCGCCAGGCTGGTTTCAGGTGGCTGCTCACCCGGACCCTGGGCTTTTGAAATGCCGACCCTTCCGAGCTGGTGCGGGCCGACGATGGCAAGCATCGAGAAATCGTCAAACCCTCGGACGGCCTTGCTGAAGCGACGAGTCAATTCATCACGCAGGGCGCCTTCAGGCAGATTCATTTCAAAAACCGGTGGAACGCCCGATTCCCACGCGTAACTCTCCAGCCGCACCGGCATGGTCAACGAGACGGCGTCTTGCTCTGACGCGTTTTCGGCGTAAGCAAACACGGTATCAACAGGAAGCTGACCGCGACCAAGGATTCCCACTGCACTGTTGGAAACACTGATCGCCAGTCGATCCTTTTCCTGCGGCTCATCCATGGAAGTCCACCTTTTTCAGGGTGTCCAGCGTCGGCCGCTTCGACTGTCGCGGCACAGCCGTCAGCTCATAACCGAGGCCATTGAGGATCGCCTCGACCTTGCGCAGGCCAATTTCGGGGAGGGTGTTGTTTTCGATGCCGGAGATCGTTGCCCGGCTCATTCCGTATTGCTGTGCCAATGCCTGCTGGGAGAGTTTTCTCTCCTTGCGTAACGTTCGGATCAGCTTGCCAAGGTTTTCCATTTCACCACCATGCATCGTATACAGTGCATATTTTATAAAAAAGACGATATGCATTGTATTTAGTGCAGATCATGATTGAAGTCCAGCTACATTTTCTGACGCGTTATCAGGCATCAAACCATCGCCAACACCCGCAACCGCTCGGCATCAAGGATTTCAATTTCGCCGTAACTCAGCCCGATGATCCCCTGGCCCTGCAAATCCTTGAGGATCTGGTTGGTGGTCTGGCGCGACAGCGACAACATGGCGGCAAGCTGTTCCTGCGGCAGTTGCAGGATGCGACGCGGTTCGTCGATTTCGCCGCCGTAGCCTGCGGCGATCATCAGCAAGCGGTGCGCCAGCCGGGTCGGGGCTGGCATCAGGCTCAGTTGTTCGAGGTTGATGAATGTCAGGCGCAGCTTATGGCTCATCAGCAGCGCCAGTGGCCGCCAGTGCAGCGGCTGTTGGTCGAGCAAGGCCAGCAGGACGTTTTGCGGGATGTGCAACAAGGTGCATTGGCCCACGCCAAATGCGTCGTGGGTCCGTGGCTGACCATCGAACAAACCGATTTCACCGAACCAGTGCGGCGCTTCCACCAGGCTCAGCAGCGCCTCTTTGCCTTGCTCGTTCACGGCGCCGATGCGTACCGCCCCCTCCAGCACCGCATACAGGCCGCAGGGTCGATCGCCGCGTTTGAACAGCCGCTGGCCCGGCGTCAGGCGTCGTACCTTGGTGGCCGACAGCAGACTATCCTGTAGGGAAACAGGCAATTGACTGAACCACTGACCGCGCATCAGGCGTGGACGCCAGTCCTGCATATCCATGAAAACTCCTAGAGATTGTCGCCTGGCTGACAGAGCGCAACGTGGCGCCGGGGCATGATCTCATCACCCTACAGGAGAACAACAATGAAAAGCCTCGTCGACCACCTCAGTCAATACGCCGCGTACCACCGCGACCCGCGCAACATTGCCACGCACTTCATTGGTATTCCCCTGATCGTGGTGGCCGTCGCGGTGTTGCTGTCCCGGCCGGAATGGTCGCTGGGTGGCGTGTGGATTTCGCCCGCGGTGCTGGTGGCGCTGGCGTCGGCGTGGTTTTACCTGCGGCTGGAGTTGCGCCTGGGCGTGCTGATGACAGTGTTGCTCGGGTTGTCCGTGTGGACCGGCCATGTGCTTGCACAGCAAAGCACGCTGGTGTGGCTGAGCAGCGGTGTGGCGATGTTTGTGATTGGCTGGGCGATCCAGTTTGTCGGCCATCATTACGAAGGACGCAAACCGGCGTTCGTCGATGACGTGACGGGGTTGATTGTCGGGCCGTTGTTTGTGGTGGCCGAACTGGCGTTCATGCTGGGGATGCGGCATGAGCTGAAAGAGCAGATCGAGGCGCGGGCAGGGGGTGTTCGGGTCAGTCGCAAAAATGCGGCGGCCTGAACGGATCTGTAGGAGCCGGCTTGCCGGCGATAGCGGTGCATCAAACACACCGCGTTGTCATTGATCGCTGGCAAGCCAGCTCCTACAGGGTTTCCTTCGATCAGAGTCAGATGTTGGCGACTTTCTGCCAGACCTTCGGCTTGAAGAACAACGTCTCGCCCTTCGCCAACCCCACCAGGCTGTCGTGATCCTTGACCACTTCGGCTTCAATCAGATCGCTCTGACCTTCGACCTTCAACGTCACCCGCGTCGTCGCCCCCAGCGGTCGAATATCACGCACTTCAGCGGCGTGGTGATCTTCCAGTTCATGCCGCGACAGCGACACTTCATGCGGACGGAACAACACGTGATCGTCGCCACCCAGATGCAGGCGATTGGAGTCGCCGAGGAAGTGATAGACGAAATCGCTGGCCGGGTTTTCGTAGACGTCGCCCGGTGAGCCGATCTGCTCGATCACGCCCTTGTTCATCACCACGATGCGGTCGGCCACTTCCATGGCTTCTTCCTGGTCGTGGGTCACGAATACCGAGGTCAGATTGATGTCTTCGTGCAGGCGCGCCAACCAGCGGCGCAGCTCTTTACGGACCTTGGCGTCGAGGGCGCCAAAAGGTTCGTCGAGCAACAGCACTTTCGGCTCAACCGCCAGCGCTCGGGCCAGGGCAATACGCTGACGCTGACCACCGGAGAGCTGTTCCGGGTAGCGATCCGACAACCAGTCCAGCTGCACCATGTTCAACAGTTCGTGCACTTTGGTGGCGATCTGGCTTTCGCTCGGGCGCTGGTTTTTCGGTTTCATGCGCAGGCCGAACGCGACGTTGTCGAACACCGTCATGTGGCGGAACAGGGCGTAGTGCTGGAACACGAAACCGACGTTGCGATCGCGCACGTCGTGGCCGGAGACGTCTTCACCGTGGAACACGATGTTGCCCTGATCCGGGGTTTCCAGGCCGGCGATGATCCGCAACAGCGTGGTCTTGCCGCAACCGGACGGGCCGAGCAACGCGACGAGTTCGCCGCTCTGGATGTCCAGGCTGATGTTGTCCAGCGCCTTGAACGCGTTGAAATTCTTGCTGACGTTACGCACTTCGATCGACATGAATTATTCCTCCGCGGCGCTGGCGCGCAGGCGGTTAATACGGTTTTCGCTCCACTGCTTGAGCAGCAGGATGAAGAGCGCCAGGATCAGCAACAGGCTCGCCACGGCGAACGCGGCCACGTGGTTGTATTCGTTGTAGAGGATCTCGACGTGCAGCGGCAAGGTGTTGGTCACCCCGCGAATGTGCCCGGAAACCACCGACACCGCACCGAATTCACCCATGGCCCGCGCGGTACACAGCACCACGCCATAGATCAGGCCCCATTTGATGTTGGGCACAGTGACGTGCCAGAACATCTGCCAACCGTTGGCGCCGAGCAGGCGCGCGGCCTCCTCTTCCTGGGTGCCTTGTTCCTGCATCAGCGGGATCAGTTCACGGGCCACGAACGGCACGGTGACGAAAATCGTCGCCAGCACGATACCCGGCAGGGCGAAGACGATCTGGATGTCGTGATCCTGCAACCAAGGGCCGAACAAGCCCTGGGCGCCGAACATCAGCACATAGACCAGACCCGCGATCACCGGCGATACCGAGAACGGCAGATCGATCAGCGTCACCAGCATGCTCTTGCCGCGGAACGAGTACTTGCTCACGCACCACGCGGCGCTGACACCGAACACCAGGTTCAGCGGCACCGAGATCAGTACGGCAATCACCGTGAGTTTCAGTGCCGACAACGCATCCGGTTCAAAGATCGCGGAAAAGAACGCACCGAGGCCGAGCTTCAGGCCCTGGGACACCACGATGAACAGCGGCAGCAACAGGAACAGCGCAAAAATCAGCCAGCCAAGACCGATCAGGACTCGCCGCGACGTTGCACTGCCACGACGGGCAGCGTTCGAGGACGCGGCAGCAATAGACGATTGGGACATGGGTGCCGCCTCCTTATGGGGTTTCGATGCGTCGCTGCAGCAAGTTGATCAGCAGCAGCAGAATGAAAGAAACCACCAGCATCAGTACACCAATGGAGGTAGCGCCGGTGTAATCGTACTGGTCGAGCTTGACCATGATCAGCAGCGGCAGGATCTCGGTTTTCATCGGCATGTTGCCGGCGATGAAAATCACCGAACCGTACTCGCCGACCCCGCGGGCAAAGGCCAGGGCGAACCCTGTCAGCCACGCCGGAAGCAGTGCCGGAACCAGAATATGGCGGAATACCTGCAACGGTTTGGCACCGAGGCACGCGGCCGCTTCTTCCACTTCACGGGGAATATCGGCCAATACTGGCTGTACGGTACGTACTACGAATGGAAGTGTCACAAAAGTGAGGGCAAGGGTGATGCCCAAGGGGGCATAGGCAATCTTGAAACCCAAATCCGCTGCGAATTGACCGACCAGACCGGTAGGTGTGTACAGCGCGGTCAGTGCGATACCCGCGACGGCAGTGGGCAATGCGAACGGCAAGTCGATCATTGCATCGATCACTTTTCGTCCAGGGAAGGTATAGCGCACTAATACCCAGGCCAGGAGCGTGCCGATGATGCCGTTGATGATCGCGGCACACAGGGCGGTGCCGAAGCTGAGCTTCAACGCCGCCAGCACTCTGGGCGCCGAGATGATTGCCCAGAACTGTTCCCAGGTAAGTTGAGCGGCGTGCACGAACATCGCCGCCAGGGGTATGAGCACAATCAGGCTGAGATACACCAAGGTGTAGCCCAGCGTCAGCCCGAAGCCGGGTATGACGGGGGAGATACGACGCGACATAAAAGTCCTTGGTTGAGAACGCAATAAGCCCCGGAGTCGAATCCGGGGCTCGTTGATGGCTATTTAAGATTACTGCGCCTGGTAGATCTGGTCGAACACGCCACCGTCGTTAAAGAATTTCGGCTGCGCGGTTTTCCACCCGCCGAAGTCCTTGTCGATGCTCACCAGCTCCAGTTTCGGGAACTGCTGGGCGTACTTGGCGGCCACATCCTTGTCACGTGGACGATAGAAGTTTTTCGCCGCGATTTCCTGGCCAGCCGGGCTGTACAGGTGCTTGAGGTATGCCTCGGCGATCTCGGTGTTGCCCTTTTTCTCCGCGTTTTTATCGACCACGGCCACTGGTGGCTCGGCGAGGATCGACAGCGAAGGCACGACGATGTCGAACTTCTCGGCGCCGCCCTCTTCTTTCAGCGCCAGGAAGGCTTCGTTTTCCCAGGCCAGCAATACATCGCCCTGACCGTTGTTGACGAAAGTGATGGTCGAACCACGCGCACCGGTGTCCAGCACAGGCACGTGCTTGAACAGGGTCTGCACGTATTCCTTGGCCTTGGCCTCGTCGCCGCCATTGGCTTTCAGGCCATAAGCCCAGGCCGCGAGGAAGTTCCAGCGAGCGCCACCGGAGGTTTTCGGGTTCGGGGTGATCACCGAGACGTCGTTCTTGACCAGATCGCCCCAGTCCTTGATGCCTTTAGGATTGCCCTTGCGCACCAGGAACACGATGGTCGAGGTGTACGGCGTGCTCGCTTGCGGCAGGCGTTTTTGCCAGTCCGCCGGCAGGGTTTTGCCGAGCTTGGCGATTTCGTCGATGTCACCGGCCAGGGCCAGGGTTACGACGTCGGCACGCAGGCCGTCGATGACCGCCCGGCCCTGCTTGCCCGAACCGCCGTGAGACTGCTGGATCTTCACCGTGTCGCCAGCATGATCCTTCTGCCAGGACTTGATGAACTCAGCGTTGTAGTCCTGATACAGCTCACGGGTCGGGTCATACGAGACGTTGAGCAGCTCGTAGTCCTTGGCAACAGCGGAGCCGGCAAAAAGGGCGCTGGCCAGGGCGGCCAAAGCGAAATGACGAATCGACGACATGGTGAAAGCTCCTGGAATTCTTGGTTTGTTGGCTTTTTTTATGGATTTCTGGAATCGCGTTGCCGGTTCAAAGATCGCAGCCTTCGGCAGCTCCTGCAGGTGATCGCGTGCTTCTGCAGGAGCTGGCGCAGGCTGCGAACTTCTTCAGCCCGGCTTGTGGGCCGGCTGCTGCAGACGGAATTTTTCTTTGCGCTCGATCTGCACCACCTGGGCGTTATGCACGGTGATTTCCACGGCGCCAAAGCGCAGGTCGCGCAATGCACTCTGGATTTCACGCAGGATGGTGGTTTCGTCTTGACCGTCGACACTACGCAGGGATGCGCTCATGGGGCTGCTCCTTCAACTGAGAGGTTTGCCTGGCAGTGGCGGCACTGCTTGCGGCGTGAAGCCAATAGTAGAGAGGCGCGGATATTCTTAAAAAGACTATTTAAGAATGTTTATATAACCAAAAAACATTGTTTGACGGGACAAGGACTTGAGATGAACCGCCCACTTTCAAGCACACAAAAAACCTGTGGAAGCACACTCGCTCCCACAGGGATTTTGTAAGTCAGGCGATGATCGGCGCATGCGTCCAATTCAACTGCCCTGCCGGCACCGGCCGCCCAAACCAGTAGCCTTGCCCTAGATCGCAACTGTGCTCAAGCAGGAAAGCCGCTTGCTCAACCTGTTCGATCCCCTCGGCATGCACTTGCATGCCCATGCTCTGGGCCAGGGCGACGATCACCCGCGAAATGGCCGCGTCATCCTCGTCCCATGGCAATCCGGCCACGAAGCCCTGGTCAATTTTCAGCTTCTGCACCGGCAAACGCTTGAGTCGCAACAGTGACGAATAACCGGTGCCGAAATCATCGATGGCCAGGCGCACACCCAACTCGCGCAGGCGATGCATCTGCTCCAGCGCGACTTCCGGGTCCTCCATCACCGCGCTTTCGGTGACTTCCAGCTCCAGATACGCCGGATCCAGTCCGGTTTCATGCAGCACTTGCGCCACCTGCTGGTACAGCTCGCGGCGGGCGAACAGGCGCGACGAAACGTTGACCGCCACAAACGACAACGCCACTCCGTCCTGATGCCACTGACACATCTGCCGACACGCCTGCCCCATGACCCAGGCATCGATTTCGGCAATCAAACCGGTACGCTCGGCGACCGGAATGAATTCCGCCGGCGACACCAAACCCCGCTGCGGATGCTCCCATCGCACCAGCGCCTCGACGCCAATCAGGCGAGAAGTCTTGAGGTCGTGAACCGGCTGGTAGTACACCCGCAGTTCCTGCTGGTCCAGGGCGCGACGCAGCTCGAAAGCGATCTCGACCCGCTGCTGGGCGTGGGCCGTCAGCTCTTCGGTGTACAGGGCATAGCCGTTGCGGCCGGCGCTCTTGGCCTTGAACAAGGCCGAGTCGGCGTTGCGTAACAATTGCTCGACGCTCAGCGCATCGCCGGGAAACAGACTGATGCCGATGCTGGTATTGATAAACAACTGATGGCGATCGATAACGAACGGCTCCTTGAGCCCATCGATGATTCGCTGAGCCAGCGCGGCCGCCTGAACCAGCTGCGGACAACTTTCGGCGAGCACGGCGAACTCGTCACCGCCCAGCCGCGCCAGGGTAATGCCCGGACCGAACATGTCGCTCAGGCGCTCGGCCACGGCCTTCAGCAATTGATCGCCGATGGTATGCCCGAGGCTGTCGTTGATCATTTTGAAATGATCCAGATCGATCATCAGCAGCGCACAGCCGCGCTTGTGAACCTGCGCCGACGCCAAGGCCTGTTCGGCGCGGTCGGTGAACAGCAGACGGTTTGGCAAGTCAGTCAGCGGGTCGTGGTGCGCCAGGTGCATCAGTTCGTGCTCGGATTTCTTGATTGCACTGATGTCGGAAAACACCGCCACGTAATGACTGGGGCGACCTTCGTCGTCGTGAGTCAGGCGAATCGTCTGCCATTGCGGGTAAATCTCGCCGCTCTTGCGCCGGTTCCAGATTTCCCCGCTCCACTCTCCGACGCTGTGGAGTGCGGCAAACATGGCCTGATAAAAAGTAGGGGGATGCCGCCCCGACTTGAACAGACAGGGCCTTTGACCCAGCACGTCCTTGCAGTGGTAACCGGTGATGTCGATGAATGCCCGGTTCACGTGGACGATCAAGCCTTCGAGGTTGGTGACCAACACCCCTTCGCGCGTGCAATCGAACACCGCAGCAGCCTGGCGCAGACGCTCGCGATCAGCGTTACGCTCACGCAGCTTGGCGCCGATGCCCAGACAGCGGAGCAGCCGCGCCCGGGCGATAAAGATCAAGCCGGCGCTGAGCAGCACCCAAACGTAACCGTTGATCAGTTGCCATCGCAGACGCTCGAGAGAATCATCGAAGAAATTGTTCAATAAATAGCCACTCAGCAGCAGCCAGGCAGCAGAAAACACTAGATAAAGCAGCGCTGCACGCAGAGCATCGCGATAGGTGACAGACATTAGGCGATCCATGTCCCTACAAAAAGGTTGGAATTATAGTTTAAAGACACATCCAGCCACTCTTATCTGAAAGGGCGACTGGTTTTCTCTGTGGGCTTAGTGATAATGCAACGGCTGTTTTTTCTTTATCGAGGGCCCTACAGCCTATGTGGTACGAAGGTTTTCTTGGCTTGTCGCCCTGGTCACTGGTGGCAGTCACCCTGCTGATGACCCACGTCACGATCATTGCCGTCACGGTTTATCTGCATCGTTACTCAGCCCATCGCTCCCTTGAGCTGAATGCCGGCCTGAAGCACTTTTTCCGTTTCTGGCTGTGGCTGACCACGGCGCAGAACACCCGCGAGTGGACGGCCATCCACCGCAAGCATCACGCAAAGTGCGAAACCGTCGATGACCCGCACAGCCCGGTCATCAAGGGTTTGTCCACGGTCCTGCGCAAAGGCGCCGAGTTGTACCGCGCCGAAGCGGAAAACCCCGAGACCCTGCGCATCTACGGCAAGAACTGCCCCGAAGACTGGATCGAACGCAACCTCTACAGCCGCTTTCCGCTGCTGGGCATCGCCATCATGGGCGTTATCGACCTGTTGTTGTTCGGCACCATCGGCATCACCATCTGGGCCATCCAGATGATGTGGATCCCGGTGTGGGCCGCCGGCGTGGTCAATGGCCTGGGCCATGCCGTTGGCTATCGCAACTTCGAATGCCGCGACGCCGCGACCAACCTGGTGCCGTGGGGCATCCTGATTGGCGGTGAAGAACTGCATAACAACCATCACACCTACCCTAACTCGGCAAAACTGTCGGTGAAGAAGTGGGAATTCGACCTGGGCTGGGCCTGGATTCAAGTGTTCAGCTTCCTGCGTCTGGCCAAGGTCCAGCGGGTCGCGCCGATTGCCCACCGCGTCGAAGGCAAGGGCAACCTGGACATGGACACCGCGATGGCGATCCTCAACAACCGCTTCCAGATCATGGCCCAGTACCGCAAATTGGTGATCGGCCCACTGGTCAAGCAAGAGCTGGAAAAGGTCGATCACTCGGTCCGTCACCAGTTCCGCCGGGCCAAACGCCTGCTCTCGCGTGAAACCAGCCTGCTGGATGACAAACACCATGCGCGCATTCAGAACATGCTCGAACACAGCCAGGCACTGACGGTAATTTACGAGAAACGCCTGGCCTTGCAGCAGATCTGGGTCAAGACCAGCTCAAATGGTCACGACATGCTGGCCGCCATCAAGGAATGGATTCACGAGGCAGAAGCCAGCGGGATTCAATCCCTGCGTGACTTTGCCGACCAGTTGAAAACCTACTCCCTGCGCCCTGCTGCTGTCTGAGCCAAAAAACCTGTGGGAGCGAGCCTGCTCGCTCCCACATTGGTTTGCGACCTGACTGAAACCGCCATCAGTACCGCCCGGCGGGAGCCAGCTCCCTCGCCACAACAAGCGGGAACTTCGCTTCAAATCCCCTATCTCAAAAACACTTCGCCCTCCAGGCGGGCTTCGTTGTAGCCGCTGTCGAACCTCAAGCGGCGCACGTCCTTTGAGATTTGTGTCGATGGTCAAAAACAACCTGAAAGACCCATCCCCCTCGCAATGGCCCGAGGCTGCGCAAACCCTCATGGCATTGATGCATGCCGAAGGTGAAGTCGCACGCCTGAACGAACGTGAGCAGCTGTTCAGTACGCTGATGGTGAGCGTCAACGCGGTACTTTGGGCGTTTGACTGGGAAACCCGCCAGGTGCTGTATGTCAGCCCCGCTTACGAGCGGATCGTGGGGCGCTCGGCCGATCTGCTGCTGGCCGACAGCAATCAATGGCGCGACAGCATCCACCCCGATGACCTGGACTATGCAGAACGCAGCCTGGCCGATGTTCTGGTCAAGGGCGCTGTCGAAGATCGCGAATATCGAATTGTCGCCCCCGACGGCCAGGTCCGCTGGATAAGCGACAAATGCTTCATCAATCGCCAGCCGGAACCCGGGCAACCGGTGATCATCGTCGGCATCGCCGAAGACATCACCGACAAGAAGCAGATGGAAGCCGAGCTGCATCGACTGGCGACCACCGACGACCTGACCCAAAGCAGCAACCGCCGGCACTTCTTCGAGTGCGCCCACCGAGCGTTCGAGCACGCACGGCAACAGGGCGAACCCTTGTCGTTTCTGATGCTCGACATCGATGACTTCAAAACGATCAACGACACCTACGGCCATCAGCAAGGCGACAACGTGCTGCAACGCATTGCCGAGAGTGGCCGTGCAGCCCTGCGGCGTGGCGATTTGTTCGGGCGCATTGGCGGGGAGGAGTTTGCTGCGGTGTTTCCCGGCTGCACGCCTCAGATGGCCCTGCACGTCGCCGAACGCCTGCAACGGGAGATTCAGGGATTGAGCTTCAGTCATGAGGGCCAGACATTCGGCATTACCGTGAGTCAGGGGCTGACCAGCCTCATTGCCGAGGATGAGAACGTGGAGAGCCTGTTTGCCCGTGCCGATGCCGCGATGTATCAGGCCAAGCATGAGGGCAAGAACCGGATTGTCACGGCCTGACTGTTTTTTGAAGATTCACACCTGTGGCGAGGGAGCGATCCGGTATTTTCAGAACAATCGCATTTGCTGGTTTTACGGCTGCTCCGCAACCGAACGGGGGCAAGGCCCCTCGCCACAAGGCTCGCGCCCACAAAAATTCGCGTGAAACTTACTTCTTGCGCAGCCGCATCAACTCCGGCAAGCCGATCTTGAGCAACCGCGCCGTCCGGCTCTTCGCCAGCGCCTCGATGCCCTCGTGCTCGGTCAGACGCGCCAGCTGCGCCGCCATGTTCATCACCAGCGCTTCGCGCGAGTAAACCCCGCCACCGAGCTGGTAGGCCGCTGCAATCAACTCGCGCAACTCCAACGGCAGACGCCAACGGGTGCGCAGCGCCGAACCATAGGCTGCGCCGAATTTGGCCAGCGACTCGCCGACCTCCTCCAATTCATCCAGCTCACCCCCGGCCTGCTTCCATTCCTGCAAACACCGAAGCAGCGCCAGATCACCGAGACGGTGCAGCATGCCGGCGCAGTAGCAGCGCTCCTGATCCAGATCGAGCAAGCGCGCCAGGGTTCGCGCAAATTCGGCGGTGTGCAACGACAGCTCCCAGTAGCGCTCGGCGTAGTCGGCCAGGCAAGGATCGCTGAGCCGTGCACTGCGCTTGAGTGCCAGCCCGAGGATCAGGTTCATGCTCTGGCCGGTGCCCAGGCGGTGCAGCGCCTGGGACAACGTCTGTACCGCCGCGCCATGATGCTGGGCCGCGCTATTGGCCGCAGCGATGAGCACAGCAGTGACCTGCGGATCGGTGCGGATTTCATCTTCGAGCACGGTCAGATCGAGGCCGTTGGGATTGAGGCTGCGCTTGACTGCTACCTGCACGTCCGTCATCAGCGGCGCACCCTCTGCCAGCTCGCGACGACGCTCCAGAAACACCGGCAATGTCATCCCCGGTGCCAGCGCCGGCACTTCACATGACACCTCTTCGCCAGCGTCCAGCAGCAAATCCTGCAAGCGGCGGGTCAGGCTTTCCATGTTCAGGGGCTTGGTCAGATACGCCGTCGGTGCGAGCGGCAGAGCTTCACGCACACTGGCGCTGTCGTTGCGACTGCTCATCAGCATGTAGGGCAGCGGCGGGTTGCGTTTGCGCTGGCGAACACTGCGCAAGACATTCAGGCCATCGACGCCGGGCAACTCCCAGTCAGCGATCACCAGGTCGTAAGGATTAGCCGCCAGCAACTCCAGTGCGTGCTGACCGTCGGCGCACAAGTCCAGCCGCGCATCGCAGCGAACGTTCAACAGCACTTCCTTGAGCAGGTCCCGGGACCAAGGGTCAGCCTCGGCGATCAGTACGCGTGGAACGGCGGGCAAAGTGACGGCTGGCATACAACGCTCCCTGGCAATGCAGAAACCTTAGCCAATGCTGGCCCTTCGATACAGCGCTAATGCGCTGGATGCGTTTCAAGGGGCGTAAAAAACCCGCCGAAGCGGGTTTTTTGTGGATCAGGTCACACTCGGTGATCAGAGCTCGGAGAAGCACTCTTCGATGATCGCCAGACCTTTGTCCAGTTGCTCGTCCGGCGAGGTCAGCGGTACCAGGACGCGCAGAACGTTGCCGTAGGTGCCGCAGGACAGCAGGATCAGACCCTTGTCGCGAGCCTTGGCCACAACCGATGCCACAGCGGCAGCGTTCGGCTTGTGGCTGTCGCCGTTTTCGAACAGCTCGACAGCGATCATCGCGCCCAGGGCACGCACTTCACCGATCACCGGGTACTTGGCCTGGATGGCTTTCAGGCCGGTGACCAGACGCTCGCCGACAGCCTTGCAGCGGTCCAGCAGGTGTTCTTCTTCGAACACTTCCATCACGGCCAGGGCCGCGGCGCAAGCGATCGGGCTACCGGCGTAGGTGCCGCCCAAGCCGCCTGGAGCGATGGCGTCCATGTATTCGGCCTTGCCGCACACACCGGCCAGCGGGAAGCCGCCAGCGATGGATTTGGCGAAGGTGGTCAGGTCGGCAGCAACGCCCATCTGTTCCATGGCGAAGAACGTACCGGTACGGCCAGCACCCGTCTGTACTTCGTCGGCGATCAGCAGGATGCCGTGCTGGTCGCACAGTGCACGCAGACGCTTCATGAATTCTTTAGGCGCAACGTAGAAACCACCTTCGCCCTGAACCGGCTCGATGATGATTGCAGCGATGTCACGCGGCTCTGCATCGTTCTTGAAGACGCGTTCGATGCTGGCGATCGAATCGTCGATGCTCACACCGTGCAGCTCATTCGGGTACAGGGCGCGGAACACGCCGCCTGGCATCAGGCCCATGCCGGCCGAGTAAGGCACGACTTTACCGGTCAGGCCCAGGGTCATCATGGTGCGACCGTGGTAGGCGCCGGTGAACGCGATCACGCCGGCACGGCCAGTGGCGGCACGGGCGATTTTCACGGCGTTTTCTACCGCTTCGGAACCGGTGGTGACCAGCAGGGTTTTCTTCTCGAAATCACCTGGGACCTTGGCGTTGATTTTTTCGCACACTTCCACGTACGGCTCGTAGGCCAGTACCTGGAAGCAAGTGTGGGTCAGCTTGTTCAGCTGCTCGGTCACGGCGGCGATGATTTTCGGGTGCACGTGGCCGGTGTTCAGCACAGCGATACCACCGGCGAAGTCGATGAACTCGCGACCTTCAACGTCGATTACGGTCGCATTTTTCGCGGACTCGGCGAAGATCGGGTGAATCTGGCCAACACCACGTGGAACAGCAGCGGTACGGCGGGCCATCAAAGAAGCGTTAGTCTTGCTCATAAAGTCCTCATTCGCCGCTCATCGGGCGGCGTGGTTCAAGGAAAATGCGGCGGGGAGTCAACGGTGGCAGCATGCGATGATCGACTGCTACAGCGTTCCCGGCCGCAGATAAAATTCCGTTTGAAGCGGCGCAAAGGGTCAGCGCTCTCGTGCCCTTTGCGCTTGAAGCAATGCCTTGCCGGGCTTAGATGCCCAGGCAGAGGTATTTGATTTCCAGGTAATCTTCGATGCCGTACTTGGAGCCTTCACGGCCCAGGCCCGAGGCCTTGATGCCGCCGAACGGCGCGACTTCGTTGGAGATCAGGCCGGTGTTGACGCCAACCATGCCGTATTCCAGGGCTTCAGCCACACGGAACACGCGACCCAGGTCGCGAGCATAAAAGTACGAGGCCAGACCGAATTCGGTGTCGTTGGACATCGCGATCACATCGGCTTCGTCTTTGAAGCGGAACAGTGGAGCCAATGGACCGAAGGTTTCTTCCTTGGCCACGGCCGCGTTGTTCGGCACGTTGGTCAAAATGGTCGGTTCGAAGAAGTTGCCTTCCATCGGCTTGCCGCCGGACAGCACCGTGGCGCCTTTGGAGACGGCGTCAGCGATGTGCTCTTGTACCTTGGCGACCGCTTTTTCGTCGATCAGCGGGCCGGTGGTGGTGCCGTCTTCCAGACCGTTGCCGATCTTGAGTTTGGCCACAGCCACTTTCAGTTTTTCGGCGAACGCGTCGTACACCGAATCCTGAATGTACAGGCGGTTGGCGCAGACGCAGGTCTGGCCGTTGTTACGGTATTTGGAAATGATCGCGCCTTCGACGGCCTTATCCAGGTCCGCGTCGTCGAACACGATGAACGGCGCATTGCCACCCAGTTCCAGGGACACTTTTTTGATGTCCTTGGCGCATTCCGACATCAGTTGACGACCGATTTCGGTCGAACCGGTGAAGGACAGTTTGCGCACGATCGGGTTGCTGGTCAGCTCGCTGCCGATGTCGCCGGCGCTGCCGGACACCACGCTGAACACGCCAGCCGGGATGCCGGCACGCTGGGCCAGTTCAGCCAGGGCGAACGCGGAGAACGGAGTTTGCGAAGCAGGCTTGAGCACCATGGTGCAACCGGCGGCCAGGGCCGGGCCGGCTTTACGGGTGATCATTGCAGCCGGGAAGTTCCACGGGGTGATTGCAGCGGTCACGCCGATTGGCTGCTTGATCACGATCAGGCGCTTGTCTGGCTGGTGGCCCGGAATCACATCACCGTAGATGCGCTTGGCTTCTTCGGCGAACCACTCGATGAAGGAAGCGGCGTAAACGATTTCGCCCTTGGCTTCGGCCAATGGCTTGCCTTGTTCCATGGTCATCAGGCGAGCCAGGTCGTCCTGGTTCTCGATGATCAGTTCGAACCAGCGACGCAGCTTGTTCGCACGGTCCTTGGCGGTCAGTGCACGCCAGGCCGGCAGCGCTTTATCAGCGGCTTCGATTGCACGGCGGGTTTCGGCAGCGCCCATTTTCGGCACAGTGCCCAGAATTTCGCCCGTTGCCGGGTTGTTGACCTTGATCGTCTGACCATTGTCCGCATCGACCCACGCGCCATCGATGAAGGCTTGCTGGCGAAACAACTGGGTGTCTTTAAGCTGCATGTCGGCTTTCCTTAACAGCACCGTAACAATACGGAGCGAATTATGATTGTAGAAAGGCGCCTCAATAGGCTGCCGTCAGGGAAATCATTCACCGGGCTGAAGCACATAAATAGCGCACTGATTGAACTCGTGCGGTTCAGCACCCAGACAAGAGCGTTTGAAATCTCAAACGAATCCTAGGATCAAAGGGGGTAAAGGACAATAGGCTGTTCGAAAAAAAGAACGAAAACGTCGTTTTTGCCTCATTTTTCTGATCAGCGTAGCAAACGCCTATAACAGCTTCGAAAAACGCAGACGATTCAGCAGCATGGACGCCCGCAATGCATATGAGTATCATGGCGCCCGCATTGCACCAGTAGCTCAGCTGGATAGAGTACTGCCCTCCGAAGGCAGGGGTCGTGGGTTCGAATCCCGCCTGGTGCACCAACCATTAGTTTCCACATGTTCCCACATGACTGGAAACACCCCAAGAAGCCCGCCCTGTGCGGGCTTTCTTGTGTCTGTACGTTTACGAATGAACCCACACAGCATTGCGCCCCGTGTATGCCTGCTTGTATGCTCGCCAATATTTTGAAACTGGGGCATACACGCATGAAGCGTTCGGAGATTAAGCGTCGTCCGATGGCAGACACTACCCTGGCCAGCCTTGAGCCAGAGGCCAGTACCTACCGGGAGCTAGATGGCGCTGGGCTCTATCTGCGAGTGAAGCCAACCGGCCAAAAGTCCTGGGAGCTGCGCTACAAAAAAGCCGATGGCAAATGGTCCTGGCTAGGCCTTGGAGGCTATGGTAAAGGTAGCCACCAGTTGACCGGCGAACAGGCGCGCCAGAAAGCAGCAGAACTACGCGATAGCACAACGAAAGATGGCAGCATGCTCGCCACCCAGCGCGCCCAAAAGGCAGCGGAGCGCGAGGCAGCCAACAATACTTTCGAGCATCTGGCTCGCGAGTGGTACGCCAACAAGCGCAAAGGGTGGAGTGCCGGGACGGCGACCAGGGTCATAGGTGCACTGGAACTTCACGTGTTCCCAGTCTTTGGTAAGCGACCCTATCAAGGCGTTCTGCCGATGGAATGGATGGAGTTCCTGCGCGGCATGGAACAGACCGGCATTGTCGAACAGACTAGCCGGGTACGTGCTATATGCCGGGAAATTTACGACCTGGCCCGCGTCACTGGCCGCGCCACTCACAACCCGCTGGAAGGGCTGCATAAATTTCTGCTGACCAAGCCAGCCGAGAACTATGCCCATGTTTCAATCGACGAACTGCCGCCCCTGTTACGAGCCATCAGAGCGTACCCGAGCGCTACCGACATTCGTATTGGTCTGCACTTACTGTCTATGCTCGCCTGCCGGCCGTCTGAGCTGCGAGAGGCCCGGTGGTCTGAGTTCGATCTAGACACTGGCCTTTGGACGATTCCCGCTGAACGGATGAAGCGCCGTCGCGAGCATATGTTTCCCCTCCCCCGCCAAGCCGTGGAACTGCTGCGCGATCTGCACAACCTCACCGGAGCTTATTTACTGCTGTTCCCTGGCCGTAGCGACACCACCAAGCCGCGCTCCAATACCGTCTTCCTGATGGCCCTGCGCCGACTTGGCTATGAAGGTCGGCAGACCGGCCATGGGTTCAGACACATCGCCAGCACGATCCTCAATGAAAATAGCTTTGACGAAAACCACATTGAGGCTCAGCTATCGCACGTCAAAGACGGGATTGCCGGCGTTTACAACAAAGCTACCTATCTAGAACAACGACGCACCATGATGCAGTGGTATGCCGACCACCTGGATAGACTGGCTGCGGGCAATGTGGTGGAGTTCAAGCGAGCATGACGACACAAATGGACGGAACAATCTTGTCCGAGAGGGACGAACCGCATTGGTCAAGACTCCCCTTTGAAGCGGCAGTCACTGCGACAGAGAACGAAAAGCTTATATCCCAAGCACTCGTACTGACTGAGTACCGGATTTGCGAGTGCCGCCTCCGCGCTCTGCTGAACTACGTCGCAGTAGCAAAAGGGCACCACGAGGAGCGCAAGCTAAAGGCTGCAACCTTGAGAGGCAGCCGACGTGAAATGAAAGCCATGACAGCCATGGATGATGCTCATCTCTTAGACGCCTTGAGCAAATGCTCCTCCCTCACAGATCACATCTACAACGAATCCCTGAGCAGGATCACCGATAGCAACTGGGCGGCTCAGACGAGAGCTTTGCAGAACGGAAATCGGGAGCTAGCGGAATCGTTATACCGAGAGCTCCACTGGATTCCTAGTGACGATCTAGGCGGGGGAGAAACAGTTGGGCCGAGGACGATCAGGAAGGCGATAATCGAGAGTTGGGGCAGGGTTGCCGCCGAAAGGGGACGTCGAGGACCAAAGCATAAGCCACATCAGACAGACCTGGCACTCGCCTGCCTGAACATCTGGAATGACTGTCAGAAACGCGACCAATTTGGTCCTCTGCCGACTCTCGGATTGTTGCCGATAAAGAAGGTGACGATGGATAGCTTCGTTAGGGTCGATGCGGAGCTGAGCTCCAAGTGGCGCAGAGTTTTATCGCATCAAGTCGATGTCCAACTATCCCGCGTATATCAACGGATGTGGAAAGGCTATAGGCAGGAACGCAGGAAAAGAAACCGTAATGGGGCATCCACCAAGGACCCGCAAATATCTCCTCGAATAGCGTTTACCACCGCAGCGTTCACGGCAGCAGGAATCCTACTCTCCCCCAAAAGCATAGAGCGGCTATCAGGGAAGGCTAGTCGTTGAGCAAGCCCCAACTGCTGCGCTGCGTTCAGTTCGGCAGCTTGCGAGTCAACAGCGGTCTTGGAGCAAATTAACGAGGGATACACGGCTTAATCCATGTGGAAAATGGTGGGAGTCATCCATATCCACACGGACACACCCATGAGCAACGAAATCCAGAGAAAAGCCCTTATCCGCCAGTCCGCGCTCTGCGTCTGGCTCGACTTGTCCCGCTCCGGCCTGGACAAGCTGCGAAAGAAAGATCCAACGTTCCCAAAACCGATCAAGGATGGTGACTCCCGGCAAGCTGCGGCTTATTACGTTGTGGCGGAGGTGGACGCTTGGTTGTTGGCCAAGATCGAAGCGCGAGATGCCGCATGAGCGCTCCAATCATTCCATTCGACTACCAGGGCCAAGCCGTGCGGTTTAACGCTGACGGCTGGCTTAATGCAACGCAGATTGCCGAGAGGTTCGGCAAGCGGCTAGATAGATGGTTTGAGAACACCGACGCACTGGAATACATCTGCGCTTTGGATGAGTTTTTAACGGGCGAACAGTCGGAAATTCTACATACCCGGAATTCGGGGTATGTAAAAACAAGCAAGGCGCGGGCGGATCGCGGTGGCGGTACTTGGCTTCATCCCAAGCTGGCAATTACCTTTGCTCGTTGGTGCGACGCCAAGTTCTCCGTCTGGTGCGACATGCGTATCGACGGATTACTGAACACTGATCCAGCGACTCGTCAGAATTACGGACAAGCTTGCCAGTTGCTGGATGATAGAAAGAACGAGGCGAGCCAAGGGGGGAGTCTTCTGGCTAATTGGCGCTGGAGCAGGCCCGGTCTCGAACAAAGCATTGCCTACTGGAGAGAACAACTACAGCTGCCCCTTGCACTGGATGAGTCATGAAAATTAGCACTACTTGGCGTCACTGCATCACTCCCACCCAATCTCCCCCGAGTGTTGCCAAGTTCGCCCAGCGGCGGTATCGTTCGCCCGTCGCTGCAAATTCAGTGACTCGGGTTTGGTCACTCGATAAAGCAAAAGGCGCACAAGCGCCCCATAAAAACGCAGGCGCTTTTTTTGTGCCTGTCGTTTCGAGTTATGGCGGCTGTGTGTGGGAGGCGTTCGCGCCTGCCGGGTTCCTTTTGCCCCGGTTGACCAACCCGCATACAGTCCGCCTCCATTCGTTTGGTCACGAAGGTGGCGGCTCCCCAGCAAAAGGAGCTGTACCCATGCAACACATCCTCAGCCTCAATTCGTCCAAAATCCGCGCACTTGCTCACCGCCGCATGGCCTTAAGCGCCCTTCGTGCTGACTCATCCCTATCTGTCCGCCTCACCCGTTACAACGCCCACATGGCAATCGTCCGCAGCCTGGAAGCTGTCGGGGATGAGCAATGAACAAGCAATCAACTGTCACCGCCATCGCCAGTGGGCACAGCCTCAATCTGGTCCAGGAACAGGTTCCGCACGGTCAATGGAACGCATGGCTGGCGGAAAGCGTGACGGCGGCAACGCGCACGGCTCAAGCAGACATGAAGCTGACATCGAGCGAGCCAGCGGCGACCAGCGCCAGCCCTGACCCCGTAGAGGCTTAACCCACCATGAATAACCAAACCTGCAAAAAAGCGGGAACGCCGAAGGCTTGCCCTAAGAAAACAACGACGCTTTTTTACGTCACCCATCCGAAGATCGCTAAGGCATTGCTAGGTCCCTTCTTGACCGAAGCCGACGCTGAGTGCGGGCGCGTAGTCATGCGCAGCGCTGACGCCGTTGTCACGTCTGCCTTGGTCAAGTCGGTGGACGACTTCACGCAATGGCACGCAGTGAATAACGGTCAGGTCATGCGGGCCTTTGCTGGCGCTGCACGAGGTGCCGCATGACAGACACAGCAATCCTTTTTCGTGGCGCGCTCCAGTCAGTGTTTGGGCCGCTCGACTGGCTCCCCGTGCCCGATGGTGCGATTCATCGTTTCCGCGTTCCGGACGACAAGTCCGGATCACTCAATGGGTGGTACGTGCTCTATCTCGATGGCATCGCCTCGGGTGCGTTCGGCAGTTGGAAGGCTGGCGGCACCCACACCTGGAACAGCCGTGAACCTGCCGACCACCGTGAAACCGAACAGGTGCGCCAACGCATCGAGCAGGCCCGCCAGCAACGCGAGGCCGAGCAACGCCAACGCCAACTGAGCGCGGCAACCCTTGCTCAACGCTGGTGGCGTGACGCACGACGCGCCGACCCTGGCCACGCCTATTTGATCACCAAGAGCGTTCGCTCCCACGGCCTGCGCCAGCGCAATGACGAGTTGCTGGTGCCGCTGTATGCCGATGGCATGCTGGTCAACCTGCAACGCATCGCTCCGGACGGCAGCAAGCGTTTCATGGCTGGTGGCCGTGTAAAGGGCTGCTATTCGGCGCTGGGCCAGGTCGCCGTCGGCCGTCCGCTGTGTATCTGCGAAGGCTGGGCCACGGGGGCCACGCTTCACCAGGATGGCAGCTACACCGTGGCGGCTGCCATGAACGCCGGCAACCTCAAGCCGACCGCGCTGGCGCTGCGTGCTCGCTACCCGAATCTGGAAATCATCCTTACCGGCGATGACGACCGAATGACCGAGGGCAACCCCGGACGCACCGCCGCCAATGCCGCCGCCGCAGCCTGTGGCGGCTTGGTGACATTCCCCGAGTGGCCCGCCGATGCGCCCGCCCACCTATCCGACTACAACGACCTCGCCACCTGGAGACGCGCCCATGGGTACGCCTGAAAACAACGTGATCAACTTGCGCCCCGAAGCGCCCATGGTCGAGCCTGAGCGCCCATGCTGGGGCGTTTACGATCACTGGGTGACGAATGAGAAAGGCCGCAGATTGCGCCCCGGCGTGTACTGGCACGGCTTCAAACGCAGCGCCGCCGACGATGATGCCGACGACGACAAGACAGACCGCCCGATCACTGACGAATGGATCTCCACCCCCGTGACCGTCGCCGCTCGCACCACCAATAGCGATGACGGCAGCGAGGGGCGTTTCCTGCGCCTAGTCACGGAGAGCGGCACCAAGGAATGGATTATTCCCATGGAGGTGTTCGGCGGCAGCGGGGAAGACGCCAGGCGCCAGCTGTTCGGTATGGGCGTGATTATCGCCCTCAAGAAGCGCGGCCAGTTCATGGAGTATTTGCTTGAGCAGCGGCCCGCCGAGGTGTTCGCCACCACCTGCCGACCGGGCTGGCATGAGTCGGGGGCATTCGTGTTGCCAGGGCGCACCCTTGGCAGCGACAAGGTGCGGTATCAGGCCAGCGGCAAGGGACAGAACCTGTTCAGCCTGCGCGGCGACCTGGAGCACTGGAAAGCCGAGGTCGCGGCCAAGTGCGAGGGCAATCCGATACTGACGCTGGCGATTGGCTGCGCCCTCGCTGGCCCGCTGCTGAGTCTGGTCGGCGTGCTGGGCGGTGGTGTGCATCTGGTGGGCGACAGCTCCAGCGGCAAGTCACTTGCGCAACTAATCGGTTCCTCGGTATGGGGCGACCCCGGCATCTTTGCTGCGTCGTGGGACATGACCAAGGGCGGTTTGGAAATCGAGGCATCAGGCCGCAATGACACCATGCTGCCTCTGGATGAAATCAAACGCGCCGACCCCAAGCGTGTACAGGAGATGGCGTACTCGCTCGCCAACGGCCAGGGCAAAGGCACCATGACCCGCGAGCGGGAAGGTCGGGCCAAGCTGTCGTGGCGTCTGCTGGCGCTGTCGAGTGGCGAACGCTCCCTGTCTGAACACGCGGCCATCGGCGGTAATGCAGCCCATGCTGGCGCTGAGCTGCGCATGGTGGACGTGAACGCCGGTACTCGCACCCACCGGGCCTTCGATGAATTGCACGGCCTTGCGGGAGCGGACTTCCACCGCCTGCTGACCGTTGCTGTCGGCGCCCACCACGGGCATCTCGGGCCAGCGTTCGTGGAGAAGCTGCTCGCCAGTGATGACCGCCCCGGCCTGCTGGAAGACTTCGCCGGTATCCGCGCCAGCTTCATCGAGGACAACGCCCAGGCTGGACGTGTGGCCGACCGCTTCGCCGTCATCGCATTAGCGGGGGAAATGGCCATCGCCTATGACCTGTTGCCCTGGACGCCGGGGAGTGCCCTAGCCGACTGCCAGTTGCTGTATGGCGAATGGCTGAGCCGCGTCGGCAGTGGCAATGCCGAAGACCGCCAGATCCTGGCCGGCATCCTGGACTTTATCGACAAGCACGGTAGTAGCCGCTTTTCCGACGTGGACGCGCCCGAGGTAGACGCCAAGGTGTTCAACCGCGCCGGCTACTGGGAAGTGGTGGCCGGTAAGCGCCTCTACCTGTTCAACAAGTCGGCGCTGACCGAAGCAGCACATGGGCACGGGCTGACGCGAGTAGTGAAGGCGCTAGAAGGCGCTGGCGCTATCGCCAAGCACGATACCGACCGAGACAGCCGCAAAACCAAGAAATACCGCCTGCCCGCTGGTGGGTCTGCCCGCCTGTATGCCATCGACCAAGAAGCCATGGATGGCGAAGGGGTCAGCCCATGAACACCACCCAGCGTCATTGCCCGGATTCACAGGAACCTATTTTCGTGGGGAACAGGGGGAACGGGGGAACGGCCAGTAAAACCGTGGCCTATAGCCGTTCCCCCTTATTGAAGTGTTGGGGAACAGGGGGAACACAAACATGTTTTTAAATATAAGAGTCTGTGTATTTTCTGACATTTGGTTATCACTGTTCCCCCAAAAAAACGGTGGGGTACAGGTTCCCCCTCTGGAGGCCCCGGAAACACTGGGTGTTCCCCCCGTCCCCCCGTTCCCCCGATTTATTTTCACAGACACATTTGGGATGTATGGCAATCCGGGCGAGGTGGCGCAATGAGCCTCCTTTCCGGCCTGCTCGATCACATGCCCCCGACCATTGCTGGCGCCGATAAACCGACCATGGCGAATCGCACCCCGGATCGCCCGCGCCTGCTGTTGGTGGATCGCATCGAGCGCCCCGGCCAATTACCGGCAAGCACCTACACCAACGCCGCCAATGCCGCACCCGAGTGGCGCCACGCCCGTGATCAATACCTGAATCACGTTATGACCTGCCGCGCCTGCTATGCGCCTACAGCCCGTCACTGCCTGGCTGGCGCCGACCTGCGCGCCGACTACGAAAACACGCCTATGGAGCTGCACCCATGACTTTTGTTAAAAACGATACTTTGGCACGCTCCATTGGCAAACGCCTGCGCGCTGCCCGCACTTGTGCAGGTATGAAGCCAAGCATCGCCGCCGAACGCCTGGGATACTCGAATGCCACTCAGATTTCGCTAGCAGAGAAAGGTGAGCGCATTCCGCCCCTACGTACTCTCATTGAATATGCCAAGCTCTACGTGGTGCCACTGGACTATCTCTGCGGGCTGATTGACGATCCTATCGCCGATGCAGCCGAAACAAACCAGGGCGTCATCGCGAACGCTGTGGCCGATGCCATAAGGGGTCAATTCAGCCGCTTGGCAAGCAGTGTGGCGGAGCAAGCCAGCATCACAATCGCCGGCTACAACCAAGATCGACGCGACCTGCAAAACATATGCTCTGCCGCAGTACGGGCACGCTCCGCGCTGAAACGAGTACGGGAACTAAGTCCCGAGTTCGACAATGACTGGCGCGGCACGGCAACCCTTGTTAGGGGGCTTGATATCCTCACCGACCTCGCCAGCAGAGCCAGTGAACGCCTGGCAAGGGAGCGGCGCTTACGCGATACGGTAGACCAAGAGCTGTCACTGGATGAGATGAACAGCAGGGCCCGCAAAGGCATTGTTCAACTGACTTTCACCGACTAAAAAGCCGTTTTCCGCTCGGTATGACATTAACTGAAATTAACAACAGCACTCCTGGGATGGCAGGCTTCAATCGCGAAATCAACCCATGAATGAGCCGCGTCAATAGCCGAAGACTCCCTGAACAGCGTCGCACGGTCCAGCACGTTGCAGGCCTCGCCGCCCTCGCCTATCATTTGATCGAGGTTGTGCAAGTCGCGCTCCAGCGGCGCCCCACTGGACAGTAGGACGGATCGGCGATTTACCGTGGATACGACGGAATCTAAAGCCCCGCTACTTCCACCCGTGACTTGCGCGGCCTCACTTCTATTGATGGACTGGTCACGGCCAAACTTACCATCGACCATTTTACTCACAAGCTCATTTGATCTTGACTGCCTCCTCTGTGCTGAGATGTTTTCATCTTCAGCGTTCGGGTGGAGCAAAGACCAGCGCAAAGCCCACAAGTTGCGCCCGCACCTGCCATGCCATTCACCGCCAAACACCATCGCCTAGATCGAGCAACAGGCCACCGCCCACCGTCGCTTGAAGCGGGAAGACCTGTGCACATAGATGCGCAGGCGCGCAACGAAATTGACGGCAACAGGGACTTCAAACTGACTATGTAAACCAGCGTCGCTGCGCTCAGACTGCCTGTCCAAGTGGATACGGATCAGGTGTCCAGGTGAGCGTGGAACGAGCGTCCGAATGATCGTGGGCTGGGTGTCCAAGTGGCGTGGAATCCGCAATCAGAGGTCTCAGTTACGGGGACGCATAGGCGCCGCGTAATGCTAACAATGGCTAACGTGCCGAGACGTTGGCAAAGCGCTAACACCGATGGTTCGGTATTGGTGGGTGAATTACTAGAAACCGATCAGTTACCTGGCCTATCATTTGATTGAGGTTGTGCAAGTCGCGCCCCAGCGGCGCTCCGCTGGACAGCAGGACGGATTGGCCATTTTCCGTGGATACGACGGAATCTAACGCCCCGCGAATTCCACCCGTGACTTGCGCGGCCTCACTTCTATAGATGGACTGGTCACGGCCAAACTTACCATCAATCATTTTGATCACAAGCTAATTTGAGCTTGACTGCCTCCCCTGTGCTGAGATGTTTTCATCTTCGGCGTGCGGGTGGAGCAAAGTCCGGCGCAAAGCCCGCAAGTTGCGCCCGCACCTGCCATGCCATTCACCGCCAACACCATCGCCTAGATCGAGCAACAAGCTACCGCCCACCGTCGCTTGAAGCGGGAAGACCTGTGCATATCGATGCGCAGGCGCGCAACGAAATTGACGACAACAGGGGCTTCAGACTGACTATGTAAACCTGCGTCGCTGCGCTCCCACTGCCTGTCCATGTGGATACGGGTCAGGTGTCCAAGTGAGCGTGGAACGAGCGTCCAAATGATCGAGGGCTGGGTATCCAAATGGCGTGGAATCCGCATTCAAAAGTGTCTCACTTACGGGGACGCATAGGGCGCCGCGCAATGCCACAATTGTTAAGAACTGTTAGCATGCCGACACGTTTTCCAAGCGCTAACACCGAGGGTTCGCTTCTCGCTTGTCACGCATCTGGATGCGAAATTGCGGCGAACTTGACCGACCAGGCAGAGCTGAGAGGCTCATATCGACCCATTGCAGCCGGTCGCGACAGGCAGAGAACGGCCAGAAGCGGTCATCCCGATTCCTATACATGGTCAGGAATTCTGCCTAGGTTCTTCAAAACACGTTTCTAATTAGCCGACTGCACGTCGTAGGGTGGGCCACTGTGCGGTCAATGATGCTCAAGGGCACCCGATGGAGCCAGTCGTTTCAGGCTTTGCAGATAAGCCTGGAGGCTTTTTCATTGCGGTAGGTCAAATGCTCCAAGCCCTGCGGCGCGTATTCGGCGTCCTCGCGGGCGGCGAGGATGAGGCCATGGTGCGACGACTTGCTGCACACCGGGTCGGCGTTGTCGGCATCGCCGGTGAGCATGAAGGCCTGGCAGCGACAGCCACCGAAGTCACGGTCCTTCTCGTCACAGGAGCGGCACGGCTCGGGCATCCAGGCGTCGCCGCGGTAGCGGTTGAATCCGAACGACTCGAACCAGATGTGCTCCAGGCTGTGCTCACGCACGTTGGGGAACTTCACCGGCAACTGCCGGGCGCTATGACACGGCAGCGCGGTGCCGTCCGGGGTGATGTCGAGAAACAGCTTGCCCCAGCCGCTCATGCACGCCTTCGGCCGCTCCTCGTAATAGTCCGGGGTGACGAAGATCAGCTTGCATGGGTGCTTCTGCGCCGTCAGCTTGGTCCGCCACTCGTTAGTGATGCGCTCGGCGCGCTGCAGCTGCTCGCGGGTCGGCAGTAAACCGACGCGGTTCAGCTCGGCCCAACCGTAGAACTGACAGGTGGCCAGCTCGACGTAATCGGCCTCCAGCTCGATGCACAGCTCGATGATGCGGTCGATGCGGTCGATGTTATGCCGATGGGTGACGAAGTTGAGCACCATCGGGTAGCCGTGCGCCTTGACCGCGCGGGCCATTGCCAGTTTGTGGGCGAAGGCCTTGCTGGAGCCTGCCAGCAGGTTGTTCACCTCCTCGTCGGCAGCCTGGAAGCTGACTTGGATATGATCCAGGCCAGCCGCGCTGAACTCAGCGATTCGTTGCTCGGTAAGTCCGATGCCTGAGGTGATCAGGTTGGTGTAGAAGCCCAGGTCACGGGCAGCCTTGATCAGCTCAGCGAGATCCTGGCGCACCAACGGCTCGCCACCGGAAAAGCCCAACTGCGCTGCGCCCAGTGCACGGGCCTGGCGGAATACGTCGATCCACTGTGCAGTACTCAGCTCGGTGCCCTGCTTCGCGAAATCCAGCGGGTTGGAGCAGTATGGGCACTGCAGCGGACAGCGGTATGTCAGCTCGGCCAGCAACCACAGCGGCGGGCCGATCTGGGACCGCGTGGGGTTAGGCGAATTCGATCCAGAACTGGGCATGGGCCACCTCAATAAACGCCAGGATGTCTTCATCGATATCCGGCACGCCGGGGAATTGTTCGGCCAGAGAGGCGATGATGTTCGCCACGTCGCGGGCGCCGTCAACACACTTGAGAATCTCGCCGGCGCTGTCGTTGAGTTTGATCATCCCTTCCGGGTAGAGCAGCACATGGCAGTTCTGCATCGGTTCATACTGCAGGCGGAAGCCACGGCGAAAGCGCGGCACGCAAGACTGGGTGGATTGGTTCAAACTGAAAATTCCGTCATCGGGTGCGCCGTACAACGTTGCACCATTTGAGTTATTCGATGCGTAGGGTGCGCACGGTGACCCAATGCGTCCTTCATCCGCGCGGCTCACTGGGCTATCCCACGGTGCCAAACACGTTCGGCCGTCACCGTGTGATACGGCGGGCGCTCCAGTTCGTAGGCCATGCTCATTCATGAGGTCTGCTTTGGGACTGGAAAACCCGGCGTACCGGGGCTCGGATGATCAGCGGTTGGCGAAATACAGGGTGACTTCGAAACCAAGGCGCATATCGGTGAAGTTGGGTTTAGTCCACATGGGTAGATCCTCTTTTTATTGGCGCCGGCACATGCCGACAGGTCGAGTTAATCACCAGGCCCGCCCTCCCCGAATGATACTTTCGGAGGAGTTGCGGCCCTTATTTTGAAGCGGGCGCGCGACAGTTGCTCGCCCTCCCGCTACAGCTGTCGCATTTCTGCGACGACTACGAAAACCACCGCCGAGTCCGCTCATCAAGGGCGCGGCGCTCAAGCGCGGGCCCTGCAGCGGTGTGGCCCGACGCCGGCATGTACTATGCTGGGTGGCTAGTGTTCGACGGAAGGATGACTGCACGCACCGTCGTACAAGGCTATGGTTGCAACATTCGCCAGGCCTGCGGCCAAGGCCGACCACAACAACAAGATGCCGGTGCGCGACTCGCCACGCCGGCCACATGGAGCGCCCATGCCCCTGCATGCCGTGGAAACCAGCCCCAGCGAACTCGCTGCCTTCGTCAGCGATCACTTCCCCGAACGCAGCATCCGCCCGGAGGGGCTGATCGCCCAGTCGTGGTACCGCAGCGTTACCCAGCACAACCTCAACCCGCGCGGGCGCTGCATCAAGAACATCCTCTCCGCCGAGGAAATTCGCCTGCACCAGGCCCAGCACGAGGAGTACCTGAAGGTCGCCAGCCAGGGCGTCACCGGCCTGGCCAAACGTGTGGTACAGGCCGGTTTCGCCGTGCTGCTCAGCGACGAACATGGCATTACCCTCGATGCGCGCCTGCCCAGCAAACGTGACCCGTACACCGAGTCCGGGCTGATCGTCGGCGCGCGCTGGGACGAATCGGTGGCCGGTACCAACGGCATCGGTACCACCTTGGCCGCAGCTCAGGCGATGACTATCCACCGCGAGGAACACTTCCTCACTTCGAACTTCCGCCTGAGCTGCTCGGTGTCGCCGATCTTCGACGCCCAAGGCCAACTGCGCGGTTGCCTCAACGCTACCTGCCTGAACAGCGACGGTCCGAAGGAAGCGCAGTACCTGACTCTGCAACTGGTGATCATGTACGCGCGGCTGATCGAAAACGCGCACTTTCGCCAGAGCTACCGCGACGGCCTGACCCTGGCGATCAAGCCGCGCGACGACATCACTGATCTGGTCAACGAACAGTTGCTGGCCCTCGACGACCAGGGCCGGGTAATCGGTGCCAACCGCGCCGCCTTCGTCGCCCATGATCACACAGGGCATAGTCTGCTCGGCCGGCGCATTGACAGCCTGCTGCCGGTCGGCGTGGATGAACTCCTCAGCCTCACCAGTGGCGGCGCCCGTGGCGTACTGCTGCGAACGCTGGACGAGCAGGCGCTGGTGGATGTCGGGCTTCGAATCCCGGCCGGTCGCCTGCCCCCCGCTCCGCCGGCAGCAAGCCGCAAGCATCTTTCGGTCGGTAACCACCCGGACCTCAACCAGCTCGGAGGCAGCGACGCGCAACTGCAGCAGGGCGTACGGCGCATTCGCAAGGTGATAGACAAGGGCATCCCGATCCTCATCACCGGCGAGACCGGCACTGGCAAGGAAGCTTTCGCACGCGCCATCCACCAGGCCAGCAGTCGTCGCGCCGGGCCGTTCGTGGCGCTGAACTGCGCGGCGATCCCGGAAACCCTGATCGAGAGCGAATTGTTCGGATACCGCAGCGGTAGCTTCACCGGCGCCAACAAAAAGGGCATGAAGGGCAAGCTGGAACTGGCCAACGGCGGCACCCTGTTCCTTGATGAGATCGGCGATATGCCGGCGCATCTGCAGACCCGTCTGCTGCGCGTGCTGGCCGAGCGCGAGATTTCCCCACTTGGCGCCGAAGCGCCGGTGGAGCTGGATGTGCAGGTGGTATCGGCAACGCACCAGGACCTCGGCCAGATGATCCACGCCAAGCAGTTCCGCGAAGACCTGTTCTACCGTCTCAGCGGCATGACCCTGGCCCTGCCGGCTTTGCGCGAACGCAGCGATCGCAGCGAGCTGATCGATGCCCTGCTCGCCGCCCAGCCGGGCACCAGCAACCTGCGTCTGGATGCCCAAGCTCGTCAGCGCCTGCATACCTACTCCTGGCCGGGCAACATCCGCCAGTTGCTCAATGCCCTGCGCTACGCCGTGGCACTGGCCGAGGACGGTCGTATCGATATCGATTGCCTGCCTGCCGAACTGCATAACCTTGACCTCACCGATCTGAGTCCAACTGCTGACAGCGTCGCCAGCCTAGCTGATCACTTGGGCGACGCCGAAGCGCGCCATCTGTACGCGGCGCTGCGTCAGCACCGCTGGAACATTAGCGCGGCCGCCGACTCGTTCGGCATTTCGCGCTCGACCCTGTACCGCAAGATGAAGAAGCACGGCATCGTCCAGCCCAACGAGCTGTTCTAGCCGGCCCTCCTTTGCTGATTCGCAGGGTGCGCCTTGCACACCGGGCAGGCCGCACCGGAAAATCCGCGCAGCCCCTCGGCGCGCGCGGCACAAGCCTACGATTCGAACCGCTCCTTTTGCCTGACGTCGCACGCAACGTCAGGCAAAAGGAGCGGAGTCCGGCCGAAGCCTTTCTCCACTCAATTCACATGCCCTTTGGTTCCTGCCCGTACGCCACATGGATCATGAGTGAGTCCCCGCGGCAGACCGCGATGTATCCGTGCATCTCGGCTTCCTGCCCCACCTCCACTTAGGGCCGGCGCAGGCACGGCCCTTCCCTTCACGCCTGCATGTACACCACATGAGTATGAGTAAACTCGTACAACCCGTGCTTGCCATCCGCGCCGCCGATGCCAGATTTGCGCGTGCCGGCGTGGAAGCCCTGCATGGCCTCGAAGTTTTCGCGGTTGACGTAGGTTTCGCCGAAGTCGATCTCGCGACTGGCCTTGAGCGCCGCACCCAGGCTGCGGGTGTAGATCGACGAGGTCAGGCCGTAATCGCTGTCGTTGGCCAGGGCGATGGCCTCATCGAGATCTTCGACAATCTGAATCGGCAGCACCGGACCGAAAATTTCCTTGCGCATGATCTCCATGTCCGCGCTGCAGCCAGCGAGCACTGTCGGCTGGTAGTGGAAGCCCTTGCCCTTGTCCGCAACACTGCCTCCGGTGATGACCTGGGCACCGTGGCCGATGGCGGTCTTGACCATCTGCGCGACCTTGTCCAGGCCGGCCTGGTTGATCAGCGGGCCCATGTCCAGGTCATTGTCCACCGACGGGTCGCCGTAGCGCGTGGCGGCCATGGCCGAGGCGATCTTGTCGATGAACTGGTCAGCGACCTTGCGCTCGACGTAGACACGCTCGGCGCAGTTGCACACCTGCCCGGTGTTGATCACCCGCGACGCGGTGATGGCGGTCACGGCCAGCTCTAGGTCGGCATCTGCGAGGACGATGGCCGGTGCCTTGCCACCCAGCTCCAGATTCAGCTTGGTGATGTTCGGCGCGGCAGCGGCCATGATCCGCGAGCCTGTGCCGACACTGCCGGTGAAGCTGATCAGGTCGATGCCGGCGTGGCTGGTCAGCACACTGCCGGCACCCGCACCGGTGCCGCTGACGACGTTGAATACACCCGGCGGCAGATCGGTTTCGGCCACCAGTTTGGCGAACTCGAAGCAGTTGATCGGAGTTTCTTCGCTTGGCTTGATGACGATGGTGTTGCCGGTGATCAGCGCCGGCGCCATCTTGCGGGCGATGAGGAAGAACGGGAAGTTCCACGGCAAGATGCCAGCAACCACGCCCAGCGGCTTGCGCAGCAGGAAGATGTGTTCGTTGACCCGGTCGCTGGTCAGCACTTCACCTTCGAGACGGCGCGCCCACTCAGCCATGTAGTCGAGGTAATCGGCGGTGAAGTTGACTTCCACCAGCGCCAGCGCCGGCACTTTGCCCTGCTCGCGGGTGATGATGCGCGCCAGGCGCTCTGCGTTGTCTCGCACTTTTCTGGCGATCTGGCGCAGGTAGCCGGCACGCTCGATGGCCGGCTTGGCAGCCCAGCCGCGTTGCGCCTTGCGCGCAGCGGCGATGGCCCGCCCGACTTGCTCACCGCTGGCGTCCGGCACCCGGGCCAGCAGCGCGGCATCGGCCGGGTTGTACACCTCGATCAGGCTATCGCTGCCGACGAAGGTGTTGTCGATATAATTCTGGTAGGTAATCTCGCTCATGATCCGGTCTCGCTATTGCTGAAATTCGGGGAAATTCAGGTCAGACGAGCGCACCCCGCGGCGCGCCCGACTGACAGTTACTGCGCGGTGAACTTGTCCCAGGCGCCACCTTCGGTCTTAAGGTCGTGGGCACGCTTGATCAGGTACTGATGGATCTGGTCGACCTCCTTGGCATCGAAGGCTTCGGCGAACGACGGCATGCCGTCCGGTACGCGACCGCCATACACGATGCCCAGGAACATCTGGTGCTTGTCGGTGGTGAGCTTGCGCAGATCCGGCAGCACGCCGCCGCTGACCGCGTGGATGCCGTGGCATTGCGAGCAGTGGCCGTCGTATAGCTTGGCGCCGGCTTCCACAGTGGCCGCATCGGCAACCAGCGGTGGCGGTTCCGGGGTGTTCGCCGGTGGTGCCGGTTCCTGTAGCTTGGCGATGCCACCGAGCTTGTAGGTCAGTACCTGAGAAAACGGCTGCACGCCGGCGCGCAGGGACAGAGCCCCGGCGAAGGTGGAGAAGGCGCCGCCCCAGCCGGCCATGAAGGTCACGTATTGCTCACCGTCCACCGAGTAGGTTATCGGTGCGGCCATCACACCGCTGGCGGCCGGCTGCTCCCAGAGTTTCTTGCCGGTGTCGGCCGCGTAGGCGATCACCCGACCGTCGGAACTGCCCTCGAATACCAGGTTGCCAGCAGTGCTCAGGGTGCCTCCGTTGAAGATGGTCACGTACGGCACTTCCCAGGCCGGCTTCTGCTTCACTGGGTCCCAGGCAATCAGCTTGCCAGACCAGCTCTTGGCCATTTCCAGCAGGCCGTCCGGACCTTCGGGCATCATCCCGGTCTTCAGGCCGAGCTGGTACACGCTCTTGAATGGGTTGCGCTTGGGCGCATCCGGGATGTGCTCGTAGTAAGCGGACATGATGTGCGCGGGGATGTAAACCAGGCCGGTCTTCGGGTTATACGACATCGGGTGCCAGTCGTGAGCGCCCCAGAATGCCGGGGTCACCAGGTTGCGCTTGCCGTTCTTCCAGTAAGCGGCGTTTTCCTCGTCGACTATGGGCCGGCCGGTCTTCATGTCCATGCCCTTGGTCCAGTTCTGCGGGACGATGCCCTTGGCCGAGAGCAGCTCGCCGGTGGCGCGGTCGATGACGTAGAAGAAGCCGTTTTTCGGCGCCTGCATCAGCACCTTGCGCTGCTTACCCTTGATCTCCAGTTCGGCGAGGATCATGTGCTGGGTGGCAGTGAAGTCCCAGGCATCGCCCGGCGTGGTCTGGTAGTGCCAGACGTATTCACCGGTGTCGGCGTTGACTGCGACGATGGACGAAAGGAACAGGTTGTCGCCCTTGGCCTGGCTGCGCCATTTCGGGTCCCACAGCGAACCGTTGCCGACACCGATGTAGAGCAGGTTCAGCTCCGGGTCGAAGGCAAAAGAGTCCCAGGCGGTGCCGCCACCGCCCTGCTCAACGAAGGCGTCGCCGTACCAGGTCTTGGCGGCGATTTCCATGCCCTTGCCTTCTGGCGGCAGCTTGGGGTCGCCGGGTACGGTGAAGAAGCGCCAGGCCTGTTTGCCGCTCTCAGCGTCGTAGGCGGTGACGTAGCCACGCACGCCGAACTCGGCGCCGCCGTTGCCGATAATCACCTTGCCGTTTACCACGCGCGGTGCGCCGGTGATGGTGTAGCTGCGCTTGTGGTCGTTGCGCGTATCGACCGACCAGACCTTCTTGCCGGTTTTGGCGTCGATGGCTTCCAGGCGGCCGTCAAGCACGCCGACGTAGACCTTGCCGTTCCACACCGCGACGCCGCGGTTGACCGCGTCACAGCAGGCCTCGCCGGCCCGCGAGCGGTCCGACTGCGGGTCGTACTTCCAGATCTGTTTGCCATTGCGTGCATCCAGCGCATAGACCACCGAAAACGGCCCGGTGGTGTACATCACGCCGTCGACAACGATGGGCGTGGCCTCCACGCCGCGGTCGAGGTCGAGCTTGTAGCTCCAGGCCAGGCCCAACTGGCCGACGTTGCCGTCGTTGATCTTTTCCAACGGGCTGTAGCGTTGTTCGTCGTAAGTGCGCCCGTGGCTCATCCAGTTACCCGGTTCGTCGTCGGCAGCGATGATGCGCTTGCCATCGACATTGGCGGGCACGTCGGCAGCCCAGGCAGGGGTTACCAACACACCGAGCAACAGGGCGGTCAAAAGGGGTTTCAGCGGCACGCCTGCGGGGGTGAGCCGAGAGGCGACGTGCGAAGTCAGGCCAATCTGTGTCATGGGGGTCTCCCGATTCTTATTAGGTACCGGCGTCAGCGCGCTCCGGTATCAGGGATAGAGCAACCGCCATGCCAGCGCCTCAAAATCGGCCAGACACCAGCATTCATGGGGCCTGTATAGTTTTATTGGGGGGCAAATGGAGCACCTGTGCCTGCGACAGGTGTCGCACCAGGCGCGGCAGGTGTCGCGCGCATGAAGCAGGCAGGAGGGAATAACACGTTCAATAATGTGGCCGGTCAGGACCGTATCCGGGCATCGTCATGACAGTGCTCGAAGGCAGTGCTAACGACATCAGCCAGCGTCTGCAAAATCGCGAAATCGACGTGGCCTTGCTTGAAACCCGCCGCGTCGAAACCACCTGGGACTCAGTACTGTTTGGCACCGATGCAATGGTGCCGTGCATGAACGGACAGCATCCGCTGGTCGGCCAACCCTTGCTCGAAGCGCACCAGTTACGGGACGAGGACATGCTGTTGTTTGATAAGACCTTTCTGCAACGTCATCTGCTCGATGCGTACTGTGGCGCCGATGGCGTGAAAGCTGACGCGTCAATGGATACTTGCCTTCGGCGAATCAGCGGTTTATCGAGTGCGCCCCGCAATTGAAGTTCGGTTCAGATGGAATTCGCCCTTTTCGACTGTCAGCTTCGGGTCGAATAGCGACCACAACGCACCGTGACTGTTCCACCCTTGTCCTCCCTCAACCTGGAGGACAAGCCATGAACGTTATTGCTAAATGCAAACATCAGCCTTGGAACAAGGGAAAGCTCGTCGGGCAAAAGGCGCCGCTCCGAGTCAGAGATATCTGGGCCATCCGCGTAAGACTTCAGCTTGCTGAGAAGACACGGGATCTGGCGCTCTTCAACTTGGCTATCGACAGCAAACTGCGTGCCTGTGACTTAACCAAACTGCGAGTCTGAGACATAGCCCATGGGGAACATGTGTCGTCACGGGCCATCGTGATGCAGCAGAAAACCCACCACCCAGTGCAATTTGAAATCACTGAGCAAACCCGAACGGTTCTGGAGGCTTGGATGCATCAAGCTCACCTGCACAGCGAGGATTTCTTGTTCCCGAGCCGTTTGCACGACTCAGACCATCTCTCCACCAGACAGTACGCTCGAATAGTCAAAGCGTGGGTGACCGCCATTGGCCTTGACCCAACCATGTACGGCACTCACACGCTACGGCGAACCAAGGCATCGTTGATTTATCGCAGGACAAAGAATCTGAGAGCAGTTCAACTCTTGCTGGGACATACGAAGCTTGAAAGCACCGTCAGGTACTTGGGCATCGAGGTCGATGATGCCCTGGAAATGGCAGAGCAGACGGAAGTCTGACTATCCACTGCGACGGTCCACGACAGACCGTCGCTATCCGACCCTAAGCAGCCTCTGACCATCGGCTGCTATCGGTCGATTAAAAGTCATTGGCTAATCGGTTCCGCTTTGTACATCACCGCAAACCCGTAGCCGTTGGCAAAACACACTCTTTAGCGCGAAGCGGTGATCCCTTTGTTCATCCGTGATTTAACGGTATGTTGAAGTCCTCAACTCAAGGACGACCCATGGCCATCCACGCACCCACCCCCACGCAAAAACACTTGGCAGTGTTAATCGACGCCGACAATGCTCCCGCAGCAATTGTCGAAGGTTTATTCGAAGAAATCGCCAAGTACGGCGTCGCCAACGTCAAGCGGATCTATGGCGACTGGACTGGCCCTCAGTTGGGTGGATGGAAAAAGGTGCTACTCGACCATTCGATTCAGCCTATCCAACAGTTCGCGTACACCAAAGGTAAGAACGCAACAGACAGTGCCTTGATCATCGACGCAATGGACTTGCTGTACACCCGACGCTTCGACGGTTTCTGCCTGGTTTCGAGCGACAGTGACTTCACCCGCCTCGCTTCGCGGTTACGAGAAGAAGGTTTGACGGTCTACGGGTTTGGTGAAGAAAAAACCCCGAGACCGTTCGTGTCGGCCTGTGACAAGTTCATCTATACCGAATTGCTGCGCGGTGAAGTGCTTGTTGCTGCAAGCAATGGACATGGTCGACCCGAACCTGAGCCACCTGCTGAAATCGAGGCCGTCAAAGTCGCCAGTACGCCCGAAGTAAAAAAGCTACCCAAGGCACCAGTAAGTTTCATCGCAAAGATCTTGGATGACATTGCCGATGAGGACGGCTGGGCTCACTTGGGTGCGCTGGGCACCAATATCAGCAAATTGAGACCTGAGTTCGACCCTCGCACCCATGGTTATAAAAAGCTCAGTGAGTTGATCAAGGGGTATCCGGATACGTTTGAACTGCAAACTAGAGGAACGTCGGGAGTGGGTGGTTCAATACTCTATGCCCGGCACCGGCAGCCGAGCTCGTAGCCCCCGTCACCAACGACCGCTCTTGGCCGATCTCTGCCCTTCACGAAGGGCGGCTTTGGGTCCAGGCTGTGTGAAAACGCACTGAATACGTCGAAAACTAAGAGCTACGGGCTTTGCCTGAGAAACCAGCAGTCGGAAGCGCGAATTACCCTAGTCAGCTACAAAGGTGTTCCTAATTGCTGTTTGGGCCGTGCCAGCGGCCCAAACAGTCGCTCATGGACGGCCGTTCTCTGTCGGAAAAGGCTAGGCGCCGCGCAATGCGCGCAATAGCTAACGTGCCGACACGTTGGCCAAGCGCTAACACCAAGGATTCGGTTATCGCCGGTAGCCAATTCGATGTTAGTTCTATTACGTTCTGGTGCTGGCATCCACGGCACCGGCAAGCCAGCAGCAAGCGCCGTGTATGCCCTCATGTATGCCTTGACGAGGCACGCCCTACAAAACCCATACAACCCGGGCATCACAGCCTCCAGTTCAAACGACGCCTGGGCACCATACGTTGTAATGAGAAAGCCTCAGGCCGTTAGGTCTGGGGCTTTTTTTTGGTGCTCAAAAGCTGGGCGCCTTAATCACCCATGCCGTTTTTTTCAAACAGTCGGACGATGTCTCTCGCGCCATGCAGAACGCGCTCGACCATGATATCGACGCCCTCCACGCTGTAGAAAATCAGATAACGACCATGGGTAATCATTCGCAATCCCTTGGCACAATCATCCTTTGGAACACCCAGGTTCGGCTGATCGATCAATCGCGAGCACTGCAAACGCAACTCGCCAGCGCATCAAGCTCGGCGAACACGGTTTCGGCAGCGATGGCCGGACGGGGATCATTGCGGCTTGCTGCAATGGCTTCCCGAAGTTCTGCGGCATGCAGCCGATCCAGCAGCTGTTGATAGGCAGCATGGGGTAATAGATACGCAGCAGGACGGTTGTGGTTGAGCACGGCAACAGGCTCCGAACCCGCTTGCTCGATCACCGTACTCGGGCTGCGTTTGAGCTCGGTAATGCTGACCGAACGGCTTGCGAGTAGCTGTTCCATGACGGCTCCAATGGTACGAAAAAAAGTACTTTATAGTGCTCGATTGCTGGCATGGTGGTCAACGAACACCTGACCAGTGCGATGCCAACCCACAAAAAAACCGCCTAAGCGGTTTTTTCATTCTGTCGTCCAGTCAAACTCGTCGTATTCATCATCATCGTCTTCGTCGTCCTCGAAAATTTCCTCTTCCAGGTCGTCGTCTTCAACAACGTCTTCTTCCGGCTGATTCAGCAGAAAGTCCTTACGGCTCTCGGTAATGGCTCGCCGTAGTTCTTCGCCCTTTTGCGGGCAGTTGAGCATTTGGGCGATGCGGTCGATTTTTTTTGCCACGGCATCCTCCAACGCATCGGCTATGGCCCGATAGTGCGCGTTTTCGGGCCGTAATGCCAAATCGCCGGGCTGGGGTCAGATCGTTCTGAATATTCGTCAGCGGTGGTAACGGCGCACCACGCTGCTGTTTTTCAGCACATGGCCTTTGATTTTTTCCAGAAACTGCGCACGGGTCAGGCCGGCGGGCAAGGCTTCCGGTGCCAGGTCCAGGGCGTAGAGCTGGATGATGTAGTGGTGAGCGCTGTCGCCAACGGGCGGGCAAGGGCCGATGTAACCGGTGGTGCCTTTGCTGTTGGTGCCGGCCACGCCTTCCAGCGCAGATTTGGCGCCGACGCCGGATGCAATCTGATGCGTGCCGGCCTTGATGCCGTAATGCACCCAGTGATCGACGCCCTGGCCTTTCTGGCCGTCCGGGTCGTGCATGACGATGGCGTAGCTGAGGGTGCCTGTCGGGCCGGGGGTCCAGCTCAGTGCCGGGGAAACGTTGTGTCCGCCGCAGCCCGGGGCATCGCTGGCGGCGGCCGAGGCGAACAAGCGGTCATCCGAGACACCCGGAATGCTCAGGGTGAAACGCTCTTGCGCGGCGTGTGCCGGAAACTGCACGCAAAAGGCAACTGCTACGGCCGCGAGCCAAGGGTTCAAAGAGGTCAGTCGGATCATACCGGAGCACCTTGTGCGTGTGAGGCCGTGGTCGGCGTGCAAACTATAGCCGGACCGTTCACGCCGTGGCAGTGGCTTATGGATGAACCTCGTAATCTGCGCCAGACTCATCATTGAAAGGTATGTCTGGAGAGCGATCATGACTCTGCATCGCGTTGCGAATTTCGCCGATGTGCCCGAAGACCGAGGCATGGAAGTGCAGGCCGGAGACAGCAAAATCCTCCTGCTACGCGCCGGCGATCAACTGCGTGCCTATCAGGGCGATGGCCTGTGAGCAAGACCGGGCAATGGCGATGCTTGTCGAACGGATGAAACAGCCGCTGTCGCTGGATCAAGCGTGGCGGCTGATTCGAGACCTTCCCTAGGCGGACGGGAGGGGCGCTTGCTTATCGTCTTTGTCGGCCGGCAAGCGAATCACTCGCGGATGTGCCAGTGGCGCCAGACGCTCAGGTAACTGCTGTGCCGTGACGGGGAAGAAGTGCGTGACCACGCGACTGACATCCCCTTCCTGATCGTTGTGGATGGTCATGGAACCGGACGTGCGCAGCTTTTTGAGCCGCTCACGGGTCAGATTGAAGGTCTCGCTCAAATCAAGATCATCCACCACCGGTGCCGGCAAACGGCGCTGGAGAAAGCTCTTGCTTTTACGGTGCTGGTAACGCGCCCAGGAAATCAGGATCACCGCGTTCAACACCGCCACCCAAAAATAAATCTGCAACGTACCGAGCGCATTGAACACCGAACCATCGAGGCGCGGCCCCGCGTGGGTGTCGATCAATGGCCAGAGCCCGCGTATCAGCAAATAGAGCAGTCCGATCCAGGCCAGCACCGTGAAAAAAACATCGATCACGACCCAAACAAGATTCCGCTGAGTTCGGATGATTTTCATTTGGCGTCCTCCTTTTCATCGCTCAGCGGCTTGATGCCTCGGTCAGGACTCACCCAGCGTGCACGTTTCTGATTTTGACTGAACAGCACCTTGGGGAAGCTGACGAGCGTGGTTAGCAAACTGATCAGCCAGAACACCAGCGGATACCAGATCACCCAGAACATGGTTTTCCACAGGCCTTTTTCGTATCGGCGGTCGATCAGAATGCTGACCGCGAACTGGAACAGGCAGACCGTCGCCAGCAGCAACCCGGTAAAGGCCGGCGGCAACAGGTGATCGACGGCAATCGAGGACGGCATTTCGACAAACTTGCCCATCGCCCAGAAGATGATCGATAGCAGGAAGGTAAACGCCCAACCGGTGGACAGGCAGTATTCGAACAGCAGCGGCCAAAGGTAGCGGTGACGGTATTGCCAGATCCCGCGAATATTCTTGAACAGCACTTCGGCGCCACCCTGGGCCCAGCGCAGTCGCTGCTTCCACAGGCCCGCCAGGGTTTCCGGCATCAGGATCCAGCACAGTGCACGGGGCTCGTAAAAGATGCTCCAGTGGTCCAGTTGCAGTTTCCAGCTGATGTCGATGTCTTCGGTGATCATGTCCGGGCTCCAGTAGCCAACCCGGTGCAGCGCCGTACGACGGAAAGCGACGATCACCCCGGAGACGGTAAAGATCCGACCGAACACCCGTTGAGTGCGTTTGATCAAGCCGATGATGGAAGAGAACTCGCCGACCTGGACACGCCCCACCAACGTCGAGCGCGTGCGAATCCGCGGGTTGCCGGTCACGGCGCCGAGGCGCGCGTTGTCGAGCATGGGCGCAACCAGATAAGCCGCCGTGTTCGGCGCCAGCAGCGCGTCACCGTCGATGCACACCAGATACTCGCTGCGCGCCGCAATGGCGCCCATGCGCAGAGCGACTGCCTTGCCCTGGTTTTCCGCCAGGTGCACCACGCGCAGACGCGGATCCTGCTGCGCCAAGGCATCGAGCACGGCAGCGGTGTTGTCACTGGAGCCGTCGTTGATCGCAATGACTTCGATATTCGGGTAATGCTGCGCCAGTGCCGCGTGAATGGTGTCGGCCGCGTTTTCGCCTTCGTTGTAGCAAGGAATGAGGATCGAAATCAGCGGCTCGCCTTCAAGCGGCGGCGGCAGCGTGTCGTCTTCCCACGGCCAGTGCCGCTCCCAGTGCAGCCAGAAATACAGGCCACCGGCGATCCACAACCCGGACATGAACAATGGGTAGAAGAACACGAAGTCCATCAGGAATTGCCCGGTCAGCAGGAAGATCAGTCCGAGGGGAACCCCAAGGACGATCGCCAGCACCAGCATGGCCAAAAGTCTGTCCAGCATGTTATGGATTCCACTTGTTGGAGAGTGCGGGCCGCACGGTTTTCAGGTCCGGCAAGTTGTCGAGGAAGTTGTCCGGGTAGTAGCCGAAACTGGTAGCGCCCTGACGCTTGAGAACGCCCATCCACTCGGCCAACTGCTGGCCGTCGATGTCGGCGTCGGTCTGCTGGGTCCAGTCCCGGGCTTGCAGTTCGAACACGGTGCGATTGAGCGCGCCGGGACGGGATTTGACCGTGGCGACCAACGATTCCAGCCAGGGCCCGGATTGCTCCCGGGTCTGTTTTTCCATGAACGGCATGGCCATCGGCGCCGTCCAGTCGTAGGTCTGCAGGAAGTCGTCGAGGTTCTGCGCAAACCACGCTTCGCTCTCGGGATTGAGCATCGGCTCGGCGAAGATGTTGCGCGCGGTCATCACCTGCGGGCCACGGATGGCCCGGACCTTGGCCGTGAGTTCCTGGGTGAAGTCGATCAGGTACCGACTCTTGAAACGGGTCCAGCGTTGCATCGTGGCCGGGTCCGCACGCAGGGCGGCCATCGAGCCCGGCAAGCCGTTGCCGGCATAGACCTTCAGCGCTTGCGGGCCGGCGTCTTCGAAGTCCGACAGCACCGCGTCATCGTGATAGAGGATGCCGTCGACCGACGTCAGGCGCGCCACGTCTTCGTAGATTTCGCCGATGATGTGCCGCACGTTCGGATCGAACGGCGACAGTCGCTTGTACTGGTCCGGATCAACCGAAGTGGTGCCGGTTTTCGGGTCCCAACGGGTCACCCGTGGCAGCTTCGAATCGAGGGCAAAACTCAACACCGGCATCCACGCAAAGACTTTGACGTTGGCCCGGGTGCGCAGTTGCCAGGCCACGCGATCGAAGATGTCGGCGGCCACCGGCAGGTGACGGTTGGGGAAGTACAACTTGTGCACCAGGCCATCGCCGGCCGGGTCGGCGAAGGCTTGCAGGAACACCGTGTTGGCGCCCATGTCGGCCATGCGCTGGATCAGTTTGCCGAGGTTGATTTCCTGTTGCGCGGGGTCAGGGTCGTAGACGTTGTCGAGGTCCACATGCACCACGCGCATCGATGATTCGGCCTGCACAGACACGATGCTGTTGGCGAAGTGTTCGCCGTCCGGGTCCGATGCCACCAGAAAGCGCGGGCTGCTCATCAGGTTGTCGAGCGCGTCGAGACCGTCGTCCAGGGTCAACGCCATCTGATAGCCCTGTTCGTCGACCACCGCCAGCGAGGTGCCGTCCGCCATTCCGTAGGGCCAGACCCAAACCCGTGGCTTGTAGCCGGTGGCCTTGCGGATTTTCTCCGAGATGGCCGCGACGTCGGTGCGAATGCGCTGCTGAAATTCAGCTTCGGTTTCGTAGCGGCCAGTCGTCGCGTCGTACCGGCGCGTGGCGGCGGCCGGTTGCAGGTTGCCCTGCGGGTTGGCCAGCACACCTTTGTGATTGGCGTCGGTGTGCGCAGCGATTTCCACCAGACCCGACTGGGAGACTTCCCGGACCTGATCCCAGGTCAGGAAGTCCGAACGCTGGCGCGGCGTCCCGGCGAAATCCACCGGTTGGTTCAACGGTGTGTCGACCCAGGACCCGACCGGCGCCAGCAAGGCATGCCAGTTGTAGGCGCGCAGCACCGGCATCACGCGGGTATAGAAGCTTGAATAACCGTCGTCGAAACTCAGCAGGATCGCTTTGGGCGGCAACGCCGGCCCACCGCTGCGCGCGGCCATGATCTGGTCGACGGTCACCGGTTTGTAGTTGTTCTCCCGCAGCCACGCCAGTTGCTCGATCAGGCGTTCGGTGCGCACTGCCACCACCGCCTGGTCCGGGTCGCGGTCTTCGACATCGTGGTAGGCAATGCCCAGCACATGGTTTTTCGGCCACGGGGTTTCGCTGGCCGAAACCGGGCGCTCGGACGGTGGCACAAAAGCAGGTGCCTGCTGGGCGCAGGCGCTGATCAACAGCGCTCCCAGCAGGAGGATGAAACGCGAGAAAAAAGGCATCTTCAAACTCTTCTAGAAGCGGTAAGTGAGGTCGACGAGCAGGCGCAGATCGGTTTCGCGATCTCCGTCGTAGGGCCGGTTGATCACGCTCAACAGGCCGCCCACTTCGAATACGTCGTTCCAGGCATAACGCTGGCCGTAACCGAGCAGCGCCATGCCGCCGGTGCCGTGATCACGCTGGCTGTAAGTACCCGCGCCCGCCTGGAACTGCTGGCTCCAGGCCGTTTCGTAGCGGTGGTACAGCACGTGATTGACGTTCACGGTCGGCAGCACGCTGAAATCGGATTTCGGGTTGAAGTACGGCACGTCGTCGGACATGGAGTTGTGGCTGCTGCCGACCTCCAGCCCGACATCGACCTGCAGGCCCGGCGCGCTGTAGACACCTTCACGACCGGTGACCAATGCTTCGACCCGGTTGTTGCCATCACTGAAGTGCGAGGGGCTGACCGCCAGTTTCCACTCGCGGCTTTCGTTAGCCCGCCAGCGAATGAAACCGCTGCCGCCGTTGGCCGTGATGTCGCTGTTCAAGGCTCGCAACGGCGTAGCGGCCGAGAAGTACTCAAGACTGCCACCGTACTGCCAGTGATCGTCGATATCCCGGGCAATGGCCAGGCGCGCACCCTGCTTGCTGCCAAATCCGTAGGAATGGTTGGAGACTTCCGCTTCGAGGGTCATGTCGCGGGTGCGCCGCTCCAGGCCGACCCGCTGGAAACGATGATGACCGGTACCTTCCTGGAACTCACCGGTGGCGTAACCGGCACCGGCAAACACGCGCCAGTCTTCGTTGATCGGCGGGCTGTAGAGGGTGGTTTCGATGCCGAAATCACGGCTGCCGTTGACTGCGCCGGCATCGTTGTCGTTATCACCGCCATAGCTTTTACCGCCGTAGGTTTCTACGCGCAGTTCAGCCATGTCGTGGACTTCACGCTGACGCGCCAGGCGCTGCACCTGACGGTTGTCCGGGAAGCGTGCGACCACATCGTCGGTCAGCGCGTCCATCTGCCGCCATTCCTGCAAATCCATGGCGGTGTGGGCCTGGCCGATTTCCAGCCCGACATCCCGCGGGGCCATGCTCTCGGTTTCCTTGAGCTGGTTCTCGGCACGCCGTGGCCAGTCCCGCGCCAGGTACAAATCGGCTTGGGCCAGGCGCAAACCGGTGTTGCCCGGTGCCTGATCCACCAAGGCCTTTAACTGTTCTTCGCCATGGGGTAAATCGGAGCCGTAAGTACCGGCCTGGGCCGCCAGTTGCTGAGCGTCCATCCATGCGTCGTTGGGGTTGCCCACCGGCAAGCCCTTGAGTTCGATACGCGGGTTCTGGGATTTGGCCAGGTCATCGGCGACTTTGCGTGCCTCTTCGGCCTTGTCGCTTTCGAGCAGCGAGTAGTAGAGCGCGGTGCTGTCTTCAAGACGGTCACCGGCATCAGCATCCGGCGCCGTCAACACCTGTCGATACAACTCGGTCGAGGTTTCCGGCTGACGCTGGTCCAGGTAGGACGACGCCACCCAGCGCAGCGCATAGGTCGGAATCTTCACGCCTTCGGCGAGCAGTTTCTGATACTCGGAAATCACATCGGCGGTGCGCGCACGGGCCTTGAGCGCACCCATGCGGTCAATGCGCCAACGCACGACATCGTCGTGAGCGGCTGGATCGGCTGACCAGGTGGCGATCAACTTGTCGTAGTCGGCCAACGCGCGGTCAGCGATCACGTAGCGTTCTTTTTCGCTGCGGGTAGCCAGTTCGGCCAATCGCACGCGCTCGGCGGCCAGGTCACCTTCGAGGCGGCGCAGCGTGACCGGGTCAATCAGTCCCGGCCGTTGATTGGCCAGGCGCAAGGCCGGTTCCGGCAGCCGTACACGTTGCAGCGCATTCACGTATTCACGGGCGACTTCCGGTTTGCTGCCGGCGCGCATGAAGGCCTGATCGTATTCAAACAGCGAGTCGTACGGGTTGCCGGCGCGGGCCAAGGCGTAGCCCAGGGCGAGGCGGCGGGACGCGTCATCCGGTTTGGCCGCGACCAATGCGCGAGCACGGATGACGGCCTCCGCGGGTTTGCCGGCATCGGCCTGGGTCAACGCGAGGCCCAACTGCAGATCCGGGTTTTGCGGCTCGAGGGCCAGCGCCTTGTTGTACACCTGGATCGCCGAGTCCCAATGTTTGAGATTGCGATAGGCGCGCGCAGTGGCGGTCAGTGCCTGAACCGGCAGCACCCGGTTGTGGCCCTGGGTTTCATAGACCGACACCACTTCAGCGTCGAGCCCGGCCCAACTGGCAATCTGCAGGTGATCGCTGATCTGGCCGGTAGTGGCCTGATTCGCCGGGACCTGACGCAATGTAGTCAATGCAGGCGTGTAGTTCCCCGCCCGGGCGTCGAGCACGCTTTGGTCGTAGGGTGTGTTGGCGACCGCCAGCACCGGCCAGAGCAACTGACCGCAAACGACAACGCGAAGCAAAGGGCGCAAGCCGCTTCGCAAAAAGGGACCATCAAAACTCGGCATTCGTCAGTATCCTTACATGGCCAGCCGGGCTCACAGCGTCCCTTGCCAACTCGTATCGAAATGGTCGGTTTTATCTGACCGACTCACTTCAGGCAGGGGCATTTTGCACACAAACGCACGTCACAATTGAGAACACAATAATTGTTCAGATTCATGACGTGTCAACTCAACGCGGCTTGTTCCAGGTCAAATGCCAGACAGCAAAACGCCCGGCCTGCGCATCGCGCAAAGGTCGGGCGTGGCTTTGTGAAACGCGGTTTTACTGGACTTGCCCAGCACCCGCGAACTTGCTCATCAGGAAGTTGGCGAACTCTTCGATGGTCATTTTCTGGCCGTTGAAATCCACCTGATTGTTGGCGTAATGCAGCTTGGTGACGATGTCATTACCGTCCAGTTTCGCCAATTGCGAGCCCACTGCCATGCTGCTGAACATGTCCGCCGTGGCGGTCGCCTGATCGGCAATCAGCTTGGCGTCGGTCTGGCCGTCGATTTGCGATTGCACGGTGAGTACATCCACCAGCATCGGCTTGGACACCTTCAGATTGAAGTCCAGCAATGCGATCAGCTGTCTGACCAACTGGTCTGTCGGCAGATCGATGGCCTTAGGTTTGGTCAGGTCGAGCACCAGGCTGGCGCGGCTTTCGCCGTTGGCGGTGTTGAGCGAAAGGTTTTCCAGGGCAAGCTGCGGACCGGCCGCCAGCAGGTTTTCCAGGCTGGATTTAAGCTGCGCTTCTTCCGCTTCGGTCAGCTGCATTTCCGGTACCGGCAGGCCAACCGCCTCTGCTTCGGCGGCGGCTCTTTCGTACGGTTGCACCTTGGTTTGATAGATCTGCATCAACGTCATGGTGGCCGGGATGTCGAGGTTTTTCAGGCTCACGGCCAAGGCGCCAGAACCGATGGGCTTACCGTTCAGGGAAACTTCGCCCACCTTGTAATCGGCACGCCCGGAAGCGCTGGCGCCCGACTCGGCGGTGTGGTTTTTCATCTCGAATTTCTTGAAGTCCAGTACCGACTGTTTCACGCCAAAGGTCGACTTGCCGCTGGCCAGCTCCAGAACGTTCTCGCCGCTGTAAAAACCGTAGGTGCTTTTGGTCAGGTTGCTGGCCAGGGTCAGGCCGTTCAATTCGATTTGCACCGGCGACTGATCTTCGGCAACGGTGGTCACCTTCAGACTGTCCATGTAGCCGTCGGCCTTGACCTTCTTCGCCTGGGCACTGGCAGAGACATCAATGTTCAAGCCGGAGAACTTCATGCTCGACTTGTCATCCAGCGCCATTTCCAGCGGCTTCAATTCGAGGGTGCCGTTGGTGGAGTTGTCGTAACCGATGTTGACCACGCCGGTCATCGGCGATTTGTCCTTGGCGGCGGCAAACCACTTCTCGGTAAGCGGGGTCTTTTCCAGTTCGTAATGACTGGTCGCCATGACCGGCAGCCACTTCAGCGATACCAGGCGCGAGAAAGGCAGCGGACCGTGTTCGATGCGATCGACAAACAGCAACTCGACCGGTGTTTCACCGAACATTTCCCCCTCGCCCTTGAGGCGGTAGTGCGCGGTGCTGCTGAATACATGACGTTCCAGCGAGACCAGCTCCAGCGACGCGGTGCCGTTGGAGCCGACCATGGCCGCTTGCAGTTCCTTGTTGGCATCGGTAATCGAGGTGTTCAGTACGCTTTCGAGCTTGCTGCCGGTGAACCACGCGCCGCCTGCACTGATGGCGCCAATGGCTACAACAATTCCCAGAAGCACGCCTGCTGATTTATTCATGTATGACCCGTCAATGTCCGTTGTTGAAAGTGTCGTCTTCCCTGAACCCATGACGGGTAGCGGTCGCGACTGTGCTGAAAGTGCGATGGAGATTAGCATCAGGCACGACGGACGGCCCAATGTTTAAAGGTGAAAGAGTGTCTTGGGAAATTGGGGGAACGCATTTGTCAGGAAAGATCGCAGCCTTCGGCAGCGCCTACGGAATTTTCGTCATTCCCTGTAGGAGCTGCCGAAGGCTGCGATCTTGATACGGTCAGGAATATTGGACTTCGATCTCATCGAGTTGATGATCAAAACTTTTCAGCCGCGCGGTCCAGGTATAAACCAGCACCTCGAAATCCCGATTGATCACCGCCCCGCCCGTCACTTCCCCACGCGGGTCGCAAAAATCCAGTTGATAGCGTTCACGGGCCATGGCCGTGGCGACATCGGCCAGTTCCCGGGCATTGCTGAGCCAGTGTCGGCCGTCGTCAGCGATTTGTTTGTCCAGTTCCAGACACTGCTTTTTCAGGGTTTCGAGGCTTTTTTCCAGCGGTGTGCCGGTCAGTTCGCCCATGACTTCCTGAAACGTGCGCCCCGGTTGCCAGTAACTGCCCCAGAAATAGCGGTCGAACACCGTTTCGACACGACGCAGCGCGACCTTGGTGTCCCAGATCAGCACCAGGGTCTTGCCTTGTTCGAGTTGTTTTTTTTTGACGCGATGCGTCTGGATGGACGCCCAGGCCACCACCACGACAGACATCACGGCGATCAGTGCGACGGCACTGTCGAGAAACACCAGCGCCTTGTCGATCTGATGGGCCAGCATGATGCCGTAGAAATAGGTGGCCGTGAGCAGCACCAGCGCCACGACAGCGCACCAGAAGCCGAGAGCATAAGGGTTTTTCATTATTGGTTTTCCCCTGACCTGCGCGAGCCTTGTGTGAAGCAAGAGCCCATTGCACAGGGCGCCACTCCATCACTTCAAAGCATAGCAACGGCCTCAGGGTTTGCCGGAGTTCGACGCTTGCGTTCGTCCGCTTTCCCAACCGCCGCCCAAGGCGAGGAACAAATCGATCTGGCTCATGGCCACCTGGGTGTTCGCGGCGGCCAGTTGCGCCCGCACATCGGTGTAGGTGCGGGTGGCTTGCAGGTCGGCCAGGAACGACGCGCGGCCAGCCTGGAAGAAACGGTGCGTCTGATCGGCGGCCAATTGTGCCGATTGCTCGGCATCCGCCAGCGCATCGCGCCGTTGCAGCAACGCGGAGTACTGCGCCAGACCGGTCTGGGTCTCGCGAATGGCGTTGAGCACCACCCCATCGAAATGCGCCAGCGTCGCCTGGGTCACCGCTTCGGCTTCGCGGATTTTCGCCCGGGCGCCGTTGGTCGGGACGGTCCAGGTCAGCGACGGCCCGAAGCCCCAGCGGTTGGTGGACGGTTCGCCGAGGTTATCCAGGATACCGACGGTGCCAACGGTCGCGCCGATGCTGATGTCGGGGTACAACTGGCCGGTGGCGACGCCGATGGTGGCGGTCGCGGCAGCCAGGCGTCGCTCGGCTTGCCGTACGTCCGGTCGACGTTTGAGCAACGCGGCGCCATCACCCACCGGCACCAGTTGCACGATTTTTGGCAATTCGGCGCAGGTCGCCGTGCCGGCCGGCAGTTGATCCAGCGGCTTGGCCAGCAACATCGACAAACGGTACAGACCCGCCTGACGCGCCGCTTCATAGCGCGGCATGTCGGCGCGCAAGGATTTGAATTGGGTTTGCGAGCGAGTGACCTGGGTTTCATCGCCACGGCCGGCATCGCGCAGGCGCTGGATCAGCGTGGTGCTCTGGGCTTGCAGGTCGAGGGAGTGCTGGGCTATTTCCCGCTCCTCATTGGCCGCACACACTTGGGTGTAGGCGCGGACCACGTCGGCCACCAAGGTGATGCGTGCCGTATCGGCGGCGGCCTGGGTCGCATCGGCGTTGGCCTTGGCCGCTTCGATGCCGCGTTGCAAGGTACCGAACAGATCGAACTGGTATGACGCGCTGATGCCGATATCGCCGATGTTGGCCACCGGCACTTTTTCCGGCTGCAGGAACGCTTCGCCTGACTCCTGCAAACGCTGGGCGCCCATCTTCACGCCGCCACTCCAGCCACCCGCCGCCTCGGCCTGATCGACCTGAGCGCGAGCCCGCAGCAGACTGGCCGCCGCCACGCGCAAATCGGTGTTGGAGGCCATGGCCTGCTGCACCAACTGGTCGAGCCGCGGGTCGTGGTACAAGCGCCACCAGTCACCCGGGACAGGCGCCGACACCACCGCTTTAGCATCTTGCGCCAGGTTGCCCTGCAGGTCATCGCGGTGGACGGAGGCCTCTTCGGGCAAGTGATAATCCGGCCCGACCACCTGGCACGCCGACAGCAACAGGCCTAAACCGGCCACCGCCAAACCCGAGGCCTTGCTCATTGCGCAGGCTCCCGATTCTTGTCGTCGATGATCGATACCGTCGCGGTACGTCCGGCGATCATGCGGAAATCCGCTGGCACATCGTCGAAGGCGATTCGCACCGGAATTCGCTGCGCCAGGCGCACCCAACTGAACGCCGGATTAACGTTGGGCAGCAGGTTGTTGCCGCTGGTGCGGTCGCGGTCTTCGATACCGGCGACGATGCTTTCCACATGCCCGCGCAGGCGCGCATTGTCGCCGACCACCCGGATGTCGACGCTCTGGCCGACATGAATACCATTGAGTTTGGTTTCTTCGAAGTAGCCGTCGATGTGGAACGAGTTGCTGTCGACCACCGACAACACCGGGCGACCGGCGCTGACAAACTCCTGGGTACGCGGTGCACGGTCGTTGACGTAGCCGTCCACCGGGCTGCGGATCACCGAGCGGTCGAGGTTGAGCTGGGCGCTGTCCACCGCCACTTGGGCTTCCATCAATGCAACCTGTGCGCGAGCGACCTTAGACTGACTTTCCTCAAGTTGCTCGCCCGGCACCAGATTGCCCAGGCCCTTGTTACGTTTGGCTTCGCGTTGAGCCTGGGCCAGGGTTTCTTCACGATCGGCGACCGCCGCTTTCGCCTGACGCAGGGCCAGTTTGAAACGGTCCGGATCGATGCTGAACAGCACCTGGCCACGCTTGACCATTTGGTTGTCGCGCACGTCCACTTGCTGGATCAGCCCGGAGACATCCGGCGCGATCTGCACGACGTCGGCACGGATGTGCCCGTCGCGCGTCCAGGGCGCGAACATGTAATACATGACCATGCGCCAGACCACGACAACGGCAAGGCTCACGATCAACAGGGTCAGCACCACGCGACCCAAGGTCAGAAACGGTTTTTTCATGTCATCAGGTATCGACTGAGTGAATCCACGGCGCCCAGCAGCACGGCGTAGAGAGCCACGTTGAACAATGCCCGGTGCCAGACCAGACGGTAAAAGTGCAGGCGCGTCAGCACCCCGTGCACCAACAGGTAAATCACGTACGTAATGCCCATCAGCACCAGCAGCGTGGGCAGGAACACCCCGCTGATATCCAGATCACCGATCATAAAGGCGCTCCATCGATGCCATGGGGAAGCGGTTCTTCGGGCTCGGCGGCGCCGACAAACTCAACACCGGGCAGCAATGCCAGACGCAGACCACTCAAGGCGTGCAGCAAGTGCCGACGGGTTTCATCATCGCCGGCACCGCCAAGCGCGCGGCGGGTGCGGTCGAGGGTCATGAGCAACGGGCTCGGCGCCTGTAACCGCTCGCCGGCCTTGAGACACGCCTTGAAGTATTCACCGACCTCGGCCACCACCTGACGCAGCAACACCTGCGGCGCACCGGAAACACGTGGCGAATAGGCCAGCAAGTCCAACAGATTCAGCGCCACCCGCACTTCGCGCAGCGCGATGCCGGTGTCCTGGCCGGTCATGGCCAGACGCGGCAAATGCTGCATCAATCGGTCGAGCATCTGCACACCCAACTGCCGGTGTTCGGCCAGGGTGGCCGGCTCGGCAAGGCTGACGATGTCGCGCCAGCTGAAACGGGTCAGGCGTTTGGCCGCGTATTCCGCACCAAACGGTCGGGAAATGAGGGTCCAGATGAACGCGAACAACAAGCCCATGGGGCCGGCAAGATTCGAGTTGGCGAAACTGAGAAAGTCCGCGTCGTAAGCCCCCTGAATACTGATGAAGGACGAGGTGTTGACCAACGTCAGCAGCATGCCCAGGTAAAACTGCGGCTTGACCGTCAGTGTCCCCACGCAGATGAAGGGGACGGCGAACGCCAACACCAACATCGGAAAATCATGCAGGTTGGGCAGGACCAGAAACAGGTAAAGACTGGCGAACACCACCGACAACGCCGTCCAGAAAAAGAACCGGTAGATCTGCGGCGCCGGGTCATCCATCGAGGCGAAGAAACTGCACGCCACCGCAGCCAGAATCACCGCGCTGCCACCATCGGTCCAGCCGAGCAGAATCCACAGCACCGAGGCGACAATGATCGCCGTGACGGTGGACGCGGCGGAATAGAGCATCAGCCCACGATCCAGAAACGGCGTCAGTCGCCCGAGACGCCAATGCCGATACACCGCCCGCCAGTTGTCCTGGCTCTCACACTGAATCGCGAATTGCAGGCTGCGGCAGTCCTGCCACAAGTCGACCCACTCGCCGAGGCGGTAAATGGCGTTGGAGAACAGCAACTGCTTGCGATCCTCTAGCACGTGCGGCTCGGGTTGCAGGGCTTCGAGCTGGTCTTTCAGGGCACGCCAGCGCTCGAGGTCCGCATCGTTGTGATCGAGCCATTCAGTGGCCGCCGCCAGCAACGGCGAGAACTTATCCACAAGCTCGGGGGTGCGCCGTTCCAGCGCATACAACGCGTCGTCGAGGGCATCGATCACCGGCAACAGATGAATCATCCGCCCGCGCAACTCCTTGGTGTTGCGTACGGTTTGCGGACGCGAGCCTTCGTGCGGCAACTGGCCGATCATCAGTTCCAGGCTGTTGAAATTCGCCACCATCGACATGCGCAGCGCACTGACTTCATCAGGCTTCACGTCGCGGTTGAGAAATCGCAGGCTGTAATTCGATGCATCGGCGAACCATTTACTCACCGAATCGTTGAACACCGGCGCCAGGCGACGGGGCCAGAACATCGCGCCCATCACGGCCGCCACGGCGATGCCGAGGAAGATTTCTTCGGTCCGCGCTTCCGCCACATCCCACACCGCCAACGGGTTATCCACCACCGGCAAGGCAATCAACGGCAAGGTGTAGCCGGCCAGCATCAAGGCGTAGTTGTTGGCGGTGCGCAAATGCAGGGACAGAAACAGCAGGATGCCAGTCCACAGCGCAATCACCACCACCAATACATACGGACTCTGGACAAACATCGGCACGAACAGCACCGCCGCCGCAGCGCCGACAAAGGTGCCAATCGCACGGTACAAAGCTTTGGACGTGGTGGGACCGAGGAATGGGTTGGAAACGATGTACACCGTGGCCATCGCCCAGTAAGGACGGGGCATTTGCATGAGCAGTGCGATATACAGCGCAATCATCGAGGCGGCGAAGGTACGCACGCCATAGAACCAGTCCCGCGCCGGGGGCATACCAGAGAAAAATCCGTTCAAGGGTTGCCCACCGATGGCGGCGTGGCCGCTTCAAATGCTCTGAGTACCCGCAGCGTAGCTTCCAGATCACTCGGGTCAATGCCGTCCAGGACTTCATGGCGCAAGCGCACCAATTCGACTTCGACCGCTTGAACCAGCTCGCGACCGGTTTCGGTCAGGCTCAGGCATTTGGCGCGCCGATCCTGCGTATCTTCGGTGCGGCAGACATAGCCGCCATGGCACAGCTGATCAAGCAAGCGCACCAGCGACGGACTCTCCATCCCCGCCGCCTGCGCCACGGTCACCTGACGCACGCCCTCGCCCAGCCGGCCGATCATCAACAACGGCACGGCGCAGGCTTCGGAGATTCCATAGTTGGCCAGCGTGGTCTGGCAGATTTTGCGCCAATGCCTGGCGGCCACCACCATGGAACTGCTGATGTTCATCTGAAGAATGTCGAGGGGATCGGGCACGAAAGACACACTGTTAGTTTGCTAACTATCAATATGGCATTGGAGAGGATTTATCGTCAAGTTTTGAAACAAATTTGAGCGCCACGTCTAAACAAGAATCCTCAACGCTTCTTGGCCCGCTCATAGACTGCACTGCGTTCGCGCTTCCCTACCGCAACGACAGAAACAACGACGCGCTCATCTATCACCTCGTAAACCAGGCGATATCCCGATGACTTCAGTTTGATTTTGAAACAGTCAGGCATCCCGTGCAGGGCGTCAGCCTGGATTCGCGGAGTCTCAAGCCGCTCTGCCAGCTTCTTTTTGAATTGCTCACGGAGGGTGTGCCCCAGCTTGTCCCACTCCTTGCGTGCAGACGGCAGGAATTCGAGCTTATAGGTCATCCAGTGTCACCGGAATCGGCGTCTCATCACGGCGAGAACGAACGATTTCCGCCAACTCCAAATCATCAAGACGCTCCATCATGGCTTCGAAAACATCGGCGGGGACCATGTAACCCATGACGCGATTGTGATTGAGCACCGCAACCGGTCCTCCATGGGCGCCATTCAAAACAGCTGTTGGGTTTTTCTTTAACTCGGAGACACTAACGGCCATATCGGCCAATACACTTTGCATAATTAAGACCTCAAATAAGGTCTTAATTCTGGTCCATTATTATCGACTGAGCAATCGAGCAAATCGCCACCCATCCGATAACTACACCCCCCGCCCCTTCCTCAACAGCACATCCAGCTGGTCCACCACCTCTGCCCAGTCAGCATCTTCCAGCACCTCATTCCGCAGCAGATCCGCCTGGCTCGGACTCCAGAAAAACGCATCCGCAAGATGCAGTTCAGGTTTGAGCGGCGAATGGGTGGCGATGAATTTGTCGATGCTCTCGGCGTCGTCGGCCAGGCCAAGTTGTTTGAACAGCGACGATAGGCTGTGCGTCGGGTTTTCCATGGTGGACTCCTGGGACTGATTCTGGGGTCACTGCTCGCGATGGCAGTGGCATTGACGAAACAAAACTCACTGACTCAACTCACGCACCTCGGCATGCGGCACCATGGCCAGAAAATCCGGCATGTTCATGCGCAGCAGATTGGTGTGGTTGCCCGCTTCCAGATAGATGTCTTTTTGCCGGGTCAGCAGTGGGTCGATCACCACATCCAGCCCATAGGCTTCACCCAGGGCTGGCACGGCTCCGCGTTCGCAATCGTCAAACAGATGCGGCAAATTGCTTTCCCGGGAGACCTGCCACTCTCCGCTGCTGCGGACTTTGCTCAGGTCCAGGTGACGGCTGGCGGGCAGCACCGCCATCAGGTAATGACCGTGATGGTCATCGAGGATGACCGACTTGGCGACCCGTTCCGCAGGAATGCCTGCAACCCGCGCCGTTTCAAGGCTGCTGGCCGAGTGTGGGTGGCTGACGATGTCATATTCGCAGTGCGCCTTTTCCAGGCTGCGCTGCACGGTTCTTGCCATACGCATGATGCACCTCGATGCCCGCGACAACCTTTGGCGGACGATGGTTTAACACCTTTTGCCATACTGAAAGTCTAGGCCCGCTGGCCGGTGACGGCGGGAAATCCGCTCATCGGGCACCGTCATCATTTGAGCAAAATTCATACAAGCCCGGGCTCAACTAAACTCTATTCATAACCCCCCATGACTCTCCCGGAGGGTCAAGTGAACACGCGTTGTTGTGCCGTTGCGTTGCTGCTGGCGTTGAGCGGGTCGACGTTCGCCGCCGAAACGGTTGTCTTGTTGCCCCACCCTGTCGGGATCTGGCTGATCACGCTTGGCATCGCCTTTCTGATCGCAGAAGCCGCCCTGCCCAATTACGGCGTGATTGGCTTGGGCGGGATCGTGATGTTCGTGATCGGTGCAGTGATTCTGACCAACACCGATGTGCCCGTGCCGCTGATGATCGGCTTGGCGCTGGTCAGCGCCTTGCTGCTGATCTTCCTGGTGATTCACGCCCTCAAAACCCGACCGCGACACACCGTCAGCGGGGATGCCGGGCTAGTCGGCAGCGAAACGCCCGTCACGTCAGTGCAGACCGGCAACGCGTGTGGCGGCTGGGTGCATCTGCAAGGAGAACAATGGCAAGTGCTCAGCGCGACGCCGCTGCAACCCGGACAGCGGGTGCGGGTGATGGCGCGCCAGGGTTTGCTGCTGCAAGTGGCCGCGGCTGACGCGGTGCCGGGTGGAGAATAGTCATGGGCGTGCAATTGGGTATGGTCGCGCTGCTGTTATTGCTGATTGCACTGGCGGGGTCGACGTTCCGCATCCTGCGCGAATACGAGCGCGGGGTGGTGTTCCAGCTTGGACGCTTCTGGCAGGTCAAGGGGCCGGGCCTGATCCTGCTGATTCCGGTGGTGCAACAAATGGTCCGTGTCGACCTGCGCACGGTGGTGCTGGACGTACCGTCCCAGGACGTGATCACCCGCGACAACGTGTCGGTCAAGGTCAATGCGGTGCTGTACTTTCGCGTGCTCGATCCGCAGAAAGCGATCATTCAGGTCGAGGATTTCTTCGCCGCCACCAGCCAACTGGCGCAGACCACACTGCGGGCGGTGCTCGGCAAACATGAACTCGACGAATTGCTCGCCGAACGCGAGCGCCTGAACCTGGATATCCAGCAAGTGCTCGACGCCCAGACCGATGCGTGGGGCATCAAAGTCGCCAACGTCGAAATCAAGCACGTCGACCTCAATGAATCGATGGTCCGCGCCATCGCCAAACAGGCCGAAGCCGAACGGGAACGTCGGGCCAAGGTGATCCACGCCGAAGGCGAACTGCAAGCCTCGGAAAAACTCATGCAAGCCGCCGAAATGCTCGGACGCCAGCCGGGGGCCATGCAGTTGCGCTACATGCAGACCCTCAATTCGATTGCCGGCGACAAGAGTTCGACCATCGTCTTTCCGCTGCCGATTGAATTGCTCAAGGGCATGGCGGATTTGTCGTCGAAACCTTGAATGGCCTTCAGCGTTGCGCCGTCAACGGATACACCGATTGCCATCCGCCGCCCAACGCCTTGTACAAGCCGACGGCTGCCAATGATACGCCGGCCGAACTCTCGACCCACTGTTCCTGCGTGGCCAGCAAGGCGCCTTGCACGGTAAGCACCGTGACGAAGTCCACCACGCCTTCCACGTATTGCTGCTGTGCGGTTTGCAGGGCGATGCGGTTCTGGCGCACAGCTTCAGCCAGGCTGTCGCGACGCAATTGGCTGGCGTTGTAACGGGTCAGCTGATCGTCGATTTCATGCCAGGCGCGCAACACCGTTTGCTGGTAGGCAATGGCGGCTTCCTGTTGCTGTGCTTCGCGCAAATTGAGTACGCCGCGCAGGCGTCCGCCGTCGAACAGCGGCAAGCTGAATTGCGGGCCGATGCCGAACGAGCGCGAACCCCAGGAGCCCAAATCGCTCAGTTGCATCGCTTGCGAGCCGATGTTCCCCGACAAGGTGATGCGCGGATAAAAATCCCCCTTGGCCACACCGATGCTCGCGGTGGCGGCATGCAGACGCGCTTCGGCCTGGCGGATATCCGGGCGACGCTCGGCCAGTTGCGACGGCAGGCCAATGGCAACCTGACGCGGCGTTTGCGGCACCGGGGCATCTGTGGATAACTCCGCTGCCAGCGCTTGAGGCGGCTCGCCCATCAGCAGGCTCAAGGCGTTGATCAATTGCGATTGACGCTGCTCCAACGCTGGCAGGCGCGATTCGATGGCCGCCACTTGCGCGGCGGCTTCGGCGACATCCAGATCAGTGGCGACCCCATCCGCCAGGCGCAGCTGCGAAAGTTTCAAGCTGTGGCGGGCGACGTCGAGGTTCTGCTCGGTCACGGCCCGGGTGTTTTGCACACCGCGCAGCTGAATATAGTCCTGGGCGGTCTCGGCCAGCACCGACAGCAACACGCCGCGTCGGTCGTTTTCCGCGACTTCCAGAGTGGCATCGGCGGCTTCGGTTTCGCGGCGTACACGGCCCCAGAAATCCAGCTCCCATGAGGCGGAAAAACCACCCTCCCACAGGTTGAATGCTGAATCGCCGTCATGGCCGGACGGATCGTTCAGGCCCTCGCCACTGTTGCGTTTGCGTGCGTAACTGCCGGTGGCGGCGGTATTGGGATAACGGTTGGCGGTGATCACCTGGCGCACCGCGCGGCTTTGCTGCAAGCGGCTGCTGGCCAGTTTCAGGTCGAGGTTGTCGGTCAATGCGCGCTGGCTTAGGGCCGAGAGTTTTGGATCGTTGAACACCTCCCACCAGCGTTCGTCCATAGACTCGGCGATGGCTTGGCTGGGGGCGGTGTTGGCGGGTTTGGACCATTCGGACATTTGTTGCGGTTCGGGCTTTTGGAAATCCGGGCCGACGCTGCAGGCGCTGAGACTGATGGCGAGCAAGGCACTCTGGATAAGTCGCGAGCAAACCCGCTTGTATGTTTAGACTTGAAGGGGTGGGTGGGACTAAAGCCTCGCTTCTGACTCTGACCAGTACAGACCGTGGGAGACATCGTCCCACCCCTTCACCTAATGCGCCGATAAGGAATGCATCGGCTC
>NZ_FYDO01000018.1 GCF_900187615.1 Pseudomonas sp. Irchel s3f7 | reverse complement strand
TGCAAGACGACCCAATCTTTGAAGTCGTCGTCGTAGCGTTTGCCTAGATTGGACATTGTTATGCACCTTCGCCCTCTTGAATGAATGAGTCAATCAACAAGGGTGACAGGTAGCCTGACACGGAGGGAACGCCCCAAAAGGAACCAAAAGGTCTCGCCCCTGACGTTCGGTGCCTCGCCCAGGCTCGGCATCCCCTCGCTCCGGTCCTGCTCCGTGGGCCCGCCGCCATCGGCCATCCATGGCCGGGGGCGGCTAACCCGGCATCCATGCCGGGTTGCCCACTACGCAGAACCTCCTCTCGGCCTCTCGAGGGGGCGGGTGGATCAGGATCAAAAGCTGCAGGCGAGCTAACGCTCGGCCTGATGAGTGGTGAAGAGCTTGGTGTACGCTGCTCTGCTTTGCTCTTCTGTAGGAGCGAGCCTGCTCGCGAAAAATGTAAGAGCAACGCGTTCCTACAGGTTTTTGTGGTGTGGCCAGAATCGCATGTACACCGCGCATCCCCGTAGGAGCAAGCTTGCTCGCGATGGCGGCCTGACAGTCAACGATGTTCGTCGATCCAGATCAAACATTCAGACCCTTCCCACAAGACTTTCAGCTTGCCCGTCAGAATCACGATCTCTAGCTGTGACCCACTACGCAGAACCTCCTCTCGGCCTCTCGAGGGGGCGGGTGGATCAAGATCAAAAGCTTCAGGCGAGCTAACGCTCGGCCTGTTGAGTGGTGGTGGGTACGCTGCTCTGCCTTTGCTCGTCTGTAGGAGCGAGCCTGCTCGCGAAAAACGTAAGAGCAACGCGCTCCGTCAGTCAGCCTGCGTCATCGTTAACGACCATCGCGAGCAGGCTCGCTCCTACAGGTTTTTGTGGTGTGGCCAGAATCGCATGTACACCGCGCATCCCCGTAGGAGCAAGCTTGCTCGCGATGGCGGCTTATCAGTCAAAAGTGTTTATCGCCAAGTCAAACAATCAGACCCTTCCCACAAGATTTTCAGGTTGCCCGTCGGAAGTGCGATCTCTAGCCTTTGATCGTCGCTGCAAAAAGCAGCGACTGGGTTTCGCAGCCCGGTTAAACTTCAGACGCACAGCGTCCACCATCCGAAAGCGGGCGCTTTTTTATGCCTGTGTTATGGCGGTTGTGCGCGGGATACCTTCGGGTATGCCGGGTGCCTGAAGTCCCGGTCTGCGAACCTGCGTACAGCTGCCACCTAATTTTCGTTTCGCAGCGATCAGTGGCCGCTCCATTACTTCAGGAGCTTTACAATGATCAAACACAGCCCCAACCCCCCAGAAACCAATTCCGAACAACCCGCAAAAACCGTCCACCGCCCCTGCCCAATCTTCACCATCCGCTCAGGCGTCGATTCTGAAACCCTCCTTGTCCATGCCTACGAAACCCTCGCCTCGGCAAATGTGATGGCAACTGAGCTGTCGTCCTTCCTGAATGGCCCGACGTGCAATCTGGCACTCGGCATTCAGCAGATGATTGTCCTGGCGCAGTTGTCGGTGAACGGCGTGTTGGACCAATTGGAAGCAAAGCAGTAGCACCACAAAAAGCCCGCTGAACCTGGACCGGCCAGCGGGCATTCTTTGTTCCTACATTGATCTCGGACCGGTCTGATATTGAGGCTGAAAAGCTCAGGTGTTGTACTCAGAGCCCAGTTTTACGCCCGTTTGAGACAGCTCCATGAAAACTCCACCCACCTTGATGGGCCGGTCCGATCCGGTGTTCGATCGGCTGTTGCGCTCGCCCCACAAGGAACGACTTTCGGACTACCTGGCTTTGCTCAAGCCACTGGACGCTCAAGGGCGTTATCTGCCTTTTGATGCTTTGCGTCATCGCTGGGCGCCGGGTCTGGATTCGACGTTGTGCTGGGCCTTGGTCAAGAAAGCGCGAGCTGCACAGTATTCGAGACTGTTGCCACTGGGTGAGCCGGCGCGCTGGCTGCAATTGCTGCTGACGCCGTTGGCGCAAAAAGCTATTTCCGCAGTGGATCGTCAGGCCACCACCGAAGTATTGGAATACATGACCGGCCAGATCGGCGAGCGCGCGCATTTCAGTTATTGGCTCAATGACCTGATCGAAGACGAGGCCATCAGCAGCAGCCAGCTCGAAGGCGCAGCCACAACGACGCGGGTGGCCAAGGACATGCTTAAGCGCCATCGTTTGCCGCGTACGCCGGATGAGCGAATGGTCATCGGCAACTTCAAGATGATGAACGTTGCCTGGGAGCAGCGTTACGAGCCGCTGAGCGTTGAGCTGATCGCAACCCTGCACCGAGTGGGTGTCGAGGGTATCGATGATTCGCAGTACTCGCCTGGCGCCTTCAGGAGCAACGATGATGTCGTGGTCCAGGATGGCGAGGGCAACACCGTGCATTCACCGCCACCTGCGGCAGGGCTCGTGTCACGTTTGCAGGCGCTGGCGAAGTGGATGAACCAGTCCCACAACAACCCCCATCAAGCGGACTACCTTCATCCGTTGATCAAAGCCATCGCGCTGCATTTTGTCCTGGGTTACGAGCATCCTTTTCGCGACGGCAATGGTCGGGTGGCGCGGGCGTTGTTTTACTGGTTCATGTTCAAGAATGACTTTTCGGCGTTCCGCTACATCGCCATCAGTGTTCTGTTGCGCAATGCGCCGTTGAAGTACGGACGATCGTATTTGAATACCGAAGCGGATGACCTGGACCTGACCTATTTCATCGAGTTCCAGTGTTCGGTGGTGCTGCGGGCTGTGGGCAGTTTTACCGAGGCGTATCGGAAAAGTCTCGACGATGCGCAGCAGTTTGACTGCTGGTTGCGGGACAGTGGTTTTCTCGACCGGCTCACCGAGAAACAGCGGACGTTGTTTCAAGTGGCCAGGAGCGGAATGGCCAAGGAGTTCACGGCGGTCAATGCGAGCGAGAATCTTGGCTGTTCTTACCGCATGGCGTCGGCCACCCTGAATGGGCTGGTCGCGTTGAAGTTGTTCGAGAGGCGCAAGATGGGGCGCGAATGGGTGTTCTTTTTACGTCCGCAGCAGGCAACCTGATGCCTGTAGGAGCGAGCCTGCTCGCGATTGCGGTACATACATGAGCCAACATCAATGCTGACGCATGAGGCCTCATCGCGAGCAAGCTCGCTCCTACATGGGGGCGTGTTTAGAGCGTACCAAACACCTTCTTCGCCAAACTGGTCGCCGCAGCCGCCGGGTTCTGGCGGATGGTTTCTTCCTGTTTGCCTATCATTTCAAACAAGCCATTCAACGCCTGCTCGGTGACGTAGTTTTCGACGTTGGCGCTCTTCGCATCTACCACGCCCATGGTCGCCGCTTGCCCTGCGAACGAGTTGTACTGCTGGACGAGACCCACCTGGTCGGTGGCTTGTTTGACGATGGGCAGGAATTTGGCGCGGATCTGTTCGCGGCTGGTCTTGTTCAGGTACTGGGTGGCCGAATCGTTGCCGCCGCTGAGGAGGCCCTTGGCATCTTCCACGGTCATTTTCTTCACGGCGTCCACGAGGATCGGCTGGGCCTGGATCACGGCGGTTTCCGCCGCTTTGTTCATGCTGGCTTCCAGCTCATCGACCTGATCACCCATGCCGAACTGTTTCATTTTGCTGGCGACTTTGCCCAACTTGCCCGGCAGTTCGATTTTTACATCCGGGTTGTTGCTGAAACCACCTGGTGCACCCAGTTGTTTAACAGCCAGCTGCGCGCCTTGGGTCAGGGCGTCCTTGAGTCCGCCGGTGGCGTCTTTCTGTGACAGGTCGGTCAGTGCCAATGCCATGGCGTTGGCACTGATCATCAAGCCTGCGCACAGGCCGGCAAAGCGAAGGGTAGGGCGGAGCATGAGAGTTTCCTTGTTCGAAGGATGAATTTAGCGGACTGCCGTCGACTTCAATACGCGCGCTGACAGAGTAGCGATGACCCGGCTTGTCCTGGGCCGGATCGTAACTCAGATGGAATGGCAGGGGCACCTGGCCTTTGACCGGGCCTTTCTGTTCATCGAGCACGATCGCAGGCTCGCTCCCTCAGTTTTTGCATCAGGCTTGTGGTGGGGGCGCGATCTGATCCGCCGCATCTTCACTGCGATGCACCGCCACCTGACGGATCGACAGACGAATATCCGCCGGCAATACCCGTTTGGCTGCGCCTTCTGCCAGTTCACCGAGCAGTTCGTGATAGCTCAGCTTGCCCGCTTCATCGCGCTTGAGCACGTCGAGGTCGAGCAGGGTCTGGATGAAGTGGCGGAACAGGCTCTTGTCGAAAAACTCCGGGGCGTTCAGGCCATGGAGGATCGACAGGCGCTGGGCCATGACCGTGCACAAGTCTTCCAGTTCTTCGGCGCTGATGCTGTTCTGACCGCTGTTGAGCAGCAGGGACACGGTCATGTAGAAGCGCTGCAACGTCTGGGCGATGCTTTTTGACAGCAAGGTCAGCAGCACGAAATGCCGCGAGCTCGGCGCCGGACGCAGGTACACGTCGTTTTCGAAACGCAGCAGGCCTTGCTCGACGAAGGCCTCCAGCCATTGATCGATCACGGCGTCCAGTTCGTCCATCGACCAGCGAATGAACAGTTCCGATTGCAGGTACGGATACAGTGCGCGGGTGTAGCGCAGGATCTGTTCGCGACTCATGCGTGAGGCGCTTTGGAAGAAACTCGCCAACAGTGCCGGCAGCGCGAAGATGTGCAGGACGTTGTTGCGGTAGTAGGTCATCAGGACGGCGTTCTGTTCGTCCAGATACAGGATCTTGCCCAAGGCATCGCTCTGCTCGGACAGCAGGTCCATATCTTTTACATGGTCAATCAACGCTCGACCGTCACCTTTCGGCAGGGTGGTGTGCGGCGAATACGGGACCTTGCGCAGCAGCGCCAGGTACAGATCCAGCACCCGCGCCATCGCCCGGTCGTCCAGCGCGAGTCGGGTGGTCGACAGCAGCGCCAGTGCCACCAGGTTGACCGGGTTGATCGCCGCCGCTTCGTTCAGATGCCGGGCGACTTTCTCGCCGAGGCGGTTGGTGGTTTCGTTGAGCCAGGCCGGTCTGAACTGCGGTCCGAGTTCCTGTTTGCGCCAGTCCGGCTGTTCGCCGTCGAGGAATTCCGCCAGTTTGATCGGCTCACCGAAGTTCACCGCCACTTGGCCGAAGCGCTGCTTGAGCGCGCCGATGACTTTGAAAATATCGAAGATCGACTCTTTCTTCTTGGCCGCGCCGCGCAGTTCGCCGAGGTAGGTCCGGCCTTCCAGCACGCGCTCGTAACCGATGTACACCGGTACGAAGACGATGGGCATGCGCGACGAGCGCAGGAAACTGCGCAGGGTGATCGCCAGCATCCCGGTTTTCGGTTGCAGCATGCGCCCGGTGCGCGAGCGGCCACCCTCGACGAAGTACTCCACCGGGAAGCCCTTGGTGAACAGGGTGTGCAGATATTCGTTGAACACCGAGGTGTACAGGGGATTGCCCTTGAACGTGCGGCGCATGAAAAAGGCGCCGCCGCGACGCAGCAGACCGCCGATCACCGGCATGTTGAGGTTGATGCCCGCGGCAATGTGCGGCGGGGTCAGTCCGTTGCGAAACAGCAGATAGGAGAGCAGCAGGTAGTCGATGTGGCTGCGGTGGCACGGCACGTAGATCACTTCGTGACCCTGGGCAACCTTCTGCACGCCCTCGATGTGGTTGACCTTGACGCCGTCGTAAATCTTGTTCCAGAACCAGCTCAGCACCACTTCCATAAAACGGATCGCAGTGTAGGTGTAGTCCGAGGCGATTTCGTTGCCGTAGCGCAGCGCTTGAGCCTTGGCTTTCTCCGGCGAGATGTTCTCGCGCTCGGCTTCGTCGAGGATCGCTTGCTTGACCATCGGCTGGTTGAGCAAGCCTTTGACCAGATTGCGCCGGTGGGAAATGTCCGGGCCGATCACTGCCGCCTTGAGGTTGCGGAAGTGCACCCGCAGGATGCGCTGGGCCATGCGCACGGTGCGTTCGTGGCCCTTGTTGTGATCGATCAGCTCGCGCAGGTGGATCGGCGCGGAGAATTGAACGCGGGTCTTGCGTCCCAGCACGATGACGCTCAGTAGTCGGCGCAAACGACCGGTGACGGCCCAGCTGTCGGCGAACAACAATTTCCATGGGCTGTTTTCGCTGTCCGGCGACTGGCCCCAAAACACGCTGACCGGAATGATCTGCGCATCCTCAGCGGCGTTCTGGCTTAGGGCGCTGACCAAGCGGGTCAAGGTAGGCGGCGCACCGCGCTTGTCCTGGCGGCCGAGCCAGTCCGGTTCCGGCGTCAGGTAGAAGAACGCGGCAGGTTCCAGCAGATTGCCCACCGAGACCGGCAGCACCGGGCGCGGCAGGCCGGCCTTGCTGCACTCGGTATCGACCACGGCGAGATCGGTCAGCGAAGGGTTTTGCAGGACGTAGAACACCGGACGACTGCGGTCGAGGTTGAGGGTGAACGACGACTGGTTGATCGTCTCGGAGCGAACCCAGAGATACAACAGTCGGCGCAGGGTGCCAAACACAAGACGGCGGAACGGGGAGCGGGTCATACGGCTTCTGCATGAGTGAATAAAACCGAGCGTTTGCTCGGGAGGCCGATAGTGTGCCGGATTCATCGAAAATCGGCAAAAAAGCGGCGAAGTAATCTTGAGTTGAGAGTTTTGTTACCTGTCATATACTCGGCCGTCTGTTGCCGGAGCCCTTCAAGGGGACGCCGGGTGCAGATTGACGTTCCCGAGGCTTTCCTGCGAAAAGCCCGACCAATAATAAAAAGGGAGTATGAACAAATGGCAACACGTGAAACCGGCAACGTGAAGTGGTTCAACGACGCCAAGGGTTATGGCTTTATTCAGCGCGAAGACGGGGTGGATGTGTTCGTGCATTACCGCGCGATTCGCGGCGAAGGACACCGCTCGCTGGCTGAAGGGCAGCAGGTCGAATATGCGGTGGTGGAAGGGCAGAAGGGGTTACAGGCTGAGGATGTGGTAGGTCTGTAATACGGTCCTGTAGGAGCTGGCTTGCCAGCGAAGGCGACAATCCTGATGCACCGAGGTGCATGGATCGCCAGCAAGCCGGCTCCTACAGGTTCACGTTACATCCAGCAATGTCAGGCGGTTTTCCAGGTGATCTCTTCTTCACCGTCGACGCTGATGCGAATCCAGCGATCCGCCGTTTCTTCGCCTTCTTCCTCGACCCACGTACCCGGTGCGCAACGCACTTCGACGTTCAGCGCGGCAAATGCGGCGCGGGCGCAGGCGATGTCGTCTTCCCACGGCGTCTGGTCACTTTCCAGGTACAGGCTGTTCCATTTGCCTACGGCTTTGGGTAACCAGGTCACCGGCACGTTGCCGGCCTTGCACTTGTAGGTCTGGCCCTTTTGCACCCAGTCGGTGCATGGGCCCAATGCCGCGCCCAGCCAGGCCGAGATGGCCTTGTGGTCGACGTCGGCGTCTTTGAGGTAAATCTCGATATCGGGTTGGCGCATGGATGTCCTCACTGCGTGTCTGAAAAATCCATTCGCGGATTTAGCCGGTCTCGGGCACTCGCCCGGAACCAAAAAGTTATTGAAGAACGAAGTAATCGTAGCGCATCGACACGGTGGTCTCGAACGGCTCGGCCTGTTCGATAACCGCTGCCCGGCGCTCGGCGCTGGCACGCCAGCCGTGGGGTGTCATCGCCAACAGGTTCGCCCGGTCTTGACCGCTGACCAGCGTCAGCTTGAATTCCAGGGTTTCGCTGTGGGCGAGCGTCATGCCTTCCGGCACCAAGTCCAGATGCTTATCGTCAATGTACTCGCGGACTTCGTCGTACAGCCGTTCGCGCAATTCCATCAGGTGGCCGCTGGTCGGGCCGACTTTCATCAGGCCGCCGCCAGGGCTGAGCAGGCGTTTGGCTTCTGCCCAATCCAGAGGGCTGAACACGCTGGCCAGGAACTGGCAACTGCCCGAAGCCAACGGCACCCGCGCCATGCTGGCGATCAACCAGGTCAGTTGCGGGTTGCGTTTGCAGGCGCGTTTGACCGCTTCCCGGGAGATGTCCAGCGCATAGCCTTCGGCATTTGGCAGGGCTTCGGCGATTTGCGCGGTGTAGTAACCCTCGCCACAACCGATGTCGAGCCAACGCTGCGGCGCGTAATCAGCGGCCAGCTCCGCCAGACGCTTGGCCACCGGCGCATAGTGGCCGGCGTTCAAGAAGTCACGGCGAGCCTCGACCATCGCCTGGTTATCCCCAGGGTCACGGCTGTTCTTGTGCTGCACCGGCAACAGGTTCAGGTAACCCTGACGTGCACGGTCGAAGCGATGCCCGGCGGGGCACACCACGCCGTTGTCCACCGCATTGAGCGGCTCGCTGCAGATTGGGCAAGAAAGCATCAGGCGAGCAACTTGATCAGGGTCTGGTAGTAGATTTCGGTCAGCACATCGAGGTCAGCGGCCAGCACGCGCTCGTTGACCTGGTGGATGGTCGCGTTGACCGGCCCCAGCTCAACCACTTGCGTGCCCATGGTCGCAATGAAGCGGCCGTCGGACGTGCCACCGCTGGTGGACGCCTTGGTTTCGCGGCCTGTGATGTCCTTGATGCTCGACGACACCGCATCGAGCAATGCGCCCGGCTCGGTGAGGAACGGCAGGCCGGACAACGCCCAATCGACGTGCCAGTCCAGGCCATGCTTGTCGAGGATGTCGGCGACGCGCTTTTGCAGGCCTTCGACGGTGGACTCGGTGGAGAAACGGAAGTTGAACACCGCCACCAGGTCACCGGGGATGACGTTGGTCGCGCCAGTGCCGGAGTTCACGTTGGAAATCTGGAAGCTGGTCGGCGGGAAGAAATCGTTGCCGTGGTCCCAATGCTCGGCGGCCAATTCGGCCAGGGCCGGGGCGGCGAGGTGGATCGGGTTCTTGGCCAGGTGCGGGTAGGCCACATGACCTTGCACACCTTTGACGGTCAGCTTGGCGCCGAGGGAGCCGCGACGGCCGTTCTTGACCACGTCACCCACCAGCGTGGTGCTCGACGGTTCGCCGACGATGCACCAGTCCAGACGTTCCTTGCGCGCGACGAGGCGCTCAACCACAGCCTTGGTCCCGTGATGCGCCGGACCTTCTTCGTCACTGGTGATCAGGAACGCGACCTTGCCCTTGTGATCCGGGTAGTCAGCGACGAAGCGTTCGGCGGCGACGGTCATGGAGGCGAGGCTGCCTTTCATGTCGGCGGCGCCACGACCACAGAGCATGCCGTGCTCGTCAATCAGCGCGTTGAACGGCTCGATCTGCCAGGCGGCGACCGGACCGGTCGGGACCACGTCGGTGTGACCGGCGAAGCACAGCACCGGGCCGTCGTGTTTGCCGTGGGTCGCCCAGAAGTTATCCACATCTTCGATGCGCATCGGCTCCAGTGTGAAACCGGCATCGCCCAGGCGCTGCATCATCTGCTTCTGGCAATCGGCGTCGATCGGCGTCACGGACGGACGGCGGATCAGGTCGATGGCGAGTTGGAGGGTCGGCGAAAGGTCGGCGTAGGCCGTCATGGGAAAACTCCGGTGCAAGGCATTTTGTAGGAGCCGGCTTGCCGGCGATAGCGGTGTATCAGGCGAACCGCGTGGTTTTGATCGCTGGCAAGCCAGCTCCTACAGTGTTGGGGTGGCGCGCGCAAAATGGCGGTTATCTTAAAGCAAAACGGCGACCATTGGCCGCCGTTTAGTGCATCGGCAAAGATTTAGACCGCTGGTGCCGTTTCAGTCTCGACCGACGGTTTAGGCAGCGAAGACAGGAACGCCATGATCAGCGCCGCGACGTACGGCAGCGACTGCACCAGCAACATGGTGACCCAGAAGCGCATGTCGTTGCTCGGCAGGCCGTTCACCAGGTAGATCCCCAGCGCGGCGCTCCACAACAGCAGCATGATGAACATCTCTTCACGGGCCTCCGAAATCGCCACCCAGAAGCCGTGGTTATCGGCGTTTTTCGGTGTGCGGAAGAACGGAATGCTGCTGGTGAAGAAACCGTACAGCACCGCTTTGGCGATGGTGTGCGACAGCGCCAGCCCGGCCAGAGCCGCGCAGAACGCATCTTTCAGGTTCACGCCCACTGCGCGGCGGTACAGGAAGATGATCTTGCCGACCTTGAACACGAACAGCGCCAACGGCGGGATTGCGAAGATCAGCAGCGGCGGATCGACCCGTTGCGGCACGATGATCATGGCCGCCGACCACAGCAGGGCGCCGACGGTGAAGAAGATGTTCATGCCGTCCGCGACCCATGGAAGCCAGCCCGCGAGGAAGTGGTAACGCTGGCCGCGGGTCAGTTCGGTGTCCTTGCCGCGCAGCAGGCTGGCGGTGTGACGCTTGATGATCTGAATCGCCCCGTAGGCCCAGCGGAAACGCTGCTTCTTGAAGTCGATAAAGGTATCGGGCATCAGGCCTTTGCCGTAGCTGTCGTGGTAGTACGCCGCCGACAGGCCTTTTTCAAACACGCGCAGACCCAGTTCGGCGTCTTCGCAGATGCACCAGTCGGCCCAGCCCAGTTCTTCGAGCACCGAACGGCGGGTCATGGTCATGGTGCCGTGCTGGATGATCGCATCGCGGTCGTTGCGGGTGACCATGCCGATGTGGAAGAAGCCTTTGTATTCCGCGTAGCAGAGCTTCTTGAAGGTGCTTTCGTTCTGGTCGCGGTAATCCTGCGGCGACTGCACCACGGCGATTTTCGGGTCGGCGAAGTGCGGCACCATGTGCTTGAGCCAGTTCGGGTGCACGCAGTAGTCCGAGTCGATCACCGCGATCACTTCGGCGTCCTTGGCGGTGTGCGGAATCAGGTAGTTCAGCGCGCCACCCTTGAAACCGGCGAGCGGTGCGACGTGGAAGAACTTGAAGCGCGGGCCGAGGGTTTCGCAGTAGTCGCGCACCGGTTCCCACACGGCCGGGTCCTTGGTGTTGTTGTCGATGATCAGGACTTCGAAATCCGGATAGTCGAGGTTGGCCAGGGCGTTGAGGGTCTGTTTGACCATCTCCGGCGGCTCGTTGTAGCAAGGCACGTGGATCGACACTTTCGGGCGGTACGTGGAATCGCCCACCACCGGCAGGAACTCACGACGACGCTTGTGCACCCACACGGCTTCGGCCAGTTCGTGGGCTTCGGTCAGCAACACGATAAACACCCCGAGCGCACCGAGGGCGAGCAAAAAGCCGACCGTGAGGCTGAACCAGGTGCTGTATTGCTGGCTGTAGTCGTAACCGATCCACACCAGCACCGAACCACACAGGAAGGCGATGAACGTCAGGAAGGTACGGCCACGCTGGCGCAGGGCCGAGCCGTCGATCATCAGCAAGGTCAGCGACAGTAATGCCAACACGACCGAACCGATGGCCAGTACGCGCCATTGCGGAATCGCCACCACCGGGCCTTCGAAGTTGAATTTCTGCTGGCGCGCAGCGTTGAACACGCCCCAATACGCGCCCACCGAACCTTCGTCACTGACTTTCCATGGCTGGTCAAACGCTTCGATCACGAAGTAGTTGAAGCCCTGGCGGTTGAGCTTGTTGACCAGTGCGCGCAGGTAGATTGCCTGGTCTGCCGGCGACGCATCGGCGCCACCGCGCATGCGACCGTTGCTCGGCCAGCCCACTTCGGACAGCAGCAGCGGTTTTTTCGGGAACATTTTTTTCAGGTCGCGGGCGCGGTCGAGGACGAACTGCCCGGCCTTGTCCATCGGGATGAATTCCCAGTACGGCAGTACGTGCGCGGCGATCAGGTCGACGTGCTTGGCCAGTTCCGGGTGTTCTTCCCAGACGTGCCATTGCTCGGACGTGGTCACGGGCACCTTCACGGCGGCACGAACTCGGTCCAGCAAGACGCTGAGTTCCTGGGCGGTAATTTCCTTACGGAAGATTGCCTCGTTGCCTACGACTACGCGAACCACGCTGCGCGAGGAATTGGCGATTTCGATGGCGCGGGTGATTTCCCGTTCGTTGCGTTCCTGATCCGGGCTGATCCAGATCCCCAGCGTCACCCGCAGGCCGAACTCTTCCGCCAGTTTGGGGATGTTCTCCAGCGTGCCGTCGACCGAGTAAGTACGGATGTTGTCCGTCAGCTTGCTCATGATCTCCAGGTCGCGACGCATTTGATCGTCGGTTGGGTACTGTTCTTTTTGTGGGAATTGCCCCTGCTGGAATGGCGAGTACGAGAATCCGGAGATCTGTTCAGGCCAGTTGGGGGCGGTGACCGGGCGATTGATCAGCGCCCAGAAGCCGGTAAACAAGGCAGCGATGGCGAGCACCACCACCAGGTTGAGTCCAAATTTACGCGATGACATAGTTATTTCGGGTTCCAAAGACTGTGGAACGGAGGAACGGTTGGCCGTCGCCAAGGGGCGCGCATCCTACACCGGGCATTCTCTGAACGTACAGCGGACAGGGAATTGCCGGACGTTGGGCAATCCAAGTCGATTTAAGTTCTTTCTTTAGAGCGTGTAGGGCAAATCTTCGTTCGATGTAGTTTTCGTGGTAGATGCCCGTTCATAGCGTAATGATGCTCTTGGCCGCTGACGGCCCTATAATGCGCGCCGGTTTTTGAGGTGTTGGTCATGAGTACAGAAGATCCCCGGTTTGCTGGCATCGCCCGTTTGTATGGCATCGAAGGCCTTGAGCGCTTGAAAGCCGCTCATGTGGCCATCGTCGGCGTGGGCGGCGTCGGTTCCTGGGCGGCGGAAGCCATGGCCCGTTGCGGCGTGGGCGAGATTTCGCTGTTCGACCTCGACGACGTCTGTGTCAGCAACGCCAACCGTCAGCTGCACGCGCTGGACAGTACGGTCGGCAAGCCCAAGGTCGAGGTGATGGCCGAGCGTCTGCGCGGTATCAACCCGGATTGCACGGTGCATGCGGTGCCGGACTTCGTCACCCGCGACACCATGGCCGAGTACATCACGCCGAACATCGATTGCGTGATTGACTGCATCGACAGCGTCAACGCGAAAGCGGCACTGATCGCCTGGTGCAAACGCCGCAAGATCCAGATCATCACCACGGGCGGGGCGGGAGGGCAGATTGATCCGACGCTGATTCAAGTGTGCGATTTGAACCGTACGTTCAACGACCCGCTGGCTTCGAAAGTGCGCTCGACGCTGCGCCGTGATTACGGCTTCTCCCGCACCGTGACCCGTCATTACAGCGTGCCGTGCGTGTTTTCCACCGAACAACTGCGCTACCCGAAACCGGATGGCAGCATTTGCTTGCAGAAGAGTTTTGTCGGGGACGGTGTGAAGCTCGACTGCGCCGGTGGGTTTGGCGCGGTGATGATGGTGACGGCGACGTTCGGCATGGTCGCAGCGACCAAGGCTGTGGATAAGATTGTGGCGGGCGTTCGGCGGCCGGCGGAGCGGGTCAAGCCGCAGGTTTAAAATGTATCCCCTGTAGGAGCTGGCTTGCCAGCGATGGCGGCAGTCCTGATACACCGCGGTGCGCGGATCGCCAGCAAGCCGGCTCCTACAAGGATATTTCCCGCATTCGCTGAAGCACCGCATTGAGGCCATTACTGCGCGACTCGGATAACTGCCGCCCCAATCCCAACTGATTGAACCAATCCGCCAAGTCCACCTGCTGCAACTCGGCCGCCGACAACCCGTTGACCCGCGCCAGCAACAGCGCCACCAATCCGCGAATCAACCGCGCATCGCTGTTGGCGTGGAACTGCCAATGGCCATCGCGCAACTCACCCACCAGCCACACCTGGCTTTCACAGCCGTGCACCCGGTTGGCGTCGGACATTTGCGCATCATCCAAGGCTGGCAAGCGCTCGCCCCACTGCATCAACAGTCGTGCGCGTTGTTCCCAGCCAGCGGCTGCCTGAAAGACTTCAAGCGCGTTGACGGCGTCGGCAGGCAAGCTCATCGCAATAACTCCAGCGCCTGGTCCAGGGCTTTAAAGAACCGTTCCAGGTCTTCGGAGTCGTTGTACAACGCCAACGACACGCGAATCGCCCCGGCCAGTTCGAAGCTTTTGAGCAGCGGCATGGCGCAGTGATGACCGGCACGTACCGCGATCCCTTGTTCGGTCAGCAAATGCGCCAGATCCGAGTTATGCACACCCTCGACGGTAAAACTGGCCAGCGCCAGTTGCGGCTTGCCCAGCAGGCGGATGCCGTTGCGGGCCGCAAGACCTTTGAGCAGACAGTCATGCAACGCGGCTTCGTGAGTGGACACGGCGTTCTGGTCGAGTCCCGAGAGGTAATCCAGGGTTGCGCCCAGACCGATCACGCTGGCAATCGGCGGCGTACCGGCCTCGAAACCCAGCGGCGCCGGGCGGAAGCGTGCATCGTGATAATTGGCGTCCAGCACCATCTCGCCACCGAACTGCCAGGGGCGCAGCTGTTGCAGCGCGTCATTGCGCCCGAACAGCACGCCCAGACCATCGGGGCCGTAGAGTTTATGGCTGGAAAATACATAGAAATCGCAGCCCAGCGCTTGCACGTCGTGGCGGCCATGGACCACGCCTTGGGCGCCGTCGATCACGGTCAAAGCGTTATGTGCCTTGGCCATCGTCAACAGCTCGGGCAAGGGTTGCCAGGCACCGATCACGTTGGACAGCTGACTGACAGCCAACAGGCGCGTACGCGGACCGATCAAGCCTGCGGCTACTTCAAGGTCGATCACGCCGTTGGCATCCAGCGGCAGAATCACCAGTTTCACGTCGCGCCGGTGTGCCAGTTGCTGCCATGGCAGCAGGTTGGCGTGATGCTCCAGGGCGCTGATGACAATTTCATCGCCCGGATGGAATAGGTGTTCCAGGCCATAGGCCAGGAGATTCAGCGCGGAGGTCGCGCCGTGGGTGAAGATGATCTGACCGCTATCGCCAACATTCAGCCATTGCGCGACTTTGCGGCGGCTGTCCTCGAACGCCTGGGTGGCATGGGCGCCGGGCAAGTGTTGCGCCCGATGCACGTTGGCCGCGCCGTTGGCGTAGTAATGCGCCAGCGCATCCAGTAGGGCTTGAGGTTTTTGCGTGGTGGCGGCGTTGTCCAGATAGGTCTGGCCTTGCCGTTGCAGCGCGGCGATGGCCGGAAAATCGGCGCGCCAGGGGGAGAGAATCATCATGTTGTTCGCCTGTACGCCTGCCCTTTGTAGGAGCGAGCTTGCTCGCGATGGACGCGTGGACGACACGGGCTGTCTGATGCCGCGCGTTATCGTTGACGTCCATCGCGAGCAAGCTCGCTCCTACAGAGGTGCGGGTGGTCGTGTGGCTTAGTTGTGAGCGTGCAGTGCTTCGTTCAGTTCGATGGCCGATTTGTGGGTTTTGCATTCCACGGCGCCGGTTTCCGAATTGCGACGGAACAACAGGTCAGGCTGACCGGCCAGTTCACGGGCCTTCACGACTTTGACCAGCTTGTTGTTCTCGTCCAGCAGCGCCACTTTGGTGCCAGCGGTGACGTACAGACCGGACTCAACGGTGTTGCGGTCGCCCAACGGAATACCGATACCGGCGTTGGCGCCGATCAGGCAGCCTTCACCGACCTTGATCACGATGTTGCCGCCGCCCGACAGGGTGCCCATGGTCGAGCAACCGCCGCCCAGGTCCGAACCTTTGCCGACGAACACGCCAGCCGATACGCGACCTTCGATCATGCCCGGGCCTTCGGTGCCGGCGTTGAAGTTGACGAAACCTTCGTGCATCACGGTGGTGCCTTCACCGACGTAAGCACCCAGACGAATGCGCGCCGCGTCAGCGATACGTACGCCGGCCGGAACCACGTAGTCGGTCATTTTCGGGAACTTGTCCACCGAGAACACTTCCAGCAGCTCGCCACGCAGGCGCGCTTCCAGTTGATGCTCGGCCAGTTCGCTCAGGTCGATGGCGCCCTGGCTGGTCCAGGCCACGTTCGGCAGCAACGGGAAAATGCCCGCCAGGTTCAGGCCGTGTGGCTTGACCAGACGATGGGACAGCAGGTGCAGCTTGAGGTAAGCCTCGGGGGTGGACGACAGCTGGGCATCTTCAGCCAACAGGGTCGCGACCAGCGGCTTGTGGCTCTCGGCCAGACGGGTCAGCAGGGCTGCCTGGGCAGCGTCGACGCCTTTGAGCGCTTCAGCCAGTTGCGAGGCCTGGGCAGTGCTGAACGCGATGGCCTGGTTACCGTCGGTGTAGCCCAAAACCGGCGCGATGGCAGCGACCAGTTCGGCCGAAGGGTTGAGCAATGGCTGCGCGTAGAACACTTCCAGCCACGCGCCTTGACGGTTTTGAGTGCCGACGCCGAAGGCCAGGCTGAACAGGGTAGTAGACATGTTGATACCTCTAAAATGGTACGGGCTGCTTACTGGAGTGCGGCCGCGTAGATATCTGGCTTGAAGCCAATCAGGGTTCGGTCACCGAGATCGAGCACCGGGCGCTTGATCATCGAGGGTTGTGCGAGCATCAGTTCGATGGCTTTCGACTGGTCGAGATCGGCTTTGCGTTCGTCATCGAGTTTGCGAAAGGTCGTGCCTGCACGGTTCAACACCACTTCCCAGCCGTGCTCGTTGCACCATTGGGTCAGGTGTTCACGATCGATTCCGACCGTTTTGTAATCATGGAAGTCGTAGCTGACTGCGTGTTCATCGAGCCAGGTGCGCGCCTTTTTCATGGTGTCGCAGGCTTTGATGCCGAAAAGGTGCAACGTTTTGCTTGAAACGGTCAAGGAATTGCCCCCTTTGCAGGTGCTGTAAATAAAAGGTGACGGATTATGCCATGGCCTTTCAGTTAAAACCCAAAACCTGTGGGAGCAAGCTTGCTCGCGATGAGGGCATCGCAGTCGAAACCTATGTCGACTGACCTGTCGCCATCGCAAGCAAGCTCGGCGCCTACAGGGCTGGGGTGTTTGCAGGTGCGACATAGGTGCAAGGGCCACCGATAGTCTAAGCGGCTAATATGGCACTTCAATGCTGTCGCTTGTCCGGGAACCGCGCTTTATGCAAACCGCTTACACCGTTCTGATCCTGCTGATGCTGGTCGGCTTGTCACGCCTGATCGGACGGGTGATCCCGCTGCCGTTGCCGCTGGTCCAAATTGCCGCCGGTGCGTTGCTCGCCTGGCCGACATTGGGGCTGCATGTGGCGCTCGATCCCGAGTTGTTCCTGTTTCTGTTCCTGCCGCCGCTGTTGTTTTCCGATGGCTGGCGCATGCCCAAGCGTGAACTCTGGCGCTTGCGCGGGCCGATCCTGACCCTGGCGGTGGGGCTGGTGTTGTTTACGGTGGTCGGCGCCGGTTACTTCATTCACTGGTTGTTGCCCAGTGTGCCGCTGCCCGTGGCGTTCGCGCTGGCGGCGGTGTTGTCACCGACGGACGCGGTGGCGGTCTCGGCCATTGCGCGCAATCGGCTGCCGATGCCATTGATGCACATGTTGCAGGGCGAAGCGCTGATGAACGACGCCTCAGGCCTGGTGACATTCAAGTTTGCGCTGGTAGCGGCTGTCACCGGTGTGTTCTCCCTGGCCAATGCCAGCCTCACGTTCGTGCTGGTCGCCGTCGGAGGGTTGGCTGTCGGCGTGGCCTTGAGCTGGCTGGTCGGCCGTCTGCGGGCGTGGATGATCAATCGCGGTTGGGAGGATCCGGCCACCCATGTCGTTTTCATGTTGTTGCTGCCGTTTGCGGCGTATGTGCTGGCCGAACGGCTTGGGGCATCGGGCATTCTGTCGGCGGTGGCGGCGGGGATGATGCAAAGCTGGCTCGACCTCCTGCCGCGTCAGACCAGCACCCGACTGCTTAATCGTAGCGTCTGGTCGTTGCTGGAATTTGCTTTCAACGGTCTGATTTTTCTGCTGTTGGGCTTGCAGTTGCCGGACATCATCAAGGCCGTGGCCAGTCATGAAACGTCGCTATGGCCGACGCTGTTGTATCGCTGTTTTGATGTTGTGGCCATCTTCCTGGTGCTGCTGCTATTGCGGTTCGTTTGGGTGCAGAGCACCTGGCGGTTGTCGGTTTTCCTGCGCCGCTTGCGTGGCAAGGGCGAAATGACGCAAGTACCGACCGCGCGGTCCTGCGGGTTGCTGACCGTGGGCGGCGTTCGCGGAGCGGTGACGCTGGCGGGTGTGATGTCGGTGCCGCTGCTGATGGGCGGGGTAGTATTTCCGGAGCGCGACCTGCTGATCTTTATCGCCGCCGGCGTGATCCTGTTGTCGCTGATCGCCGCCTGTATCGCCTTGCCGCTGTTGCTGCGCGGTATCGATATCAGCCCGGACAACAAGCGTCGCCACGAAGTGCGCGAGGCGTGGCGCAAGACCGCCGAAGCGGCTATTCATGCACTGGAAGTTGAAGAGGCCAGCGCCCAGGATGCGGCCGAGGCAGCATTGGCCGCCGAACTGAAGGCGCGGATCATGTCCGAATATCGCCATCAGCTGGAGGTGTTCAACGATTCCGCAGAGGCACAGGCGTTGGCGTTCCAGATGGACTTGCTGGAGCGCCGCTTGCGGTTGAAGGCATTGAAGGCACAGCGGCTGGAGTTGTACAGCCTCAGCCGTCATCACCAGATTGGTGATGACGTGTTGCGAGAGGTGTTGGCGGAGCTGGATCTGAGTGAAGCCAAGCTGGGCCAGGTAAAATAGGCCTCAGCCCTGGCGGCGCTGGATGAACGAACGGATGCGCTCGGCAGCCTCAACACACTCCGCCAACGGCGCAACCAGCGCCATGCGAATGCGGCCGGCGCCTGGATTAACACCATCAACATCCCGCGACAGATAAGAGCCCGGCACCACCGTCACATGCTCTTGCTCGAACAGATCGCGGCAGAACGCAGCGTCGTCCCCGGCAACGTTCGGCCACAGGTAGAAGCTGCCATCCGGGCGCTGTACGTCCAGCACCGGGCTGAGGATTTCCAGCACGGCGTCAAACTTCTCGCGATACAGCGCACGGTTGGCGCGTACATGCACTTCGTCGTTCCACGCGGCAACGCTGGCCAGTTGAGTCTGAACCGGCATCGCGCAGCCGTGGTAGGTGCGGTAAAGCAGGAAGCCTTTGAGGATGTCGGCATCGCCCGCGACAAAACCTGAACGCAAGCCTGGCAGGTTGGAACGCTTGGACAGACTGTGGAACACCACGCAACGCTTGAAGTCCTTGCGGCCCAGCTCGACACAGGCGCTGAGCAGGCCCGGCGGTGGGGTTTGTTCGTCGAAATACAATTCGCTGTAGCACTCATCGGCGGCAATCACGAAGTCGTATTCGTCGGCCAGGGCGATCAGCTTTTTCAGGGTGTCGACCGGGATCAAGGCGCCGGTCGGGTTGCCTGGCGAACACAGGAAAAGAATTTGGCAGCGCTTCCAGATGTCCGGTGAAACGGCATCGAAATCCGGGTTGAAACCGTTTTCGTCCAGGCATGGCAGGTAATGCGGCTTGGCCCCGGCCAGAAACGCCGCACCTTCGTAGATCTGATAGAACGGGTTCGGGCTGACCACCAACGCGTCGTCGCCACGGTTGACCACGGTCTGGGTGAAGGCGAACAGCGCCTCGCGGGTGCCGTTGACCGGTAGCACATTACGCGCCGGGTCGATCCAGCCGTTCGGCACGCCGAAACGACGCTCGCACCAAGCCGCAATAGATTCACGCAGCTCCGGGATGCCGAGGGTGGTCGGGTACACCGCCATTTTTTCCAGATTGCTGGCCAGGGCCTCGGCGACGAAGCTTGGCGAACGGTGTTTCGGCTCGCCGATGGAGAGCGCAATCGGGCGCTTGTCCGGGCTCGGCGTCACGCTGCCGAGCAGGGCGCGGAGTTTCTCGAACGGGTAGGGCTGGAGCTGGGACAGAGCGTTGTTCATCGATGTATCTCGTTCGGTGTAGGAGCGGGCAAGCCCTGGTTCCTGTAGGAGCTGGCTTGCCAGCGATGGGCGTCAACGAAAACGCTTGCTTACCGGGTAAACGTGGCGCTTTTGATTCCTTCGCTGGCAAGCCAGCTCCTACAAAGGGCAGGTTCGCCCCCCGGATTGATTCAGATGCTGATGCGCGACAGTTTGATATTGGGTTCGTGGTTGACGCTCAGCTGCTCGACGATCGCATCCTGCAAACGACTGCACAGCAATGGATCGGACAGCGGCTGGTTATGCGCGTCGGTGATGAAGAACACGTCTTCCACCCGTTCGCCGAGGGTGGCGATCTTGGCGTTCTGCAGCGACAGGTCGAACTCCAGGAAGATCGTGCCAATGCGCGCCAACAACCCCGGGCGGTCGGGAGCAGTAAGTTCGAGGACCGTCACCGGGCGCTGGGCGTCGTTGTGGATCGTCACTTGGGGTGCAAAGGCGAAATGCTTGAGCTGGCGCGGAACCCGGCGCTGGATGATCGTCGGGTAGTCATCCGGGTTGCGCAGGGCTTCAGTCAGGCCCTCGCGGATCTGTTTGACCCGCGCCGGGTTGTCGCCAATCGAATCGCCGTCGGTGTCGAGCACGATGTAGGTGTCGAGTGTGAACTGGCTGCTGGACGTGATGACCCGGGCGTCGTGAATGTTCAGGTTGAGCTGATCCATCGCGGCCACGGTCACGGCGAAAAAGTCGTGCTGGTCCGGTGCGTAAATGAAAATCTGTGTGCCACCCTCGAACTCGCGCTGGGTGGTTTCCTTGATCAGCACCAGTGGCCCGCCGTCGGTCGGCTGCTGGAGGATCGCATCCGTGTGCCAGGCGACGTCACCGGCGGTGTGGCGCAAGAAATAATCATCGCCCAGCTGCGCCCACAACTGCTCGACATCGTCCGGATCGGTACCGCCGCGCACCAGGATGTCCAGGGCGGCGCTCTGGGTCTGACGGATCTGCTCTTCGCGGTCCACAGGGTTTTCCAGGCCGCGACGCAATGCACGCTTGGTCTCGGTGTAGAGCTGGCGCAACAGGCTGGCGCGCCAGGAATTCCACAGCGTCGGGTTGGTGGCGTTGATATCGGAGACAGTCAGCACGTACAGGTAATCGAGATGGACTTCATCGCCGACAATCTGCGCGAAATCGTGAATCACCTGCGGGTCGGATAAGTCCTTGCGCTGGGCGGTGGTCGACATCATCAGGTGGTTTTGCACCAGCCACACGATCAGACGGCTGTCCCAGGCGGGTAGCTGATGACGCTGGCAAAAGGCCTCGGCGTCCACTGCGCCGATGTCCGAGTGGTCACCGTGCCGTCCCTTGCCGATGTCGTGGTACAGGCCGGCCATGTAAATCAGCTCGGGCTTGGGCAGCTTGCCCATGGTTTTGCTGGCCAGCGGGAATTTTTCCGACACCTGGGTGTACTGCAACTTACGCAGGTGTTTGATCAGGTTCAGGGTGTGGGCATCGACCGTATAGATATGAAACAGGTCGTGTTGCATCTGCCCGACAATAAAGCCGAACTCCGGCAGATAACGCCCGAGGATGCCGTAACGGTTCATTCGACGCAGGTTGCGGTGGATGCCGAACTTGCATTTGAACAGTTCGATGAACAGGCTGGTGTTGCGTATGTCATTGCGGAAGTCGTCATCGATCAGGTGACGGTTCTCGCGCAGCAAGCGAATGGTGTCGGCGCGCACGCCTTTGATTTCCGGCTGCTGGGCCATCAGCACGAAAATTTCGAGCATGGCGAACGGCGTGCGGCGGAACACGTTGTCGTTGCGCGCCTCGATATAACCGTCATGCAGCTGGAACCGTGCGTTGATCGGCTGTGGCGGCGCTTCGTCTTCCGGCGCGAGGATGACTTCCTCGAAGTGCTGGATGATCAGGTCGCTGAGCTGGGCAATGCTCATCACCACCCGGTAATACTGCTGCATGAAGTTTTCGATGGCTTGCTTGGCGTCATCGCCAACAAAACCCAGCAGCCCGGCGATGGTGCGCTGGTGATCGAACAGCAGGCGGTCTTCGGAGCGCCCGGCGAGCATGTGCAGGGCGTAACGAACCTTCCACAGAAACTCCTGTGAGGACGCCAGCAAAGCGTTTTCGCTCTCGACCAGAAAGCCTTCGCCAGCCAGTGCGCGCAGGTTCAAGGTGCCGTATTCGCGACGGGCCACCCACAAAATCGTCTGGATATCCCGCAGTCCGCCGGGCGAGCCTTTGACGTTGGGTTCCAGGTTGTACTCGGTGTCGTTGTATTTGTGGTGTCGGGCCTTCTGCTCGGCGCGTTTGGCCAGGAAAAAGTCCTTGCTTGGCCACATGTGGCCGGTGTTGGTGACATCCAGCATGCGTTGGCGCAAGCGTTCGGGGCCGGCGATGGTGCGGCTTTCCATCAGGTTGGTGACGACTGTCAGGTCGGCACGGGCCTCGACGGCGCATTCATCGACCGAGCGAACGCTCTGGCCGACTTCCAGACCAATGTCCCACAACAGCGTCAGAAAACGCTCGATGGAATCGCGGAAAACTTCGTGGTCGGCGCTGTCCAGCAGGATCAGCAAATCGATGTCGGAATAAGGGTGCAATTCACCGCGACCGTAGCCGCCGACCGCGACCAGCGCAATGTCGGCGTCCTCGCTCCAGTTGAACTGATCCCAGGCCTTTTGCAGGATGTTATCGACGAACCAGGCGCGATCCTCGATCAGCCGACGAATATCCCGGCCGCTGCGAAAGCGTGCGTCGAGCACTTCGCGGGCCTGGCGGATCGCCTTCTTGAAGGCAGCGATGGGGCTTGCCTTCAGGGCCAGTTCGGCCTGGAACTGGCCGCGGTCGAAGAGTTCGGGATCCACCTGCGGCATCGATTGGCTTTCCTTTCTATAGGCTGTAGTCGGTGTCGGGATCAGGCCGAAACGCGGGGGATGGTGTCATCGCTGCGCAGGGTGAAGATCTCGTAGCCGGTTTCGGTCACCAGCAGGGTGTGTTCCCATTGGGCCGACAGCTTGCGGTCCTTGGTGATCGCGGTCCAGCCGTCGCCCAGCACTTTGGTGTCGGCGCGGCCCTGGTTGATCATCGGTTCGATGGTGAAGGTCATGCCCGCTTTCAGCTCCATACCGGTGCCGGCACGACCGTAATGCAGGATTTGCGGCTCTTCGTGGAACACCTTGCCGATGCCATGGCCGCAGAATTCGCGAACCACCGAGAAACCGTTCTTTTCAGCGTGCTTCTGAATGATTTCGCCGATGTCACCCAGGCGGCAGCCGGGTTTGACGATTTCAATCGCCTTGTACATGCATTCCTGGGTCACTTGGGACAGGCGCTCGGCCCAGACCGGCACGCTGCCGACGTGGAACATGCGGCTGGTATCGCCGTGGTAGCCATCCTTGATGACCGTGACGTCGATGTTCAGGGTGTCGCCATCCTTCAACGGCTTGTCGTTCGGGATGCCGTGGCAGACCACATGGTTGATCGACGTGCAGATCGACTTTGGGTAGCCCTTGTAGTTGAGCGGGGCAGGGATGGCCTTCTGCTCGTTGACGATGTAGTCATGGCAGATCTGGTTCAGCTGATCAGTGGTTATGCCGGGCTTGACGTATTCAGCAATCATTTCCAGCACATCGGCGGCCAGTTTGCCGGCGACACGCATTTTTGCGATGTCCTCGGGGGTTTTGAGGTTGACGGTCATACAGGCTCTCTCTGCGCTCAATGGCGCTTTTTAAACGGAAAGGGCGTTGCGCGATCGAACTTCGCAGCCCTGAAAAATGCGATTCTACCAGACGATCAGCGCAAATCTGCGCCTGAGTGCATCGCTTCTCTCTATAGAATGGTGCATTCTTGGCTGATTCCAAGGGGCTGCGCAAAGCGCCTGCCGGGATTTCAGAATCCGGGTTCCGTTTTCCCCTGTCTTATGATATAAAATGCGCCGCTTTCCGGGGATGCCCCGAAAAGCCTAAATCCACACACGTGTCGACACGATGACCTGGGTGCCTTCAGCTGAAGCTGCTGGTTGGTCATTGGGATACGTGGAGGCCAAACCCGACTTATTAAGGAACTATCATGTCCCAAGTCAACATGCGCGATATGCTGAAGGCCGGTGTGCACTTCGGTCACCAGACCCGTTACTGGAACCCGAAAATGGGTAAATACATTTTCGGCGCGCGTAACAAGATCCACATCATCAACCTTGAAAAAACCCTGCCAATGTTCAACGAAGCTTTGACTTTCGTAGAGCGTCTGGCCCAGGGCAAAAACAAGATTCTGTTCGTCGGCACCAAGCGTTCCGCTGGCAAGATCGTTGCTGAAGAAGCAGCACGTTGCGGTTCGCCGTACGTCGATCACCGCTGGTTGGGCGGCATGCTGACCAACTTCAAAACCATCCGTGCTTCCATCAAGCGTCTGCGTGACCTTGAAGTACAAGCCGAAGACGGTACTTTCGCCAAGCTGACCAAGAAAGAAGCGCTGATGCGCTCCCGTGACCTGGAAAAGCTGGATCGTTCCCTGGGTGGTATCAAGGACATGGGCGGTCTGCCAGACGCTCTGTTCGTTATCGACGTTGATCACGAGCGCATCGCGATCACCGAAGCCAACAAGCTGGGCATCCCGGTTATCGGCGTAGTCGATACCAACAGCAGCCCGGAAGGCGTTGACTACATCATCCCAGGCAACGATGACGCAATCCGCGCTATCCAGCTGTACATGGGTTCGATGGCTGACGCTGTTATCCGTGGTCGCAACAATGTTTCCGGCGGCACTGTAGAGTTCGCAGCTGAAGAAACTCAGGCTGCAGCTGAGTAATTGACGCCTTGGCGTTGACTCAGTAAGCAAAAAGGGGGCTTGGCCCCCTTTTTGCCACCTCGAAAACCATTTGTCGGCGCCCACTGTTCTATTTGTAACGTGCGGCAGCTAACAAGGGTGGTTCGGGAAGAATTGAACGCCCGTTCGATCGGGTGGAATGGTTGAAAACCTATCCAAGAGGATTTTGAAATGGCAGAGATTACTGCAGCGTTGGTCAAAGAACTGCGCGAGCGTACCGGCGAAGGCATGATGGATTGCAAAAAGGCCTTGACCAAGGCCGGCGGCGACATCGAGAAAGCCATTGATGACATGCGTGCTTCGGGCGCCATCAAGGCTGCCAAGAAGGCGGGCAACGTTGCCGCTGAAGGCGCTATCGCCATCAAGGCTGACGACAAGGTAGCCGTGCTGCTGGAAGTCAACTCGCAGACCGACTTCCTGGCCCTGCAAGACGACTTCAAAAACTTCGTTGCTGCCAGCGTAGAAAAAGCTTTCGACGAAAAACTGACCGACGCAGCTCCGCTGATCGCCGCTCAGGAATCGGCTCGTGAAGCCCTGGTGGCCAAAGTTGGCGAAAACGTCAACATCCGTCGCCTGGTGCGCGTAGAGGGCGACGTTGTCGGCACCTACCTGCACGGTAACAAGATCGGTGTTGCTGTTGTTCTCAAGGGCGGCGATGTTCAGCTGGCCAAAGAGATCGCCATGCACGTGGCTGCAAGCAACCCTGAGTTCCTGCTGCCATCGCAGGTTTCGCCAGAAGCCATCGAGCGTGAGAAAGCCGTTTTCCTGTCGCTGAACGAAGACAAGATGAAAGGCAAGCCAGCTGAAATCGTCGAGAAGATGATCGCTGGCCGTATCACCAAGTTCCTGGCTGAAGCCAGTCTGGTTGAGCAAGCTTTCGTCATGAACCCGGAAATCACCGTGGGTGCATTGGCCAAGAAAGCCGGCGCTGAAATCGTATCCTTCACCTACTTCAAAGTAGGCGAAGGCATCGAGAAACCAGTTGATAACTTCGCTGAAGAAGTTGCTGCTCAACTGGCTGCTGCCAAGCAATAAGACGGTTTTTTAACTGTCGCCCTGAAGAGGCTGCCCGCTCACGCGCGCAGCCTCTTTTCAGATGGGGACCAGTTTTTTATTGGTTTCCGTTGGGAACTGGCTTACAAAGCCATGTTCCGATGGCGCTGACGCAGCGCCAGTTAGAGTGAACGCCAGCTGTAAACAGCTAGCAAAGAATTTTTAAAATACGCCGCAGGAGAGATTCGCAATGGCTCAGCAGGGCAGTGGTTATCAGGCTCGCTATAAACGCATTCTACTCAAGCTTAGCGGCGAGGCCCTGATGGGCTCGGAAGAGTTCGGGATCGACCCGAAAGTTCTGGATCGCATGGCACTGGAAGTTGGCCAGTTGGTCGGTATCGGCGTTCAGGTCGGTCTGGTCATCGGCGGCGGCAACCTGTTCCGTGGTGCAGCGCTGAGCGCAGCAGGCATGGATCGGGTGACAGGCGACCACATGGGCATGCTGGCCACTGTGATGAACGCCCTGGCCATGCGCGATGCGCTGGAACGTGCCAATATCTCGGCCATCGTGATGTCGGCCATTTCCATGGTGGGTGTGACCGATCACTATGATCGTCGCAAAGCCATGCGTCACCTGAACGCCAAGGAAGTCGTGATTTTCGCGGCGGGTACCGGTAATCCGTTCTTCACCACGGATTCGGCAGCTTGCCTGCGTGCAATCGAAATCGATGCCGATGTCGTGCTCAAGGCGACCAAGGTCGATGGCGTTTACACCGCGGACCCATTCAAAGACCCGCATGCCGAGAAGTTCGATCATCTGACCTACGATGAAGTGCTGGATCGCAAGCTGGGCGTGATGGATCTGACGGCCATTTGTCTGTGCCGCGACCACAAGATGCCGCTGCGCGTATTTAACATGAACAAGCCCGGCGCCCTGCTGAACATCGTGCATGGCGGCGCTGAAGGGACCCTGATCGAGGAAGGCCAACAATGATCAACGAAATCAAGAAAGACGCTCAAGAGCGCATGCAGAAATCCGTCGAATCGCTGGCGCACAACTTCGGCCGTATTCGTACCGGCCAGGCGCACCCAAGCATTCTGGAAGGTGTGATGGTGCCGTACTACGGCTCCGACACCCCGATCAAGCAAGTGGCCAACATCACCGTTAAGGACGCCCGTACCCTGCAAGTGGTTGCCTTTGAACGCAACATGCTGGGTGCCGTCGACAAGGCTATCGGTAGCGCAGGTCTGAACCTGAACCCGACCAACCTTGGCGAACTGCTGCTGATCTCCATGCCGGCCCTGACCGAAGAAACCCGTAAGGGCTTCACCAAGCAGGCCCGTGACGTTGCTGAAGACGCTCGTGTTGCCGTGCGCAACATCCGTCGCGATGCGAACAGCCAGCTCAAGGATCTGGTCAAGGAAAAGGCCATTAGTGAAGACGAAGAACGTCGCGCTACGGGCGAAATCGACGATCTGACCAAGAAATTCGTGGCAAAAATCGACGCGGATTTGGCGCAGAAAGAAAAAGACCTGATGGCCGTATAAGGGTCGAGCTTTCATGGAAAAGACCAAGAAGACTGCGCCGGCATCAGTGCCGCGTCATGTCGCGATCATCATGGATGGTAATAATCGCTGGGCAAAAAAACGCTTTATGCCAGGCGTTGCCGGGCATAAGGCGGGCGTGGACGCGGTTCGCGCGGTCATTGAGGTGTGTGCTGAGTCCGGGGTCGAAGTATTGACCCTGTTCGCGTTTTCCAGTGAGAACTGGCAGCGCCCGGCCGATGAAGTCAGTGCATTGATGGATTTGTTCTTCAAGGCGTTGCGTCGTGAGGCCAAGCGCCTCAACGACAACAACATCAGTTTACGCATCATTGGTGATCGTTCGCGCTTCCATCCCGAGCTTCAGGCAGCCATGCGTGAGGCCGAGACCATGACGGCCGGTGCCAATCGTTTCGTTCTGCAGATCGCCGCCAACTACGGCGGTCAGTGGGATATCGCGCAAGCCGCGCAGCGACTGGCTCGAGAAGTTCAGGCTGGGCACCTGCGTCCGGAAGACATCACGCCGGAGTTGCTGCAGACCTGCCTGGCAACCGGCGACCTGCCGTTGCCGGATCTGTGCATCCGCACCGGTGGCGAGCACCGCATCAGCAACTTCCTGCTGTGGCAGCTGGCCTACGCCGAGTTGTACTTTTCCGACCTGTTCTGGCCGGACTTCAAACACGATGCCATGCGTAACGCGCTGGCCGATTTCGCATCCCGCCAGCGTCGCTTCGGTAAAACGAGCGAGCAGGTCGAGGCTGGAGCCCGGGTTTAATGCTTAAACAACGAATCATCACCGCGCTGATCCTGCTGCCGATTGCCCTCTGCGGGTTTTTCCTGCTGGAGGGGTCCGGTTTTGCGCTGTTTATCGGTCTGGTCGTGACCCTTGGTGCTTGGGAATGGGCTCGTTTGGCAGGCTTTACCGCTCAGCCGATTCGGGTCGCGTACGCTGTGGTTGTCGCGGCAATACTGTTTGTCATGCATATCTTGCCGGGCCTGGCACCTTGGGTGTTGGGCGCGTCGGTGCTCTGGTGGGGTGTGGCGACGTATCTGGTGCTGACGTACCCCCGCAGCAGCGAGCACTGGGCCAGTGCAGCGTGCAAGCTGGTCATCGGGCTGCTGATTTTACTGCCGGCCTGGCAAGGGCTGGTGCAGATCAAGCAGGAGCCGTTGGGTAACTGGTTGATCATGGCGGTGATGGTACTGGTCTGGGGCGCCGATATTGGAGCGTACTTTTCCGGTCGGGCCTTTGGTAAGCGCAAGCTGGCGCCACAAGTCAGTCCCGGCAAAAGCTGGGAAGGGGTGTATGGCGGCTTGTTGTTGAGCCTGGTCATCACTGCGATCGTCGGTGTTTCACGTGACTGGAGTTTCGCAGAGCTGCTGATGGGGCTGATCGGCGCGGCCGTCATTGTGTTTGTTTCGGTGGTGGGAGACCTCACGGAAAGCATGTTCAAGCGCCAGTCCGGGATCAAGGACAGCAGTAACCTGCTGCCGGGTCACGGTGGTGTGCTGGATCGGATCGATAGCCTGACAGCAGCCATTCCGGTGTTTGCCGTGCTGCTGTGGATGGCAGCGCCATGAGTCGCCCACAGCAGATTACCGTTTTGGGGGCTACGGGTTCGATTGGCCTGAGCACCCTCGACGTTATTGCGCGGCATCCGGCGCGTTATCAAGTGTTTGCCCTGAGTGGGTTCACTCGTTTGAGTGAACTGCTTGCGCTTTGTGTGCGTCACTCGCCACGGTTTGCCGTGGTGCCCGAGGCTGGTGCTGCTCGGCGCTTGCAGGATGATCTGCTTGCTGCGGGCCTTTCGACCCGTGTGCTGGTCGGCGAGGAAGGGCTGTGTCAGGTGGCTTCCGATCCTGAAGTCGATGCAGTCATGGCGGCTATTGTCGGTGCGGCGGGGTTGCGCCCGACCCTGGCGGCGGTCGAGGCTGGCAAGAAAATTCTTCTGGCCAACAAAGAAGCGCTGGTCATGTCCGGCGCTTTGTTCATGCAGGCCGTGCGCAAAAGTGGATCGGTGTTGCTGCCGATCGACAGTGAGCACAACGCGATTTTCCAGTGCATGCCGCTGGATTTTTCTCGTGGTCTAAGCAATGTGGGCGTGCGTCGGATTTTGCTGACAGCCTCCGGTGGTCCGTTCCGACAGACACCCCTGGCCGAGTTGGCGCATGTTTCCCCTGAGCAGGCGTGTGCGCACCCGAACTGGTCCATGGGTCGCAAGATTTCCGTCGATTCGGCCAGCATGATGAACAAGGGCCTTGAGTTGATCGAGGCCTGCTGGTTGTTCGATGCCAAGCCGTCGCAGGTAGAAGTGGTGATTCATCCGCAGAGCGTGATTCACTCGCTGGTCGACTATATCGACGGTTCGGTATTGGCGCAGTTGGGCAATCCGGACATGCGTACACCCATTGCCAACGCGCTGGCCTGGCCCGAACGAATTGATTCGGGGGTTGCGCCGCTGGACCTGTTTGCCATTGCGCGCCTGGATTTCCAGACGCCCGACGAAGAGCGCTTCCCGTGCCTGCGATTGGCGCGACAAGCGGCTGAAGCCAGTAATAGTGCTCCCGCCATGCTCAATGCAGCGAATGAAGTGGCGGTGACAGCATTTCTCGATGGACGGGTTCGTTACCCGGAAATCGCGAGTATTATCGAGGAAGTATTGAATCTGGAAGCCGTAGTCGCGGTCGACGATCTTGAGGCGGTGTTCATCGCCGACGCGAAGGCGCGACAGTTGGCCGGGCAATGGCTGAGCCGTCACGGGCGGTAAATGCCCGTATGCATTGGGCGAGGCAGCAGCGGATAGGATTGCGGAGAAAGTAGATGAGCGCGCTCTATATGATTGTCGGCACCCTGGTCGCACTGGGTGTGCTGGTTACCTTCCACGAGTTCGGCCATTTTTGGGTCGCGCGTCGCTGTGGGGTCAAAGTGCTGCGTTTCTCCGTAGGCTTTGGCATGCCGCTTCTGCGCTGGCATGACAAGCAAGGCACCGAGTTTGTGGTGGCAGCCATCCCTCTGGGTGGCTACGTGAAGATGCTCGACGAGCGCGAAGGCGAAGTGCCGCTCGATCAGATCGATCAATCCTTCAACCGCAAAACCGTCCGTCAGCGCATCGCTATCGTAGCGGCGGGGCCGATTGCCAACTTCCTGCTGGCCCTGGTGTTTTTCTGGGTGTTGGCAATGCTTGGCAGCGACCAGGTGCGTCCGGTCATTGGTGCTGTCGAGTCTGGCAGTATTGCGGCCCAGGCAGGGTTGAACCCGGGCCAGGAAATCGTGGCCATCGATGGTGAGGCGACTTCCGGCTGGGGAGCGGTGAATTTGCAGTTGGTCCGCCGTCTGGGGGAAAGCGGTTCGCTGCAAATTGTGGTTCGCGAGCAAGGTTCTACGGTCGACACGCCCCGTGAGCTGGTGCTGAATAAATGGCTCAAGGGCGCTGATGAGCCTGATCCGATCCATTCGTTGGGTATCCGCCCATGGCGTCCGGCATTGCCGCCCGTGTTGGCTGAGCTCGATCCAAAGGGCCCTGCTCAGGCTGCCGGGCTGAAAACCGGTGACCGTTTGCTGGCTCTCGATGGTCGCTCGCTGGATGATTGGCAGCAGGTGGTGGATACCGTCCGCAAACAGCCTGATAGCAAGATCATGCTGCGGGTCGAGCGTGACGGTGCTCAAATCGACGTCCCGGTGACATTGGCTTCTCGTGGTCAGAGCAAAGCACCCAGTGGCTATCTGGGGGCTGGAGTAAAAGCGGTTGAGTGGCCGCCGGAGATGATTCGCGAAGTCAGCTACGGCCCATTGGCCGCAATCGGCGAAGGCGCTCGACGCACTTGGACCATGAGTGTGCTGACCCTTGATTCGCTCAAGAAAATGTTGTTCGGTGAGCTCTCGGTAAAAAACTTGAGTGGACCGATAACCATTGCTAAAGTGGCGGGCGCTTCGGCCCAGTCGGGTGTTGCTGATTTCCTGAATTTCCTTGCTTATCTGAGTATTAGCCTGGGGGTTCTGAATCTGTTGCCCATTCCGGTACTGGATGGGGGACATTTGTTGTTTTATCTGATCGAGTGGGCGCGTGGTCGTCCCTTGTCAGATCGGGTGCAGGGTTGGGGGATACAGATCGGTATCAGTTTGGTGATCGGGGTGATGTTGCTTGCTCTGGTCAATGATCTGGGTCGACTGTAACGCTTCGCTGAATTGCGAATCTGCCGCATTTTGCGGCAGTTTGTTTATTGCCAGTTGGAATAAGAAAGGACTTCATGAAACGTCTGCTGCTAACTGCGGTTCTCACCGTATTGATGATCGCCGAAGTTCACGCCGAGTCCTTCACTATCTCTGATATTCGCGTCAATGGCCTCCAGCGGGTCTCCGCGGGTAGTGTCTTTGGTGCTTTGCCGTTGAACGTCGGTGAACAGGCGGATGATCGTCGCCTGGTGGAATCCACTCGTGCGTTGTTCAAAACCGGTTTCTTTCAAGATATCCAGCTGGGCCGTGACGGCAATGTCCTTGTCATCACGGTAGTCGAGCGCCCGTCGGTCGCCAGTATCGAGATCGAAGGTAACAAGGCGATCTCTACCGAAGACCTGATGAAAGGCCTCAAGCAATCCGGTCTGGCCGAAGGCGAGATCTTCCAGCGCGCGACGCTTGAAGGTGTGCGTAACGAACTGCAACGTCAGTACGTCGCTCAGGGCCGTTACTCGGCTACCGTCGATACCGAAGTGGTACCGCAGCCGCGCAACCGCGTCGCGCTGAAGGTCAATATCAACGAAGGTACCGTTGCCGCGATCCAGCACATCAACGTGGTGGGCAACACCGTCTTCCCCGACGAAGACCTGATCGACCTGTTCGAACTCAAGACCACCAACTGGTTGTCGTTCTTCAAGAACGATGACAAGTACGCACGTGAAAAGCTGTCCGGTGACCTGGAGCGTCTGCGTTCCTACTACCTGGACCGTGGCTATATCAACATGGATATCGCTTCGACCCAGGTGTCCATCACGCCGGACAAGAAACACGTCTACATCACCGTCAACGTCAACGAAGGCGAGAAATACACCGTTCGTGACGTGAAGCTGAGTGGCGACCTGAAAGTCCCTGAAGACCAGGTCAAGTCCTTGCTGCTGGTGCAAAAGGGTCAGGTGTTCTCGCGCAAGCTGATGACCACGACCTCCGAGCTGATCACCCGTCGACTGGGTAACGAGGGCTATACCTTCGCCAACGTCAACGGTGTACCTCAACCGCACGATGACGACCATACGGTAGACATCACGTTTGCAGTCGATCCTGGCAAGCGTGCTTATGTGAATCGCATCAACTTCCGTGGCAACACCAAGTCCGAAGACGAAGTGCTGCGTCGTGAAATGCGTCAAATGGAAGGCGGCTGGGCTTCGACCTACCTGATCGACCAGTCCAAGACCCGTCTGGAGCGTCTGGGCTTCTTCAAGGAAGTCAACGTCGAAACCCCGGCCGTACCGGGTGTCGATGACCAGGTTGACGTTAACTACAGCGTTGAAGAGCAGGCTTCCGGTTCGATCACCGCGAGCGTCGGTTTCGCCCAGAGCGCCGGTTTGATCCTGGGTGGTTCGATCACTCAGAACAACTTCCTGGGTACCGGTAACAAGGTCAGCGTCGGCTTGACCAAAAGCGAATACCAGAGCCGCTATAACTTCGGTTATGTCGACCCCTACTGGACCGCTGATGGCGTGAGCCTGGGTTACAACGTGTTCTACCGCACCACCGACTATGACGACCTCGATGTCGACGTAGCGAGCTACTCCGTAGACAGCTTGGGCGCGGGTGTGAGCGTTGGTTACCCGATCAGCGAGACTTCGCGTCTGACCTTCGGTCTGACCGCGCAGCAGGACGAGATCAAGACGGGTGTGTACACCGTTGACGAGATCTTCGACTTCGTTGAGCAGGAAGGCGACAAGTACCTGAACTTCAAGGCCTCGGCCGGTTGGTCCGAGTCCACTCTGAACAAGGGCGTGCTCGCAACGCGCGGTCACTCCCAAAGCCTGGTGCTGGAAACGACTACACCAGGCAGCGACCTGTCATTCTTCAAGCTCGATTACCGTGGCCAGTTGTTCCAGCCATTGAGCGAGAACTACACCATGCGCCTGCACACTGAGCTGGGGTATGGCGACGGTTACGGTTCGACCGATGGCTTGCCATTCTACGAAAACTACTATGCTGGTGGTTTCAACTCGGTACGTGGCTTCAAGGACAGCACCCTGGGGCCGCGCAGTACGCCAAGTACCGGCAAGAACCCTGGCACGCAGCTCGACCCGGACCAGGATCCGCTGCCGTTCGGCGGTAATGTCCTGATCCAGGGTGGTGTGGAGGTTCTGTTCCCGCTGCCGTTCATCAAGGATCAGCGTTCGCTGCGTACCTCGCTGTTCTGGGATGTGGGTAACGTATTCGATTCATCTTGCTCGGATACCGTCAGAGCGGATGGCACGAAGTCCAACACCCAATGCAATGACATCAGCCTGAGTAATATGGCCAGTTCCGTCGGTGTGGGTGTGACCTGGGTCACCGCACTGGGTCCTCTGAGTTTCGCCCTGGCAATGCCAGTCAAGGAACCGGATGACGCTGAAACTCAAGTGTTCCAATTCTCCCTCGGCCAGACGTTCTAAGCGTCTGACCCAAGATAACGACAATGGATTTTGTAGGAGTGCATCGTGCGTAAGTTGACTCAATTGGTTCTCCTCGCTTCCGTACTGGTAGCAGGTCCGGCATTTGCCGACATGAAAATCGCCGTTCTGAACTATCAGATGGCGTTGCTGGAGTCCGACGCAGCCAAGAAGTACGCCGTGGATGCCGAGAAGAAGTTCGGTCCTCAACTGACCAAACTCAAGACGCTGGAAAGCAGCGCCAAGGGTATTCAGGATCGTCTGATGGCTGGCGGTGACAAAATGCAGCAAGGCGAGCGCGAGCGTCTGGAGCTTGAGTTCAAGCAAAAGGCCCGTGACTTCCAGTTCCAGTCCAAAGAATTGAACGAAGCAAAAGCCGTTGCCGACCGTGAAATGCTGAAGCAGCTCAAGCCGAAACTGGACAGCGCTGTGGAAGAAGTCATCAAGAAAGGTGCTTTTGACCTGGTCTTCGAGCGTGGCGCAGTAATTGATGTCAAGCCTCAATACGACATCACGCGCCAGGTTATCGAGCGCATGAATCAGCTGAAGTAATCCATGACCGCGACTATTAAACTCGGCCAGTTGGCCGAGTTCCTCGGCGCCACATTGCGTGGTGACCCGGAGAAAGAAATCACTGGGCTAGCCACCTTGCAGGAGGCTGGCCCAGCTCAGTTGAGCTTTCTTGCAAACCCCCAGTACCGTAAATACCTGGCAGGCAGTCAGGCTGCAGCTTTGTTGCTGAAAGCCGCTGATGCCGAAGGATTTGCCGGTAATGCGCTGGTGGTGCCTGATCCGTACGCAGCCTACGCCCGTGTTTCTCATCTGTTCGATCCCAAGCCCAAGGCAGCTGCGGGTATTCACCCGTCAGCGGTGATTGCGGCGGATGCGGTGGTTGACCCAACGGCGAGCGTCGGGGCCTTTGCGGTCATTGAAGGTTCGGCGCGTATTGCAGCCGGTGTCACTGTAGGCGCGCACTGCTTTATCGGCGCACGGAGTGAAATCGGTGAAGGTGGTTGGCTTGCGCCGCGTGTCACGCTGTATCACGACGTTCGTGTCGGCAAGCGTGTGGTGATTCAGTCGGGTGCAGTACTCGGTGGCGAAGGTTTCGGTTTTGCCAACGAGAAAGGTATCTGGCAGAAAATCGCCCAGATCGGTGGTGTATTGATTGGCGATGATGTGGAAATTGGCGTGAACACCGCCATTGACCGCGGTGCATTGGCCGATACCATCATTGGCAATGGCGTGAAGCTCGACAACCAGATCCAGATTGCCCACAACGTTCAGGTGGGTGACCACACTGCCATGGCGGCGTGCGTGGGCATCTCCGGCAGTACCAAAATCGGCAAGCACTGCATGCTGGCCGGTGGTGTCGGGCTGGTAGGGCACATCGAAGTTTGCGACAACGTTTTCATCACCGGCATGACCATGGTGACCCATTCGATTACCGAGGCGGGCGCTTACTCATCCGGTACGGCCATGCAGCCGGCAGCCGAGTGGCGCAAAAGCGCGGCCCGCCTTCGTCAGCTCGATGATATCGCGCGACGTCTGCGACAGCTGGAAAAGCAAGTAGGGGAAGTGACCCCTGACGGTAATGCTTCATCAGATGGCTGATACCATTTCCATATCAAGTGTGCACAGCCGCTAGACTGCCTCCCTTGATTTGCTAGAGGAGTGCGCATCAGTCGCGCGCTCCCAATCTTTACATAGGCTTCCCCCCGAAATGATGGACATCAACGAGATTCGCGAATACCTGCCTCACCGTTACCCGTTCCTGCTGGTGGACCGGGTCGTGGATCTGGATGTGGAAGGCAAGCGCATTCGCGCCTACAAGAATGTCAGCATCAACGAACCATTCTTCAATGGTCACTTCCCTGCGCATCCAATCATGCCGGGCGTGTTGATCATCGAGGCGATGGCTCAGGCTGCCGGGATCCTTGGATTCAAAATGCTCGACGTAAAGCCGGCCGATGGCACGCTCTACTACTTCGTAGGCTCCGACAAGCTGCGCTTCCGTCAGCCGGTACTGCCGGGTGATCAGTTGATTCTCGAAGCCAAGTTCCTGAGCTGCAAGCGCCAGATCTGGAAGTTCGAATGCCAGGCTTCGGTCGATGGCAAACCGGTCTGCTCGGCTGAAATCATCTGTGCGGAACGCAAGCTATGAGTTTGATTGACTCTCGCGCAATCATCGATCCGACGGCCGTTCTGGCCGACGGCGTCGAGGTCGGCCCTTGGTCGATCATCGGCGCAGGTGTGGAAATCGGCGAGGGTACAGTCATCGGGCCGCACGTGATCCTCAAAGGCCCGACCCGAATCGGTAAGCACAATCGCATCTACCAGTTTTCCTCGGTGGGCGAAGACACACCTGACTTGAAATACAAAGGCGAAGAAACCCGCCTGGTCATTGGTGATCACAACGTCATCCGCGAAGGCGTGACCATCCACCGTGGCACCGTTCAGGATCGCTCGGAAACTACCCTTGGCGATCACAACCTGATCATGGCCTATGCCCATATCGGTCACGACAGCGTCATTGGCAACCATTGCATTCTGGTCAACAACACTGCGCTGGCTGGCCATGTGCACGTGGAAGACTGGGCGATCCTGTCCGGTTTTACCCTGGTTCACCAGTACTGCAACATTGGCGCCCACAGCTTTTCCGGCATGGGCACGGCCATTGGCAAGGACGTCCCTGCGTATGTCACGGTGTTCGGAAACCCTGCCGAAGCCCGCAGCATGAACTTCGAAGGCATGCGTCGTCGTGGTTTCAGTGAGGACGCCATCCATGCGTTGCGTCGAGCCTACAAGGTGGTTTACCGCCAGGGTCTGACCGTCGAGCAGGCGCTCAACGAACTGGCCGAACCTTCTGCGCAGTTTCCGGAAGTGGCCGTATTCCGCGACTCCATCCTGTCTTCGACCCGCGGCATCACCCGCTAATCATGGCCAGTCTGCGTATAGCGCTGGTAGCGGGCGAGGCTTCCGGCGACATCCTTGGCGCGGGCCTCATGCGCGCGCTCAAGGCTCGCCACCCGGCTGTCGAATTTATCGGTGTCGGTGGTCCGTTGATGCAGGCCGAGGGCCTGACTTCTTATTTTCCGATGGAGCGTCTGTCCGTCATGGGCCTGGTGGAAGTGCTGGGCCGGTTGCGCGAACTGCTCGCGCGGCGCAAGAAGCTGGTCGCCGACCTGATCGCCGCGAAACCCGATGTGTTCATCGGTATCGACGCGCCAGACTTCAATCTCAATATCGAACTCAAGCTGCGTCAGGCCGGAATCAAAACCGTGCATTACGTCAGCCCGTCTGTGTGGGCCTGGCGGCAGAAGCGGGTGCTGAAGATTCGCGAGGGTTGCGACTTGATGCTGACGCTGCTGCCGTTCGAAGCGAAATTCTACGAAGAGAAAGGCGTGCCGGTACGGTTCGTCGGGCACTCGTTGGCCGATACGATACCGCTCGAAGCTGATCGCTGCGCTGCACGGGCAGAACTGGGCTTGCCCGACGGACCGTTGGTGGCGCTAATGCCGGGCAGTCGTGGCGGCGAAGTCAGTCGACTCGGCGCATTGTTTCTCGATACTGCCCAGCGCTTGCGAGCCATGCGCCCCGGTGTGCGGTTCGTCATGCCTTGCGCCAGCCCTCAGCGGCGGGCGCAGCTTGAAGAGTTGTTGGCCGGTCGTGATCTGCCGCTGACCTTGCTCGATGGCAAGTCCCATCTGGCCCTGGCCGCTTGCGATGCCGTGCTGATTGCCTCCGGAACCGCAACGCTTGAGGCATTGCTGTACAAGCGGCCGATGGTGGTTGCCTACCGTCTGGCGCCACTGACGTTCTGGATTCTCAAGCGCATGGTGAAAAGCCCCTACGTCTCCTTGCCGAACCTGTTGGCCCAGCGCCTGCTGGTGCCTGAGTTGCTACAGGATGATGCGACGGTTGAAGCGTTGGCCCAGACCCTGTCGCCCCTGATTGATGGTGGTGAAGAGCAGACCCGCGGCTTTGATGAAATTCACCGGACCTTGCGTCGGGATGCCTCCAACCAGGCTGCGGACGCAGTGCTGAACCTGATCGGCCAAGTACAATGAGTAAAACAAGCATGCAGATGGGGCTGGATTTCACCTTGGTCGCCGAAGTCGAAGAGTTGGTTGCCGGTGTTGATGAAGTGGGGCGGGGCCCACTCTGTGGCGCCGTGGTCACGGCGGCGGTGATTCTTGATCCGAACCGTCCGATTCTTGGCTTGAACGACTCGAAAAAACTCACCGAAGCCCGTCGCGAAAAGCTCTACGACGAAATCTGCGAAAAAGCCCTGAGCTGGTGTATCGCCCGTGCCGAAGTCGAAGAAATCGACGAGCTGAATATCCTGCACGCCACCATGCTGGCCATGCAGCGCGCGATCGCCGGTCTGCACATTCAGCCGAAGCTGGCGATGATTGACGGCAACCGTTGCCCGAAACTGCCGATGCGCTCCGAGGCCGTGGTCAAGGGCGATAGCAAGGTTCCAGCCATCGCCGCCGCATCGATTCTGGCCAAGGTCAGTCGAGACCGGGAAATGGCCGCGTTCGAATTGATCTACCCGGGTTACGGCATTGGCGGTCACAAAGGCTATCCGACACCCGTTCATCTGGAAGCGCTCGCCCGTCTCGGCCCAACCCCGATTCACCGGCGTTCGTTTGCCCCGGTGCGGCTGGCGTATGAAGCGCGAGAAGGTCTCATCGAGAGTTAGTTGCAAGGCTGATTTTTTCTACCAAGGCCCGGTACAATCCGGGCCTTGTTGTCTTCACGTTCACAGACAGGATCACTATGCCGGCTTCATTCGTTCATCTACGCCTGCACACTGAATACTCCCTGGTCGACGGTCTGGTGCGGATCAAACCGCTGGTCAAGACCCTGGTCGGCATGAACATGCCTGCCGTAGCGGTCACCGATCAGAACAACATGTGTTCCCTGGTCAAATTCTATAAAAACGCCATGGGTGCCGGGATCAAGCCGATCTGCGGCGCCGACCTGTGGCTGTCGAACAAGGATCCGGACAACGCACTGAGCCGGATCAGCCTGCTGGTGATGAACGCCGAAGGCTATCGCAACCTCACCGAATTGATTTCCCGTGGTTTCATCGACGGTCAGCGCAACGGCGCGGTCATCATCGAGCGCGAGTGGGTGGCCGAAGCCAGCGCAGGCTTGATCATGCTGTCGGCGGCCAAAGAGGGCGAAATCGGCCAGGCCATGCTCAGCGGCAATCCGGACGAAGCCGAAACCCTGGCTCGCGAGTGGATGGCCGTGTTCCCGGATCGTTTTTATCTGGAAATCCAGCGCACCAACCGCCCTAACGATGAAGAGCAACTGCACGGCGCCGTGGCCCTGGCCGAGAAGCTCGGTGCGCCGCTCGTGGCCACCAACGATGTGCGCTTCATCAAGCAGGAAGACTTCGCCGCCCACGAAACCCGCGTGTGCATCGGTGAGGGCCGCGCCCTCGACGATCCGCGACGCTCGAAGAACTACAGCGATCAGCAGTACCTCAAAAGCGCCGATGAAATGGCTGAGCTGTTCAGCGATATTCCCGAAGCGCTGGAAAACACCGTCGAGATCGCCAAGCGCTGCAATATCGAAGTGAAGCTGGGTACGCACTTCCTGCCCAACTTCCCGATCCCCGATGGCATGACCATCGACGAGTATTTCCGCAAGGTGTCCTTTGATGGTCTGGAGGAGCGGCTTAGCGTTCTGCTGCCCAAGGACACCACCGAAGACTACGAAGCCAAGCGTCAGGTCTATGTCGACCGGCTGAATTTCGAGCTGGATATCATCATCCAGATGGGCTTCCCGGGTTACTTCCTGATCGTGATGGACTTCATCCAGTGGGCCAAGAGCAACGGCGTGCCGGTTGGTCCTGGCCGGGGGTCGGGTGCCGGATCGCTGGTGGCCTACGTACAGAAGATCACCGACCTCGACCCGCTGGAATATGACCTGCTGTTCGAACGTTTCCTCAACCCGGAACGGGTATCGATGCCCGACTTCGACGTCGACTTCTGCATGGATGGTCGTGACCGGGTGATCGACTACGTGGCCGAGAAGTATGGCCGCAACGCGGTAAGCCAGATCATCACCTTCGGTTCCATGGCGGCCAAAGCCGTGGTGCGTGACGTGGCGCGGGTGCAGGGCAAGTCCTATGGACTGGCGGATCGTCTGTCGAAGATGATTCCGTTCGAAGTCGGCATGACCCTGGAAAAAGCCTACGAGCAGGAAGAGATCCTGCGCGACTTCATCAAGGTCGATGAAGAGGCTGCGGAAATCTGGGAGATGGCCCGCAAGCTCGAAGGTGTTGTGCGTAACGTCGGCAAGCACGCCGGTGGTGTGGTCATCGCGCCGACCAAATTGACCGACTTCTCGCCGATTTATTGCGACGAAGCCGGTGACGGTCTGGTAACCCAGTTCGACAAGGATGACGTTGAAGCGGCCGGTCTGGTGAAGTTCGACTTCCTCGGTCTGCGGACGTTGACGGTGATCGACTGGGCGCTGAAGACCATCAATCGCGACCGCGCCAAGGTCGACGAGCCACCGCTGGACATCGCGTTCATCCCGCTCGACGACAAACCGACGTACACGTTGCTGCAAAAAGCTGAAACCACGGCGGTGTTCCAGCTTGAATCGCGCGGCATGAAAGAGCTGATCAAAAAGCTCAAGCCCGACTGCCTGGAAGACTTGATCGCACTGGTAGCTCTGTTCCGCCCGGGCCCGCTGCAGTCCGGCATGGTTGACGACTTTATCAACCGTAAGCATGGTCGCGCCGAGTTGGCGTACCCGCACTCGGACTACCAGTACGAAGGCTTGAAACCTGTATTGGCGCCGACTTACGGCATCATCCTGTATCAGGAACAGGTGATGCAGATTGCCCAGGTGATGGCCGGTTACACCCTCGGCGGCGCGGACATGTTGCGTCGAGCCATGGGTAAGAAAAAACCCGAAGAAATGGCCAAGCAACGCGGCGGTTTCATTGACGGTTGCAAGACCAACAATATCGACGCCGACCTTGCCGGTAACATTTTCGACCTGGTAGAAAAATTCGCCGGTTACGGCTTTAACAAGTCTCACTCCGCCGCTTACGGTCTGGTTTCCTACCAGACCGCCTGGTTGAAAACCCATTACCCGGCGCCATTCATGGCTGCGGTACTGTCGGCGGACATGCACAACACCGACAAGGTCGTGACCTTGATCGAAGAAATTCGCACCATGAAGCTGCGCCTCGATGCGCCGGACGTGAACACCTCGGAGTTCAAGTTCACGGTGAACGACGAAGGCCGGATCATTTACGGTCTGGGTGCCATCAAGGGCGTCGGCGAGGGGCCGGTCGAGGCGATCACCGAGGCGCGTCAGGACGGTCCGTTCAAGGATCTGTTCGACTTCTGCGCCCGGGTCGACCTCAAGCGCATCAACAAGCGCACCCTCGACGGCTTGATTCGCAGCGGCGCGCTGGACCGTCTCGGCCCTTACTTCCACGATGAACAAAAAGCCTATCAGGCCAACATCGACCGCAACCGCGCCGTCCTGCTGACCGCGATGGAAGAAGCGATCAAGGCCGCCGAACAAACCGCCCGCACCCACGACAGCGGCCACGCCGACCTGTTTGGTGGCCTGTTCGTTGAGGAAGACGCCGATGTCTACGGCAACCATCGCAAAGCCAAGGAGCTGACGCTGAAGGAACGGCTCAAGGGCGAGAAAGACACGCTTGGCCTGTATCTGACCGGTCACCCGATCGACGAATATGAAGGCGAAATCCGCCGTTTCGCCCGCCAGCGCATCATCGACCTGAAACCGGCCCGCGATACGCAGACCGTTGCGGGCATGATCATCGCCCTGCGGGTCATGAAGAATAAAAAAGGCGACAAGATGGGGTTCATCACCCTTGACGACCGCTCTGGCCGGATCGAGGCGTCGCTGTTTGCCGATGCGTTCCACTCCGCGCAGTCACTCTTGCAGACCGATGCGATGGTGGTGGTCGAAGGCGAGGTCAGTAATGACGACTTCTCCGGTGGGCTGCGCCTTCGAGTCAAGCGAGTGATGAGCATGGAGGATGCGCGCACCAACCTGGCCGAGAGTCTGCGTTTGAAGCTGCACGCCAAGGACCTCAAGGGCGATCAGCTTCGCTGGCTGGGTGATTTGTTGAAGCGTCATCGCGGTGCCTGTCCGATCACCATGGACTACACCAGCCCCGATGCGAAGGCCATGCTGCAGTTCGGCGAAGGCTGGAGAATCGATCCGGCGGATGCGTTGATTCAAGCCTTGCGTGACCAGTTCGGGCGAGACAACGTCTTCCTCCAATACCGTTAACGGTCAGGGTGCCATCACGCATCCTGAGCATGACCAGAATTTTTAATCTCGACCTCAACGCGCCTCTCCCTTAAGGTAGGGCGCGAATAGACAACCGGCCGGCCCAAGATCACTTGGGACTCGACCCAAGACGGACGCCTATGAACCCGAATTTTCTAGATTTCGAACAGCCGATCGCCGACCTGCAAGCCAAGATCGAAGAGTTGCGCTTGGTCGGTAATGACAATTCGCTGAATATCGGCGATGAGATCTCCCGCCTGCAGGACAAGAGCAAGACGCTGACCGAAGACATTTTCGGCAAGCTGACCAGCTGGCAGATCGCACGTCTGGCGCGCCACCCGAAGCGTCCGTACACCCTGGACTACATCGAACACATCTTCACCGAGTTCGATGAATTGCACGGTGACCGTCACTTCTCCGACGACGCTGCCATCGTCGGCGGTATTGCCCGCCTGGACAACCAGCCGGTGATGATCATCGGTCACCAGAAAGGCCGTGAAGTGCGCGAAAAAGTTCGCCGCAACTTCGGCATGCCGCGTCCGGAAGGCTACCGCAAGGCGTGCCGCCTGATGGAAATGGCCGAACGCTTCAAGATGCCGATCCTGACCTTCATCGATACCCCGGGCGCCTACCCTGGCATCGACGCTGAAGAGCGTAACCAAAGCGAAGCGATTGCCTGGAACCTGCGTGTCATGGCCCGCCTGAAAACCCCAATCATCGCCACCGTGATCGGTGAGGGTGGTTCCGGTGGTGCGTTGGCCATTGGCGTTTGCGATCAGCTGAACATGCTGGAGTACTCGACCTACGCGGTGATTTCGCCGGAAGGTTGCGCTTCGATTCTGTGGAAAACCGCCGAGAAAGCGCCGGATGCCGCTGAAGCCATGGGTATCACCGCCGAGCGCCTCAAAGGCCTGGGTATCGTGGATAAAGTGATCGGCGAGCCACTGGGTGGCGCACACCGTGATCCGGCCGCAGCCGCAGCGTCGATTCGTGCCGAGCTGAGCTCGCAACTGAAGATGCTAAAGAAGTTCGACAACGAAGCGTTGCTCAAGCGCCGTTACGATCGACTGATGAGCTACGGTCTGTAAGTCGACTGCACGCAATACCCTTGTAGGCGCTGCCGCAGTCTGCAGCAGCGCCTGCAGTGGTTTATGAGGGACGATCAATCTCTATGACTCCTTCGAAGAGTGATCTGTGTTCCCGGCTTTTGTTGAACCTTGAGCCTTGGCGCAACGCCACAGCCTGGCACATCGCCTTCTCCGGTGGCCTCGACTCCACCGTCCTGCTGCACCTTCTGGCAACACTCTGCAAAACCGAATCCCTGCCGGCGCTCAACGCCATCCATGTCCATCACGGCCTTCAAGCCGCTGCGGATGCGTGGCCTGAACATTGCCATTCGGTGTGTGCGGCGTTGGGTGTGCCGCTGCAAGTCGTGCGGGTGCAGGTCCAGTCGGGCGCCAGTCTTGAGCGGGCGGCCCGGGAGGCGCGTTATCAGGCCTTCACAGAAGCCCTTCAGTGCAACGAAGTGCTGTTGACTGCCCAGCACCGTGACGATCAGGCAGAAACCCTGTTGTTTCGACTGTTGCGGGGTGCCGGCGTGCGCGGGATGTCGGGGATGCCGCATCAGCGTGTGTTGGGGCAGGGACACCTTTCAAGGCCATTACTCGACATCACCCGGGCCGAACTGGAGGCCTACGCCACCGAGCAGGGTTTGAGCTGGATCGAAGATCCTTCGAATCAGGACCGACAACACTCGCGCAACTATCTGCGTCATCAGGTGTTTCCGCTACTGACTGCGCGTTGGCCCCAAGCGGTGACGACCATGGCCCGCAGTGCTGCGCATCTGCGTGAAGCGCAGGAACTGCTCGATGAGTTGGCGCAAATCGATCTGGCTTGCGCCGGTTCGGCGAGTGAATTCGATTGGTTGCGATTGCCCTCGCTGGCATTGGCTCCCCTCGCGGCACTCTCCGCTGCCCGGCAGCGAAATGCCTTGAGTCACTGGCTCGAACCGCTGACCCGCCTGCCGGACACTGACCATTGGTCGGGTTGGACGAATTTACGTGATGCCACCAGTGATGCCTCCCCGGTGTGGCGGTTGGCTGATGGCGAATTGCATCGGGCGGGCGGGCGCATCTGGTGGCTGTCCGGTTGCTGGCTGCGCGCCGTGCCTGCCGCTGGAGCCTGGTTGAATCCTGCTGCGCCGCTGGTTCTGGCGAACAACGGTGTGCTCACCTTCGATGGACAAATCCCCGATGGCCCGTTGCAGATCCGCTATCGTGAAGGGGGAGAGGTGATGACGTTGCCGGGGCGTGGCCATCGGGACCTGAAGCGTTTGCTTAATGAGCGCGGGGTACCGTCATTCGTGCGCGGCAGATTGCCGCTGCTCTACAAAGACGGGCAATTGCTGGCGGTGGCGAACCTTCGGGGGCTGGACGGCGATGAGATCGGCGGCTGGCATTTGCATTGGCAGCCATCGATCGAAGATCAAGGTTTGAGCTGAAAGGGGCTTTCCGGTAGACTACGCTCCCTTCTTGATACAACTTCTGTGGATTCGCCTGAATTGCAGGAGTTGCCGATTACCAAGCAGTCTTTGCTGGGCGATTCCAAAAAATGTGTAGCGAGCAACGTACCGGTGTTTCATCTCCCGGTCTGTCCCAACGCGGCGGTTTTTTTGAAAGGTGCACTGTGATTAATGCAGGTGATCGGGGGCTTCGGCCTTCCTTCGCTTCCCCCGGCGGCTCGGACCGCTTTAACGCAGACTTCTAGGGTTTTTCATGACGCGCTACATATTCGTCACGGGCGGTGTTGTTTCTTCTTTGGGGAAAGGCATTGCATCGGCATCATTGGCGGCCATCCTGGAGGCGCGGGGACTTAAGGTCACCATGCTGAAGCTGGACCCGTACATCAACGTCGACCCGGGCACCATGAGCCCGTTCCAGCACGGTGAGGTGTTCGTCACCCATGACGGCGCCGAGACCGACCTGGACCTGGGCCACTACGAGCGGTTCATCCGCACGACCATGACCCAGAACAACAACTTCACCACGGGGCGTGTCTACGAGCACGTGCTGCGCAAAGAGCGCCGTGGTGACTACCTGGGTGCAACCATCCAGGTGATCCCGCACATCACCGACGAAATCAAGCGCCGCATCATCAAGGGTGCAGGCGATGCCGACGTGGCGATGGTCGAAATCGGTGGCACCGTGGGTGACATCGAATCGCAACCGTTCCTCGAGGCCATCCGCCAGCTGCGTTTCGAAGTCGGCGCCAAGCGCGCGATGCTGATGCACCTGACGCTGGTGCCGTACATCGCCACTGCCGGTGAAACCAAAACCAAGCCAACCCAGCATTCGGTGAAGGAACTGCGTTCCATCGGTCTGCAACCTGACGTGCTGGTGTGCCGCTCCGATCACCCGATCGATATTTCCTCGCGTCGCAAGATCGCCCAGTTCACCAACGTTGAAGAACGTGCGGTGATCGCGCTGGAAGACGCCGACACCATCTACAAGATCCCGGGCATCCTGCACTCCCAGGGTCTGGACGATTTTGTGGTCGAGCGCTTCGGCTTGCAGTGCGGCGGTGCCGACCTGTCCGAGTGGGAAGCCGTTGTCGACGCCAAGCTCAACCCTGAGCACGAAGTCACCATCGCCATGGTCGGCAAGTACATGGAACTGCTGGACGCCTACAAGTCGCTGATCGAAGCGATGAGTCACGCCGGCATCAGCAACCGCACCAAGGTCAACCTGCGCTACATCGATTCCGAAGACATCGAAAACCAGGGCACCGCGCTGCTGGAAGGTGTGGACGCGATTCTGGTTCCTGGTGGTTTCGGTCTGCGCGGCGTGGAAGGCAAGATCACTGCCGTTCAATTCGCTCGTGAAAACAAGGTTCCATACCTGGGCATCTGCCTGGGCATGCAAGTGGCCGTGATCGAGTTCGCTCGTAACGTGCTGGGCTGGAAAGACGCCAACTCCACCGAGTTCGATCGTGCAAGCGGTCACCCGGTCGTGGGTCTGATCACCGAGTGGGAAGATGCCACCGGCGCCGTCGAAACCCGTACCGAAACCTCCGACCTGGGCGGCACCATGCGCCTCGGCGCGCAGGATTGCCTGCTGGAGCCGGGTTCCCTGGTTCATGGCTGCTACGGCAAGGACGTGATCGTCGAGCGTCACCGTCATCGCTATGAAGTGAACAACAACCTGCTGCCGCAAATCATGGAAGCCGGCCTGAAGATCTCCGGTCGTTCCGGTGATGGCGCGCTGGTTGAAGTGGTTGAAGCGCCGGATCATCCATGGTTCGTGGCTTGCCAGTTCCACCCGGAGTTCACCTCGACGCCTCGCGACGGTCACCCGTTGTTCAGCGGTTTTGTTAAAGCGGCTTTGGCTCAACACCAGAAGAAGGCATAAAACCTGATGGCCCAGAAGATTATCCGCGTCGGCGATATCGAGATTGCCAACGACAAGCCAATGGTGCTGTTTGGTGGCATGAACGTGCTGGAAAGCCGTGACATGGCGATGCAGGTCTGCGAAGAGTACGTCAAGGTTACCGAGAAACTCGGTATCCCTTATGTGTTCAAGGCCAGCTTCGACAAGGCCAACCGCTCCTCCGTGACCTCTTACCGTGGCCCGGGCCTGGAAGAAGGCATGCGGATTTTCCAGGACATCAAGCAAGCCTTCGGCGTGCCGATCATCACCGACGTCCACGAGCCGGATCAGGCCGTGGTCGTTGCTGAAGTCTGCGACATCATCCAGTTGCCGGCCTTCCTGTCGCGCCAGACCGACCTCGTGGTCGCGATGGCCAAGACCGGCGCGGTGATCAACATCAAGAAAGCCCAGTTCCTCGCGCCTCAGGAAATGAAACACATCCTGAACAAGTGCGTGGAAGCGGGTAACGATCAGTTGATCCTCTGCGAGCGCGGTTCGAGCTTCGGCTACAACAACCTGGTTGTGGACATGCTCGGCTTCGGCATCATGAAGCAGTTCGAATACCCGGTGTTCTTCGACGTGACCCATGCGCTGCAAATGCCTGGCGGTCGCTCCGATTCCGCGGGCGGTCGTCGCGCCCAGGTCCTCGACCTGGCAAAAGCTGGCATGAGCCAGTCCTTGGCGGGCTTGTTCCTCGAAGCTCACCCGGATCCGGACAATGCCAAGTGCGATGGTCCTTGCGCCTTGCGTCTGGACAAGCTCGAGCCATTCCTGGCCCAGCTCAAAGCTCTGGACGATCTGGTGAAGAGTTTTCCGACGGTAGAAACCGCGTAACATTTGAATCCGGTTGTAGGAGCCGGCTTGCTGGCGATGGGTGCCCTGAGGGTGCTATCGCCAGCAAGCCGGCTCCTGCAGATGTGACCTACAAGTTATAAATCGAGCGGTACAAAGCTTTTTCGTCAACTTTGGAGTGTTTACAGCAATGGCTAAAATCGTCGACATCAAAGGTCGTGAAGTTCTCGACTCCCGGGGCAATCCCACCGTGGAAGCGGATGTGCTTCTCGACAACGGCATCATCGGCAGTGCCTGCGCGCCGTCCGGTGCTTCCACTGGCTCGCGTGAAGCGCTCGAGCTGCGTGATGGCGACAAGAGCCGTTACCTGGGCAAAGGTGTTCTGAAGGCCGTCGCCAACATCAACGGTCCGATCCGCGACCTGTTGAAAGGCATGGACCCAAGCGACCAGAAAGCGCTCGATCTGGCAATGATCAAGCTCGACGGTACTGAAAACAAAGGTTCCCTGGGCGCCAACGCGATCCTCGCCGTTTCCCTGGCCGCGGCCAAGGCAGCAGCACAGGACCAGGACCTGCCGCTGTACGCTCACATCGCCAACCTGAACGGCACCCCGGGTGTTTACTCGATGCCGGTTCCGATGATGAACATCATCAACGGTGGCGAGCACGCCGATAACAACGTCGACATCCAGGAATTCATGGTTCAGCCGGTTGGCGCTAAGTCTTTCTCGGAAGGTCTGCGCATGGGCACCGAGATTTTCCATCACCTCAAAGCTGTGTTGAAGGCCCGTGGCCTGAGCACTGCCGTGGGTGACGAAGGTGGTTTCGCACCGAACCTGGCGTCCAACGAAGATGCACTGAAAGTGATCTCCGAAGCCGTGGCCAACGCTGGCTACAAGCTGGGCACCGACGTGACCCTGGCACTGGACTGCGCCGCTAGCGAATTCTACGAAGACGGCAAGTACAACCTGTCCGGCGAAGGCCAGGTGTTCACCGCTGAAGGTTTCGCCGATTACCTGAAGGGTCTGACCGAGCGTTACCCGATCATCTCCATTGAAGATGGCCTGGACGAGTCCGACTGGGCTGGCTGGAAAATCCTCACCGACAAGATCGGCGAGAAGACCCAACTGGTAGGCGACGACCTGTTCGTGACCAACACCAAGATTCTGAAAGAAGGCATCGATAAAAAGATCGCCAACTCGATCCTGATCAAGTTCAACCAGATCGGCACCCTGACCGAAACCCTGGAAGCTATCCAGATGGCCAAGGCTGCCGGTTACACCGCCGTGATCTCGCACCGCTCCGGCGAAACCGAAGATTCGACCATTGCCGACCTGGCTGTGGGTACTGCGGCTGGCCAGATCAAGACCGGCTCCCTGTGCCGTTCCGACCGCGTGTCCAAGTACAACCAACTGCTGCGTATCGAAGAGCAGTTGAATGGCAAAGCCAAGTACAACGGCCGCAGCGAATTCCGCGGCTAAGCAGTACGTGGTAAAAAAGACACCGGATTGTGTCGGAAAAATCGCTACAGCGACGTTTTTGCCACTAATCTGATGCCTTATGAGCACAAGCCTGGTTCTTCCAGGCTTCGTGCTATCAGTAGCTTCATGTTTTGGTGTGGCTGTTTTTTTTCACTGGATACCTGATATTCGATGCGCAGTCCCAATTGGTTGTTCCTCGTCTTGCTCCTGCTGCTGGCTGGCCTGCAGTACCGCCTGTGGGTGGGAAATGGCAGTCTGGCGCAAGTGGCCGAGTTGACTCAGCAGATTGCCGATCAGCAAGCCGAGAACCAGATCTTGCTGGAACGCAATCGGGTGATGGACGCTGAAGTCAGCGAGTTGAAGAAGGGCATGGAGACCGTCGAAGAACGGGCTCGCCACGAGTTGGGCATGGTCAAGGACGGTGAAACCCTTTACCAGTTAGCGCAATGAACCAGACGTTACCGGCCTTCTGGGCCGTGATTCCTGCCGCGGGCGTCGGTGCCCGTATGGCCGCGGACCGTCCCAAGCAATACTTGCAACTGGGCGGGCGCACAATTCTCGAACACAGCCTCGGCTGTTTCCTTGATCATCCTTGCCTGAAAGGCCTGGTGGTCAGTCTTGCCGTTGATGATCCTTATTGGCCGAACCTGGCGTGTGCCGGCGATACACGTATTGCGCGGGTCGAGGGCGGCTCCGAGCGGTCCGGCTCGGTGCTCAATGCGTTGTTGCATCTGCATGCGCAGGGTGCCGACGATGAGGATTGGGTACTGGTCCACGATGCCGCAAGGCCGAACCTCAGTCGTGACGATCTGGACAAACTGCTGGCTGAGCTGGCTGACGATCCTGTCGGTGGACTGCTGGCGGTTCCGGCGCGGGATACCCTCAAGCGGGTCGACAAGCACGGTCGTGTGGTCGAAACCGTTGATCGTAGTGTGATCTGGCAGGCCTACACGCCGCAGATGTTTCGCCTTGGCGCATTGCATCGGGCATTGGCTGACAGCCTGGTGGCAGATGCCGTGGTCACCGATGAAGCCTCGGCGATGGAGTGGGCCGGCTTGGCGCCACGCCTGATCGAAGGGCGATCCGATAACCTCAAGGTGACGCGTCCTGAGGATCTTGAATGGTTGAGACAGCGTTGGGCTAATCGCCGCTAAAAGATCGATTGCGTATCACCTGAGGTCCTGTAGGAGCTGCCGCAGGCTGCGATCTTTTGATCTTAAATCCTGTACTCCGGCCTTTCAGCCAATCCCTCCTTCAAGTAATCCACCAACTTGCGCACCTTGGGTGACAAATGCCGCTGCTGCGGATACAGCGCCCACACGGCGGTATTCGGTGGTTGATGCGCCTCCAGCAGTGAAATCAACGCGCCGCTGTTCAAATGCTCCAGTACGTAATAATCCGGCAACTGACACAGCCCGACACCTTGCAGCGCCGCGTCCAGCACCGCTTGCCCACTGTTGCAGCGCCAGTTTCCCTGCACCCGTTGCGAAAACTCCCGCCCGTTCTGTTCCAGCTGCCAGACGTCCGAGCTGCCGATCAGGCAATTGTGTCGATTGAGTTCCGACAGACTGTGTGGCCGGCCATAGCGTTCTATGTAGGAAGGGGATGCGCAGAGAAACATCCGACGCGGCGCGAGGCGTGTGGCGACCAGTCTCGAGTCCTGCAAACGGCCGAGGCGGATCGCCAGGTCCAGGCCCTCGTGCACCAGGTCGAGTTGGCGATTGGTCAGTTCGATGTCGATGCGCAGTTGCGGATACAGCCCCATGAAACGGGTCACCAGCGGCACGATGAAGCGCTCGCCGTAGGCCACGGCGCAGGTCATGCGCAGCATGCCCTTGGGTTCGCTGGTCAAGTCGCCGACTGCACGCAGCGCTTCTTCCCGGCCATCCTGCAAGCGCTGGCAATGTTGCAGGAAGGTTTGCCCGGCTTCGGTCAGCGTGACCCGGCGGGTACTGCGGTAGAGCAGACGAGTCTGCAAACGTTCTTCAAGGCGTACGATTTGTCGACTGACATGGGAGGAAGAAACCCCCAGTCGCTCCGCCGCCGCGGTGAACTGGCTGCATTCGGCAACGGCGACGAACTCGTCAATGCCTTCCCAGCGATTGTCGGACATCGATGATTATCCCTGCATGGCAATAATGTTTTGCTTTTGTCCGGATTATTCACTGTGTGGCGCTGTATTACACTCACGGTCTCGTTTTAATTCACTGGAGAGTCACCATGATCAAGTCGCGCGCCGCCGTTGCCTTCGAGGCCAAGAAGCCTCTGGAGATCGTTGAAGTCGATGTCGCCATGCCCAAGGCCGGTGAAGTGTTGTTGCGCGTGGTGGCTTCCGGTGTCTGCCATACCGATGCCTACACCCTGTCGGGCGCCGACCCGGAAGGCATCTTCCCGTCGATTCTCGGTCACGAAGGCGGGGCGATTGTCGAGGCAATTGGCGAGGGCGTGACGTCTGTTGCGGTCGGTGATCATGTAATCCCGCTGTACACCCCGGAATGCCGCCAGTGCAAATTCTGCCTGTCGGGCAAGACCAACCTGTGTCAGGCGATTCGTGCGACCCAGGGTAAAGGCCTGATGCCTGACGGCACTTCGCGTTTTTCCTACAAAGGCCAACCGATTTTCCACTACATGGGGACCTCGACGTTCTCCGAGTACACCGTGTTGCCGGAAATCTCCGTCGCCAAAATTGCCAAAGAAGCACCGCTGGAAAAAGTCTGCCTGCTGGGCTGCGGTGTCACCACCGGCATCGGTGCGGTGCTTAACACTGCCAAGGTAAAACCGGGTGACACCGTGGCCATTTTCGGCCTCGGCGGCATCGGTTTGTCCGCGGTCATCGGCGCGGTGAAAGCCAAGGCTGCGCGCATCATTGCCATCGACATCAACCCGGCCAAATTCGAGATCGCCAAGCAACTGGGTGCAACCGATTGTGTGAACCCGAAAGACTTCGATCGCCCGATCCAGGAAGTCATCGTCGACATGACCGATGGCGGCGTCGACTTTTCCTTCGAGTGCATCGGTAACGTGCAACTGATGCGCGCGGCGCTGGAATGCTGCCACAAGGGTTGGGGCGAGTCGGTCATTATCGGCGTTGCCGGTGCCGGCCAGGAAATCTCGACCCGTCCGTTCCAGCTGGTCACCGGTCGCGTCTGGCGCGGTTCGGCGTTCGGTGGCGTGCGCGGCCGTACCGAGTTGCCAAGCTATGTGGAAATGGCCGAGACCGGCGAAATCCCGCTGGATACTTTCATCACCCACACCATGGGCCTGGAAGATATCAACAAGGCGTTTGACCTGATGCACGAAGGAAAAAGCATCCGCTCCGTCATCCATTTCTGAGGTCCGCCATGAGCCTGGAAAACATCTCCTGCCAGAAAAGCTTCGGCGGCTGGCACAAACGCTACCGTCATCGGTCCGAAGTGCTCGGCTGCGACATGGTGTTCGCCGTGTACCTGCCGCCGCAAGCGGAGCAGGGTGGCACGTTGCCGGTGCTGTACTGGCTGTCCGGCCTGACCTGCACCGACGAGAACTTCATGCACAAGGCCGGTGCCCTGCGCATGGCCGCCGAACTGGGGCTGATCATCGTCGCGCCGGACACCAGCCCGCGCGGTCCTGATGTGCCGGGTGATCCGGAGGGTGCCTGGGACTTCGGTCTCGGCGCCGGTTTCTATTTGAATGCCACTCAGGAACCCTGGTCGCGGCATTATCGGATGCATGACTATGTCGTGCAGGAATTGCCGGCATTGGTCGAAGCCCATTTCCCCGCATCGGACAAGCGCGGCATCAGCGGACATTCCATGGGCGGTCACGGTGCATTGGTCTGTGCGCTGCGCAATCCGGGGCGTTATCGCTCGGTGTCGGCGTTCTCGCCGATCAACAATCCGATGGATTGCCCATGGGGGCATAAGGCTTTCTCTCGTTACCTGGGAGAAGACCGTTCGAAATGGCGTGAATGGGATGCCTGTGCGTTGATCGCAGAGGCTGACGAGAAGTTGCCGTTACTGGTCGATCAAGGCGATCGCGATGACTTCCTTGCCACCCAGCTCAAACCGCAAGCCTTGCAACAGGCCAGCAAACTGGCCGGTCATCCGCTGACGTTGCGCCTGCAACCGGGCTACGACCACAGCTATTTCTTCATCGCCAGTTTCATCGAGGACCACTTGCGGCATCACGCGCATGCTCTAGGTGCCTAATGCAGGTAGAATCACGCCCTGACAAAAATCGGGGCGTTTTTTTATGCGTATTGGCCACGGCTATGATGTGCACCGTTTCGCTGAAGGCGATTTCATTACTCTGGGCGGCGTGCGTATCGCACACAGCTTCGGGCTGCTCGCTCATTCCGACGGTGACGTCCTGCTGCACGCCTTGAGCGATGCCTTGCTCGGCGCTGCTGCGCTGGGTGATATCGGCAAGCATTTTCCGGATACCGATCCACAATTCAAAGGCGCCGACAGCCGTGTGCTGTTGCGTCATGTCGTTGCCCTGATCCATGCCAAAGGCTGGAAGGTCGGCAACGTCGACAACACCATCGTCGCCCAGGCGCCGAAAATGGCCCCGCATATCGAATCGATGCGCGCGCTGATTGCCGCGGATCTTCAAGTTGAGTTGGATCAAGTGAACGTTAAAGCTACCACCACCGAAAAGCTTGGCTTTGTCGGTCGCGAAGAAGGCATCGCCGTGCATTCCGTTGCCTTGTTGTTGCGCGCATGAACGAACTGCAATTGCTTGGCCCCCGTGCATACGGCGAGCCCCTGGGCTGCGCGGTACTGAAAGCCATCGCGGAAGATTTTCAGGTCGATGAAGTCCTGGATATTCCCCTCAGTGGCGACGGCGAGCACCTGTGGATCTGGGTGGAAAAGCGTGGCTTGAACACGGAAGAAGCGGCACGGCGAATCGCCAAAGCGGCAGGCGTCCCCTTGCGTACCGTCAGTTATGCCGGGCTCAAGGACCGTCAGGCGTTGACGCGTCAGTGGTTCAGCGTGCAACTGCCGGGCAAGGCCGATCCGGATCTGTCGGCCGCAGAAAACGACACGCTGAAAATCCTCAAGACCAGCCGTCACAAGCGCAAGCTGCAACGCGGTGCCCACTCGGCCAACGGGTTCACTTTGCGCCTGACGCAATTCGCGGGTGACAAGGCCGCCATCGACGAACGCCTGCAGCGGATCGTTAAACAAGGCATTCCGAATTACTTCGGTACCCAGCGTTTCGGGCATGACGGCGGCAACGTGATCGACGCCCGCGCCTGGGCCGCACGCAAGGCTCTGCCGGAGCAGCGCAACGTGCGTTCGCGCCTGCTTTCCACGGCCCGCAGTTTTCTGTTCAACCAGGTGCTGGCATCGCGGGTTGCCGATGGCACCTGGCAACGTGCCCAGGTCGGTGATTTGCTCGCGTTCACTGACAGCCGCAGTTTCTTTCCAGCCGGTGAGGCCGAGTGCAGCGACCCGCGTCTGGCGATTCTTGATCTGCACCCGACCGGGCCGCAGTGGGGCGAAGGTGACTCGCCGACCGCGGGCGCAGTCCATGAACTGGAGCAGGCAATCGCCGCGCGCGAAGCAGATTTGCGCGATTGGTTGATTAACGCCGGAATGAGCCACGAACGTCGCATCCTGCGGCTGCCCATTGGCGGGTTGACGTGGCATTATCCCGAGCCTGACATTCTGCAACTGGAATTCGTCCTGCCGGCCGGATGCTTTGCCACTGTATTAGTGCGCGAGCTTGTTGATCTGGTGCCGGTGGGGCAGACGGACAGCCCATGCGTATTCTGATTTCGAACGATGATGGGGTAACCGCACCCGGTCTTGCCGCGCTTTATGCTGCGCTGGCGGATTACACCGAATGCGTGGTTATCGCCCCGGACCAGGACAAAAGCGGCGCCAGCAGTTCGCTGACGCTCGACCGTCCGTTGCACCCGCAAACCCTTGCCAATGGCTTTATCAGCATCAATGGCACGCCCACCGATTGCGTGCACCTGGGCCTTAACGGCTTGCTGGAGCATGAAGTGGACATGGTGGTTTCCGGCATCAACCTGGGCGCGAACCTGGGGGACGATGTTTTGTATTCCGGCACGGTGGCGGCAGCCCTTGAAGGGCGTTTCCTGAAGTGTCCTTCGTTTGCTTTTTCGTTGGTCTCTCGACAGGTCGAGAATCTTCCTACAGCAGCCTATTTCGCACGCAAGCTGGTCGAGGCGCACGCCGGTCTCGACTTGCCACCGCGTACGGTGCTGAACGTGAACATTCCCAATCTGCCGCTTGACCGCATCCGCGGTATCCAACTGACCCGTCTCGGTCATCGCGCCCGCGCGGCTGCGCCGGTGAAGGTGGTAGATCCACGAGGCAAGTCCGGATACTGGATTGCGGCGGCGGGGGATGCCGAGGACGGCGGCCCGGGCACCGATTTTCATGCGGTGATGCAAGGTTATGTTTCGATCACTCCGTTGCAACTGGATCGTACCTTCAACGATGCCTTCGCAAGTCTCGATGGCTGGCTGGAGGGTCTGCGCTAATGGGGCGTGAACAAGACGATATGCTGCGTCGCGGCATCGGAATGACTTCTCAACGCACCCGCGAACGCCTCATTCAGCGCCTGTATGAAGAAGGCATCTCCAACGCCAAGGTGCTGGAAGTCATTCGCCGTACACCGCGACACCTGTTTGTCGATGAGGCGCTGGCACACCGTGCCTACGAAGACACCGCGTTGCCGATCGGGAACAACCAGACCATCTCCCAGCCGTATATGGTGGCTCGCATGAGCGAGTTGCTGCTGGAAGCAGGGCCGCTGGACAAAGTGATGGAGATCGGCACCGGCTCGGGCTATCAAACGGCGGTGCTGTCGCAACTGGTCGAGCGGGTATTTTCGGTCGAGCGCATCAAGGTCTTGCAGGATCGGGCCAAGGAACGCCTGGTCGAACTCAACCTGCGCAACGTGGTGTTCCGCTGGGGTGATGGCTGGGAAGGCTGGCCTGCACTGGCTCCGTACAACGGCATCATCGTGACCGCCGTGGCGACAGATGTGCCACAGGCATTGCTGGATCAGCTGGCGCCAGGCGGGCGTCTGGTGATTCCGGTCGGCGCCGGTGAAGTCCAGCAATTGATGTTGATCATCCGTGAAGAGCAAGGGTTTTCCCGGCGTGTTCTGGGCAATGTGCGCTTCGTTCCACTGCTCAATGGGCCACTGGCCTGAGCATTTGTTTCAGTCCGCTGAATTCTCTTCGATTGCCTCTGTCTTACAGCGGCATCGAATGGTTAAACGGGTTGTTTTGCCAGACCGCAAACGTGTGCGCCAAGCTATTTCGCTTCATTAAGGGTAAAGCCTGCACGGCCCGTTATACTTGCGACATTTCGCGCCGGAATCCGGTATTTCACATTTTCAGCCACCACAGAGGGAGCGGCGGGTGAGTCTCACAGTCATTGCGCAGCGTATGGGTAAAACGAGCTTTCAGCGCCTGGTGACTGGCCTTGTCTTGAGCACCTTGCTGGTCGGTTGCTCCAGCAACAAATCCAGCGACGCACGTGTTGTTGACCGAAATGCCGCCGCGCAGCGCCCGGCAGTGACAACGGGGCAATACGTCGTTCGGCCAAAAGACACCCTGTTCTCCATCGCTTTTCGCTACGGCTGGGACTACAAGGCCCTCGCGGCACGAAACAACATTCCAGCGCCTTACACGATCCGGCCGGGTCAGACGATTCGCTTCGATGGGCGCACCGGTTCAACATCGACAAACGTGGCAACTTCGTCCGGTTCATCGCCTTCGTCGTCGAGCAAAACCACGGTTGTACGTCGAGCGGCAAACGGTTCGACCACGACCACAACGACGGCTGTACCGTCCGTCGCGAGCAAACCAGCCCCCGCGCCGATGCCTCCAGCAGGCCCAGCCCCGACCGGCTGGGGATGGCCTTCTAATGGCATTCTTATTGGAAAATTCTCTTCAAACGGCAGTTTGAATAAAGGAATTGATATCGCCGGAGATTTGGGACAGCCTGTTTTAGCTGCGTCTGATGGGACGGTGGTATACGCCGGGAGTGGCTTAAGGGGCTACGGCGAATTAGTCATCATCAAACACAGCGAAACCTACGTCAGTGCCTACGGACATAACCGCAGGCTGTTGGTCCGGGAGGGGCAGCAGGTCAAGGTCGGACAGACAATTGCGGAAATGGGGTCAACGGGGACAGACCGGGTGAAACTGCATTTTGAGATTCGCCGCCAAGGTAAACCAGTAGATCCGCTGCAATTCCTGCCACGCCGTTGATCGCTACCAGCCTGTTCCGTCGCGTAGAGGGGACAGGCTCCAGCGTTGCCAAGGATAAAGGCGTCGCTTGAGCTTGAGGTCGAACTCACCAAAGGACTATAACAATGGCTCTCAGTAAAGAAGTGCCGGAGTTTGACATCGACGATGAGGTTCTCCTTATGGAGGCCGTTATCGATACGGATTCGATGTCGAATGATGAAGGGGCGGCTCCACCTTCCGTTCGCGCGAAATCCAAACACTCCGCTTCGTTGAAGCAACACAAGTACATTGACTACACGCGGGCGCTTGATGCCACGCAGCTGTATCTCAATGAAATCGGCTTTTCCCCCCTGTTATCCCCCGAAGAAGAAGTTCATTTTGCGCGCTTGTCGCAAAGTGGCGATCCGGCCGGGCGCAAACGCATGATTGAAAGCAACCTGCGGCTGGTGGTGAAAATCGCCCGGCGCTATGTCAATCGTGGCTTGTCGCTGCTCGATCTGATTGAAGAGGGCAACCTCGGCTTGATCCGGGCAGTGGAGAAGTTCGACCCCGAGCGCGGTTTCCGCTTTTCGACCTACGCGACCTGGTGGATTCGTCAGACCATCGAACGCGCAATCATGAATCAGACCCGCACCATCCGGTTGCCGATTCATGTGGTCAAAGAGCTGAACGTGTACCTGAGGGCCGCACGGGAGCTGACGCAAAAACTCGACCACGAACCCTCACCCGAAGAAATCGCCAACCTGCTGGAAAAACCGGTGGGAGAGGTCAAGCGCATGCTCGGCCTGAACGAGCGGGTATCTTCAGTCGATGTCTCGCTGGGGCCGGATTCGGATAAAACCCTGCTGGACACCCTTACCGACGACCGACCTACCGATCCATGCGAGCTGCTGCAGGACGATGACCTGTCGCAAAGCATCGATCAATGGCTCTCGGAGCTGACCGACAAGCAACGCGAGGTGGTCATTCGCCGCTTCGGCCTGCGCGGTCATGAAAGCAGTACCCTCGAAGACGTAGGCCTGGAAATTGGCCTGACCCGGGAACGGGTCAGACAGATTCAGGTGGAAGGATTGAAGCGACTACGCGAAATCCTGGAGAAAAACGGCCTGTCGAGCGAATCGCTGTTTCAATAAGGCATTCGTTGCGATGGCGTTAAAAAACCCCGACTGGCTCGGGGTTTTTATTGCCCGCTTTTTGACGAAGTCTGATTTCGGTTTTTTGTTTTGCGTTGTAAGCCCTGGCTTACTCTTGCGTAAGTGTTCGTATTTTTTAACCTGGTCAGGCGACTATTTTGAGTAGGTTGTATTTTTATCTGCTTGATTTATAAGAATAAAAATAAAAGCTAACTGCATGTAACAGTCGTCGCCGCCATTAGTGGGTCGATTGATCCAGGTGAAGAAAGCTCTAGTATTCAGCGTGTGCCGACGGACAGGCACGTCCTTCAAGGATGAGGGAAAGGGATATCGCAGGATGCGATTCATCAGGACGATGAAAAGGAACACAGGGAATAGGGAAAAAATGTGGGCGGGTCAAACCGCCCCTTTTTTTGCCTGCAGAAAAGCAAAAAGGCCCTTGTGGGGCCTTTTCAGAGAACGCGGGGGTAATCAGCGTTCGAGGTGTTCGAGCTTGTCTTTCTTGCCATCCCACTCTTCGGAGTCTGGCAGTGGATCTTTGCGTTCAGTGATGTTCGGCCAGATCTCGGCCAACTCCGTGTTCAACGCAATGAAGTGTTCCATTCCAGCAGGCACTTCATCTTCGGAGAAGATGGCCACAGCCGGGCATTCAGGTTCGCACAGTGCGCAGTCGATGCACTCATCCGGGTGAATCACCAGGAAATTCGGGCCTTCGTAAAAGCAGTCCACCGGACACACTTCTACGCAGTCGGTGTACTTGCACTTGATGCAGTTGTCGGTGACGACGAAGGTCATTTCTAATTTTCTCCTCAGGCGCGGCTTGCTGCGCCCCTTCACGTAGGGGTCGCCAGGTTTGGGAGCGATAGTCTGCAGGTCAGGCTAATAGCCCACAGCATCCCAAACCGCGCGAGATTCTAACAGCTTGCAAGCGTGTGCGTTAGATCCGTGTCTTTAGTGTATAGAGCATTTCGAGAGCACGACGGGGTGTCATATCGTCCAGATCCAGCTTGGCGAGATCGTCCAGCACCGGATGCGGCAGGCTGGCGAACAGATCGCTTTGCTGCGGCGCGGCCGGTTTGCCTTTGGCTGGCTGGGGCGCTTCGTGGGGCAGGGCGGTATCTTCCAGGCGGCTCAAATGCTCACGGGCGCGCGCAATCACTTCAGTTGGCACGCCAGCCAGCTGGGCAACGGCCAGGCCGTAGCTCTGACTGGCCGGCCCCGGCAATACGTGGTGGAGGAACACGATGCGTTCGTTGTGCTCGGTGGCATTGAGATGCACGTTGGCCACCAGCGGTTGAGCCTCAGGCAACACGGTCAGTTCGAAGTAGTGGGTGGCGAACAGCGTGTAAGCGCGCAGATACGCCAGGCGTTCGGCGGCAGCCCACGCCAGGGAGAGGCCGTCGAAGGTGCTGGTGCCGCGACCGACTTCGTCCATCAGCACCAGGCTGCGCTCGGTGGCGTTGTGCAGAATGTTCGCGGTTTCGCTCATCTCGACCATGAAGGTCGATCGCCCACCGGCCAGGTCATCGCTGGAGCCGATGCGGGTGAAGATCCGGTCGACCAGCGACAGTTCGCAACTGGCGGCCGGTACAAAGCTGCCGATATGTGCCAACAACACGATCAGCGCAGTCTGGCGCATGTAGGTGGATTTACCGCCCATGTTCGGACCGGTAATGACCAGCATGCGCGTGTTGTCGTCCAGGCTCAGGTCGTTGGCCACGAACGGCGTGGTCAATACCTGCTCAACCACTGGGTGACGACCTTGACTGATGCGCATGCACGGCTCGCTGACGAAGCGCGGGCAGTTCAGGTCGAGGTTCAGCGCGCGTTCGGCCAGGTTGCTCAGCACGTCCAGCTCAGCCAGCGCGCCAGCCGTGTCTTGCAGCGGTGGCAGTTGGCTGATCAAGTCTTCGAGCAATGCCTCGTATAGCATCTTTTCGCGGGCCAGGGCACGGCTCTTGGCGGACAGCGCCTTGTCTTCGAACGCCTTGAGTTCCGGGGTGATAAAGCGCTCGGCACCCTTGAGGGTCTGACGGCGGATATAGTCGGCCGGTGCTGATTCGGCCTGCTTGCTTGGCAATTCGATGAAGTAACCGTGGATGCGGTTGTAACCGACCTTCAGATGGGACAGGCCAGTGCGGGCCTTCTCCCGTGCTTCGAGGTCGATCAGGAATTGCCCGGCGTTTTCGCTGAGCGATTGCAGTTCATCGAGTTCGCTGTCGTAACCGGTCTTCAGCACGCCGCCGTCACGGATGACCGCCGGTGGATTGTCGACGATGGCTTTTTCCAGCAGCGCCGCCAGTTCCGGGTAGGTGCTGGTGGTGGTTGCCAATTGCTGGAGGTGTGGCGCCTCGAGCTCGGTCATTGCCACTTGCAGTTGTGGCAGGGCGCCGAGGGCATCGCGCAGGCGTGCAAGGTCGCGCGGACGTGCATTGCGCAGGCCGATTCGCGCGAGAATCCGCTCGATATCGCCGATTTCCTTGAGCTGGGGTTGCAGTTGCTCGAAGCGATAGCGGTCGAGCAGACAGGTGATTGAGGTCTGACGTGCCAGCAGAACGGTCAAGTCTCGCAGTGGGCGATTCAACCAGCGGGTCAGCAGGCGGCTGCCCATGGCCGTCTGGCAACGATCAACCACCGATTGCAGCGTGTTGTCGCGACCGCCCGCCAGGTTGGTATCGAGTTCCAGGTTACGACGGCTGGCGCCGTCCAGCACCACCGTATCGTCCAGGCGCTCATGGCGCAGGCTGCGCAAGTGCGGCAGGGCGGTGCGCTGGGTTTCCTTCGCATAAGCCAGCAGGCAACCGGCGGCACCGATGGCCAGGGTCAGGTTTTCGCAGCCAAAACCTTTGAGGTCCTGGGTGGAGAATTGCTGACAAAGACTTTTCAGCGCCGAATCGCGCTCAAAATCCCACGGCGCACGGCGACGAACCCCACGGCGTTTTTCCGCTGGTAGATCCTTCGGCCAATCGTCCGGGATCAACAACTCAACCGGGTTGACCCGCTCCAGCTCTGCCAGCAGGTTTTCCCAGCCCTTGATTTCCAGCACGCTGAAGTTGCCGCTGGTGATGTCCAGCACTGCCAGACCGAACAGGCGCTCATCGCCCAGTACCGCGGCGATCAGGTTGTCCCGGCGTTCATCCAGCAGCGCTTCGTCACTCACTGTCCCCGGTGTGATGATCCGCACGACCTGCCGCTCGACCGGCCCTTTACTGGTGGCCGGGTCGCCGACTTGTTCGCAGATCACCACCGACTCACCGAGCTTCACCAGTTTCGCCAGGTAGCCTTCGGCGGCGTGATAAGGAATCCCGCACATCGGAATCGCCTGACCTGCCGACTGCCCACGGGCGGTCAGGGTGATGTCCAGCAACTTGGCGGCCTTCTTCGCGTCCTCGTAGAAGATCTCGTAGAAGTCACCCATGCGGTAGAACATCAGCTGGTCCGGGTGCTGGTTCTTCAGGCGCCAGTACTGCTGCATCATCGGGGTGTGGCTGGACAGGTCGGAGAGGGCTTTATTCATTGGTAATCTGGAAAACTCGTTGAAAGGTGTAGGGCAAAGGAGGGACATCGGCCCGGCTTTTGCGCAATGGACGCAAGATTACCATGGGCAGTCTGCCGGACGCAGGCGCGAACGCCCTGTGGTGTGTTTCAACGGCTTTATGCATTGTTATGCAATTGAGCATTTGTCTTCTCTGAAGAGAACACGCACTATTCGTTTATGCAAAAACGCAATGTTTCTACTGTCCTGAGAGCGCTGCTCGATCAGCACGGGATCTCCCCCACGGAGCTTCACCGTCGCACCGGCGTGCCTCAATCCACGCTCTCGCGGATTCTCGGCGGGAAGATTGTCGATCCGTCGGATAAACACATCTCGAAGATCGCCGAGTATTTTTGTGTGAGCACCGACCAATTGCGGGGGCGGGTGGATATCACGGCGGCCAACACTGCCGGGCGCGGTCAGTTGCACTCGGAGCTCAAGGACATAAGCCTGTGGGACGACGACACCCCGGTCGATGACGACGAGGTATCGGTGCCCTTTCTTCGTGAGGTTGAATTGGCCGCAGGGTCCGGACGCTTCGTCATTGAAGAGAGCGAGCGCTCTAGTCTGCGTTTCGGCAAGCGCAGCCTGCGTCATAACGGTGTGCAGTTCGATCAGGCCAAATGCGTGACGGTGCGCGGTAACAGCATGCTGCCTGTCCTGCGCGATGGCGCCACGGTCGGTGTGAATGCCGGCAAGTGTGGCATTGGCGATATCGTTGACGGCGACCTGTATGCGATCAATCACAATGGTCAATTGCGGGTGAAACAGCTGTACCGCCTGCCGACCGGGATTCGACTGCGCAGCTTCAATCGGGATGAGCATCCCGACGAGGATTACACGTTTCAGGATATCCAGGAGGAGCCAATCGTCATCCTCGGCCACGTTTTCTGGTGGGGTATGTACGCCCGCTAGCCTGTGCAGATGCTTGGATAAAACCGCCGCTTGTGCGGTTTTTTTTCGTCTGGGGAAAACATTGGCTTATCGGTTGTATGCGCTTGTGCATTGACTGAATATGCATCAATGCATACTCTTGTCGTCTGTCTGGCGAGAGTTGGCGACGACAGATCTGATTTTTCACCGGTTATCCAGGGAGGCTCGAAATGACCGCAGAGCAGTATGCGTTGTTGGATATGCCTCTTTGGCTGGTCATCACTCTGCCACTTCTTGGTGGCGTCGCCGGTGAAATGTGGCGTGCCGATAAAGACGGTGTGAGGGGTTGGCCCCTTGTCCGTCGCCTGACCTTGCGGTCGGGCTCCAGCATGATTTGCGGCGTGTCTGCGATCATGTTGCTGCACGCCGCGAATGTCTCGATCTGGGCCGTTTGTGCGGGCGGCTGTCTGACCGCGATGGCCGGAACGGACGTCGTTATCGGGCTTTATGAGCGTTGGACCGCCAAGCGTATAGGTGTTCCTGATCGTTCATCCCGTGACACGGCGGATTGATCCCCCGCGAGACCTTTTGCCAGAGCCTCCGATTCCTCACATTTTGATTGACCCTGCAGCTTGCAAGTGCGGTTTGCTCGTGTACGGTTAACCTCATTCCGCCCGATCAGGAGATGACTGTGAAAGAGATCACCCAACTGGCCGCTGAACTCGGCCGACACCTGCAGGTTCTCAATGCTCACGTCACCACGGCCGAGTCTTGCACCGGTGGCGGCATTGCTGAGGCAATCACCCGTATACCGGGGAGTTCGGCATGGTTCGAGGCCGGTTATGTCACCTACTCCAACCGACAGAAAACCCTGCAACTCGATGTCCCGGTGGAATTGTTCACCACGGTCGGGGCGGTCAGTCGTGAAGTGGTCGAGGCCATGGTCCGGGGCGCGCAGAAAAAAAACAGCGCGTATTTTTCCGTGGCCGTCAGTGGCATCGCCGGGCCGGATGGTGGAACGGCGAACAAGCCGGTCGGCACGGTGTGGCTGGCCTGGGGCGTGGGGGATGAGGTGTTCAGCGAGAGACAGCACTTCCCCGGTAACCGTGATGATGTCCGCCGACAAACGGTGAAGGCCGCGCTAGAGGGGTTGCTTCGCTATGCCGCGGCAGAAATCTCAAATCAGGGGTAGGCGATACCGAATCGCTGTGGAATAATACTGGCTACTTATACAGGTGTTGGCCGTAAGGCCTTATTGATTACGTGAGGACTTTAATGGACGACAACAAGAAGAAAGCCTTGGCTGCGGCCCTGGGTCAGATCGAACGTCAATTCGGCAAGGGTGCCGTAATGCGTATGGGCGATCAGGACCGTCAGGCGATCCCGGCCATTTCCACTGGCTCTCTGGGTCTGGACATTGCTCTCGGCATCGGCGGTCTGCCAAAAGGCCGTATTGTTGAAATCTACGGTCCTGAATCTTCCGGTAAAACCACACTGACCTTGTCCGTGATCGCCCAGGCTCAAAAAGCCGGCGCGACTTGCGCATTCGTCGACGCCGAACACGCCCTCGACCCTGAATACGCCGGCAAGCTGGGCGTCAACGTCGACGACCTGCTGGTGTCCCAGCCGGACACCGGCGAACAGGCCCTCGAAATCACCGACATGCTGGTGCGTTCCAACGCGGTCGACGTGATCATCGTCGACTCCGTGGCCGCCCTGGTGCCAAAGGCTGAAATCGAAGGCGAAATGGGTGACATGCACGTGGGCCTGCAAGCCCGTCTGATGTCCCAGGCGCTGCGTAAAATCACCGGTAACATCAAGAACGCCAACTGCCTGGTGATCTTCATCAACCAGATCCGTATGAAAATCGGCGTGATGTTCGGCAGCCCGGAAACCACCACCGGTGGTAACGCGCTGAAGTTCTACGCATCGGTTCGTCTGGACATCCGCCGCACTGGCGCGGTGAAAGAAGGTGATGAAGTCGTCGGTAGTGAAACCCGCGTCAAAGTCGTTAAGAACAAGGTGGCTTCGCCGTTCCGTCAGGCCGAGTTCCAGATTCTTTACGGCAAGGGTATCTATCTCAACGGTGAGATGATCGACCTGGGTGTTCTGCACGGTTTCGTCGAGAAGTCCGGTGCCTGGTATGCCTACAACGGCACCAAGATCGGTCAGGGCAAGGCCAACTCGGCCAAGTACCTGGCGGATAACCCGGATATCGCGGCCACCCTCGAGAAGCAACTGCGTGACAAGCTGCTGTCCCCTTCGTCGGTAGCAGACGCTAAAGCCTCTGCGGTCAAAGAGACCGAAGTCGATCTGGCTGACGCTGATATCTGATCGAAGCGATGACCGCCGTACTGGATACACTCGTCGCGGTGCGGCGAACCGCAATGGACCTGCTCGCGCGACGCGAGCACGGTCGAGTCGAGCTGACGCGTAAACTGCGTCAGCGCGGCGCCCTCCCTGAAATGATCGAAACAGCACTCGACCGCTTGACGGAAGAGGGCCTGTTGTCCGAAACCCGTTATCTCGAAAGCTTCGTTTCCTACCGCGCCCGTTCTGGTTACGGCCCTTTGCGTATTCGTGAAGAGTTGAGCCAGCGCGGCCTGCAACGTAGCGACATCGAACTCGCCTTGCGCGAAAGCGGAATCGACTGGCAGGCGCAACTGGCGGATACCTGGCGACGCAAGTTTTCCGGTGAAATACCGGTAGACGTGCGAGAACGCGCCAAGCAAGGCAGGTTCCTGGCGTATCGGGGATATTCCATGGAAATGATCAGCCGCCTACTCAGCGGCCGAGGGATGGACGATTGAATGAAACGGCTCGCTACTTGATAGCGGGCCGTTTTTTTATGCCTTCACGTAACTTTCGATGACTCCCGTGTACGTTCTTGCCCCTGGGGTTTGGTTTGTGCCCAGTTTTCCGGCAGGTTGATGTAGTCCACCAGTTCACGCAGTCGACCATGGTTACGAGCATTGAAGTTGAAGGCCAGGCGCACCAGGTGACTGAACTGCGCTTCGTCGTGTTCTTCGCCGTTGTAGGCATGCTGATGGAAATGCTCGCTCAGGCACAGGTCGGCAAACGCTTCCTGCATGTGTTCGAGTGCGCGCTCGCTGAGTGTATGGTTCATGCGAATCAAGTACTGATGCTTGAGCCAGCGGCTGGAGTGGAAGTTACTGTAGAACTGATTGATGTGATCAACCGCTTCTTCCACGCTGTAGACCAGTCTGACCAGCTTCATGTCGGTTGGCAGGATGTAACTGTTTTCCTCCAGTTGCTGGTGAATGAAGTCCAGCGCCCCTTGCCAGAATTTGCCGCCGGGTGCGTCCAGCAAAACCACCGGCACCAGCGGGCTCTTGCCGGTCTGGATCAGTGTCAGCACTTCCAGCGCTTCATCCAGCGTACCGAAACCTCCGGGGCACAGCACCAGCGCATCGGCTTCCTTGACGAAGAACAGCTTGCGGGTAAAGAAGAAGTGGAAGGGCAGCAGGTTGGTCGTGCCGTTGACGGTCGGGTTGGCGTGTTGTTCGAACGGCAGGGTGATGTTGAATCCCAAACTGTGGGTCAGGCCGGCCCCTTCATGTGCTGCGGCCATGATGCCGCCACCGGCACCGGTAATGACCATCAGATCGGAGCGTGCCAGGGCGGCGCCAAGCTCTCGGGCCATCGCGTACAACGGATGTTCGACCGGGGTGCGGGCCGAACCGAAAACAGTCACTTTGCGTCGCCCCCTGAACTGTTCGAGTACACGAAACGCATGCTCCAGTTCGCGCAGGGCTTGCAGGGTGATCTTGGCGTTCCAGCGGTTATGGTCTTCCTGGGCCATGCGCAGCACGGTCAGGATCATGTCGCGGTAAATCGGAATGTTCGGGCTGTTGGGTGAAACAAGGTTGAGTTGCTCTTCAACCTTGCTGATGAGGTCGTGGCCGCTTTCTTCGAAATGACGGCTCAGGAGGTCATTTGGTTGGTAAGGCATTCAACTTCTCCTTCTGCACAGAACCTTTGGCCCCGACAAGCTGCGTCGATGCCACGACACTTCATGTGTCGCTGTCTGCCCAGGCCCATGCCTGGGCGATCCACTCGACCCGAATGGCACGTCGGGTCATCCATACAGGCTCTGTTATTCCCTGGAATGAAAGAAACGTTCGCACAACATGTTGCGTTAGGGGGACTCTTTCCGGTCTCGAAAAGTGAACGGGACACTCTGAAATCTAGACCCTTGCAGTGATTTTCGCTGCCTTGATCATTGCGCCACAAAGTCTTTCCTGGCAACCGCTTAATGACCATTTGCAACGTGGTTTCACCGCTCGTCTGAACCCGCGCCGAGTGTCGGCGACTCTGGTTTACTAAGTTACAAGGGGCACGCGACAACTTTGCGTCAACGGCAGGGCGCACGACACAAGTGGTTCAAGGATTTATCGCTCGATACGAGTGAACGTGCAGGGAGGCGGGAAGCCATGACCAGAGTCATTCTGGAAATTGATACACAGCTGTATCAATTGCTGAAGTCATCAGCCGAGACCCATCATTTGAGCCTCGAAGAGGAGTGCTGCCGACGTTTGCAGCGCAGTGAGCATCGATCGCATTACTTGCAGGCATTGCTGGCAGAACTGCGCGCCGAGGATGAACAGCGACGCGCCAATTCCAATTGACTACTTTTTCTTCGGCGCCGCTTTCGGGCAATCCGATTCCTGGTAGCTGGCCGAGCCGATCGCACGGTTGGTCTTGACCTCGGTGAAGTCGTAACGCATAACCGCGCCCTTGGCCATCAACTTGCGGTAGGACGGGTTGTTGCAGACAGAAGCGCCAAGCTGGAAGTACACGGCCTTCGGGTCGGCGCGCATCTTGTCGGCGTGGCTGCTTTGTACGCTCAAGTGGTTGATCAATGTGTTGCCTTCGACGGTGTAGCCCTGATCGAGAATGTCTTCATTGATGGCCCGTGGAGTGCCGACGCTGCTTTGTGCGGCAACGTTTCGCAGCTCTCTGTTCAGATTCTGCTCACTCAAGGATGCGGCCTGAGCGTTGAAGGACGACGCCAGCAGAATGGCAGCGGTGGGAACGATAAGGCGCAGCATGAAACTCTCCTGGGGCGGTGATGGGTGGTTTGACCTATCACGTGACTGTGCGTTCAGTGGCGGCGAATTATAGGAGAGCAGGCCCGGACGGTACAGGCTTGCGCTAAACGGTCTGGTAAACTGCCCACTCTATTTGCCCTGCCGAGTGTTTTTCGTGTCGATTTTCCTTCCCCGCCGGTGTTGCCTGCGATGAGTCATGCCCCCAACGCCGTAGCCCGCCTGCGTGACCAGCGCGAAGAAGAAGGGATCAAGCCGATTCAGGCCCGTGGCTGGCGGGCACCGCGTTGCCACGACTGTCGGGTCATTCAGAGCCACTGCTTGTGTGCCTGGCGCCCCAAGGTCCAGTCTCGCTCCGGGGTTTGCCTGATCATGACCAACAAGGAAGTGTTCAAGCCGAGCAATACCGGTTGGCTGATCGCTGATGTGGTCGCTGACAACCATGCGTTCATCTGGTCTCGCACCGAAATCGATCCGCAATTGCTGGCGTTGTTGTCCGATCCGCAATGGCAGCCTTATCTGGTGTTCCCGGGTGAGTATGTTGCGCCGGAGCGCGTGACCAACAGCGTCGATGTCGACAGTGATAAACGCCCGCTCTTCATCCTGTTGGATGCGACCTGGACTGAAGCACGGAAGATTTTCCGAAAAAGTCCGTATTTCGATGGATTGCCGATACTCAGTCTGCTGCCCGAAAAACTGTCCCGCTACCGGTTGCGCCGGTCCACGCGAAGCGAGCACCTGTGTACGGCGGAAGTCGCGGCGTTGTGCCTTGATCTTGCCGGCGATACGGACGCGGCTTCAGCGCTGGACGCCTATTTCGACGTGTTCAGCCAGCATTATCTCGATGCCAAGCATCAGCTTGAAATGAACGTCTCGACCCCGGCCCATGCCGAGTTGATGCCCTATGTTCAGTCGACAACCCCAGTGCTGGACTGATTGTCGCGCATACTGCAATAAAGTGTAGTGGCCATGCTGCTTGACCACCCCGGCTTCGCTGGGCATGCTTGGCGCCGATTAGGTACGACCAGAGTTTTCAACGCCGTTTTTGGCGTTGAGCGTGCCTTGTCAGTGCAGCTGCGTGGCTGTGCCTGGCGTTGCTTTGGCGAGGCCCGAATGCATCGGGCTTTCCATGAAAAACAGGATCATTTGAATAATGGCCACATACGAAATCCTGATTGCCGATGACCACCCACTTTTTCGAAGTGCCTTGCATCAAGCGCTGACGTTGGGCCTTGGGCCGGATGTCCGTCTGGTGGAAGTGGCGAGCATTGCCGAACTGGAAACCCGCCTCACCGAAAAAGCCGATTGGGATCTGGTGCTGCTGGACCTGAACATGCCGGGCGCCTACGGTTTTTCCGGGCTGGTCCTGTTGCGTGGTCAGTACCCACAGATTCCGGTGGTCATGGTCTCGGCTCAGGAAGAGGCGACCATCATGGTCAAATCCCGTGAGTTCGGCGCCAGCGGCTTTATTCCAAAATCCAGCGATCTTGGGGTCATTCAGAAAGCCGTGCGTGCCGTACTCGACGGCGACGTTTTCTGGCCTCCGCAGGCGTTCGAAGCGGTCAGCGTTTCCGATGAAGCCAAGGCTGCCAGTGAAGGGCTTGCCAGCCTGACACCCCAGCAATTCCGGGTGCTGACCATGGTTTGCGAAGGCTTGCTGAACAAACAGATTGCTTATGAATTGAGTGTTTCCGAGGCGACCATCAAGGCGCACGTGACTGCGATTTTCCGTAAGCTGAATGTGCGGACCCGTACCCAGGCCGCGCTGCTCTTGCAACAACTTGAGTCAATTTCCAGCCATTGATGGTTGGCGGCTTCACGCTTTTTTGACTTTGGTTAATCTAGCTTTCCCACTTCTCTAAGTCAGTTGCCTACTCTATGTCACCTTTCAAAGGCCAGACCGGCCTTAAACGTATTCTCAACGCTTCCGGCTACTCGCTGGACGGCCTGCGCGCAGCTTTCACCGGTGAAGCCGCTTTTCGGCAACTGGTGTTGCTCAATGCCATCCTGATTCCGTTGTCGTTCTTCCTGAACGTCAGTCGAGTGGAGCAGGCGTTGCTGATTGCTGTCTGTCTGCTGGCGTTGATCGTCGAGTTGCTTAATTCGGCAGTGGAAGCGGCCATCGACCGTATTTCCCTTGAATTGCACCCGCTGTCCAAGAATGCCAAGGACATGGGCAGTGCCGCCCAATTCGTGGCGTTGAGCATGATCGCGCTGGTGTGGGCCGTTATTCTGCTTTAAGCGATGGTCGGCAACACGATCTCGTCGCTGCGCTGGACCCCGGCGGTGAAGGCGCGGCACAGATCGAGGAACTCGCGCATCGCCGAAGTCTGGTATTTCTGTTTGTGCCAGATGAAGTAGAACTGCCGCGACAGGTCCAGATCCGGCGTTTCCACCGCGACGAGACTGCCGCGGCGGAATGCATCGCGTAACGCCAGCCGCGAAATACAGCCAATCCCCAAACCAGACTCCACCGCGCGCTTGATCGCTTCGGTGTGCTCCAGCTCCAGGCGGACATTCAACGCGCTGCGATGGTGGCGCATGGCTTGGTCGAAAGTCAGCCGCGTGCCCGAACCTTGCTCTCGCAAAATCCATGCTTCGTGGCTCAGTTCGTCCATGGTCGCCGTGCCACGCTTGGCCAGCGGATGCTGCGGGGCGCAAAACACCACCAATTCGTCTTCGACCCAGCTCTGTACTTCGATGTCCGGGTGGCTGCAATCGCCTTCGATTAGACCCAGATCAATTTCATAGTGAGCCACTTGTTGCACGATATTGGCAGTGTTCTGCACGTGCAGCTTTACCTGGCTTTCCGGATGGCGCTGCATGAAGCTGCCGATCAGCAGGGTCGCCAGGTAGTTGCCGATGGTCAGCGTCGCGCCCACCGCCAGTGAGCCGAAACCCGATTTGCCATTGAGCAGGTCCTCGATTTCCTTGGCCTGGTCCAGCAGGGCGACAGCTTGCGGCAGCAATTGCCTGCCCAGCGCGTTGAGGCTCAGTCGTTTGCCGGCACGGTCGAACAACTGGCAGCTGCATTGGCGCTCCAGTTCGGTGATCGAGGTGCTCGCCGCCGATTGCGAGAGGTTGAGCAGGCCCGCAGCACGGGATACGCTCTCCTGCTGGGCGACGGCGACGAAGACTTGTAGTTGACGAAGAGTAAATCGCATATCGATATAACCGATAACCCTTATCTTAATAATCCAGTTAACAGATATTGTCGTCGCTATTAGAATGCGATGCAATTGCGCGCCGCAGCGCTCGTCCGAATGAGCTAGCGCAGACCTAATCTCCAGGAGTCCCACGTACATGAGCAACATGAACCACGAGCGTGTCCTCAGTGTTCATCACTGGAACGACACTCTGTTCAGCTTCAAGTGCACCCGCGATCCGGGCCTGCGCTTCGAGAACGGTCAGTTCGTGATGATCGGCCTGCAACAGCCCAACGGCCGCCCGCTTATGCGCGCTTATTCGATTGCCAGCCCGAACTGGGAAGAGCATCTCGAATTCTTCAGCATCAAGGTGCCGGATGGTCCGCTGACTTCCCAGTTGCAGCACCTGAAGGAAGGCGACGAGATCATCATCAGCAAGAAGCCTACCGGCACGCTGGTGCTGGATGACTTGAAGCCTGGCAAACACTTGTACCTGCTCAGCACCGGTACCGGTCTGGCGCCGTTCATGAGCGTCATCCAGGATCCGGAAACCTACGAGCGTTTCGAAAAAGTGATCCTGTGCCACGGCGTGCGTTACGTCAACGAAGTCGCCTACCGCGAGTTCATCACCGAGCACCTGCCGCAGAACGAGTTCTTCGGTGATGCGCTGCGTGACAAGTTGATCTACTACCCGACCGTTACCCGCGAGCCGTTCGAGAACGAAGGTCGCCTGACCGACCTGATGCGCAGTGGCAAGCTGTTCAGCGACATCGGCCTGCCGCCGATCAACCCGCAGGACGACCGCGCCATGTTGTGCGGCAGCCCGAGCATGCTCGACGAGACCAGCGAAGTACTGAACAGCTTCGGTCTGAAAGTCTCGCCGCGGATGCGCGAGCCGGGTGATTACCTGATCGAGCGTGCGTTCGTCGAGAAGTGACCGAAGGTCACCTGTAGGCGCTGGCTTGCCAGCGATGGCGTTCGTTCCGTCGACATCGGTGCTGAAATCAGACCGTTATCGCGCTCCTACAGGACACAACAAGAAAGCCCGCGCAGCCTGAGAAGGCAGCGCGGGCTTTTTCGTTTTTGCGGATTATGCGTTTGCGGGGATGACCTCAAGCACCCGAATCAATTCCGGTGTCGGGTAATGCCACCGCACATCCACGTCCCAGAACTGCGCGCCGTATTCTCTTTCCGGTGCGGGTGTCTGGTACGCCGGCCGCGGGTCTTGCGCCAGGCATTGTTCAATCAGCTCAACCAATGGTTCACCAAGACGCTGAGCGTGTCCGTGAGCCTGTTGCAGCGCTGAGTCTGCCCAATGCACGGTAATCAACTGCGGTGCCGCGCTGGCGATGCTGTTGGAGGCCGAATCGATGATGTCGGCGTAGGGCACGTAGGGTTTGATGTCGAGCACGGGAGTGCCGTCCAACAGGTCGATCCCGGAAATCCACAGACGATTGGCTTCGACTTTGTCCAGTTTGACCACAGACTGCCCGATGCCATTGGGGCGATGCGTCGCGCGCGTGGCGAACACACCCATGGATTTGTTGCCGCCGAGGCGAGGCGGGCGCACCTTCAAACGTGGCTTTTCTTCCAGGGCCTGATGGAACAGAAACAACAGCCAGACATGGCTGACCTGTTCCAGCCCCTGCACTGCATCCCCCTGATCAAAAGGCGCCACCAATTCCAGGACGCCACGTGCGGCCGGTGCCAGTTGCGGCTGGCGCGGAATCGCAAACTTTTCCTTGAAGCAGGAGTGCACGAAGCCGATGGGGGAAACGCTGTAAGTCATGGTCTGGAATCGCGGCGGGACGGAGGCGGGCATGATAACCCGCGATTGGCTGCAGCGTTATTCCAGCATCTTGCCGAGCAACCAGCTCCCCGCCGGGCCTGGCGGGTTCAAGCGCGACCACAGCGCCCCCACCGACACCGTTTTCGGCCAGCCGCGGACGTCCAGTTCCTGCAACGTGCCCGGGCCGAAGCGCTCCACCAGCCAGCGCGGCAATGGCGCCCAGCCGAACCCGCCCTGGGCCATTTCCAGCAGCATCAGATAACTTGGCGCCGACCAGACGCGGCCCTTCGCCCGACTTTCATACGGATTGACGATGGTCGCCAGACGCAACTCGCGGTGCTGATACAGCAGGTCCTGATTGATGTTTTTCTGCGTCGCCAGCGGGTGCCGGGGAGACGCGAACAAGGCAAATTCAGTGCGCTCGTCTACCGTCGAGCTGACCAGGTCCGGTGGATAACTGTCCTGCATTTCGGCGAATGCCACGTGCGCCCGGCCGCTTTGCACAAGGGCCACAAGGTCCTCGCATTCAGCGATCAGGCATTCGAGTTCAAGGTCCGGGTAACGCTGCTCGAAAGCACTGAGCGCGTCTTCGAAGCGGTCCGACTGATAGGTGTCGGAAAGTGCCACGGTCAATTTGGGCTCGACCCCTTGGGACAGTTGGCTGGCGGTCATTTCCAGCCGGCTGGTGGCCGCAAGAATCTCTTCGGCCCGTTGCAACATGACGTGCCCGGCCGGTGTCAGGCTGGGCTTGCGGCTGCTGCGGTCGAACAGGGTCAGGTTCAGATCGATCTCCAGGCTGGCAACTGCCGCGCTGATGGTCGACTGACTGCGGCCCAGTTTGCGCGCCGCAGCGGAGAACGAGCCTTGGGTCGCGGCTTCGACAAACGCCATCAGTACTTCGTGGGAGGCCATGAACTATCGCCTTGATCGATGGTTATTGGTTATGAAGTATCGGTGTGATGACGGATCATGACAACCACAGTCAGTCATCAAGTTGTTCAAGGAGTCAGGCCATGAGCGCCAACAAATCCATCACCGAACGAATTTTCCAGGCCATCGGCTTCGAACTGCTGGCCATCCTCATTTGTACGCCGTTGCTGGCGTGGATCATGGACAAACCCATGCTGGAAATGGGCATGGTGACCGTCCTCATTGCCGCCCTGGCCCTGGGCTGGAACGTGGTGTTCAACGGGATGTTCGACCGTGCGCTCAAACGCTTTGCCATTGCCCATAACGCCTGGACCCGCGTTGTGCATGCGTTGCTGTTTGAAGGCGGCTTGGTGGCGATGGGTGTGCCGCTGATTGCCTGGTGGCTGAGTGTCAGCCTGTGGCAGGCATTTTTGCTGGACATCGGCGTGTTGCTGTTCTTCCTGCCGTACACCTACATCTATCACTGGGTGTATGACGTGGTGCGGGAGCGGATGTTGGTGGTTCGCGAAGTTTGCTGAGTTGTATGTTTGTGGCGAGGGAGCTTGCTCCCGTTCGATTGCAAAGTAATCGGAAAAAGGGACCGCTTTGCGCTCCAGCGGGAGCAAGCTCCCTCGCCACAGGGTTTTATGCAGTGTTCATGTTTACAAAAACATCCCGCCTGACGCTTCCACGCGCTGCCCATTGATCCACTGGCTTCCCGGCGCCAACAGCAGCGCAATCGCGGCACCAATGTCATCCGGCAAACCGGCGCGACCCAGCGCGGTGTTGTTCGCCACGAGGGTGTTCAGCGCGGAGTTGTCCCGAACCGCTCCACCACCGAAATCCGTTTCGATCGCACCGGGTGCCAGGATGTTCGCCGTGATGTTGCGGGCACCCAGTTCCTTGGCCTGGTAACGCGTCAGCACTTCCATCGCACCCTTCATCGCTGCATAGGCGCTATGACCCGGCAGGCTGAAACGGGCGAGGCCGCTGGAAATGTTGATGATGCGTCCACCGTCATTGATCAATGGCAACAAATTTTGCGTGAGGAAGAACGGTCCCTTGAATTGGATGTTCACCAGCAAATCGAACTGTTCGACGGTGGTGTCGACGAAGTTCGCATGCAGTCCGATCCCGGCGTTGTTGATCAGGAAATCGAAGTGCTCGCGGTCGAAATGATTGCGCAAGACCTGCGCGACCTCGCTGCTGAAGGCCGCGAAGCTTTCACTCTGGCCGACATCCAGTTGCAGCATCACGGCGCGACCACCAAGGCTTTCAACTTCCGCCACCAGCGCCCGTGCTTCATCGGCACGGCTGTTGTAGGTGCCGATGATGTCGATGCCCTGGGTGACCAGGTGCAGGGCGGCATTCTTGCCGAGGCCGCGGCTGGCGCCGGTGATCAGTGCGATTTTACGGTTCATGGGGCTTCCTCTTTTGCAGTGGGCGGTTGATGTGAGGAAGTTTATTTATCCGCTGAGGGGTGATAAACAGGGTGAAATCGGAATCACTGGTCGGATAATCCGAACAATTGCAGGGCGAACCATGAACAAACTGGAACTGTTGCGCACCTTTGTCCGGGTCAGCGAAATGTCGAGTTTCACGTTGGCTGGAGAAAGTCTTGGCTTGCCCCGGTCAACGGTCTCAGAGCATGTGCAGGCGCTGGAAGCGTTGCTCGGTGCCCGTCTGCTGCAACGCACCACGCGCAAGGTCCAGGCGACGCAGGATGGTCTGGTGTTGTACGAGCGCAGCAAGGATCTGCTGTCGCACATGGATGAAATCGAGGGCCTGTTTCGTCAGGACGAGGCGTCGCTGGTTGGTCGGATTCGTATCGACCTGCCGAATATTCTGGCCCGTCGTTTGGTGATGCCGCGCCTGCCGGAATTCATGGAGCGTCATCCGCTGCTTGAGCTGGAAATCAGCAGCACCGATCGCCGGGTCGACTTGCTCGCCGAAGGGTTTGATTGCGTGCTGCGGATCGGTGCGCAACAGGATCAATCGGTGGTGGCGCGGCATCTGTGTGACTTGGGCATGATCAATTGCGCCAGCCCGGAATACTTGCGGCGTCATGGCATGCCGCAACGACTTGAAGACCTGGCGCAGCATCGACTGGTGCATTACGTCGGCGTGCTGGGCTCGCGCTCGGAAGGTTTTGTCTACGTGGACGAAAGCCAGGTGCAGCGAGTGCCGATGATTGGCAGCGTCACGGTCAACAGCACCGATGCCTATGAGTCAGCGTGTCTGGGGGGATTCGGTTTGATCCAGGCGCCGAGGATGGGCATGCAAAAGTATTTGCGCCGCGGTGAGTTGGTGGAGGTGTTGCCGCAGTTCAACGCACCGTCATTGGGGGTGTCGTTGCTTTATGCCCGGCAACGGCATTTGCCGCTGCGGGTAAGGGTGTTCATGGTTTGGTTGGGGGAGGTGATTAGATCTGCCGTGTGACATGGAGCCCTATGGGAGCAAGCTCGCTCCTACAGAATACTCCGGCGTTTAGTAATCCTGTCGCTTGCGAAATGCCCAGCGTCCGGCAATCACGGTGAACGTCGCCACCAGCGCCACCAGAATCCAGAAGCCTTCCGGATCCTGGGAAAGCGGTACGCCGCCGACGTTCATGCCGAAGAAACCGGCGATGATGTTAATCGGCAAGGCCAGCACCGTCACCACTGTCAGGGTAAACAGTGTGCGGTTACTTTGTTCGTTGAGGTTGGCGGCGATTTCTTCCTGCAACAGCTTGATCCGCTCACCCAGCGCCGTGAGGTCGTTGATGATCAGCGCAAACTCCTCGGTAGATTTGCGCAACTCCTTCACGTCCTCTTTTTGCAGCCATTGCGGTGGACGGTTGAGCAGGCGCAGCAACGAGCCCGGCTCCAGCGCCAGCAGGCGTTGCAGGCGCACCAACACCCGTCGATTGGCGCCTAGCTCTGCGCGGTTGTTCGACAGTCGCGAGGACAGCAATTCGTCTTCGATCTGATCCACGCTCAGGCTGGTCTTGCGCACGATCTGGGTCAGCACCTCGCCCTGGTCGCGCAGCAGATGCACCAGCAATTCCAGCGGCGAACGAAAGCGTTCACCTGCCTTCACCGACGAGCGCAATTTGTCCACCGAGTGCAGCGGTTGCAGGCGGGCGCTGATGATCAGCCGACGACGGGCGCACACCCACAACGTCGAGACGTCGGAGGAGACCATGCTGCTGAGGTTGAACACCACGTCGTTGACCACCGCCAGCAGCGTCGAGTCGACGTGCTCGATGCGCGTCGAACGCGAGCCCTCATGCAGCGCTTCGAAAAACTCATTGGGTAACTCCAGATGACTTTTCATCCAGCGCTCGCACGCGGCGTGGGCGAGGTTCAGGTGCAGCCACAGAAATTGCTCGTCGTCTTCCGGATGTTGCAGGCATCGCAACGCCTCGGCCGAATCGATCTCCCGGCCGCGTTCGCCGGGGCGAAAACTGAACCCGTAAAGCAGGCCGAACAGATCCGGGTCGCGATGGCTTTGATCGATGCTGTGGTTCATGAGAGCTCGCAAAGGGAAACGCCTGTCGCAGGATTTACAGGTTCACGTGAGCGGCATCATCGCAAGCGAGGATGACGTTTTTGTGACTGAAAAATAACTGCGAACGGTTGCGGTAGGGACTGTCGCTTTTCCTCAAGAACCGCTTTGGCAGCATCGCCAGCACCAACCTGGACAACGTGCAGCGCACTGCATGGCTTGTCGGGGCAGTTGAATGAAGTGACGGCACGACTGAGCGCGTGATGACTTGAACGATCACGCAGGCGCAAAAAAGCCGCAAGATCCGAAAATCGTGCGGCTTTTTGTTGTGTGACAAAATCACATCTTCCCGGGCCTTGTAGGAGCCGGCTTGCTGGCGATCCAGGCAACGCGGTCATCAAGTTGATCGCGTCATCGTTCATCGCCAGCAAGCCGGCTCCTACAAAGCGGTGTGCATCAGTCGTCTTTTTTGTTCTTCAGAACTTCGCCGGTCGCGGCGTTCAGATCAACGTCCCATTCAACGCCTTTGGCGTCTTTGAGTTCGACTTCGTACTCGAAACCGTTGAAGTGGTTGTCCAGGTCGCTGTCGGCAATGGTGGCGCCCGGGTGCAGCTTCAGGACGATCTGGTTCAGCTCTTCCAGCGGCTTGATCTTGCCGTCCTTGACCAACTGAGGAATCTGGTCGACAGGAACATCGGCCTGGGCCAAACCAGCGGTGAGGGTCAGGGCAGCGGCGGTGAACAGGGCAGTCAGAGTCTTCATGATGTCTTTCCTTGTTGAGCTGTTTAAGTGAAATCAGGTTAGCCGGTGTAACTTAATCCACCCTTAAATTCTTCTACATGTCTTGCATCAACTTCTGTGGGAACGTGGCTGCCCGCAAAGAGGCCGTCAGCTCCAACATCAATGTTGACTGACATTGCGCTATCGCGGGCAAGCCACGCTCCTACAGGTTTTGCGTCGTCCTTTTAATAGCCGTTGTTCTGCAGGACTTGCGCCACGCTGGCGGGGGCCGGGCGTTTGTAGAACTTCAGCAGTTCGCTGGCGCGGTTGGTGAAGATGCCGTCGACACCAGCGTCCATGACTTTCTGATAATCAACCACCTCGTCGATGGTGTAGACGTGCACCAGCAGGCCCTGATCGTGGGTGTACTGGTTCATCCACGGTTGCACCAGGTCCGAGTAACTCTGATCGCCACCTTGGGTGAGCGCAGCGGACGGGCCGGTGCCGATAGCGCCCTGGGTCTTGGCGTAGTCGACCCAACGCTGGAACTCGGCTTTGTCCTTGGGTTGCTGTTTGGCGTAGTAGGCGGCTTTGTCTTTCTCGCCGGACTGGGCAAACGAGACCGTCGATTGCGGTTCGATGCTGCCTTCGCCGACCCACAACAACAGGATTTTCGGCACTTGCGGCATTTCCTTTTGCAGCAGTTCGAGGCTGTTTTTCTCGAAGGTTTGCAGGATCACCTTGCCTTTGCCTTGACCGACTGCGAGCTCGCTTTTCGCCAGCTTCGAACCTGCCGGGCTGAGCCAGCCACGGGTTTGCAGTTTCTGTTTCAGATCATGTTCGATGCCGGGAAATTGCTTGGGCTCCTTGGTTTCGATGTACAGGCCGGGCTTGTGCTGCGAGTTGCCTTGGGCGATGTCGATAATTTCATCGAGGGTCAGAATTTTCAGGCCGGCGTAGGACGGGCGAGCGCGATCCGGGTGCGCGGTGTTGAACCAGCTGCCGGCATCGAGGGTTTTCAGCTCGGCCATGGTAAACGCGTTGGCCGGGCTGTCCTTGCGCTCGGGGAATTTGCTGGCAACGTCGGTGGTGCGCTGCAGGTTGTTATCGTGCAGGGCGAACAGCACGCCGTCCTTGCTGCGTTGCAGGTCCAGTTCCAGGTAATCGGCACCCAGGTCGCGGGCGAGTTTGTATGCGGCGGCGGTGGATTCCGGTGCATCGAAAGACGCGCCACGGTGGGCGATCACCGCCGGGTGCGGGATGCCCAAACCAGAGGCCAGAGCCGTAGGGCTTGGTTCGCTGGCCGCCTGAGCCTGACTGAGGCCAAGCAGCAAACCCAGGAGCAGGGCGCTTTTAGTGAAGGTTGCAGACATGGTCGAGATCCTTTCGCGATGATTTTCAAAGACGTCCCTTTTAACAACTGAGTGTTGCGGGCGCTATCGCGAGACCGACATAAACGTGCTTAAAGCTGATTTTCGTCAGCGCTTTTGTGTGCTTGTTTGCAGTACGCTTGTGCGCAACGTCCCCGGCAGAGGGACATCGCCATGCCTGCTCTGCGTGTAAACCAACGATCACCCCAGTGAGGTTTACCATGCGCATCACTTCCCAGCTCATCTGCCAGGCTGCCGACGAGCTCAAAGGTTTCGTCGGCCTCAACCGCAAGACCGGCCATTACATCGTGCGCTTCAGCGAAGATTCGTTCGGCATGGACGTGGCGGATGACGGCATCATCCCCACCAGCGAATTTGTCTGGGCTGCCGGCCCGTCGCAGTCGATGACCCTCAAACGCGATTTGATTCAACTGCTGCTGGACCAGAACATCGATGACCGGATCAACATCACCGAACCGTTGCGCGTGTACATGAATCGTCGGGATGTGCCGGAGATTTCAGCGGTGCGGAGTTTGGTGCGGGGCTGAGGTTTTGTGGTGATTGGACGGGCCTCATCGCTAGCAGGCTAGCTCCCACACTGGATCTGTGGCGCTCATAAATCCCCAGTGGAAGCTACTTGCGAGCGATGGCGGCCCGCTCTGAAATACATTGCAACGGTAAACTTGAGAGTCACGGCCGCTTTATTCAGCAGCCGAACTTGTCATTTATCACTGCTGGTAACAGGCCAGAAACATATCCAGCGCCGACTCCACCACCGTGCTTTGCATCTCAGCCGACAAGCTGGGCATGCCCATAGAAATCTGTGGCCAGAATGCAAAGGATTTGAGCAGCCCCTGAACTTGCTGCGCAGCAAATTCGGGGGCAATCGCTTTCAAGCGCCCATCGGCTTGGGCGGCGCGAATCCATACGGTCAGGCCTTCTTCCCGCTCGCCCATGCGCGCCACCATGTTCTGGGCACGTTCAGGGGAATGGATCGTCGCCGCGATCGCTACCCGTGCCAGATCGAGAAAGTTGTCGTCGCTCAACATCTGCAACTTTTCCATCAGCCGTTGGCGTAACTGGTCGCGCAGTGGCACGTCCGGGCGGTAGGACGTCTCCTGTTTTGCTGTCACCCGCGTCCATAACTGATTGAGAATTTCGGCGAACAATTCTTCCTTGCTGGGGAAATGGTTGTACACCGTGCGCTTCGACACACCGGCCGTGGCAGCAATCTTGTCCATGCTGGTGGTTTCGAAACCGTTGTCGCGGAACTCGACAATCGCCGCCTGAATGATGGCTTCGCGTTTTCGGTCAGTGAGGCGCTGTGGAGCTGTCATAAATACGCTTCGGCAGGAGGAACATGAAAATTACACTCGGAAGTTTACTTGGCATCGGCTTTGATGCAACCTTGAAACTACACTGGGCAGTGTAATGTTTTGTTAATCCAGCCCAGCAAAAATAGAGTGTTCGGCTGATGCGTGCGTGCTTTGGCCATTTATCGTCCCAAACGGAAAATCGTGTTGCGTGCGGTTTTTCTGGAGTCATTCAGTCATGGCCAATTCAACGTCCCCGGCGGAAAACGCCTCCCCACCAGAAGCCTCTCGACAGGCTCAAGGGCAGTACCAAAACCACACGCCGATTCGGCGTTTGAGTTTCGGCAAAACCATCAACATCCTGTGGAACGCCATTTTCAATAAACCGCGCAACACTCGCCCGAGCGCGCCGGTGCCGGTACAACCCCTGACTCAAGCGGCACTGATCGCTGCGCCAAACCACAGCGTCTACCGACTCGGCCATTCCACGGTATTGCTCAAGTTGCGCGACAAGTTCTGGATCACCGACCCGGTCTTCGCTGAGCGCGCCTCACCGATTCAATGGGCCGGCCCCAAGCGTTTCCACCAGCCGCCCATCAGCCTGGAAGACTTACCACCGATCGAAGCGGTGATCCTGTCCCACGACCACTACGATCACCTGGATCATGCGGCCGTGTTGAAACTGGCGGACAAGACCCAACACTTCCTGACACCGCTGGGCGTGGGCGACACCTTGATCAAATGGGGCATCGACGCCAGCAAAGTCCGTCAATTCGATTGGTGGCAAGGCACAGAAATCGATGGCATCCAATTCATCGCCACGCCGTCACAACACTTTTCCGGCCGTGGCCTGTTCGATGGCAACAGCACCCTCTGGGCGTCGTGGGTAATGATCGACGACGACACGCGTATTTTCTTCAGCGGCGACAGCGGCTATTTCGATGGCTTCAAACGCATCGGCGAACAGTACGGCCCGTTCGACCTGACCCTGATGGAAACCGGCGCCTACAACGTCGACTGGCCGCACGTGCACATGCAACCCGAACAAACCCTGCAAGCCCACCTCGACCTCAAGGGCCGCTGGCTGTTTCCGATCCACAACGGCACGTTCGACCTGTCGACCCACGCCTGGTACGAACCCTTCGACCGCATCCTGGCTTTGGCCTGGGAACGCAACGTATCAATCACCACACCGCAGATGGGCGAGGCGTTCAACCTGATGCATCCAAAGCGTGGTGAGGCTTGGTGGTTAGCGATGGAAGAGGAGAGTGAACGGGTGGTGGTGCAGAACACGTAAAGGGTTAGGTGAATTGTTTGCCTCAGCAAAAAACCACTTCAATTCGGCCCGCTTTGCGTGAGCGCGGGGCCGGTTTGACTACGATCTGCACGTCGCGCCCGAGCAACAAAAGACATTCCATCATCTTGGCTTCACTGATCCCGCGAAACTTTCCTCGCAACATCTCAGAAAGTTTGGGCTGCGACAGGCCCAAAATTTCTGATGCCTGAACCTGGGTCAAATGGCGAGCCTTGATGATTTCTCCAATTTTTGCAGCCAATTGGGATTTGACCCGCATCTCATTGGCATCGGGTGTCCCGAGGTCGTGGTAGACGTTCCCGCTGCTTTCTTCGATTTCAACCATTTCCTGATCCTTTCGCGTGGTCCTGCGCGGCTTGCAGTCTTTTCCTGATCAGATCGATATCGCACTGTGCAGTCTTGATACCTGCTGTCGACTTCTTCTGAAAACAGTGCAGAACATAAATGGAGCTACCAATACTGACGGTGTAAACGGCGCGGTAAGTATTGGTATCGAAGTCCTCAATCAATTCCAGGACTCCGGCACCGCCAAAGCCCTTCAGAGGCTTGGCATCCGGGTGCTTTTTACCGCTTTGCGCCAGATCGAGAGCGTGGCCAAAAACGTCCTGTACATCTGCGGGCATCTGCTTGAGGTCTTTTTTGCTGCTGCTAACCCACAGGAGTGGCTTCCTTGTACTCATGCGAAAATATACCCAAATAGGAATAATCGTCAATCGATGCTTTTTTTACTCCACCATCGCAAAATCCGCCCGCCCAACCGGGTTCGGCGTAGACCCTCTCACATTCATCCCGCGCCCCGGTGCAAACCCCGGGAAGAACACCAAACCCTCCGATTCAAACCGATAGGCCAGCGTCAACCGCGTGACATCCAGCACGTCCTGACGCGCCTCGAAACGCTCAATCGCATCCGCCGAAACCCCGGCTTCCCGCGACAACGTTTCCACGCTCCAGCCCAGCATTGCTCGGGCCTGGGCGCAGTGGGCCGGGGTGAATTGGAAGAGGGCGATACGTTCCAGGGTGATTTTCATCGCTTGAGAGGCCATGGTGTTCTCCGGGCTCGAGAGTGTTGATTCAAAATATACTGTGTTTTTGTACAGTTGTTTTGAGCCCGAATCAAATGCAATTTTTGATTTGTCTTTTCAGTCAGACAAACGGCACGGCGCTTATTTGTCCGCCAACCCCAGCGCCTCCCGCACGATAAAGTGATCCAGATTCTCGATATTGGCGCTGAACACCCCGAACGTCTGCTCGGGGTTTTTCTTGCTCGGCACCTGCTTCAACTCCGGCGTCACCCCATAGAAAAAGCAATACAACGCCTGCCCGCTCTCGATCGCGTGCTTGATCTCCTCGAGGAACGCCTTGCGCTTGCGGTAGGTGTCGATCAACTTCTTGCTCAGGTAAACATTGACCGAATAGGGCTTCTTCTCGAACCAGACCTTCTTCTCGAAATCGATGCGAAAGCTCTGGGTGTAGTCCTTGATCTGCTTGATCTTGCCCCAGTAAATCAGGCCCTTGTTGTCTTGCAGATACTCGATTTTCTTGAAGAACGAGGCATAGGGCGCGGTGTGCTCGCCAATCTTCAGCGGCATGCGCTTGAGCAGTTCCTTGTCTTCGAAATTCGACACGAAGCATTCCACCGGGTGGGCGAAGACGCTGGTCTTGTCGGGGGCTGAGTCGCGGCTTGGCTGATCGGCGTTGCTGATCGCCGAAGGAACCACTGGCTTATCCCGTTGAGCGTCTGCACCTTCCACCGGACTGGACGGCTTACGTACATATTCACGCCGAGTCAGTAACAATTCCGACGGGAAATGTTCCTCGCGACTGTCATCCGTTTCCGCCTCCACACCCGACGCCGGCGCCTTCAGGCTGACATAAGGACAGCCCTCGACATGCCGCGTACTCGGCAGGTTCTTGAAGTGTGGCGTGCGCACGTAATTCACATTTTTGGCGTTGAACGTCCCCAACGTATTCGCCGCATCGAAGGCTGAGCGACAGGTATCATTGGGGCACTGGAAGTGTTCCTTGGCCGAGTCGAACGCCACCGTTTCGTCAAAATTCAGATCACGTACGTCATAGATCGACAGCTTGTCGTTGAGGCTGAGGCAGTAGGCGAGGTCGAATTTCATGGTGGGGTTCTTTGTCCTTTAAGTGATCAGCTTATGGCGCGTTCCGGGCAATAGCTACACTCAGGTCATTTCGCCGCCGCTGTGCACGGTTGCGGCATGACACACTGATTATTAAGGGCGAAACCATGAGCCAGACAGATGATTCGCCTCCACTCCCGGAACCGGGCCGGATAGCCCGCAGGGATGAACAGACCGGTTGGCGCCGTTGGCTGCCGGGGCTGATCATGCTGCGCGAATACCAATTGAGTTGGTTGCGTTACGACATCGTGGCCGGTCTGGTGCTGACCACGATGCTGGTGCCCGTCGGCATTGCCTATGCGGTGGCCTCGGGCGTGCCCGGCATTTATGGCCTGTACGCGACCATCGTTCCACTGCTGGCCTACGCCTTGTTCGGGCCCAGTCGTATTCTGGTGATGGGGCCGGACTCCTCCCTGGTGGCGGTCATCCTGGCGGTCATCATTCCACTCTCCGGGGGCGACCCGCAGCGCGCCGTCGCGTTGGCGGGCATGATGGCGCTGGTCTCGGGAGCGGTGTGCATCCTGGCCGGTCTGGCGCGTCTGGGATTCATCACCGAGCTGCTCTCCAAACCGATCCGCTATGGCTACATGAACGGCATCGCGCTGACCGTATTGATCAGCCAAATGCCGAAAATGTTCGGTTTCTCGATTGACTCCGACGGCCCATTGAGAAACATCTGGGCCATCGTTACAGCGGTGATGGACGGAAAAACCAACTGGACCACCTTCGTGGTGGGCGGTCTTACCCTCGCGGTCATCCTGCTACTCAAACGCTGGCCGCGACTGCCGGGCATCCTGATCGCCGTGGTTGGCGCAACCGTCGCCGTGGGCGTGCTCGACCTGGCGACACGCGCCGGTGTGTCGGTCCTCGGCTCACTTCCGCAAGGCTTGCCCGGGTTCGCCATCCCCTGGATCACCCGCGCCGACATCGTCCCGGTGCTGATTGGCGGTTGCGCTGTCGCCCTCGTCTCGTTCGCCGACACCAGCGTGCTCTCCCGCGTTTATGCGGCGCGGACCCGCACCTACGTCAACCCGAATCAGGAAATGGTGGGCCTCGGCGTCGCGAACCTCGCCGCCGGTTTGTTCCAGGGCTTCCCCATCAGCAGCAGCTCGTCCCGAACCCCCGTGGCCGAAGCCGCTGGCGCCAAAACCCAACTGACCGGCGTGGTCGGCGCACTGGCGGTCGCCTTGCTGTTGGTGGTCGCCCCGGACCTGCTGCAACATCTACCGTCCAGCGCACTGGCCGCCGTCGTGATCGCCTCGGCCATCGGCCTGATCGAGATCAGCGACCTACGCCGGATCTACCGCATCCAGCGCTGGGAATGCTGGCTGTCGATCGTCTGCACCGTCGGCGTGGCCGTATTCGGCGCCATCGAAGGCATCGGCCTGGCCATCGTGATAGCAATCATCGAATTCCTCTGGGACGCCTGGCGCCCGTACTCCGCCGTACTGGGCCGCGCCGACGGCGTAAAGGGCTACCACGACATCAAACGCTACCCCGACGCCCACCGAATCCCCGGCCTGGTCCTATTCCGCTGGGACGCCCCGCTGTTTTTCGCCAACGCCGAACAATTCAACGACCGAGTCCTGGACGCCGTCGCCGCATCCCCCACACCCGTGCGCTGGCTGGTAGTCGCCGCCGAACCGGTCACCAGCGTCGACGTGACCTCCGCCGACATGCTGGCTGAGCTGGACGACACGTTACATGCGGCGGGTATCGAGTTGTGCATTGCCGAGATGAAAGACCCGGTAAAGGACAAGCTGAAGCGGTTCGGGTTGTTTGCACGGTTGGGGGAGACGGCGTTTTTTCCAACGATTGGGACGGCTGTGGATAGTTATGTGGCGAATTATGGGGTGGGTTATGAGGAGGGGGAGGAGGGGCGTTGAGGGATGGTTGTCTGGAGACCTACGAAATCACTTGTACCACTTTTGAAAGGCCATTTTTGACAGACGGTCATCTCGTTACCTTGCCTATCGAAAATCGCCAGCTTAGGCTAGCTTAGCTAATCTTTTGGAGGTGTCCTATGAATGAAGTGGTGCAGGTAAATATGCACGAGGCGAAGTCCCAGCTTTCGCAACTCGCCGAACGTGTATGGCGTGGTGACAAAGTGGTAATTGCCAAGGCAGGTAAACCTTATCTGGATCTTCTTCCTCATGTCGAAACGCCTCGGGCGCGCAAGCCTGGGCGTTTGAAAGGGAAAATCCGGATGTCAGCTGATTTCGACAAAACCCCTGAGGACATCATTGATGGATTCGAGGGCAGCCTATGAGGCGCTTGCTGTTGGATACCCATGCGTTTCTTTGGTGGTTGTCCGATGACCCAGCACTGGGTGCAGAAGCTCGACAGATTATGAGTGAGCCGCGTAATCAGGTACTGGTAAGCGCCGCTTCGATCTGGGAGATATCGATCAAACAGGCTAAAGGAATGCTGGAGGCTCCAGCGGATCTTGAAGTGCTCGTTGAGGACGAAGGTTTTACCAAACTGCCGATTTCGCTGTTTCATGGACAGCAGGCGGGCAAGTTACCAGAGATTCATCGCGACCCGTTTGATCGGATGTTGATTGCCCAAGCCCAGGCGGAAGGGCTGGAGCTGGTCACAGCGGACGGGATTATTCCGCAGTATGGGGTTCGGGTGGTTTCGGCAAAGTTGTGAGGGCACTGAGGTTTTTCAAACCCACCGCTACCCCCTGTAGGAGCGAGCCTGCTAGCGATGGCGCCAGCCTTGGCTCCAACGATCTCAACGAACGGAGTTACGCCTAGCAACAGACTGCTATTTCTCACGTTCCAGCCGTTTCACCTTCTCATACAAAAACACGGTGAATGCATCTTTATCACCCGAATGATGACAGCGACGATGACAGTTCGGGCACAGCGCAACGGCATTGCTCGTCCGATCAGAACCTTTATGCGCCAAATGCTTAACGTGGTGAACCTCAAGAAACGGCGAGCCGTCCTTTTCAAACGGTGCGGGCTGATCACAGCCTTCACAGATGCCTTTGGCATTCTGTCGAATCCAGGCTCTGACTTCAGGGTCGCGGATGTAAGTGATGCAAGAATTCACCAGGTATCACGATAATCAAATGAAATTTGGTAGTCATAGGCGTTCAACACGATAGCGTGTTGAAAATGAGGTTGAATGATATCGACCCAATCTTCACCAACATTAAAGCCACCATTATTAATAGTGTTGTCCACGGACAGGCCGAGGGCTTCAAGTATTGAAGCGTCATCTCCTAAATCCGAAGAGTATTCCTCGCCTTGAAAAACCTCGGTTTTTTTGTCATACCAATCCAACGTTAGCTTGAGTCCCATCGTCGTCTCACAAGTATTTTTTGGGGATGTTTCGTTCAGTTTTCGGGTCGTCCCGTCGTTCGCCTGTTATGTGATCAAATGCTCCCAAGTGGCCTCCGTCACTAGCGCGATACACCTCTAGCTCGCCATGCATCGAGTCCCATTCGTAGATCTTTTTGCGCTTTGCATCCGTCCAGCGTTTCCGGAGGCCACCGCCTCCCACAATTGGGTTCTTTTTCTTTCCTTTTATCAATCCAGGAAACGCAAGTATCTCTTCGGTTTTTGGCGCAGGATGATAACTGTGACCTGACCTTGGTAATCCTTTACGAGTTGTGCTGAACACAATGTAAACCGGCCTAACCCCCGACCCCACTGGAAACACAAGAATGAAATCCTTGTACTCAGGCGGATAAATCGGATTCACGATGATGCTGTCAGCGTGTTTCGTCGGCGGGAAAACCCAAATGTGCGGCGCCTGCGGAGCGGCCTCCAGTTTGGGTATGCCGAGAATGTCGGAGCCGTCTTCAGCCGGGGTCCAAATCAGTTCGATACCCTCTCCCAGGTCCGCGACGTATTGGTCGCCGCGTAAACCGATCTGCACGACATCAACCATTTCCCAATCGCGGTTCCCGCCCGTGTAAAAGCCGTAGCCCTTGAGGCTACCGTCGGCCTGTTGCTCAATATGCAGGCGCACACGAGTGCGGGCCTGTTTGAGGGCGCGGAGTTGGTCTTCGCTGTAGAGGGCGCTGTCGCCGAGAGTTGGTGTCCAGAACACGGCGACCATGGCGGCTAAAGCGGTCGAGCCGGCCGCGCTGATTGCGCCCAAGACCGGGGCCGCGACATTCGGTGCGCGAAGTGCAAGTCGGCCGATGCCAAGGGAAAGGGTAGAGCCACTGACCGTCTGCAGATTCAGCAGGCCGCCATCGTCCACCTCCCGAGCGCCGAGCCAGGCGATCTCGCCATAGTCCTGAAGGCTGTCGGTGGGCACCATGCCAGAAGGATTGGAGTAATTAATGACCGCATCCGGCAACTTGCAGGATTTGGCGAAGACACATCCGACTTGAACAGGTTTCCGTTCGACCTCGACAACCTGGCGCTTGCGCATGTATTCGTCTTGCCTGGCGAGCATGGCCTCGTAGTCGTTTTGCCGAGCTTCGCGCTCGGCCAATTCGCTGGGCGTCATGAAACGGTAAGTGACGTGATGGCCGTCACCGGAAGGCGGGTTTCTAACCTTGGGAATGTCTTTGTTGCCAGCCACTGACTGTCCTTGTGCGTTCGTCCATCGGCAACCCTGTAGAAGGGCTGCGCGACGTTAGCGAACGGGACAGCGTGTGGCAGTAGGATGGTTCTTGGATGATGCTAGGAATTGTCTTTGTTTCTCAGAATTGTGGAGAGGATGTTTTTTCCGTCACCACGGATTTTACAGTGCGTGCTTATTCGGGTTTCAACCGCTTCACCTTTGTATAAAGCAATGCAGTGAACTCATCGCGATCACTCGAATGGTGACAACGTCGATGACAGTTCGGGCACAGCGCTACAGCATTGCTCGGACGGTCTGAACCTTCCTGTGCCAAATGCTTAATGTGGTGAACCTCAAGAAATGGACTGCCCGACTTTTCAAACGGAGCTGGGTTACCACAGCCTTCGCATTTACCTTCGGCCTGTTGTCGAACCCACGCTCTCACTTCGGGATCGCGAACATAAGACTTTGCGCTGGACTGAGTTTGCTCTGGTTTCTCAATTCCCTTCGGCTCGACTTGAATCGGTTGTCGCTCAAGCTTTGCAGCTCGCCGCTCCAGCGTCGCTTCGTCGGCTGTCGGGGCGAAGTCTTCGGGAGTCAAATGGCCTGGAGCATTGAGTGCTTCACGAATGCTCTTCGCTACATTGGCGCCGACATTCTTGGCGGGTTTGTAGCCCTCGATGCGCTTACGCCCGAGTTCGACCAGCACGGTAGAAATGTTCTGCATCCGAAACTCAACCGAACCTTTGGTCCGGCCAGCCAAAGCACCCTCGCGCAGGACGCGATTTTCATGAGCCTTGTTGATCGCCTGACCGTTCTGCTCGCGAGAAAGCATGCTGAGATAGGCATCGACCGCAGCCTGAATCTCTACCTCACTCCAATCGCCGTTCTTTTCCGTATCCATACAATCGCCGAGGGTTAAATACCCTCGGACGATACTGAGTGGTTACTACGACTGTCTACGAAAATTCCTACACAAAGAAGAGAGCGTTCTTGCAGGCGGTCCTACAGGCAGGGCACCTAACCCATCGAATGCTTCGACGACTGAAACATCCGCGCAACCTTACGCCACCAAGGTTTAACCACCGGCATCTGCCGTTGCGTGTGATCGAGTAACAGATAAGGCATGTCCCGAAGCCGAATCCAACCTTCATCCTGCCAGTGCAGCAGGCTTAGCGACATTTCTGGCCAATCCAACAAACTCAGCATCGGCCGATCCGAATTGTCCGACTGCTCCGCATCACGTAAGGCCGGCACCACTTGATGAGTGATCCACTCTCGCAGCAACCGATTTCCTGGCGCGTAGTGATAGACCAGCAGCGCGTAGACACCGGACTCACTGAGCATCAACTGTTTTTCCGGTTGTCGGTAATACTCAATCCACAGCGTGCGGTGTTGGTCTTTGTCTAGCTTGTTGACCATGCGTTCACTCAAATGGAAACCCATCAAGCGGCCGATATCGCGGGCGCAGAACCATGGCTGGTTTTCTAGGAGGAGGGCGTGGAGAGGGAGGTTGTGGCGTGTGAAGACTGTTACAGAGAAGAGATCAGACATGGCCGATCTCCAGGGTTCGGAGAGTGACGAGAAGCTTGCGTTCAGGCATATCCATTACCTCTACGTTTGGACTTTGGTGGGCACTGACCCCAACGTAGATCGGACATAAGAAGCTCCAACGAGCAAAAGCCTCACACAGCCGTACGATAAATCACCAAGGGTGACTCCTCGTCTGAGTAATTGGCTAGCTTTCTACGTTGGGCGTTTCTTAGGCACCTGCAGTAGAGCTTAGGGTCGTTTGGAATGGCTCTCAATACAGAATGTGCTGAAATACATGTAGGAGATTTAGTTACTACTGAAATGGCGAGTAAGAGTTTTCCTACTCCACAAAAAAGCCCCGATCAGATCGGGGCTTTTCGGTTTTCGATTTGTCGATTCAAGTCGTCAAATCGCGGCTAGCTCTGGAATCAATCCCAGCTAAGCGCCCCACCAGTCTGATACTCAATAACCCGCGTCTCAAAGAAGTTCTTCTCTTTCTTCAAGTCCATGATCTCGCTCATCCAAGGGAACGGGTTAGTCGTCCCTGGGTACTCTTCCTTCAAACCAATCTGCGACAAACGACGGTTAGCGATGAACTTCAGATAGTCCTCCATCATCGCCGCGTTCATGCCCAGCACGCCGCGAGGCATGGTGTCGCGGGCGTATTCGATTTCCAGTTGAGTGCCCTGCAGGATCATCTGCGAAGCTTCTTCCTTCATTTCGGCATCCCACAGGTGTGGGTTTTCGATTTTGATCTGGTTGATCACGTCGATGCCGAAGTTCAGGTGCATGGATTCGTCGCGCAGGATGTACTGGAACTGCTCGGCGACGCCGGTCATTTTGTTGCGGCGGCCCATGGAGAGGATCTGGGTGAAGCCGCAGTAGAAGAAGATGCCTTCCAGAACGCAGTAGTAGGCGATCAGGTTGCGCAGCAGTTCTTTGTCGGTTTCGACGGTGCCGGTTTCGAACTTCGGATCGGAGATCGAGCGGGTGTACTTCAGGCCCCAGGTGGCTTTTTTCGCGACCGATGGGATCTCGTGGTACATGTTGAAGATTTCGCCTTCATCCATGGCCAGCGATTCGATGCAGTACTGGTAGGCGTGGGTGTGGATCGCCTCTTCGAAGGCCTGGCGCAGGATGTACTGGCGGCATTCCGGGTTGGTGATCAGGCGGTACACGGCCAGGACCAGGTTGTTGGCAACCAGGGAGTCGGCGGTGGAGAAGAAGCCGAGGTTGCGCATCACGATGCGGCGCTCGTCGTCGGTCAGGCCTTCCGGGTTTTTCCAGAGGGCGATGTCGGCGGTCATGTTGACTTCTTGCGGCATCCAGTGGTTTGCGCAGCCGTCCAGGTACTTCTGCCAGGCCCAGTCGTACTTGAAGGGCACGAGTTGGTTGAGGTCGGCGCGGCAGTTGATCATGCGCTTTTCGTCAACGGCGACACGGGCGGAGGCGCCTTCGAGTTCGGCCAGACCTTCGGCGACGTCGAGGGAATCCAGTGCAGCTTTGGCGCGAGCCACGGCGGCGGAGTCGGCAGCGGTCACGGCGCGGGCTTCCAGGGCGGCGGCACCGCCGGCGCTGTCGAGACGGTCCATGTTGGCTTCGGTGGCGTGGCCAGCGTTAGTGCCCTTGACTGCTACTTCCGTGTCTTCTTTGTCGAATTCGTCCCAGCTCAGCATGACGTGTCGTCTCCTGCGTGAGGGCCAGTGTGCCCGTGTGAAAATGGATGGTTGGTTTTTCACACGGCCGTACTGGCCGCGTTGGATCTAAAGGAATCGTTTTTTGCGGCAGCTATACGCAGGCATCAAACAGAATTTTGTACGGGGTTCCGAGAGCCTCTGATGGGCGCAGCAAGCGTTGATCGCTTGTGCGGGGCTTCAGACTGGCTATTCATCCCTGTAAGGGGATATTGCAGGCCCGTTTAAGGCCGCATTATAGGGAAGTTTTACCGGCTGTGGTGCGGCGAAATGGCTCACAAAACGGTTGACGAGGACGGTTTTTCGATCGGAGTGAGGGTTTACAGGGCTTTGCACGAGGTTGGTGGGGGAAGATTTTTTTTCTTAATTTTTTGCCGCGGATAATTTTTGTTCAAGAAATAACCAAAAAAGGCATTTTTCACTACATCTTGTGTTTCGGTGGGGTTTTCTCAGGCTCCAGACACAACTAAGCCCGACCGAAGTCGGGCTGTGAAGTCACGCCCGCGGATCAGCTCAGGCGAGCGGCACCGACGTGATCGGCACCATCGGCGGCGAGGCGGGCGGCACCAGTGTGGTCGGCGCCGTCGGAGGCGAGTTTGCCTGCACCGACGCGATCAGCACCATCGGCAGCGAGGCGGGCGGCGCCGGTATGGTCAGAACCGTCGGAAGCGACAGACGCTTCAGTGGTGTAAGCAGCCGAGCCGGTGCGGTCGTATCCATCGGCAGCGAAGGTGTTGGCAGCCAGGACGGAGAGGGTCAGGGCGAGGATCAGTTGGGTTTTCATGGTCGTTGCTCCAGTTTCGTAAGCGTTGTTTGTGTTGGGTTGCAGTTGATACTACGCCGATAAATTCGATTAAAAAGCGCAAATAAATGCTTAAATCAATCGAATTAATCGATCATTAAGGTTCGGCACTGCATCTGTCTGATCGCGGCAGGTGGGTCGAACCTTTTGGAGGGAGGGGTGAAGCGGGAGATCAGCCGTTGGAGCAACCGTTGCCCATCATGCTGTAACGCAGGATATGCCGTTGGCCTTGGGAGTCTTCGTATTCCATTTTCATCGGGACCACTTCACACACATTTGGCGCTTCGCTCATGGAGATCACTTTGGCGATGTCCAGGTGGGTGGAGTAGGTGTATTCCTCTATGGCCGGTTGTTGCTGCGCGACATCAGTCGGGACCTCGTTGGCCATGGCGGTTGCGCACAGACTGCTGAGGGCCAGAACTAATAAAGCTTTCATTTCGGATTTACCTTTTGGAGGTCGAAAGGGGGCACGCAATCTTTTTGGGATTGCGTGTGGAGCTTCGGTATCAGGGGTTTTGATTAACTGCCTTCGTGGGGGCTGCAACTGGGTTAATCAGGTTGCCTTGTTGGCGAGGTGGATTTTAGGTGGGCGCGACTCGTCCATATAGCCGTGGTTTTGATAAACACTTTTGACAGATCCTGTAACAATCCCTGAATGGCCTCTTCTTTTGTAGGAGCGAGCTTGCTCGCGATGAGCCAGAGAGCACCGTGGGGTTTCAGATTGGGCGCGTTATCGTTGACGACCATCGCGAGCAGGCTCGCTCCTGCAGGTACCGCGGTGTTAGAGGGTTTGAGGGCTTATCAGGGCAATTTGTAGGGACTTGTTACTACCATCGTCGAATGGTTCTATAGGGCCGGCCCGGCTACAACTGGGGCCATACAAAAACAACTATTCCACCGAGGTAAGAAAGATGAGTGCGGCTTCCCTGTATCCCGTTCGTCCCGAGGTTCTGGCTAACACGCTGACCGACGAGGCGACCTACAAGGCGATGTACCAGCAGTCGGTCGTCAACCCCGACGGCTTCTGGCGCGAGCAAGCCAAGCGCCTCGACTGGATCAAGCCTTTCACCACGGTGAAACAGACGTCTTTCGACGATCACCATGTCGACATCAAATGGTTCGCCGACGGCACGCTGAACGTTTCCTACAACTGCCTCGACCGTCATCTGGCCGAGCGCGGCGATCAAGTGGCAATCATCTGGGAGGGCGATGACCCTGCCGAAAGCCGCAACATCACTTACCGTGAACTGCACGAGCAAGTGTGCAAGTTCGCCAACGCCCTGCGTGGTCAGGACGTACACCGCGGCGACGTGGTGACTATCTATATGCCGATGATCCCCGAAGCCGTGGTCGCCATGCTGGCCTGTACCCGGATCGGCGCGATTCACTCGGTGGTGTTCGGCGGTTTCTCTCCGGAAGCCCTGGCCGGTCGCATCATCGACTGCAAATCCAAAGTGGTGATCACCGCTGACGAAGGCATTCGTGCCGGCAAGAAGATCCCGCTCAAGGCCAACGTCGACGACGCGCTGACCAACCCGGAAACCAGCAGCATCCAGAAAGTCATCGTGTGCCAGCGCACCGGTGGCGAGATCAAGTGGAACCAGCATCGCGACATCTGGTTTGAAGACCTGATGAAAGTGGCGGGCACCGTCTGTGCGCCGAAAGAGATGGGCGCCGAAGAAGCGCTGTTCATCCTTTATACCTCGGGCTCGACCGGCAAGCCGAAGGGCGTGCAGCACACCACTGGCGGCTACTTGCTGTACGCAGCCATGACCCATGAGCGCGTGTTCGACTACCGCCCGGGTGAAGTCTACTGGTGCACCGCCGACGTCGGCTGGGTCACCGGCCACAGTTACATCGTCTACGGCCCGCTGGCCAACGGCGCGACCACGTTGCTGTTCGAAGGCGTGCCGAACTATCCGGACATCACCCGGGTGGCGAAGATCGTCGACAAGCATAAGGTCAACATTCTCTACACCGCACCGACGGCGATCCGCGCCATGATGGCCTCGGGCCAAGCCGCTGTGGAAGGTGCCGATGGCAGCAGCCTGCGTCTGTTGGGTTCGGTCGGCGAGCCGATCAACCCGGAAGCGTGGGATTGGTACTACAAGAATGTCGGCAAGTCCCGCTGCCCGATCGTCGATACCTGGTGGCAGACCGAAACCGGCGGCAACATGATGAGCCCGCTGCCGGGTGCTCATGCGCTCAAGCCGGGTTCTGCGGCGCGTCCGTTCTTCGGCGTGGTGCCGGCACTGGTGGACAACCTGGGCAACATCATCGAGGGCGAGGCCGAGGGCAACCTGGTGATTCTCGATTCGTGGCCAGGCCAGGCGCGGACGCTGTTTGGCGACCACGACCGTTTCGTTGATACCTACTTCAAGACTTTCCGTGGCATGTACTTCACCGGTGACGGCGCCCGTCGCGATGCCGATGGTTACTACTGGATCACCGGTCGCGTGGACGACGTGCTCAACGTGTCCGGCCACCGCATGGGCACCGCCGAGATCGAAAGCGCGATGGTCGCTCACCCGAAAGTCGCCGAAGCGGCTGTGGTTGGTGTGCCGCACGACATCAAGGGGCAGGGCATTTATGTCTATGTCACCCTTAAGAACGGTGAAGAGCCAAACGAGCAGCTGCGCCTGGAACTGAAAAACTGGGTGCGCAAGGAGATCGGCCCGATTGCTTCGCCGGATGTGATCCAGTGGGCACCGGGGCTGCCGAAAACTCGCTCGGGCAAGATCATGCGTCGGATTCTGCGCAAGATTGCGACGGCTGAATATGATGGGTTGGGGGATATCTCCACCCTGGCTGATCCGAGTGTGGTGCAGCATTTGATTGATACGCACAAGACGATGAATGTCGCGTAAGCGCTGATTCTGAGTCACTGAAAGCCCCGTCAGGTGATGAGCCTGGCGGGGCTTTTTTGTGCCTGAGGGTTTTGTGTTGCTGGGCTGGCCTCATCGCTAGCAAGCTAGCTCCCACAGGGGATTTGGGGTGGGTGAAAGATATGAGTACCACACAAAACCATTGTGGGAGCTAGCCTGCTAGCGATAGCGGACTATCAGACAACACTTAAACAGCGGCCAATAATTATCGGCATCGCTCGTGGGAACATTCCTACTGTTACCTGAGATCTTTCAGGTTACTGAATGTGTAACCGCATCGCGCCAAGACGGGGCATTGGGAAACGCCGGGGCTCAAATCCGGGCCAAAAATACACCTCAAAAAAATAAGCCATTACACTGCGCTTGCCGGATTAGAAGGGTTTGCCAATAATAGGCCCGCAATTTGCTACATAGATCGGTTCAATGTCTTTTGCTCTTGCATGATTTTGCAGGGCTGTCAACGCGCTCAAACGGCTTTCTCGGTGCTTCTGTAATTAGTTGTCGCATTGAAGAAATATCGGCTTACGGCCTGTCGTTAGAATGCCGATCACTCGCTCGTCGTTGCCCGTGTTGAATTTCAACGCTCGCTTCCTAGGACGCAGCAACGCTTTCCGGTTCACTCATTCGCATATTGGGCTCCTGCTCACTCTGCCGTTTTAGCCCTTTACCGATGGAGTCCCAAGATGAAGAAACTCGTGCTGCTTGGCGCCCTGGCACTGTCCGTGCTGTCCCTGCCAACCTTCGCCGATGAAAAGCCTCTGAAAATCGGTATCGAAGCGGCTTACCCTCCGTTCGCTTCCAAAGCGCCGGACGGCAGCATCGTCGGTTTCGACTACGACATCGGCAACGCGCTGTGTGAAGAGATGAAGGTCAAGTGCGTATGGGTCGAGCAAGAGTTCGACGGTCTGATCCCGGCACTCAAAGTGCGCAAGATCGACGCGGTCCTGTCGTCCATGTCGATCACTGAAGATCGCAAGAAGTCCGTGGACTTCACCAACAAGTACTACAACACCCCGGCGCGTCTGGTGATGAAGGCCGGCACCCAGGTCAGCGATGGCCTGACCGAGCTCAAGGGCAAGAACATCGGCGTGCAGCGCGGTTCGATCCACGAGCGTTTCGCCCGCGAAGTCCTGGCCCCGCTGGGTGCCGAGATCAAGCCATACGGTTCGCAGAACGAAATTTACCTCGACGTGGCTGCCGGCCGTCTCGACGGCACCGTGGCAGACGCTACGCTTTTGGATGACGGCTTCCTGAAGACCGACGCCGGTAAAGGCTTCGCGTTCGTCGGCCCGGCATTCACCGACGTCAAATACTTCGGCGACGGCGTAGGTATCGCAGTTCGCAAGGGTGACGCGCTGAAAGACAAGATCAACACCGCGATCGCGGCCATTCGCGAGAACGGCAAATACAAGCAAATCCAGGACAAGTACTTCGCCTTCGATATCTACGGCAAGTAACACGTCCAAGCGACAAGTCCGAAATGGCGCAAGCAACAGGATCTCTGAGGTTTGCGCCATTTTTTCATCCCAACTTTCGAGGACCTGAATCATGTTGAAAGGCTACGGGGCTGTCATCCTCGATGGCGCTTGGCTGACGCTTCAGCTCGCCTTGTCGTCCATGGTCCTGGCCATTGTTCTGGGCCTGATCGGCGTGGCACTGCGTCTTTCGCCAGTGCGTTGGCTGGCGTGGCTGGGCGATCTGTACTCCACGGTGATCCGCGGTATTCCCGATCTGGTGCTGATCCTGCTGATTTTCTACGGTGGTCAGGACCTGCTCAACCGTGTCGCACCGCTGCTCGGTTTCGACGAGTACATCGATCTGAATCCATTGGCCGCCGGTATCGGCACCCTGGGTTTCATCTTCGGTGCCTACCTGTCGGAAACCTTCCGTGGCGCGTTCATGGCGATCCCCAAAGGTCAGGCTGAGGCGGGCATGGCGTACGGCATGAGCAGTTTTCAGGTGTTCTTCCGGGTGTTGGTGCCGCAGATGATTCGTCTGGCGATTCCGGGCTTCACCAACAACTGGCTGGTACTGACCAAGGCCACCGCGCTGATTTCGGTGGTGGGCCTGCAAGACATGATGTTCAAGGCCAAGCAGGCGGCAGACGCTACCCGCGAACCTTTCACCTTCTTCCTCGCAGTGGCGGCGATGTACCTGGTGATCACCAGCGTCTCGTTGCTGGCATTGCGTCACCTTGAGAAGCGCTACTCGGTAGGCGTAAGGGCGGCTGATCTATGATCTTCGACTACAACGTCATTTGGGAGTCGTTGCCGCTGTACCTCGGCGGGCTGCTGACTACCCTCAAATTGCTCGGGCTGTCGTTGTTTTTCGGCCTGCTGTGCGCGTTGCCCCTGGGCTTGATGCGCGTTTCGAAAAACGCCGTCGTCAACATTTCGGCCTGGCTCTACACCTACGTGATTCGCGGCACGCCGATGCTGGTGCAGTTGTTCCTGATCTACTACGGTCTGGCGCAATTCGAAGCGGTGCGTGAAAGCTTCCTCTGGCCGTGGCTGTCCAGCGCCACGTTCTGTGCGTGTCTGGCGTTCGCGATCAATACCAGCGCCTACACCGCCGAGATCATCGCCGGCAGCCTGCGGGCCACGCCGAACGGTGAGATTGAAGCGGCGAAAGCCATGGGCATGTCGCGCTTCAAATTGTACAAGCGCATTTTGCTGCCGTCGGCCCTGCGCCGGGCGCTGCCGCAGTACAGCAACGAAGTGATCATGATGCTGCAGACCACCAGTCTGGCGTCCATCGTGACCCTGATCGACATCACTGGCGCTGCGCGTACGGTCAACGCGCAATACTACTTGCCGTTCGAGGCGTACATCACCGCGGGCGTTTTCTACCTGTGCCTGACCTTTATTCTGGTGAAGCTGTTCAAGCTGGCCGAGCGTCGTTGGCTGGGCTACCTGGCTCCGCGGAAGCACTGATATGGAACGCATCGATCATGCTTTGCCGTGGAGCCACCTGGGCAGCGAGCGCCAGATTTCGGTGTTCCGTTTCGGCAGTGGTGAGCGCAAGGCCTACATCCAGGCCAGCCTCCACGCCGATGAACTGCCGGGCATGCGCACGGCATTCGAGCTGAAAAAGCGCCTGACCGAACTTGAAGCCCAAGGCTTGCTCAACGGTGTGATCGAACTGGTGCCGGTGGCGAACCCGCTGGGCCTCAGTCAATTGCTTCAGGGTAATCATCAAGGGCGTTTCGAGGCGGGCAGCGGCAAGAACTTCAACCGCGATTTCGTCGAGCTGAGCGGGCCGATTGCCGCACAGCTTGATGGACATCTGGGCGATGACCCGCACGCCAATGTTCGATTGATCCGCCAGGCCATGAGCGATCATCTGGCCGCGTTGCCACCGGCGAGCAGCCAGTTGCAGGGCATGCAGCGCGTGCTGCTCAGTCACGCCTGCACCGCTGATGTCGTGCTGGATCTGCATTGCGACGCCGAGGCGGCGCTGCACATGTATGCCTTGCCGCAGCATTGGCCGCAGTGGCGCTCGCTGGCCGCGCACCTGAACGTGCGGGTCGGTTTGCTGGCGGAAGATTCCGGTGGCAGTTCGTTCGACGAAGCCTGTTCGCTGCCGTGGTTGCGTCTGTCGCGTCTGTTCCCCGATGTACAGATTCCACTGGCGTGCCTGGCGACTACCATTGAATTAGGCGGTCAGGCCGATACCGGTCGTGCCGAGGCCCAAGCGTACGCCGAGGGCATTCTGGCGTTCCTTGCCGAGCAAGGCCTGATCAGCGGCGAATGGCCAAAACCTGCGCAAGACCCTTGCGAAGGCCTGCCGTTCGAGGGCACTGAATTGCTGTTCGCGCCGCACCCCGGTGTGGTGAGTTTCCTGCGTAAACCCGGCGAATGGGTTGAGGCGGGTGACGAGATTTTTGAAGTGATCGATCCGCTGGCGGATCGGGTCAGCACGGTGTGTGCTGGTACGTCCGGGGTGCTGTTTGCCATTGAACGGCTGCGTTATGCCCAACCCGGTTTCTGGCTGGCCAAGGTGGCGGGGCGCGAAGCGCTGCGTCACGGGCGCTTGCTCAACGACTGACTGACTGTTTTTGTGAGAACCGACCGCATGTACAAACTTGAAGTCCAAGACCTGCATAAACGCTACGGCAGTCACGAAGTGCTCAAGGGCGTGTCCCTGAAAGCGGCGGCCGGCGATGTGATCAGCATCATCGGCTCCAGTGGCTCTGGCAAAAGTACTTTCCTGCGCTGCATCAACCTGCTGGAGCAGCCGCACGCGGGCAAGATCCTGCTCAACAACGAAGAGTTGAAGCTGGTGGCGAACAAGGACGGCGCGCTGAAGGCTGCCGACCCGAAACAGTTGCAACGCATGCGTTCGCGCCTGTCGATGGTGTTCCAGCATTTCAACCTGTGGTCGCACATGACCGCGCTGGAAAACATCATGGAAGCGCCGGTTCACGTGCTCGGCATATCGAAAGCTGAAGCGCGTGAGAAAGCCGAGCACTACCTGAACAAGGTCGGCGTGGCCCATCGCAAAGACGCGTACCCGGGCCATATGTCCGGTGGCGAACAACAGCGTGTGGCGATTGCCCGTGCGCTGGCGATGGAACCTGAAGTGATGCTGTTCGACGAACCGACCTCGGCCCTCGATCCGGAGCTGGTCGGCGACGTGCTGAAAGTCATGCAGGCCCTGGCTCAGGAAGGCCGGACCATGGTCGTGGTGACCCACGAAATGGGCTTCGCCCGTGAAGTGTCGAACCAATTGGTGTTCCTGCACAAAGGTATTGTCGAAGAAAGCGGCAACCCGCGTGAAGTGCTGGTGAACCCGCAGTCCGAGCGTTTGCAGCAATTCCTGTCCGGCAGCTTGAAATAATCAAGACTGCCGTTGTGCACCGGGATCGTGCATGCTTCGCAACTTAGAGGCCGGCCCCAATCCCCTGTAGGCGCTGTCGCTGGCTGCGATCTTTTGATCTTGATTGTTCATATCAAAAAATCGCAGCCTCGTTTCACTCGACAGCTCCTACAGGGGGTGGCGAGCAGGTCAGGTCCCAGGTTTGATCGTTGCTGGTTTTAAGATTTGCGTTCATTTAGGGGCTAGCATTGGCCCATGCCTTCATCACTGTTTTTCGCTTCGGATAGCCCACAATGACTGCCCATCGAATTGGTTTCCTGATTTGGCCCAGCACTAAAGCACTGACGCTTGCGCTGGCTGAGGAGGCCTTGCGTGTTGCTCAGCGTGTGCATCCGGACGTGGTCTACGAACTGACGTTCTTGCAGGCCGAACCATCGACCGAAGGCGCCTGGCAATTACCTGGTGAGGCGTGGACCGGCAAGCTCGAAAACTTCCAGAAACTGTTCCTGCTCGCCGACGAGCCACCGACCGCCATTACGCCGGCACTCAGCAGTGCGCTCAAGCAACTGGTGCGCGCCGGTTGCGTGATCGGTGGTCTGTCGGCCGGTGTGTATCCGTTGGCTCAGCTTGGTTTGCTCGACGGCTATCGCGCTGCCGTGCACTGGCGCTGGCAGGACGATTTCGCCGAGCGCTTCCCGAAAGTCATCGCCACCAGCCATCTGTTCGACTGGGACCGCGATCGCCTGACCGCGTGCGGCGGCATGTCGGTACTCGACTTGCTGCTGGCCGTGCTGGCCCGTGATCACGGCGCCGAGCTGGCCGGAGCCGTGTCCGAAGAGCTGGTGGTCGAGCGTATTCGTGAAGGCGGCGAGCGCCAGCGCATTCCACTGCAAAACCGCCTTGGCTCCAGCCATCCAAAACTCACCCAAGCGGTGTTGTTGATGGAGGCCAACATCGAAGAGCCGCTGACCACCGACGAAATCGCCCAGCACGTGTGCGTGTCCCGTCGGCAGCTGGAGCGCATTTTCAAGCAATACCTCAACCGCGTGCCGAGCCAGTACTACCTGGAACTGCGCCTGAACAAGGCCCGGCAGATGTTGATGCAAACCAGCAAGTCGATCATCCAGATCGGCCTGTCGTGTGGCTTCTCCTCGGGGCCGCATTTCTCCAGCGCTTACCGCAACTTCTTCGGCGCCACGCCGCGGGAAGATCGCAATCAGCGGCGCAGCAGCAGCCCGTTCGAATTGTCGTCGGTGCCTTCCGAACGCGGTTAAGTTCGATCAGTCTTCGATGGCTGAGTCCTCGGAATCGGAAGCCTGCAGTTCTGCTCGCTCGATCACCTGTTGCAGCCCAAAGTCGACGATGGTCCGATCAAAATAGGCGAGCAGAATTTGCAGGCTTTCTTCGGATACCGGATTTCCTCTCAGAATGATGCTTTCCCCGATCTCCATGGGGAGTTCCAATAAGTCGTGGGGGATGTGGGTGATCGCATTTGCGCTTAAATCCGCCAAATCCAACTGCCTGAGCTGCAACAAACCAGCGGGTAATTCGGTGATGCCTGTGTTGCTCAACATAAGTGTCGCTATGTTTGGCATCTGACTGAGGTCGGGCGATTGTCCCAGCGGGTTATTGCTCAGATTCAAGTAATCGAGTTTCTCCATTTGGGCCAGTTGAAGGGCGGATTGCGGCGTGAGTGTGACGTTGCAATGCTCAAGCGCCAGAACCGACAGGTCCTCCATTCTGAACACCGCGTCAGGAATGCTGCCCAGTCGGAAGTCATGGATGGCCAGGCTTTTCAGGCGAGGAAAACTCTCGATGAAACGCCCTGCGCCTGAAGTCAGGCCGCCGTTGCTCTGTAGATGTAAAAGGCTCACATGGCTGAAGTCGGCGTTCAGGGTTGGCAGATCGCCGGTGATGGTCATCGATAGCACCAGTTCATAACCGGGTTGAAGATCCTCATCGTATTCATACGGAACGGTGGTCCGCCGCCAGCAACGTTCCACGAGACTCTTGAATTCATCCCGGGTCCATTGTTCCAGCGTCAGTTGCTGATCAGTGAATGGAGCGCCGGTCATTGGGTGGATCGGTGGGATGTCAGCCGTCCAGGTTGCAAGATTATTGGTCAGGCTTTCGAACTCGTTTTCCAGGCGCGTCAATTCTGCTTTGCCTTCAATCAGGGTGCCGGGCAAGCGATAGATGAATTGGCTGGCTTGCTCTTGATCGAGCAGAGGATAGAGTCGTTGCGCTCGTTGGATATCCGCTTGCTCGGCATAGATGCCGAGGTCGTGATTCGTGCTGGCGTAATGTTGTTTTATGCGCTCGCGATCACCTTGGTTAATCGGGTTTTCTCCCAAATCGATTCCCGCCTGAACGTCCTCCGGCAAGAGGAACAAATCCCTTGGCAGTTCTCGTATCTGGTTGCCATTGAGCAAGGCGGTTCGCAGCTTCGGTCGGGACCACAACCCGCTCGGGAACGCTGAGATACCTGTTTCAGACAGATCTATATAGTTCAGGTCCGGCATATTGCCGAGATCAGGGATTAGGCCGAGCGGGTTTTTGTACAGATCCAGGATCTTGAGCTTTTGAAATGACGACAGTGTTGTGTGGCTTTCGGGCGTCAGGGTGATACCGCAATCGCTGAGGATCAACTCGTCGATGTCGGTACAACCGGTGATGGCCTCCGGGAAACTGTCGAGCCTGAAATCGCGCAGCGCCAAGCGTCGCAATCCGGGAAAGTGGCTCAGAAAATCATTCATGCCGCTGGAGGCAGGATGCCCCTCGAATGCGAGTCGACTCACATTGGAAAATGAGTGATTCAACTGTGGAAGGTGCCCTGCAATGGGCGACGAATACAGCTCCATGGGTGTTTGGTCAGCAATCAAAAAAGTCATTGCTCGGCGCCAGCAGTTCTGTAACTCGCCCGCCAGATTTATCCGGTTGCGTCGTTGAATCGCTAATTGTTCGGGGCTGTATCGGCGTAAGGTCTGCGGCGCAAACTGCGGTACGTCGGCGATCCAGCTTTGCAGGTCTTCGAACAATTGTGTGTGTTCGGCATACAACCGGGTCAGTTCTGCGCGCGGCCCGTTGGGGTGCCGCTGCAATTGCTCGACAAAACGTTCCAATTGCTCCGGCGACAGATGCGGAAATAGCGCATGGGTTCGGACCTGAAGGGTCGATGCGGCGGGTGGGGTGCGAAGGTAACCGTCCGTTCCGCCCAGCAGGCGCATGACGGCCGGATCGTAAGCAGGCTTTGAGGTCGGGTTTTGTACCAGTATGGAACGCAGGTCCTGGCGGTGGATGGCATGCTGGCGTATCGATTGATGCAGCTTTGTCTGGTCGCTGATTTGCAGGTTCATGCCGCGACGTTCACTGTCTGGCAGGGCCTGCAGCAAGCAACGATAAAAAGAACCTGTGCCGCCGAGCTCAAGGCCGGTTTGATCGAAGGCTTGAAACGATCCCTCTTCATCCAGCACAAGGACTTTCTGTTCCGGGGCCTCGGCACCACCGATGCTGTCGAACACAGGACCTTCGTGGGAATACTGGCGAATCTCCACGCGCACGCGTCCGGACCAGCCGGGCAGGCTTTCCAGCGTATGCAGGGCAAGGCGGTGGGTGTCAGGGTTTTCGGCGGTGGATATCAGATCAAGGCCTTCGTAGGCGCGTGAAATCCGCACTTGTAACCGAGCTTCTTGCGTCAGGTCTGCAAGACGTTGGGAGAGTGTGCCGCGTTGCAGTTGTTGCAGTTCCTTTTCGCTGGCGGTGTCGAGTATGGCTTCAGCCAAGACCTTCGGCAGTCCCGGTTCAGCATCGATAATGGTTTGTGCCAGTGGACGATTGGCGCGTTCGAGTTGGCGGTAGCGTTCGCCGAACAGTGTGGATCTTTTGCGTTTGGCAATACCTGCCAATGTTTGGCGCAGTTTGCGTGCGCGACTGTCCACGCTTGAAGGTGGCTCGCCGAAGGCTTCCCCCAATATCGCTTTGATTTCCCCTTCATCGAGTGTCAGCAGCAGCGTCTTGATTACGTCTCCGTCGTGTCCAGTGATATCAATGGTCACGGCTTGCCCCTTGGCGTCGGGCTGGCTCCAGAGGACCTGCCCATCGCCATCAATCAATTGCAGCACTTTGTGATCTGGCCAGTCGCGAGTTTCGTATAGCAGTTCGAACTGCGTAACGGGGTCGGCCTTGAGATAGTCGTGTGCATGCTCGCTGCCGATGCGCTCGATGAACGTTTGAATGTCCTGTTCTATCTTGAAGCGCTTGAGGGTGTCGGACAGCAACGGTGGAAGTTGCTCGTTATGGACGTGCATTTTGCGCAGCACATTTTCGTGACAGCCGCTGACGGTGAGCATGCGTTCGCGCTCGCTTGGGGAAAACTCCTCCATCTGCGGACCGATGCGTTGGAGCAGCGTGGCTTGATCCCAGCTCAACGGTTGATCCAGTTCGGTCTGCCAGGCGCCCTCGTCATTGTGTTTTAACGCAGGCTTGTAAGCGTCGGCTCGCGAAGGATGGTCAATTCGATACTGGCCTGTCCGCGCGTCTTTGCTGACCGCGTAGCGATTGTTTTCCAGTGCCAGCAGGGTTTTGCCTTCATGCGGGTAAAGTCCGAGCGCATCCGGTTTGAGGTCCTTGGGCAGTACGACGGGGTGTTCGTAGGGTCTCAGATCGGGCTGCCAGTAGCGGGTTGGCCCACGAGGTGTTTTCACTGCATTCAAGCGGTCGATGAACTGAACAATCTCCTTGGGCAAAATTGCCCGAAACTCACTCGCCGCGATCACTCCACCCACTGCAAAGCCGCCCAGTTGCAGGGCGGATTCAACCACCCCCATGAGGTGCTCAAAAGCTTCGGTTGCCTTGCCTTCGGCCCAGTCGATCACGCCTTCGAAGGTTTCGTCGAGTAACTGGTAAGCCATGTAGGCGAGCATCAACTCGCCGAGGAACGGCACGAAGGGCAGGGCGATAAAAGCCGCAATGTTCAGCAGCGTCGATGCTATTTCGGCGAAGGAATCCCACAGCGCCCAACGGGCTCGCTGATCGACCGTCGCGGTGGGGACTGCAATCACTCGCGCATCATTCAGGATCTTGTTCAGTTTGCTCTGATAGAGATGGGGCAGCAGTTCGCCCTTGATCGGCATGCAGGCGATGCGTAGTTCGGGGCGCTGGTTGGGTGATTCTCGCCATGTTGGGCGCGGGTCCCCCGTTTGAACTGGCTGCCAGGTGATGGGTGCGAGCTGGTGGTTCAATTGAGCGAAAAAGTGACCGCGATCCTCATGGTCGATAAATCGACTGAAAAACTGCTGATAGTCAGGTTTTCGCAAGCGCCGCCCCAGCTCCTCGGCGAATGCTGCCGACGAGGCGTACTCTTTTATCGGGTGCTCGGGGTCGTCGGGAATGTAGGCGACCACCCTGACCGCTTCCCGCGCCGCTTCCAGGTCCGGGGCGAACAGCACGATGCCGGTCAGGCGGGCGTTCATGATCGTCAGGTCGTGATAGCCCCACGGCTGACCGCGCAAGCGTAGATAGGGCAGGTTGTCGAGCAGGCCGAGGATCAGGCGATGGACGTCGGCGCTCAGCAGTTTTTGCATCTGCGCCATTTGCAAGGCAGCGGTCATTGCCGCTTTATGACTTTCACTGACGTTGGTTCGAAGGGTCGCTGCAACCAGCGGATTGCTGATCCCCAGATTATCGTGCAGATAGGATTTGTAGCGCTCGCCGATGTCCAGTTCCCGGCACAGACCGGTGAACGCCGTAATGGGCATTTTTTCCAGGATGTTCGGCAGGACATTGAATAGCCCGTCGGCAGAAGGCGTTGTGATGTAGGTCGAGGCGGGCTCGAAGGCGTCGGTTTCGGTTTCCGAACTTTCGAAGTTATGCAGCGCCGCGTCCAGCAATGACACGCTCCACGTGCGTGCAGCCCCGGACTTCAGCCGCAGCCAGGGAATATGGGCTGGAATGTAAAGGCGTAGAAAGGTGTTGCGAACGTCCAGGTCCAGCCCGAAACGTGTCTTGAGTTCAGCCTTGAGCAACGGTGCTGCGAAGTCGGCGGGATTTTTCAACTGCGCCAGGACTTGATCGACTCGATTCTGGCTGACGGTGTGGCGAGTGATCAGTTTGCCCAGTTCTGCGTGATGATGCGCCGGCGGGTCTTTGAGCGTCGCGGGCATGATCGGTTTGATGTTACCCAGCGCTTCACGCCGTTGGGCGGACGAATGGCGGAGCCAGGCCGGAATGCCGTCGATCAGTGGCTGATAATGGGTGTCTGGTCGCAAAGCATCGGATGCAACTATGTCGGTAGGTTCGGTGTTCATGGCGAAGGGTGTTCGTCGGCTATTGAAAGCCCTAGAAAAACCCGGCTAGGAGGGCGACGTGCGGTACATAGTTACCGCACTTGGCAATTCGGCATGCGATACAACTGAGCAAGCCTGCCGCAAACGTCCTCCGCCAGTTAAACTGCGCCTTTGCGACCCTATATGTCGCATTGCCGTAAACCCGGGAAAATCCGGGGTTTGCGCTATAAGAAGTTGTCGCTTGGCGGCAAGGCCGGGCTGAAAACTGTCCTTACAATCCTCACCAAGCTCGCCAGTTTCAGGCGAGTGTTTTCTCTTCAGGAGACTCCGATGTCCGTTGAGCACGCTGCGGTACAACGCGCCGATTTCGATCAGGTAATGGTTCCCAACTATGCGCCTGCCGCATTCATTCCTGTGCGTGGCGCCGGTTCTCGCGTTTGGGACCAGTCTGGCCGCGAGCTGATCGACTTCGCCGGCGGGATTGCCGTCAACGTATTGGGCCACGCGCACCCGGCGCTGGTCGGTGCCTTGACCGAGCAGGCGAACAAGCTGTGGCACGTGTCCAACGTGTTCACCAATGAGCCGGCCCTGCGCCTGGCCCATAAGCTGATCGACGCCACGTTTGCCGACCGCGCCTTCTTCTGCAACTCCGGCGCCGAAGCCAACGAGGCCGCCTTCAAGCTGGCCCGTCGTGTCGCGTTCGACCGTTTCGGCAGCGAGAAGTACGAGATCATCGCCGCGCTCAACAGCTTCCACGGCCGCACCCTGTTCACCGTGAACGTCGGTGGCCAGTCGAAGTACTCCGATGGCTTCGGTCCGAAAATCACCGGTATCACCCACGTGCCGTACAACGATCTGGCCGCGCTGAAAGCCGCTATTTCCGACAAGACGTGCGCTGTGGTGCTGGAACCGATCCAGGGCGAAAGCGGTGTGATCCCGGCTGAACTCGAATACCTGCAAGGCGCTCGCGAGCTCTGCACCGCGAACAACGCGCTGCTGGTCTTCGACGAAGTGCAAACCGGCATGGGCCGTACCGGTCATCTGTTCGCCTACCAGCATTACGGGGTGATCCCGGACATCCTGACCAGCGCCAAGAGCCTGGGCGGCGGTTTCCCGATCGCGGCGATGTTGACCACCGAAGACCTGGCCAAGCACCTGGTCGTCGGCACCCACGGCACCACTTACGGCGGCAACCCGCTGGCGTGTGCTGTCGCCGAAGCCGTGATCGACGTGATCAACACCCCTGAAGTGCTGGCCGGCGTCAACGCCAAGCACGACAAGTTCAAGGCGCGCCTTGAGCAGATCGGCGAGAAGTACGGCCTGTTCACCAAGGTCCGTGGCATGGGCCTGTTGATCGGTTGCGTGCTGAGCGATGCCTGGAAAGGCAAGGCCAAGGACATCTTCAACGCCGCTGAGCAAGAAGGCCTGATGGTCCTGCAAGCCGGCCCGGACGTGGTGCGTTTCGCCCCGAGCCTGGTGGTGGAAGATGCCGATATCGACGCCGGTCTGGACCGCTTCGAGCGTGCTGCTGCAAAACTGACACAAGCCTGATAGACCCTTCGACGCCTGAGCTTTCAGGTGTCGAACCCAATTTTGATGCCGGATCCGCTCTGACTCACCACACCTGTAGGAGCCGGCTTGCTGGCGATGAGGCCCTTAAGCCTTGCGGCGATCAACCTGCCGCCATCGCCAGCAAGCCGGCTCCTACAAAGGGGGGGGCAAGTTGAATCCGGTGTTTTTTCCTATAAGAGTTTTACGATAAGGAGTGACACCATGCTGGTGATGCGCCCCGCGCAAATGGCTGATCTGGGCGAGGTACAGCGTCTGGCTGCGGACAGCCCGATTGGTGTCACTTCCTTGCCGGATGACGTTGAACGCCTGAGCGACAAGATCGCCGCGAGCGAAGCTTCGTTCGCCGCCGAAGTGAGCTTCAACGGTGAAGAGAGCTATTTCTTCGTTCTTGAAGACTCGACCACCGGCAAACTGGTGGGCTGTTCCGCCATCGTGGCCTCGGCCGGTTATTCCGAGCCGTTCTACAGTTTCCGCAACGAAACCTTCGTGCACGCCTCCCGCGAGCTGAAGATTCACAACAAGATCCACGTGCTCTCGCAGTGCCACGACCTGACCGGCAACAGCTTGTTGACCAGTTTCTATGTGCAGCGTGAGCTGGTGGGTTCGCCTTGGGCAGAACTGAATTCCCGTGGCCGCTTGCTGTTCGTCGCCAGCCATCCGGAACGCTTCGCTGATTCCGTGGTGACCGAGATCGTCGGTTACAGCGATGAAAACGGTGACTCGCCATTCTGGGATGCCATCGGTCGCAACTTCTTCGACCTCAACTACGCTGAGGCCGAGCGCCTGTGCGGGCTCAAGAGCCGTACGTTCCTCGCCGAACTGATGCCGCATTACCCGATCTACGTGCCGTTGCTGCCGGACTCCGCGCAAGAAGCGATGGGCCAGGTGCATCCGCGGGCACAGATCACCTTCGACATCCTGATGCGCGAAGGCTTCGAGACCGATCATTACATTGACATCTTCGACGGCGGCCCGACCTTGCACGCCCGCGTCTCGGGGATCCGTTCGATCGCCCAGAGCCGCGTGGTGCCGGTGAAAATCGGCGAGCCGGTCAAAGGCGTCGGCCGTCAATATCTGGTGGCCAATGCCCAGTTGCAGGATTACCGCGCCGTCATGCTCGAGCTCGACTACGCGCCGGGCAAACCCGTGACCCTGGATCTGGAAACCGCCGAAGCCCTGGGCGTCGGTGAAGGTGCAAGCGTGCGCCTGGTAGCGGTTTAACGTCGCAATTGATGCCTAGTAAGCAGCGAAGTTTCACGGGTGGCGCAAGCGGCCCGTTTGAGGAGATAGCATGATCGTTCGTCCCGTACGCAGCAGCGATTTACCCGCTCTGATCGACCTGGCCCGCAGCACCGGCACCGGCCTGACCACCTTGCCGGCCAACGAAGAACGTCTGGCCCATCGGGTCGGCTGGGCTGAGAAGACCTTTCGCGGCGAAGCCGGGCGGGGCGATGCGGACTACCTGTTCGTGCTCGAAGACGACGACGGTCGCGTGGTCGGTATTTCCGCCATTGCCGGTGCTGTCGGCCTGCGTGAGCCGTGGTACAACTTCCGCGTCGGTCTGACCGTCAGTGCCTCGCAAGAGCTGAACATCTATCGCGAAATCCCGACGCTGTTCCTGGCCAACGACCTGACTGGCAACTCCGAGCTTTGCTCGTTGTTCCTGCACGCCGATTACCGTACCGGTCTCAACGGCCGCATGCTGTCCAAGGCGCGGATGCTGTTCATCGCCGAATTCCCGCAGCTGTTCGGTAACAAGATCATTGCCGAAATGCGCGGTGTCTCCGACGAAGCCGGGCGTTCGCCGTTCTGGGAAAGCCTGGGTCGGCACTTCTTCAAAATGGAATTCAGCCAGGCTGACTACCTGACCGGCGTGGGCAACAAGGCCTTCATCGCCGAACTGATGCCGAAATTCCCGCTGTACACCTGCTTCCTGTCGCCGGATGCGCGCAACGTGATCGGTCAGGTACACCCGGACACCGAACCGGCGCTGGCCATGCTCAAAAGCGAAGGCTTCAGCTATCAGGGCTACGTCGACATCTTCGACGCGGGCCCGGCCATCGAGTGCGAAACCGGCAAGATCCGCGCTGTGCGCGACAGTCAGGCACTGGTGCTGGCCGTTGGCACGCCGGGCGACGACGCCACGCCGTTCATCATCCATAACCGTAAACGCGATGACTGCCGCATCACTGCTGCACCGGCACGTCTGGCCGCCGGTACGCTGGTGGTCGACCCGCTGACCGCCAAACGTCTTCAACTCAACGCTGGCGACCAAGTGCGCGCCGTCGCGTTGTCCGCTGCCCGGGAGTCGAAATAATGAAGTCGCTATACGTTGCAGGTGAATGGCTGGCCGGTCAGGGCGAAGCCTTTGAATCGTTGAACCCGGTGACCCAGCAAGTGCTGTGGTCCGGGACCGGTGCCACCACTGATCAGGTTGAGTCGGCGGTGCAAGCTGCACGTCAGGCGTTCCCGGGTTGGGCTCGTCGGACCCTGGAAGAACGTATTTCGGTGCTGGAGGCCTTCGCCGCAGCGCTGAAGAGCCACGCTGACGAACTGGCGCACACCATCGGCGAAGAAACCGGCAAACCCCTGTGGGAAGCCGCGACCGAAGTCACCAGCATGGTCAACAAGATTGCGATCTCGGTGCAGAGCTACCGCGAACGTACCGGCGAGAAGAGCGGCCCGCTGGGCGACGCCACCGCCGTACTGCGCCACAAACCTCACGGTGTGGTGGCGGTGTTCGGCCCTTACAACTTCCCGGGTCACCTGCCGAGCGGCCACATCGTGCCGGCGCTGCTGGCCGGTAATAGCGTGCTGTTCAAGCCAAGCGAACTGACGCCGAAAGTCGCCGAGCTGACGGTCAAGTGCTGGATCGAGGCGGGGCTGCCGGCCGGTGTGTTGAACCTGCTGCAAGGCGCTCGCGAAACCGGTATCGCCCTTGCGGCGAACCCGGGCATCGACGGTCTGTTCTTCACCGGTTCCAGCCGCACCGGCAATCACCTGCATCAGCAATTCGCCGGTCGTCCGGACAAGATCCTTGCGCTGGAAATGGGCGGCAACAACCCGCTGGTGGTCGATCAAGTCGCTGATCTTGATGCCGCGGTTTACACCATCATTCAATCGGCGTTCATTTCGGCCGGTCAGCGCTGCACTTGCGCCCGTCGCTTGTTGGTGCCGCAAGGTGCGTGGGGCGACTCGTTGCTGGCGCGTCTGGTGGCCGTCAGCTCGACGATTGAAGTCGGTGCTTTCGATCAGCAACCGGCGCCGTTCATGGGCTCGGTGGTTTCCCTTGGCGCTGCGAAAGCGTTGATGGATGCGCAAGAACATCTGCTGGCCAATGGCGCTGTGGCGCTGTTGGATATGACGCAGCCTCAGGCTCAATCGGCCTTGCTGACCCCCGGCATTCTGGACGTGACGGCCGTGGCCAATCGTCCTGACGAAGAACTCTTCGGCCCGTTGCTGCAAGTGATCCGCTACGCTGATTTTGAAGCGGCGATCACTGAAGCCAACGACACCGCTTATGGCCTCGCTGCCGGTTTGCTGTCGGATTCCGAAGCGCGTTATCAGCAGTTCTGGCTGGAAAGCCGCGCCGGTATCGTCAACTGGAACAAGCAACTGACGGGTGCCGCGAGCAGCGCGCCGTTCGGCGGTGTCGGCGCCTCGGGTAACCATCGCGCCAGCGCTTACTACGCGGCGGATTACTGCGCGTACCCGGTGGCCTCGCTGGAAACACCGAGCCTGGTGATGCCTGCCACCTTGACGCCTGGCGTGAAGATGGCGTGATGCCCATCGCTGGCAAGCCAGCTCCCACAGGTTCGGCTGAGTTCGCAAGACTCAATCACTGTGGGAGCCAGCCTGCTGGCGATGGCCGCGCTGCGGTCTCAAAAATTGGTTACTGAAGCCTATAACAACAGATTCTCGTGGAGCCTCGCTGATGAAATCCTATGAAGTCAATTTTGACGGTCTAGTGGGGCCGACCCATAACTACGGCGGTCTGTCCTACGGCAACGTCGCGTCCCAGAGCAACAGTCAGCAGTCTTCCAACCCGAAGGAAGCCGCGCTACAAGGCCTGGCGAAGATGAAAGCGCTGATGGAAATGGGTTTCCAGCAAGGCGTGCTGGCACCGCAAGAGCGCCCGGACGTGGCAGCCCTGCGTCGCCTGGGCTTCAGCGGCACCGACGCTCAAGTGATCGAGCGCGCCGCCAAGGAAGCGATGCCGCTGCTGGTCGCCAGTTGCTCGGCGTCGAGCATGTGGGTGGCCAACGCTGCCACCGTCAGCCCGAGCGCCGACACCGCGGATGGCCGCGTGCATTTCACCGCCGCCAACCTCAACTGCAAATACCACCGCAGCATTGAACACCCGACCACCAGTCGCGTATTGGGTGCGATGTTCGCTGACCAGCAACACTTCGCCCACCACGCCGCGTTGCCGGCCGTGGCGCAGTTCGGTGACGAAGGCGCGGCCAACCACACGCGTTTCTGCCGTGAGTACGGCGAAGCCGGCGTCGAGTTCTTCGTGTTCGGTCGCAGCGCGTTCGACACCCGCTACCCGGCACCGCAGAAGTACCCGGCGCGCCAGACCCTCGAAGCGTCCCAGGCGGTCGCCCGTCTGCACGGCTTGAGCGATGACGGCGTGGTCTACGCCCAGCAGAACCCGTCGGTGATCGATCAGGGTGTTTTCCACAATGACGTGATCGCCGTGGGCAATGGCGAAGTGCTGTTCTATCACGAGGACGCGTTCCTCGAGACCGAGAAGATGCTCGCTGAGTTGCAGAGCAAACTCGCCAAGGTCGGTGGGAAATTTCAGTCGGTGTGCGTGCCTCGTTCCGCGGTCTCCGTGGAGGACGCGGTTCGCTCCTACCTGTTCAATAGCCAGCTTCTGTCGCGCCCTGACGGCTCCATGCTGTTGATCGTGCCGGAAGAGTGCCGTGGTAACGAACGTGTCTGGAACTACCTGCAAGGTTTGACCAGCTCCGGCGGCCTGATCCGCGAAGTGAAGGTTTTCGATCTCAAGCAGAGCATGCAGAACGGCGGTGGCCCGGCTTGCCTGCGACTACGCGTCGCGCTCAACGAAACCGAACTGGCGGCGGTCAACCCAGGGGTTATCATGACCGCACCGTTGTACGGCTCACTGACCGAATGGGTCGACAAGCACTACCGCGACCGCATGACCGAAAACGATCTGGCGGACCCGCAGTTGCTGCTTGAGTGCCGGACGGCACTGGATGAACTGACGCAAATCCTTAAACTGGGCGCGGTTTATCCATTCCAGATCAATTGATCGACGGTGCGCTGTCCAAGAAGACGGCGCACCGCTTCATCTCAAATGAGAGCGTAAAACATGAGCGATTCCCTGCAGCTGATCCTTGAAGACACCGACGGCACGCAACTGGAAACTTCCTGCACCCGCGTCGCGGTCCTGTGGCAAGGCAAAGAGCTGTGGATCCAGCAGGACGGCCGCGGCCAACTGTTGATCGGCGTGGACGTCGAAGAAGGTGACGCCGAGTACGCCAACCTGCTGTTGCGCCCATTGGCGACTAATCTGGTAAGTCTGCAACTGGAGATGGAACCGGCTGACCTCGACGACGACGAGGATCACGTCCACGGTCCGGACTGCAACCACGATCACTAAGGAAACCGCTCTATGCTCGCCCTCGGCAAACTGCTTGAACTGACCCTCGCCGGCCGTGAACCGGCGGAGAAGACTCAACTGACTGTCGAAGGCGTGCGCATGCGCTGGTTGAGCGAAGGTGCGCTGGAAGTCCGGCCACCTGAAGCTCGCGACAACGGCCTGGACCTGCTGCTGTCGGCGGGGATCCACGGCAACGAAACAGCGCCGATCGAGTTGCTCGATCGCCTGTTGCATGACATCGCTCGCGGTGACCTGAAACCGCGCGCCCGTATTCTGTTCCTGTTCGGCAACCCCGAAGCGATTCGCAAAGGCGAGCGTTTCGTCGAGCAGGACGTCAATCGGCTGTTCAACGGCCGTCACGAACAAAGCAGCGGTTCCGAAGCCCTGCGTGCTTGTGAGCTGGAGCGGCTGGCCGCGAGTTTCTTCAGTCTGCCGGATCGTCAGCGTCTGCATTACGACCTGCACACCGCGATTCGCGGTTCGAAAATCGAACAGTTCGCCTTGTATCCGTGGAAGGAAGGCCGCCAGCACTCGCGCCAGGAACTGGCTCGTTTGCGGGCTGCGGGCATAGAGGCGGTGCTGCTGCAGAACAAGCCGTCCATCGTGTTCAGCTCGTACACCTACGACAAACTCGGCGCCGAGGCCTTCACCCTGGAACTGGGCAAGGCGCGGCCGTTCGGGCAGAACGACGGGGTCAATGTGTCCCTGCTGGAAACCCGACTCAAGCAGATCATCGAAGGCACCGAGCCGGAAATGACCGATGCGGCGCTGGACGGTTTGCAGTTGTATAGCGTGGCACGGGAAATCATCAAGCACAGCGACAGCTTCCGCCTGAACCTGCCCGTGGACATCGAGAATTTTTCGGAATTGGAAGTGGGTTACCTGTTGGCGGAAGACATCGCCAATACCCGCTGGATCATCGAGGAGGAGGGCGCCCGGATCATCTTCCCGAACCCCAAGGTGAAGAACGGCCTGCGCGCCGGCATCCTGGTCGTGCCGACCACCGATGAAAACCTCATCTGACACAACCCCTGTAGGAGCCGGCTTGCTGGCGATTGCGTACTGCCAGTTAACGAACTGTTGACTGACCCACCGCTATCGCCAGCAAGCCGGCTCCTACAGGTTTTGCGGTGTTTAGACCGCTAGTGCACGCGGCTCCGAGCGGCGCAGGGCGCGGATTTTGTGCAGCGTATCGGCACAGGTCTTCGCCGCTTCCTGGCCTTTGTGCACGAAGTGATCGAAGAAGAACTTGTGATGCAGTTCTTCGCCCGCATGGAAGTGGTGCGGGGTCAGGGACACCGAGAACACCGGTACTTCAGTTTCCAGCTGAACCTGCATCAGGCCACTGACCACCGACTGGGCGACGAAGTCGTGACGGTAGATGCCGCCGTCCACCACCAGGGCTGCCGCGACGATGCCGGAATAACGACCGGTCTTGGCCAGCAGCTTGGCGTGCAGGGGCATTTCAAAAGCACCGCCGACTTCAAAGAAATCGATGTCGGATTCCTGATAACCCTGGGCAATCATTTCAGCGAGGAAGCCTTTACGGCTTTGATCGACTATATCCTTGTGCCAGCAGGCCTGGATGAACGCTACGCGCTCGCCATGATGGTGTTTGCTTTTGCTGTCGATTGCGGTGGGTTGCATGTTCTGACTCCTGTTTGTGTGAAAAACAGGGCGTTATGAATCGAAGGGGATTTAAGGGTACGCGCCTGCACGAATGCCTGCGGACGGCCCTTTGGTGCCAATCCCGTTCTCTCTTCATCCGGACTATGACCGTCGGCCCCGGGATCACACCGGGTCTGCTGACCTTGTCGCCAGTCACCGCCGAAGCCGTGCTGCCACCAAGCGCTCGCGGGCTATGCGCATTGCGCGCAATTACCGCCGGTGGGGAGTTGCACCCCGCCCTGAGAACGTTTTTGCCGCCTTAAAAGTGTGGCGGCGCAGCGTTTTTACCACATATTTCCTGCGTTCGCATCGTTGCTTTTGGATGATTGTTATCGAGTATTTCGTTGTATTAGCGGGCATTATCCGGGCTCAAGGGTTGAATATTCATCGCCATGCCCGCAGTAAATCTTCCGAAAGGGATTTCCCCCTGCTTACCGAGGCCAGATTCATGAGCGTTATCGATCTTCGCAGCGACACCGTCACCCAACCCTCCGCCGCAATGCTCGACGCGATGGCCAAAGCCGCCACGGGTGACGATGTGTATGGCGAAGACCCGACGGTCAATCACCTGGAAGCCGAACTGGCCAAGCGCCTGGGCTTTGCCGCCGCGCTGTTCGTGCCGACCGGCACCATGAGCAACCTGCTGGGGCTGATGGCTCATTGCGAGCGCGGTGATGAGTACATCGTCGGTCAACAGGCTCACACCTATAAATATGAAGGTGGCGGGGCGGCGGTGCTCGGTTCGATCCAGCCGCAACCACTGGACGTGCAGGCGGACGGTTCGCTTGACCTGGCGCAGGTTGCCGCCGCGATCAAACCGGATGACTTCCACTTCGCGCGCACGCGTTTGCTGGCGCTGGAAAACACCATGCAGGGCAAGGTCCTGCCGCTGGAGTACCTGGCACGAGCGCGCAGCTTTACCCGCGAACATGGCCTGCAGCTGCATCTGGACGGCGCTCGGTTGTACAACGCAGCGGTCAAGCTGGGTGTCGATGCCCGGGAAATCACCCAGTATTTCGATTCGGTCTCGGTGTGCCTGTCCAAAGGCCTGGGCGCGCCGATCGGTTCGGTGCTGTGCGGCTCCGAGGCGTTGATCGGCAAGGCACGCCGTTTGCGCAAGATGGTCGGTGGCGGCATGCGTCAGGCCGGGATTCTGGCGGCGGCAGGCTTGTATGCACTGGATCACAACGTCCAGCGCCTGGCCGACGACCACGCCAATGCACAGTTGTTGGCCGAAGGCCTGCGCGCAGCGGGTTTTGAGGTCGAGCCGGTGCAGACCAACATGGTTTACGTGGCGATGGGTGATAAAGCCGAGGCGATCAAGGCATTTGCCGCCGAACGTGGTATCAAGCTCAGCGCTGCCGCTCGTCTGCGCATGGTCACGCACATGGACGTCAGCCGCGGGCAAATCGAGCAGGTCGTCGCGACATTCGTCGACTTTTCTCGCAAGTGATAGGGTTAGCGGTCCATTTGACCGTTTCTATCGTATAAACACGCTGTACCGCGCGCGCAGGGCCGATATAATGCGGCCCTTTGCCGTCGTTTCGTCTGTTGACGTTTCGAACAGGCCTTTGGCCGCAGCCTCCGTGGAAGAACCTAATGAAAAGCGCAGAAATCCGTGAAGCCTTCCTTCGCTTCTTCGAAGAGCAAGGCCACACCCGTGTAGCCTCCAGCTCTTTGATTCCGGGCAACGACCCAACCCTGCTGTTCACTAACGCGGGGATGAACCAGTTCAAGGACTGCTTCCTGGGCCAGGAAAAGCGCGCATACACCCGCGCCACCAGCAGCCAGAAGTGCGTACGCGCCGGCGGCAAGAACAGCGACCTGGAAAACGTCGGTTATACCGCTCGTCACCACACTTTTTTCGAAATGCTGGGTAACTTCAGCTTCGGTGATTACTTCAAGCGTGATGCCATCACCTACGCCTGGACCTTCCTGACCGGCGTGCTGATGCTGCCGAAGGAAAAGCTCTGGGTGACCGTCTATGCCTCCGATGACGAGGCATACGACATCTGGACCCAGGACATCGGCGTCCCGGCCGAGCGCATGATCCGCATCGGCGACAACAAGGGCGCGCCTTACGCTTCCGACAACTTCTGGACCATGGGCGATACCGGCCCGTGCGGCCCATGCACCGAAATTTTCTACGATCACGGCGACCACATCTGGGGCGGCCCACCGGGCTCGCCGGAAGAAGACGGCGACCGCTACATCGAGATCTGGAACAACGTGTTCATGCAGTTCAACCGCACCGCCGATGGCGTGTTGCATCCGTTGCCAGCGCCGTCGGTCGACACCGGCATGGGCCTGGAGCGGATCAGTGCGGTGATGCAGCACGTCAATTCCAACTACGAAATCGACCTGTTCAAGAACCTGCTGAGCGCGTCGGCCGAAGCGATCGGCTGCGAAAATGGTGATCAGTCTTCGCTGAAAGTGGTTTCCGACCACATCCGTTCGTGCGGTTTCCTGATCGCCGACGGCGTGCTGCCATCCAACGAAGGCCGTGGTTACGTGCTGCGCCGGATCATCCGTCGCGCCTGCCGTCACGGTAACAAGCTGGGCGCCACCGGTAGCTTCTTCTACAAGATCGTCGCGGCGCTGGTCGCCGAGATGGGCGAAGCCTTCCCGGAACTGAAAACGCAGCAGAGCAACATCGAGCGCGTCCTCAAGGGCGAAGAAGAGCAGTTCTCCAAGACGCTGGAGCACGGCCTGAAGATTCTCGAGCAGGATCTGCTGGAACTCAAAGGCACCGTTGTGCCGGGCGACGTAGTGTTCAAGCTGTATGACACTTACGGTTTCCCGATGGACCTGACCGCCGACATCGCCCGTGAGCGCGAGCTGACCATCGACGAAGCCGGTTTCGAGCGCGAGATGGAAGCCCAGCGCGTGCGTGCACGTTCGGCCAGTTCGTTCGGCCTGGACTACAACACCCTGGTCAAGGTTGACGTGGCGACCGAGTTCACCGGTTACACCGACACCCGTGGTTCGGCAAAAATCGTTGCCCTGTACAAAAACGGCCAGTCGGTCGACGTATTGAGCGAAGGCGACGAGGGCGTGATCGTTCTCGACAAGACCCCGTTCTACGCCGAATCCGGTGGCCAGGTGGGCGACTGCGGTTACCTGCAGGCCGGCAATGCCCGTTTCGACGTGCGCGACACCACCAAGACCGGCGGCGCGTTCCTGCACCACGGCGTGCTGGCGTCGGGCAGCCTGATCGTTGGCGCGCCGGTGGAAACCCACGTCGAGGCTGACGTGCGTCATGCCACTTCGCTGAACCACTCGGCCACGCACTTGCTGCACGCGGCATTGCGCAAAGTGCTGGGCGATCACGTGCAGCAGAAAGGTTCGTTGGTCGACAGTCAGCGCCTGCGCTTCGACTTCAGCCACTTCGAAGCGATCAAGCCTGAGCAGATCAAAGCGCTGGAAGACATCGTCAACGCCGAGATTCGCAAGAACTCCGCCGTTGAAACCGAAGAAACCGATATCGAAACCGCCAAGCAAAAAGGCGCCATGGCGCTGTTCGGCGAGAAGTACGGCGACAACGTGCGCGTGTTGAGCATGGGCGGCGATTTCTCCGTCGAGCTGTGCGGCGGCATTCACGCCAACCGTACCGGCGACATCGGCCTGCTGAAAATCATCAGCGAAGGCGGTGTGGCGTCGGGCGTGCGTCGTATCGAAGCCGTCACCGGCGCAGCCGCGCTGGCGTACTTGAACGCGGCGGAAGAACAACTCAAGGAAGCGGCCAGTCTGGTCAAGGGCAGCCGTGACAACCTGATCGACAAGCTGTCGGCTGTGCTGGAGCGCAACCGTCTGCTGGAGAAGCAACTCGAGCAGTTGCAAGCCAAGGCAGCCAGTGCGGCGGGCGACGATCTGTCGGCGCAGGCACAGGACGTCAAAGGCGTGAAAGTGCTGGCCGTGCGTCTGGACGGTCAGGATGGCAAGGCGCTGCTGGCGCTGGTCGATCAACTGAAAAACAAACTCGGCCGCGCAGTGATCCTGCTCGGCAGTGTCCATGAGGAAAAGGTCGTTCTGGTTGCAGGCGTAACCAAAGACCTGACTGGCCAACTCAAAGCCGGTGATTTGATGAAGCAAGCCGCTGCGGCAGTGGGCGGGAAGGGCGGTGGTCGTCCAGACATGGCGCAAGGCGGCGGTACCGACGCTGGCGCACTGGACGCGGCACTGGCCCTGACCGTTCCGTTTGTAGAGCAGGGTTTATAAGGCAACGCCTCCGGTCCGCAGTCTAGTGGCGGGCCGGAACGCTGTTTGAGTGATTATTTGGGCGCCCTTCATGGGCAGAGGCGGCTTTGAAATGGCTTTGATCGTACAGAAATTTGGAGGCACCTCGGTCGGTACTGTCGAGAGAATCGAGCAGGTCGCCGACAAGGTTAAGAAATTCCGCGAGGCCGGCGATGACCTGGTGGTTGTGCTGTCTGCAATGAGCGGCGAAACCAACCGTCTGATCGATCTGGCCAAGCAAATCAGTGGCGAAGATCAACCGGTTCCCCGTGAACTGGACGTGATCGTTTCCACCGGTGAGCAGGTGACGATTGCCCTGTTGGCCATGGCGCTGATCAAGCGTGGCGTGCCAGCGGTGTCCTACACCGGCAACCAGGTGCGGATTCTGACGGACAGCGCGCACAATAAAGCGCGTATCTTGCAGATCGACGACCAGAAGATTCGTGGTGACCTGAAGGCCGGTCGCGTGGTGGTTGTCGCCGGTTTCCAGGGCGTCGACGAGCACGGCAACATCACCACCCTCGGTCGTGGCGGTTCCGACACCACCGGCGTGGCGTTGGCGGCAGCCCTGAAGGCTGACGAATGCCAGATCTACACCGACGTCGATGGTGTCTACACCACCGACCCGCGTGTGGTCTCCGTGGCGCAGCGCCTGGACAAGATCACCTTCGAAGAGATGCTGGAAATGGCCAGCCTCGGTTCCAAGGTGTTGCAGATCCGTGCGGTCGAATTCGCCGGCAAGTACAACGTTCCGCTGCGCGTTCTGCACAGCTTCAAAGAGGGTCCGGGCACCCTCATTACTATTGATGAAGAGGAAACCATGGAACAGCCGATCATTTCCGGTATCGCTTTCAACCGCGATGAAGCCAAGCTGACCATCCGTGGCGTGCCAGACATCCCGGGCGTTGCCTTCAAGATTCTCGGCCCGATCAGTGCCGCGAACATCGAAGTCGACATGATCGTGCAGAACGTTGCGCACGATAACACCACCGACTTCACCTTCACCGTGCACCGCAACGACTACCAGGCTGCGCAAGCGGTGCTGGAAAAGACCGCTGCCGAGCTGGGTGCCCGTGAAGTGGTTGGCGACACCAAGATCGCCAAGGTCTCGATCGTGGGTGTTGGCATGCGTTCGCACGCAGGCGTCGCTAGCCGCATGTTCGAATCCCTGGCCAAGGAAAGCATCAACATCCAGATGATCTCGACTTCGGAAATCAAAGTCTCCGTAGTGATCGAAGAGAAGTACCTGGAACTGGCTGTGCGCGCGCTGCACACGGCTTTCGAACTGGACGCACCGGCCCGACAGGGCGAGTGATGCGTTTGCCAAAGGGCGCGGTCTGACCGCGCCTTTTGTTTTTTTGAATGGCGAGACCCGAGCCTGTTCTTTTGCTCGCGCTGGTCAATACTCAGGCATGTAGGGCTGTGACCGCTCCGGTTGTGGGTCGAGTGCCTTTTTTTTGCAGACTGTTGTCCCTGAAATGAATTGCGTGAGGAGAAAGGTATGCTGATTCTGACTCGTCGGTGTGCAGAAAGCCTGATTATCGGTGATGGCGAAATCACCGTGACTGTGCTCGGCGTCAAAGGAAATCAAGTGCGCATCGGTGTCAACGCCCCCAAAGAGGTGGCGGTTCACCGGGAAGAAATTTACCTGCGTATCAAGAAAGAGAAGGACGAAGAACCAAGCCATTAATTTTTATCGTTTTTTATGTTTGCAAACGGGGAAGAAGCTGGTTAATATACGCCCCGTGTTGCGGAGAGCTGGCCGAGTGGCCGAAGGCGCTCCCCTGCTAAGGGAGTACACCTCACAAGGGTGTCGGGGGTTCGAATCCCCCGTTCTCCGCCATTATTTGCGTAGTACGTTGTAATCTGGCTTCTTCGGTAAGTTGTTGAAATTACTAGAAAAAGTGTTTGACATAGAGATTAGACGGCCTATAATGCGCGGCAACAAATGCACTCGTAGCTCAGCTGGATAGAGTACTCGGCTACGAACCGAGCGGTCACAGGTTCGAATCCTGTCGAGTGCACCATTTAAGAGTTATTTGCAGTAATGTAGGTAACTCAGCTTCAGCCAGTTGTGATCTGGTCTAAAAACACAAAATGCACTCGTAGCTCAGCTGGATAGAGTACTCGGCTACGAACCGAGCGGTCACAGGTTCGAATCCTGTCGAGTGCACCATACAACAGAAAGCCCGCATTTAATGCGGGCTTTTTGCCGTCTGGGATTTGGCTTTTCCTTTCGTGCATCCCTTCTCGTCGAATTCAATGTGTGCGCTGCGACCTCGCTGGGTGTCGTAACGGTAACGCGTGGCTGAGTTTCGAATGCTGATCTTGTCTGGCTTGCCGAGGGCGCTTTCGACGTCTTGTTGGCTCATGCCGGCGATCACACGCTGATTGATGATCGCTTCGCGACGCTCCCTGGCATTGAGCAGGTTTCCACACTTGTCTTCCTGCTGGCCGACCACGACCGGTTCTCTCCTTGTGGATTTCATACTGGATGTGTCGCGCGTTTCGGATTCCGGCATGAGTGCCGTGATGCTGCCTGGTGTAAACGTGCGGATATCCTGTAGCGAAAGCTGTTCTCCATTCGCGCAACTCAGCGTCGTGAAGGTAATGCGTCCGTCGACGGCTTCGCAGCGGTTAACGGTCGTAGCGAGCGCCAGGGGTGGCGGGCAGAGCAGGGCGAGCAGTAAAAAGCACGACACATTCGATCGCATCAATTGTCCTCCATGACGGTTGGCCTGAAGGTTAGCCGGAACAATTTTCGAGGGCGGTGTGTTTTCTTTTCAGGATGCGTCGTCGCAATTTCATGGGTCAGGACAGTGCTCAAGTTTGTTTCGCAAGCGCTTGTTTCAGCCGCGATTTTTTAACGTTTTAAACCGTCAGGCGGTGTATCATTGCGCCCGTCAGCCCCGCCGGGGCTTTTGGATTACCTCCATGGACTTACCCAGTAGTTACTCAGCACCCCGTTTTTCCAATCATGAATTGACTGATTGATCCTTCCGGCGCGCCCCGCTGCTGGGAGTGGAGTTCGCCTATGTCTGAAGTTGAAGTAAAGAAAACGCAGGAAAGCTTGCAGGACCGCCTGGCTCAGGTGGTTGAATTGCTGCAGCGCCAGCGAGTTGTCGAAGACCTGACTCACCGCCAGGAAGGCCCGCATCATGACCGGGTCGAGAACCTGGTTCACCGGCAGAACCTCGTCGAGTTGCAACGCAAGCTCGATGATCTGCACTCTGCCGACGTTGCCTACATCCTTGAAGCCTTGCCGGTGGACGATCGTCTGACGCTCTGGCAGCTGGTCAAGGCCGATCGTGACGGCGACATCCTGCTTGAAGTATCCGATTCGGTTCGTGAAACCCTGATCGCCGACATGGACGATCACGAGCTCCTGGCTGCGGCCAAGGACATGGATGCCGACGAACTCGCTGACCTGGCCTCCGAGCTGCCGCGAGACGTCGTCCACGAGCTGATGGAGACCCTCGACCAGCAACAACGCGAGCGTGTGCGTTCGGCGCTGTCCTACGACGAGGAGCAGGTCGGCGCACTGATGGACTTCGAGATGGTGACGATCCGCGAGGATGTCAGCCTTGAAGTGGTCTTGCGTTACCTTCGTCGTCTCAAGGAGCTGCCGGGTCATACCGACAAACTGTTTGTGGTCGATTACGACGGCGTCCTCAAGGGCGTGTTGCCGATCAAGCGTTTGCTGGTCAACGACCCGGACAAACAGGTCTCCGAGGTGATGGCCAGCGATCCGGTGAGTTTTCACCCGGACGAAGACGCCTACGACGCCGCCCAGGCCTTCGAGCGTTATGACTTGATCTCCGCGCCGGTGGTCGACAAGAACGGCAAGCTGATCGGCCGTCTGACCATCGACGAGATGGTCGACCTCATTCGTGAAGAGAGTGAAAACGAAGTTCTCAACATGGCGGGTCTGCGCGAAGAAGAAGATATCTTCGCATCGGTCTGGAAATCCCTGCGTAACCGTTGGGCCTGGCTGGCGATCAACCTGATTACCGCTTTCGTGGCGTCCCGGGTGATCGGTCTGTTCGAAGGCTCGATCGAGAAGCTCGTCGCGCTCGCGGCATTGATGCCGATCGTGGCGGGCATTGGTGGTAACTCGGGCAACCAGACCATCACCATGATTGTGCGGGCCATGGCGCTGGACCAGGTCAGCACCGGCAATACCTCACGGCTGATGCGCAAAGAGCTGGCGGTTGCCTTGATCAACGGCGTGATCTGGGGTGGTGTGATCGGTGTCGTCGCGTTTCTGCTGTACGGCAGCTGGTCGCTTGGCGTGGTGATGACCGCTGCAATGATCCTTAACCTGTTGCTGGCGGCATTGATGGGTGTCTTGATCCCGATGACGCTGGCGCGGCTTGGGCGAGACCCTGCGATGGGTGCCAGCGTGATGATTACCGCGATGACCGACAGCGGTGGTTTTTTCATCTTCCTGGGGCTGGCGACCATTTTCCTGCTCTGAGTCAACGTTCACTGAAACCCGCCGCCCGGCGGGTTTTTTGTGCCCGGATTTCAGGCAAAAAAAAGCCAGCGATCAGGCTGGCTTGGGCTTTCGGAGCGTATCAGGACGCGTCGGAGGCCATTTCTGCGTCATGAGCGATCAGCGAAACAAGAGCGTTCTGCTGACGGTGAGAAAGTTGGCGGAAGCGTTGCAGCAACTCGCGTTCGTGCAACGAAAGCTCCGGGCTGTCCAGGCGCATGCTCAGCTCTTCGCCCAGTGCGCCTTCCTGAATAAGACTCTGTTCAAGGCGTGCAATGATTTCGGAGTTCATGCTGCGATGATGATTGCGAGCCACCTCGGCAATGCGTTCACGCATTCCGTCTGGCAGACGTACGACGAACTTGTCAGCCGTACGGCTGGAATAAATTGCCTGTTTCAATGGGCGCATATATTTAACCGGTTTAGTTCAGGGGAGCGGTTTTCGGGATCGGCCGCAGGATGTCTGGTAGGACAAGCGCTCTGGCCAAATGTTCAACCTGAATTGATGGAGGCGCGCATCATGCCTCAAATGAGCCGGATCCTTGGCGTCAATTCTGTGACAAATATTGAACTGGATAAAGGCGTTCTGCCAGCACCAATTATCAGAAATGCGGACTGGTTTGAAAACTTCGACACGCCCGATTCGCTGATTGCACTCACTGACCGACAAACGGTGCCTGAAGGAATGAACATGCGAATTCGATCAACGTTCCTTGCTTATACAGAATAGTGGCAAATGGCCGATTTACTAGGGGCGTTGTCTCTACAGGGCAAGTTCAGGATGGATGCCAGTCCCTTCCACCAGCGTTAACGCAGTACCGGGTCAAACTTGATCTTGCGTCCGACGATCAGTGCCAGCACGAATAGCGCGGTGAATATTCCGCAGGCAATCAACGGCAGGGTGAAGGACATGTCCTGGCTCATCGACAAATGAAGAATGCCGCTCAATAAGGCGAGGATAAAAAATCCTGCGGCTGATTTGGACATGCTGTGCTCCTCAAGGGGGGACATTCAAAAGACCAGGCGTTCGGAAGAGGGCGCCGGCAACACGATGTTTTCCTGGCTAACGTCCTGGCCGACAAATCCGTGCTGATCGTTGATCACTGCCAGTTGCGGCGACTTTTGCAGCTGAAGGTAATACGGCATGCGCTCGGCCACCTGCGCCGCACCGTCCTCGACGAAAAAATGCCCCCCCAGCAAGATTGTCAGTGCGATCGCATTGAAGATTAAGAGGGCGCGGTTCATGACGCTGGCCTCGATTGTTCTGTGAGAACAGCTGAAGCAGCTCGCATGCCAGAGTTTATCTGTAATTAAATTCTTAAAAAACAATGGATTAAGTTATTTTTGCCAAGTGTCGATCTTGCATTTTGCAATGATGGCTTTTTGCGCTGATGCAATTTGCACGGTAAACAACTCGCCCCCCCCAAAAGTGGCGCCTGCCTACACTTAAAAAGCCAACGGACGACATGACAAAAGCAGGCCTGCCCGTTAACATGCACGCCGTCTATCGCAACGCTTCGCACCGCGGTCGATCTGTGTCTCAGTAGCTCAATTGGATAGAGCATCCCCCTCCTAAGGGGAAGGTTGGCAGTTCGAACCTGCCCTGGGACACCATATTTCCGGGCTCTTCAGCTGGAGTTGAATTCCTCCAGCTAAACCCATGGGTGCAGCAGCGGACCTATAGGTGCTGCGTCTGTGACCCTTCCTTCATCCTCCTCGTAAACATTGCCTACACTCGAGATTGCCGGGAATGACCTCGGGCTCGATTGGGAGTGTTTCGACATTGACTATCAGCATCGCGATCGCCATATACGACGCTGTTGCCAGTGTCGCGATGCCGAATGTCGTACACAAATAGTTGCCACTTATCAGGTGGGGAAAAGGAGGTCTGAAGACCTCCTTTCTGGATCAAGCGTTCGCGAATTCAGCGCTTAACTTGGCAGCAGCTTTCTCAAAGGCAACTTTCATTTCTTCGATCACGAAGCTGTTGTGCTCAAAGGAAATGTAAATACGGCCGTACGGAGACGGCATCATCAACACTCCTGCTTCGCGCAGCGCCAGGTGCAGGGCCATGGTGAAGGCAGGGTTCGCTTTCTCGACTGCCTGCTCGTACGTTACCGGGGGCGTCATTCCCAACCAAACACCAAACACATTCCCGTAGCCGCTGGTTGAAATGATCACGCCATGCAATCTGAAAATGGCCTCAATCGCAACGCGTAGATCGTTGCCGCATTGGATGAGACTCTCGTAGTCGCTGTTATCCAGTTGAGTCAGGGTGTTCGTCATGGCTGCGCATGCCAGCGGATTACCGCTGAATGTGCCCCCGCGAAGGACACGTCCTTCTTCAAAGCCTGCCAAGATGTGAGGCTTGCCGACGATCGCAGAAACTGGAACGCCGTTACCAATCGCTTTGCCGACGCTCGCGATATCAGGGCTCAAACCTTCACGCAGCCCTGCCAGGCCGGCATACAGCCGGAAACCCATCAGAACCTCGTCACAAATCACCAGTGCACCGTGTTTATGAGCAATGTCCTGCACATGTTTGAGGTAACCAGGCAATGGCATGATGCATCCAGCGTTGGCCAGCATCGGCTCAAGGATGACCGCCGCGATGTCATTGTCTTCTTCGAATAGTCGCTCTACATCTGCGAAATCGTTGTAGCGGATCAGCGTAGTACGTTCGGTAAACGGACGCTTTCCATCCTGGAAGCTCGCTTCCCGGGAGGTGACGTTGCCGTAGCTGACATCATCGAACCATCCATCGAAACCGGCAGCCATCTTAGCGATTTTTCCACGGCTGGTATAAGCCCGAGCTGCACGGCAGGCGAGGTGTACAGCTTCGCTACCGGAGTTAGTGAAGATCACCTTTGAGAGCTCGCCGGTATGTTTGGCCAGTTCAGTTGCGGCTCCATGCTCACGGACATGAGCCCAAGATGGCGCGGCACTGTCGCCCAATGCTTCAGTAACAGCAGCATTTACCGAGTCATTCGAGTGGCCAAGCAATACCGCACCAAAGCCCAGCGCGGTATCGATGTATCTGCGACCTTTGTCATCCCAAAGGTACGCGCCTTTACCTTTGCTAATGAACAGTTTTTCACCATTCAGGTCAGGCAGGATACGAGCAGCACTGGAAACATCACCAACTAAATTAGGCATAAAAACCTCTGAATTTTGACAGTAGTTAGCCGTCCCGGGTATTGGGCCCGAGAGGGTTTTTACGTAGCTTTTAACGAGCCTGAATAGGCTGCGTGTGCCTTCTTATTCTTGTTTTATCTTCATTTTTTCGTTGCGACGGCGGAGTAATTCCAGTGTCAGCAACATCAGTACGGACAGGATGACCATGATGGTGGCGACAGCCGCGATGTTTGGACTGATGTTCTCTCTGATACCCGAGAACATCTGAAGCGGAAGTGTTCTTTGCGACGGGCTAGCCAGGAAAAGAGTGACCACCACCTCATCGAAAGACGTGGCAAACGCGAACAGTCCTCCCGAGATCACTCCTGGGGCAATCAAAGGCAACACGACCTTAAAGAAGACCGTGAGCGGTGGGGCGCCAAGACTGGCAGCTGCTCTGCTCAGATTGGTGTTGAAACCCTGCAAAGTCGCATTAACCGTGATAACTACGAAAGGGACACCCAGCATCGCGTGCGCCAGTACCAATCCAATGTAGCTATTGAGCAACTGCAGTTTGGCGAAGAAGAAGTACAGACCTACTGCGACAATGATCAGAGGCACGATCATTGGCGAAATGAGAAAGGCCATAACCACGTTTTTGAAGGGGAAGTTACCCCGACACAAGCCAACGGATGCCATCGTCCCGAACACCATCGCCAGCAAGGTGGCGCCTGGAGCGATGATGAAACTGTTCTTGAATGCTTGGCGCCATTCTTGAGACGTCATCAGCTCTTCATACCAACGGAAGGAGAAGCCATCCATTGGGTATGTGAGAAAAGATGACGAATTGAAAGATAAAGGAATGATCACCAGTATCGGAACGATCAAAAACAGCAGTACAAGGATTGAGGTAGAGACCAATCCAAACCTGGCCAGTTTCTCTGCAGAGGAAGCGTAAGGCTGCAACATGTCGATTACCTCGCCTGGGTTGGGTTGGTGAGCTTTCCGTACACCATATAGAGCAGCAGGGTTGCGATCAGCAGCAGGCTACCTAGCGCCGATGCCATGCCCCAGTTGACGGTTTTGTTGGTGTAGAACGCGACGAAGTAACTGACCATTTGATCCGCTGCACCCCCTACCAACGCTGGCGTCACGTAGTAACCAATTGCCAGAATGAAGGTGAGCAAACCACCGGCTGCTAGACCCGCGAAGGTCTGGGGGACATACACTCGCCAGAAGGCAACGAAAGGATGTGCCCCAAGAGAAATGGCGGCGCGTACATAGTTCGAAGGAATGCTTTTCATCACGCTGTAGAGCGGCAAAATCATGAACGGCAGAAGGACATGTGTCATCGCGATGATTACGCCAGTCCTGTTGAAAACAAGCTGGACAGGTGCGTCCACAACCCCAAGGAACATGAGCGAGCGGTTGATCAGGCCATCTGATTGCAACAGTACGATCCACGCCGCTGTGCGAACAATCAGAGACGTCCAGAAGGGCAGCAAAACGCAGATCATCAACAGATTGCTTTTACCCTCTGGCAAAGTGGCCAGCCAGTAAGCGACTGGAAAACCGAGTAACAGGCAGAGGATGGTTACAACGCCGCCGATATAGAAGGTGCGTGTGAAAATATCCAAGTAAATCGATTGGTTCGGCTCTGCTTTGACAATGCTACCGGTGGCGGAATCAACACGATGATCGAGGGCCGCAAGCAAGAAATAAGGCGTCAGCTTCGACGATGCTTGCTTCAGGGCCTTCCAATAATTCACGTCTCCCCAAGCACTGTCCACAGCGATCAGTGCCTCACGCTTAGACGTAGCGGTGCTGTCCGGCAGCTTGCGCAGCGTCTTAGTGATAACGGTTCGGTAAGCAGGGATTTCGTAACTCAAGCGTTTGGTAAGAGCTCCGATCTGACCGCTCTCTTTTGCGCTAGCCAGGTCTTTTACCAACGCATCGTAAGTGCCCTCGCTCGGCAGCGAGGTACCGTCCCAGGATCCGAGCGCCTCTGTTGTTGCAGGCATGGCGCTATGCACGTCGGGGTTGTCCACGCTTCGAGTAAGCATGGTGCCGATTGGGAAGGCAAAGCACACGAGTACGAACAGAAACAGCGGCGCGATGAGCGCTAGCGATTTCAGTTTGTATGAGCGTTCGGCTTTTCTAAGCTTGGCTCTAAGATCTAGCGCTTCGGCCTTGCCTGAAAGAATTGCTACTGAATGACTCATGATCTGCGACTCAGTGTGTGGTCACGTCCAGGGCACGTATGTGCTCTGGCGCCCAAGAAATGGAAATCGAGCTACCTACAGTCCAGCTGCTATCCATTTGCGAGGCAGGAAGCTTGATCATGAAGTTCGGTTGCCCTGCAATTTCAGTAATCATTCGAACGTGGTCACCCAGGTAGATGTACTCCTGAATGCGAGCAGTCAATGGCGTACTGCCAGCCGGCCCAACCACAACGCGCTCTGGTCGAATGCAAAGCGCGACCTGATCTCCAGGCTTAGCCCCAACTACCGAAATCGCCCGGATCAAGCTGCCGTCAGCCAGGCGTGCGATAGTGTGACTGTCATCTCTGGAAACAAACGTTGCGATCAGGGTGTTGTTTTCACCGATGAACTGAGCCACGAAACTTTTGGTTGGGGCTTCATAAATTGCCGCAGGACTGTCGATCTGTTGGATCACGCCGTCATTGAAGACAGCGACACGGTCGGACATTGTCAGTGCTTCGCTTTGGTCGTGTGTCACGTAAACAACGGTCAGCCCGAGCTGCTTGTGGAGGTGTTTAATCTCCAGTTGCATGTGTTCGCGCAACTGTTTGTCCAGGGCACCCAGTGGTTCATCCATCAATACAAGTTTGGGTTCAAACACCAGGGCCCGAGCCAGCGCGACTCGTTGTTGTTGGCCACCCGACAGTTGAGCGGGGTAGCGTTTTGCGAAGTCGGTGAGCTTCACCATGTCCAATGCACGGCGGACTTTTTCCCTTCTGTCGACGCTATTCATTTTGCGGACAGAGAGCGGGAATGCGAGGTTTTGCTCGATCGTCATGTGAGGGAACAGTGCGTAATTCTGAAACACCATGCCGATATCGCGCTTGTGGGGTGGCAGGTTGTGCAGCGGCTTGTCCTTCAGAAAAATCTCGCCGTGTGTCGGTGTTTCGAAACCGGCCAACATCATGAGGCTAGTGGTCTTACCAGAGCCGGATGGGCCGAGTAGTGTCACGAATTCGCCTTCTTTGATATCTAGGTTTAGATCCTTAACGACTGGCCGAAAACCATCGTAGGTTTTCTGGATGTTTTTGAAGCTAACCAAGTGATTCATGTGGCAACCCTCATTCGGGAGTAGGCAGAAATAATCTTCGCTACTCGTCCGCCTACTTATTCAAAAAAGGAGAAGCAACCGTTATTTGTTCTAGTCGCAGGATGGACGCCGGTAGTTGACCTGCCACCTGGCCATAGGTGGCAGGAGCAACCTAGGCGGATCGGTTACTTTTGGGCGATCCAGGCGTTGAAGCGCTCGGTCAGTGGTTCAGTGTTTTCGACCCAGAACTCGACATCCAGAGGCACCGATTGAGCAAGGTTTTCTGGGGTCGTTGGCAGGTCAGATTTCATTTCTGCCGGTACAAGTTCGTTGGCGTTTTTGTTGGTCAGGCCGTAAGCGATGAACTTAGGCAGCTTTGCCTGGTTTTCAGCTTTGCTGGCATAGCCAATGAAGTCCATGGCGGCGGCTTTGTTCTCGCTGCCTTTAAGAACAGTCCACGAGTCGATGGCCGAAACGCTGCCATTCCACAGGAACTTGAAGTGCTTGCCCTCATTACGGTTGAAGCCGGTGATTCGACCGTTGTAGGCAGAGCTCATGACAACGTCACCAGCAGAAAGCATTTGCAGCGGTTGTGCGCCGGCTTCCCACCAGACAATGCTCGATTTGATCTCGTTGAGTTTATTGAAGGCTCGGTCGATACCTTCTGGAGTACGCAGCACGTTGTAGACTTCGGCTGGTTTTACACCATCTGCAATCAATGCAAATTCAAGTGAATATTTTGGCCCCTTACGCAGACCACGTTTCCCAGGGAATTTCTTGGTGTCGAAGAAGTCGGCCCAAGAAGTTGGAGTGGCCTTCAGTTTGTCGCCGTCCCAGGCCAAGCCAGTGTTCCAAACAATGGCGCCCACCCCGCATTCGTTGACGGCTTCGGGGATGAAATCGGATTTGTTTCCGACCTTTGCCCAATCAATTTTTTCGTAGAGGCCGGAGTCGCATCCCAGAGCCAGATCCTCGGCTTCGACTTCAACGACGTCCCAATTCGGTGTTCCTGCTTTTACTTTTGCGTCGAGCACACCAACGCCGCCGTCCCAACTTTGGTCGAGGACGTTCTTTCCGATTTGTTTTCCAAATGGCGCGAAAAAAATCTCACGTTGTGCATCCTGAAAGTTTCCTCCCCAGGAAACAATCGTGAGGTCACGGGCGTTGGCAGCTTGTGATGAAGCTGCAATCCCAACGAGGGCAAATCCAAGTGCTGCTACAGCGTGGCATGGCTTGTGCATTTTGAAACCTCGACGCAGATTGTTGTGTTGTTGTGGTAAAAATTTTTACCACTCAAAAATAATCTAGGCAAGTTTTATTTTTTGGCTCCGAAAAAATCTCCAATCGCCCGGATAAACGGTAAGCGATTGTTTTTTAATGCTTAAAATTTAGGATTTTGAGCGTTAGGTGACTAGATATTGGTGGTTTTTGTTACCTGGCTAAAAGTTTTCGTCATGGACGAGCGATCTTGAAATCGTGTTACTTTGCTTCCCTTGAGGTGCATTGCGTGGTGCGAAACAACCCAAATTGGTGTGTATGATTCGTGTTGGCTTCAAAGAGAGTGGGCAGTTCAAGTCATCGAACTGAAGTTTGGCCCCCTCGGGTGCCGTTTATCTGAGGATTTAACCGTGATAGAAATACCGGCGATTAGTCGAAGCCCCCATGCCCCCGAAGATCCGTCTGAAGACCCTTCAGAAATTCAGGAGACTGCTTCGGTGGGGGCGAGACTGAAAGCATTGCGACAAAGTCGCGGGCTTTCAATTCGAGGGTTGGCTGAGCAGGCCGGAGTTCCTCATGCCACGCTTTCGATTATCGAGCGAGACAAATCCAGCCCGTCCGTAAGTATTTTGAAGCGCTTGCTACGCCCCCTGAATGTCACCCTTAGTGTGTTTTTTTCAGATTCGGCAGTTGTAGATCGGGCAGTTTTCTACAAAGCCGATGAATTGGTGGAGCTTGCTGATGGCAAGAAACTCTCTTATCGACAGGTGGGGGCGAACCTGGCGAACAGCTCCATGATGATCCTGCACGAGCGGTACGAGCCAGGAGCTGACACTGGACAAGAGGGTGAGGAGCTTTATTCCCACGAGGCCGAGGAGGGCGGAATCATCATCGAGGGCAAGCTTGAAATGACCGTTGGGGATGAGGTGCGAATCCTTTCGGTGGGTGATGCTTACTACTTCGACAGCAGACTCCCGCATCGCATGCGCAATCCTTTTGACGAAGTTTGTGTCGTGGTGAGCGCGGTTTCTCCCCCAACGTTCTGACCGATCTACTTCCTTGAGTTATCGGGTGTTTGGCTGCACGCGCGCCAATTGGCTGTGCGTGTAGACACAGGCTTGATTCCATAAGCATCCGCCCTGTGTTCTTGCTCCGCTCGGAGCTTTCGACTCGATAAACTCTTGCTCGGATGCCGGGTTCTCGCTGAAAACGATCTTCATTGTAACCGTCCGGCCAAGTCATCTACCCAGCCCCGCAAGGCCCAGGTCATTCAAGAGTGTGCACAGCCCGGCGCTTCGATTGCCAGCGTCGCGCTCGGCCATAGCCTCAACGCAAACCTCGTCCACAAATGGATTCGGGTGCAAGCGCAGAAAAGCCCGGCGCTCCCACCTCACCGAATTTAGGAAGTAACGGAGACTGGAGTTTCGAAACCTTGCCACCCATGAAGCTGTTTCGAGACGATCAGCAACCGGTTCCCCACGCCGTCCGTGGACGCAACGCATCGACCCTGCTCATTCCAAAACGCGCTCTGCCCAGCAGCAGCCCACCCTCCGGTCGGGCCGCCATGATTCGCCATGAGCACGGCCATTCCATGACGCTTTGAGCAGTTCTGCAATAGCGAGCTATCACGTGAGTAACCGGTTTCACCGATGAGCACACTAGCGGCATACAACTGCGCGCCTTGTTTTGCAGCGTGTGATGAATGTTCCGGGTGACTGAAATCAGCACACACCGATAGGGCTATGGGTAAGTCGGCGATAAGCATTAAATCGCCCCCATTACCCGCACTAAAGAATTGCTCTTCGCCAGGGTGTAAATGCTGCTTGGTATAGACACCAATCGAGCCATCTTGGTGGAGTATGAAAGCTGCAATTAGCGGTTTGTCATAACCGGGTAGGCGCAACGGTAAACCCACTACCGTGGTCATGGAGGCTTCCCGCGCAAGGTGTCGCAAGGGGGAGAGAAGTGGGCTATCTATATCCTGCGCCAGGGCTTTAGCCAAGGTTGGTTCATATCCTGTGAGCGATAACTCGGGAAAGAGTAATAGCCCCACCCCCTGCTCGCGAGCGTGCTGCATGAAATCCATGTGCAGCGTCAGGTTGGCACTGATATCGCCAGCACGAATGGCGCATTGGGCAGCTGCAAAAATTGGTGCCGGCATGAGCGTCTCCCAAAAGAGCACAATCCTAACGTGGCCCCGATTCGCACGCCACATCGTGTTCCCTGGGGTAAAGCGCATGGCACATATACTTTTCCACAGGAAGGCGTGTTGGCCAGACGGTTACTCTTCATTCCCGACCCCTCTCGGTGAGCTGTTCGCGCATAAAAGCCGCTGCCAGTAAAGGTATCGATCTGGCAGCTGATGAGGGTGAGACGGTGATAGCCGTCAGTTAAGCGAAGGCGCGATTTATCAGCGCATGATCAGCATGGAAATGATGGGCAAATTTCGGCGCACGCATTCGAGTCGTCGCTAGATTAAATCAATGATCGTGCGTGCCTGAGTTTGTCGTTTAAATCTGAGTAAGAATTGTGAACTTGATTTAAGTAGTTGTATCTCCAGTTTCTTTTAGAGCGAGCTCTCACGTTCGTTGTATGAATGAGATGGCTGCATCCTTTCGTTCTTGTTCTTCATACTGGGTGTGAACTGCAGGCACAGCTACGCCGTAGACAGTAATGGAGCCCGGGGGGTATGGTTTTGTTCAGTGCTTCAGATGCTTGCAAGGTCATTATCACGGTAGCCCGAGTAATCTATGAAAGCTTACTAGCTCGACTGTAATTCATTGACGTCATTTTATTAGAGCCAAACGTGTTTTGTTTTATTGCGAGGCGTGGCTGGCTCAGCTTGTTACGTGCTTGTTGATTGATCTGCGCTGACGAAAGTTATATTTACCCTTCAGTTCACCTACATAAATATTAGTGTCTGGGAGAATGCATGAATAAGAATTTTATTGCCGGAGAGTGGCTTGAAGGCGCCGATATCAACCTGAATATCAATCCTTCCGATACTAATGATGTGGTCGGTGAGTACGCGCGCGCTGATGCTTCTCAAGCGGCGATGGCTGTTGATGCGGCTTTCGAGGCGGCTCCGAACTGGGCTCGATCTACCGCCGAGGTGCGAAGTGACGCGCTCGACCACATAGGCACTGAGATTTTGGCTCGTCGTGAAGAGTTGGGCCGGTTGCTCGCGCGCGAGGAAGGGAAAACCCTGCCTGAGGGTATTGGTGAAGTGGTTCGTGCCGGCAGGGTTTTTAAGTTTTTTGCGGGCGAAGCATTACGCCTTTCGGGCGAACGCCTGGCATCCATTCGCCCTGGGGTTGAGGCCGATGTACGGCGCGAGCCAGAGGGCGTGGTCGGTATCATCACTCCCTGGAACTTCCCTATCGCAATCCCAGCCTGGAAGATCGCCCCTGCATTGGCGTTCGGTAACGCAGTCGTTTTCAAACCAGCTGATCTGGTGCCTGGCAGTGCGTGGGCACTGGCGGAAATTATTGTTCGCGCGGGTGCGCTTCCCTCCGGAGTGTTCAATCTGGTCATGGGGCCCGGCTCGAAAGTGGGCGATGTCTTTGCGAAGTCTAAAAAAGTACGGGCTTTGACGTTCACGGGTTCCACTGGCACAGGCCGCAGTATTGGCATGACCTGCATGGAGCGCGGTGCCAAAGTCCAGCTGGAAATGGGCGGCAAAAACCCGCTCATTATTTTGGATGATGCAGATCTCAATCAGGCAGTTGAAGTAGCGGTCTCCGGCTCCTTCTTTTCTACAGGCCAGCGATGCACCGCCTCCAGTCGATTGATTGTCCAGGATGGCATACACGATCAATTTGTTGAGGCCGTGATCAAGCGTCTCTCTTCACTCAAGGTTGACCACGCATTGTCTGAAGGCTGTGACATGGGCCCTGTCGTGTCACAGGCGCAGCTCAAGCAAGACTGCGATTACATCAAGAGCGCCCAGGAAGAGGGTGGGAAGCTCGCTTACGGCGGCGAACTGCTGACAAGGGGCACACCAGGTTTCTACATTTCTCCGGCGCTGATCACTGAAACCACTAACCAGATGCGTATCAACCGGGAGGAAGTTTTCGGCCCGGTGGCGAGTGTCATCCGCGTTAAGGATTACGAGGAGGCAGTCACGCTGGCTAACGACACCGAATTCGGTTTGTCATCTGGGATTTGCACCACTTCTCTCAAGCACAGCTCGGACTTTAAGCAACGGTCTACCGCCGGCATGGTGATGGTCAACGTCCCAACAGCAGGAGTGGATTACAACGCACCTTTCGGCGGTCGCAAAAACTCAAGCTATGGGCCTCGCGAGCAAGGTGGGTACGCAAAGGAATTTTATACCTCCGTCAAAACCACCTACACATTGGCCTGAACTCATGGAAAACAAAAACAAGATCACTGGCACCACACGGGTATACGCGATCATCGCTGACCCAATCCATCATGTGCAGACACCCGGTGCGATGAACCGCCTGTTCACTGAGCGCGGTGATGATCGGGTAATGGTGCCATTTCATGTCAGCACAGATGGTCTCCACGGCGTTGTTGCAGGACTACGCGGAATACAAAGCCTGGATGGATTCATCGTTACGGTGCCGCACAAATCCGCAATCGTTGAGCTATGCGATTCTGTGTCAGATGCTGCGCGACTCGTAGGTGCGGTCAACGTAGTGAGACGCAACGAAGATGGAAGCCTGCATGGCGACATCCTGGACGGCGCGGGTTTCTTGGCAGGTCTACGTCAACGGGACGTAGAACCGGCCGGCATGTCGGTCTATTTGGCAGGTGCTGGGGGCGCAGCAAAGGCAATCGCGTTCGCTCTCGCCGCTGCAGGCGTCAGAAAAATCACCCTCTTCAATCGCACCACAAGCAAGGCAGAGGAGCTTGTCCAAAGACTCGCCATCGTCTTCCCCGCTGTGGAGCTGTGTGTCGGCTCAGATGATCCATCTGGCCATGATTTGGTAGTAAACAGCACATCCCTTGGGCTCTCTGTGGATGACATTCTGCCCTTGAATGTAGCGTTGCTCACCTCATCGCAAATTGTCGCAGAAATCATTATGAAACCTGCGATCACTCCCCTGTTGGCAGCCGCAACTGAAAAGGGCTGTCGAGTGCTTGATGGAATGCCAATGCTGCTTTGTCAGATTGAGTTGATGGCTGCGGCGATGGCGACTAATAAGAACGAGCAAAATCATGAGTACATTTGATTACGTCATTGTTGGTGGCGGAACTGCTGGCTGTATCCTCGCCAATCGGCTCACTGCTTCCGGAAAATACAAAGTTTTGGTGCTGGAAGCGGGGGGCGAACCGAACGGTTTTTGGATTCCTATTCCTGCTGGCTTCACCAAGCTGCTAGTGGACAAACGTTACAACTGGCGATTTAAGACCCAGGCCGAGGCAAACACGCGCGGAAGGGAAATTTCCGTACCCCGTGGTAAGGGGCTCGGCGGATCTACCCTAATTAACGGGATGATCTATGTGCGTGGGCAGCCAGGGGACTATGACGCTTGGGAGTCCACAGGGGCGAAGCAGTGGAATTTCGCCACGCTCAAGCCCTACTTCAAAAAAATCGAGACTTATGCTCAAGGCGATGACTCGCGTGGGCATGAAGGCCCGATGCATATTCAGCAGGTCACAGAGCGCTATCCCGTGTCGGACGCCTTCCTGGAGGCGAGCATTCAAGATGGACACCGGCACAATAAAGATTACAACGGCGATGATCAGACGGGATTTGGTTACTACCAGGTTGCCCAGCACAAGGGGCGGCGTTGGAGCGTTGTGGACGGCTATCTCAAGCCGGCAAGAGCACGTGCTAACCTGCAAATCGAGACCAATGCACATGTGTTGCGCCTCGAACTTGAAGGCTCACGTTGCACTGGTATCACTTACCGTCAAGGCGGTCGCGAGGTCACTGTCAGTGCCCGACAGGATGTCATTCTGTGTGCCGGAGCCATTCAATCGCCGCAAATCCTGGAGCTGTCGGGAATCGGGCGACCTGATGTGCTCGACAAGACTGGCATCCCACTCAAGCACCGTCTTGATGGTGTAGGGGAAAATTACATCGATCACTTTGCCACCCGTATGAACTGGCGGCTGAAGAACACGGTGACTCTCAATGAGCTGGCACGCGGATGGAGACTTGGTCTTGCCGTGGCTGAGTACTTCACCAAGCGCACAGGAATTCTGACACTGGGTACCGGCTTGGTTCATGGTTTTGTGAAGACCAAGCCTGAAATGCCTACGCCGGATGTGCAATATTTCATCGTACATGCAAGCTATGCCAATGCCGCCGAGCGAATTTTGGATAAGCACCCAGGCTTCACGATTGGCGTCAGTCAGCTACGTCCTAAGTCTCAGGGCAGCATTCACATCCAATCAAAGGATCCTGGTGTTATGCCTGCGATTCGTCCGAATTTTCTGACTGAGGATGAAGACTGCACGAGTCTGATCCAGGGCATGAAAATCGCGCGAAGAATTATGGAACAGCCGGCGATGAGTGCATTCGTCGATGCAGAAACCAGTCCGGGCTCCCAAACCAAGAGCGATGAAGATTGGCTCGAATTTGCACGAGACAATGGCCAGACGATTTATCACCCCATCGGCACCTGCAGGATGGGCGAGGACGAGGGCGCCGTGGTCGACTCACAGTTGCGAGTCCATGGCCTAAGTGGTCTTCGTGTCGTCGATGCCTCGGTCATTCCATCAATGATCTCCGGCAACATCCAGGGTGCGGTAATGGCTGTTGCTGAGCGTGGGGCCGACTTGATACTTGGCTCCGCGCCAATTCATTGCTGAGAGCGGGCTCGTCGCAGCAATGCTTGAAGTACCACTAAGCATTGCTGTGGTGTTGTGTTGTGTTGTGTTCCATGGATGTTTAATCCGGGAACGGTAGGGACAGCCAAGCACTGAAGAATCTTTAGCGCAGGCAGATTTTGATAGCGTGTGGCACGAACAGTGCTACCAGCGTTCCGGGGATGTCGCCGGGTAATCGTTAGGTTGCCGATTTACCCCGTGGCTTGGGGCGGTTTAACCGCCTCGCTTTTTCGCGTGAGGCTGCATGGTAGATGGGGCGCGCTGTTTCTGGGCGATGCCTATATGGCCCAAGGTTGCTCAGCAATTTTGGTCTCAAGGAAGTCTCGAAAAACCCTGATCCTGGGACTGAGATGCTTGCGATTTGAGTACACCATGTAGATGGGTTCTTTTTCATCCAGGGCGTACTCCTCAAGCAATGGGATCAGGCGCCCTTTCCTGATATCCGCCCCGATATGGAATTGCGCAAGCTTCACGATACCTGCACCCGATAGTGCCATCTGACGCAGCAGGTCACCCTGGGCAAAAGACGCTTTGGCGCTGACAGGAATCAAGGTTTTTTGGTGGTCGATTTCGAACTCCCAGTTATTCCAGGCGCTTTTGAAACTGAAGTTAAAACAGTCATGGTTCTCAAGGTCTTGTGGGTGATTGGGTCTACCGCAACGCTCGATATACTCCGGCGAGGCGCAGATGACCCAAGCACTTTCACCCACCTTTCTGGCAATCCGTGATGAGTCGGGTAAGACACCGCTGTGGATGGCTATATCAAGACCCTGTTCAAATTGGTCGATGTATTGGGGGCCAACTTGAATGTCGACGCTCAGGGCAGGGTATGTGGCAAGGAACTCTGGTAGCCAGGGCAAAATTTGATGCTTGGCGAAGGTTGTCATCGTATGGATGCGTAGAGTTCCGCTAACGCGCGTAGGGAACGCTTCAGCCAGGGAATCTGCCTCTGCCATGGCGTTGACCACTTCCCGCGCGCTGACCAGGTAAGCTGCACCTTCTTCAGTAAGGGTGAGATTGCGAGTGCCTCGCTGGAATAGGCGAGCCTGCAGCCGATCCTCCAGGCGAGTGATGAGCTTGCTGATGGCAGAGGGAGTCAGTCCGTTTGAGCGCGCCGCTGCAGAAAAATTTCCGTGCTCGGTGGCCCAAATAAAGGCCAACATCTGCGAGTAATTGTCCATTGATCTACCTTGTCGACGGGCTGTTCGAAAATCAGCGTGCCACTTTTCTGGGGCTGAAACAATAAGCGTGCCATAAGCACGCTTATGATTTTCAGATCAATGATCAGCGAATGAATTGCTTGATGTAGTCGTCAGGTAGACCCGGTTCTTTGTAGTGCTTGCGGGCTGCTTCAAGCGTGGTGAAAACGTCTTCGTAGCCGACCGCTACACCTTGTGGATCGACGTAGGTGTATCCGCCTTGGACGTGGAATCAGGTGATCATTTCTTCAACATCTTCCGGCACGAAAAGGGTATGGGTTTCACCGGGAGGCTCATACGCAAAGCAGCCTTCGGATGCGACCCAATCATGCTCCAGGTAATACCAGCGCCCCTTGAGCACGATGGCATGAGCGCCGCCGGTGTGGCGATGGCGGGACAGCACGCCGGCCTGGCGTATGCGGAGCAGGTTGATGTAGTAACCGCCAGTGACGCTCAGCAGCAATGGCTTGAAGGGCACGGCAGGCTAGTCCGGGCAGTCAATTCTGCCTTCTCGCGATGTCAACCTCCCCCTCCCAAGTAGTCTGAATCTCCTACCTCCTCTGGGAGTATCGGCCGATGCGCAATCTCCGGTGCGTGCTCATAGTGGTGTCCTGATAAAACAACAATGGTCCACGGTCGGTCTCGATGAATGGACCCGTTCAGGAGAAAACCATGACTATGCGCAAGAAAACCTCATCGCCTACGAATGACCTGACCAACAACACCGATACCCATCCTTCATCCGCCTACACACCGGTCGTCACCACTGACCAGAAGGACTACGCCCCTGGCAGCACCGCTAGCATCACCGCCAACGGTTTCGCTCCCGGCAGCACCGTGACGTTCGAAGTGGACCACGCTGTCGGTGCCGGCGCGGATAAGGTGTGGGGCACGTCCGACGATGTGCTCGATACCAACACCGGTGATGGGCACGAGCCCTGGTCCGTGACCGACGGCGGTGCCGGCGATCTCGACGGTAAAGTCAACGGCAGTGTTACCACCTCGTGGTACGTGAACCCCGACGACTCGGCCGGCGCGACGTTTCTGCTCACCGCGGCCTCGGCTGGTGCCGATGGTGCGCCCGGCACGGCTGACGACGCTGTAGCGACTACGTCCTTTACGGACAGCATTTTGGGCGTCGTGCTGACAGGCGAGGACGTTACGCTGGACGAGACAGCCGGGTTGCAGAACGCCACGGCCACTCCAGCCCCAGCGGGAGACGCAGACGACAATGACATTCTGGTGGCGTCCCTGCCCACGAGTTTCGCGACCCGATTGACCGCACTTGGGGCAGGTACCGCAACAGGTGCCGCCTTGAGCGGCTATACCGGGGCCGTGGGCAACACGGGCAGCAATGCATTCACCATCAACTCTTTACCCGGTGGAAGCCTGACTGATGTCAGCTTCGTTGACAGCGCTGGCGCAGCGCTCGATGGCGATGTCAGTGGACTGTTTACACTCGATGGCACCAGCATCCTTCTCTATACCGATACCGACAACAACATCGTTCTGGGCCGAGCCGGTGGGCCGAACGGCGCGATTGTGTTCGCGGCTTATATAGAAGAAACCGGAACGCCAATTTCGGGCGGCAAGATCTGGACCGTGGAGTACCAACCACTCAAGCATCCAGACGCGACGAACCCCGATGACTCGCTCAATCTGATGAATAAAGTCTTCATCGGCGCCAGTCAGGACCAGGCGTTCAGTCTGCTCAATGCACCTTCCGGTCAAAACCTCTTCCTGATGTTCACGAAGCTGAACCCGGACACTACAACGGTCAATGGTGTCACGCGGATCACGGATCCCGTCATCATCGCCACCGGCAAGGACCCGGCAAACCAGTCCACCGGCGTCAATATAAACACCGGCGACACGGTCAATACCAGCCAGGCGGGTGGCCCGACCACCTTCGGCACCAACAATCAGATGATTGTGGAGCAAGAGGGCATCCGCTTTTCGTTCGTCACGGGTGCCCGGCAGAATGTGACGGTTCCCTTCCTCGATCAAAACGAAGCAGACCTTGAATCCAACATCGACTTTACCGCCGTCTACAATACGAAGTCGGCGAGTTTCGACGTCGTGCAGTTGCAGGGCGGCAAGACTGCTGTCGTAAGAGTCAGTGCCTTCAGCACCGCGGCTGAACCTGGCGTGAATTTCATCGACGGATATGCGGGTGATACGTCGATTGCAATCACCAGCGTTCGCGTCACCAACATTAGCACCGGGGTCGTCGCGGACTCCACCGCACCGTCGAATACCCTGGGCATTGTCTTCAGCTTTGCCGGCGGGGTTGTGACCATCAGCGGCGTCAAAGCCGGTTACGACATTGAATACACCACAACGGCGGATCACAACCGCGTGCTCGTCGAGAACGGCGCGGCCACCAACGCCAAGGGCAATGATCACGCCGATTTTGATATCGGTGGCTTCAGGCTGGTCCAGGCTTCTCTGCAGACCGTCGAAATCGGCTCCAAGATGATTTTCGACGACGATGGGCCAACCGCAACTGGAGAAGCCGCAGCCGGCACCGTCGATGAGGACGGTCTGGCCAATGGCATTGCCGGTGGTATCGGCGATGTGGCGGGTACGGCGACGGCTGCCAACGGCAGCGTGACCGGTATCTTCCAGTCCGGTGCCGACACGCCGCTGAGCTATGCCCTGGCGAGTGACACCAGTGGCTTGCCAGCGCTGAGCTCGGGTGGGGTAGCGCTGGTCTACAGCGTCGTGGGCGATACGCTCACGGCCAAGGCCGGTGCGGTCGATGTCTTCACCTTCAGCCTCAGCGCTGCGGGTGCCTACAGCTTCACCTTGCTCAAACCGCTGGACCACGCGCCCGGCAATGATGAAAACGACATCACCATCAACCTAGGCTCGCTGCTGACGGCCACCGACAAGGACGGCGACACCGTAACGGCTGCGGCCGAAAAACTGGTGATCACCGTCGATGACGACACGCCAACCGCGGCCGGAGAAGCTGCGGCCGGTACCGTCGACGAGGATGGCCTGACTG
>NZ_FYDO01000020.1 GCF_900187615.1 Pseudomonas sp. Irchel s3f7 | reverse complement strand
ACCGCTACGACCACGCGCAGCTGCTGCTCACCGAGATCGAGAACGAGTCCGGCGAGCGCTATCGCCTGGACTACACGGCGGGCGGATTGATCCGACAGGAAACCGGCTTCGATGGGCGGCGCACCGCTTATGCCTACGACCGCAACGGGCAGTTGCTGGAGAAAACCGAGTTCGGCGATGACGGCTCTACGTTGGTTACGGCGTACGAGCGGGACAGCGCCGGGCGCCTGCTGCTCAAGACCCTGCCCGACGGCATTGAGGTTCGTTACCGCTACGACAGCCTTGGGCGGCTGATCAATGTCGACGACGGCCACGACCACCCGCTGGAATTCGAATACGACCGCCAGGACCGCTTGATCACCGAACACCAGGGCTGGGGCACCCTGCGTTACGGTTATGACAGCTGCGGCCGGCTTCAACGTTTGCGCCTGCCCGACGCCAGCGTGCTCGAGTATCGGCATGGCCAGGACGGTGCGCTGACGGCGATCGACCTCAACGGTTCACGGTTGACCGCGCACAGCTTTAGCCAAGGTCGCGAACAGCAGCGCCAGCAAGGCCTGCTGCTCAGTGAATACGCCTACGACGATCAGGGCCGTTTGCAGGCGCATGCCGTCAGCCAGAACCGCCAATCGCTGTACCGCCGCGATTATGCCTACAGCGCCAACGGCAACCTCGACGCCCTGTCCGACACGCGACACGGCCAGCGCCGTTACCAGTACGACCCGCTCGACCGCCTGACCAGCGTGCGCCACACCCGCGCACAACCGCCGGAAAACTTCACCCACGACCCGGCCGGCAACCTGCTGATCCACGACCGCCCCGGCCCGACGGCGTTCGACGGCAATCGCCTGCTTCGCAACGGCGACAGCCACTACGACTACGACGCCTTCGGCAACCTGATCCGCGAACGCCGCGGCACAACGCCGACGTCAGTCACGGCATACGCCTACGACAGCCAGCACCGTCTGATCCGCCACACCGCCGCCGACGGCCGCGAAACGTCCTACCGCTACGACGCTTTCGGCCGACGCATCCAGAAAACCGTCGACGGCCAGACCACGCAGTTTTTCTGGCAAGGCGACCAGCTCGTCGCCGAAAGCGGCCCGAAGCACTACCGCAGCTACGTCTACGAACCCGGCACCTTCCGCCCGCTGGCCCTGCTCGACGGCAAAGGCCCGAAAAAAGCCTGCCCGTTCTACTACCAACTCGACCACCTCGGCACCCCGCAAGAACTCACCGCCTACAGCGGCGAAATCGTCTGGTCGGCGCAGTACAACGCCTACGGCAAGGTCAGCCAACTGACTCATGGCGGCGGCGAGCAACTGGAACAACCGCTGCGTTTTCAGGGGCAGTACTTCGACGCGGAAAGCGGCCTGCACTACAACCGGCATCGGTATTACCACCCGGACATCGGGCGTTATCTGACGCCAGATCCGCTGAAGCTCGCGGGTGGGCTGAATTCGTATCAGTACACGCGCAATCCGACGGGGTGGGTGGATCCGTTGGGGTTGGCTGAATGTCCGGGGGGGGATGGGTGCAAAAAGCCGTCGATTGGGGAGCATGATCCGGCGGGGAAGGCGAAGGTGGATGAGGGAGCACCCAATGCGCCCTATTCAAAACCTAAAAATCGATATCTTTACCGAGGAGACTCACGGGAACCCTGGGAGATTTTTGACGTTGGATTTGAACCACTCGGAGAGAGTATGGATGTTTATTTACACGCACGAGACAACCGAAATCCTCCAAGCTTTTTTGTCAGTACGTCGACTTCAGAAACACAAGCAATAAACTTTGCAACCGGGCAAGGATTTGAAGATGGATTCGTCTATACAATAAAAAATATTCGCGGGATAGATGTAAATAAAAAACTCGGCATTCTTTCGCCTCATAGAAGAGAAGTCGAGATAGCGATGCCAGGAGGCATAGATAGCAAAGATATTCTAGGCGCCTCTCCCGTTAACGCTGATGGTAGCTACAAGGGTTACTCAATACCTAATCCAAACAGGAAATGGCCATGAAGATTATTGAAATACCGACAAGCACAAATGGGATTACTCAGAAAATCTTTATTGAATGTGATCGGCAAAAGCGAACGATCGGATTAGTGATGGAGGACGGCTCAAAAAAAATCTATGCAGCACATGACTTGTATGAATGCCTCGGACTATTACGAGCCGACTTTTCAGAAACGAAATTCTTCTGTAAAGGAGCGAAGCTCAATGTCTACCCATCAAGAATGGCATCACAAATGTCTGCTGGTATAGTGGCTTATGAACTTACGTTAGGCCAAACATCTGAACCGGAAGATATAGTCAACATTTTCGACTATGAAGAAACAGACATTACAAACGACATTCAAGAGCAAAGGGAATTTTATAAGCAATGGATTGACTCCTTTCCAAAGCAACCGGAGGTATGAATTGATTCTCTTTTCTCACGGTCTGGCATGATCATTACTATAATGAGACCGAGGATCATACTTAACGTCATATACAAAAACCCAGCGGATCGCTGGGTTATAAACTTCGGAGCAGGAACTGAAACTAACCACCCGCCCCCACACTCGTATTCTCCTCAGAACGACCTGATCCTCCAGCCCCCCCAGGACCACTCTCCCTCAAACCGCCACCACTCATAGACCCACTCCCCTTCCCCGGATTTGTATTACTCCCATCCGCATCCCCCCATTCCCGCCACCAATACTGCCTGGTGGCAACACATTCTCTGGTCCCGACTTCTCTGCGTTCATTTCCGTATAGGGCGGCATTCCACCCTTGTCGACTGGCGGCCCGCCGCCCGAAGACTGAACAAAGGCAATCAATGAATTGGCCGATAACAATCCAGCTACCGTCAACGCGATCACTTTTGACCTGATCATGGTGCACCTCCTTTCAAAGTCGCATACCTGATCTGGCAGCCGCGCTGTTTCAAGGGGGTAGCTCCATCAACTCGCGGCCCTGGAAATATGGATCAGCTCGGCTCACCCAAGCCGTCCTCATCGGCACTATCTGAATCATCAGGATTCGCCTCAACATCACTATCACCACGCCTTACATCCTCGTTCGGCACTTGCTCGACACCTGCCTCGTCATCAGGCGGGCGCTGATCGCGGCTTAAGGAATCGGTAGGGGACGGCAGCGGATACTCCGGCGTTTCGTCGATATCGGAGTCTTTCGGATCAGTGTTCATCTGGCACCTCTCATGGGGCCTGAAATACAGGCTCTGATGTTTTGAGGGCCAGGGCGATGACCGCGTTCGATCCAGAAGACAACCGGTCATTCGACTGCAAGACTCGATCAATCGGCCTACAGGTCACTGCTACGAAGTCCGAGCGACAGAAACAAGAAACCCGGCACCGGGCCGGGTTTCTGCTGTTAAGCCCTGTGGCTCAATGATTTTTATTCTTGTATTTGTTCTTATGTTTATGACCCCCACCGGAATGGGAGTGGTCATTATCGGTGCCCAGGTTGTTGCCGACGGCACCACCCACTGCTCCACCCACGCCAGCGCCAATGGCCGACCCGGTCGAGCCTCCGAGGCTGTTACCGATCACCGAACCACCCGCCGAGCCCAAACCGCCGCCAACCGCCGCTTCTGTGCGACTGCCCTTGGGCGCCGCGACCGCGCTGCCCGCCGCCCCGCCCACGCCAGCGCCAATGGCTGCACCGGTGCTGCCGCCCATTTGCCCACCGACGACGTTACCCAACACCCCGCCAAGACCGCCGCCTACCGCCGCATCACCATCACCTGCAGCCAGCGCAACCGGGGCAATCAACAAGCCAAAAACAAACGCAGGCAACGACAAACGTCGAACATTCAGACTCGTAGAATTATTGCCTTGGGCTTTCGGGTTCATGGCACGCCTCACGATCTTCCAGGGTATGCAGTATTTGAGGCGTTAAAGCGCGAAACGTTCATAAACGAAAAAGCCCGGCATCAAGCCGGGCTTCTCGAGAGTCGATCAGGATCAGTGACCCTTTTTACCGTGGGCCAGGTTGCTGCCCACGCCGCCGCCCAACGCACCGCCCAGACCTGCACCGATGGTCGAACCGGTTTTGCCGCCCAGGCTATTGCCGATCACCGAACCACCCGCGGCGCCAACACCACCACCGATCGCTGCGCTGGTGCGATGACCTTTTTTGGCGGCCGCTGCACTGCCTGCCGCGCCAGCCACGCCAGCACCAATCGCAGCACCGGTGCTGCCGCCCATGCTCTGACCCACGACGTTACCCAGTGCGCCGCCCAAACCACCGCCGATTGCGGCGGTGCCGTCGCCAGCCATTGCACCTTGAGTAACCAAAAGCCCCAGAATCACAGCAGGCAGTGTTAAACGCATCACGAAAACCTCAAAAATAGAGCTAAACAAAGAAGGGGCGAGATTGAATGCTTTCGTGCAGACGATGTCCAGCACGCCGGTTCAACATCGCGTTTTGCGAGCGTTGGACAGCGTTTTGGGGAAAGGTTTTATTGCGGACAAAAAAAAGCCCGCTGGGGAAACGGGCCAGGTGTTGCTTTCTAACGGATGAGCTGAGACTACGAGGGTGTCTGTGAAAACTTTGTGAAAAATCTCTGGCAGATGATTGCTGGTTACAAATCTTTCCGGCAAGAAAAACCCCGCTCATTGGCGGGGTCTGCTTTCGGGTCAATTACTTCCTGACAGGGGTAGGAACCTTGGGTAGGAATTTGCCCTTCTGGACTCGGCAAGCTCGGGTTTTGATTCTGTCGACCTCCGTCTGGTCTTCACCAAAGCTGGCTACATACTCGGTCTGCCCACACTGTACATAGTTGTTGATCGGAAACTCTGCACCGTCGTCCTCGATATACGGATCAGCCATCTCTTCACCCCTCTCCAAACGGAATCGATACCGGCAAGTCCGGATTTGCCTGAAAAATACCGACCACCAAGGGTTTCAGACTAGCCGGTCACAACCAGACCTGTCATCCAGCTTACTGCGTGCCCGACGAATGACTTACTCCCTGTTTCATCCAAGCTTGACCGCCGTCCCGGTCACAAACACCACCACCATTCCACCCTTGCCGGCTGGCATGCTGATCTCAAAATCCAGCCCCACCACCGCATCCGCATGAAGGGCGCGCGCCCGCTCCTTGATTTCGTCGGTGGCCTGCATCCGCGCTTCCTGCAACGCGCGCTCCAACGTCTGGGAACGCCCGCCAAAGATATCCCGCATCCCGGCGAAGACGTCGCGGACAACGTTGATCCCCTGCACAGACTCGGCGCTGACAATGTCCAGGTAAGCCGTGATTTGTCGGCCTTCAATGGTTTGGGTCGTGGTGGTGATCATGGAGCTTCCTTTGGTCGATTTCTGGGGTTTCACGCAAGGCGTTTAACAGGACACGCCACTGCAGAAGCCATTGATAACGCTTTCTTACAGGCTTCGGTAAATGGAATTACAGAAGTTTGATCAACACTGTAGTGACAGTCGCTACAGTCCCAATCAGGCCTGTGGCAACGGCCATCGGATACCAAAAAGTCTCGCGGGTCATCTTTCCAGCCTCAGCGTTCAACTTGCGCTGCTCGGCCATGAGCTTGACGATCTCCACATGAATCTTTTCCAGCTCCGCCTGTTCCATGGTGAGGTCCTGCATGACGAGTGTGTATCCACCCCGGTAGAGGCACGTGCCCGTCACGTCGCCGTTTGATCCATTTTGTACCAGAAAGCGAAAAAACGACCACCCCTACCGAATTGGCGCCCTGCAAAAATATTACGGCCCAAAACGCACAAAACCCCTGGCTTCTTTCGAAACCAGGGGTTTTGTTTACATCGAATTTGGCGGTGAACGAGTCCGCCAAATCAATATCCAGCTACAGCCACGACAATCCTATAAGCCATCAGCCCCCCTTACCAAGTCCAGCGTACTCCGAGGCTAACCTGCTGCTGACTCACATCGCTGCCACCCAGGTTCGCGCCTATCACCGAAGCCGTGCCAAATACCCTCAGATCCTGAGTGACCTGGGCCTCCAGCCCCACATCCAGAGTTGCGTTCAATCCCAAGTCATGTCCGGAGAAGTCCTGCCGTGTCCCGCCCGGCAGTGTCACTTCCAGGTTTGTTGAGTTTTCCCCCAGGGTGTCCTGCAACCCTACGGTCAGCCAAGGTTTCAGGGTCGCGCCGCCATCCGTCACGACGGTCTTTTCGAGGCGCACCGCAGTCCTCACTAACCCCAGTACATCGTCCTTTATATTCAGTTGCTTGCCGCTTGAGTCGGTCTTGTCATCCCAGCGCATGTGGATGGCACTCGCCTGGAACTGCGGCTCTACTACCCACCCGTTGCTCAGGGGAAACCTGTGCCCTACTTGTCCACTGAGACTCAAGATGTCGCCGTGCACCTGCTCGCTGAAGCCATCGGACGAACGGACCTGCGCATCGGGCAGCAGAGCCGTCAGGCTCAGGTCGGCATAGGTGCCGCTCTGCCAATCCAGGCTTCCATAGGCGCCAAACGCCAGTGCGTCCATGTCCACGTCGGATCTGCCCACACTCACCGGACCGGTCGAACTCTCGCCTGTGGTCGAGTAATTGCCCCGCTGCTGGCCGATGAACAGACCGCCACGCATGCGGGAAGCCTGTTCGTCCACGAACAGGTGGTCGTAGCCGGCATAGAGCCCCGTGCTGTTGCCATCGAACTCGAACCCCGGATTCGATTCCATCGACAAGTGACTGCCGATGGCGGCCAGCCATAACCCTTCGCAGGTGCCGAACCACTCCAGACCAATGCGCGTGCGCTCTTCCTCGCTGCGGTTGCAGTAGGGGTTATCCCCACGGCCGCCGGCCATGCGGTCAAACAGCAGTCGGTTGTTATCCAGAGTCATGCTATAGCCGATATCCGGCACCACCGTATAGCCGGGAATCTCCGGCAACAGCAATTTGTCGGCCGAACTCAAATACCAGTCCGAGTCATTCTCGCCCTGAGCGAAATTCCAGGCCAGGACACTACCGTTCAAACGCACGGTCTTGTCCGACACGAAGCCTCCGGCGGTCGACGGATTGTCATTGGGGCTGCTGATGACTCGGATCGTTGTCCCCGGCTTGGCCTCAGTGCCATCGTTGGCGAAATTGACACGCGTCGAACCGACCACATCACCGCCTATGTCCAACCCACCAGACGTACCGGCGGAGGCAGCGACCTGCACGTCGAGGGTGCCGTTACCGCCGTAGTCGCCGCTGATCGCCAGACGGTGCGATCCGACATCAATCAAGCCGTCGTTATGAACGCTTCCTCCAATGCTTGCACCGGAGCGGGCGAGCAGGCGCGAAGTGCTGTCGAGAGTCAGTAGACCAGCGTTCAGGTCGAGTGGACTGGCCAGCGCGAAAACGCTGCCGTCGAGTAATTCGACCTGCTCCCAATTGTTCAGCGCCGGAGCACCGGTACCGAGGTCCAGACCGCTGAAACTGAGGTGGTCATCGCCTTCCCCCCCACCCAGACTGCGCAGACCGCTCAAATCACCGCCGATGAAGCTGACCGAGTCATTACCGGTACCGAAGTCCAGCATGCCGCGCACGGTGCCTCTCGAGGTGAAGCTGTCATCTGCGGCGGTACCCGCATAGCTGCCCTGCACGTCGAGCGTGGCACCGGCGGCGACCGTCGTGTTTTGCGCCTTGACGCTGCCGTTGGCGCCCACGTTCAAGGTGCCGGCGAGCACATTGACCGTGGTGAATTCCGACCCCAACGGGCCGTTGATGTTGAGCACGCCGACATTGGTCTTGCTCAGGGTCTCGAAGCCCTGCACGGCGCCCAGGTCGGCGCTCGCCGCGATGTCGGCATTGAAGACGTCGTTGCCTGCTCCTGCTGCCACCGTGCCCAGGATTTTAGTGCCATCGTGGATGGTCAGCGTGTCGTCGCCATCACCCAGTGCAAAGATCCCGCCCCCGGTGTCGAGTGTGCCGGCGACATCCAGCACGTCGTTGCCCGCACCCAGGTCGCCACTGGCCAGCAGCGTGCCGCCCGCACCGATCGACACCGTATTGGTGCCGGCGTTGCCGGTGATCGTCGCCGCCGTACCGCCGACCGCCTGCAACCTGCCGTCGACATTCAGCGTGGTGTTGTCACCCAGCGCGACGGTCGGCGTATTCAACGTGCCATCCACGTCCAGGGTGCCGGCATTGAGCGCGGTACCACCGGAGAAGGTACTGGTGCCGACCAGGGTCGCGACGCCTATGTTGTCCTTGGTGAGGAATTCGAAGTTGGTCGTGTGGAGGCCGTCGAGTGTCATCGCCGCGACATTGTTCAACACGACGGTGTCGCCTGCGCCGTTCGCGCCACCGTCGATGACGTTGTTCAGCACCGCGCCATCGTTGAGGGTCAACGTATCGTCGCCGCCACACAGATCGATGGCGCCGCTACCACTGACGGTGCCCGACACGCTCATCGTGTCGTTGCCGGCGCCGCAGCCGTAGCTGCCGTCCACATTCAACGTCGCACCGCTGCTCACCACAGTGGCGAGCGTGCTGCCAGCGGTCGCCACCACGCTGGCGTTGGGGCCGACATTCAGGGTACCGCCCAGCACGTTGACTTCCTGAAGATCGGTCGCGCCCGGCCCGTTGATGTTGAGCACGCCGGCCCCGGTCTTGGTCACACCCTCGAAGTTCAGCAATTCGCCCAGGTTGGTGGTCAGGTTGATGTCGTAGACGCGGGTATCCTGCCCGGCGCCGCCGTCGATCGTGCCCAGCACCACAGTGGCGTCGTGAACCACGAAGTTGTCGTCGCCATCACCCAGTGCAAAGATCCCGCCCCCGGTGTCGAGTGTGCCGGCGACATCCAGCACGTCGTTGCCCGCGCCCAGGTCGCCAATGGCCAGCAGCGTGCCGCCCGCGCCGATCGACACCGTATTGGTGCCGGCGTTGCCGGTGATCGTCGCCGCCGTGCCGCCGACCGCCTGCAACCTGCCGTCGACATTCAGCGTGGTGTTATCACCCAGCGCGACGGTCGGCGTATTCAACGTGCCATCCACGTCCAGGGTGCCGGCATTGAGCGCGGTACCACCGGAGAAGGTACTGGTGCCGGCCAGGGTCGCGACGCCAACGTTGTCCTTGGTGAGGAATTCGAAGTTGGTCGTATTGCTGCTATCGAACGTCATCGCCGCTGCATTGTTCAATACGACGGTGTCGCCTGCGCCGTTTGCGCCGCCGTCGATGACGTTGTTCAGCACCGCGCCATCATTGAGGGTCAGCGTATCGTCGCCGGCAGCCAGGTCGATGGTGCCACTGCCGCTCACCGTACCGGACATGTTGAAGCTGTCGTTGCCCGCGCTGCCCGTGTAGACGCCATCGACATTCAACGTCGTGCCGCTCGCCACCGACGTGGTGAGCACGCCGTTGATCGCTCCGCCGGCACCGATGTCCAGCGTGCCACCCGCCACATTGACGGCAGTGAAGCTCGAGCTCGCCGGCCCATCGACGTGGAGTGTGCCGATGTTGCTCTTGGTCAGGGTCTCGAAATTGATCGCGCCGCCCAGCGTGGCGTTGCCTGCAATGTCCGCCAGGAAGGTATCGGTACCCGCCCCACCGTCTACGGCATTCGCCAGGCCCGAAAGATCGGCGCCGTCCTGGACAGTGAAGGTGTCGTCGCCGTCGAGCAGATCAACGGGGCCCGTGCCTGTCAGCCTGCCGGCTACGGTCATTGTGTCGTTACCGCTCGTGCCGGTGAAGCTGCCGTCCACGTTCAACGTCGCGCCGTTGGCGACCGTGGTGTCCTGTGCCGATACAGTGGCGCTTGGCCCGATGTTCAGCGTGCCGCCGAGTACATCGACTTGCAGCAGGTTGGTCGCGGCGGGGCCGTTGATGTTGAGGGTGCCGACACCGGTCTTGGTCACACCTTCGAAGTTGACCAGCGTGCCCAGGTCGGCGGTCAGGTTGATGTCGTAGATGCGGGTGTCCAGGCCGGCGCCACCGTCGATGGTGCCGATGATATTGGTGCCGTCGTGCACGGTGAAGGTATCGTCGCCATCGCCCAGCGTGAAGATTGCGCCCTGCGTGTCAACCGTGCCGAGTACATCGAGCACATCGTTGCCGGCGCCCAGGTCGCCGCTGGCGAGCAACGTTCCGCCCGCCCCCACAGTGACGGTGTTAATGCCCGCACTGCCGGTGATCGTCGCGGCCGTGCCGCCCGTGTCTTGCAGCGAACCATCGACATTGAGCGTCGTGTTGTCGGCAAGCGCCACTGTCGGCGTACTCAGCACACCGTCCACATCCAGCGTGCCGCTATTGATGGTGGTGCCGCCAATGAAGCTCTGTGTGCCGGTCAGTGTCGCCGTGCCGGTGTTGTCCTTCTGAAGGAGTTCGAAGTTGATCGTGTTGCCGGCGTTGAAGCTCAGCGCGTTGGCGTTGTTCAGCACGACAGTGTCGCCTGCGCCATGTGCGCCGCCGTCGATGACGTTGTTCAGCGCCGCACCGTCGTTGAGCGTCAGCGTGTCGTCGCCGGCAGCCAGGTCGATGGTGCCACTGCCGCTGACCGTGCCGGACACGTCGACGCTGTCGTTGCCCGCGCTGCCTGTGTAGACGCCATCGACATTCAAGGTCGCGCCGCTTGCCACCGTCGTGGTGACCACGCCGTTGATCGCGCCGGCGGCACCGACATCCAGTGTGCCGCCGAGGACATTGACCGTGGTGAACGACGAAGACGCCGGGCCATCGACATTGAGCGTGCCGATGTTGGTCTTGGTCAGCGTCTCGAAGTTGACTACACCACCCAGGATCGCACTGCCGGCGATGTCGGCCAACACCGTATCCGTTCCGTTTCCGCCACTCAGCGCATTGACCAGACCCGACAGATTCGCGCCGTCGTTCAGGATCAGCGTGTCGTCGCCGTCACACAGGTCGATGGTGCCGCTGCCCGTCACCGTGCCGCCCACGGTCATCGTGTCGGTGCCGGTGCCGCAGCCATAGCTGCCGTCCACATTGAGGGTGGCGCCACTCGCAACGAGCGTATTGAGCGGACTACCGTCGGCGGGCCCCTCCACGATGCCATCCAGCCCGATGTTCAACGTGCCCTCCAGCACGTTGACGTTCTGGATGGAGGACGGGAACAACACGTCAACGGTATCGCCATTGATGTTCAGGATGCCGGTGCCGGTCTTGGTCAGGACCTCAAACTGAACCAGTGCGCCGAGATCGGCAGTCAGGTTGATATCGGCGATGGCGGTGTCGGTGCCATCGCTGCCGTAGACGACGCCATCCACCACCGCCCCGTCGTGCAGGGTGAACAAATCGTCGCCGGCGCCCAGCGAAAGCACGCCGCTGAAGCCGCTGCCATTCGTGTCGAGTTCACCGAACACGTCCAGCACGTCGTTGCCGCCCGCCAAGTCGCCTGCCGCAAACAGTAAGCCGCCGGCCCCGACCGTTACCGTGTTGACGTCATCATCACCGCCGAGAAACACTTCGGCGCCATTGAAGCCTCTTACCACGCCGTCAACGTTGAGCGCCGTGCCGCCAAACAGAACCAAAGTCGACGTCTCCAGCGTGCCGTCCACATCCAGCGTGCCTGCCATCACATCGACGCTGTTGAAACCCTGGGTTCCGATCAGGGTCGCAATTCCCGTGTTTTCCTTCTGCAGGAGCTCGAAGTTGGTCGTGTTGCCAGCGTCGAACGTAAAGGCGTTGGCGTTGTTCAGCACGACGGTATCGCTGGCGTTGCCGCCGCTGACGACGTTGCTCAGCACTGCGCCATCGTTGAGGGTCAGCGTGTCATCGCCGTTACACAGGTCGATGGTGCCGGAACCCGACACCGTGCCGGACACCGTCATGGCATCGTTGCCGTCGCCGCAACCGTAGCTGCCGTCGACGTTCAAGGTCGCACCACTGCCCACTACCGTGGTGAGTGTGCTGCCCAGGGTCGCCACCACGCTGCCGGCGGGTCCGATGTTCAACGTACCGCCCAGCACGCTGACTTCCTGCAGATCGGTCGCGCCGGGGCCGTTGAGGTTGAGAGTGCCGGTACCGGTCTTGGTCACACCTTCGAAGTTGACCAGTTGGCCCAGGTCGGCGGTTAGATTGATGTCGTAGACGCGAGTGTCCACGCCGGCACCACCGTCGATAGTGCCGATGACATTGGTGCCGTCGTGCACGGTAAAGGTGTCGTCGCCATCGCCCAGCGCGAAGCTCCCGCCCAGCGTGTCGAGCGTACCGACCACGTCGAGCACATCGTCGCTGGCCCCAAGGTCGCCGGTCGCGACCAGCGTGCCATCGACCGTCACCGTATTGATGCCGGCGCTGCCAGTGATCGTCGTGGCCGTACCACCCGCGCCCTGCAGTGAACCATTGACATTAAGCGTCGTGTTGTCGGCAAGCGTCATGGTCGGCGTAGTCAGCGCACCGTCCACATCCAGCGTGCCGCCATTGATCGCCGTGCCGCCGCTGAAGCTCTGTGTCCCGGTCAGCGTCGCCGTGCCGGTGTTGTCCTTCTGCAGGAATTCGAAGTTGACGATGTTGCCGCCGTTGAGGGCAAATGCGCCGGCGTTGTTCAACACCACCGTGTCGCCTGCGCCATGCGCGTCACCGTCGAGTGGATTGGCCAGCCCGCTCAGGTCAGCGCCGTCGTTCAAGGTCAGTATGTCGTCGCCGCCGAGCAGGTTGATCGTGCCCGTGCCATTGACCGTGCCCGACACCGTGAAGGTGTCGTTGCCCGTGGTGCCTTGGTACGTCCCGTCCACGGTCATTGTCGCGCCCGAGGACACCACGGTGGTCTGCGGATCGACGACGGTACCCGCAGCGATGTACAGCGTCCCGCCCTGCACCAGCACCGTATCGAACTGCGAAGTCACCGGTCCGTTGATATTGAGCGTGCCGACATTGGATTTGATCAGGGTTTCGAAATTGACCGCGCCCCCCAGGGCCGCGGTGGTGGCGATGTCGGCCGTCAGCGTATCGATGCCGAGGCCACCGTCGATCGAGGTCGTCAGACCGCTTAGATCCGCGCCATCCTGTAGCGTTAACTGATCGTCGCCATCGAGCAAGTCGACGGTGCCCGTCCCCGCAACATCGCCTGCAACGGTGAAGCTGTCAGAACCTGTGGTGAAACCCAGGCTGCCGTTGACGTTCAGCGCCGCGCCGCTGGCGACCGTCGCCTCGGATACCCCGGTAAAGCTGGCCGCGGCATTGATGTTCAAGATGCCGGCCAGCACGTTGACGGTCGTGAAGTCCGAACCCGTCGGGCCATTGAAGTTGAGTGCGCCGACGCCGGTCTTGGTCAGGGTTTCAAACCCTTGCACGGCGCCCACGTCTGCGCTGGTATTGATATCAGTGGCGAAAGTATCGGTGCCCGCACCCGCCGTCACGGCGCCGATGATGTGAGTGCCGTCGTGGATGCTCAGCGTGTCATCGCCGTCGCCGAGTGCGAAAGTACCGCCATCGGTATCGAGCGTGCCGGCCACGTCCAGGACATCGTCGCCGCCACCCAGATCGCCACTGGCGACCAGGTTGCCGCCAGCCCCCACCGTCAAGGTATTCGCGCCGGCACTGCCGGTGATCGTGGCCGCTGCTCCGCCAACACTCTGCAGTGAGCCATTGACATTGAGCGTCGTGTCGTCCGCCAGTGCCACGGTGGGCGTTTCCAGCGCACCCACCACATCCAGTGCGCCGCCGTTGATCGTGGTTCCGGCACTGAAACTCTGACTGCCGGTCAGGGTGGTGACGCCGCTGTTCTGCTTGAGCAGGCTTTCGAAGCCCGCAGTCGCGCCGCCGTTGAAGGTCAGTGCCAGGGCATTGTCGAGCACCAACTGGTCATTGCCGGTTCCGGCATCGATACCCACGCCGCTGATCACGGCGCCGTCATGCAGGGTCAAGGTTTCGTCCCCCGCTCCCAGGTCGAGGGCGGCGCCATCGGTGTTGAGCGTACCTGCGAGGGTGACGTTGTCGGTGCCATCACCCAGGCTGCCGTTTGCTTGCAGCGTCGCGCCGCTGTTGATGTTGAGGGTGTTGGCGCCGGCGCTGCCGGTGAGGGTTGTAGTCGTCCCGCCCATGCCCTGCACTGTGCCATCCACGTTCAAGGTGGTGGCGTCCGCCATCGAGACGGTCGAGGTATCGAACGTACCGCTCACATCCAGCGTACCGCCGTTGATCGCGGTACCGGCGCTGTAGCTCTGGTTGCCGGTCAGCGTCAGCGTGCCCGTGTTCTGCTTGGTCAGTTGCTCGAAGCCACTGAAACCACCGAAGGTCTTCGCCAGGGCGTTGTTGATCACCAGGCTGTCGGCGGTGCCGGCACCCGCGTCGACGCCGGCGCCGTTGATCACTCCGTCATTGATGGTCAGGGTGTCGTTGCCTGCTCCCAGGTTCAACACCGCAGCACCCGTGTCCAGCGTGCCGGTCACCGTGAGGGCATCACTGCCATCGCCCAAGTCGCCGTTGGTGTGCAGGGTCGCACCGGTGTTGACGTTGATCGTGTTAGCGCCTGCGTCGCCGGTGATCGCGGCAGTCGTTGCGCCCGCCACCTGCACGGTGCCGTCCACGTTCAGGGTGGAGGTACCGCTCATGGCGATGGAACCGGTGTTCAGCACGCCATTCACGTCCAGCGTGCCCGCGCTCACCGTGGTGGCGCCGATACTGTTGCCCGCGGTCAGCGTGGTGGTGCCGGTACCGACCTGCGCAAAGGTGCCCGGACCGCTCATGGTGGCGTTGAAGATGACCGTATCACTGCGATTCATCGACAACGTCGAGGTCGCCGAATCGACGATCACGTTGCCGGTGCCGAGATTGCCCGACGTGTTGCCGTCGCCGATCGTCAGGTTGCCGTCGTTGATGACGGTGTTGCCGGTGTACGTGTTGTTGCCAGTCAGGACCCAAGTGCCGCTGCCGTTTTTGGCCAGCGTGGTAATGCCGGTGCCGCTGTTGCCGATCACGCCGGCCACGGTGTTGTTACCGGTGTTGGTGCCGCCCAGGGCGACGGTGCGCGCCACGTTCGGATTCGATAGCCCGATCGTGCCGGGATTGGTGAGGTTGATCGCGCCCGTACCGGACGATTCGAGGAACGAAACGCCGCCCGCCAGCGTGAACAGTCGATCACTGCTGTCGCCCGCGCCGGTGTAGCGCAAGGTCGAGCCGTTGCCAATCACCAGGTTGGCGGCCGCACTGGACGCCGCGCCGATACCGCTGGCCGTGCCGCCATTGCTGAGTTTGCTGACCCCGAGCACGCCGCCGTTGATGGTGGTGACACCGGTGTAGTTGCTGGTGTTGTTGGTCAGGATCCAGGTGCCGGTGCCGGTCTTGGTCAGCGAGCTGACGCCCGCACCGTTGTTGTCGAGCTGCGCCGACAGCGTGTTGTTGCCGGTGTTGGTACCGTTGAGCGTCAACGTGCGCGCGACGCCGGTGCCGGTCAACGCAATAGCGCCGACGTTGGTCAGGTTCAATGCTCCTGTGCCCGAGGAATCCAGCGAGCCACCGCCCGTGCCGAGCGTGAACAGGCGATCGCTGCTTTGGCCCGCGCCGCTGTACGACAGGGTGGCGCCATTGTTGATGAGCAGGTTGCTTGCGGCCGCACTGCTGGCGCCGGTGCCACTGTTGCTGCCGCCGTCGGCCAGGCAGTCGACGGCCAGGGTGCCGCCATTGATGGTAGTGGTGCCGGTGTAGCTGTTGTTGCATCCGGTCATTCGCTGGACCTGCGCGCCACTCTTGACCAGGTTACCGGCGCCAATGATGTTGCCTGCATAGGCAACGCCAGCCGTATTGTTACCCTGACTGATTGTCAGTGTCTGTCCGCCCAGGTTGATGTTGCCGCCCGTGGTGCCCCCCCCTTGCAACCACGTGAACGACTGATTGAAACCGTTGGCATCCAGCGTGGCGCCGGCCACGTTGCCCATGCTCAGGTAGCCATTGCCAAAGGCCGTGGCTGAGCCGGCCCGCAGGATGCCGGTCTGATCGACCACTGTGCCGCCGGTGTACGTATTGTTACCGGACAGCACCAGCGTGCCGGGCCCTCTCTTGTACAGGGTGCCGGCGCCGCCCACCGCTCCGCTGATGCCCAGGGTGGTCGCCGCATTGGTGACATTAAGCACGCCAAACCCGCTCTGCATCGTCAGCCCGCGATCGATGCTGACGTTGCCACCGGTGTAATTGAGAGTACCGCTGTTGAACAGAACGTTGGAAGCAGCGCTGGTCGATGCGCCGATACCGCTTGCCTGCCCGCCATTGGCCAGACAATCAACGCTAATCCCACCGTTGTTCATGGCGGTGGCGCCGGTGTACGTATTGTTGCAACCGGACATGGTCTGGGTGCCGCCGCCCTGCGTAAAGCCGCCACTACCGCTGATGACCCCGCCGAAGGTCCCGCTGAGAAGCGACGTTAGCGTGGCGGAGCCCAGGTTCACATTGCCGAGGCCCTGTAGCGCCCCGACCGAGATATTGAAACCGTTGAGATCCGCCGTGGCTCCGCTCGCCACGCTCAGGCCGTTGTTTGAAGTGCCAAAAGCCTGGGTGGACCCAGCGCGCAGCGTGCCGGCAGCGACCGTGGTACCGCCCGAGTAGGTATTGGTGCCGGAGAGCACCAGAGTGCCCGGCCCGTCCTTGCGAAAACCGTCATCACCCACTGCCGTACCACTGATGGTCAGGGTCGTGGCAGCGTTGCTCACGCCAATGGCACCCACGCTGCCGCCAGCACCGGGCGTGCCGAGGGTGAAACCACGGTCAGTGCTGGTCGTACCACCGAGGTAACCGAGCGTGCCGCCATTAAGGACGAGACTGCCAGAAGCATTGCCGGACGCACCGATGCCGCTGACCAGACCGCCATTGGCCAGGGTGTTGACCGCCAGTGTGCCGCCGGAGACAGTGGTGATGCCGGTGTAGTCGTTGCCCGCGTTGCCCAGCGTCAGCGTGCCGGCGCCGGTCTTGGTGAACGTGGCGCCATCGGCGCTGGTGACCGGACCGTTGAACGTCAGGTTGCTGGTGGCACTGGTGACATCGACGATACTGCCCAGGATCGAGCCGGATTTGGCAAGGGTGAAACCGCGGTCGCTGGTCGTCGTGGCACCGGTGTAGCGCAGCGTGCTGCCTTCCAGCAACAGATTGGACGATGCCGAGGACGAGGCGCCGATGCCGCTCGCGGTGCCGCCGTTGGTAATGTTGCCGACCGAGAGGATCCCCTGCGACACGGTGGTGGCGCCGGTGTAGGTGTTGTTGGCGTTGGTCAGTGTGACCAGCCCGGTACCGGCCTTGGTGAAGCCGATCCCGGTGCCGTTGTCGACGATCTGGGACCCTATGCTGAAGTTGCCGGTGCCGTTCTGCTGGATGCCCAACACACCACCGCCGGAGGTACCGGTGAGCGAACCGCCCGTGATCGTCTGATTGCTGGCCCCGACCGACGGCGCAACGATGATGGTGCCATCCACACCCAGGGTATTACCGGCGCCCACGGTCACGGTGGAGTTGGCTGCCGCGGTGTACTGCAAGCCGCCGATTTGCTTGCTGCCGCTCACCGTGCCGAAAAAGGGCGAGTTCGCAGTGCCACCGGCATCGCTGAGGATCTCGTTGTTCAGCCAGGCGGAAGCATCGTCCTTGTTGACATAGTCCGTCGTGGTGAAGGCAAGGATGTTGCCACCGACCACCTTGGCATAATTGGTGCCGTTGACCGTGGCCCAACCGCCCAGGGTGGTATTGGTGGTGGTGATGTTGCCACTGCCCGGCAAGTTGAAGTTAACCAGTCCGTCGGTGCGGGTGATCGCTCCCAGGTTAAGCGTCATGCTGCCACCGGTGCCGGATGTCGCGCCAATCGTGTTGTTGCCTGCGGTGACGAGGAGACCGTTGAACGTCTGTGTATTGGCCTCGCCAGCGGCACCGATCACATTGAGCACCCCGCCGCCCATGTTCAGGGTCGAGGCGCTGGAAATGATGTTGCTGGTGGGCGCGGTGGCTGCACCGTAGTCCAACCGCAGCGTGCCGCCGTTGATCGTGGTCGCACCCGTATAGGTGTTGGTCCCGGTGAGGGTTTGCGTGCTGGCCCCGGTCTTGACGAGGCCACCGCTGCCGGTGATGTTGCCGGCGTAGGCGGTACTGATACCCGCAGCATCGCTCAGGTTCAGCGTCCCCGATCCCAGGTCGACGGTGCCGCCCGTACCAGTCAACGAGCGCACCGTGATGTCCAGATCGTTGAGATCCAGCGTACCGCCGCTGTTCACGGCAACCCCACTGGTTGCTCCAAAGGCCGTGGTGCTGCCGGCGCGAAGCGTGCCGCTATTGACCGTGGTGCTACCGGTGTAGGTATTGGCGCCACTGACCAGCCACGTGGAGGCGCCGCTCTTGGCCAGGCCGCCCGTACCCGAGATGACGCCCGAGAGGAGGTTGTCGGCCCCCGTGTAGCTTCCGCCGAGCGTGCCGGTGTTGGTGAGTGCCAGGGTGCCGCTGAGCGCAAGCGCGCCGGTGCCGTCATTGTTGATCGCGCCGCCGTTGAGCCCCCATGTCCGATTGCTGTTATCGCCAGCGCCAGTGTAAGACAAGGCGCCATTGGTGATACCGATGCCACCACCCGTGCCGGTGCCAAAGGAACTGGCGGTGCCAGTGTCCTTGAGCGAGCCGGCCCGTACGGTTACGCCGCTGATGCCGGTGGCGGTCGTATACGTATTGACGTTGCCAAGCGTGATGGTTCTTCCGGCGCCACCGGTATAGGAGACCGACCCATTGCCTGAAATGATGCCCAGCAATGACATGTCGGCGTTATTGGCACTGAAGCTGGTGCCAAAGTTACTGCCACCGGACACGACCATGTTGCCGGTCAGTGTCAACGTGCCTGTCCCTATGTTGCGGAAGGTGAGCGGCGCTACGGTGCCCGCGGCGCTGAGTTGCCAGTTGCGGTTGGAACTGCTGCCGGCACCGAAATAGCTCAGAGTTGCACCAACACCACCGCCGGACCCAAGTGTGATGGTGCCATTGGCCACCGTCGTTGGCGCCCCCAGGGAACTGGCCACGCCCAGATCGGCGATGGAGTTGAACGAAAAGCTGCCGCCATTCCCGTTACCGAAAATGGTCGCCCCGGTATAGTTGCTGGCGGCGTTGGTGAGGCTGACACCGCCATTGAGTCTGAGCCCGCCGGCGCCGGTGAAGCGGGCCGAGCCGACTCCTGCGCCGCTCAGCAAGAGAGTCCCGCTGGTGAGGGTGATGTTCCGGCTCGCTGCGAGGGCACCGGTGCTGCTCAAGCTTGTGCCGCCGGCCATAGTGACACCGTTGCCCGCCGCACCCAGCGCAGAATCGCCGTTGAGGGCCAGGCCGCCGGTATTGACCACGACACCACCGCTAAAGGTGTTGGCGCCGTTGAGGGTGAGGGTACCGGCCCCCGCCTTGGTCAGACCCGCGCTGCCCGCCAGGATCGAGTTGATGGTGGCGCCGCCAGTAACGTTGATGGTGGGCGTGATTCCCCCCAGGGTCAGGGTGCTGCCGCTGAGCGTGTAACCGGTGGTTTGAAAGGTGAGGTTGTGCACGGTGATCGGTGTGCCCAAGGTCACGGTGCCGGCGGTACCACCGAAGAAGGCGTCGTCCAGTGCGACGTTGTTCCAGACGCTGTAGGGGCCGCTGACGCCGTCGTTGTTGGGGCTCCAAAAAGCGCTGGAGAGATTCCAGGTGCCGGTCCCCCCCGAGCCCAGTGTCGTGCCGCTGGTATCCCAATACCGATCGGCCGCCTGCAGTATGGGGCTGAACGCCATGCCCGCCGACAACAACAAGGCCAGCGTCCGGAGCCTGCGAACCCGCCGCCCACCGCGGCGACCTTTACCATGGGACTTCGCATGCTCGCTGACGGCTACGAAAGTACCTGAACGTGCACTCCAGACAAGGCGAAATACATGATTCATGATCTTTCCCTTTTTTTCTTATTGGGTTGTGCCCTGTCGAGTTGCCCGCTCAACACGTACGTGCTGACAACCACACGCACCCAGTGCACGCCGATACGTCAAATCCAGGCAGATATATCACTAAGAAAATTCTGAAAATGTGCGAATAGCCCGTACACCCACCCATTTTCCCAGCCCCTTGCGATGCGCATTTCTCATCACGATTACATCGGTTCGGTGATGCCCGGCAAAGTCGGCCAGCGCTTTGTCGGGTCAAAACCCGCTACAGGACTATGGGGGCCTCACTTACGCTGATACCCCGAGCGATCTGTAAGGACGAGGTCCATTCCGCTTTCGATGTAATCCTCTAATGCATCTACTGCCATGGGGTGACCAAATAAATACCCCTGATAGTTACGGCAACCCAAATCCGCCAACATGTCGCGCTGAGCTTGCGTTTCCACCCCCTCAGCAATGACCGACAAGCTCATACTGCGTGCTAATGCGACCACCGTCTTGGCGATTGCAGCGTCGTTTGGGTCCACCAGGATATCGCGGACAAATTCCTGGTCGATCTTGAGCTGGTCCAGCGGCAGGCGCTTGAGATACGCCAGGGAGGAATAACCGGTGCCAAAGTCGTCCAGCGAAAATCCAACGCCGATGGACTTCAACGCATTCATCTTGGCAATCACATCCTCGACGTTGGAGACCAGCATACTTTCAGTAATCTCCAGCTTGAGACGATGAGGATTGGCACCGCAGCGCTTGAGCACAGACCGTATTTGTTCGACAAAGTCATCCTGATTAAACTGCCGAGTACTGACGTTGACGGCGATGCTCAGGTGCGAGAATTCGGTTCTATCTGCCCATACCGCCAACTGCTGACAGGCCATCTTCAACACCTGCTGGCCTAGCGGAATAATCAAGCCGCTCGCCTCTGCCAGTGGAATGAAATCTGCCGGAAAAATCATACCGCCGCGCGGGTCTTCCCAGCGCACCAACGCTTCCACCCCTGTAATGCGACCTTGGTCCGTGATCTGCGGTTGATAGTGCAGCAGGATTTGGTGTTGTTTGATCGCCTCGCGCAAGCCATCCTCAAGTGCGATTCGAGCGCTGACGATCGCCTGCATCTGTGGGTCAAAAAAGCGCAAGACGTTGCGTCCGCAGGCTTTGGCCTGGTACATAGCCAACTCGGCGCGCTTCAAGGGCTCGCTTGCATCCTCATGCTGTTCGCCGAACAGAGTGATACCTATGCTGCCCGTTCGGTGCAGGATGGATGTGCACAGTTCATAAGGATGCTCGATCTTCCGCAAAGCTATTTCGCCAATGCTTTCAGCATGGCTCGCCGCCTCCTGAGTATTGGCGCTCTGGCTTTCCAGAATAAGAGCGAATTTGTCGCCTCCAAGGCGGGCGACGGTATCGCCCTCCCGCACACAACGCCTCAATCGGTGGGCGATTTCAATTAGAAACAAGTCACCCTGGCCATGCCCCATGGTTTCATTGATTGACTTGAAATCATCGAGATCGACGAACATCAATGCACCGATCCATTGATGGCGAGCACTCGAAATCAATGCTTGCTCCAGTCGATCCATAAAGAGTCGGCGATTGGGCAATCCCGTGAGCTGGTCAGAGAACGATAGCCGTTGGATCTGCTGCTCGGCAGCCTTTCGATCGCTAATGTCCCGGACGATCGCCTGAATGCACAAAGTGTCATCCAGGGTCATCACGTGCGCCGAAACCAGACCGGGCCACGTTCGGCCATCCTTGCTGACAAATTCAGCTTCACGATCAATGAAATATCCGTTTTGCTGCAAGAGACGAACCGACGTGTGACGCTCTTCCGGGTAGCGCCAGATATCGATATCAAAAACCGTTTTGCCAATAGTATCTTCCCGTGTCCAGCCAAATACGGGTGTAAATCCGTCATTGACCTCAAGTAGTCGCCCATCCTCAAGGCGGGTGATGACTTGACTATCCGGGCTGGTGCGGAACACGGTACGAAAGACCTCCATTTTTTTCGCCTTACGCGATTCAGTTTCACGTCGATAGCTGGTACGCGTGAAAACAAGAATGGCCAGGGTGAAAACTGCCACCAGCAAAAGTGTGATAACCACTTCCTTTCGCCAGGGAGCAAGAAAGTCGTCGGTGCTTTTTGCGACAAAAACATACAGAGGGTAATTAGCAATTTTTCGATAGCTGTAGAGTCGCTCGATGCCATCTACTGGAGCCACGGCGGTGTAACTCCCGGCCTCCGGGGACGATCGAGTCGCTTCTGTAGCCTCGGCTGAAACCAGCCTGGCGCCAACTTGCCCGCTATCATTGGCTACTTTCGGAAACCGGACGATGAGCGCCATCTCCTCATCACGAATAGCGATGACCCCTTGTTTCCCAACATCAATAGTGGAAAACATGTCGGTGAAATACTCCATCATTCGCAACGAGCCCAGCGCCACACCTGCAAAGGAGCCATCAGCGTGGTTGATGCGTCTGGACAGGAGGACCGACCAGGCTTTTGTGGTGCGTCCTATCACAGGCTTGGATACGACCATTCCCAGATGCGAATTCTCACGCAGGCGTTGGAAATACTCTCGGTCGGTTATATTCGTTATCTTGCCGGCGGTCATTAACGTACCCCAAGGGACATTACCTTTCTCGTCCGCCACCCACAGCCCTTCGCAATCCCGAATATGCGCCTGCTGCTGTGTCAGATACCCGTTGAGCAACGGCCCATCAATGCCTCCGGCAGCCATTTGCCGCTCGATTTCGCTGGTGACCGCGAACAGGGCGACATCAACTTTATCAAGGATGCCAGAGACGTTGATTGACAAGGACCGCGCCAGGTTCTCTGTTGTGATGATCGCTTGAAGTTCATGCTGTTGTTTGCTCTGGTAAAGCGCCAGGCCAGCCAGCGCGTAGACGAACAAAATGATGGAAACAATACCTGCCGTAAGACGGACCGCTAAGGAATGTGAACGCCACTGCATGAGAAAGCCTCGACAAATCCAATTGGGGGCATTGCAGGTCTGTTCTTAGATTAGTCGGTCAGAAAATACTTGGCGTCAAAAAAATGAAGTACTCAACAGTTTTTTGCGTAGCGACGCGCAAATTGATCTTTTCCATGATTCGCACGGGTAGACAGACTCGTCGCAAAAGTGGTCAAAGCGCAGTCTCAATCGGAGCAAGGACAGCGGAGAAAACACCGATGTCTGGGTGCGTGCGACCGTCTGCTTCCGCAAGATCGGCGTCACGTGGAGCTGCTAGTGATGTGGGAATCGTCGATGGAAATCAATCACACCCCTTTCAATGGCGACGAGGCTGATGCACGTCGAGAGATCGAAAAGCGGATGACGGGGGTGCAGAGGTCGCTCAACTTCATTGCGTTTGAGCATGACGTTGTCAGCGAAAGGTTGATTTGAGCGCAAACAGAGACGCGTGCGGAAAAACTACCTGCCAATTGAGCCACGGAAGAAAATCCCACACGCCGCAATAATGGGTGACGCCTCCGGCGGAAAGCAGGACAGAGTTCACAGAGCGAAAATCAACGAAATCCAGATGGGGAACAAAATACAGCGAGCACAAAAAAGCCCCGTAAAACGGGGCCTTTAGGTTTAAATTTGGCGGTGAAGGAGAGATTCGAACTCTCGATACAGTTTCCTGTATACACACTTTCCAGGCGTGCTCCTTAAGCCACTCGGACACTTCACCGTATCTCTTCAAACATGTTCTGTCTGTCGAGGCGCGCTAATGTAGTCGAAAGCATTTCCGATGGCAAACATTTTTTTCAGAATTTTCATGTGGTTAACGCAATCTGGTGTTTCCCCCTGCTTGGGCCCATGGCAAACCGGCCAATCTCCGGCTTCGCGCCTTCTTCTATATAGAGGGAAATCGGCAGCCAGCACGGCGGACTACGCTCGGCGGGCGGGAAAAGGGTGACTGGCGGGTCAGTCACGGCGCTTTACCTGGCCTGCGACGGTGGGTAACGTCTGCGCAACTTTACTAAAAGGATTAGCGTCATGAGTGAGTTGATTTCTTACCATCTCGAAGACGGTATCGCGACCCTGACCTTGAGCAATGGCAAGGTCAATGCCATCTCCCCGGACGTGATTGCTGCGTTTAACGCTGCGCTGGATCAGGCTGTGGCTGATCGTGCGGTGGTGATCATTACCGGTCAGCCAGGCATTCTGTCCGGCGGTTATGACCTGAAGGTGATGACGTCCGGGCCAAAGGAAGCGGTGACCCTGGTGACCTCCGGCTCGACGCTGGCCCGCCGCCTGCTCTCGCACCCGTTCCCGGTGATCGTCGCATGCCCTGGGCATGCCGTGGCCAAGGGCGCGTTTTTGCTGTTGTCGGCCGACTACCGCATCGGTGTCGACGGCGCCTTCAGCATTGGCCTGAACGAAGTGCAGATCGGCATGACCATGCACCACGCCGGTATTGAGTTGGCCCGTGATCGCCTGCGCAAGTCGGCATTCCATCGCTCGGTGATCAACGGTGAGATGTTCAATCCGCAGAGCGCCGTGGATGCTGGATTCCTCGACGTCGTGGTGTCGGCCGAGGAGCTTCAGGGGGCTGCGTTGGCGGCAGCTCGTCAGTTGAAGAAAATCAACATGACTGCCCATAAAAATACCAAGTTGAAAGTGCGCAAAGCGCTGCTGGAGACCCTGGATAGCGCAATCATTCAGGACCAGGAGCATTTGGGCTGAGTCCTTTGCTGCGATAACGAAAAGCCCGACCGTCGTGTCGGGCTTTTTCGTACATAACGCAGTTAAATGTCTGTAACCGCTCTAGGCTGCATCTGACCAACAAGTCGGAAACATACGCACAAACATCGGCCATCTCCTACATCTGTAACGGCAATTGCCGAAAACAGTGCACATCCGTACACTGCGCCACCTTTTGTCCCGGTGGGGCCTGCAAATGCTGTTTGTTTTGCGTATGTCATTGATGGGTCTGCACTTTATTGTGGCGGGTGTACTGGGCGTGATGCTCGGCCTGTGCCGACCGTTCAATCCGGACAATAGCCGCCTGTGCGCGCGCCTCTATGCATGGCCGGCCATGTGCATTTTGCGCCTGCGGGTGAAAGCTGAAGTCGGGCCGTTGCTGGATAAGCCCGAGAGCTGCGTGATCATCGCCAACCATCAGTCCAACTATGACTTGTTTGTGTTCGGCAACGTGGTGCCCCGCCGTACCGTGTGCATCGGCAAAAAGAGCCTGAAATGGGTTCCACTGTTCGGCCAATTGTTCTGGCTGGCCGGCAACGTACTGATCGACCGTGGCAATGCGCAAAAAGCTCGCCAGTCGATGTTGACCACCACCCACACCCTGCAAAACGAAGACACCTCGATCTGGGTGTTCCCGGAAGGCACGCGCAATCTGGGTGAGGAGTTGCTGCCGTTCAAGAAAGGCGCCTTCCAGATGGCCATCGCTGCCGGAGTGCCGATCGTGCCGGTGTGTGTCAGCAGTTACGTCAAGCACATGCGACTGAACCGCTGGCACAGTGGGAAAATTCTGATTCGCTCGCTGCCGGCTATTCCTACCGCTGGATTGAGCCTGGACGACATGCCGACGTTGATCGCCCAGTGCCGTGAACAGATGCGCGAATGCATCGAATCGATGGACCGGCAACTGCAAGCCGCCTGAAAACAAAACCCGCCCAGTGCGGGTTTTCTTTTGCCTGCAAACTTATGCTGGCGAACTCGGCAGAATTCACTGACTCTCAAGGAGCAGAAGGCTAAGCTGAGCGCCTTTAGAAATAAACAATAACCATAAGAGCTACCAATAAGTGAATCAAAACCATGGGTAGAGTTGTTGCTGCTGCCGTTTACAGCGCGGGTAAGAAAGTCACTGATATCACCCTCGACGAAGGCGCGGCCTGGGCTGCAAAGCCGGGGCACTTCGTCTGGATCGGCCTCGAAGAGCCGAATGCAGAGGAGCTGTTCAATCTGCAACGCCAGTTCAACCTGCATGAACTGGCCATCGAAGACGCTCTGGAAAAACACAGTCGACCAAAACTCGAAACCTTTGGTGATGCGCTGTTCATCGTCACGTATTCACCAATACGGGAGGACGGCAAACTCAAGTTCATCGAGACGCATATCTTTGCCGGCAATGGATACATCATTACTGCGCGCAACGGTCATTCGGCGTCCTACGCGTCTGTCCGACAGCGTTGTGAGGCGCGTCCGATATTGCTCGAACACGGGGAAGATTTCGTTCTCTATGCCATCCTCGATTTCGTGATTGAAAACTACCAGCCGATGGGCGAAGCGATCCATGGGGAAATCGACGAGCTGGAACGCAATGTCATGAGCAGTTCCCTGAACGAGCACGACATTCAAAAACTCCACAGCCTGCGCCGCGATGTGTTGCGCTTGCGCCGATTTGCAGCGCCGATGGTGGAGATCGGCGAGGAATTGCAAAAGCTGAGCTTTCCGTTCATCGACAAGAACATGCGCCCGTATTTTCGTGATGTGCAGATTCATGTCACGCGGCAGATGGAAGACCTTACGACGCTCGCGGACATTGCCAGCCAGACCATCGAGGTCGGCGTTTTGCTAGAGGCGTCACGTCAGAGCGTGGTGCAACGCAAGTTTGCCGCATGGGCGGCGATTCTGGCGTTCCCGACAGCGGTGGCGGGGATTTACGGGATGAACTTCCAGAACATGCCGGAGTTGACCTGGCACTACGGATATTTCGCCGTGTTGGGATTTATTGCCGTGGGGTGTGTGAGTTTGTGGGCGAGCTTCAAGAAGTCAGGGTGGCTCTGACAGACTTTGTGGTGAGGGAGCAAGCTCCCTCACCACAGGTGAGGTTGCGCCTGTTAAATAGCTTGGTTTGCCGGCTTGTGCGCCACAAACCGCATCATCCATTCGGCAACCGTTGTGCCGTGGTGTTCCTGCTCCAGGCTGGCGATGCCTTTCGAGTAAACCTGCTCGCCCAGCGCCTGCTGGCGAATTTCCAGCAATGCCCGGGAGTAGTCATGAATGAACTCCGGATGGCCCTGGAAGCACAGCACCTGATCGTTGATGTGGTACGCGGCAAACGGGCAAAAATCGCTGGAGGCGATCACCGTGGCGTTTTCCGGCAGTGAGGTCACTTGGTCCTGGTGGCTGATCAACAAGGTCAGCTCTTCACGCACCGGGTTCATCCACGGCGCCTTGGCAGCCAGTTTGTAGTTGTGCGTGCCGACGCCCCAGCCCTGGGTCGCGCGTTCGCTCTTGCCACCCAACAGCAGCGCCAGCAATTGATGGCCAAAGCACACGCCCAACAGTTTGTCGCCACGCTCGTAGCGGGTCAGCAGGTAGGCCTTGAGGGTTTCGATCCACGGGTCGGTGCCGAAGGAGTCGGCCTTGCTGCCCGTCACCAGATAGGCGTCGAAGGTCTGCTCATCATCGGGATAGTCGCCCTGAACCACGTTGTAGGTCGTGAATTCAGCAGCAATGGGTTGCTGCGAAAACAGGTGTTTGAACATCTGCCCGTAGCCCTGATATTGGTCGACCAATTCCGGACGCAGGTTGTCGGTTTCCAGAATGCAGATGCGTAACGACATAAAAAATACCTGACACGTGATGGGAATAATGCACACCCCAGAGCCTGCCTCGAAACACGGTGCCAAGGCAAGCCCCGAAATGCACCATCACACCCTTTAGAACGGCTCTCCTTTTGCGGCTTTTTCGAGCAACAGCGCAGGCGGCGCGAAGCGCTCGCCGTATTGCCTGGCCAGATACTGCGCTCGGGCAACGAAGTCCTGCACGCCGTACTGGTTGATAAACTGCAATGCACCGCCCGTCCATGCGGCAAAACCGATGCCGAAGATCGAGCCGACGTTGGCGTCCGCCGTCGAAGTCAGCACGCCCTCCTCCACGCAGCGCACGGTTTCGATGGCCTGCACGAACAACAGGCGATCACGTACATCCTTTGGCGAAATCTGCCCATCGGCTTTTTCGAAGCGGGTTTTCAGCTCCGGCCACAGATGCTTTTGCCCGCTCGCCGGATACTCGTAAAAACCGCCTCCAGCGGCCTTGCCCGGACGCTTGTATTCATTGAGCAGCAAGTCAATCACGGCGAACGCCGGATGCTCTATCAGCGGTTTCCCTTCTGCCTGCAGGTCTTTGGCGGTTTGCGCGCGGATATGGCTCATGAGGCTGAGGGAAACTTCGTCGGAGATCGCCAGAGGCCCGACAGGCATGCCGGCCTTGCGGGCCTCAGTCTCGATCATCGGCGCACTGACGCCTTCGCCGAGCATGGCGATGCCTTCGTTGGTGAAAGTGCCAAACACCCGTGAAGTGAAGAAGCCGCGACTGTCGTTGACCACAATCGGGGTCTTCTTGATTTGCAGGACGAAATCGAAGCCTCGGGCCAGGGTTTCATCGCTGGTGTTGGCGCCTTTGATGATCTCCACCAATGGCATTTTTTCCACGGGACTGAAGAAATGCAGGCCGATGAATTTGCTTGGGTCCGGCACGGCCGTGGCAAGGCCGCTGATCGGCAGGGTCGAGGTATTCGAAGCGATCACGGCGTCCGCACCGACAACTTTCTGCGCCGCCAATGAAACCCTGGCCTTCAGCTCACGATCCTCGAACACGGCTTCGATGACCAGATCGCAGCCACTCAGGTCAGCATCGCTTTCGCTGGGCTGGATACGGCCAAGCACGGCGTCTCGTTGTTCGGTGGTCATCTGTCCGCGAGCGACTTTTTTATCCAGCAACGCCGCCGAGTGCGCCTTGCCCTTCTCGGCCGCTGCCAGGTTGATGTCCTTGAGCACCACGTCGATACCGGCCGAGGCACTGACAAACGCGATACCGGCGCCCATCATTCCGGCGCCGAGCACGCCGACTTTACGGGTGACATAAGGGGCATGCCCCTGAGGCCGCGAACCGCCCGCGTTGATTTCGTTGAGCTGGAACCAGAAGGTGCCGATCAGGTTTTTCGACACCTGGCCGGTGGTCAACTCGGTGAAGTAACGGGTTTCGATCAAGTGTGCGGTGTCGAAATCCACTTGGGCGCCCTCGACCGCCGCGCAGAGAATTTTCTCCGGTGCGGGCAGCGTGCCCTGGGTTTTGCTGCGCAAGATGGACGGCGCGATAGCCAGCATTTGCGCCACTTTCGGGTTCGACGGCGTACCGCCGGGAATCTGATAGCCCTTCACATCCCAACGTTGCACGACCGCAGGATTGGCGAGAATCCAGGCCCGTGCCTTGGCCAGCAACTCTTCGCCATCTGCCGCGAGTTCATCGATCAATCCCGCCTGCAGCGCTTGCTGCGGCCGTACTTTCTTGCCTTCGAGCAAATACGGCAGCGCTTTTTCGAGGCCCAACATGCGCACCATGCGCACCACCCCGCCGCCGCCCGGCAACAGGCCAAGGGTCACTTCCGGCAGGCCGAGCTGCACTGACGAATTGTCCACTGCGACCCGGTGATGACAGGCGAGGCAGATTTCCCAGCCTCCGCCGAGCGCCGCGCCGTTGATGGCCGCGACCACTGGTTTGCCGAGGGTTTCCAGGGTGCGTAACTGACCTTTGAGGGTCAACACCCTGCCGTAGAAGGCTTTGGCTTCGGGTTTGCCAATCTTGATCAGTTCATTGAGGTCGCCGCCGGCAAAAAAGGTTTTCTTGGCCGAGGTGATGATCACGCCGGCGATGTTTTCCTTGTCGGCCACAAGGCGGGCGACACAGTCAGCCATGGCCTCGCGATACACCGCGTTCATGGTGTTGGCGCTCTGGCCCGGCATGTCGATGGTCAGGGTGACGATCCCGTCCTGGCCCTTTTCGTAACGAATGGCTTCGGTCATGTATGCGTTTCCTTGGATTCGGGGCTCAGAGGCGTTCGATGATGGTGGCAATGCCCATGCCGCCGCCGACACACAACGTCGCGAGGCCATAGCGCAGGCGCCGGGTTTCCAGCTCATCGAGCAACGTACCGAGGATGGCGCAACCGGTGGCGCCCAGCGGGTGGCCCATGGCGATGGAACCACCGTTGACGTTGACCTTGTCCGGGTCGACCGCCATGTCCTTGATGAACTTCAGCACCACCGAGGCGAAGGCCTCGTTGACTTCGAACAGGTCGATGTCTTCGACCCGCAGCCTGGCCTTGGCCAGTGCCTTGCGCGTGGCCGGTGCAGGACCGGTGAGCATGATGGTCGGATCGGTGCTGGTGACCGCCGTGGCGACGATTCGCGCCCGTGGCTGCAAGCCCAGCGCCCGGCCCTTGGCCTCGGAGCCGATCAGCATCAGTGCCGCGCCGTCGACGATCCCGGAGCTGTTGCCGGGGGTGTGGACGTGGTTGATCCGCTCGACATGGCTGTAGACCCGCAGCGCGGTGGCATCGAAGCCCATTTGCCCCATTATTTCAAAGCTCGGCTTGAGTTTGCCCAGGCCTTCGAGCGTCGAGTCGTCGCGGATGAATTCATCATGATCGAGCAGGATGATGCCGTTCTGGTCCTGCACCGGCACCAGTGATTTTTTGAACGAGCCATCAGCCCGTGCCCGCGCGGCCTTTTGCTGGGAATGCAGCGCGTAGGCATCGACGTCATGGCGACTGAAGCCTTCAAGCGTGGCAATCAGGTCGGCGCCCACCCCTTGTGGGGTGAAATGGCTGTGCAGGTTGGTGGCCGGGTCCAGCGCCCACGCCCCGCCATCGCTGCCCATCGGCACCCGCGACATGGATTCGACGCCACCGACCACCACCAGGTCTTCGAAGCCGGAACGCACTTTCATCGCCCCCAGATTCACCGCTTCCAGGCCCGACGCGCAGAACCGGTTGATCTGCACCCCCGCCACGCTGACGTCCCAATCAGCCACCAGGGCCGCGGTCTTGGCAATGTCGGAACCCTGATCGCCGATCGGCGTCACGCAGCCGAGCACCACGTCATCGACCTGGCTGGTATCGAGGGCGGTCCGCTGTTGCAGGGCAGTGAGCAAACCGGCGACCAGGTTCACCGGTTTGACGCTGTGCAAGGCGCCGTCAGCCTTGCCTTTGCCACGGGGCGTGCGTAACGCGTCGAATATCAAAGCTTGGGTCATGACGTCCTCGAACCGCAGTGCAGGTGAGTAAATTCAGAATGCTCACTCTTGGCCCGAGCCGGGTTTGATTCAATGACCGCAGCGCTCACAGACGTTGACGCTCACGCTCAGACGAACGGTAGTCGGCTATCGGATTAACCGTTTCAGGACGCCAAGCTGTCTAGCCAACGGGCGGCAAAGGAGCTGGCAATAGGCCTCATACCTTTTTTAGAGCAAATTCTGCGAACACCATATGAAATGGATCTAAACCAAGCGCGCCGCGGACTCTAAGGTGAACTTGTACGAAGTTGTCGTCGGGTTTTGCCGAGGCGCTCGTCGTTACAGGAAGTGCATCGTCCTGCCAATACGGAGCAATGCAGGCAGGCATCAGGAAATAACAATAAAGGCGGTCAAGCCATGTTCAAACAATCAAAAGTACGTCAAGCCGGGCTCATTCTTTTCGCCACTACGTTGTTGTTGATTCTGCCGAACCTGACCAAGGTGATCGGCTAGTCGTTCGTAACATTCGGCGCCACGGTTTTTTATATCGCCAAGATAAAAATGTAACTGGCTCGCTACCCGGGCCAGCATGGCTGTGCCAATCTTTGCGGCACTTCCATGACAGGGATGGCGATCCATTGAAAAAGCTTATTGCGTTGGGGGCCTTGCTGTTCGGCACGCCCCTGCTGGCCGCACAGCTGAATCTGGAGCTGGGCGCGAACAGTCGCACCTGGCAAACCGAGGCGCTGCTCAAGCATCCTCAAGTTCAAACCATCAACATCAGCAACGACGTTTCCTATAAACGGAACATGAGCTATCGCGCCGTGCCGGTGGCGGCGTTGCTGACTGGCATCAAGCCTGACGATCATCTGCAAGCGGTGGCGCTGGATGGCTTTGCCGCCGAGATGGCCGCCGCGCCGCTGCTCAATACCCAGGGTGCCCGGGCCTGGCTGGCGATTGAAGACCCGAAACAACCGTGGCCACCCATGGCCGAAGGCAAACACAGCGCCGGGCCGTTTTACCTGGTGTGGACCGATCCGCAGGCCGGCAACATCAGCCCGGAGCAATGGCCGTTCGAAGTCGCCAGCATCAAGCGCATGGCCCCGGTGGCGGAGCGCTTCCCTGCCCTGCTGCCCGATCCGGCGTTGAAGGCGGACGATCCGGTGAACAAGGGCTTTGCGCTGTTTCAGAAAAACTGCCTGGCCTGTCATCGATTGAACGGTGCCGGGGATGCGCAGTTCGGGCCGGACCTGAACATTCCGTACAACCCGACCGAGTATTTCGGCGCGGACTTCCTCAAGCGCTACATCCGTGATCCGCAGAGTCTGCGTCAGTGGCCGCAGGCGAAGATGCCCGGGTTCTCGACGCAGGTGTTGCCGGATGAGGACCTGGGGATGTTGGTGGGGTATTTGAAACACATGGCGGGGCGCAAAATCCAACCCTGACCAACCTCCCCCGCAGGCTGCGATCTTTTGATCTTTAGTATCAAAAGATCGCAGTCAGCGGCAGCGCCTACGAGGGTGACCTGTCAGGTTATTGCTGTTGCACGGAAATCACCGGCGCGGGCGTCGGTGACACCAGTACCTTGGCGTGCATCTGTTCGCAGCCACCGCCACGGCGCATGCCGCGGACCGGGCAGGCATCGAGGTAATCCAGGCCCACAGCGAGTTTCAGGTGACGTTCCGGCCGGGCCAGTTCGTTGGTCACGTCGAAGCTGTACCACGCGTCATCCAGCCAGGCTTCAGCCCAGGCGTGACTGGCCAGATGCTCGCAGTTCTCGCTGTACAAATACCCCGACACATAACGCGCCGGAATGCCCAGGCTGCGGGTGCAGGCCAGGAACGCATGGGTGTGGTCCTGACACACGCCCGAGCGCCCGGCGAAGGCCTGGGCCGCGCTGGTGTCGACCTCGGTGGAGCCCGGCGTATAGGTCATGTGCTGATTGAGCCCATGCATCAAATCGATCAGTGCCGTGCGATCGCGACGTTGCTTGCACTCCTTCTCGGCGAATGCGCGCAGGGCAGCATCGGCTTCGGTCAATCGGGTGAATCGCAGGAACGGCAGCGCGGACTGGCTCTCATGCTCGGCCTCGCTCAATTCATCGATATCAACCTGGCCCCGGGCCCCGATGATGATCGCCTCATGGGGTTCATCCATGGTCAGCACGTGCAGGATGTTGCCGAACGGATCGAGTTGCGCACGCACCGGGCGCGGCAAATCGAGCTGCCAGCTGAGCACATGCTGGCGCTCGCTGTCGTGGGGTGTCAGTCGCAGGTACTGGATGCTCGCCCGCACCTGATCCTCGTAGTGATAGGTGGTTTCGTGGCTAATGGAAAGTCTCATGCAGCCTCCAGGTAAGAACTGTGAATGGCGTTGCCCAACTGGCGCACCAGCGGGATGAACTCGGTCAGCCAGGCGTGCAGGCCTTCGTCAAGAATTTCGTTGATGCCGGTGTAGCGCAGCCGTGCGTCCATTTCCGCGGCCAGCCGTTGTGCGGGACGGCCATTGGCCCCTGGCAACTGGGCGAGGATCTGGTCGATTTCTTCAGTGCAGGCGCGCAGGGAGCGCGGCACGTCGGCCCGCAGCAACAGCAATTCGGCGACATGCCGAGCGCCTGGCGCGTCACGGTAAATTTCGGTGTATGCCTCGAATGACGACAAGGCCCGCAGCAGAGCGCTCCACTGGTAATACGCGTGAGCCGTGCCATCGCTGACCGCTTCCGCTTGATCACCGGCCATTTCGTAGCGGGCATCGAGCAGTCGCAGCGTGTTGTCGGCCCTTTCGATAAACGTCCCCAGGCGAATGAAACGGAACGCGTCGTTACGCATGATGGTGCCGTAGGACGCACCTCGGAACAGGTGGGAACGTTCCTTGATCCACTCGCAGAAACGGCTCATGCCGTAGCGGCTCAGCCCCTGTTGGGCGATGCCGCGAATCTCCAGCCAGGTCGCGTTGATGTTTTCCCACATGTCGGCAGTAATTCGCCCACGCACCGCATGGGCACTGGCCCGCGCCGCGCCGAGACAACTGTAGATGCTCGCCGGGTTGGCCGCATCCAGGGCGAAAAAATGCAGCAGCCGTTCGGCATGCAGTTCGCCGTGGCGTTCGAGGTAATCCTCCAGGGTGCCGGTAATCAGCAGCGGCATCGCCAGTTCGTGCAGACCGTTGCCACGGCCATCCTGTGGCATCAGCGACAGCGAATAACTGATATCGAGCATCCGTGCGAGGTTTTCCGCCCGCTCCAGGTAACGCGACATCCAATACAAATCCGAGGCAGTTCTACTTAACATGTCAGGCTTCCTTCATTCCTCGACCACCCAGGTGTCCTTGGTTCCGCCACCCTGGGATGAATTCACCACCAGGGAGCCTTCACGCAGCGCGACACGGGTCAAACCGCCGGGCACGACCCGGGTTTCACGGCCAGACAAGACAAACGGACGCAGGTCGATATGGCGCGGTGCGATGCCGTTTTCGACAAACGTCGGACAGGTCGACAACGACAACGTCGGTTGCGCGATATAGGCATGGGGTTTGGCGATGATGCGCGCACGGAACGCTTCGATTTCCGCCGCCGTCGCCGCAGGCCCCACCAACATTCCGTAACCGCCGGAGCCCTGGGTTTCCTTGACCACCAGTTCTGGCAGATTGGCCAGCACGTGGGAAAGCTCAGAGGGATTACGACACTGCCACGTGGGCACGTTCTTCAGGATCGGTTCTTCATCCAGATAGAAGCGGATCATGTCGGTGACGAACGGATACACCGATTTGTCGTCCGCCACGCCGGTGCCGATGGCATTGGCCAATACGACATTGCCGGAGCGGTAGGACGACAGCAGTCCCGGCACGCCGAGCATCGATTCCGGGTTGAACGCCAGTGGGTCGAGAAATGCATCGTCGAGGCGCCGGTAGATCACGTCGACAGCTTTCGGCCCGTCGGTGGTGCGCATGTAGACCTTGTCATCGCGCACGAACAAGTCCGCGCCTTCCACCAGTTCCACGCCCATTTCCCGCGCCAGAAACGCGTGCTCGAAGAACGCGCTGTTGAAGCGCCCCGGCGTCAGCACCACCACGTTCGGATTGTCGATAGGGCTGGAGCTTTTCAGGGTGTCGAGCAACAGATTCGGGTAGTGATCGATAGGGGCAATGCGTTGCGCCGCGAACAGCTCGGGGAACAGACGCATCATCATCTTGCGGTCTTCGAGCATGTAGCTGACGCCGCTGGGCGTGCGCAGATTGTCTTCGAGCACGTAATACGTGCCGTCGCCGTCACGGACCAGATCGACGCCGGAAATGTGCGAGTAAATATCGCGGTGCAGATCCAGCCCCTGCATCGCCAATTGATACTGCTCGTTGGCCAGCACTTGCTCGGCCGGAATGATGCCGGCCTTGATGATGCGTTGCTCGTGGTAGAGGTCGGCGAGGAACATGTTCAACGCCTTGACCCGTTGAATGCAGCCACGTTCGACCACCCGCCATTCGCTGGCGGGAATGCTGCGGGGGATGGTGTCGAAGGGAATCAGGCGCTCTGTCCCCTGCTCGTCCCCATAGAGCGTGAATGTAATCCCGGCGCGATGAAATAACAGATCGGCCTCGCGTCGCCGTTGTGCCAGAAGCTCGTCAGGCGTCTCGGCAAGCCAACGGGCAAACTCCCGATAATGCGGGCGGACCTGGCCGCCGGCATCGTACATCTCATCAAAATAGGTGCGGATCATGCCGTACTCCTTGTCACCCGGACATGCAGGCCTTCGCAAGGCCCGTGCCATCGGCAGAAACGCTTTGATATCAATCGGTTGGATAATCACAACGCATGCACCGCACCAATCCTGTGCGGTAATTACCCCAACCCGATCGCCCCCGCTCCATTACAAGGCGTGATGAACGCCTACGACCAGCATAGTCGGTAGGAGCCGGCTTGCTGGCGATGGGGGCCTATGAGTCATGTGCTGCACTTCAAAGACGCCTTCGCTGGCAAGCCAGCTCCTACGAAAAGCCGGAGAGTCGTGGCCTCATGATCGACGGCAAAAACGAAAACGGCCAACCCGAAGGTCAGCCGTCATTTGCTGGTTGTCACTGTTCATAATTTTATGCGAGTCGCCCTCGTACCTCCTGTTTCACACCCCAGCCTTCAATAATGCCCCCTAATGGCTCGACCACCGCTTCGAAACCCTGTTCGAAATCGCCGATGTCGTCGTAAGTGGCATACATGACTTTACTCAACTCCAACGCCCAGGCACCGTCGTCACGCACGCTGATCTGCGCATTCAGGGATTCACCACGATGAAAATGACCTGCCGCCCTGCGCGCCCGCTCCTCGTCCGGGAAAATGGCGTAGAACTCGATGGGATGAAACCGTGAAAAATCAAAACCGCCTTCTTTCATGCGGCGCAACACGCTGCTGCTGATGTCTTCTTGATAGGCTGTGCTCATGAAACGTCCTCCTCAAACGATGGATAGACTTTCCGTACTCCCAGCGCCCGCAACCGAACAGCGCGAGCGACGGCAACCGATGTGCCGACGGGAAACAAGCATGGAGCTGACAAGACCAGACCTTAGCGATCCGTTCGCTGATCTCGATTGCAGAGTAGCTTCAAGATAGAGCTGCTGCCAAGGTCTGGATGAGAATGCGACAGGAGATGTTCAGATTGGCGTAATGCCGAGGATTTGAATGCTGTTCTGGCTTTTGAGGCTTTTGACGCCTGCATCGGCGGTACGCCCTTCCAGATCGTTCAGATCCAGTTCGGCGGCGACAGGAAGGAAGCGTTCCTTGATGAGTTTGGCGGCCTGCTCGTTGTTCGGGCATTCCGCGCTCTCGAATACTTCGTCAACTTGTTCGCCGTGATCATCTACGAAGGTGACTTTCCACTTTTGCATTGGTGCCTCCTCGATAAAACCCATGGACGGGCTTACACCTATCTCGACCTTGTCAGCTGTCTAATGTTCCGCCGGATCTGCACCCATCGCAGATCTCTGTAGGAGCGAGCCTGCTCGCGAAAAACTTGAGAACGCCGCGTTAAATCAGACATCCCGCGTCATCGTTCACGTCCATCGCGAGCAGGCTCGCTCCTACAGGTCTACGTTTCAATCCATCAGTCGTTGCTTGGCTTGTTCACCGCTTGCAGCACGTACTGCGGCAGGGCGAAGGCGCCGATGTGGATTTCCGGGTTGTAGTAGCGGGTGACGATGCCGCTGCCGGCGAAGCGTTGTTGCAGGGTGTCGCGCGACAGTTTGCGATAAGCCGTGTCGGTTGCGCCCCAGGCGAAGGTCATCGCGCCGCCGATGTAGGTCGGTATGGCGGCCTGGTAGAAGTGCCAGTCGGGGAACAGGCTGCGCAGGCGACCGGCGGTAGTCTTCACTTCTTCGATCTGCATGAACGGTGTGCCGTTCTGCGTCACCAGGATGCCGCCCTCATTCAGGCAGCGGTGGCAGGCCTGGTAGAAATTTTCCGAGAACAACACTTCACCCGGGCCGATCGGGTCGGTGGAGTCGGAAATGATCACGTCGAATTTTTCGGTGGTGGTGGCGACGAAACGCATGCCGTCGTCGATCACCAGGTTCAGGCGTGGATCATCGAACGCACCCTTGGAATGGTTCGGCAGGAATTCCTTGCACATGTCGACCACGGTACCGTCGATCTCGACCATGGTGATGTGTTCGACGCTGCGGTGCTTGGCCACTTCGCGCAACATGCCGCCGTCACCGCCGCCGATGATCAGCACGCGTTTGGCTGCGCCATGGGCCAGGATCGGCACGTGGGTGAGCATTTCGTGGTAGATGAATTCGTCGGCTTCGGTGGTCTGGATCACGCCGTCCAGTGCCATCACGCGGCCCATGCGCGGGTTTTCGAAGATCACCAGGTGCTGGTGTTCGGTGCGCACTTCGTGCAGCAGTTTTTCCATGCGAAAACGCTGGCCGTAGCCTTCGTAGAGGGTTTCCAGGTAGTCGCTGGCGGGGATGTTGCTCATGGGAAGTGCTCCGATGAATGCGGGTGGCAACGGACGGTTACCCGCCCATGATGGCCAATCGATCGGCTCGATTGACCGGGAAAGGCGCGCATTCTACGTTGCGGAACATGACAGGTCGAACCTCTGTTGATCGGCTCGCCACAATCCTGTGGGAGCGAGGCTTGCCCGCGATAGGATCGCCTCGCTCTATCGGGCAGACCGCGTCGTGTGCATCGCGGGCAAGCCACGTTCCTACCGGTTCAGTGTCGCTTGTTCAGATTTTGACATTGCCCCGCGGTCCGGCAATGGCCCAGATGATCAACCCCAGCACCGGCAACAGCGCGATCAACAACACCCAGACGACTTTCATGCCGGTCCCGGTGCTGCTTTTGACCACATTGATGATGGCCCAGATGTCCAGGACGAAAATGATCAAGGCAACCAGATTGTTGAACGTTGAACCCATGGTGATGCTCCGAAAGAGTGATAAGCCCGCTTAGGATAGTCCGTCGTCGCGCAGGCATCCTTAATTTGACTTTGTTTTGCGATCAGACGTGGATGGCCACTTTCAGGGCTTCCAGCGACGGCGCGGCGGCGATGCCGACTTCGGCGCACAATTCCAGCACTCGCGGCACGTCGTTGCCGAAGACCAGCACCACTTGCAACTCGTCGTCCAGCAGCTGGCTGAAGTTCATCAGCGTGTAACCGCCGTTTTCCTTGTTCAGGCTGCTCATCTGCACCTGGATGCGATTGAGCGCGGTCAAGGCTTCGGTCTTGGCCAATTGCTTGGGTTTGATGTTGAAATCGATGCCAGGGCCGAACGAGGCAACGATCTGGGCGAACAGGTCCATGTAGGTGTCCGCCTGGAACAGCACGGTCTCCGGCAGGCTGCCGACGACGACCCATTCACCCAGCGGGATCGGGAAAGTCTCGTCGTAGTTGATGTCCGGATTGGCCGTCAGAAACGCCGCTGGATCGGCGTAGGCCTGAGCCGCTTCGTCGGCGACCTTGAGGATTTCGTCTTCGCCCATGCACCCGGAGCTGATTTTGCTGATGAGTTCGACGAGTGCGGTTTTCATGGGCGGATCCTGTAGCGAAGGGAATTTTGAGGGCGCGAAGGATACCGCAAGGATAGGTTCAAATGACCAAAAAGATCGCAGCCTGCGGCAGCTCCTACAGAGGGACACCCTCCCAATGTAGGAGCTGCCGCAGGCTGCGATCTTTTGAAACCAATCAACCCAGCAATTTTTCCAACTGAGCAACAGCATCGGAAGCACCCATGGTTCTGGCCGCGTCCAGTGCCGTGATGCCATTGGCATCCTTGGCTTTCGGGTCGGCGCCTTTGCTGATCAGGTAGTCGACCACTTCAACGCGGTTGAACATCGCTGCCATCATCAGCGCCGTGCGGCCATCGAAAGACGAACCTTCAACCTGCGCACCACCTTCGACCAAGGCCTTGATCACCGCGAGATCGCCCTTGAAGGCAGCACCGGCAATCGGGCTCTGGCCGTTGTCGTTGCGGATCTCCGGGTCGGCCTTGTGCTCCAGCAGGACTTTCACCGTGTCCACGTGGCCGTGGTAGGCGGCCAGCATCAGCAGGGTGTCACCCTTGTGATTGCGCAGGTTCGGCGGCAACCCCTTGCTCAGCAGCGCGGCCATCATTGCCGCATCACCTTCCCGTGCCTTGTTGAATACCTGTTCGGCAAATTCGGCAGCTTCTTCGGGGGTCATCTGGCGGCTTTTGTCTGACATCGGGCACTCCGTTTTCTGTCATTCGTAAAAGCCGACAGTTTCCCGAGCGCGTCCGACACTGTCACTTGTTTTTTCTCATGGGTCGCCATAGCCAGATTCAATAGCGGTACTTGCCGCTGTGAATGTCAGACAGCAACTGCTCGGTCACCTGCACGTAAGTCTGCGTCCCGGGCAGCCAGGCGTAGATCGGATCATCACCAGTCTTGCCCGGGTCGAAAGCTTCGTCCTTGAGACGGGTCTTCTGGTACTTGAAGGTTCCGGTGGTTTCCATTTTCACTTTCACCCGCAGGAACAGCGGCACGGCATAAGACGGCATTTGCTGTTGGGCGAAGGCCAGCAGTTCACTGAAATCCAGGGTCGCCAGGGATTCGGCGGGCGTGATCGCCGCCATGCCGGCCCGGCCATTGGTGTTGTGGATTTCCACGCCGTAAGCCACGGCCTCGGAAATATGCGGATGTTGCAGGAGGATGTTCTCGACCTCGGTGGTCGAGACGTTTTCGCCCTTCCAGCGATAGGTATCGCCCAGGCGATCGACAAACTGCGCGTGACCGAAACCGATGTTACGCAGCAAGTCACCGGTATTGAAGTAACGGTCACCCTTCTCGAACACATCATCAAGCACCACCTTGGCGGTCTTCTGCGGATCGGTGTAACCATCCAGCGGGGCCTTGTCGTCGATTTTCGCCAGCAACAAACCCTGCTCGCCCTTGGCGACTTTGCGCATCAGGCCCTTGGCATCACGGATTGGCGCCCCGCTGTCGTGGTCATACGCCACCAGTTCCCAGGACATCAGGGAAAAACCGATGGTGTTATCGAAATTCAGAATGTTGGTGAAGCCGATGTTGCCATCGCTGGCCGCGTAGAGCTCGCAAATGTGATTGACCGCAAACCGGGTCTTGAACGCGTTCCAGGCCCCGGGACGCAGGCCGTTGCCGATCATTTTCTTTACGCCGTGCCGGTTGTCCTCGGCGCTGGGTGGCTGGTCCACCAGATACCGGCACAATTCACCGACGTAGCCGATGGTGGTGGCCCGGTACTGACGCACGTCATTCCAGAACTGACTGGCGCTGAATTTTCGGCGGATGGCAAAACCGGAAGCGCCGCTGATGGCCGAACCCCAGCACACACACAGCCCAGTGGCGTGATACAGCGGCAAGGTGCAGTAGACGATGTCGTCCGGCTGCATATCCAGGGCGATCATCCCGAAGCTCGCGGAGCTGCGCATCCAGCGGCCATGCTTGAACACGCCGGCCTTGGGCAAGCCCGTGGTGCCCGAGGTGTAGATATAGAAACAAGGGTCGTCGAAGAAAATCTGCCGGCTGCTGAGCGGATTGTCGCTGGACGCGTCGAGGCTGGCGGTCATTAGATTGATGAAGCCTTCGGGGGCAATACCCGGTTGGCGAGAGGTATCCTTGTCGGCGACAAACCAGGTGCGTCTGGCTTCGATCGCCACCCGCTCACGGACCGCCGAATAGGCTGGGACCAATTCCTCGCCGATCACCATCGCCTTCGGCGCCACCAGGTTCAGACTGTGCACCAGGGTGTCGCGGGTCTGCGAGGTGTTGACCAGCGCACTGACCGCCCCGACCTTGGCCACGGCCAGAATGGTCACCAGCAGTTCCGGACGGTTTTCGATGAACACCGCCACCACATCGCCCTTGCCGATGCCTTGGCTGATCAGGTGATGGGCGATGCGATTGGCCCACTGGTTGACGTCGGTGTAGCTCAGCGTCACCGGGCCCTGCAGCAGGGCCGGGCCATCGGGGTTGCGCAACGTGGCCTGCTCGAAACTCCAGCCCAGACCGCACGACTGGGTCGGGTCCGTGACGTTTGCGACCTTCATGCCTTTCACCACCCGTGGGATGGCTTTGGCAATGGAAGGCAGCTTGCGGAGCATCATGCTCCAGGTAATCGTGTCCTTCGATGTACGGCTCATGCTAGCTCCCGTTCGATCTTTTTATTGTCGGGCAACGGTGATTGAACCCGAAAATACGTCAACGGTTCTTGAGCTGTACACGCGGTTTTTGAAATGTTTTGTATCTGCGACCTTGGTCCGCGACCTTGGTCCGCAAGTTGTTCCGCAATCCGCCTCTCATCGCGAACCCGGGCTTGCGCAATGGTTCCATCGAGTCGCCGAGCGACCTCGCAAAATGCAGGATGCACGATGGCCATTCATGCAGAATGCACGAAAGCAAAAATCACCACAAAAACCAAGTCATCGTTTTTTATAGGATTTTCTAAAAAACAAATGCTGGCACAATCACTGCAACCCTCTCCGCATGCTTGCCATTAAAAGCCAACGGAGCCGAAAGACATGAACCTGATCCAGGAAAAATTTTCGTCATTGTTCTCCAACTTCGAAGTCACCACCCAGAATCGGCCTGACGGCGGAATCCTGCTGACCCTGAGTGCTGAGGGCAAAGTGTTCAAACGCTCGATTTCCTATCAGCAATTGCACAATGGTGACCAACTGTCGTGGGTCATCAGCGCCATACGCCGTGATCTCGCGGAACAGGCCAGTGAGCTGCCGCAGATTTGCATGCTGCAAAGTCAGCAACGGTTTGCGCTGCCGACTTATCACTCGCTGTAAAAAACTGTAGGAGCGAGCTTGCTCGCGATAGCGGGGTGTCAATCAACATTGATGTTGAATGACAGATCGCAATCGCGAGCAAGCTTGCTCCTACAGGTTTTGTAGTGTTTAGAAGACAGCAGGATCTATCCGCGCAAAGCTGTCCGCGGTGACATGTCCTGTTAGTTCCCCGCCCTCACGGGCCAGGCCGCACGTGGCCATCCCGGCTTCACGTGCAGCGTCCAGCTCTTGAACGATATCTGACAGAAACAGAATCTGCCCCGCCTCGACGTTGATCGCCTGCGTGATGTTGGCGTAGGACTGCGCCTCGCGCTTGGGTCCTGACGTGGTGTCGAAGTAGCCACTGAACAGCGGCGTCAAATCCCCCGCCTCCGAGCAGCCGAAGATCAGGCGTTGAGCCTGGATCGAACCGGACGAGTACACAAACAGTTGATAGCCGTCCTGATGCCAGCGCTTGAGCGCTTCAACGGCGTCCGGGTACACGTGGCCCTTCAATTGCCCGGCCTGGTATCCCTGCTCCCAGACCATTCCCTGCAACGCCTTCAATGGCGTGGCCTTGCGGTCCTCGGCGATCCAGCCCAGCAGGATCTCGATGACGCGCTCGACGTCAGCGTTCGGCTCCTGGCTGTCGCTGCGCACGGCAGTGAGTTGCGCGGCCACATCGGCACGCGCGGCGTTCTGGCGGACAAAGTCCGGCAGGTGTTTGGCGGCGTAGGGAAACAGCACGTCGAACACAAAACTCACCGCGCTGGTGGTGCCTTCGATGTCGGTGAGGATCGCTTTGATCGGCATCGACTCAGTCCTCCAGACGCGGGAATTGGTTGGCGATGTCTTCGCCGGTGAAATTGGCGACCCAGCCTTCCGGGTTGTTGAACAGGCGAATCGCGATGAAATGCGGATGCTCACCCATGTCGAACCAGTGCTTGGTACCGGCCGGCACCGAAATCAGGTCGTTTTTCTCGCAGAGCACGGCGTAGACATAATCGTCGATGTGCAGGGTAAACAAGCCACGCCCGGCGACGAAAAAGCGCACTTCGTCCTCGCCATGGCGGTGTTCGTTGAGGAACTTGGCGCGCAGTTCGACTTTTTGCGGGTGATCGCTGTTGAGGCTGATCACATCGACGGTGATGTAGCCGCGTTCGCTCATCAACTGGTCGACTTGCGTCTGATAGGCGGCGATCACTTCTTCCTGGCTGGCGCCCGGCTGGAGTTTCGCAGCGGCCTGCCAACGGTCGAAACGCACGCCCTGCTCGGCCAGGGTCGAGGCGATGTCTTCGAAATGGGTCAGCACCTTGTTGGGGATTTCAGGGCTGGAGACGTGATAGACGGACAGGCTGCTCATCAGGGCAACTCCTTAACGGTTCAAGCTTTAAAGAGCGAGCGCATTTTCAACTCGCACTCGAACAAAAATTCAAAGGCCTCGATCTGCCGCAGGGCATCGCTCATGCGTGCGCCCCAGGTGTAGAGGCCATGACCGCGAATCAGGTAACCGACGCAATCGGGATGGGCGTCGAGCCAAGGCTGCACCTTGGCGGCCAGGCGTGCAATGTCCTGGTCGTTGTCGAAAATCGGCACCCGCACCCGGGATTCGTGGGTCGTCACACCGCTGAAGGCCTTTTGCAGTTCATAGTCTTCGAACTCGATGAAGTCTTGCGGCGTCAGGCGCGACAGCACCGTGGCGTTCACCGAATGGGTGTGCAGCACGGCACCGATTTCCGCCCGCCAGCTATAGAGCTGGGTGTGCAGCAGGGTTTCGGCGGACGGTTTCTTGCCCGGCTCCAGGCTGTTGCCCGAGAGGTCGGTGGCCAGCACATCGTCCTGGCCCAACTGGCCTTTGTGCTTGCCGGATACAGTCAGCAAGGCTTCGGTCGGTGACAGTCGGGTCGAATAATTGCTACTGGTGGCCGGCGACCAGCCGCGGCCATACAGAAAACGCCCGGCGTCGATGATTTCCTGGGCGAGGTGTTCACGGGTAAGGCTCATGGCCTGTCCTCTTGCATACATGTGGCAATGATAACGGCAGCCGCGACAGCGGCGAGGCTGGCAATACTAAAGGTCAATGCGGCGCCGAGCGTGTTCCAGCTATAGCCGGAATACAAAGCGCCCAATGCGCCGCCGGTGCCGGCCAATGCGGCGTACAACGCCTGGCCTTGCCCTTGCTGGCGCGCACCGAAGCTACGTTGCACGAATGAAATGGCAGCGGCGTGAAAGCTGCCGAAAGTCGCCGCGTGCAATACCTGGGCAAACAGCAACACCCACAAAAATTCAGCCAACGACCCGAGCAGCAACCAGCGCAGCGCCGCCAGCAGAAAACTCGCCATCAGCACCCGGCGCAGGGAGAACCGCGCGAGGATCTTGCTCATGGCCAAAAACATCAGGACTTCGGCGACCACGCCGACCGCCCAGAGCATGCCGATCACGCCACGGCTGTAACCCAATCGCTCAAGGTGCAGGGTCAAAAATGTGTAATACGGCCCGTGGCTCATCTGCATCAGCGCCACACAGCCGTAAAACGCCAACACGCCGGGGTTGCGCAATTGTCTGAGAAAGCCCTCCCCCGCCACCCGATTGCCCGGCGCCGGTTGCGCGTTCGGTACCCACAGGCTGCTGAGCACGATGCCAGCCATGATCAGCGCCAGCGCCGCCGGGTAGATGTCCAGGCTCAGCCATTCGAACAACCGGCCCAGCGCCACCACGGTGATGATGAAACCGATCGAGCCCCACAAGCGAATCTGGCTGTAGCGCGAGGTCTGGCCCTGCAAATGCGCCAGGGTAATGACTTCGAACTGCGGCAACACCGCGTGCCAGAAAAAGGCGTGCAAAGCCATGACCATCGCCAGCCAGGCGTAGGACTTGCTGACGAAAATCAGCGAGAACGTCAGCAGCGTGCACACCGCGCCGAAACGCACGATGGCCAGCCGCCGCCCGGTGTAGTCGCCCAGCCAGCCCCAGATGTTCGGCGCCACGCAGCGCATCAGCATCGGGATCGCCACCAGTTCGCCGATGCGCGCGGCGCTGAAACCCAGGTGATCGAAGTACAGCGCCAGAAACGGCGCCGTCGAACCGAGCAAGGCGAAATAGAACAGATAGAAACTGGAGAGCCGCCAGTACGGCAGCGCCGCTGTCGTCATCAGACAGCAGCGGCTTTGAGGTCAGCCATTAAAGCTGACCCAGCACCGGCGTGCTCACCCGCACATCGGCGTTCTGCCCACGGTGACGCAGCAGGTGGTCCATCAGCACGATGGCCATCATCGCTTCGGCAATCGGCGTGGCACGGATGCCGACACACGGGTCATGGCGACCCTTGGTGATGACCTCGACCGGGTTGCCATGGATGTCGATGGAGCGGCCCGGCGTGGTGATGCTCGAGGTTGGCTTCAACGCCAGGTGAGCGACGATTGGCTGACCGGAGGAAATACCGCCGAGAATGCCGCCAGCATTGTTGCTGAGGAAACCTTCCGGGGTCATTTCGTCACGATGTTCGGTGCCGCGCTGGGCGACGCTGGCGAAACCGGCGCCGATCTCAACGCCCTTGACCGCGTTGATGCTCATCAGCGCATGGGCCAGCTCCGCGTCGAGGCGGTCGAAAATCGGCTCGCCGAGGCCCGGCATCACACCTTCGGCCACCACGGTGATTTTCGCGCCGACCGAATCCTGGTCGCGACGCAGCTGGTCCATATAGGCCTCCAGCTCAGGCACTTTGTCCGGGTCCGGGCTGAAGAACGCGTTCTCTTCCACCGAATCCCAGGTCTTGAACGGGATTTCGATCGGTCCGAGCTGGCTCATGTAGCCGCGAATGACGATGCCCTGGCTGGCCAGGTACTTCTTCGCAATCGCACCGGCCGCCACGCGCATCGCGGTTTCACGGGCCGAACTGCGGCCGCCGCCGCGATAATCGCGCTCGCCGTATTTGTGATGGTAGGTGTAGTCGGCGTGGGCCGGGCGGAACAGATCCTTGATCGCCGAGTAGTCCTTGGACTTCTGGTCGGTGTTGCGGATCAGCAGGCCAATGGCGCAACCGGTGGTACGACCTTCGAACACACCCGAGAGGATTTCGACTTCGTCGGCTTCCTGGCGCTGGGTGGTGTGGCGGCTGGTGCCGGGCTTGCGGCGATCCAGGTCGCGCTGCAGATCCTCAAGGGAGATCTCCAGGCCCGGCGGACAGCCATCGACAATGGCGACCAACGCCGGACCATGGCTTTCGCCCGCGGTGGTGACAGTGAATAGCTTGCCGTAGGTATTGCCGGACATGCAGGACGCTCCGTGAAATGAACCTGAATACGTAATGCGCGCCAGTATACGCAGGCAACCCAAGTAGTTCATCCTCGAACCTTATGGGTGCCTGCGAGTCCAACCGGCACCTTGATCATGATGGCGTGATGATGCTGCGAGTTATAGCCTTGAGCCTTACCCTGATTTCCGGCTTCGCCCAGGCGACAGTCCTGCAACGACCGATCACATTGGATACCGGCGCAGGTGAGCTTTTCGGCTCGCTGTTGCTGCCCAAGTCCGACAACCCGGTACCGGTTGTCCTGCTGATTTCCGGCTCCGGTCCTACGGATCGCGACGGAAACAACACCGACGGCGGACGCAACGACAGTCTCAAACGGCTGGCCTGGGTGCTGGCCAAACACAACATTGCCAGCGTGCGTTATGACAAACGCGGCGTCGCGGCGAGCCTGGCGGCGACCCCGGACGAACGTAACCTGTCAATCGAAGCCTATGTGGCCGACGCCGAAGCCTGGGGGCGCAAGCTCAAATCCGATCCGCGCTTCGGCCAGTTGATTCTGCTCGGGCACAGCGAAGGGGCCTTGATCGCCAGCCTCGCTGCGCCGAGCGTCGATGCGGCGGGGGTGATTTCCTTGTCCGGCAGCGCCCGCCCCGTCGATGAGGTCATTCGTCAGCAGTTGAGCAATCGCCTGCCGCCCCCGCTGATGTTGCGCAGCAATGAATTGCTCGACAGCCTCAAAGCCGGGAAAACCGACCAAAACGTCCCGCCGCAGCTACAAGTGATTTTCCGTCCGAGCGTGCAGCCCTACCTGATTTCATTGTTCCGCCAGGACCCGGCCGCCGCGTTCTCCAAGCTGAAAATGCCGGCGCTGATCATTCAGGGCAGCAACGACATCCAGGTCGGCGTCAATGACGCACGGCTGCTCAAGGCGGCAAAAACGGATGCCGAACTGGTGGTGATCGAAGGCATGAACCACGTCCTGCGGATCGTACCCAACGACGTCAAACGTCAACTGGCCTCTTACAAAGATCCGAATTTGCCACTGGCGGCGGAGCTCGGCACCCGGATCATCGGATTTATTGACGGACTTCGCTCCAGTTAAGCGCTTTTTGCCCTCCAGTCCTGGGAAAAACGGCCGATAAGTCTTTGTCGCCAGCACACACGCTGGCGACAAGCAGAGCTTGGACAGGACTCGCCGCTATGACTGATACCCAGACCTCACCCGACACCCCCGCTGAAAAAGACGCACCGCCAGCGGTCGAGCTGCCCTGGGCGGATGTTCAGGCCGAGCACCACAAGATGCTCCGTCTCGCGCCCCTGCAGACCGATCGCAACACCGGCGGACGGCCTTTGCGCTTTGTCGAATTCGGCTACGCCGAGCGCAACGACAAGGAACGCAGCCTGATGCGCATGAGCATCAACCTGCCCGGCCAGCGTGTGCGCAAGGAACAGAATCATCTGGACGTCTGGGTCGATCACGTGGAAAAACGCGTGCATTTCGGGCCGGACACCGGTCTGCAGATTGAACCGATGAACCGCGGCATCGGCCGATTCATGGCGGCCCAAGGCATTGTTTGGGCGAAGAAGCGCTGGTCCGGCTACACCGTTGACGGCTCCGACCTGAACAACAAGGATGCGTTGAACGAAGACACGCGCCTGCGCCGCGATCACTTTTTGCGTGTGCACGGTTTCGACGTGGTCTACGCCGACGCCCAGCATTTGAAGGGCAGCGTCAAGGACGTGAAGGTCGGCGACCTGCTGACGGACTGGAACAGCGAAAAACTGCAGGTCGTGGAAATTCTCGAGGCGGCGCAGATGCTCCAGCAAGCCGAGCAGAACCTGGCCGAGCAGGAAGTCAAACTCAAGAAGCACGAAGAGAAAGTCAGCAAGTACAAGCGCGAAGACGCCGGACTGCGCTTCACCATTACCTGCCTGGTGGCGTTTGCGGTGTTTCAGGCCGGGTTGCTGATCTGGATCGCCACGCACCGATAACCGGTGTTGATCGTTCCCGCTCAGTGCTTGCGCAACCACTCGATGAACAGCGCAAACAGCTCCGACTGAGAGCCGACCTCCAGCTTCAGGTACAGGTTCTTGCGGTGCATGCGCACGGTTTCCGGCGAGATGTTCAATTGGCTCGCCGTGGACTTCACCGAGTGCCCGCGAAGGACCATGTGCGCCACTTCCCGCTCGCGCTCGGTCAGCAAATCACAACCAAACTGCTCGAACGCCGCCTGCACCCGGTGTTTGATATCGCCGCCCTCCCCGATTGCCTGTTGGCCTTGCAGCGCCTCGTTGCGCTGTAAGCCCCGACGCCCGAACTCGCTCACGAATTCGCGCACCAAGGGCTCGACCGCCCGCAGCAGATTCAATTGCTCGGCCCGCAGGATTTCCCCACCGAAGCCCTGGAACAGACTGACCGAGATCTGGCTGTCATGGCCGGTGTCGACCAGGTAGAAACTGTCTTCGGAGCTGCCGGCCTTCAGGTAGTAAGTCTTGTAGTACTCACTGTCGAAAAAGTTGTCCGGGGCGATTTCTTCCAGGTGGTAGAACCCTTGCGCCAGACCCTGCTCGACCGCCAGGCAGAACGGATCGAGCAAGTAGCCCCCGGTAAAATAACGGTCGATGATCGAGTCGCGGTACTGCTCGGCAATGCCGCGCTGATACAGCAATTGCGGCGGCCGATCCTTGTGCTCAAGGCTGATCATCACCGATTCGATGCCCACCAGATGCCCGAACGCCGACGCCAGGTGGCGCAGGGCGTCGGGTTCATCGATGTGGGCGAAGGCTTCGCGCATGTCGCCGTGCCAGCGGTGCAAGGCGCCAAAGGTCAGGGCTACCAACGTATCGTCTTGTGCTTTGCTCATGCCCCGCAGTCTAGCGGGTGAGCCGGCCCTTGGTAACCGTGCGCCGGGCAAAGTCATTGCCCGCCATACTGACCGCTGGCCTGAAGCTCGGCCGCCACTTCCAGGATGCACTGGCGCAGGGTCTCGACGATTTCATCGACCTGGACAAACGTCAAAATCAGCGGCGGCGACATCACGTTGAGGTGCAGAATCGGCCGCACCAGCAAGCCCCGGGCCTGCGCCCTCACGTGAATTTTCTCGCCGATGTTGATCTCGTCGGCAAACAGCGCCTTGGTGCGTTTATCGGCGACGAACTCTACGCAGGCCATGAGTTTCTTGCAGCGCACGTCACCCACCAGCGGCAGGTCCCGCAGGGTCGCCAGGCGTTCTTCGAGGTAGGCGCCAACGGTGTCGACATGGGCCAGCAGGTTTTCCCGCTCGATGATTTCAATGTTCTTCAGCGCCGCCGTGCAGCACACCGGATGGCCGCTGTAGGTGAAACCGTGGGTGAAGCAGCGGCCCTTGCCCGGTTCGGCGATGACTTTCCAGATGCGGTCGGAAAAGATGCAGGCGCCCAGCGGCAGGTAAGCCGAGGTCAGGCCCTTGGCCGTGGTGATGATGTCGGGCTGCACGTCGAACACATCATAAGAGGCAAAGAATTTGCCCAGGCGTCCGAACGAGGTCACCACTTCGTCGGCGACGAACAGAATGTCGTAGCGCTGGCAGACGTCCCACATGCGCTTGAGATAACCCTGGGGCGGAATGATCACCCCGCCCGAGCCCATGATCGGTTCGGCGAAGAAACCGGCGACCTTGTCCGCGCCAATCGAGAGGATCTTGTCTTCGAACTCCTTGACCAGGAATTCGAGAAACTGCGCCTCGTCCATGCCGTCCGGGGCGCGGTACGGATTCGGGTTGGAGACGTGGTGGATCAACGGGTTGGCGTAATCGAACTCCGGCACCCGGTCGGCGGCCTTGTTGCCGATCGACATGGTCAGCGTGGTCGAGCCGTGATAGGCGTTGAAGCGCGCGATGATGTGCTTCTTTTCCGGTTTGCCGCGGCAGTTCTGGTAGTACTGGATCAGCCGGTAGGCGGTGTCCACCGCGGTGGAGCCGCCGGTGGTGAGGAACACATGATCGAGGTCACCGGGGGCCAGGCTGGCGAGTTTCTCGCACAACTGGATCGCCACGTTGTTCGACATGTCGGAAAACGGATTCGAGTAGGCCAGTTGCCGCACCTGATCAGCGATGGCCTCGGCCATTTCCTCGCGGCCCAGCCCGATGTTGGTGCACCACATCCCGCCCACGGCATCGAGAAAGCGGTTGCCCTGGCTGTCATAGATGTAGGCGCCGTCGCCAGCGACGATGTTCAGCGAGCCTTGTTCGGCGTGCTCGTCGAACACGTGGTAGCCGTGCATGTGATGAGCCTTGTCGGCCTTGACCAGCCGGGACTCGTCCGCCGGCGAAAGAACGGTGCGTGTTGGCGTCGCCATAAGTAAACCTCTAACCGAATTGACTAACGATCGAACAAATCAGATCCCGCTTTTTACCGTGCTCCAGACCCGGGTCATGGCGCGCATGTCCTTGGCGTCCTGGGTTTTCTGCGGAAACAGGCGTTCGCGGGTTTGCGCATCGGGGTAAATGGCCGGGTTGTTGCGCACGTCGGCATTCAACAAGGGCGTGGCTGCCGCGTTGCTGTTGGCGTAATTGATGTAGTCACTGACGTCGGCCATCACCTGCGGCTGCATCAGGTATTCCAGAAACTTGTGAGCGTTGGCGACGTGGGGCGCGTCGGCCGGGATGTACAGGTTGTCGAACCAGATCAGCGAGCCTTCCTTGGGAATGAAGTACGCAAGGTCGATCTTTTTCTTCGCTTCTGCGGCGCGGGCCATGGCGGTGGCGTAGTCGCCGGACCAGGTCATGGCCATGCACACATCGCCATTGGGCAGGCTGGTCAGGTAATTGACCGAGTCGAATTTGCGGATGAACGGCCTGACCGACAGCAGCAGCGCCTGCGCGGCTTTGAGATCCGCCGGGGCGGCGCTGCCCGGATCACGTCCCAGATACTTCAGGGCCATGGGAATGACTTCGGTCGGCGCATCAAGCAAGGTCACGCCACAATCGGCGAAGCGCGAGATGATCTTCGGATCGAAAATCATCGCCAGCGAGCCGATCGGCGCGTCCGGCATGCGTTCCTTGATTTTGTCGACGTTGTAAGTGACGCCGTTACTGCCCCAGGTGTACGGCGCAGAGTACGTGGTGCCCGGATCGAACCCCTGCAAATCCTCCAGGACTTTCGGGTCCAGGTTGGTCCAGCCCGGCAGCTGTTTCTTGTCCAGCGGCTGGAACACCTTGGACTTGATTAACGGAGGCGCGAGGGACGCGTTCAACACAATCAAGTCATAGCCGGAGTGGCCGGTCAGCAACTTGGCCTGCACCGTTTCGTACGCATCAAAGGTGTCGTAGATGACTTTGATGCCGGTGGCCTTCTCAAAATCCGCCAGGGTATTTTCACCAATGTAATCCGCCCAGTTGTACAGCCGCAGCGTATTGGCGTCGTTCACCTCGGCGGCGTAGGCGTTGAGGGTCAGCGGTACAACAAACAGACTGGAAATCACCTTAAGCAGTGTCTTGCCCATAGCAAATGCACCTTATCAAGCGAGTTCGGCTCTGGATGAGCGGATGTGCTCACTATTGGTGGATTCGCTGGGCGGCACCATACCCCGAATGGGTGTGTGCACTGTTTTGTGCAGCGGCATGGCAAAAAGCGGCAGTGCAGTTGACCCGTTTAGCCATAGATCCCGGCTTTGCCGGGCGCTTAAAGTGGCGGCCTGATTCGACCACCCTGGGCATTCGATGACTGACCTGATCAAACACGAGCAATGTGACGGCGTTCTGACGCTGACGCTTGACCGTCCCGACAAGCTCAATGCGCTGAACAACGCCATGTACACGCAGCTGGCCGATCTGTTGCTGGCCGCTGACGAGGACGAGCTGACGGGTGTGATCATCCTCACCGGTGGCCCGAGCTGTTTTACCAGTGGCAATGACCTGGTGGATTTTCTCCAGCATCCGCCGACGCATCTGGACAGCCCGGCGTTCCGTCTGATGAAGGTGGTCACCCGTCTGCAAAAACCGCTGATTGCCGCGGTGTGCGGGGCGGCCGTCGGTATCGGCACTACACTGCTGCTGCATTGCGATCAGGTGTTGGTCACCCGTAACGCCAAACTGCGCATGCCATTCGTCAACCTGGGCCTGTGCCCTGAATTCGGCGCCAGCCTGCTGCTGCCCCGTCGACTCGGCCACGCCCGCGCCGCACGTCTGCTGTTGCTGGGCGATAGCCTTGATGGCAACGAAGCGGCGGCACTGGGCCTGGCCAATGAGGCCTTCGACGACGGCGTACAATGCCTGGCGGCGGCGACAAAAATTGCCCAACGCTTTCTGGCGATGCCCCAGCAAGCCTTGCGCCAATCGCGACAACTGATGAAACAGGCGTCCCTGGAAGAACTGGAAGCCACCCTGCGCGAAGAAAACCTGCTGTTTATCGCGCGCCTGAATACCGATGAGGCCAAAACGGCCTTGAACGCCTTGCTCAATCGCAGCACAGAAAAGCATTCACCGAGAGGAAACCAGCCATGAACACCCCGGAAATCTACGTCGTCAGCGCCGCCCGTACCGCCATCGGTACTTTCGGTGGTTCGCTCAAGGACGTGCCACTGGCCGACCTGGCAACCACGGCTGTAAAAGCCGCCCTGCAAAAGGCTGCCGTGGACCCGGCGCTCGTTGGCCATCTGGTGATGGGCAATGTGATCGCGACCGAAACCCGCGACGCCTACATATCCCGCGTTGCCGCGATGAACGCCGGCATCCCGAAAGAAACCCCGGCCTACAACGTCAACCGCCTCTGCGGTTCGGGCCTGCAAGCCATCATTAACGCCGCGCAGACGCTGATGCTCGGCGATGCCGACATCGTCGTCGGCGCCGGTGCCGAATCCATGAGCCGTGGCCCGTACCTGATGCCGGCCGCCCGTTGGGGTTCGCGCATGGGTAACGCCCAGGTCATCGACTACATGCTCGGCATCCTGCATGACCCGTTCCATGGCATCCACATGGGCATCACTGCCGAAAACGTCGCAGCACGCAACGGCATCACCCGCGAAATGCAGGACGCCCTGGCGTTTGAAGATCAGCAACGTGCGGCCCACGCGATTGCCAACGGCTACTTCAGCGAGCAGATCGCGACCGTGGAAATCCAGGATCGCAAAGGCGTCAAACTGTTCAACGTCGACGAGCACCCACGCGCCACGTCCCTGGAACAACTGGCGGGCATGAAGCCTGCGTTCAAGAAGGACGGCTCGGTCACCGCCGGCAACGCTTCGGGTCTGAACGACGGCGCCGCCGCGCTGGTCATGGCCACCGGTGCTGCGGTTCAGGGCAACAACCTGAAACCACTCGCTCGTCTGGTCAGCTACGCCCACGCGGGCGTTGAGCCTGAGCTGATGGGCCTGGGCCCGATCCCGGCCACCCGCCTGGCGCTCAAGCGCGCCGGTCTGACCGTCGCCGACCTGGACGTGATCGAAGCCAACATCGCCTTCGCCGCCCAGGCCTGCGCCGTCAGCCAGGAACTGGACCTCGACCCGGCCAAGGTCAACCCGAACGGTTCGGGCATCGCCCTGGGCCACCCGGTCGGCGCAACCGGCGCGATCATCGCCACCAAAGCCATCCACGAACTGCATCGCACTGGCGGCCGTTACGCGCTGGTGACCATGTGCATCGGTGGCGGCCAAGGCATCGCCGCGATTTTCGAACGCGTTTAACCCATCAGGTTAACGCGAACCTTGTGGTGAGGGAGCTTGCTCCCTCGCCACACTTGATCACCTAAAGAGTCCTGTTCCGGCAGTTCCCCCTCTTCTCTCGGCCCACACCTGACGACCGGCAACAAAAAACAATTGCCACTAAATATTACCTACATCATATTACAGTCGCAATCAAAACTGATTCCGACAGGTAATCCCCATGACCAGCATGCCCACCGTTGAACCTGACCTGGCCTCCCCGGTGAAGCCCGCAAAACCACCGCTGCACAAACGCCTGCTGCTGCCGACACTGGGTATCGCGGCATTGGTGCTGGCCGGTGTGTACGGCACGCACTGGTGGACGGCCGGGCGTTTCATCGAAGAAACCGACGATGCCTACATCGGTGGCGACGTGACGGTAATCGGGCCCAAAGTCGCGGGTTACATCGATGAAGTGCTGGTGAGCGACAACCAGAAGGTCAAGGCCGGTGACGTGTTGATCCGCCTCGATGCGCGAGACTATCGCGCACACCTCGCCAAGGCAGAAGGCGCCGTCGCGGCCGAAGAGGCGTTGCTCGCCAACCTCGACGCAACCGAACAACTGCAACAAGCCGTCATCGGCCAGGCCCGGGCCGGCATTGATGCCGCCGGGGCTGAAACCTCCCGTTCCCGGGACGACGATGCGCGTTACAAAAAACTGGTCACCACCAACGCCGTCTCGGTGGAAAGCGCGCAACGGGCCAACGCCACGTTCAAGACCGCACAGGCCCAAAGCAACCGCGCCCAAGCCGAACTGCTGGCTACGCAACGCCAGTTGAATGTGATCGCCACTCAAAAACAGCAGGCCCGCGCGGCGTTGACTCAAGCAAAAGCCGAACGCGATCTGGCGCAGTTGAATGTTGAATTCACCGAACTGCGGGCACCGGTCGATGGTGTGATCGGCAACCGTCGAGCGCGGGTTGGCGCCTATGCCCAGGCCGGGTCGCAATTGCTCTCGGTGGTGCCGGCCAGCGGTTTGTGGGTCGACGCCAACTTCAAGGAAGACCAACTGGCGCACATGATCCCGGGGCAACGGGTGGTGATTCATGCCGACGTGCTCTCGGGGCAGGAATTCCACGGTCATCTGGACAGCCTCGCCCCCGCCAGCGGTTCGCAATTCAGTGTGCTGCCGCCGGAAAACGCCACCGGCAACTTCACCAAGATCGTGCAACGGGTGCCGGTGCGCATTCACCTCGATCCGGCCGACAGCCTGCTCGGTCACCTGCGTCCCGGCCTGTCGGTGACCGCTGAAGTCGACACTCGCAAGGCACCTGAAACCCCTTCCGTGGCCAGCGCACCATGAACCGCGCCCTCGCCGTCCCGGCGCAGCCGTTCGATGCGGCGAGCATGGCGACCGGGACCAAAGTCTTTGCCTTCGCCACCATGTGCATCGGCATGTTCATTGCGCTGCTGGATATCCAGATTGTCTCGGCGTCATTGCGCGACATCGGCGGCGGGCTCTCTGCGGGCACTGATGAAACGGCCTGGGTGCAGACCAGCTACCTGATCGCCGAAATCATCGTGATTCCGCTGTCCGGTTGGCTGTCCCGGGTATTTTCCACACGCTGGCTGTTTTGCGCGTCGGCGGTGGGTTTCACCCTGACCAGCCTGTTGTGCGGCGCCGCCTGGAACATCCAGAGCATGATTGCCTTTCGCGCCCTGCAAGGCTTTCTCGGCGGCTCGATGATTCCGCTGGTGTTCACCACGGCATTCTTTTTCTTCACCGGCAAGCAACGGGTGATTGCTGCCGCCACCATCGGCGCCGTGGCATCGCTGGCCCCGACCCTCGGTCCGGTGATCGGCGGCTGGATCACTGACATCTCGTCCTGGCACTGGCTGTTCTACATCAACCTCGTCCCAGGGATTTTCGTCGCGGTGGCCGTGCCGATGCTGGTGAAAATCGATCAACCGGAGTTGTCACTGCTCAAAGGTGCGGACTACTTGAGCATGGTGTTTCTGGCGCTGTTCCTCGGCTGCCTGGAATACACCCTCGAAGAAGGCCCGCGCTGGAACTGGTTCAGTGACCACACGATTGTGACCACGGCGTGGATCAGCGGCCTCGCTGGGCTGGCGTTCATCGGCCGGACCTTGCACGTGGCCAACCCGATTGTCGATCTGCGGGCCTTGAAGGATCGCAACTTCGCCCTCGGTTGTTTCTTCTCGTTTGTCACCGGCATCGGCCTGTTCGCCACCATTTACCTGACGCCGCTGTTCCTCGGCCGGGTGCGTGGCTATGGCGCGCTGGACATTGGCCTGGCGGTTTTCTCCACCGGGGTGTTCCAGATCATGGCGATTCCGCTGTATGCCTTTCTGGCCAACCGCGTGGATCTGCGCTGGATCATGATGACCGGCCTTGGGTTGTTCGCGTTGTCGATGTGGGATTTCAGCCCGATCACCCATGACTGGGGGGCCAAAGAACTCATGCTGCCGCAAGCCTTGCGTGGCATTGCCCAGCAATTGGCGGTGCCGCCAGCGGTGACCTTGACCCTCGGTGGTTTGGCACCGGCGCGGCTCAAACATGCGTCGGGCTTGTTCAACCTGATGCGCAATCTGGGTGGCGCCATTGGCATCGCCGCGTGCGCGACCATTCTCAATGACCGCACCAACCTGCATTTCACGCGGCTGGCGGAAAACCTCAACAGCACCAACGAAGCACTCTACCAATGGCTGTCCCAGGTCGGCAACAACTTCGCCGCCCTCGGCCAGGGCGGCGACGTCGGCGTCACTGCCGCCCTGCATCAACTGTGGTTGCTGACTTATCGCGAAGCGCAGACACAAACCTACGGCGACGCGTTTCTGATGATCATGGTCTGCTTCATCATCGCCACGGCCATGGTGCCGCTGATGCGCAAGGTACAACCTCCAGCCGCGCCGAGTGCCGATGCTCATTGAACCTCGGCCCCCTTGTCGACATCAGGCCTGAGGGGTTTTGCGGAAACCGACGGCCAGACGGTTCCAGCTGTTGATGGTGCTGATCGCCACGCTCAGATCGACCATTTCCTTGGGCGTGAACTGGGCGCTGACCACTTCGTAGTCTTCGTCCGGCGCGTGGGTCAGGCTGAGCTGGGTCAGGGATTCGGTCCAGAGCAGCGCGGCACGTTCGCGGTCGCTGAAGAACGGCGCCTCGCGCCACGCCGTTACGGCGAACAGGCGACGCGGGGTTTCGCCACCCTTGATTGCGTCGCTGGTGTGCATGTCGATGCAGAAGGCGCAGCCGTTGATCTGCGAAGCCCGCAGCTTGACCAGTTCAATCAGGTTTTTTTCCAGCGGCAGCTTCGACACTGCGGTTTCCAACCCGATCATCGCTTTGAGGGCATCAGGGGACGCGGTGTAGAAATCGATACGCGGTTGCATGGTCTGCTCCAGGGCAAGTGGGTGTGTGACTACGTTAGCCCCCCGCCCCGGTTGCACAAATAGCCAATATTCCAGAAGTCGAGGAGGCCATTGGGTTTTGCTCACTGCCGTCATCGCGAGCACAGGAAAACGCGGTCAAATGTGGGAGCGATCCGCGCAGCGGCCATTCACCAGCAAATTCAGACCCGATTGCGCAGCCACTGCAAAAAGCCTTTTTTCTCCACCATCGCCGGCAAATCCTGAGTCAGGGTTTTCGCTTTGTGCAACCGGTAATCGAGCAAGGTTTTCATCGCATCGCCGATGTCGTGACGGGCATCCAGGCATGGCTTGAGGTACGACTTTTCGATGCGGTACAAGCCACAAAAGGTCTTGGCGGTAAACTGCGCGGGCACCGAACTGTCGTCCAGGATGCCGGCCTCGCCAATCACTTCACCCGGCCCCATGCGCCCGGATTCGAACGGTTCACCGTGCCGGGTCAGCGTCACCGTCACCACCCCCGACTCGATGATGAACAAGTGATCACTGACCTCCCCCGCCTCCAGGATCGTTTCGCCGGCACGAAAGGTTTGCAGCGACATGTTCTGGCTGAAGGTGTCTTTTTCTTCCTGGCGCAACGTAGAGAAAATCGGCGAACTGTCGAGCAGTGCCCGGGGCCGCGACAGGCTGCCCGACAGCGTGGGCTCGACGCTCGACAACAGGTTGACCCCGGAGGCCTGCAAGTGCCGGTACGCCAGGTCGAACAGCTGATTACGCACCGTGCGTTTCTCGCTCATGGACGCAACAAACCCGCTGATTTCGTATTCCACACCCGTGCTGCCGGAGCTTTTCAGCGCGACGTTCGGTGCGGGCGTATCCAACAGGAAACGGCAGCCTTGCATGGCGCGCTCAAGGGCATCGATCACCGTATTCGGCCGCGCATGGGGGCTCACTTGAAGGGTGATGGAAACACCAAACATATCGCTCGGGCGGCTGAAGTTGATGATTTTGGCCTTGGCGGCCAATGAGTTGGGAATCACCGCCAGGCTGCCTTGGGCGGTTTGCAGGCGCGTGGCCCGCCAGTCGATGTCGGTGACCCGGCCTTCGGTGCCGTCGATGGAGATCCAGTCATCCAGTTGATAGGGTTTGGTGGTGTTCAGGACGATCCCGGAGAACACGTCGCTGAGGGTGCTCTGCAAGGCCAGACCGACGATGATCGCCAATGCGCCGGAGGTCGCCAGCACGCCTTTGACCGGCAGTTCGAGCACGTAGGCCAGCGCGGCGATGACCGCAATCAGGAAAATTACCGCGCCAAGCAAATCCTGAAGCAGCCGCCCGGTGTGCCCGACCCGTTGCATCATCACGGCGCCGATCAACACGGTCAGGGTCCGCGCGCCGAACAGCCACCAACCGATCTGCAAACCGGTGGCCGCCAAATGCAGGGGCACGTTGTCAGGCCACGGCGCGGGCTCCAGCGGATTGAGGCCCTCGTTGAACAGCAGAAAACTGAACAGCGCAAAAATCACCACCCGCACCAACAGCCGCCAGGCACTGCCCGTCGCACTGAGCAAGCGCCACAAACCCAGGTCGATCAGGATCAGCAACATCGCGCAGATCAGCGGGTGTTCGGTGAGCAATGACAGCATCAAGCAACTCCAGCAAAGGCCAATGACGGGGAAATCGAACAGATTGGCCATAGTGTAGGAGCAATTGATTCGGCGGGATTCGGCAAGCATCACAAAAACAAATGTGGGAGCGAGCCTGCTCGCGAAGACGGCCTGACAGTCACTGCAACAGTGTCTGTTCTACCGTCATCGCGAGCAGGCTCACTCCCACAGGGGAACGTGTGTTGGCTGGATTACTTGTTGTTGGCCAGTGTGTTGTAGCTGGTCATCAGGTTGCGATAATCCGGGATGTGGTTGGAGAACAAGGTCCCCAGCCCTTCAACGTCGTTGCGCCAGTCGCGGTGCAGTTCACAGGCCAGGCCGAACCAGGTCATCAGTTGCGCGCCCTGAGCGGTCATGCGGCTCCACGCCGATTCCCGGGTCAGTTCGTTGAAGGTGCCTGACGCGTCGGTAACCACGAACACCTCAAAACCTTCGGCCAGGGCCGAGAGGGCCGGGAACGCCACGCACACCTCAGTTACCACACCGGCGATGATGAGTTGCTTCTTGCCGGTGGCCTTGATCGCCTTGACGAAATCTTCATTGTCCCAGGCGTTGATCTGGCCCGGGCGAGCGATGTACGGCGCGTCTGGAAAGAGTGCCTTTAGCTCCGGCACCAGCGGGCCGTTGGGGCCGGTTTCGAAACTGGTGGTGAGGATGGTCGGCAGCTTGAAGTACTTGGCCAGGTCGGCCAGGGCCAGCACGTTGTTCTTGAAACGATCCGGGTCGATGTCGCGCACCAGCGACAGCAGGCCCGCCTGATGATCAACCATCAAAACCGCGGCGTTATCCTTGTCGAGACGCTTGTAGGAAGTGGTCATTGCAGTAGTCCTCGCGTGTTATCGATGCCGAAGTCGGCGTGGGGATTTCGATCAGCGCTGCGAATCCAGCACTTCGTGTTCGTTCGCGACTTGCTGAGCCTTGAGGTAGCTTTCGATCAGCAATTGATAGTGCGGCATGGCCTGGGCGTAGACGGCGGCCCACTCTTCAGCATCCGGACGGTTCCAGGAACCTTGCAACTCGGAAAGCGTAGCCATGATATCGATCGGCACAACCCCGGCCTGAGCCAAACGCGCGATTGTCAGATCAGTGGCCAGTTTCGAGTGATTGCCCGAAGCGTCGACCACGGCAAACACTTTGTAGCCTTCGTGCACCGCCGCGATGGACGGGAATGCCAGGCAAACGCTGGTCAGGGTGCCGGCGATCACCAGGGTTTTCTTGCCGGTGGCTTTGACGGCGGCGTGAAACTCCGGGTTGTCCCAAGCGTTGATTTCACCTTTGCGCGCCACGTACTGCGCATGGGGCGCGGCTTCATGGATTTCCGGTATCAACGGCCCGTTCGGCCCTTGCGGTACGGAAGCAGTGGTGATCACCGGCATCTTGAGCAAGGTCGCAGCCTTGGCCAGGGCAATGGCGTTGGCGCGTAATTGCGGTACGTCCATGTCCTTGACGATCTGGAACAGTCCGCTCTGGTGATCGATCAACAGCATGGCGCTGTCGTTGGGGTCGATGGTCGGTTTCTGGCCGTTGAAGTTGGCCGCGTTGACGGTGTTCATGAGCGTTTCCTCTTTCGTTTGGGCAACAGCCATCCCTGGCCTGAAAACCGGCCTACTCATCCTGTGTAGCGTCGGGTTATGGAAGGGCTACGGATTAACCGTGCATCTGGCCGAAGCGGCCGGACTGAAAGTCGGCGAAGGCCTGGTGGATTTCCTGCTCGGTGTTCATCACGAACGGACCATGGCCGACGATTGGCTCGTCGATCGGTTCGCCGCTGAGCAGCAACACCACCGCGTCACCATTGGCTTCGAGGGTCAACTGACTGCCATCGCGTTCAAGCAGGGCCAACTGGCCCTCGCGCATCAGTTCCAGCCCATTGACCTGAACCGTGCCGCGCAGCACCACCAAGGCTGTGTTGCGACCTTCGTGCAGGTCCAGTGTCAGCAACTTGCCGCCGTTGAGGCGCAGATCCCAGACATCGATCGGCGTGAACGTGCGCGACGGGCCGGTATGGCCGTCGAACTCACCGGCGATCAGGCGCAGGCTGCCGGCGTTGTCTTTCAAGGCGATGTTCGGGATGTCGCCATCGAGGATCGTCTGGTAACCGGGCTCGGCCATTTTGTCCTTGGCCGGCAGGTTGACCCACAGTTGCACCATCTCCAGGGTGCCACCGCTTTTGGCGAAATTTTCGGAGTGGAACTCCTCATGCAGGATGCCCGACGCGGCGGTCATCCATTGCACGTCGCCGGGGCCGATCTTGCCGCCACTGCCAGTGGAGTCGCGATGTTCGACTTCACCCTTGTAAACGATAGTCACGGTTTCGAAGCCGCGGTGCGGATGCTGACCAACGCCACGTCGCTCGGTGGTCGGGGTGAATTCAGCGGGGCCGGCGTGATCGAGCAGCAGAAACGGGCTGATGTGCTTTCCCAGGTTGTCGTAGGAAAACAGCGTGCGGACCGGAAAACCGTCGCCTACCCAATGGGTCCGTGGGCTGGTGTAGATACCGATGATGTTTTTCATGGTGTCTCCTGATGAGGTGAGTGAAGCCATGGACAAAGCTTAAAACCGTGACCTTTGATGCGCTAGACTGCAAAAATCAGCTTTAGCGTTCTATCAGAGGAACGATGATGGAAGACCTCAACACCCTCTACTACTTCACCCAAGTGGTGGAACATCACGGTTTCGCGGCGGCCGGTCGGGCACTGGACATGCCCAAATCCAAGCTCAGCCGGCGCATCGCCGAACTCGAAGAGCGCCTCGGCGTGCGCCTGCTGCATCGCACCAGTCGTCATTGCTCGCTGACCGAAATCGGCCAGGCCTATTACCAGCGCTGCCTGGCCATGCGCGTGGAAGCGGAAAGCGCCGCCGAACTGATCGAACGCAACCGCTCCGAGCCCCAGGGCCTGGTGCGCGTCAGTTGCCCGACGGCGCTGCTCAACTCCTGGGTCGGGCCGATGCTGACCCGCTATCTGCTCAAGTACCCGTTGGTGGAGTTGTTCATCGAGAGCACCAATCGCCGGGTCGACCTGATTCACGAAGGCTTCGATCTGGCGCTGCGGGTGCGCTTCCCACCGCTGGAAAACACCGACATGGTGATGAAGGTCCTGGGCAACAGCACCCAAAGCGTCGTCGGCAGTCCGGCGTTCGCCGAGCGCCTGTCGACCCCACCGTCGCCAGCCGACCTCAGTGGTTTGCCGAGCCTGCACTGGGGCGCGGCGCAACGTGAATATCAGTGGGAATTGTTCGGTGCCGATGGCAGCACGGCGCTGATCCGGCATGCGCCGAGGATGGTCACCGATGACCTGTTGGCCTTGCGCCATGCGGCCATCGCCGGTATCGGCGTGGTGCACCTGCCGAACGTGGTGGTGCGCGATGAGATCGCCGCCGGGCGACTGGTGGAACTGGTGCCGGGCTGGGCGCCAAAAACCGGTATCATCCATGCGATCTTCCCGTCGCGACGGGGGTTGCTGCCGTCGGTGCGCACGTTGATCGATTTTCTCGGGGATGAATTCAGCCGCAGTGATATTGCATGAGGGCAGCTGCAAGCTTTGAGCTGACCGAGTCGCCACCATCGCTGGCAAGCCAGCTCCCACAGGTATTTCGGTTATACGCCAATGTCGAGTACATCCAATAACCCTGTGGGAGCAACTGTCTTCACCATGCCACTCGTCAGCGCCATTCAGTACCGTCCCGTAGCATGGCATTCAGTCTGACCAGCCCCAAAGGTATCGCGCCCGTTTTGGACTGAGTTCAATCCTGCTGAAGCCGCCGGTCGAGCCGGGTCATGGCGTGTTGCAACTGATCGACGGCCTCGTCGATCAGTGGCGCCTGATTGTCATTGAGTGCACGTTCCAGTTGCTCGCAGCACTCCACCAGAGCGAGCGCCCGGACCATCAGCGCACCGCCCTTGATCCGGTGCGCCAGCTCGCGCAAAGCGATGCGATTACCGCTGGTATGCAGGGCGAGCAGATGAACACGATCCTCGCGGTTGGTCAGTTCCAGGTCGTGCAGCAATTGATCCATGAGTTCACAGTCCGTATCGACAAAGCGATCCAGCCCACTCAAATCGAATACCTCCGGGTCGTCGGTCTGATTCGACGGTGCGCTGGAAAACTGCTGGGCCAACCATGCCTGCAGATCCATCAAGCGGATAGGTTTGAACAGGCAATCGTCCATGCCCGCCTCCTGGCAGCGGACCTTTTCCTCCCTTTGCGCATTGGCGGTAAACCCGAGGATCAGCGTCGGCGGCAAGCCCTGTCTGCGCTCTTCGTCGCGTATCGCACCTGCCAGTTCGTAACCGCTGAGCGCTGGCATGTTGCAGTCGGTAATCACCAGGTCGAACTGATGCTCAAGCCATAGTTCCAGCCCCTGCGCGCCATCTTCCGCCAACATCACGTGGTGCCCCAAATAGCTCAGCTGCCGTGAAAGCAACAAGCGATTGGCTGGATAATCGTCCACCACCAAAATCGTCAATGAGCCCGTCCAGAGCAGAGTTTCCCCTTGGGACAGCTCACTGGCGGGCAGTGTTGGCAAGGTCATCAAATCGAGACTGATGTGCACCTGAGTCCCGTAACCCAGAGCGCTGTCGAGCTGCAATCGCCCGCCCATCATCTCGCACAGGGTTCGGCTGATTACCAGCCCCAGACCGGAACCCTGCCGGACCGACTGCTGGTGGTTGCCCGCCTGCACGAACGGACTGAACAGGCGTTGCTGGTCGAAAGCACTGATACCGACACCGCTGTCGGCAATGCGCACGCTGACGGCCAGATGCGCCGAGGGTCTTGGCTCTACCCGCAAGGTCAGGCTCACCCCGCCTTCATCGGTGAACTTGATCGCGTTGCTCAACAGATTGGACAGCACCTGTTTGAGGCGGGTGGGATCGAGCATCACATCGCAGTCACTTTGCTCGTCGAGTTCGACCCGCCACTGCAGGTTTTTCTGCAACGCCAACCCTTCAAAAACCCGACAGACCGATGCCACCAGTTCACGCAAATTGACCCGTTCCGGTGTCAGCGACAATTGTCCGGATTCGACCCGGGCGATGTCCAGAATGTCGCCGATCAGGGCCAGCAGCTGCTGCCCCGCCTGGGACGCCACCTCGATGGCGGAACGATCCGTCACGCCTTTATCCGCTTGTTTCAGTGCCAGTTCGAGCATACCGATCAGCGCATTCATCGGGGTGCGGATTTCATGGCTCATGGTCGCCAGAAACGTGGTCTTGGCACGATTGGCATCGTCGGCAGCCTCCTTGGCCTCCTGTAATTGACTGAGCAATAGCTGACGCTGACGAATTTGCCGACGCTGCCAAAAAATCCCCACGAACGCGAGCAGGAGCATGACTCCCGCCACAGCAAACGCCTGAAAAATCGCCTGCCGATGACGCAGCCAATAGCTCTGCTCCACCATCGAGTCATAGCGCCAGGGATGGGTCAGTTCGTCGATTTCATCGGGGGGGATGCTTAACAGCGCCTTGTCCAGGATCGAGTGCAGCTCAGTCGCGTCCCGGCTGGTCGCCAACGTGCTGCGCGCGGGGTCGGTGCCCACCGTACTGGTCACCTGCAGACGATCACGAAACTGACGGGCAATCAGGTAACGCGCACTGATCAACGAATTGAGGCCGCCCTGTGCTTCACCTTGGGCGACCATCTCCATGGCATCAATCGTCAGGGGCGCGTCCACCAGCCGGATCAGAGGAAAGTGCTGGCGAATGAACTCACCGGAAATGTTGCCCTGGGTCAGCGCCAGCTCTTTTCCGGCCATGTCGTCCAGCGTCCTGGGGCTGTCCGGTGCCACCCGGGTCACCAGCACCGACGGGCTGTTCAGGAACGAGCGGGTAAACCGCAACTGACCTTCACGCTGGGAACTCAGGCCAATGCCCGCCAGCACATCGACCTGGCCATCCTGGATACCCGCCAACATGTCCGCCACGGACTTCATGCCCTGCAGATCGAATTGCAGCCCGGTGCGCTGGCTGATTTTCGTCAGCACATCAATCACGATCCCGCGAAACTGGCCTTCGCTATCGATGAATGAAATCGGTGGGATGTTGACATTGATCGCCACTTTCACACGCGGGTGTCGATCGAGCCAACGCTGCTCTGCCACGCTCAATTGCAGCGACTGATTACCCGGAATGGACGCTCCGTTCGCCCCCCAGCGGCGCAGGATATTCATTTGTTCATTGGTCGTGACCACCGCCAGCGCCTTGTTGACGATGTGCAACAACTGCGGGTTTTCGCGGCCCATCGCGAATGCAAAACGACCGGACTCCATCGGCGAAAAATCTGCCAGCTGTACATTGCCCAGATAGTTTTTGCTGATCAGGTAATGGGCACTGATGGCATCCCCCAGATAGACATCAGCCTGACCGAACGCCACCGCGCCCATGGCGGCCAGTGTCGATGGGAAGAGTTCCAGCTGCGCGCTGGAATAGAACTGCTGCACGCTGTATTGGGGCAAGTAGTGATAAAGCGTCACCAGCCGTTTGCCGGCCAGCGTCGGGTCCAGAGCCTCGGTTGAGTCTGTGCGGGTGACCAGTACCGGTTGATCGACCGCGTAAGCGCTGGACATCTGCAACTGCGGGTCTTCGGCTTCAAAACGATTGGCCGTTCCCAGCAGGTCAGCCTGCCCTTCCTTGATGGCCTGTACCGCTTCGGCTCGCGACGGGTAGCGTTGAACCTCGATCCTGACGCCCAGCAATTGCTCGAGCAGACCGGCGTAATCGGCGGTGATGCCCTCGAACACCTTGCCAGCGGTATTGAACTCGAAGGGTGGATAGTCCGGGGTAGAGACCGCCAGCACCAATCGTCCCTTTTGCTGCAACCAGCGTGATTCAGTGTCCGTCAGTTTGACGGAAACACCTTCGAGGCTGGAGCGTCCCAGCAGCGCCAGCGAATGCGGTTGCGCCCAGGCAGCCGATGACCACAGCAGAAGGCTCGCCAACACCATGACAGACAGTCGTCGGAATGCGTTCATTCAGATCAGGCCATTGCGCAAGGCAAAGTCCCTCAAATGCACCAGCGACTTCACGTTGATCTTTTCAATCAACCGCGTCTTGTAAGTGCTGACGGTCTTGAAACTCAGGTGCATGATCTCGGCGATTTGCTTGTTGCTCAAGCCTTTTGCCAGATATTGCAGAATGGTCAATTCACGGTTGGAAAGCAGGTCAATCAACTCTTTCTCACTGCGCTGCAACGCCCCCATCGAAACGAGACTCGATGATAGCTGGACGAAGCAGGTGTAACCGGCCAGCACGGTGTTGATCGCGGCTTTCAGATCATCCAGGTCCTTGCTCTTGGGGACAAATGCCGCCGCCCCGGCACGCATGCAACGTTCCTGATAAAACCGGGCATCAAGCGAAGTGAAAACCACCACTCGAGAATGAGTCTTTTCGGCCTTGATTCGGTCTAGTACATCCAGCCCGTCCACGCCAGGCAGGCTCAAATCCAGCAGCACGATATCCGGTCGATGCTCACGTAGCTTCGACATGACCTCATCGCCACGGGTTGCTTCATGGATCTGCTTGAACCCCAGCTCCCTGAGTACGAGTTTGATCATGGAGCAAACCACCGGATGGTCTTCCACAACCAGTGCTGATTTCATGAAAACTCCCTGTGCAAAAACACCACGACCGAAAAAATGACGGGCCGCGTAAAGACGCAACGGCTGCGCTGAAACTCTTGCATGAAAAGTTGGAAGGAACTACCTGACAGAAATGACAGTTCCGACGAATGGTCGACGCGGGTCGACTGTGGCCATCAACTGCGCGATGGACGCCAGGTCCGGCAGTACAGCATGGCTGACATTGACGTTGTGCCGGACATTGCCCGCCATCGGCGGCAACTGCGCCTGCCGACCATCGAAGATAAACGCGTGACGGGCCTGTGGGTTGTCGACAAAGAAGTCGAACAGATTCAACCGGCCATTGGCCAAGGCTCCATTGACAACCACCAGATCGAAGGGCTCGGTGCTGTACTCCATCAAGCTCAGCAGCTCTTCGACGCCTTGCACCGGAGCCACCCGAAAATAACCCAGCTGGTTAAACAGCCGCTCGATCCTCATACGGTGAAAGTGCTGCGTATCGGCAATCAGGATACGTAACGATTTACTCGGCAACGTGGCCTCCCTCGGTATGTCGGATTCATGAGGCCGCACAGGCTACGGAAGCAACAAGGATCAATCTGTAGGACTTTTCCCAAATGCATCCGGGTCAATCCGACGCTTGACCTAGTCGCGTCACCAGTGCATCGAGTTCATCACCATCGACCGAGGTCGTCGCCAGCGTCGCTTCGATTTCGATTTCGTCCGTGCCGAAGGCATGCACATCCACATCACTGGCCGGATAGTTGCTGCGCTCCAGTTCGGCCTCGAGCATTGCCAGCACGGCTTTCTGCTGGGGCCGCCGGGCGATGACGTAAATGATGTTGGTGACCTCCGCCGAAATCACATCCAGGGGCTGACGGTTGATGTTGTTGATGGCTTGCATGATGAAGCTCCTTGAAAAAAACACGATCCCCTTGTGGCGAGGGGGCTTGCCCCCGTACGACTGCGCAGCAGTCGCAAAGCCTGCCTACTTGATCTATCTGATCGTTCGCGTCGCTTTGTTTTGGGGCTGCTTCGCAGCCCAACGGGGGCAAGCCCCCTCGCCACAATGCTCGCGGTGTTACTGCCAGCCAAACCGGCGAATGTAGAACCCCTTCACCGCCTGGGTCAGCGCCATGTACGCCAGCAGAATCACCGGCAGAAACACGAAGTACAGCGACGGCAACGCCTGCAATTTGAAGTAATGGGCCAGCGGTCCCATCGGCAGGAAAATCCCCACAGCCATGATCAGTCCGGTCATCACCAGCAACGGCATGGCGGCGCGGCTTTGCAGGAACGGGATTTTCGGCGTGCGGATCATGTGCACGATCAGCGTCTGGGTCAGCAGCCCGACCACGAACCAGCCGGACTGGAACAGGGTCTGGTGATCCGGGGTGTTGGCATCAAACACGTACCACATCAAGGCGAACGTGGTGATGTCGAAGATTGAACTGATCGGCCCGAAAAACAGCATGAAGCGTCCGACGTCCCCCGGCTGCCAGCGCTGTGGTTGCTTGAGCATTTCCTCATCGACGTTATCGAACGGAATGGCGATCTGCGAAATGTCGTAGAGCAGGTTCTGCACCAGCAGGTGCATCGGCAACATCGGCAGGAACGGGATGAACGCACTGGCCACCAGCACCGAGAACACGTTACCGAAGTTCGAACTGGCGGTCATCTTGATGTACTTGAGCATGTTGGCGAAGGTCCGGCGCCCTTCCAGCACGCCCTCCTCCAGCACCATCAGGCTCTTTTCCAGCAGGATGATGTCGGCCGCTTCCTTGGCGATGTCCACGGCGCTGTCCACCGAAATACCGATGTCGGCGGTGCGCAGGGCCGGGGCATCGTTGATGCCGTCACCCATGAAACCGACCACATGGCCGTTGCCCTTGAGCAGGCGGACGATGCGTTCCTTGTGGGACGGCGTCAGTTTGGCGAAGACGTTGGTGGTCTCCACCGCTTGCGCCAACTCGGCATCGCTCATGCGCTCGACGTCGTTGCCCATCAGCAGGCCTTGCTGTTCCAGGCCGACTTCGCGGCAGATCTTCGCCGTCACCAGTTCGTTGTCGCCGGTCAGCACTTTCACCGCCACGCCATGGGCGGCCAGGGCCTTGAGGGCGGGCGCGGTGCTTTCTTTCGGCGGATCGAGAAACGCCACGTATCCAATCAGCGTCAGTGCCTGTTCATCGGCCAGGCTGTAGGTGTCGCGCCCTTCGACCATTGGCCGCGCCGCAACCGCCACCACCCGCAGACCTTCAGCATTGAACGCGGCCGTGACCTGACGGATGCGCGCCAGCAGTTCTTCGGTCAAGGCTTCATCGTCTTCGCCGTGACGCACCCGCGAGCAGACCGCCAGCACCTCTTCCACCGCGCCCTTGCAGATCAGCAGGTGCGGTTGATCACGCTCGGCGACCACCACCGACATGCGCCGGCGGGTGAAATCGAACGGGATTTCGTCGACCTTGCGAAACGCCGTGCCGACTTTCAGTTCACGGTGGATCTCGACGTGTTCGAGCACCGCCACATCCAGCAGGTTTTTCAGCCCAGTCTGGTAGTAGCTGTTGAGGTAAGCCATTTCCAGCACGTCATCGGAGTCGTTACCCCAGACGTCGACGTTGCGCGCCAGGAAGATTTTGTCCTGGGTCAGAGTGCCGGTCTTGTCGGTGCATAGCACATCCATGGCGCCGAAGTTCTGGATGGCGTCGAGGCGCTTGACGATGACTTTTTTGCGCGACAGGAACACCGCACCCTTGGCCAGGGTCGAGGTGACGATCATCGGCAGCATTTCCGGGGTCAGGCCCACGGCGATCGACAGCGCGAACAGCAGCGCTTCGGTCCAGTCGCCCTTGGTGAAACCGTTGATGAACAACACCAGCGGCGCCATCACGAACATGAAGCGGATCAATAGCCAGCTGACTTTGTTGACTCCGGTCTGGAACGACGTCGGCGCCCGGTCGGTGGCGCCGACGCGCTGGGCCAAGGCGCCGAAATAGGTGCTGTTGCCGGTGGTGAGAATCACCGCCATGGCCGTGCCGGAGACCACGTTGGTGCCCATGAACAGGATGTTGTCCAGGTCCAGGGGGTTGAGCGTATCGCGGTCCTGCTGGCGGGGAAATTTTTCCACCGGCATCGATTCGCCGGTCATGGCCGCCTGGCTGACGAACAGGTCCTTGGCGCTGAGCACCCGGCAATCGGCGGGAATCATGTCACCGGCCGACAGCACGATCAGGTCACCCGGCACCAGTTGTCTGATCGGCAGTTCGATACGCTGCGCGCCACGGTCTTCAAGGTCGCGGCGCATCACCGTGGCGGTGTTGCTGACCATCGCCTTTAGGGCATCGGCGGCTTGGTTGGATTTGGTTTCCTGCCAGAAACGCAACAGGGTCGATAGCACCACCATGGAGAAAATCACGACGGCGCCTTTCATGTCTTCGGTCAGCCAGGAGATGACCGCCAGCAATGTGAGCAGCAAGTTGAACGGATTTTTGTAGCAGTGCCACAGGTGCGTCCACCACGGCAGCGGCTGTTCGTGCTCGACTTCGTTGAGGCCGAATTGCTCGCGCAGGGCATCGGCTTCGAATTCGCTCAAGCCGTCGGTGTGACTACCCAGGGTATTGGTGTCGCTGCCGGCAGCGGCCACCAGGGTTTGCGCCAGGGTGGGCGGGACTTCACGGCTGACCGTGGTGTCGGTGAAGGTTTCCAGCAACGCCAGACGGCGGAAGTGCCGGGCGATGTGGCGGTTACGCAGGAAGCCTGCGAAGAGTTCCTTGAGGGTAAGTTTCATGGCTGGTGCCCCTTTGGTCAGCCGGGAAACCGTCGAGCAGGCAGGTCCACGCCGCTGTCGCCGGAACAACCGGCAAAGCAAGGCCTGGCGCGCCGGTCACGAATGACAGGCGTGTCGATAGAGCGGCGGCCACGACAAAAAGTCGAAACCACGCACTGTTCAGCGTCGATGAGAGGGACGTCGGGACATGGCCGGGACTGGCCATGATCGGGATGCCGCTGCTCGCTTGTCGGCGAGACAACGGCACAGGAGACTGCGCGTTATCTTGCCGAGAAAATGCCGGTTACCGAGACCGGCCGACAACTGTCACTCGAACAAGTACCCACTGTGGGTCTCCGTAATGGATGAAAACGCGCGAAGCTTACGCCCCGATGTTTGCAGCGTAAACCCGTTAACAGATCGGGTTGGGGGAATCGCGGGATTCTTCAGGAAGGGTTCAGGATTCGACATTTTTGCCGTTGTTGAGGGCCCTATCGCCGGCAAGCCGGCTCCTACAGGGATATGCATTGCGACGTAAACCTACTGTAGGAGCCGGCTTGCTGGCGATAGGGCCTCGTGGCCGCTACACATTTCAGCTGGCAGTAGCCAACAACAAATCCACCACTGAGCGACTGTGCCCGCGATGCTTGCCGTGCTCATACAACGAACCGGCGATCTCGTCGGCGCGGATCGGCAAGATCGACAACAAGGTGTCGCTCAGCCCGTGACTGGCCTGGCAGAAACCCTGCATGTAGAGCCCGGCCTTGCAGCGCTCGTCCGTGATCAGCTTGTAGTTGCGATCAACCTCGAAATCACCCAGATAGGCTTCCAGCGGCGCCAGCAGTTTGCGGTGCATCTGCCGCTCGTAACCGGTGGCCAACACCACCGCGTCGTAATGACGGACCGAAACTTCACCCGTGGCATTGTTGCGCAACACCAATTCGATACCCCGTTCATTGGCCGTGGCTTTCTCGATCGTGGTCAAGGTGTGGAACGCATGGCGGGCGATGCCCGAGACTTTCTGCCGGTAGAAGATGCCGTAGATGCGCTCGATCAGGTCAATATCCACCACCGAATAGTTGGTGTTGTGGTACTCATTCACCAGCCGCTCGCGTTCACTGTCCGGTTGCTGGAACACCAGGTCGGTGAACTCCGGCGAAAACACTTCGTTGACGAAGGGGCTGTCGTCGGCCGGTTTCAGTGCCGAGCCGCGCAGGATCATGTCCACCTGCACCGACGGGAAGCTGTCGTTCAAATCGATGAAGGCTTCCGCCGCGCTCTGCCCGCCACCGATGATTGCAATGCTCATCGGCCGGTTGTCCACGCACGGTTGCTTGGCCATTTGCGCCAGGTACTGGGAATGATGGAACACCCGGCCGTCATCCTTGAGCCCCTTGAACACCTCGGGAATGCGTGGCGTGCCACCGGCGCTGACCACCACCGAACGGGTGGTGCGCACATGTTGATGACCTAGGGCATCGCGGGAAATCACCCGCAGCGCCTCGACCTGCTGGTTGTGCAGCACCGGCTCGATGGTCAGCACTTCTTCGCCGTAACGGCTTTGCGCGGTGAACTGCCCGGCGACCCAGCGCAGGTAGTCGTTGTACTCCATGCGGCACGGATAGAAGGTGCCCAGGTTGATGAAGTCCACCAGGCGCCCGTGAGCCTTGAGGTAATTGACGAAGGAGTAAGGGCTGGTCGGGTTGCGCAAGGTCACGAGGTCCTTGAGGAAGGAAATCTGCAACTCGCTCTGGGCCACCAACGTGTTGCCGTGCCAGCGGTAATCAGCCTGCTTGTCGAGAAACAGCACATCCAGTTCGCCCTGCCTTGCCCCGCGCTCTTGCAGCGCGATGGCCAGTGCCAGGTTCGAAGGGCCGAAACCGACGCCGATCAGGTCGTGAACGATGGGCGATGCAATTGCCTGTGTCATTTCCAGTGTCCTCTGGATAAACCCCTCAACAATGGGGCATTGAACCTAAGTGACCTGACCGGCCAAGGGCAGCACAACAGGTCGTCTGTTGAGTAGGAACGAGGACACTGAAACAAAATTTAACGTGTTGGTGAATCCGTCAGCTCAATGGCCATCCCACTGTCGCATTCGTGTACGGCAATGCTTCATGGCGTTAACAATGTGCTTTTCGACCAGCGCACGGGAAATGCCAAGCTGTTCGGCAATCTCCGGATGGGACAGGCCTTCGATCTTGCGCAGCAGGAAACTTTCGCGGCACAACCGTGGTAATTCGGCCAAGGCACGCTGGAGCATTTCCAGGCGCTGGCCGTGATCGAGGGCAGTATGCGGTGACGGCGTGAAGTAGCGTTCTTCGGTATCGAGCACGTCCAGCGGCTCGATCTGACGCAAGGCATTGCGCCGATGATCGTCGATGACCAGGTTGAGTGCGGTGCGATACAGGAATGCCCGTGGTTGCTCGATCGGCGCGTCGCTGGTGCGCTCCAGCACCCGCAGATAGGCGTCATGCACCACATCTTCGGCGACCTGGCGGTTGCCGAGCCTGGCGTTCAGGAAACACACCAGCTCCCGATAGTAGTTTTCCAACATGACTCCCGTCCGCACGGGTGCGGTTTCTGTCCTTGAGCCCTTTGCGTGACCGTTAAAATAAACAGTGGCACGGTAGTGGCAATTCGAATCGCGTAATTTATAGTAATTCTCATATAGATTTAAAGTACTGAGTCAAATCGTGCGGTAAATAGTTGTATTCCCTGCTCGCGCCCATAGGGAATTGTGTCGCCGGCTAAATTGGCCGGTGCTTTGATCGTTTACAAGGACAGCTCCCCGTCTCCGCCCGGTCTCCCCGCTGCTGAACGACGGACCTACTTCCCAAGGCCGGAACCCTGCATGAAACGCCCTCGACAGACCCGACGTGCCCTGCTTGCCGCACTTTTTCTGATTCCCGCCATTGCCGTCGCCGCCTGGCAGTTCATTCCGCCGGGCCGAGACCAGTTCGCCACCGTGCAGGTCAGCCGCGCCGACATTGAAAGCAGTGTCACCGCGCTGGGAACTCTGCAACCGCGTCGTTATGTCGATGTCGGCGCCCAGGCGTCCGGGCAGATCCACAAGATCCACGTGGAAGTCGGTGACGTGGTCAAGGAAGGCCAGTTGCTGGTGGAGATCGATCCGTCTACGCAACAGGCCAAACTCGACGCGGGGCGTTTCTCCGTCGAAAACCTCAAGGCACAGTTGCAGGAACAACGGGCACAACACGATCTCGCCCGGCAGAAATTCCAGCGCCAGCAGAACCTCGCCGCTGGCGGCGCCACCCGTGAAGAAGACGTGCAGACCGCCCAGGCCGAACTGCGCGCCACGCAAGCACGGGTCGACATGTTCCAGGCGCAGATCCGCCAGGCCGAAGCCAGCCTGCGCAGCGATCAGGCCGAACTCGGCTACACGCGGATTTACGCACCGATGGCCGGCACCGTGGTGGCGCTGGACGCCCGGGAAGGCCAGACCCTCAACGCCCAGCAACAGACACCGCTGATTCTGCGCATCGCCAAACTGTCGCCGATGACGGTGTGGGCCGAGGTGTCGGAGGCCGACATCGGCCACGTCAAACCCGGCATGCACGCCTGGTTCACCACCCTCAGCGGCGGCACCCGGCGCTGGACCAGCACCGTGAGGCAAATCCTGCCGGTACCGCCCAAGCCGCTGGACCAGACCAGCCAGGGCGGCGGCAGCCCGGTCAGCACCAGCAAAAGCGGGAGCGCCCGTGTGGTGCTTTACACCGTGTTACTGGACGTCGACAACGCCGACAACGCGCTGATGGCGGAAATGACCACCCAGGTGTTTTTTGTCGCTGATCAGGCAAAAAACGTACTCACCGCGCCTGTCGCCGCCCTGCAAACCGGCACCCAGGCCAACCTGCAAACCGCCCAGGTCGTGGCCAAGAACGGCAGCATCGAGCAGCGCGATGTGCGCACCGGCATCAGCGATCGCTTGCGCGTGCAGATCCTCGACGGCTTGCAGGAAGGCGATCACCTGTTGATCGGCCCTGTCGATGGGAGTGGCGGCTGAATGCAGACGCCCCTGATCGACCTTTCGGACATCCGCAAAGTCTACGGTGGCGGCGACGCGCCTGAAGTTCACGTGTTGCGCGGCATCGACCTGTCGATCCATGCCGGTGAATTCGTGGCCATCGTCGGCGCGTCCGGTTCCGGCAAGTCGACGCTGATGAACATCCTCGGCTGCCTCGACCGCCCGACCTCGGGCGAATACCGTTTTGCCGGAGAAAACGTTGCCGCCCTGGACAGCGATGAGCTGGCCTGGCTGCGTCGCGAAGCCTTCGGGTTCGTGTTCCAGGGCTACCACCTGATCCCGTCCGGTTCGGCCCAGGAAAATGTCGAGATGCCGGCGATCTACGCAGGCTTGCCGGCCGCCGAACGCCATGCCCGCGCCGCTGCCCTGCTCGACCGTCTCGGGCTGGCTTCGCGCACCGGCAACCGTCCGCATCAGTTATCCGGCGGGCAACAACAGCGTGTGTCGATTGCCCGTGCGTTGATGAACGGCGGCCACATCATCCTCGCCGACGAACCCACTGGCGCCCTCGACAGTCACAGCGGCGCCGAGGTCATGGCGCTGCTCGATGAACTCGCCAGCCAGGGCCACGTGGTCATCCTGATCACCCACGACCGCGAAGTCGCGGCCCGGGCCAAGCGCATCATCGAAATTCGCGACGGTGAGATCATCAGCGACAGCGCCCGGGACAATCCCGCCGCGCAACACTCGGCCAACCCCGGCGCCCTGCAAGCCGTGGATTTGCGCAAACGCCTGAGCGAAGGTGCCGAAGCCACCGGTGCCTGGAAAGGCGAACTGGTGGATGCGGTGCAAGCGGCGTGGCGGGTGATGTGGATCAACAAGTTCCGCACCGCACTGACGCTGCTCGGCATCATCATCGGCGTGGCCTCGGTGGTGGTGATGCTCGCCGTCGGCGAAGGCAGCAAGCGCCAGGTGATGGCACAGATGGGCGCGTTTGGCTCCAACATCATTTACCTCAGCGGCTCGGCGCCCAATCCGCGCACGCCACCGGGGATCGTCACCCTCGACGACGTCGCGGCCATCGCCAGCCTGCCGCAGGTGATGCGAATCATGCCGGTCAACGGCCAGGAAGCCGGGGTGCGTTTCGGCAACCTCGATCACTTGAGCTACGTCGGCGGCAACGACACCAACTTCCCGGCGATCTTCAACTGGCCTGTGGTGGAAGGCAGCTACTTCACCCATGCCGATGAACAGAACGCCGCCGCCGTCGCAGTGATCGGCCACAAGGTGCGCACCAAGTTGCTCAAGGACGTGGCCAACCCGATTGGCCAATACATCCTGATCGAAAACGTGCCATTCCAGGTGGTCGGCGTGCTCGCGGAAAAAGGCGCCAGCTCCGGCGACTCCGACAGCGACGACCGCATCGCCATCCCCTACTCCGCTGCGAGCGTGCGACTGTTCGGCACGCACAATCCCGAATACATCGCCATCGCCGCCGCCGATGCGCGCAAGGTCAAGGAGGCGGAACAGGCCATCGAACAGCTGATGCTGCGCCTGCACAACGGCAAGAAGGATTTCGAACTGACCAACAATGCGGCAATGATCCAGGCCGAGGCACATACGCAAAACACCCTGTCGCTGATGCTCGGTTCGATTGCCGCGATTTCGTTGCTGGTGGGCGGCATCGGCGTGATGAACATCATGCTTATGACCGTGCGCGAGCGCACCCGCGAGATCGGTATCCGCATGGCCACCGGCGCCCGGCAGCGGGACATCCTGCGCCAGTTCCTCACCGAAGCGGTGATGCTCTCGGTGGTGGGCGGACTCACCGGGATCGCCCTGGCGCTGATCGTCGGCGGCGCGCTGATTCTCAGTGAAGTCGCCGTCGCGTTTTCCTTGATAGCGGTGTTGGGCGCCTTCGGCTGCGCCCTGGTCACCGGTGTTGTCTTCGGCTTCATGCCGGCCCGCAAAGCTGCCCGACTCGACCCGGTCACGGCCCTTACCAGTGAATGATCTTTCCATGAAGCCGCTCTCGATCAAGCCGTCCCTCAGCCTGTTGACCGCGTGCCTGTTGCTCAGCGCCTGTGGCAGCCCAGCCCAACGCCCGGACAGCGGCATCCAGCCGCCCGCCGCCTGGCAATCGCCACACACGGCGGTTGCCGCTTACGACAACCAGCAATGGTGGAACCGCTTCGGCAGCCCGCAACTGGGACGCCTGATCGAACAGGCACGGCTTGGCAGTTACGACCTCGCCGCCGCTATCGCCCGGGTGCGCCAGGCGCGGGCCGACACGGTGATTGCCGGTGGCTCGCAACTGCCCGAGGTCAAGGCGGCGGTGAATGCCAATCGCGAGAAACTGCTGCGCGGCGATGGCTACAGCCAACTCGATGCCGATGACAGCAACAAGGCCGTGGATTACTTCGACGCCAGCCTCACGGCCAGTTATGAAATCGACTTTTGGGGCGGCCAGCGCGCCTCCCGGGACAGTGCGCAATTAGGCCTCAAAGCCAGCGAGTTCGATCAGGCAACGGTCGAATTGACGTTGCTCAGCGGTGTCGCCAACGGCTACGCGCAAGCCCTGTCGCTACAGGAACAAAGCCGCATCGCCGAGCTGAACCTGGCCAACGCCCAAAGCGTGTTGAAGCTGGTGCAGACCCGCTTCGACTCCGGCTCCGCCACAGCGCTGGAACTGGCGCAGCAAAAAAGCCTGGTGGCCGCGCAGCAACGGCAATTGCCGCTGGCGCAGCAACAGGCGCAGGACGCGCGAATCAGCCTCGCCCTGCTCCTTGGGCGCCCGGTTCAGGCGTTGTCATTGGATCAGGAACACTTTGATCAACTGACCTGGCCGGCCATCAATGCGGGCGTGCCCAGCCAGTTGCTCAGCCGTCGTCCCGACATCGCCCGGGCCGAAGCGCAACTGGCTGCCGCACAAGCCGATGTCAGCATCGCCCGCGCCGCGATGCTGCCGACCGTGACCCTGAGCGCCGAAATCGGCTCCGGCTCCGACAGTGCCAGCGACATTCTGCGCAGTCCGTTCTACAACCTGTCTGCCGGATTGCTCGCGCCGATTTTCAACAACGGCCGCCTCGGCGCCCAGCGCGACAAGGCCACGGCCCGGCAGGAGGAACTGCTGGAGATTTACCGTGGCGCGATCATCAACGGCTTCGCCGACGTCGAGAAAGCCCTCAACAGCATTCGCGGGCTCGACGAGCAGCGTCAGTGGCAGAGTGAAGAACTGAGCCAGGCGCAGACAGCGTTCAACATTGCGCAGAGTCGTTATCAGGCCGGCGCCGAGGATTTGCTGATCGTGCTGGAGACGCAACGCACATTGTATGCAGCGCAGGATTTGAATGTGCAACTGCGGCTGTCGCGGATGCAGGCGAGCATTGCGTTGTACAAGGCGTTAGGTGGCGGGTGGCAGACTCTATAGCTTTATTGCCTGACAGGACGCCATCGCGGGCAAGCCCGCTCCTACAAGGTTTTGTGGTTGCCGCCTGGTTCGGGCACGACACAAAACCTGTAGGAGCGGGCTTGCCAGCGATTGAACGATTACGCGGTATCAAACCGGAGTTTGCCTGGCCTTCAGATGGCGCGCATACCACGGCCGCTGTGGGACCTTGCGAAACAGATCCGCCAGTTTCTTTTCATCCTCGCCAAACGTAATCCGCAACGCCAGCTTCATGGTTTCCGGGTCCATTTCCACTGACTTTCCAGCCTGCAATCCCGGCGTGGTGCTACAACCATGAGTGACCGGCCCCAGCCACGGGTCATCGATTTCGACCCAGCGCCCCGGCGCGAACCATTGCACACCGTTGACCTGCAACCGACTGACCTGCCCCGGATGGAAGCGCTCGTGGGCGCGAAACCAGTCTTCCAGGCGATCGTCGATCCAGCCATGAAAGTGCCAGAACACCGGGCTGACATGGGAGGAAAACGGGTCGCCGAGAAAATCGTTTTCCGGCGCAAACCAGCGTGCGGAAAAGTCCGAGGGATCACGGGCGAACGGCACCGGTTGGCCGTTCGAGGGATCGCGCGGCACCGAGGCCCAGCGCATGTGCAGCCAGTCGTGCAGGCCCAGTTCGACCTCTGAACCGAACTGACCCAACGTCAGCGTCGACAGGTAACGCGGGTCGCGGTAGCGCGATTCCCATACCTGGAAGTTGCTGTGATAGGTCTCGCTGGTCTTGATGTCGCTGACCCACTGCGTGTACTCGTCATCGTCTTCGGCCAGCCAGGTCGGTGGCAGCGAGGTGCCGTCGTGGTTGTCGAAGTAGCGAGCGAAACCGAGCCGGTCCCGGGCCAGTTCCGGCTGCGGCAACGGGAAACGCGACCAGGACGGCAAGTCCTGCATCGTGCGCGCCGTGCCGAGCATATGCCGGTGCATGAAGAAAAAATCCACCCCCGAACCATTGCGATCCTTGCGCTCGCCCCGGGCATCGCGCTCCTGGTCCCGAGGGCCGGGCTGCCAGCCGAGGCCGCGCAAGGCGCCGCGCTGGTCTTCAGACAACTTGTGCCACTTGTCCCGGGAGGCATGCCAGAGCTGGTGAAACAGCCGATGCTCCGGGGACACCAGCCAGGCCAGCAAAGTCGGGTTGAGCCCGGTGCGTTCGCGTGCTTCGGGGAACACGCGTTTGACCGCGATGAAGCGATTGTCCTGAGCGGTCAGCATCAGCGGACGATCCAGATTCAGCACGCGGCCACTGAGGGTGCCGCTGCCAGCGTTACCGAAACCGGCCCAGACCTCGTCCAGGGTCATGTTGAACTCGTAGTCGCAGCTGCCGTTGGCATTGACCAGCCGCCAGCTCAACTGCGCCGGATTCGCCCCGGCCAGATCGCCGAGCACGCGGTAACGGGGCTCTTCGCTTGCGCGCAAACGCTCGGCGGTATCAAGGAAACCGCTGACACCGCGCCCCTTGTGACCGATGTCGAGAAACACTTCCAGGCCCTCCAGCGGCAAGCCCTCGATGCCGGCGTCACGCCCTTCGAAACGAATCTGCCAGACACCGCGCAGCGTATCCGCGAGGCGCTGACCGGCGACATCCGCCACCTCGAACGACGCTTCGCCGGGTGTGATCGTCGGGTCCGCTCTGGTCAACTCGCGATGCCCGTAATACACCGCGGGCAGGGCAGCACCGGTCAGCGCCACACCCGCGAGGAACCATCGTCGAGAAATCGTCATTGCCCTACCTGTGTCAGCCATGGAGCAGGCTTTATCCAAGCTAGAACGTTTGTTGCGCCGACAAATTTAACGGCTTCACTGTAGGAGCTGGCTTGCCAGCGAAGAGGCCGGCACAAACACCTAAATTCTCAGCCCGTCCACTCGTTCCCCCCAGATAGCAAAGGCCCCGCGCCTGCACCCTGACGGCGACCCCGACTGAGACGGCAATGACAAAACCACGTTCGAAAAAGGCTCTTTACATCGGCCTGCCGCTGGCCCTGGCGATCAGCGCGGGTGCCGGCTACGCGGCTTGGGATTATTGGTTCAAGGACAATCCCGGCTATCCGGTCAAGGTGATGAAACAGGCCGATGCCTTGCAGGAGCGCATCCTGTCGTTCGACAGCCACATCACCGTGCCGATTGATTTCGGTACCGCCGGCAACGAGGTGGACAAGGACGGCGAAGGCCAGTTCGACCTGGTCAAGACCGGGCGCGGTCGCCTGTCCGGCGCAGCGCTGACGATCTTCGGCTGGCCGGAAATCTGGAACGGCCCCAACGCCCCCCATCGCCCTACTGCCGGTTTCATCGACGAAGCCCGGCACGAGCAAGAGACCCGCTACAAGATCATCAGCACGATGGTCCGCGACTTTCCCAATCAAGTGGCCATCGCCTACACCCCCGACGATTTCCGTCGCCTGCACGGTGAAGGCAAGTTCGCGATTTTCATGAGCATGCTCAACGCCTACCCGCTGGGCAATGACCTCAATGTGCTGGACAAGTGGGCGGCCCGAGGCATGCGCATGTTCGGCTTCAGTTATGTGGGCAACAACGCCTGGGCCGACTCGTCGCGACCGCTGCCATTTTTCAACGATTCACGGGATGCCCTCGGCGGGCTCTCGGACATCGGCAAACAAGCGGTGCAGCGCCTTAACGACCTGGGCGTAATCATCGATGTGTCGCAGATGTCGACCAAGGCCCTGGAGCAAGTCGCGCAACTGAGCCGCACGCCGATGATCGCGTCCCACTCGGCTCCGCGAGCGTTGGTGGACATCCCGCGCAACCTCAGTGACCAGGAAATGCAGCTGATCAAACACAGCGGCGGCGTGGTGCAGATTGTCGGCTTCCCGACCTACATCCGCCCGCTGAGCCAGGCCACCCAAGACAAGCTCAACGCCCTGCGCGCCCGCTTCGACTTGCAACCGTTGCAAGGCCTGGAGATGGCGCTGATGCCCGGCGACCCGGTGATCACCGTCTGGCCGGAACAGCGTTTCGGCGAGTACGCCAGCCAGCTCTATTCGATCCTCGACGAAGAACCCAAGGCCACCCTCAAGGATTACGGCGACGCCATCGATTATGCCGTGAAGAAAATCGGCATCGACCACGTCGGCATCAGCTCTGACTTCAACGACGGAGGCGGCCTCGACGGCTGGAAAGACGTCAGCGAGGCCCGCAACGTGACCGCCGAACTGATCAGCCGCGGCTACGGTGAAGCCGACATCGCCAAGCTCTGGGGCGGCAATTTCCTGCGGGTTTGGGACCAGGTGCAGAAGTCCTCCCGGCCCGTCGTCCAGAACTGATTTTTACTTTTGCCAAAGCGAACCGAATCCATGACCAACCGTCGTTCATTCCTCAAGCAGGCCGGCATCCTGGCCGCCGGTATCCCCTTGGCCTCGGCCGTGAATCTGCCGGCACTGGCCGCCAGCCCCGCGCCGTTGCCCAAGGACAAATGGGACCAGTTGCGCCAGTTGTTCACCCAGGACCCGAACTACCTGCACTTCGCCAATTTCCTGGTGACCTCGCACCCGCGTCCCGTGCGCGAAGCCATCGAAATGCACCGCGCCAACCTCGACCGCAACCCGGGCCTGGCGATGGATTGGCATCGTGGCGAAACCGAGAAGCGCGAGGAAGAAGTGCGCGTCTGGGCCGGTCGCTACTTGAAAGCCAAGCCGTCGCAGATCGCCCTGACCGGCAGCACCACCGAAGGCCTGGCGATGATTTACGCGGGCATCCACGTGCGCTCGGATCAGGAAATTCTCACCAGCGAACACGAGCACTACGCCGCCAACAGCGTCTTCGAATACCGCACCCAGAAGGACGGCACCCAGGTCCGCAAAATCAAACTGTTCGAAGACCCGTCCAAGGTCTCGACCGCCGAAGTGCTGGCGGCGATTGAAAGCAACATTCGCCCCGAGACCCGTGTGCTGGGCATGACCTGGGTGCACTCCGGCAGCGGCGTGAAGCTACCCATCGGCGAGATCGGCAAACTGGTGGAAGAGAAAAACCGCGGCCGCGACGACAAGGACCGCATCCTCTACGTGGTCGATGGCGTGCACGGTTTCGGCGTGGAGAACGTCGATTTCCCGGACATGCATTGCGACTTTTTCATTGCCGGCACCCACAAATGGATGTTCGGCCCACGGGGCACCGGGATCATCTGCGCCCGCTCCGACGAGCTCAAGGACGTCACCCCGACCATCCCGACCTTCTCCGAAGCGACTCAGTTTTCGACGGTGATGACTTATGGCGGTTATCACTCGTTCGAGCACCGCTGGGCGCTGACCGAGGCGTTCAAGCTGCACTTGGAACTGGGCAAGGCCGACGTCGCTGCACGCATCCACGAGATCAACAGCTACCTGAAAAAGCGTCTGCAAGCGCACCCGTCGGTGGAGCTGGTCACGCCGCTGTCGCCTGAGTATTCGGCCGGTTTCACCTTTTTCCGCATCAAGAACCGGGACTGTGAGGAGGTCGCAAACTACCTGATGGACCAGCGCGTAGTGTGCGACGCCGTTGATCGCGATGTCGGGCCGATCATTCGTGTCTCGCCGGGCTTGCTCAACACCGAAGCGCACATCGACCGTCTGATGGAACTGTTGGCCAACCAGATCTGACTGAGCGAAAGCCACTATGAAAAGCACCCTGAAAAAACTCGGCGCGCTGACGCTGTTGGCCGTGCTCGGCAGCGCCTTGCCGGGCCTCGCCCAGGCCCATACCCCGCCACTGGCAGGCAAGGTTTTCAAGGATTGCCGCAATTGCCCGGAAATGGTGGTGCTGCCGGCAGGCACGTTCACCATGGGCACCCCGGAAGGCGAGCTCGGTCGCGAGCCCGACGAAGGTCCGCTGCATGAGGTGACGTTCGACAAACCCTTCGCCATGAGTCGCTACCAGATCACCGCTGGCGAGTGGAGCCAGTACCTCAAGGAAACCGGGACCACCCTGCCCGACGGCGACACCCGCCCCGGTCGCGAGTGCATCAACAGCAAGCCGCGCTACCCCCAGGGCCCGCGCCAGCCAGCGGTGTGCATGAACTTCGCCGAGGTCAGCGCCTATGTCGCGTGGCTGTCGATGAAAACCGGTCAGCACTACCACATCGTCAGCGAGGCCCAGCGTGAATACGCCGCCCGTGCAGGCTCAAGCGGACCGTTCCCCTTCCCGTTCGACCCGGGCACCGAATACAGCATCGCCACCCACGCCAACACCTACGGCCCGGTCGATGGCTACAGCTACAGCTCGCCGGTCGGCAGCTACCCGCCCAATGCGTTCGGCATGTACGACATGCACGGCAACGTCTACGAGTGGATCGCCGACTGCTACCACCCGGACTACGTTGGCGCGCCCACCGACGGCAGCTCCTGGACCGAACCGAACTGCGACACCCTGCGCATTCGCGGCAACGACTGGGGCGAAGCACCCGTGTTTTCCCGCTCGGGTAACCGCAACGACATCGACCCGCAAACCCGTGGCGACTGGATCGGTTTCCGCGTCGTGCGCACGCTCTGATTCCTCCCCAACCCTTATGGGAGCAGACTTGCTCGCGAAGAGGCCGTACATCCGACATCGTTGTTGACTGACAGGCCGCCATCGCTGGCAAGCCAGCTCCTACAGTTTTTGCGTCGAACTCAAAGTTCTCGAACGACACCCAACCTGTAGGAGCAAGCTTGCTCGCGATCAGGCCGGTACATCCGACATCGTTGTTGATTGACAGGCTCGCTCCCACAGGTTTTGCATCGTCCACCGTTTAAATTAAGCCCTCCATCAGACGTTCTACTGGGTATCTGCCTCAACACCCAAGGAACCCTCTGCTCATGACCCAGCCAACGCGTGGTGCAATTCATGAATTGTTCACCCTCCTGAAACCGTTCCGGCTGGTTGTCAGTCTGTCGATCCTTCTGGGTATGGTCGGCGGTCTGTGCGTGACGGTGCTGCTGGCCACGATCAACAACGCGCTGCACTCGGCGGATGGCCTGACCCAAGGCGTGGTCGCCCTGTTCGGTGGTCTGTGCCTGCTGGCGCTCGGCAGCTCGATCTGCTCGGACATCGGCACCAACTACGTCGGCCAGCACATCATCGCCAAGCTGCGCAAAGAGCTCGGGGAGAAGGTGCTTTCAGCGCCCATCGAACAGATCGAGCGCTACCGCAGCCATCGCTTGATCCCGGTGCTGACCCATGACGTCGACACCATCAGCGACTTCGCTTTCGCCTTCGCGCCCCTGGCCATTTCCCTGACCGTGACCCTCGGCTGCATGGGTTACCTGGCCATGTTGTCGTGGCCGATGTTCCTGATGATGGTGGTGGCGATTGCCATCGGCAGCGGTATTCAATTCTACGCACAGGGCAAGGGCATCCAGGGTTTCATGGCCGCCCGCGACGCCGAAGACGACTTGCAGAAGCACTACAACGCCATCGCCGGTGGCGCCAAGGAGCTGCGCATTCACCGTCCGCGTCGCCAGCGCATGTTCGAGTCGGGCATCCTGGGCACGGCCGATTTCATCTGCAACACCCAAGTGCGTTCGATCAACACCTTCGTGATCGCCAAGACCCTGGGCTCGATGTTGTTCTTCGTGGTGATCGGCCTGGCACTGGCCCTGCAATCGTTCTGGCCGAGCGCCGACAAAGCAGTCATGAGCGGCTTCGTGCTGGTGCTGCTGTACATGAAAGGCCCGATTGAACATCTGGTCAGCACCTTGCCGATCGTGAGCCGGGCACGCATTGCGTTCCGTCGCATCGCCGAGCTGTCGAGCCAGTTTTCCTCACCCGAGCCGCACCTGTTGCTCAACGACAAAGGCATCGCGCCGAGCGTGGTCAACCGCCTGCAACTGGACAATGTCAGCTATGCGTTCCCGGCCGCACCGGGCAGCGAAGCGTTTCGCCTGGGGCCGGTGAACCTGACCATCGAACAAGGCGAGATCATATTCATCGTCGGCGAAAACGGTTGTGGCAAGACCACGCTAATCAAACTGCTGCTGGGCCTCTACGCGCCGCAGCAGGGCGCCATCCTGCTCAACGGTCAAGGCATCGACGCGCAGAACCGTGACGATTATCGCCAGTTGTTCACCACAATTTTCGCCGACTACTACCTGTTCGATGACGTGGTGCAAGGCGATCAGCACATTCCGGAAGACGCCAATCAATACCTGCAACGGCTGGAGATTGCGCACAAGGTCAGCGTCAACGACGGTCGTTTCAGCACCACCGACCTGTCCACCGGACAGCGCAAGCGCCTGGCGCTGGTCAATGCCTGGCTCGAAGAACGCCCGGTGCTGGTGTTTGACGAATGGGCCGCCGACCAGGACCCGACCTTCCGCCGGATCTTCTACACCGAGCTGCTCCCGGACCTTAAGCGCCTGGGAAAAACCATCATCGTCATCTCCCACGACGACCGCTATTTCGACATGGCCGATCAACTGGTGCGCATGGCATCGGGGCGGGTCGTGACCGAGCGCACCGCCGCCTGACAGCGGCAGTCGACACGCAGGTCATTGTTTTTTGAAGTTTGTTTTCCGGTTTAGCCGAAGCGGCCCGTCTAATAATAATTATCATTAACAAAAAATCTGCACACCCCCTTCTGGAGCGATTCGAGCAATGCAAAGCCTTACTCTGTCCCGCGCACCGCTGGCACTCGCCATCGAACGGCAAAAGAAATTTCGAACGGTCTTGCCGGGCGCGCTGCTGACCCTGTTGCTGCTGGGCACCTCCCAGGTTGAAGCCGCGCCGGTGAATGTCAACGTGCCGTCTCAGTCGCTGGCCAGTGCATTGCGCCAACTGGGTCAACAGACCAACCTGCAGATTCTCTACAGCCAGGACATGGTCAACGGCCTCAAGTCGACTGCGGTGTCCGGAAACCTGGAGCCGGAGCAGGCACTGAAAACCTTGCTGCTGGGGAGCGGCATCGGTTTTCAACTGAATGGCAACACGGTTTCACTGGTACCGACGGCGGACAACTCCAGCACGCTGCAACTGGGTGCCACTTCGATCACGGGCCTGGCGCTTGGGCCGACCACCGAAGGCACGCACTCCTACACCAGCGATGAAGTCAGCATCGGCAAGGGCAATATCAAGGTCAAAGACATCCCGCAGTCCGTGTCCGTCGTTACGCGCCAGCGCATGGACGACCAGAACCTGAACAGCCTGCAAGACGCCATGCGCCAGGTCACCGGCGTGACGATCAAGACCTACAACGCCGGTTCCAGCCTCAACGACGTCTACATGCGTGGCTTCCTCGTCGACCAGGTGCAGGTCGACGGCGTGTCGCAACCGACCGGTCAGGGCGACCTGTCCACCAGCTTCGACCTGGCGATGTACGACCGCGTCGAAGTGCTGCGCGGTCCGTCGGGCCTGTATCAGGGCGCTGGCGAACCTGGCGGTACGATCAACGTGGTGCGCAAGCGCGCCCTGGACAAATTTGCCCTGAGTGGCGAAGTGGCGGGCGGTTCTTATGACCACTACCGGTCCTCGGTGGACGTCACCGGCCCGTTGAACGACCAGGGCACCTTTCGCGGGCGTTTCGTAACCGCCTACGAGAACAACAAATCCTACGTCGACTACGCCAAGAACGAACGCCCGATGGTTTACGGTCGTCTGGAGTTCGACCTCGACCCGGCCACCACCCTGTCGGTCGGCGGCGCCTTCCAGAAGAACAATTCCACCCCGGCATTCGGCCTCCCGGCTTACTCCGACGGCAGCATGCTGGACGTCCCCCGCTCGACCTTCGTCGATGCCAAGTGGAACACCCTCAACGAAAAAGTCTGGGAAACCTTTGCTGAAGTGGACCACGCGCTGGACAACGGCGGTCAGTTCAAGACCACCGTGACCTACCGCGATGCCGAAACCCCGGAGCGTAACTTCACCTGGGCCGACGGTCCGGTCGATCCCGAGACCGGCGACAGCTGGGCGGTGGCGTACGACTACTACACCCACATCAAGACCATCGGCGTCGACAGCTTCGTCACCACACCATTCGAATTTGCCGATCGCCAGCACGAGTTCACCCTGGGCGGCGAGTACCAGCATCTGGACAAGGACTTCACCTACGGCGGTGGCGAGTACTTTCCGATCAACGTGTACGATCCGGGCAGCATCGACATTCCACGCAACGACTACGAGCACGTCAACGGCAACTGGTCCAAGTCCGACCAGTACGGCCTCTACACTCGCGCCAAATTCAACGTCACCGATTGGCTCGATGTCATCGGCGGCAGCCGCGTAACCTGGTACGAAAGCGACGCGAAAAACGAGAACGCCTTCTTCAACAACTACGGCGAAGCGCACACCAGCATCACCCACAAAGTCGTGCCGTACGGCGCTATCATCGGCAAGATCACCCCGGAGCTGTCGACCTACTTCAGCTACACCGGCGTATTCAAGCCACAAAGCGAAATCGGCAGTGATGGCGAGCCGGTTGGCCCCCGCGAAGGCGAACAGTATGAGATCGGCCTCAAGCGCGAGTTCTTCGACGGTCGCCTGAACGCCAGCATCGCTGCATTCCGCATCTACGATGAAAACCGGGCCGAGTACGACGACTCCACCGGTGCCTACATGACCGAGGGCAAGGCACGCAGCCAGGGTTGGGAAACCGAGTTGAGCGGTAACCTGACCGACAACTGGAGCATCGTCACGGGTTACGCCTATACCAGCACCAAGTACCTGGAAGCCGCAGACGCCAACAAAGGCAAGACCTTCAGCACCATCACGCCCAAGCACAACTACAACCTGTGGACCAAGTACGACTTCACCGACGGACCGCTCAAGGACTTCAACATCGGCGGTGGCGTGCGTGCCGTCAGCGAAACGTACTACCAGCGTGACGTGAAATTCAAACAAGCTGGCTATGCCGTCACCACGGCCCAGATCGGCTACAAGTTCAACGATCATCTGTCGACGACACTGACTGCCAACAACCTGTTCGACCGCAAGTACTACGACCGCGTCGATGCGGCCTGGGGCACCAACTTCTACGGTGACCCGCGCACCTTTACCCTGAGCGTACGCGCCCAGTACTGATTGACGAAGGCTTCATCGCTGCACACCACCGGGCCCCTTGCGGTCCGGTTTTGTTTTTTGGACACCCCAAAAAACAGCTGACCAGACAGAAAACGAACCTTCTGGACAGATCGCGCAGGCATTTTCTGCCACCGAGAGTTTGTAACATTAAGCGTCATTTCGAATCAGATAGTAGCCAGCCCACCGCTTGATCAATGAGGCTGCATCGTGTTTCAACGTCTTGTGTGTTCGCTGTCCGTTCTGAGCCTGTCCATCGCCGCCGCCCAGGCTGCCGAGACCGCCCCGCTCAACACCCCGCGCCTGAAGGGCATGGACAATTTCCGGGATGTCGCCGGCACCACCACCGCCTATTCCACAGCCAACGACGGCACGATGCGCGCCGGGGTGTTCTATCGCTCCAATGCACTGACCCCGTCTGCGGCAGACCTGACCACCCTGAACAGCCTGGGCATCAAGTCGATCTACGACCTGCGCACGCCGAGCGAAATCGCCGCCACGCCCGACACCCTGATCAGCGGGGCGACCTACAGCAACATCGACATCATCGGCGCCACCGCATCGGGCTCGAACATCACCAACATCTCGTTCCACAGCGCCGCCGAAGCCCTCGCCATGATGCAAGACACCAACCGCGCCTTCGTCAGGGACGCCGGGATGCGCGGCCAGTTCACCCGGCTGTTCAATGAACTCGCCGCGGTTGACGGCGCCGCACTGTTCCATTGCACCGCTGGCAAGGACCGCACCGGCTGGACCGCCGCCGTGCTGCAAAGCATCGCCGGGGTCGACAGCGCAACCATCATGAGCGACTACCTGGCGACCAACGACTACACCGCTGCTCGCATGGCCGCGACCCTCAAAGCGTTGCCGCCGAGCATGGCGGCGATTTATGCGCCGTTGCTCGGCGTAGAGGCCAGCTACCTGCAAGCCGGCCTGGACGAAGTCACCGCGCAGTACGGCACGATGGACAACTACCTCAAGCAAGGCCTGGGTCTGTCGCAAGAGACGATCTACGTGCTGCGCGGCAAGATGGTCGAGTACAACAGCCTGCCGGGCCAGGCAGGTTTTGTCGGCAATGCCGCGGCCGGTGCGCAGCTGCTGCAACAATTGCAGAACACCCGCCTGTCCGGCACTTACAGCGACTACAACTACTACCTGCAATCGGCCATCGACGCCGGTGACCTTGGCGGTGTGCAGTCCACCGTCGGCGGCCAGGTGCATGCCGATGCCGCCAGCTATTTGCTGCGTCAAAACACGATGATCGATCAGGCCGCGGCGCCGTTCACCAGCGGCATTGACCTCAAGGCCGGGCAATACCGGTTGTGGAGCACCGCGCTGGCGGGCTATCTGGGCACTGACGGCTCGGCCCACGCCGAGAGCAGCAACGAGCACAGCCAGGGCCTGATGATCGGCCTGACACAGCGTTTCTCCGAGCAGTTCAGCGCCTACGGTGGCTTTGGCTACAGCAAGGGCAGCGTCGGCGGCGCAGGGGGCGAAGCGGACACCGACCTGACTTTCCTCAGCGCTGGTGCGCGGTTTGCACCGAACGGTCTGGAGCGCGGTCTGTTTATCGACGCCGACGCCAGCGCCGGCTACATCGACTACGACAGCAGCCGCGACCTCGGCGGCGGTCTGGGCACGGCCAAAGGCGACAGCCACGGCAACCTCACCGGTGCCACGTTGGCGTTGGGTTACCGCGTACCGGTCAGCGGCGTGACCCTGGAACCGAGCCTCGGCGTGCGCATCAGTCACCTGAACCTGGCGGGTTTCCAGGAAAAAGGCAGCGAGCTGGCCCTCGACGTCGACGACATCAACCAGACCCGCAAAAGCGCGGTGGCCAACCTCAACGCCTCGTTCAACGCCGTCAGCGTTGGCGCCTGGCAACTGGTGCCGGGTGTACAGGTCGGTTACGAACACGTATTGGGCGACAACGAAATCGACAGCGAAGGCCATCTGCTGGGTCTTGACGTCGAACAGCGCGCCGCTTTCGACAACCGCGACCAGTTCCTGGGTGGGGTGAATGTGATGGCAAATCTGGGCGCATTGAGCGTGGGTGCCGAGCTCGGTGCCATGGGCGGCGGTGACAGCCACGGCAGTTTTGGCAGCCTCAAGGCCAGTTATCTGTTCTAACGGAACTCCACCGGTTCAAACCGCCATCGCGGCGGTTTGAACCACGAACGATCAGGCCGGTTGCCGTACCCGCACCCCCTTCCTCACCTCTACCGGACTGACACCGTAGGCACTCTGAAAATACTGACTGAACCTGCCGACATTGCTGAAACCGAATTGCAACGCCACCTCCGTCACCGAAGGCGCGACGCCTTGCGTGAGCACGCCATAGGCACGTTCCAGACGCACTTGCCGCTGGTAAGCCACGATCGACATCCCGACGAAACGCTGAAAACCGTCCTGCAACGCACGCAGGCTGACGTTCGTCAGGCTCGCCAGTTCCGTACCGCTGACCAGGTTATCGGGATGCGCCTGAATGAATTCGAGCGCCAGCTTCACATGCCGCGGCGCGATGATCGGCGCCGGGCGACGCAGGGCTTCAGTGAAGTTGTGCGGCCAGGTCTCCAGCACGGCATCGACCAGCATTTCGCGCAGGCGCGACGGCATCAGCGAACCGGTATTCATCAGCAGATCAAACTCGGCGCCTGTGGCCAGGTCCACCAGCGCACGGATCCCCTGAAAGGCCGACACCTTCAGATCCACCACCGGCTCGAACACGACTTTTTCCAGGATCGGCTTGCCCAGCAAGGTCGACAGTCGCTCAGTGATCAGTGCGCGCCGTATCGAAATGCCATGCTGCGCGTGATTCTCAATAAAGCGCACCGAACGCACATCGGCCTTGTCGATGGCCAAGCCGATCTGACCAAAGCCGACCGACTCGGTGGCGTGATTGAAGATGATCTTGCCGGCCGTGGGAATGACGAAAGTGATCTCGTCCAGAGGCTCGGGAAAGTCGACCGAGAAATCCCCCCGGTAGTGCATGCGTCTGAAACTCACGCCTTCGTGCCGGCCGTATACCCCACCGATGATGATGTTACGCGGCGGCGGTGGAGAGTCGGCATACAGGTTGCCGAACATCCTTGAAAACACTGCACCAAAGTCGTCGCAGCGCATGTCGTCGGAGCGCAGGATAATTGGCTGGCGGGTTGTGCTTGAGTACACCTGAGAGTCGCCTTGAGTGGGCCGAAGCGGCGCGCAGAATCTATCAGGTGTAAATGACAGGCGCGTGACGGCCTATGCTTCATGAACGCTCGATTCGAGAGGAGGCGCAATATGGACCGATTCACCGGAAGTTGCCTGTGCGCAAACGTGCAGATCGTGGCGACGGGCCGCCCTTACCGGGTCGGCCTCTGCCATTGTCTGGACTGTCGCAAACACCATGGGGCGTTGTTTCACGCCTCCGCGATATTCCCTCAGGAGGCGGTGACCATTAAGGGCGAAACCCGCGACTACGCCGGACGGTTTTTCTGCCCCCGTTGCGGCTCGTCGGTGTTTGCGCGCAGCGGCGACGAAATCGAAGTGAATCTGGGGTCACTCGATGCACCCGACCAACTCAAACCCACTTACGAAAGCTGGACCGTGCGCCGCGAATCCTGGTTGCCGCCCTTCCCGCTCACCCGACACTACGCGGGTGATCGCGAAGGCATCGGGCGTTTCGAAGACGACTAACCTTTCAACGCCGCCTCAATGCCTGCAATGTCGATCTTGCCCATTTGCATCATCGCTTCGAAGGCGCGTTTGGCTGCGGCAGGATCCGGATCGGTGATCGCCGTCGACAGGGCATCACCGTCGTACCAGAGGCAAATCGTGTTTTTGCTAAACATGTGCGTTCTCCAGAATCGGACATTGGCCGGTTCATTCTAGCTCGACATCGTCAGCCAACATTCGCGCCCGGCGTTCGTTACTTCGCCACACTTTGTTCCTTGATATCGCCGCAAAAGATTTCGACGCTGCCATCGGTCGCCGCCGTGCGCACCACCACGGAGTAGTTACCGGCCAGCAAGGCTGACAGCTCGACCGGCGCGCTCCTCGAGAACGTCCAACCGCGTATCGGCTGACGCTCGGTGGTGACGGTATCGTTCATCGCGTAGGCCACCGGCCCCGGTTGCTGGCAGCTGCCTTTGTTGATGAAGCTGTAGAGACGCAGAGGCAAAACAGCACCACTGGGCGCACCGCTGATGAAGAAACTGAGCCCGGTTTGCTTGTCCCACTGGGACAGCGTGACATTGCCGATTTGACCGACGTTCTGCCGCGTGGCAACCAACGGAACATACACACTGTGGCCGGATGACGTGGTGCAGCCGTAGAGACTGCTGACGATCAATAGCGCTGCCAGCGAATGCCTGAGTTTCATGGCCAAACTCCTGCGAAAAGAACTGCAAAGGGAGATTAGCGGGTATAGCTCATTTATGGCGCTTCAGCCGCTGGCTGGCGGCCGGCTCATCAACAGGGCCAGGCAGGCGGACCGGCCAGCGGGCATTGCGCAAAAGCGCAAGACTTCCCGGTGAAAAGCCGGATAATGGCGGCCAATTTGAAGCTCGCAATCTGGTAACCCTCATGGAAATCAAGGTCAACTTTCTCGACAACCTTCGACTTGAAGCCAAGTTCGACGACTTCACGGTGATCGCCGATCAACCGATTCGCTACAAAGGCGATGGTTCGGCTCCGGGTCCGTTCGACTACTTTTTGGCTTCGTCGGCGTTGTGTGCGGCCTATTTTGTGAAGCTGTATTGCGAAACCCGCAATATCCCCACCGAAAACATCCGCCTGTCGCAGAACAACATTGTTGACCCGGAAAACCGCTACAACCAGATTTTCAAGATTCAGGTCGAGTTGCCGGCCGACATCTCCGACAAAGACCGCCAAGGCATTTTGCGTTCCATCGACCGTTGCACGGTGAAAAAGGTCGTGCAAGCCGGGCCTGAGTTCGTGATCGAGGAAGTGGAAAACCTCGATGCCGATGCCCAGGCGCTGCTGATGCCTGCTTCTACCTCAGAAGCAGGCACCTACATTGCGGGCAAGGATCTGCCGCTGGAGCAAACCATCGCCAACATGTCGGGCATTCTCGCCGGGCTGGGCATGAAGATTGAAATCGCTTCGTGGCGCAACATCGTTCCCAACGTCTGGTCGCTGCATATCCGCGATGCGAGCTCGCCGATGTGCTTTACCAACGGCAAGGGCGCGACCAAGGAAGGCGCGTTGGCGTCGGCGTTGGGCGAATTCATCGAGCGTCTCAACTGCAACTTCTTCTACAACGATCAGTTCTGGGGCGAAGAGCTCGCCAATGCGCCATTTGTGCATTACCCGGACGAACGCTGGTTCCAGCCTGGCCCTAAAGACGCACTGCCGGCCGAGATTCTCGACCAATACTGCCTGAAGATTTACAACCGCGATGGCGAGCTGCGCGGCTCGCATTTGTACGACACCAACTCCGGCAATGAAGAGCGCGGTATCGTTTCGCTGCCGTTCGTGCGTCAGTCTGACGGCGAGGTGGTGTATTTCCCGTCCAACCTGATCGAAAACCTGTACCTGAGCAACGGCATGAGCGCCGGTAACACGCTGGCCGAAGCGCAGGTGCAGTGCCTGTCGGAAATCTTCGAGCGCGCGGTCAAACGCGAAATCATCGAAGGCGAAATGGCCCTGCCGGATGTGCCGCAGGAAGTGCTGGCGAAATACCCCGGCATTCTGGCCGGCATCCAGGGCCTGGAAGAGCAAGGCTTCCCGGTGCTGGTCAAGGATGCATCGCTGGGCGGCGAGTTCCCGGTGATGTGCGTCACCCTGATGAACCCGCGTACCGGCGGCGTGTTTGCTTCCTTCGGCGCGCACCCGAGCCTCGAAGTGGCGCTGGAACGCAGCCTGACCGAGTTGTTGCAGGGCCGCAGTTTCGAAGGCCTCAACGATCTGCCGCAGCCGACCTTTGAAGGCCATGCGGTGACGGAACCGAACAACTTCGTCGAGCACTTCATCGATTCCAGCGGCGTGGTCTCGTGGCGCTTCTTCAGTGCCCAGTCGGATTACGAATTTGTCGAGTGGGACTTCTCCGGCCAGGGTGAAAACTCCAACACCGAAGAAGCCGCGACACTGTTCGGCATTCTCGAAAACATGGGCAAGGAAAGCTACATGGCGGTGTACGAGCACATCGGCGCAACTGCCTGCCGCATCCTGGTGCCGGACTACTCGGAAATCTATCCGGTGGACGATCTGATCTGGGACAACACCAACAAAGCGCTGTTCTTCCGTGAAGACATCCTGAACCTGCACAGCCTGGACAAGGCCGGTCTGAAAGCACTGGTCAAGCGCCTGGAAGAAAGCGAGCTGGATGACTACACCGACATCACCACGTTGATCGGCATTGAATTTGACGACAACACCGCTTGGGGTCAGTTGACGATTCTGGAGCTGAAACTGCTGATCTATCTTGCCTTGCAGAAGTTCGACGAAGCGAAAGAAATGGTCGAGATGTTCCTGCAGTACAACGACAACACGGTCGAGCGCGGCTTGTTCTACCAAGCCGTGAATGCGGTGCTGGAGATGAAGCTGGACGAAGACCTGGAACTGGCCGATTACGAGGTCAACTTCCGTCGCATGTTTGGCAACGAGCGGATGGACGCCGTGATTGGCTCCGTGGACGGCAGCGTCCGCTTCTACGGCCTGACGCCGACGAGCATGAAGCTCGAAGGGCTCGACAAACACCTGCGCCTGATCGACAGCTACAAGAAGCTGCACACAGCGCGGGCCAACGTCACCACCAAATAGCCTTTCTGTTTTATGTAGGAGCGAGCCTGCTCGCGATGGACTCAAATGCGCTGCGTTTAACCAGTAAGCACGCGTTTCCGTTAACGACCATCGCGAGCAGGCTCGCTCCTACAACAGTTAAAAGTTGATCTTGAACCCCAGCATGGCGTCATAGCCATGACTGTCACCGTCGAACCCCTGCCGATAACCGGCCGAGGCCGTGAACGTGGTGCGCTGGTTGGCCTGGTAATCCACCCCCAGGTTGACCTCGCCCCATGTCCCCTGAATATCCGACTCAAACGGCACGTAACCCGACTGGGAACTGAACTCGGTTTTCGGCTGCCCTTTGAATTCATGCCAGACGCTCGGGCGAATCCAGCCGTTGGTGCGGCGTGCGGTCTTGTCCGTTCCTTCGGTTTCCCAGTCCCTGGCAATGCGCACGCCCAAACGCCCGACCAATGACTCCACGTCTTTGAACCGCACATTGGCCCCGGCGTCATCGCTGTCATCCAGGTCAACGGTACTGTAGATGGCCTGGAGTTGAGGTTCGACGTACCAGTTTTTGTCGACTGCGTAGGGGTAGCCGCTCTCCAGTGAAGCGGTGTAACCCCAGCCTCGGGATTCCAGTTCAGGCAACTCGCTGGGCTTGGCCTCGATATCGAAGCGGTTGACTTGCAGCACACCGTCCAGATACCAGCCCGAAGGTCCGAAATGGGTCCAATAGGCGCCCACCCCATACGCACGCAAGGTGTCCTGACCGGCCGCCAGGCCGTTGTAATGGCTGACGCCCGCATCGAGGGTGCCCGCCGACAGGGAAACACCCGCCTGATCATGGCTGCCATCTGTGTCGACCTTGCGATAGAGGTCGGTACCGACCTGGAACGCGGTCAGGTCATAGTTGTATTCCGGCGTGTTGCCCAAGGCATTTTTTCGATCCCCGTCCTGCTTGCCGCTGCGATAAATCACCCGTCCCCAACCCATCGACGGCGAATAGGTGGCCTGGTCCTCGGCGGGTAACGGGTCGCCAGGGTTGAGGCGCTCTTCGCCGACCCGTTCATGCAGGGTATCGACCATCGTCCGGCCGTAGACAAGGGCCAGCGCAGGCAGCGCACCATACAGCGAGACCTCGGGCCGGTAGTTTGGCACCGGGTCTGGTGTTGGATCCGGCGTTGGGTCCGGCGTTGGATCTGGATCAGGCCCTGGAGGATCATCCGGAATCAAGGCATCCGAGCGTAGATACCAAGTGTCCTTAGCGCTGCCATCCTCGGCGCCTTGTTGCAGACGATACTCATACGGCCCGGCGACGACCCGACGCGCGAGGCGGAAGGCATTCGGGTCGCTCGCCGTGGCAGACTTGTTGGTCAGCTCAACCACTGCAATCCCGTTGCCTTGGGTCACCTCCCCCAGGCCGCCAATGTTGCTGACGGAAACATTGGTAGCACCGCCGCTGCCTGTCGAGGTCGAGTCGACGACCAAAACGTCAGAACGGCTGTTTGCTCCCCCTTCGTTCAGTGTGCTGTTGAGCAGCAGACTGCCCCCGTTGGAAACGAACACCCCGCCCCCATCGGCACCGGCAGTGGTCGCGCCGCTGATAAGCAGCACGTTGCCCACGGTGCTGCTGCTCCCGGGCAGGTCAAGGGTGCCACTGTGGGTGAAACGACTCACGCCCAGCAATTGACCTTGCACCACACCGCCCGTTGAAGGCGTATTGGCCGATTGGCCCAGGGGTAAATAAGCCCCGCTGCTGTCGAAGTTGACGATACCGGAGGTGGGCTGGGACGCCAGGCGAATCAGACCGGTATTATCGATGCTATTGCCGGTCGCCGAACCCAGATTGCTGACCGCAACACCCCACGTATCTCGGGTCCCGCTGCCGGTGCTGTCGGCAAAATTGCGCAAGGTCCAGGTGCCTGAGTTGGCGACTTGGCTGACAGCGCTTGCCGCCGTGACCGAGCCAGTCATTTGCCCCGCATTATTGAGTGTGAACGTGCTACCGGTACCGCTCGCATCCGCATGGACGGCCGAATCGCTGAGCGCCGCAATGTTGCCCGTGTTGCTCAACACTTGCGTGGCACCGGCCAGGGTGACGCCGCTGCTGTCTGCCCATCCGCCCGAAATCGCCGCGCTGTTGCTGACGCTGACCGATCCGCCTTGCGCCTGCGCGTCGATCCCCGATGATCCGGTGCCCTTGGTGGTGATCGCCCCAGAATTGTTGACCGTCACATTGGCGGCGCCTGAAGCCTCGGCACGAATGCCCTGGCTGTTGCTGGCACCGAGCGTCTGGATCGCACCGGTGTTGGTGATCGTCTGCTGCCCGGTGGTTGAAAACGTGCGAATGCCCTGTTGTTGATTGCCCCGCGCAATGAGTTCGCCCTTGTTGCTGACATTGAGGCTGCCCAATCCGGTTCCCGAATCGAACGCGTTGCCGACCACGATGGCGGCGCCGGAACCGTTGACGTCGATACGCGGCCCGGTAAATGCCACATTCACATCGCCGCCCTGGGACAAGGCCTGCAGGCCGAACGAGCCGATGCCGGTGCCGTCGCCACCGCCGGTATTGGAGTGGGTGATGATCGTCCCGCCAGCATTGATGTCCACGGTTCCCGTGGCCGACTGGGTCGAGGCGTAGATGCCGTTCGCATTGCCGTTGAACGTCTCGATGCGATTGCCGGTGTAATCGACACGCACACTGCCCGCCCTCGCTTCGGCCCGAATGCCGCCTGCACCGGCGCCGCTGGCCGAGATGTCACCCGCGTAATCCACGGCGATGTTGCCACCTTCTGCACTGAGTATGATGCCGTAGGCGCGGGTGGTCGTCAGGCCACCGACGACATTGATATTGCCATTGCCCGTTACGTTCACGTCCCCGGTTCCGCGCTTGATCACGTAGATGGCGCGCGAACCGGTGATATCGGTGGTGCTGCCAACATTGAGCTGAGCATTGTTCTGGATGCTGATATTGCCCAGAGCCCCAACGTTATCGTTAACGTAGATACCGTGGCCGCCGCCACCGGTCGTGGTGATCGTGCCATCGTTGACCACGGCAATGCTGCCGGTAGTCGAGAGCGCGCGGATACCGAAGCCGTTCAACCCGTTGGTGGTGATCGAGCCGCTGTTGTGCAACGTGGTGTCGCCGGTGCCGCCTTCCGTAAAAATGCCAAAAGCGTTCATGCCGCGCCCTTCGACCGTGGCGGCATTATCGACCGTGGTGTTGCCGTTGATCGCACGGGTATGGACCCCGGCGTGATTGCCAACACCCGCGGTGGGCGACGAATCGTCGCCAATAGGCGGACCGCTGGACAGTTCGCTGGCGTTGTCGACGAGGAAACTGACGCCACTTGCGACGCTCACATTGACGTTACCGCTGCCCGTGCCTTTGGCCCAGATGCCGTTGCCGCCTGAGGTGGTGATCGAGCCGTTGCCGTTATGCGCCACATTGATCGCGCCACCGCCACTGGCATTCACATCGATGCCGTCGTGTTCGTTGCCTTCGACGGTATTGAGGATGGTCAGCGTAGTGCCGGACGTGACCGAGACGGTAGACAGTCCGGTATTGACGTTGGTGATCGCCAGCGCATCGAGTCCAGAGCCACCGAGGTTGACCGTGTTTACGCCACCATCAATCGTGAGCGTGGCATTCCCTGAACCACCCGCTCCTATCACGTTGGCGAAGACCGCGTTGGCGGCGGTGGGCGGCGTGCTGGTGATCGTGGTGCCGCTGAGGGTGATCGCCGAGTTGCCGTTATTGGCGCGACTGAGCACCGACGAGCCAATAGACGTGGTGATCGTCGTACCCGGTTGCGTGGTGATGGATGCATCAAATCCAGCCGCGGGCGTACAGGTTTGGGACAGGATATAGGCCCCGGGCGCCGCCGACCCGCACGCGGCTTGCGCATCCGGCAGCCAGAACGTGTTGATGATGACAAACAGCAAAGCACAGCGGCCGCCCAAGCTGTAATCGATGGATTCTGTCGCGGACGTGGATCGCATATTGACCTCCCAGTCTTGCTATACCGTTGGTTTGGTAACGTCGGTACTTCGTCTTCCCTGAAGTTCTGCTGCGCACCGTCATGAACGTTAGTTGATTTTCAATGCGGGCGACGAAAAAGCTGAAAAATCAGCACATCAGAACCGGGTGAGTCGCCGTTCGGCGTTATGACCCAGACCAAGCGTAGGTGCAGGCCCTTTTTCCATGTACCCTTCCGGCCGATTGCTTTCTGTCGCGAGGCTCTCACGCCAGATGGCACTCATCCCTATTTAAAGAATTGCCCCGGATTGTTTGTTCACGCATGAACGGCAACGTTTACCCGGGCGAGTAAGAGGCTGCAGTTGAACGAACAGACATTGTCCATGCGCCTGGAGCGCGTGGCGGCACATGTGCCGGCGGGTGCACGCCTGGCCGATATCGGCTCGGATCACGGCTACTTGCCGGTGGCATTGATGCGCCGTGGCGCCATTGCGATGGCGGTGGCCGGCGAGGTCGCATTGACACCGTTTGGTGCAGCACAACGCAGGGTGCGCGAGAGCGGCCAGGAACTGAATATCACCGTGCGCCTGGCCAACGGCCTGGCGGCGATCGAGCCGGCAGACGGGATTAGCGCGATCAGCATTTGCGGCATGGGCGGCGAAACCATCCGCGACATTCTCGACAGCGGCAAGGCGTGCCTGAGCGGCCAAGAGCGCCTGATCCTGCAACCCAACGGCGGCGAACAGCCTCTGCGCCAATGGCTGATGGACAATGGCTACCGCATCCTCAGCGAAGAAGTGCTGCGGGAGAACCGTTTCTACTATGAAGTCATCGTCGCCGAGCACGCCGGGCCGGTGATGTATTCCGCCAGAGAGCTGTACTTCGGCCCGCTTCAGATGCAGGCACGCAGCCCGGTGTTCCTGGCCAAGTGGCAGCGCTTGCTGCGTGAGAAGCAGCGGACCCTGAGCCACTTCGAGCGAGCGCGGCAGGTGCCCGAGGAAAAGGTACAAGACATCGCCCGGCAGGCTCGCTGGATCAGCGAAATGCTGGCGTTGAGCCCGGCCCAGGGGTCGTTCGACAGATCGTCGAGCGGCGAACAGGCTTGAGTCGAGTTACGCAAGGTATAAAGCCGTACGCATTCGTTTATACCGAGGCCTGCTATAGTCAGCCGTGAGTGTCTCAAGGCAATAGTTGCGCAAAAGCATTCTAATCAGGAGTTTTGTTATGCGAATCGTAGCGGCCGCTGTGTGTACCGCCCTGCTCTCCCTGGCCTTGCCATCGCTGTCCTATGCCGGTTCGGATTGTGATGATGCGGGCAGTGCCAGTGACGTCAGAAACTGTCTGAAAAACAACAGCGACAACAATCAAAAGGGTAAAGGCAATTGCAATGACAATGGCAATTGTGGAAAGGCCAAAGACAAGGCAAAAAACAAAGACTATGACGATGACGATTACTCGGTCAATTGCAAGGACATCAACAGCACGGTGCTACGCCGCCAATGTCTTGATAAACGCAGAGACTGATTGAATCGTCATTTTGAGTGAGCCAACACGCGACGCTGTTCGGTGTTGGCTCAATACAAAACCCAAGTCAGTCGCTCTTGGCGGTGGCCAGGTAATACGCAACCAAAGCGTTAGCGTGGCCATGCCCCATACCGTGTTCCGCCTTGAGCCAGGCCACCCTTTCCATATGCTTTTTGTCGTCTACTGTTTTAAGCAGGTTCAGCCAGTGGCTTATTGGTTGCCCGTACTTCTTTTCAATGGATGGGAAGTACGAGGCGGGGCCTTTGGTTTTTATCTCTTCAGTCACGATGCAAACTCCCTTTCGGCTCAACAGTCAGGCGACAAGTTATGTCGCGTTGCAAGTTGCGTGTGGAACGCTGTATTGAAGTGTTCAAATTAAAGCACAGGCTGATGCTTACGCGACCGGGGTCAAGTAGCGGACTTTTTTGGGAGCGAGCTTGCTCACGATGGCGGAGTGTCAGGCACAGGGATGTTGAATGGGCTGCCGCTATCGCGAGCAAGCTTGCTCCTACAGGGATTGCCCGTATCAACCCAGGCTTTCGCTGATCTGCGCCGCCAGTTGCGCCAGCATTCCCGGCACTTCCTGGACCATTTCGCCCATACGTGCAAAGTCGTGGGTCATGCCGGCTTTCACGTCCAGCACTAACGGCTGGCCCGCTGCGCGCAGTTTTTCGGCCCAGGCCAGACCTTCATCCAGTAATGGGTCGTACTCGGCCAGCCACAGCACGGTGGGCGTCAGTCGTTCCAGGCGTTCGGCGAACAGGGGTGAAAACCGCCAGTCGCTGCGGTCGGCCTCGCTGCGCTGATACTGCTGGTAGAACCACTCCAGCGTGGTGGCTTCCAGCAGATAGCCTTCGGCGAATCGCTCCAGGGACGGGCGTTTTTTCACGGCGTCGATCACCGGGTACAACAACACTTGCAGGCGTGGCGAAAGCGGCCAGGCCTGCGGGTCCTGAGCGATGGCAATCGATAGCGACGCCACCAGGCTGCCACCAACACTGTCCCCGGCCAGCGCCACCCGCTGCGCATCGAGCCGCAGCGCCGGCGCGCCGCTCGCCAGCCAGCGCGTCACGTCTTCGGCATCGTGGTAAGCGGTGGGAAAACGGTGCTCGGGCGCCAGGCGATAATCTGCCGACAACACGGCAAACTCCCCCGCTAGTGCCAAGCGTCGGCACAAGGTGTCGTGGGAATCGAGACTGCCCACCACGTAACCGCCACCATGGAAGTACAGCAACACCGGGAGCGGTTCGTTGTCCGACTGCGGTTTGGCGTAAAGACGTGCACTGAGCAAATGCCCATCGCGTGCAGGGATGCTCACAGCCGTCACCGTCAGTTCACCCACCGGCGCGGTATCGAGCAACTGTGAGGTCTGTTCGAATTGCTGGCGGGCCTCGTCCGGGGTCAACTCATGCATGGGCTGGCTCTTGCCGCTGAGGCGGCCGAACTCGGCCAGCTCAAGAAACCCTTCGATGTCCGGGTGCAGTGCCATGGGCGGTAGTCTCCAAAAAATAAACAGGCTTACCGTGGTAAACGAAGCGTGAGGGTTGTTCGTTAGGGCGAACTCGATAACCTCAGGCTGAATGAAAACCTGTGGCGAGGGAGCTTGCTCCCGCTCGGCTGCGCAGCAGCCGCAAATCCGCACAATGCGGTATGCATGAATAACCGCAGTGGCTGGTTTTAGGGCCGCTTCGCAGCCCAACGGGGGCAAGCCCCCTCGCCACAGGGAAGCCCACTCACCACAATTTATTGGCTCAGAGCTGGGGCACCACCTCCCGGCCTAACAACGCCACCACAGCCTCCAGACATTCATCCATTTGCAGAATATCGAAGTGGCTGGCCGTCACCGTTTGCACCTTGCGCAACCGCGGTTGCTGGCGTTCGAGGGTCCCGCGCTCCGCCGTCGGGTTGCCATCGGCCCACCAACAGCACAGCTCGGCTTGCGGTATCGGCAACGCATCGACCTGCCGCGACAGCGCCTTCAATCGCATGCTGACCATGAACGTCTGGGCCAACTCATCGGCACCAAGCAAGGCATACCCGCTGGCCTGCTCGCTTTGCGTGTCGATGACTGCACGAATGATCCGCGCCACAGCCTCGTGATCCCCCTCCGCTTCTGCATGCAACGCCCGTTCAACCACATCGGTATCAATGCCCAGCGTCGCGCCAAGAAATTCGGCCAGATCCACGCGCCACTCATCCGGGCTCGCTACGGCATTGGCTGGCGTCGGCACAAAGCTGTCCACCAGCCCGACGAACGCGGCGCGCTGCCCCTGCTGTTCAAGCAAATCAGCGACCATTAACGCCAACGCCCCGCCCAGCGACCAACCCAGCAAATGGTACGGCCCTTGCGGTTGCTTGCCTCGAATGGCTTCGACGTAATCCCCGGCCATTTGCGCCAGCGACGTGTCCTGCCACTGCCGATCGAGCAGCATCCGGCATTGCACGCCGTAAACTGTGCGCTCGCCCTCCAGGCGCCGGGCCAGCGGCTCGTAGTCGAACACCGTGCCGAAACCGGCGTGCAGGCAGAACAGCGCAGGCTGATCGCCTACCACCTGATTGAGCAGCAACAGCGGTAGCGGGCACTGCCGCACAGGTTGTTCATCGACACCGGACAACCCGGCAATCGTCGGTTTGGCCATCATGTCGCGCAGTTTCAGCTGGAAGTCCGGCAGATTCAGAGCGCGGACTTTCGAGATCACTTTAAGGGTGCGCAACGAATCACCGCCCAGTTCGAAGAAGTTGTCGGTGATGCCGACCTTCTCGATGCCCAACACCTGTTGCCAGATGTCCGCCAACGCCCATTCCAGCGGCGTGCGCGGGGCCACGTAGTCGCGGCCCGTGAAGGCTGGATCGGGCAATGCCTTGCGGTCGAGTTTGCCGTTGGGCGTCAGCGGGAAGCGCGGCAGCACCACGACCTGCGTCGGCACCATGTAGTCGGGCAGGCTCTCGCGCAATGCCGCCTGGCAACGCGGGCCGAGGCCATCGTCTTCAGCCGCCACCACATAGCCGATCAATTGCGGACCTTGCCCGTTTTCCCGCACTACCACCAATGCATCGTTGACTCCGGCCTGCTCGCGCAACCGCGCTTCGATTTCGCCGAGTTCGATGCGAAAACCGCGCACCTTGACCTGATGGTCGATGCGCCCGACGTAATCAAACACGCCATCCTCGCGACGGCGCACCAGATCACCCGTACGGTACAGGCGCCCGCCTTCACGGCTGAACGGATCGGCAACAAAGCGCTCGGCGCTCTGCCACGGATGACGGTGATAGCCGCGTGCGACACCGCGCCCGCCGATGTACAACTCACCGACCATGCCCACCGGCAACGGGTTGAGGTCCATGTCCAGCACATGCAGGCTGCGGGCGCCGACGCGTTGGCCAATCGGCGCATACATCGCCTGGCACTGGCCATCGGCAGCGATTTTCCACAGCAGCGGCGTGACCACGGTTTCCGTCGGGCCGTAGCCGTTGACCAGGTATTGCGGCCTGAGCGTGTGCTTGACCCGTTCGAACGTGGCGTCCGGCACCGCGTCGCCGCCGAAGCAATAGATGCGCACCGGCGGTGGGTTGCCACCCTGCAGTTCGGCGTGCTCGGCCAGTTGCAGCAGGTACGCCGGCGGGAAGCAGGCGACACTGATGCGCTGGCGGTGCAGCACCGCCAGGGTCTGCTCAGCGGTCCACAACGTGTTGTCGCGGATCACCAGGGTCGAGCCGCTGATCAGCGCGGTGATCCAGCGTTCATGGGCACCGTCGAAGGCGAACGACATGAAATGCAATTCGCGATTGCCCGGGTCCATTTCGTACAGGTCGGCGATGGCTTGCACATGCATGCTCAACGGTCCGTGAGCCACGGCGACGCTTTTCGGTTTGCCCGTGGAACCCGAGGTGTAGATCAGGTAGGCCAGTTGTTCGGCGTGCACGCCAGGTTTCGGTGTTGCCACGTCGACTTCGAGATCCAGACGATCCACGGCAATCATCACAGTGCCCGGATTGAGCTGCGCAACATCGCGCAAGCGCTCCTGAGTCAGCAGCAGACGCATGTCACTGTCGGCCATCATGTAGCGCAGGCGCTCCTGCGGGTATTGCGGATCGAGCGGCACGTACGCAGCGCCGCACTTCATCACCGCCAACAACGACACCACCAGTTCCAGCGAGCGCTCCATGAACACGCCGATCACGTCCTCGGCCTGCACGCTTTGTTCCAGCAGATGCACCGCAAGGGCATCGGAGCGACGGTCCAGTTCGGCGTAGCTCAAGTGCTCGGCATCGCGATCGGCATGGCTCAAGACCAGCGCCGTATGATCCGGTTGCCGGCGTGCACGCTGACGAATCAGCTCGTGCACCGGTGTTTCATCACCGTCAGCCACCACCGGCAGCTCGCCGTCCAGCGCCCGCCCTTCGTCCAGGATCAGCAACCCCAGCTCGCCGACGGCACGCCCGGCGTCCTCGCACAGGCGCTGCATCAGGCTTTCCATGTGACTGCGCAGGACTTCGACGGTCGTCAGGTCGAACTGATCGCGCTGGTGCATGTACTCGATGCGCAGCCCTTCATCGAGGCTGACCATCAGGTCCATGGCGAAGCTGGTCAGGCCGAAATCGGAAACGTCCTCGAAACGCAGGGAGTCGCCGTTCCACTCGCGCAGCGTGCGGTCCACCGGCTGGTTTTCGAACACGATGATGCTGTCGAACAACGACTGTCCGCCCTGCCCGGCCCAGCGCTGGATATCGCCGAGCGGGGTTTGCTGAAAGTCGCGGATGTCGAGGTTGTAGGCCTGAATTTCCCGTAACCAGTCGCCGACGCGGGCCTCGGTCGGCACCGTGTTGACCACCGGCAAGGTGTTGATGAACAGCCCGAGCATGTTCTCCGAGCCGGTGAGGGTTTCCGGGCGACCGGACACCGTGGCGCCGAACGTCACCGTGCGCTGACCGGTGTAGCGCTGCAACAGCAGCAACCACGCGGCTTGCACAAGGGTATTGAGGGTCACCTGCTGTTGCTGGGCAAACGCTTGCAAACGTGCGGACCGCTCGGCACTCAGGTGCGTGTAGATCGCGTGATAACCCGCTTGCGGCGCCTTGACCGGCAAGGCGCGGGCCAGGTGCGTGGCGCCTTCGAGATTGTTGAGTTTGTCTTTCCAGAACGCTTCGCTGGCCTCGGCGACTTGCTGGCCGAGCCAGTCGATGTAGTCGCGATAGGCCGCAACCGGTTCGTGCTCCTCACCGCTGTAATGACGCAACACCTCACCGATCAGGCGCGACACGCTCCAGCCGTCCATGAGGATGTGGTGGTAAGTCCAGATCAGGCGAAAGCGGTCGTCCTCCAGACGCACCAGCAACAGGCGCAGCAACGGCGCACGGTTCAGCGAGAAGCCACGCTCACGCTCCTCGAAAGCCAATTGGCGCACGCGCTCAGGCTGCTCATCCAGCCCGCGCCAGTCCAGTTCGGTCAGCAACGAAGACGCGTGGCGCAACACCACTTGCAGCGGCTCCTTGTCGCCCTCCCACAGGAATGCGGTGCGCAGGATCGCGTGACGTCGGGCTGCGTCGGCCCACGCCTCGCGCAAACGTGCACCATCGACGCCGCGCACGCCCACTTCGATCTGGTTGACGTACAGCCCCGAATCGCCGTCCTGCACCGAATGGAACAGCATGCCCTGTTGCATCGGCGACAGCGGATAGACGTCCTCGACTTCGTCCGCCGTCAGTTCCAGCGCCTGATATTGCGCGGTACTCAGTTCGATTTCCGCTGCCGGCTCAACCCGTGTCGGCACGGGTTGAGCCGCCGCGAGCGGTTGGGCGACCGTCGCCAGTTCGGCGATGGTCGGATGGCTGAACACGTCCTTGGGGGAAATGCTCAACCCGGCTTTGCGTGCACGGCTGACCGCCTGGATCGAGACGATGGAATCGCCGCCCAGTTCGAAGAAGTTGTCCTGCATGCCAATCTGCGGCACTTCGAACAATGCCTGCCAAACCGCTTGCAGCGTTGTTTCCACGGCATTGCGCGGCGCAACGTATTCGCGCACTTGCTGGTCCGGCTGCGGCAATGCCCGGCGGTCGAGTTTGCCGTTGGGCGTCACCGGCAATTGATCGAGCAACAGTACGTGGCTCGGCTGCATGTGCTCGGGCAGCGCGTTGCGCAGGTGTTGCTTGAGTGGATCGATGGCGGCATCACCCACGACGTAGGCCACCAGCTGTTTGGATTTGCCGACATCGAGGGCGATCACCACGGCCTCGCGCACCTGTGGATGCTCCAATAGGCAGGCTTCGATTTCTCCCAGTTCGATGCGTAAACCACGGATTTTCACCTGATGGTCGATGCGACCGACGTATTCGATCACGCCGTCTTCGCGGTAACGCGCCAGGTCGCCGGTGCGGTACAGGCGCTCGCCCTGCGCACCGAAGGGGCTGGCGACAAAGCGCTCGGCGGTCAGGTCCGGGCGGTTGTGATAACCACGGGCCAGGCCGATGCCGCCCAGGTACAACTCGCCGACGCAGCCCGCCACTTGCGGTTGCAGGCTGTCGTCGAGGATGTAGGTCACCAGGTTGGCAATCGGATAACCGATCGGCACGCTGAAGCCGCCGTCATCGACACAGGTCCAGTGGGTCACGTCGATGGCCGCTTCGGTCGGACCGTACAGGTTGTACAAACCGACATGCGGCAACACGCCGAACAGGCTGTGCTGCAAATCCACCGACAGCGCTTCGCCACTGCACATGATCTGCCGCAGGCTGGCGCATCGCTCGAAGCCTTCGCCCTGGACGAAGGCCTGCAACATCGACGGCACGAAATGCAGAGTGCTGACCTGATACTGCTCAATCAGGCTGACCAATTGCGCCGGATCGCGATGGGCGCCCGGCTCGGCCACGGCCAGGCGTGCGCCGACCATCAGCGGCCAGAAGAACTCCCAGACCGACACGTCGAAACTGAACGGGGTTTTCTGCAACACGGTGTCGCGCCCGTCCAGCGGGTACGCGCCCTGCATCCATGCCAGACGGTTGTACAAGGCATCGTGACGGTTGGCCGCGCCCTTGGGTTTGCCCGTGGAGCCGGAGGTGTAGATCATGTAGGCCAGCGATTGCAGCTCGACCACGCAGGGCAGGTTTTCTTCGCTCAGGCCTTCGAGCAACGGCGCCATATCGTCCAGGCAGATCGCCGTGGTGGCGGCTGGAATCGGCAACCGCTCCAACAGATGACGCTGGGTCAGCAGCAAGTGCACGCCGCTGTCTTCGAACATGTGTTGCAGGCGTTCACGCGGGTAATCCGGGTCCAGCGGCACATAGGCGCCACCGGCCTTCATGATCGCCAGCAGGCCGATCACCAGCTCCAGCGAACGCTCGGCAGCGATGCCCACCAGCACTTCGGCGCCGACGCCCTGGCTGCGCAGGTAGTGTGCCAGTCGGTTGGCCTGTTGGTTGAGTTCGCGATAGCTGAGGGATTGGCCGGCAAACACCAGGGCCGGTGCGTCCGGGGTCTTCAGCACTTGATCTTCGAAACACTGGTTGACCGGACGCATATCCGACCAAGTCTGCGCGGTGCGGTTGAAGCCTTCCACCTGCTGCGTCGTTTGTGCGGCATCGAGCAGGCTCAAACGCCCCAATGGCTGCTGCGGCGCACTCACCATGGTATCGAGCAACGCGCGCAGACGTGTGCTCAAGCCTTCGATGGCCTCGGCGCTGAACAGCGCCGTGTCGTAGTTGAAACGCAGGTCCAGGCATTCGCCCAGCTCGGCGGCAATCGCCAGCGGAAAACTGGTTTGATCGTGATTGCTGATGCCGGAGAACTTCAATGCACTGGAATTCCCTTCCTCCAGCGCTTGGGCAACCGGATAGTTTTCGAACACCAGCAACGTGTCGAACAACGCCTCGCCAGAGTGACCGGCCCAGCGCTGCACATCCGCCAGCGGTGTGTACTCGACGTCGCGCAACTTGAGGTTGAGGGCCTGGATTTCATCGATCCATTGGCTGACCGTGCGCTCGGGGTGCGGCGTGGCGATCACTGGCAGGGTGTTGATGAAAAGGCCAATCTGCTGCTCGATCCCCTGCAACTCGCTCGGACGCCCCGACACCGTGGCGCCGAACGCGACGGTTTGTTGACCGGTGTAGCGCTGCAACAGCAACAGCCACGCCGCTTGCAGCACGGTGTTGGGCGTGACGCGCGCATGACGGGCGAACCCGCTTAGGCGTTCGGTGGCTGTACGATCCAGGCTCAGGTGCAGAGTGCGATGACCACCGCCCTGCCCCGCAACCGGCCCCGGCAGGGCACCGGCCAAACGGGTCGGCTCGGCGAACGTCTGCAACTGCTCCAGCCAGAATGCTTCGCAAGCGGCGCGATCACGGGTGTCCAGCCAAGTCATGTAATCGCGATACCGGCCAACACCCGGCGCGGGCATGGTTCCGGAATACCGTTGCAGCACTTCGCCGAACAACTGCGAAGTGCTCCAGCCATCCAGCAGGATGTGGTGGTTGGTGAAAATCAGGTGGTGCGTATCGCGGGCAGTTTGCACCAGCGTCAGGCGCAGCAATGGCGCCGCCATCAGGTCAAAACCGCGCAATCGGTCGTCCTCGGCCAGACGATCCAGCGCGTCAGTAACGTCGGCCTGATCGCGCCAATCGAACACGGTCAGCGGCAGCGTGGCGTCGGCGAGAATCACTTGCAGCGGCCGCGAGCCATTGCTTTCGCTGAAGAACGCGGCGCGCAAAACGTTATGGCGATTGAGCGTCTGTTGCCAGGCATCACGGAAGGCTTCGACGTCGAGGCCTTGCACATCCACGCGCATCTGCGGCACGTAGGCACCGGCATCTGGAGCGAACAGGCTGTGGAACAGCATGCCTTGCTGCATCGGCGACAGGGGCAGGATGTCTTCGATCCGGTTTGCGGCCAAAGGCAAAGCATCAAGCTGCACCTGATCGACGCGCACCAGCGGTACATCGCTCGGGGTCAAACCACCGGCACCGCTGAGGCAGTGTTCAATCAACCGCTGCAATTCCATGGCGTAGGCATCGGCCAGGCGCTGCACGGTTTGCGGGTTGAACACGTCACCGCTGAAGGTCCAGCTCAGGCGCAATTGCCCGGCATAGACCTGACCGTTGATGCTCAGGCCCCGGTCCATTGCGGCCGATTCACCCTGCTCGGCGCCACCGCTTTCCTTGGCCGGGCGCCACGGCGCGTGCTCGTCGAAGCTGGCGTCGAACTGGCCCATGTAGTTGAAGGTGACCTGAGGCGACGGCAGATCCTCAAGCCCGGCGTCGGCCAGATAGCGCAGGATACCGAAACCAATGCCCTTGTCCGGCACGGCGCGCAGTTGTTCCTTGACCGCTTTGATGCTGCCGGCCAGATCGCTGGCCGGGGTCAGTTTTACCGGGAAGATAGAGGTGAACCAGCCCAGCGTCCGGGTCAGGTCGATGTCGTCGAACAGATCTTCGCGGCCATGGCCTTCGAGCTTCACCAGCGTCGACGGCTGGCCGGTCCATTGGCCCAGCACCCGCGCCAGCGCCGTCAGCAGCAGGTCGTTGACCTGAGTCCGATAAGCCGCCGGAGCGTCCTGCAACAGTTGGCGAGTGAAGGTGCTGTCGAGCAGCGTTTCCACACTCACGGCATGGTGGCTGGCGAGGCTGCCTTGCGGATTGTCGGCAGGTAACTCGACCTGCACGTCGCGGAACTGGTCCTGCCAATAAGCGGCCTGGCGGGTCAGCTCAGTGCTTTGCGCATGGGATTGCAGGCGAGCAGCCCAGGCTTGATAAGCGCTGGTTTTCGCGGGCAGACGCAGCGGTTGAGCCTGCTGCGCTTGTTGATACGCGGTTTGCAAATCTTCCAGCAGCAAACGCCAGGACACGCCGTCCACCGCCAGGTGATGCACCACCAGCAGCAATCGCTGGCCCGCCGCGCCCATGTCCACCAGCAACGCACGCAACAGCGGGCCGTCCTGCAAATTCAGACTGGCTTGCGCGGCGTTGCACAGTTCCAGCAGTTCATCGGCGTTGGCAGCCTGTCGCTGCCACAGTACCTCGGCGCTGCTCCACTGTTCGGCCTGGGCCTGTTGCCAGACGCCATTGACCTCACACAAGCGCAGACGCAATGCATCGTGATGCTCCACCAATGCGGCCAAGGCCTGTTGCAGACTGGCGCTGTCCAGCGGCTCGCGCAGTTCCAGCAGCAGCGACTGGTTCCAGTGATGCCGCGCCTCGATGTCCTGCTCGAAAAACCAATGCTGGATCGGCGTCAGCAACACCTCACCACGCACCGCCCCCTGATCGATCAACAACCCTGCACTGCGCTCGGCGACCTTCGCCAGGCTCTGCACGGTTTGGTGCTGGAACAGGTCCCGCGGGGTGATGCGAATCCCGACCTGCCGCGCTCGGCTGACCACCTGGATCGAGATGATCGAGTCGCCGCCCAGCTCGAAAAAGTTATCGTCGATGCCCACGCGTTCGAGCTTGAGCACGTCTTGCCAGATCGCTGCCAACGCAGCCTGCATCTCATCCAACGGTGCCGTGTAGGCCTGTTGCGCCAGCGCGGCATCAGGCTTGGGCAAGGCATTGCGATCAAGCTTGCCGTTTCCGGTCAGCGGCCATTGGTCGAGCTTGATCAAGTGCGCCGGCACCATGTAATCCGGCAAACCGGCCTGCAAATGCTCGCGCAGGGACTGGCGCATATCGCCGTCGTCGCCGTTCGCGGTGAACCACGCCACCAGTTGCACGCTGCCATTGACCTCGGGCGCCAGCACCAGCGCCTGCTCGATGGCCGGATGGCTTTGCAGGCGATCCTGAATTTCCCCCAGTTCAATGCGGAAACCGCGAATCTTCACTTGATGGTCGATGCGCCCCGAGTATTCGATGCTGCCATCGGTGCAATAGCGGGCCAGGTCGCCGGTGCGATACAGGCGCCCTCCGGCCTCATCGGCAAACAGATCCGGGACAAACCGCGTAGCCGTCAGGTCAGCGCGCTGGTGATAGCCGCGAGCGAGGCCGGCACCGCCGACGTACAGTTCACCCACGCAGCCTTTGGCCACCAGGTTCAGGCGCGGGTCGAGCACGTACCAGCGCAGGTCGCCGATCGGCTCGCCCAGCGGCGAACCGTTGGCGCCGTCGAGATCGGCGCGGGACAGCGGTCGGTAGGTCACGTGCACCGTGGTTTCGGTGATGCCGTACATGTTGATCAGCAACGGTTGCCGGTCATCGAACGCGTCGTACCACGGACGCAGGCTGGCCACGTCCAGCGCCTCGCCGCCGAACACCACGTAACGCAGGGCCATGTTTTTCGCGTCGGCACAAGCGAACGGCATCAACTGGCGGAACGCCGACGGCGTCTGGTTGAGCACCGTTACACGCTCATCACGGAGCAAGTTCGCGAAGTCTTCTGGCGAACGACTGACCGCGTGGGGCACCACCACCAGTTTGCTGCCGTGGAACAGCGCACCAAAGATTTCCCACACGGAAAAGTCGAAGGCATAGGAATGGAACAGGCTCCAGACATCGTCGGCGTTGAAACCGAACCAATGTTCGGTGGCACTGAACAGACGCGTCAGGTTGCTGTGGGGCAACAGCGTGCCTTTGGGTTTGCCGGTGGAACCCGAGGTGTAGATGACGTAGGCCAGGTTCTGCGGCGCTGTCAGGTTCGGCAGGTTGTCGGCACTGGCCTCAAGCAGCCAGTCGCTGGCGTGATCGAGGCAGATCACTTCAATGCTGTCGTTCAACGGCAGGCGCGGCAGCAATGCGGAATCGGTCAGCAACAGGCGCGTGCCGCTGTCGGCGAGCATGTAGGCCAGGCGATCCTGCGGGTATTGCGGATCCAGCGGCACATAGGCGCCACCGGCCTTGAGGATCGCAACCAGGCTGACGACCATTTCCAGCGAACGCTCAAGGGCGATCCCGACCATTACGTCCGGGCCCACGCCGCGTTCGCGCAGGCGATGGGCGATGCGGTTGGCGCGGCTGTTCAGCTCGGCGTAAGTGAGGGTGGCGCCCTCGCCGGTCACGGCGATGTTGTGCGGATGCGCGGCAGCTTGCGCCTCGATCAATTGATGGGCGCACAGAGCGTTCGCCGGATCGCTGTTCAATACCGCGCTGCGATTCCAGTCGAGCAAGGTCGCGTGCTGCTCGGACTCGTCGAGCATCGGCAAATCGGCCAGGGCCACGCGGCTATCCGCGCAGATCGCCTGCAACAGGTTCAACCAATGCCGGCCCAGACGCTCGATGGTCGAAGCATCGAACAATTCGGTGGCGTAGACGAACGACGCGTGGATAGCCTCATCGCCCTCGACGGTGTCGAGCATCAGGTCGAACTTGGTGGTTTTTTCATCCCAGATCAGCGGCTCGACGCTCAAGCCCGGCAAGTCCCAACGCTGTGGATCAGCGCTGTCGCGCTGGTGATTGAACATCACTTGGAACAACGGCGTGTGGCTCAGGCTGCGTTCCACACCGAGGCCATCGACCAGTTGTTCGAAAGGCAAATCCTGATGGGCTTGCGCGCCAAGTGCTGCGGCTTTGATTTCAGCCAGCAACTGCACAAACGGCTTGTCCGCCTGGGGCTGGCTGCGCAGCACCTGGGTGTTGACGAAAAAGCCCAGCAGGTTTTCCACGTCCTGGCGGGTGCGGTTGGCAATCGGCACGCCGACGCGGATGTCCTGCTCGCCGCTGTAGCGATGCAACAACGTCTGCAACGCCGCCATCAACAGCATGAACAGGGTGCAACCTTCGCGGCGGGCGAGTTCGCGCAACTGCGCAGTCAATGCGGCTGAAACCTTCAGTTCGACGCTGGCGCCCTGCTGGCTAGGGAACGCCGGACGTCGACGGTCAGTCGGCAGGTTCAGTGGCGGGTGTTCGTTACCCAACTGTTGGTGCCAGTAATCAAGTTGACGCTCAGCTTCACCGGCCTCCAGCCATAGCCGTTGCCAGCGGGCGAAATCGGCGTACTGGATGCCCAGCTCCGGCAGCTGCGCAGGCTGCCCGGCACTCAGTTGCGCATAAAGTCGGGTGAACTCCTGCAACAGGATCGGCAGCGAACCGCCGTCGGTGACGATGTGATGAAAAGTCATGACCAACACGTGTTGCTCGGCGTCGAGGCGGATCAACCGGCAACGCATCAGCGGGCCATTCTGCAAGTCGAACGGCTGCTCGGCATTCAGGGCGATTTGCCGTTGCAGCTCGGCCTCGTCGCCCGCGCTGACGTCGACCAGCGGCGCGTCCATGTGCGGGTGGATTTTTTGCAGCACCTGCTGGTCGTCGAAGACAAACGTGGTGCGCAGCACTTCATGACGCTGCACCAGCGCGCTCAAGGTTTGCGCCAGTGCCTCATGATTCAGCGCGCCATTCAGGCGAAAGGCACCGGTCAGGTTGTAGGCGGTGGCCTGGGGCTGCATCTGCCAGAGGAACCACAAGCGCTGCTGCGCGTAGGACGCCGGCAGGGTGTCGACGCTGGGATCCCTTGGCGGAATCGGCAGCCGTTCCAGGGTCAGTCCCTGGGCGTGCATCTTTTGTTGCAACGCACGCCGGGCGTCCACGCTCAAGCCGCAGAAACGCTGGGCCAGGGTCATCATTCTGTCCGGTGCAGCACTCATCGCGCGTGTTCCTCATCCACTTCGTCGAACAACGCTTCGAGAGCGTCTACATCGTTTTCTTTATGTTCACTGTGCTGACGGAACTGCTCGATCTGCGCCGCCAGACGCTCCAGGGTGTCGCCTTCGAAGAACAGCTTGAGCGGGATCGCCAGGTTCAGTTGTTCCTGAATCCGCGCACGAATGCGCGTGGCCAACAGCGAGTGCCCGCCGAGTTCGAAAAAGTTGTCGTGCACGCCAACGCGCTCGACGTGCAGCGCTTCGGCCCAGATCGCCGCCAGCGCTTTTTCCAGATCGTTGCGCGGGGCGACGAAGGCGCTGCGGCGCACATCCAGATCGAGCAACGCCTGACGATCGAGTTTGCCGTTGGGCATCAGCGGGAAACCTTCCAGCACCTGCAAGCGCGTCGGTTGCAGGTGCTCGGGCAGCGCTTCGGCCAGGTGGCTGCGCAGCTCGTTGAGGCGGATGTCGGCGGTGTCAGTCGGGGACACCACGAAGCCCAGCAGTTGCGGACCGGTCGGGGTTTCGCGGGCAATCACCGCGGCGTCTTCGATGCCCGGAGCGTTGCGCATGGCCGCTTCGATCTCGCCCAGCTCGATGCGAAAACCACGGATTTTCACTTGATGGTCGACCCGGCCCAGATACTCCAGCACGCCATCGGCGCGATAACGCGCCAGGTCACCGGTGCGGTACAAGCGTTGGCCCGCCGTTTTCGCGAACAGGTCGGGCACAAAGCGCTCAGCACTCAGCGTGGCCCGTTGCAGATAACCCCGGGCAATGCCGGCACCACCGACATACAACTCGCCCTCAACGCCCACGGCCACCGGTTGCAGGTCCGGCCCCAGCACGTGGATGCGCATGCCGGCAATCGGTTGACCAATCGGAATACTGTCGTCTTCGCCGAGCGGTAGCTCCCAGGCCGAACACCACACGGTGCCTTCGGTCGGGCCGTATTCGTTGACCAGCGCCACCCCCGGCAATGCCTCGCGATGTCGTTGCACCAGCGCGTTACTGCACGCTTCGCCAGCGACAATCACGCAGGCCAGCGCCTGACGGTCGAGGTGTTCGAGAATCTGCGCGTGATAGGACGGCAAGGTCAGGTAGTGGGAAACTTCTTCCCGCTGGATCAACGCCGCCAGTTGCGCCGGATCCTTGTAGCTGTCTTCGTCCGACAGGCACAGGGTCGCACCCTGCCCCAACGCCCAGAAAACCCCGGCCACCGAGCTGTCGAAGGAGAACGACGAGAGCATCAGGAACGAACGCAACGGCTGACGATAGAAGGCACTGCGCGCCAGGGTCGAAGCCACGGCGTTGGCATGGCTGATCATCACGCCCTTGGGCTTGCCGGTGGAGCCGGAGGTGTAGATGACGTAGGCCAGGTTCGCGCTGTCGCCCTGGGGTTCAGGTTGAGTCGGCGACGCGGACCAGACTTCGGCACCCGGCATCAGGGAAACAACGTGTTCACTGAGCAACGCTTCTGGCAACGGCTGACAGGCCAATACCTGACGCGCCCCTGTGTCGGCGAGCATGAACGCCAGACGTTCAATCGGGTAGTTCGGGTCCAGCGGCAAATACGCCGCGCCCGCCTTCAGCGTGCCCAACAGCGCGATGACGATTTCCAGCGAACGCTGGCCGTAAACCGCCACGATCTGATCCGGTTTGACGCCTTGACCGCGCAAGGTATTGGCCACCTGGTTGGAGCGTGCATCGAGTTCGGCGTAGCTCAGGTGCTCACCGTTGACGCTCACCGCGATGCGCTGCGGGTGCAGCCGCGCCTGTTCGCTGAACAGTTCTTGCAGGAAGCGGCACGGCAACACCTGCTCGGTGGCGTTCGGGTTGAAGCTCTCGATCAATCGGTTCAGTTGCGCCTCATTGACCAGACTTGCCTGAGCCAGCGTCAGCTCGGGCACTGCGAGCAACTGGCGGCTGAACTCGGCAAACTGGGCCAGCCATTCGCTCAGCATCGATTCCGGGACTGTGCCCTCCGGACACGACAGCTGCAACCGCTCACCCTGAACCCGCAGGCGCAGGACTTCGGGGTTGGCATCGTCGACCTCGATAGCGGGTTCGACACCGGTTTCATAGACGAAACCATAACGCAGCGGCGCGGTGCCTTCGGCGCTCAACTCGAACTCGTTGAGGCAGTCGAGCCACGACAGCGATTGCTCAAGGTTGGCGGTAAACGATGCCAGCGCTTGTGCCAATGTTTGATGGCTGCGGTAATCGAAGGCCACCGGCAAGCGACGGGCGAAGCGTCCGAGGGTCGCAGTTGTTTGCTCGTTGCGCCCCTCTACTTGCCAGCCGATCAACAACTTGTCCTGATTGCCGATGCGCGCAACAAAGGCACTCCACAGCAGCAACACCACCTGTTCGGCCTCGACACCGAAGTCAGCGGCTGTCCGCTGCACGTCGCCAAACCATTGGCTGTCAGCGAGCATGGCCTGACGACGCACCCGCGCAACGTCGACCGCTTTTTCGAAGGGCAAGCGGTGCGCCACGACGAACTTTTGTTGCAGGTTGCGCCAGAACGCCGCGCCTTGATGGCCGAGGTCTTCGTCGCGCAGTTCTTGCTGCCACGCGGTGTAGTCAAGGTATTGCAGTGCTTCTTCGTCGACGGGCAGCGTTTCGCCGCGCAACAGACTGGCGAGTTCGCTTGAAAGCACGCGCAACGAGGCTTCATCGAAGCTGCTCGCCAGCGTCAGCACCGTGACCCAATGCTGTCCGTCAGCGGTCTCGACCGGCGCCACCGCCAGCACCCGGATCGGATCGTTGAGCATGGCTTCACGACTGCGCTCGAAGGCGTCAGCCACGCAAGGCTGGCGGTCCAGCAACGTGAGCGGCAGTTGATCGCACAGGCTTTGCACCGGCCATTTCATCCCCGGCAAGCGGCGATAAACCGTGCGCAGGGTTTCGTGGCGCTGGCCCAGCGTTTCAAGCGCTGCGCGCAAAACTTGCGCGGTCACCGGTTGGGCCAGCGGCAGCGTCAGGGCGGCAAACAGGGTTTGTCCAGCCAGTTCCTGGGCGCGCAGATAGAACGCCTGTTGGGCCGAAGTCTGGAATACGTCTACCGAAGGTTCGAGGGCAGTGGTGTTCATGTCGGGTGTCCTTATTCCTGATCCAGGTCGGCGCTTTTCTGCGCGATGGCCATGGCCGTGAGGATTTTTCTGTAGCCGGTGAATTCGTTGCGCGCATGCACGCTGAGGATGTTGTCGAGCAGGACCACGTCGCCCTTCTCCCAGGCGAACTCGACCATCACGTCGCGGTAGATGCCTTGCAGGTGACGGATCACGTCCTCGGGAATCGGCGTGCCGTCACCGAAAAAGGTGTTCTGTGGCAAGTCCTGCGGGCCGAACTCGCGCAGCAGGTTGTCGCGGATGCTGTCGGGCAGGGTCAGCGCGTTAAAGAAGGTGCCGTGGTTGAACCAGATGCGTTCGCCGGTCAGCGGGTGGCGCACGATGGCCGGGCCGTTTTGCCGGGTGCGCAGGCGATTGCCGGACTTCCATTCGGCCTGGATACCGATCTTCGCGCAGTAGGCTTCGACGTCTGCGCGGTCCTCGCTCTGGAACACGGTCTGCCACGGCAGGCCCATGCCGTCGCCATAGTTGCGCACGTACTGGATGCGTTTGCGCTGGAATTCCTCGCGCACTGCCGGGTCGATCCGCGCCAAAATCTGACGGGTATCACCGAACGGCGTTTCACCGCCGGTGGTCGACGGGGTGTCGCAGTAGAAGTACAGATGACGCGGGAACACCGGCGAATACGAGTGCTCGTTGTGCGGGAAGATTTTCTCCGGCGCCGGGTAATCGGTGGAGCTGTAGATCTTGAACTGACCGGTGATCTGGGTTCGTGGCGAGGCGCGGAACAGGTACTCCAGCGCGCCACCGGAAATCGCATCGACGCAACGGTTGAACTCGGCGATGTCGGCGACCTGGAAGCCGCGGAACAAAATCACCGCGTGTTCCAGCAAGCGGGTTTCGATCAGGGCGCGATTCTGGATCGCCCATTCCACGAGACTCACGCCAGGTACGGCCGGACGGCACACCAGCGGCATGCTGACGCCCTCGAACATCGGCGCGAAACTCACCAGTTGCGTCGGATCGGTGGACAGGCTCTTGCGGGCACCACGACCCAATTTGGCAATGGACCTGGTCGTTGAAACGCTCATAAACCCCTCCAGAAAATGTTGACGACGGTGCAGGTTGAGCACCGTCGACTGAATCAGTCCGCCGCCGATTGCGCGGTCGGCGCGCCGCGGTTCGCCGAGCGTCGCTTGATCGCCATGGCGCCGCCGAGCAAGGCCTTGCGTTGTTCACTCAGGCGCGTTTCGGCGCGGCGCTGCACGTCCGTGGCCACCTCCAGCAATTGGCCCACGCTCAACTCGTCGACGCGCAACAGCGCTTGCAGCACGGCCTGAATCTGCTCGAACAGACATTCCAGCGTGCTCGGCAAGTACTGGCCGGCCGGTGTCTCGAAACTCAGGTGAACGTGCTCGGCGTCGTTGTAGAACGCGGCGACCATGCCGATCTCGGCGGCTTGACGCCCCGACGCAAAGTCCTCGACCTGCAAGCCTTGCATCGACGGCAGGCGACCGACGCCTTCCTGGTAAATCAGCTTGATGTCGAACAGCGGCGAGCGTCCGGCCCGACGCGGCAAGCGCAAGGCTTCCACCAGTCGCTCGAACGGCAGGTCTTGATGGTCCGAAGCCTCCAGCACCGCGCGACGGCACGCGTCCAGCAACTGCCTGGCCGACTGCTCGACCTCCACGTCAATTTGCAGAACTAATTGGTTAACGAAGAAGCCGACCATTTCTTCAAGCTCGGCTTGATTTCGGTTGGCGATATCGGTGCCGATGCGCACGCGATTGACCTCGGTGCGCTGGCGCAACACCAGGGTGAAACCGGCCAACAGCAGCATGAACAGCGACAGATCGTGCTGTTGGGCGAAGTCGCGCAGTTGCTGGCTCAGTTCTGCGCTGAAGGTGAAATGCGCATTGGCGCCTTCCGCGGCCGTGCGTTGATCGCCGTCAGCCGGGAGCTCCAGCACGGGCAGTGGCTCACCGAGCCGCTGCTGCCAGTAATCGAGCTGGCGTTGCAGTTCCCCGCCCTGCTCCAGCCACTGACGCTGCCATTTGGCGAAGTCGGCGTATTGCACGCTGTGGGCTGGAAGTTGAGGCGTTTCGCCACGGTTGAGGCTCGGGTACAGCGTCACGAACTCGTTGATCAGGATGCGGAACGACCAGTCATCGGCAACGATGTGGTGCACGGTCAACAGCAGCACGTGTTCCTGATCCGCGACCCGCAGCACGCGGACTCGCAGCAGCGGACCGTGGCGCAGATCGAATGGCCGGGCGACGTCTTCGCGGGCCAACTGCTGGGCCTCATTATCCGGCGATGGCAAATGCCGCAGGTCGATGGCATCAAAACTCAACGGCAATTGCCCCTGCACGCGCTGCCAAGCCTGGCCGTCCTCCTCGTAGAAAGTGGTGCGCAGCACGGCATGACGCTGCACCAGAATGTCGAAGGTCTGGCGCAAGGCTTCAAGTTTCAGTTCACCGCGCAGGCGCAACGCACCGGGCATGTTGTACATCGAACTGTCCGGTTCCAGGTTCCACAGGAACCACAAGCGCTGCTGAGCGAAGGACAACGGCTGCCGCTCGCCGCCAGTGTCCGCCACCAGCGCCGGGCGCTCGCAGATGCGTTGCAGGGTTTGCACCTGCGCGGCGAAATCCTCAAGGCGCGGGTGTTCGAACAGGCTACGCAGGCTCACCGACAGGCCGAGGCGCTGACGTATCTGCGAGACGATCTGCGTGGCCAGCAACGAATGCCCGCCCAGTTCGAAGAAGCTGTTTTCGCGATCGACCCGTGGGATCTGCAGCACCTGTTGCCAGATCTGCGCCAGCTGGTTTTCCAGCTCACCCTGCGGCGCGGTGCCTGTGGCCGCTTCCCAGACGTCCGGCGCCGGTAGCGCCGCACGGTCGAGCTTGCCGTTGCGATTGAGCGGCAGCGCGGCCATCAGGACCAATTGCGCGGGCAGCATGTAATCCGGCAGACGCTCACCCAAGGCGCGGCGAACGGTGTCGGTGAGTTGACGCGAATCTGTGCTCAGCAGTTCGGCATTGGCCGGCACCACGTAGCCGATCAACTGCTTGCCACCCACGGCTTCGTGCACCAGCACCGCCGCTTCGCTGATCATCGGCAAGCCTTGCAGGTGCGCTTCGAGCTCACCCAACTCGACCCGGAAGCCACGGATTTTCACCTGATGGTCGATGCGCCCCAGATACTCCAGCGCGCCGTCTTCGCGATAGCGTGCGAGGTCGCCGCTGCGGTACAGCCGCGCCCCCGGTGTGGTGGAAAACGGATCGGCGATGAAGCGCTCGGCACTCAAGTCCGGGCGCTGGTGATAGCGCTGGGCGAGTCCCGCATCACCGCCAATGCACAACTCGCCGACGCAACCGCTCGGCAGCAGATGACCCTCTGTGTCGATCACATACAACGCACGGCCCGGCAGCGCTTTACCGATGGGCACGCCGATGGGGTTGCGGGTATCGGCCAGGGTGCATTCGTGGATGCTGGAAACCACGGTCGCTTCGGTCGGCCCGTAGGTGTTGAGCAAACGCACATCGCTCAATCCTGCGGCGTGCCACAATTTCAAGCCTTCTAGGGACATGGCTTCGCCGCCGACATGGACCTGACGCAAACGCCCCTTGTCGCGCCGAGGCTGAGCGGCCCACTCCCGGGACAGCAAGAACCAATACGCCGCCGGCAAGTCCGCCACCGTCACGTCATGCTCAATGATCTGGTGATAAAGCATGTCGGTGTCCCACAGTTCATCGCCGCGCATCACCAACGCCGCGCCCACACACAGCGGTGGATAGCACTGCTCGACGAAGCCGTCGAAGCTGAACGTGGCGAATTGCAGCACGCGGTCTTCAGGGGTCAGGCCTGAATAATCCGCCGCAATCACACAGAACTCGCGCAGTGCGGCATGGGCCAGGCACACACCTTTCGGGCGTCCGGTGGAGCCGGAGGTGTAGATCAGGTACGCGAGGTCTTCGGCGCTGGCAAGGTTGTCCGGGTTGTCGGTGGAGTACCCGGCGTCTTCGCTCAAGTCCAGCGTCAGGCGCGGCAAACCTTGCGGCAGCAGTACATCGGCGAGCAGGCCCGATTGCGCCAGCAGCAGGTCGATGCCGCTGTCTTCGATCATGTAGGCCAGGCGCTCGCCCGGGTAATCCGGGTCCAGCGGCACATACCCGGCGCCGGACTTGAGGATCGCCATCAGGCTGACGATCATCCGCGCATTGCGCCGTACCGACAGGCCGACCCGCTGCCCCGGCCCGACACCGTGGGCGCGCAGGCGATGGGCGAGTTGGTTGGCTTGCGCATTGAGTTGGGCGTACGTCAGGCGTTCGTCACCCGCTACCACCGCCAGCGAATCGGGTGTGCATGTCGCTTGCTGCTCGAAACGCTGATGGACCAGCAACGGGCTGTCCAGTCGCGCTGCCGGTGGACGCGAGTTACGCAGTACTCGGTCTTGGGCCTGAGCATCCAGCAGGCTGACAGCACCGAGTGCCTGCTGTGGTTGGGCTACGAACTGCGCCAGCACCTGCAACAGACTCGCGCCCAACTGGCTGATCTGCGCGGCGCTGAACCGGCTGCGGTCGAAACTGAAATCCAGACGCAACGCGGTGCCGACTTCAATACCGAGGGTCAGCGGGTAACTGGTGATTTCGTGATGGTGCAGCGCGCCGAAGGTCAGGCCCGCTGGCGCGCCTTGCTTGAGGACTTCGGCCACCGGGAAGTTTTCGAACACCAGCAGACTGTCGAACAGCGCCCCCTGCTGCCCGGCCCAGCCCTGAATATCGTAGAGCGGCACGTGTTCGAACTCACGCAGGCTCAGGTTCAGGGTTTGCAGTTGATTGAGCCAATCGCCCACCGATTGCGACGCTGACGGATGGGCAATGATCGGCAAGGTGTTGATGAACAATCCCAACTGCTGCTCGATGCCCGGCAACGACGCGGAACGCCCGGCAATCGTCGCGCCGAAGGCCACGCAAGACTGGCCGGTGTAGCGCTGCAACAGAAGCGCCCATGCACCTTGAAGCAAGGTGTTGAGGGTGATTTTCTGCTGGCGGGCGAAATCACTCAGGCGTTGCAGCGCGGCACTTTCAACAGTCAGTTGATGCTCGCCCATACCTCGCCCTTCGACCGGCGCCGGCAAGGCTTGCGCCAACAGCGTCTGGGTTTCCAGCGGCGCCAGTGCCTGTTTCCAGAACTGCTCGGCGGCCGGCAGCGGTTGTTGCGCAATCCAGCCGAGGTAGTCGCGGTATTGTCCCAACGGCTTGGCCAACGTCTGGCCGGCATAGTGCTGGATGACTTCGCCGAGCAATTGCGCGTTGCTCCAGCCGTCCATGAGGATGTGATGACAGGTGTAGATCAGGTGCCAGTCTTCGCGGCCCCGACGCACCAGCATCAAGCGAAACAACGGCGCGCTGCTCAGTTCGAAACCACGGCTGCGCGCTTCAGTTGCCAAAGCATCGAGGTCGATATCGTCTGCTTCGATCACTTGCAGTTGCAGGTCGATCTGGCGATGAATCACCTGATGCGCGCACTCAAGCCCCAGCCAGTGGAAGCTGCTGCGCAGGATGTCGTGGCGATTGATCGCCGCCTGCCACGCCCGGCCGAACGCCGCGATTTCAAGGCCCTGAATATCCAGGCGCAATTGATTGATGTAGGCCTCGGCCTGAGGTTCGTACAGGGTGTGGAACAGCATGCCCTGCTGCATCGGCGTCAGTGGGTAAACGTCCTCGATGGCGGGCGCGGCGACGGGCAAAGCGTCCAGTTGCGCCTGAGTGATTTGCGCCAGCGGGAAGTCCGAAGGCGTGACCTGGCCCGCCGTTGTCGCGCAGCAATGCTCGATCAACGACTTGAGTTCTTCGGCATAGGCATCGGCCAGTTGCTGCACCGTGCTGTCGGCGAACATGTCGCGGCTGAAACCCCATTGCAGCGTGAGTTGTCCGCCATAGACCTGGCCTTCCAGTGTCAGCCAGTTGGTCAGCGGCGCGTCGTCGCCCTGGGCCTGGCCACCGCTCTCCGAGGCCGGGACGAACAGCGCCTCGTCATCGAACTGACGGTCGAACTGCCCGAGGTAATTGAAGGTGATCCTTGGCGCCGATAAGCCTTTCAAGACTTCGATCTGGGCCGGTTCACCGAGATAGCGCAGCAGCCCATAACCCAAACCCTTGGCCGGTACGGCGCGCAGTTGCTCCTTGATCGCCTTGATTGCATCACAAGTCTCAGCCTCGGGTTGCAGGCGCACGGGGAACAAACTGGTGAACCAGCCGACGGTACGCGTCAGGTCGAGGCCGTCGAACAGGTCTTCGCGGCCATGGCCTTCGAGCTGGATCAACGTCGAGTCGTGCCCGCTCCAGCGACAGATGACCCGCGCCAACGCGGTGAGCAACAGGTCGTTGACCTGGGTGCGATAAGCCGCCGGAGCTTGTTGCAGCAAACGTTGGGTCAAGCCTGCGTCGAGTTTCGATTCGATCTTGTGCCCGTGGCGATGCTGCAAACTGCCCTGCGGGTTGTCGCACGGCAAGTCGCGCGCGTCAGCCAGTTGCGCCTGCCAGTACGGCAACTGCTCACTGAGTGTTTGGACGTGCTGTTGCAGGTGCGCGGCCCAGGTTTGATAGGCGCTGGTTTTCGCGGGCAACGCCACTTGCCGATAGGCCTGCTGCAAGTCTTCGAGCAACACCCGCCACGACACGCCATCCACCGCCAGGTGATGGATCGCCAGCAACAGGCGTTGGCTGCCATCGTCGAGGTCGACCAGCAGAGTGCGCAACAGCGGTCCGTCTGCCAGATCGAGGCTGCGTTGCGCGTCATTGCAGAGCCCGGTCAGTTCTTCGGTCGACAACGCACGACGCTGCCACAATCCTGAAGACTCGACCGGTGATGCATGACGCTGGCTCCAGTCGTCAGCACTTTCGATAAAGCGCAGACGCAAGGCGTCATGGTGATTGATGACCTTGACCAGTGCCGCTTCCAGCGCTTGAGGGTTCAACGCCTCTCGCGGCGTCAACAACAGCGACTGATTCCAGTGCTGACGCTGGGCGATGGCCTGATCGAAAAAGTAACGCTGCGCCGGGGTCAGAATCACCTCACCGCTGACCGGGCCTTGATCGACAGCGCTGTGGCTGTCGAATAGCGCGATCAATGCCAGGCTGCGCACCGTCTGGTACTGGAACAGATCACGCGGACTCAGGCGAATTCCGGCCTGACGGGCACGGCTGACCACCTGGATAGAGATGATCGAATCACCGCCCAACTCAAAGAAGTTGTCCTCAAGACCGACACGCTCCAGCCCGAGCACGTCCTGCCAGATCTGCGCCAGCGCGGTTTGCATCGGATCCTGCGGTGCGACGAAGGCTTGCTGCGGCGCGGCTTCCGGTAGCGGCAAGGCCTTGCGGTCGAGCTTGCCGTTGGCGGTCACCGGCAAGGCGTCCAGCGGCATCAGGTAAGTCGGCACCATGTATTCCGGCAAAGAGCTCAATAGCCAGGCCTTGAGGGTTGGCGGCCATTGCGCATCGACGTCGGCGTTTTCCAGCACCAGGTACGCCACCAGATGCTTGCCGCCCTGCACCAGCACCACCGCTTCGCGCACCAGCGGATGCTGCATCAGGCGGGTTTCGATTTCGCCAAGCTCAATACGCAGGCCTCGCAGTTTGACCTGATGGTCGAGGCGACCGAGGTATTCGATTACGCCGTCGGCACGCTGGCGCACGCGGTCGCCGGTGCGGTACAACCGTGCGCCGTCATGGAACGGGCACGGCACGAAACGCTCGGCAGTGAGCGCCGGGCGCCGGTGATAACTGCGCGCCAGCCCGGCGCCGCCGAGGTACAACTCCCCCGCCACGCCCGCCGGGACCGGTAGCAACTGCGCGTCCAGCACATGGGTGCGCAGGTTGGCGATGGGACGGCCGATGGGTACGCTGTCGGCGCCTTCGTCGATGCAGGTCCAATGGGTCACGTCGATGGCGGCCTCGGTCGGGCCATACAGGTTGTACAGCCCGGCGCCCGGCAGTTTGGCGAACACCTGCAACTGTGCGTCGAGCGGCAACGCTTCGCCACTGCAGGCAATACGCTTGAGACTTGAGCACGTCTCGACACCCGGCTCATGGATAAACGCCTGCAACATCGACGGCACAAAATGCAAAGTGCTGATGCCGTAATCCTTGATGATCCGGATCAACCGCGCCGGTTCCCGATGCGCACCCGGCGGTGCCACCACCAGACGTGCGCCCGTCATCAATGGCCAGAAAAACTCCCACACCGAGACGTCAAAACTGAACGGAGTTTTCTGCAACACCGAGTCGCTGTCATCGATCCCGTACGCCTGCTGCATCCAGCACAAACGGTTGACCAGCGCTGCGTGACTGTTACCGGCGCCCTTGGGTTTGCCCGTGGAGCCGGAGGTGTAAATCACATAGGCCAGGTTCAGCGGGTGCACCTCAACCTGCGGGCAGGTTTCGCTGTAGCCGTCGAGCCAGTCCCCTTGCTGGTCGAGGGCAATGACCTTGACGCCCTCGGTCGGCAACGCGGCGAGCAATGCGCTTTGGCTGAGCAGCAAGCCAATCGCGCTGTCTTCGATCATGTAGGTCAGGCGTTCGGCCGGGTACTCCGGGTCGAGCGGTACATAGGCGCCACCGGCCTTGAGAATCGCCAGCAGGCCGATGACCATTTCCAGCGAGCGCTCAACGCAAATCCCCACCAACACATCCGGACCGACACCGTGCTCGCGCAGGCAATGGGCGAGTTGATTGCTGCGTGCATCGAGTTGCGCGTAACTGAGCTGACGCTCACCGAACACCAAGGCTGGCGCCTCGGGTGTGCGCCGGGCCTGGGCCTGGATCAACTGATGCATGCACTGCTCGACAGGATAAACCTCGGCGGTGCGGTTCCAGTCATGCACCAGCACTTGCTGTTCATCCGCCGTCAGCATCGGCAACTCGCCGATTTTTTGCGTCGAGTCGTCGACCATCGCCTGCAACAGACGCGTCCAGTGCCCGGCCATGCGTGCGATGGTGTCGGCCTCGAACAGGTCGCTGGCGTAGGTTAGCGCCGCATGCAGCTTGCCGCCCTTCTCCCAGGTGTCGAGGGTCAGGTCGAACTGGGTGGTGCGGCTTTGCCAGTCGACGCTACTCAGTTCAAGACCGGAAGCGGTGCTCACCGAAGCCATGTCCGCAACGTGCGGCTGATGGTTGTACATCACCTGGAACAGCGGCGTGTGGCTGAGGCTGCGCTCCAGTTTCAATGCCTCGACCAGACGTTCGAACGGCAAGTCCTGATGGGCCTGGGCACCGAGGGCGGTTTCCTTGATGGCGCGCAGCAAGTCGTCGACCCGCGTCTGGCCGTCCAGTTGCGTACGCAGCACTTGGGTGTTGACGAAAAAACCGATCAGCCCTTCGATTTCCGCCCGGTTGCGGTTGGCGATGGGGACGCCGACGCGCAGGTCTGTTTGCCCGGTGTAGCGATGCAGCAGCGCGTTGAACGCGCCGAGCAAGAGCATGAACAGGGTGACGTTGTGTTTCTGCGCGGTAGAGCGCAGGTGTTCGGCCAGTTGTGCGTCGACCGCGAATTCGAAGCGGGTGCCGCGATAACTCGGCATCGCCGGACGCGAGTGATCCAGTGGCAATTCCAGCACCGGATGCTCATCGCCCAACTGCGCCTGCCAGTAGGCCAGTTGCCGCGCCTGCTCGCCCGCCTCCAGCCAGCGACGCTGCCACAGGGCGTAGTCGCTGTACTGGATCGGCAGCGGCGCGAGTTGCGGTTGCGTGCCTGCATCGAACGCGTCATAGCAGCCGATGAATTCGTCGATCAGCACGTTCATCGACCAGCCATCGGAGACGATGTGGTGCAGGGTCAGCAGCAGGACATGTTCCTGCTCGGCGAGCTTGAGCAAGGTCACCCGCAGCAGGGGGCCGACTGCGAGATCGAACGGCAATACCGATTGTTGCTCTGCGCTTTCAGCCACGGCGCGTTCACGGTCAGCGGCGGGCAGTGCACTGAAGTCCACGTGCTCGATTCGCAGCGGCTCAGCGCTCGGGGCTTGCCGCAAGCTGTCATCGGCATCGCGGGCAAACACCGTGCGCAGGGTTTCGTGACGAGCCACCAGGCTGGCGAATGCCTGCTCCAGCGCCGACAGGTTCAGACGCCCGGTCAACCGCACCGCCCCCGGCAGGTTGTAGGCGCCGCTGTGGGGGTCCAGTTGCCAGAGAAACCACATGCGTTGCTGGGCGTAAGACAGTGCCTGACGATCCTCGGCATCGACGCCGGATGGAATCGGAAAGCGGGCGAACTCCACGCCTTCCCTGGCCAATGCCGCGAGGAACATCTGGCGCTTTTCCAGGGGCAACCCGATAAACCGGCGAGCAAGTTTCAAGGAGTCTTCAGCATTCATTTTCAAGGCATCCGGATCAGTGGCGGGAAGCACAAAGGCACGTCGTCCTTATCAAACGAATGCAGACCGGAAAAATTAGCGAATGAAATAGGTGTCAGAAGGGGAGTAAATCGCACCGCTCTTGTAGGAGCTGGCTTGCCAGCGACAGGGTCATGACAGGAGAAATGGTGCCACCTGCAAGACCGCCTTCGCTGGCAAGCCAGCTCCTACAACGGGATTAATCGATCATCAGGCGCTCGCAGCCATGGAGTACCGCCGATGATGCACTTCGAGCTGATCCTTGATCACCCGCAGCACCTTGGCTTCATGTTCATGAATGAAGAAGTGCCCACCGGCCAGCATGTCCACGGAAAAGCTGCCGCGGGTTTCCTGGCTCCAGCCGATCAACTGCTCGGTGGTGGCGCGATCGTTTTTGCCGCCGAGCACATGCACAGGACACTTGAGCAAGGGCCGCTGCACCGGCTCGAATCGCCCGCACAACAGGAAGTCCGCACGCAGCACCGGCAAGGTCAGGCTCATCAGTTCTTCGTTGGCCAGGATCTCTTCGCTGGTGCCGTTGAGGGTGCGCAGTTGCTCGATCAGTTCAGCATCGGTTTTCGGCTCGGCATATTGCCGGTCGTAGTCGGCGCGCAGGGACGGCGCGGCGGTGCCGGACGCGAACAGCGCGACCGGCTCCGGGCAGCCCAGCGAGCGAAACGCATGGGCCATTTCGCAGGCGAGCAACGCGCCCATGCTGTGACCGAACAGTGCGTATGGCGCCTTGAGCGTGGCTTTGATTTCATGGGCCAGTTGCAGCGCCAGGCGCCGCATGTCGGTGTGCAAGGGCTCGCCATACCGCGCGCCCCGCCCCGGCAGTTCCACCGGTTGCAGCTTGATCCACTCCGGCAGCTTGCGCCGCCAACGGCTGTAGACCATGGCACTCGCGCCTGAATAGGGCAGGCACAGCAATGTCAGCTGGGTCACCGGGCTCTTCCTCGAAAGTTGTCTGATTGGTGAACGGATGAGGTATGCCGGGAATTAGTCGTACAGACATTTTCCATGGAAACATCATTTCAGATGGCGATAGCTCGAAATGGCGGAACCCAGCACCACCGCCCCCGCCGCAATCGCCAGCCAGAACCCGCTTCGCGCGCCGAACGCATCCACCAGCCACCCCGAACCGGCGGCGCCAATCGCCACGCCGATGCTCAGCCCGGTGACCAGCCAGGTCAGGCCCTCGGTGAGTTTGGCCGGCGGCACGATTTGTTCGATCAACGCCATCGCTACAATCAGCGTCGGCGCAAAAAACAAGCCGGCGACAAACACCGCCAGGGACAAGCCGAGGATGTTCACCGCCAACAACAACGGCAACGTCGTCACCGCCGTCGCCACCCCGCCGTACAGAAACAGGCGCGGCAGCGGCAACTTGGAACGCAACGCACCGAACGCCAATCCCGCCAGGCACGAGCCGATTGCATACACCGAAAGCACGATGCTCGCCGCCGCAGGTTGGCCCTGCTGCTGCGCGAAAGCCACGCTGACCACGTCCACCACGCCGACGATGATGCCCATGGCCACCATCAACAGCATCAGCAGTTGAATGTCGCGGGAACGAATGATCGAGCCTTGATGATGTTCTTCGTGGGGGTGCACCGGCGGTTCCGTGCTGCGTTGCAAGACGAACGCCGTCACCCCGATGGCCAGCGCCAGTAATGCGGCCAATGGCCCCGCTTCGGGGAACGCCACCACGCACAGACCCACGGACAACGGCGGCCCGACGATGAAGCAGACTTCATCCAGCACCGACTCCAGGGCGTAGGCCGTTTGCAGCTCCGGGCGGCCGCGATACACCTCGGTCCAGCGCGCCCGCACCATCGCCGACATGCTCGGCATACACCCGGCCAACGCGGCGAAGACAAACAGCGTCCAGTTGGGTGCCTGCAACCGCGTGCACAGCAACAGCAGCAACAGCGCCCCGCCACCGAGCAGTGCCGACACCGGCAGAATACGCCCCTGGCCATATCGATCCACCAGCCGCGACACCTGCGGCGCACAAAACGCCGTGGCCAACGCAAAAGTCGCCGCCACCGCACCCGCCAGTCCGTAGCCCCCGTGCAACTGCGAGAGCATGGTGATCAGGCCGATGCCGGTCATCGAGATCGGCATGCGCGCGATCATGCCCGCCAGTACGAATGCGCCACTGCCAGGGGCTTTGAAGAGTTCGCGGTAGGGGTTGGCCATGGGGTACATATCTAATCAGGGGTCTGCAAATTGCCATAACGGCTGACCGGCGGGAAAGCAGCAATTTGTTGGTTGAATGTGAAGGCCCTATCGCGGGCAAGCTCCCACAGGGAGTGCATTCCACTGTAGGAGCGAGCTTGCTCACGATGGGGCCAGAACAGACAACTCACCTCCCTCGCCAAATGAACTCTCATAGCCCCGGACCAGTCAGCTACATAGGCCCCTGGTTGCCGGAGTTTCGCGACAATGGCTGATCACCCCGAACGCCAAAGCCCCATCGACGCCCACGGTATCATCGGGGACATGCGCAGTGCGGCGCTGATCAATGACAAGGGTAGCGTGGACTTTTTCTGCTGGCCGGAATTCGACAGCCCGTCGATCTTCTGCTCGCTGCTGGACAGCCCCGACGCGGGCATTTTCCAATTGTCGCCGGACTTGCCCGACGCCCGTCGCGAACAAATCTACCTGCCCGACACCAACGTGCTGCAAACCCGCTGGCTCAGTGACCGCGCAGTGGTCGAGGTTACCGATCTGCTGCCGATTGGCGATACCGAGGACGACACGCCACTGCTGATGCGACGGATTTGCCTGGTCAGCGGTCGGGCCTGGCCATGAAGCTGCTGACCTCACGCAAACACGGGGCCATTCTCGCCGCCGCGACCTTCGGCCTGCCGGAAACGCCAGGGGGTGAACGCAACTGGGATTATCGCTTCACCTGGATCCGCGACGCCTCGTTCACCGTCTACGCCTTCATGCGCCTGGGCAAGCCGAAGAAGCTCAATATCCTGTATGCCATCGACGGCCGCCAGGAACTGCCGGAGATAGAACTCCCGCATCTCTCCGGCCACGGCGGCGCCGTTCGCCCGCTAGGACCAGCCTCGCCAGGCTATCTACGCCGCGCCGACATCTGGGACAATTTCTGGGATGAACAATGCGGCGTGTTTTCTGGATCGGAAATTGAGTGGGGAAAAGAGTTTTTGGCAGCCGTGAGATCACCCTCATAAACAAGTGAACTCTTGTGGCGAGGGAGCTTGCTCCCGCTCGGCTGCGCAGCAGTCGTAAACCCTGCAATGGCTATATATCTGACAGATCGCACTGTCAGGCTTTTGGGTCGCTTCGCAACCCAGCGGGAGCAAGCTACCTCGCCACAAATTTTGCTCAATCGGCGTCCTACGTCCCTTAAACAAAACCACCGCAAACTCGTCGCAATACCCTGTTGCCAGCCATTAAATCCCCACCTAACATCCAGATCCAACGGGTACAGCGGAGCTGTCCAACACCCCCGGAATTCAAGGAACCAGAATGACCCAACGCATTCATCGCAGCATCGACACTCCCCTTCGAACCGGTCTGAACCGCGAAGCACTCTGGGAAGCCCACGACAAGGGCCTGATCAAATGCTGGGAAGTTGGCCGCCAGCGCGCCGCCCGCTTCCCTGACCTTGCAAAGCAATGCCTCGACGGCGAACTGCCGGTGCTGGGCTGGAAAGGCGGGGTTAGCCGTAGCCTGAAGAAACTCGAAAAGTACGGCTCCCTCAAATACCTCGCCCAATGGCAGGGTTTGCGTGGGGAGGATCTGGACGTTGATCTCAGCGAAGAACGCGCGCTGACCTGCTCACGGACCGCAATGGTGGTGACGTTTACACCGGATCGGACGAAGTACTTCAATCAGCTGGCGGAAACAGAAGCCTGACGAGGACCGGGCTCCGGACCTGGGGCGCTAACAGAAAATCGCTCGCGATAGGCCTGTGGCGTCACGCCCAAGGCCCGCAGGAAACTGCGGCGCAGGGTTTCTTCGCTGCCGAAGCCGCATTGCACCGCGACCCGTTTGATCGGCACGCCGGTGTCGCCGAGCAAACGTCGAGCGGTCTCGACCCGAATCAGTTCGATGGCCCTTGCCGGGGTCTGGCCGGTGTCGGCGCGGTAATGCCGGACGAAGCTGCGTTCGCTCATGCAGGCCTGAAGGGCCAGTGTCGGGATGCCGAGGTCCTTGGTGAGGTTCTCGCTGATCCAGGCATGAAGCTCATCGAACCGGTTGCCTTCTTTTTGCAAGGACAGGGTCACGCTGAATTGCGACTGACCACCCGGACGCTTGAGAAACACCACCAGTTGCCGGGCGACTTCCAAGGCCATGCTCCGCCCGAGGTCCTCTTCCACCATGGCCAACGCCAGATCTATGCCCGCCGTGACGCCGGCCGAGGTCCAGACCGGGCCGTCGTTGATGAATATCGGGTTGGGTTCGACTTGCAATTGCGGGTGCTGCTGCGCCAGTTGCTCACAACGGGTCCAGTGCGTCACGACGCGCCGACCATCGAGCCAGCCGCTGGCCGCCAGCAGGAACGCCCCCGTGCACACCGAAGAAACCCGTCGGCAATCCCGCGCATGCTCGCGTACCCACGCTACCAGCGAAGCATCCTCCGCCGCCGCATAAACGCCCCAGCCTCCGGCAATGACCAAGGTGTCGCTGCCTTGCTCCGGTAACGGTTCAGCCAGCAATGCCAGCCCTGCCGATGACATGACTGCCCCGCCGCCACTGGCGATCACCGACGGCGCATAGGGCGACGGCAATCCTTGCTGGCGGGCAATGTCATTGGCCGAAGCAAATACCTGCAACGGCCCGGTGACGTCGAGCAATTGCACGTTGGCGAAGGCAAGTACGTGAATGGTTTTCGGCATTTGGCGTAATTCGTGGGGAGATTGGCGTATGCGCCAAAGACTACGAGCCTACAGTCAAACCGTCTACCCACTTCACGAGAAAAGCGCCATGACGTTGCAGATCGGTTTTCTGTTGTTTCCACAGGTTCAACAACTGGACCTGACCGGCCCCTACGATGTACTGGCCTCACTACCGGATGTGAAGGTGCATCTGATCTGGAAGGACCTGATGCCCATCAGCGCCAGCACCGGCCTGCTGCTGAAACCGACCACTACGTTCGACGAATGCCCGGCCCTCGATGTGATTTGCGTCCCCGGTGGTAGTGGCGTCGGCCCTTTGATGGAGGACGACGAAACCCTGGCCTTTATCAAGACCCAAGCTGCTAACGCGCGTTACGTCACCTCGGTGTGCACCGGCTCGCTAGTGCTCGGTGCGGCAGGCTTGCTCAAGGGCAAACGCGCCACCACTCACTGGGCGTACCACGAACTGCTGGCGCCCTTAGGGGCCATCCCCGTGCAAGATCGTGTCGTTCGCGACGGCAACCTGCTGACCGGTGGCGGCATCACGGCCGGTATCGACTTTGCCCTGACCCTGGCCGCAGAGCTGTTCGACCAGGCCACCGCCGAGCTGGTGCAGTTGCAACTGGAATACGCCCCGGCACCGCCATTTGCGGCGGGCAGCCCCAAAACAGCGTCGACCAGCGTCCTTGAAGAAGCGCGCCAACGTGCTGCGGGCTCGTTGAAATTGCGCGCCGAGATTACTCAGCGCGCAGCGGCAAAGCTCGACCGTCAGTGAAAAAATGGCTGCGGGATGCAAATGCCCGCAGTCATGACTTTTCACCGCCCACAAAAAAACCCGCCGAAGCGGGTTTTTCCAAGACCATGACGACTCCTTGTCGCGGCATTCCTTGCCTATGGTCGATCATCCATGATCCTGAGCACTTCCTGTGCTTCAGTGGGTGAGGCCAGATTACGCATCGGATCCAATGGGCAACAGGCGACATCACTACCACCGCGTGTAAGACATTCGCTATAAAGCACTTTCCGAAAACCCTTAGATACCTCAGGCATCAAGCCTGGACGCCTTGATTTTCCCGACCTGTAGCGGATAACTGGATCAACCGTCCTCCTGCTGGCGGGCCTTGGCACTGTCGGTCAGAAATTGTTCTATGTTGTTCATCTGCTCCTCCCAACCGCGACTGTCCATGCGGAAGGCCTTTTCCCGTCGAGCCTGGGGAATGTGATCGAAACCGGACTCGGACACTTTGAGCAAGGTGCCGTCATCCATGTCTTCAAGCTCGAACTTCACCAGCGTAGTGGGCTCCTGGGTGTAATCCACTTCCGGATTAACGGCATACGGGTGCCAGCGAAACGAAAACAACCGCTCAGGCTCAACCCGCTCTACCAGAACGTTCCAGCGCAAATGCTCATAACCGGGGTAAGTAATCTGCCCCTGCGTCCACTCACCGGCGACAAAACGCTTGCCCTCCAGCGCCACGCCGAACCACTGCCCGAACACTTCGGCATTGGCCACCACGCGCCAGACCTGCGAACGCTTGGCCTTGAGCAGGATTTTCCTTTCGATGCGATCAGATGCTGGGTTCATAAGTCACCTCCTGTACTTGAACAGTAGGTCAGTAAGACCATAAGACCAACCCTGAAGTTGTACTAATCAGGATACGCGATCAATTCTGTTCGAAATATTCGGCTGCATTTTCGGGCATAAGTTCTGGAAGAGTCGGAGTCTGCTGGCAGAGCAAGCGAATGCCCCTTCGCTACACTGCACCGCAATTTCCCCTGATAACCGCGAGCATCCCCCATGTTCCTCACGCTTTCTACTGGCAATGGTACCGCTGTTGCTGACCTCCCCCGTTTTCGCCGTGGATTGCGGAAACGCCAGTGACCCGTCGACGATGAGTCAGTGCGCGGCGCAACAGCATGCGGCGGCCGACAAGGAGCTGAACGCGCTGTATCAGCAGATCACTTCACGGCTCAAAAGCAACCCGGACAGTCAGAAGGACCCAGTCGCGGGTTCAGACGTTCAAGCAGTACTTGAAGTGTCAGGAGGGTGATATGAGTTGCCCGGTACCGGGGGTTTAGTCATTTGAGGCTGAGCTTGCTCGCGATTGGCGCGGGCGGCACTACGTAGGTAGACGATGACAGCGGGGACCTGTCCGTCATTGCTGTACGAACTTTCCTGCGGACAAAACAAAACCCCAACTGCTTTCGCAATTGGGGTTTCGGAATTTAATCTTGACGATGACCTACTCTCACATGGGGAAACCCCACACTACCATCGGCGATGCATCGTTTCACTGCTGAGTTCGGGATGGGATCAGGTGGTTCCA
>NZ_FYDO01000048.1 GCF_900187615.1 Pseudomonas sp. Irchel s3f7 | reverse complement strand
GTTGGCCAGAAGCCAAAGATGGCTTCCTCGAATAGGCCTTATACATAGATGCAACCGGGTAGCAGTGTTTAAAAAGCAGGTAGACAGTGGGGGCGAGTCCATACATAGGAGCGAGCCTGCTCGCGATAGCGGTAGAACAGTCGATATGGATGCTGACAGGCACACCGTCATCGCGAGCAAGCTCGCTCCTACACGTCTTTTTAGCCCTACGTCCTGCTGCGACGCTGGTCAAGCACGCAAGAGTCCCTATAATCGCGGCGTTTTCGTCTAACCTCACGGAGCGTCGTGCAGCAATCAGCTTGTGCGGGGCGCATCGACATTTTTCCGCTATTGAACCGGAGAACTTCATGCTCAAACGTACCCTGGCATTGGCCGTCGGCCTGACCTTGTCCCTTTCTACCCTGCTGGCCCAGGCTGCCGACACCCTTAAAGTCAGCGCGATTCCTGACGAAGCCCCCACCGAACTGCTGCGCAAATTCAAGCCCCTCGGCGAATACCTGGAAAAACAGCTGGGCATGAAGGTCGAATTCGTCCCGGTGTCCGACTACCCGGCCGTGGTCGAAGCGTTGGCCACTGACCGCATCGACATGGCCTGGCTGGGTGGTTTCACCTTCGTGCAGGCGCGTCTGAAAACCGGCAACGCCATTCCGCTGGTTCAGCGTGAGCAAGATGCCCAGTTCACCAGCAAATTCATCACTGCCGACCCGAACGTCAAATCCCTGGCCGACTTGAAGGGCAAGTCCTTCGCGTTCGGTTCGGTATCGTCCACGTCCGGCAGCCTGATGCCGCGCTATTTCATGATCAAGGACGGCATCACGCCGGAAACCTATTTCAGCCGCGTGGGTTACTCGGGCGCTCATGACGCCACGGTTGCCTGGGTTCAGGCCGGTAAAGTCGATGCCGGCGTACTCAACGCCAGCGTCTGGGAAAAACTGGTCAAGGCCGGCAAGGTCGACACCGACAAGGTCAAGGTCTTCGCCACCACACCGGCCTACTTCGATTACAACTGGACCGTGCGCGGTACGCTCGACCCGGCCCTTGCCGCCAAGATCAAAGCGGCGTTCCTGGCGCTGGACCCGGCCAATCCGGAGCAAAAAGCGATTCTGGATTTGCAGGCCGCCAGCCGCTTCATCGAAACCAAGCCTGAAAACTACAAGGGCATCGAGGAAGCCGCACGCGCCGCCGACCTGCTGAAATGACCTTGCATCTGACTCAGGTCAGCCTCACGCACGCCAATGGCGTGCGTGCGCTGCATAACGTCGACCTGCACATCGGCGCCGGTGAGCAGGTCGCGATTATCGGCCCGTCCGGCGCCGGAAAGTCGAGCCTGCTCAACCTGTTGGCGACCGCCCTGCGCCCGGGCAGCGGCGCAGTCGAGGTGCTTGGTGAACACGCCTGGCAACTCAGCGCCCGTCAGCGTCAGCGCTTGCGTGCTCGGATCGGCCTGGTGCATCAAGCGCCACCGCTGCCCCCGCGCCAGCGTGTGATTACGGCGGTGCTGGCCGGCAAGCTCGGGCAGTGGGGCTTCGCCAAAAGCCTGCTGAACCTGGTGCATCCGCTGGATGTTCCCGGTGCACGGGCGGCGCTCGCCCGGCTGGACTTGGGTGACAAACTGTTCGCCCAGTGCCAGCAACTCTCCGGTGGCCAACTGCAACGTGTGGGCATTGCCCGGGTGCTGTATCAGGCGCCCGAGGTGTTGTTGGCCGATGAACCGGTCTCGGCGATGGACCCGGTCCTGGCCGGGCACACGCTGTCGACCCTCTGCCGTCATGCGAAGGAACACCAAGTGACACTGGTCGCCAGCCTGCATGCGGTGGACCTGGCGCTGTCGCACTTCTCACGGATCATCGGTTTGCGCGATGGCCAGGTCTTCTTCGATCTGCCCGCCAGCGACGTCGATAACAATCTGCTCGACGGGCTCTACGCCAACGAGCAACTGCAATCCCCGCCCGTTCCCGTGGCGCCCTTGAGTGTGCAGATTCCCCGATGCTGAAGCGCGACTCACGAGATCCTGCCCTCCGGCCTCGCCTGCTGCTCAGTCTGTTGGCGATTGCCCTGCTGTGGCCGGGCATTCGTTTCAGCGAGCTGGACCTGGGCGTGCTGTTCATGGCCGACAGCCAGAGCGAGATGGGCCGTTTTGTTTCAGCCTTCTGGCCCCCCGCCCACGACGAAGAATTCCTGCAACTGCTGTGGCAAGCCACCTTGCAGACATTGGCCATCGCCACCGCCGGCATGGCCCTGGCCTTGCTGTTGGCCGTACCTGCGAGCTTGCTGGCCAGTCGAGCGTTGTCGCTCACGGCGGCCTCTCGTGGTGGACGCCCGAGTCTGCTCGGCCGACTGTTGCGCTGGCCGGTACGCGGGCTGTTGATCTTCCTGCGCAGCGTGCCGGAAATCGTCTGGGCGCTGCTGTTTGTCCGTGCGGTCGGCCTTGGGCCAACGGCTGGGGTGCTGGCCATCGCCATTACCTACAGCGGCATGCTCGGCAAGGTCTACGCGGAAATTTTCGAATCAGTCGATCAGCGCCCCGCCCATGCGCTGCTGCAAGCGGGCAGCAGTCGGTTGGCGGCGTTCTGCTACGGCATCCTGCCCAATGTCGCGGCGGAACTGCTGTCGTACACGGTGTACCGCTGGGAATGCGCGATCCGCGCTTCGGTGGTGATGGGTTTCGTCGGCGCCGGTGGCCTGGGTCAGCAGATCGATTTGTCGTTGCGCATGTTCGCCGGCGGTGAAGTGGCGAGCATGTTGCTGACGTTCTTTGTGCTGGTGTTGTTCGCTGATCAGATCAGCCGCCTGCTGCGCTGGAGGTTCGCATGAATCGTCTGATCAACCTGATGCTGATCGCCCTGATCGTCGCAGCGGCCGTCGCCTCGTTCAGCTATCTGGGTCTCGACCTGGGTGAACTGGCGGGCAGCGGCAACCTCAAGCAAATGGGCGCGTACGTGTTGCGCTTTCTCAGCCCGGACCTGAGCGCCGACCATCTGCAAGCCATCACTCGCGGCGCCTTGGAAACCCTGGCCATGTCGGCCCTGGGCACCCTGCTCGCGGCAGTGCTCGGTTTGGTGTTGGCGCTGCCCGCGGCCGGGCGTTTCGGCTGGCCATTGCAGAGCGCGTCGCGCCTCGTGCTCAATGCCCTGCGCGCCATTCCTGAACTGGTGTGGGCCGCGTTGATGGTGCTGGCGGCCGGTCTCGGCCCGAACGCCGGCACCCTGGCCTTGGCCATGCACACCACCGGCGTGCTCGGTCGCCTGTTCGCCGAAGCGCTGGAAAACACCCCGCCAGAGCCGGCCGAGGCCATTCGCTTGCAGGGCGGCAACGTCGTCTCGGCCTTCTGCTACGGCACCCTGCCCAACCTGTTTCCACAGCTGCTGGCGTACATCCTGTACCGCTGGGAAAACAACATCCGCATGGCCAGCGTGCTCGGCTTCGTCGGTGCCGGCGGTTTGGGGCAAATGCTCTATGTGAGCCTCAGCCTGTTCCAGGAAGCCCAGGCCAGCACAGTGATTCTGGCCATGTTGCTGTTGGTGTTTGCCGTTGATGGGTTGAGTAGCTGGAGTCGCCAGCGCTGGGTTAAGGCTTGATAATGACTCAAGTGGAGGCCAGACGGTTACAGAGCATCGACACGCCGTTAAAGTCTCGGGGCGTACGGCGCTATGCCTACCCTGTTGTTCATCAGTTGCAGGGGTAAACCCAGGTGTTTCGAACCGATCGAATGGTTCTGAACCGAGGAAAAAATCACTGCGCCTTGCAGCCTTTAGTAGTGCCCAGGTTGTGTCGTACTGTCAGTTGGTTAATACGGCCGGCAGTGGCTATACGGATGAAACGCCACCTTTTGCTTATTCGCCAAACAGTAACTTAGTGTATTTTTTGGAGACAGCTCCGGTTCGCTGGCCGTTCGCGCCGTAGTAGCGATCTTCACGACATAGCCGCTCCTTCACGTCGCAGAAAGTCCCGTTGGCAAAGGTGAACTCGGTCAAATCAACGTCACTCGATGTGAACACCTCGTTCGCAGCAGCCTTCTTGCCTAGATACTTTTCCGTTAGCTCGCGGGAGATCCCTTTGTCATTGGCACACAGGTAGCGGTCGCAGAGCACGCCCGACGCAGGCGATTGGATCGTGGCCAAATCCTTGGCGTGTGCAGATATCACGCCCATGGTCAGCAGCAGCGCCAGAGAAAAGGAAAGATATGATTTATTCATACTCGTTAGACCTCGTTTAGTGAGTTTCAGATTTACGCAAGCCACGGCGGAACAGGCTGGCGCCCAATCCCACTATGCCGAGTGTGATGAGCGCCCAACCCAACGGCAGCAGCGCAAAAGGTTCGTGGAGGCGTCCGTCCGGGGCGATGGAGCTGCCAAGCACTTCGAACAGCCCGAAGCAGGCGAGGCCGAGAAGCAAGGCCGCAATGGCAATGAATAGGCCATATCTTTTTTGTGTTCTCTTCATACGTCCTCCGTAAGGGCTCATTGAGTCTTCGCCAGCGCACCCACACGTGCTTGAACGGGCATCACTTCACGACCAACAACAGCGCAAAAGACATCGACGGGGACCGTTTGTTCATAATCAGACTCCTTGGTATTACAGCGCGCTGCTCTGGAATGGATCGGTGTGGGTTCCTTTCAGTTCGGTTCGCGTTGGGCTTCAGGGCGGCAGATGTGCTGAGTTTGTCGTCCCGATGGAGGCAGTTGCCAGCCCGCATCACGGCCTGGTTTGAAAGTTGAGCTTGAGTTTTACCGTCACTGGTTTGCTCACGCACTTTTCGGGAAATCTATTGAAATGGGTAAACTTTTGGTGATTCGCCAGTCATTTTCATGCCGATTGAATGGGGTGTTGGCTGGCCGCACCGTCTGTTTTTACACACTCTGGACCCGAAGCTGACGTTCACTGCCCACGCAAAAAAACCTTCCTGCGTTTCAACACAGGAAGGTTTTTTTGTTTTCGGCCGATCAGTCTTTAGCCTGGCTCAACCTGGTGAACAGCTCGGTCGGCACTTTCTTGCCGTTGGCGGTGAATTGGTGGGTGCGGAACGTGTACACCTCACCCTCGGACAGGAAACTGCGAGGTGCGAAGTGCCTCTCGCTTTGGCAGGTCCATTTGGCCCCAGCGGTGTATCCGGGCTGTATCCGTGAAGTGCTGTTTTTGTATGACTGTATGAAAAATTTCGCGTCTTGATACACCACGATACAAGAAACGCCTCAAGCTTCTACCCTTCATGGACGACGTAAACGTTACAACTCAAGGAGCGTGAGACATGAACAGCAAACATCTGGCAGTGGGCTTCAGTCTTTTATTCGCACTCAATGGCGCTTGCCTGGCCGCGTCGAGCACGATTTCGTTTCAGGGCAGTATTGTCGAATCGGGTTGCCAGCCAAACATGGGGACGGCGGCGACATTTGAGCTTTATGGGTGCCCGGTCCAGAGTCGCACGATGGCATTCAGTGCAAAGTCCATTACGCCAACGGTGGGCGTCAGCTCGCTGAACCCAACGGGCGTCAAGGTCAAACTCCTCGATGAAAAGGAGCGCAAAAGTCGCTACTTCGATCAGCAGTATGCATTGGTGGATGACACTGGCGCGCCCGTTCAGTCCGGGAATTACCTGATTACTCTCAGCATGCCCTGACAACTGAGTCGGGTTGATGCTGGCTGAAACTGTGACTAAACACCGCCCCTGTGGCGAGGGAGCTTGCTCCCGTTCGGCGGCATAGCCGTCGCAAAACCTGCCTGCACTATCTCACTGAAGAAAAGCGGGGGCCGCTTCGCAACCCAGCGGGAGCAAGCTCCCTCGCCACAAATGTCGGCAGGCTCAATTTGCGTAACAACACATACAGCGCACTGAACCTGGCAGACGCTAACTCAGTAGCTAACACCGCCCCTGTAGCGAGGGAGCTTGCTCCCGTTCGGCGGCAAAGCCGTCGCAAAACCTGCCTGCACTATCTCACTGAAGAAAAGCGGGGCCGCTTCGCAACCCAGCGGGAGCAAGCTCCCTCGCCACAAATGTTGGCAGGCTCAATTAGCGCAACAACACATACAGCTCACTGAACCATTGGCAGGCGCCAACTCAGTAGCTAACACCGCCCCTGTGGCGAGGGGGCTTGCCCCCGTTCGGCGGCGTAGCCGTCGCAAAACCTGACGGCACCATCTGACTGAAGAAAAGCCGGGGCCGCTTCGCAGCCCAGCGGGAGCAAGCTCCCTCGCCACCAATGTCGACAGGCTCAATTAGCGTAACAACACATACACCGCACTGAACCATTGGCAGACGCTAACTCAGGAGCTAACACCACCCCTGTGGCGAGGGGGCTTGCCCCCGTTCGGTGGCGAAGCCGTCGCAAAACCTGACGGCACCATCTGACTGAAGAAAAGCCGGGGCCGCTTCGCAGCCCAGCGGGAGCAAGCTCCCTCGCCACAAATGTGGGCTGGCTCAATTAGCGTAACAACACATACATCGCACTGAATCATTGGCAGACGCCAACTCAGTAGCTAACACCACCCCTGTGGCGAGGGGGCTTGCCCCCGTTCGGTGGCGAAGCCGTCGCAAAACCTGACGGCACCATCTGACTGAAGAAAAGCCGGGGCCGCTTCGCAACCCAGCGGGAGCAAGCTCCCTCGCCACCAATGTCATCACACCCTTCCGAGGGTCAGGCTTAGTTCGGGTCGAGCAACCCGCCACTCCAGTTGCGCGATACCCGGCTGCCGGTGAATTTCGCCACGCCCATGCCCTGAGGGATCAAACGATCGCGATAGCGCGTCACCAGCCGCCCCGCTTGCTCGGCATGCAGTACCACTTCGGAAGACGGGTCACCCGGTCGTCCAAGAATCCGTGCAAAGCGCTGCCCTTCCTCGACGAAATCCCCCAGTTCCTTTTCAAAGATCAGCACACCCGGCTGTGGCGCGAGGATGGTTTCCATGTGGCCCATTTCCACGGCTTCAACAGGCCAGTCAGCGGGTGGCACTTGTTCGTCTATGACGCCGAAACCGCACAGCCAGTTGTACAGGCCTTCGGCGTCAGACTCGGCAAAACGGTCGCTGACATCGCCCTGCCCGCGCAGCTCCAGGGTCGCGGCCATGCGGCCTTCAGTGGCGCCGTCGCGCAACCACGGGGCAATGATGGTTTCCTCGAAGGATCCATCGCCGCCGTCATCCCAGATGATCGCCACGTCCATCTTCATCGCCGCCGCCAGTTCACGTCCGCGGGGCCAGAAACTGCGATGCACGTAAAGGTATGGCAGCGCTTCGTCATCGGTGTGCAGGTCGAGCATCACATCTGCCGTGGCCGCCAGTTGCACCAGGCTTTTTTGCCATTCCTGGATGTTGGTTGAAGGTCGCTCCATGGCTGCCGACAAGTCGAACGCACGGTTGAAGTTGTGCCCCGTGGCATCATGGTAACGACCGAGAATCCGCCCCTGGCGAAACTGCCCGATACCCAGCGGGTTGGCCTGCGGCACGACTGTGATGCGCCCCTTGAGTCGTCCCTGAGACTCGGCGATCTGGAGGCGCTGCATCAATAAGTGCAACACCAGCATCCCGGCGATTTCATCGGCGTGCACCCCGGCCTGCAAATGCACCGTCGGCCCGCTGCCGTCGCCTTCGTAACGCCAGGCACAGACCCGCACCGCTTCACCATTGTTGTTGCGAACATTGAACGAAACATCCTGCGTCATTGGCTTGTCCTCCGTCATGTCTGTTGAAATCGCTGTATCGCCCTTGCCGAACTGGAGATTGAACGCACGTTCAACTAAGCTCGCCAACGTGGCATCAAATCCAGGGAAAACCGTGTGACAACCCATACTCCCAAAAACCGCCGAACCGAACCCGATGACCGCCGCGAAAGGCTGGTGGCCGCAACGCTGCGCTGCCTGAGCCGCGACGGTCACGCCGGGATATCCGTGCGGCGCATCGCCACCGAGGCCGGGGTGTCAGTCGGTTTGCTCAATCACCATTTCGGCAGCATCGATGCGTTGATTGCCGACACTTACCAGCGCCTCGCCAGCGAACTGACGACCGCCCTGCTCCAGGAAATCACTCAGGCCGAAACACCCGCGCAGAAAATCGACGCCTTCCTCATCGGCTCGTTTTCACCCCGGGTCATGGACCCGCAATTGCTCGGTGTGTGGGTGGTGTTCTGGAGCCTGATCCGGCACTCCGAGCACGTCACCCAGTCCCACGAAAAAAGCTACCGCGCCTACCTCGATCTGATCCGCGATCTGCTTGACGATCTGGCCGCCAGCGAAGGGTTCGTGATCCACGACACGCGCCTGGCTGCGATCGGTCTATCGGCGATGCTCGACGGACTCTGGCTCGAGTGGTGCCTCAACCCCGAAACCTTCAGCGCCGCCAACGGCCTCCACATCTGCCGCTGCTGGATAAAGGGGCTGCGTCACGGAGCATTCAGCGCCGACGACGTCTTGTGAGGCGTGCCGGCCGAAGATCATTGCCAGCGTGCCGCTGACCGCAATCAACCCGGCGCCGATCATCAGAGACGTCTCCATCAACGTGCCCCAGATCAGGCTCGACAAGGCAAACGCCCAGATCAGCCCGGTGTATTCAAACGGTGCGAGCAAGGTCGCGGTGGCCCGACGGAAACTGGCAAACAACAGAAATTGACCGATACCGCCCACCAGCCCAGCAGCAAGCATGCCCAGCCAGGCCGGGGTCGGCGACGGTGTATGGGTCCAGGGCAAAGCGACCACCATGCAAATCACGAACACCACGTTGGTGATCAGCATCTGCTCCAGCACCGAGGTCTGGTCATCCACCTGCCGCAGCTGAATGTAGGTGAACGCCCAGCACATCGCCGCCAACAGCGTCAGGACGATGGGCAACGGGTCGGTCATGTTGTCGGGGCGACAGGCGATGACCACCCCGACAAAACCGATGATCAGGCTGAACCACTGCCAGCCGCTGGCGCGCTCCTTGAGAATCACCGCCGCCAGCACCGTGACCATGATCGGTGCGGAAAAATACAACGTGGTCATCTCGGCCAGGGTCAAATCCCGGGCCGCGGTGTAGTACAGCAGCCACGCCACAATCGACAACAGACCGCGCACCACCAGCAAGCGCCGGCTCGGCGAGTGCCAGGCTCGCTGAATCAGGCGCAGGCGCCCCACCAGCAACACCGCGGCGACCACCACCAGGCTGCGCCAGAACAGAATGGTGACCACTGAATAATCGGCTACCAGCCACTTGATGACCGCGTCCTGCAATGCCAGAAACGCATAACCCAGGGTGCACAGGCCAATGCCTTGCAGCGAGCGGTCAACCGTTGGCGGACTCATCAGGCCGACCTGCGCACGGGCGTCCCGCGCCGTTCGGCAAAGGCAAACAGCGCCTCGATCAGGAACGTCAGGCAGACGTACACCCCGGCCACCAGCAGCAGCGGCTCATAGACTTGCAGGGTCTGGGCACGGACCACGTTGGCGGCGCCGAGCAAGTCGATCACCGCGATGGTCGAGGCCAGCGCCGTGGACTTGAGCAGCATCACGGTTTCCCCGGCCAGGGTCGGTAGCAACAGACGCATCGCACGAGGCAAACGAACGCGCAGCAACGACTGACGCGCGGTCATGCCAAAGGCCGACGCCGCTTCCATTTCACCTTTGGGCACCGCCAGCAGCCCACCGCGAATCACTTCGCCGACATAGGCCCCCACCGACACCACCAGGGCGAACACGATGTACCAGTAACCGTCGCGCAGGTAGGGCCAGAGAAAGCTGCCGCGAATCAGCGGAAACTGCGCGAACAGGCTGCCCAGGCCGTAGTAGAAAATGTAGATCTGGATCAGCAACGGCGTACCGCGTGTCACGCTGGTATAGAGCAGGCTGACCTTGGCGATCACCTTGTTTTTCGAGATCCGCGCCATCGCCACCAGCACCGCCAGTGCAAACCCCAACACACTGGACACCAACAGGATGGCAATGGTGGTTTGCAGCCCTCGGCCCAACAGCGCCGCGTATTCAACTATCCACGCTGGAATCATTTCATTCTCTCTGCCGGTTCAGTCAACAAGAGGCATCCAGCGACGAATACGTCGCTCCAACCGTCCCGACAAATAGTTCGACACCAGCGTCACTGCGTAATACAACGCCGCGGCAGTGAGGTAGAACAACAGATAGTGGCGCGTCGAGCCCGCGGCCTGCTTGGCCGTGTACAACAACTCGTTGGTGCCGACCACGCTGATCAGCGCGCTGTCCTTGATCAGGTTGATCCACAGGTTGGCCATCCCGGCCATCGCATACGGCGCCATGATCGGCAGCGTGACGCGGCGGAACAGGCCGAAACCGCTCAAGCCAAACGCCTTGGCCGCTTCGATCTGACCAAAGGGAATCGCCTGGATCGCCGCGCGGAAAATCTCCGAAGCGTAAGCGCCCTGCACCAGCCCCAGCACCACAATCGCCGCCAGCGGACCGCTGACGTCTATCGCTGCGTAACCGAGCTTGGCCATCAACGAATTGAGCAGCATGGAACCGACGTAGTACAGCAGCAGGATCAGCAACAACTCCGGCACCGCCCGGAACAATGTGGTGTACCCGCGCATCAGCGCCGCAATCGGTTTCGGCGCACCGAGTTTGAGACACGCCACCACCAACCCGATGGCCAGCCCGAGCACGAAGGCCCCGGCCGAAATCTGCAGGGTCATCCAGAGTCCCTTCAGCAGCGCACTGCCCCACCCTTGCTCGGTGAAATTGATCAGATCGAACATTGCTGGCATTTCAACCTCCAGTAACGACCATAAAGACACTGCCCAAACCTTGTAGGAGCTGGCTTGCCAGCGAAGCGGTGTGTCAGGCAGACCGCGCCGTAACAATCGCCGGCAAGCCGGCTCCTACAGGATCTGTGTGGCAGTTAGAACGCAGGCTTCACGCTGGTACCGAAGTAGTGCTGCGACAGGTCGTCATAGTCTTTGCTCGCCAGCAATTCCTGGATCGCCTTGTCGAGCTTGGCCTTGAGTTCGGCGTCATCCTTGCGCAGGCCGGCGCCCACGCCTTTGCCAAAGATCGGGTCATAAGGCACGGCGCCGAGGTAGGCCAGGTCCTTGGCGTCCGGGGTTTTGACGAACGCGGCCATGGCCGTGCCGTCTGCCATCATCAGGTCGATGCGCCCGGCGATCAGGTCGGCGTTGGCCGAATCCTGGGTGTCGTAGTACTTAACGTCGGCGATTTTTTCGTAGTAGGTCTTCAGGTAACTGGCGCTCACCGTCGAGTTCTGCACGCCGATGATCTTGCCCTTGAGGTCATCCGGGAACTTCTTCACCGACGCTTCCTTCGGCCCAACCACGGCAATCACCGAGTCGTAATAAGCCTTGCTGAAGGCGATCTGTTTTTCGCGCTCTTCGGTCACCGACATCGAGGAGAAAATCACGTCGATTTTCTTCGCCAGCAGCGACGGAATGATCCCGTCCCACGCCACTTCCTTGATCTCGCATTCGGCTTTCATTTCGCTGCACAGCTTGCGGATCAAATCGACCTCAAAACCTTTCCACTCACCGTTGGCCTGTTTCTCGGTATACGGCGGATAAGGTTCGGCTGCGACCGCGAACCTGATCGGCTGCGCCTGTGCCGCACTCATACCGGCCAGCATGATGCAGGCTGCACCGGTCAACCAGTTTGCAAAACGTCGATTTCCCATGTTGTTTTCCCGTCTTTTTATGATGAGTTAGCGAGTCTGATGAGCGTTGACGAATTGTCGGCAACGCTCGCTGCGTGGGTGTACGAACACTTCGTCCGGCGAACCGGTTTCCTCGATCAGCCCCTGATGCAAAAAGGCGACTTTGGAAGAGACATCGCGTGCGAAAGCCATTTCATGAGTCACCAGGATCATGGTCCGGCCTTCTTCGGCGAGGGAACGGATCACCCGCAGCACTTCCCCGACCAGTTCCGGGTCGAGTGCCGAGGTGGGTTCATCGAACAGCATGACCTTGGGCCGCATGGCCAGGGCCCGGGCGATGGCCACCCGTTGTTGCTGTCCCCCGGAGAGAAACGCCGGGTACTCGTTGCGCTTGGCCGCCAGCCCGACGCGTTCGAGCAGCGCTTCGGCCCGTTCAGTGGCCTCCGCACGGCTTTCACGCAGGACCTGGGTCGGCGCTTCGATGAGGTTTTCCAGCACCGTGCGATGGGGCCAGAGGTTGAAGTTCTGGAACACCATGCCCAGGCTGGAACGGATGCGGACCAGTTGCTTGGCGTCCGACACCAGCGGTGCGCCGGGACGATTCTGGTTAAGGTGAATGCTTTCGCCATCGACCAGGATGCGCCCCTGATCCGGCACTTCAAGCATGTTAATGCAGCGCAGCAAGGTACTTTTGCCCGAGCCACTCGCGCCGATCAGGGAGATCACTTCCCCCTCGCAGGCGGTCAGGGAAACGCCTTTGAGCACTTCGATATTGCCGAAGCGTTTATGCAGGCGATCGACTTCGATCATGGTCTTGGACGCTGTCGGTTCGACGCTTACGGTGCTGGTCACCGTGCTGATCACCGGCCGTGGCGCTTCACCGTTCAACACCCGCACAAAGTCGCGTATCCGTTGGCAGGCCTGGGCCAGTCGCTCTTCACCGAGGGTGAACGAGAGCCGCACAAACCCTTGCGCCGGCTCGCCAAACGCAGCGGCGTCCAGCACCGATACGCCGGCCTCGCGCAGCAGGCGCCAGGCAAATTCCAGCGACGTCAGGCCAGTGCCGCGCACATCAACCAATACGAACATGCCGGCATCGGGATTGAGCACGGAAATTCCCGGGCAATCCGCCAACCCAGACACCACCAGATCGCGACGACGACGGTAGATCTCGCGCATGCCGTGGGTCACTTCGTCATGGGACTGCACGGCCTTGAGCGCCGCTTCCATGACAAACCCCGGCAAGCCGTAGAGCATGCTCAGGACCAGCGTTTCCACATGATTGACCAAAGCTTCATCGGCGATGATCCAGCCAATCCGCCAACCGGTCATGGCATGGGATTTCGACAGGCTGCCGATCACCACGCAGCGCTCGGCCATACCCGGCAACGCCGCCAGACTCAGGTGTTCGCGCTCATAGGCGAGGCTCTCGTAGACCTCGTCCACCACCACCCACAAGTCATGGGCGATGGCGAGGTCGGCGATGGCTTGCAGCTCTTCGCGATTGAGCACCACGCCCGTGGGGTTGTTTGGATTGGAGAAGAAAATCGCCCGGGTTCGCGGGGTGATCGCCTTGGCCAGCACCGCCGCATCGAGCCGAAAACCGCCGTCCGCCGCACAGGGCACGCGCACCAGCGTAGCGCCGGAAGCCTTGAGCGTGGCTTCGTACGTGACGTACATCGGGTCGAGGGCGATGACTTCGTCACCGGCACTGAGCAAGCACATCGAGGCGGCGAACAAAGCATTCTGCGCGCCCGCCGCGACAATCACGTTGGCGGCTTGCAGCGGGCGGTCGATCACATCGCTGTAGCGGGCGGCGATGGCTTCACGCAAGGCCTGGCGGCCGGCGATTTCGGTGTAGTGGGTGTCACCTTCGCGCAGGGCGTGAATCGCGGCATCGGTGATGAAATCGGGGGTGGGGAAATCCGGGTCGCCGACGCTGAGGATGATGACATCCTCGCCATTGCGTTGGGCGGCGTTGGCCGCGTAGTGAATATCCCAAGCGGCAACGCCTTGGCCGCTGATCCGCTCAACAAAGGGTGAAAACCGCATGCCAGTGCCTCGTTCGAATTGAAGAAACGCAAGCCCGCAACCAGCCGGGGAAAGGTGGCCCCAACATAGTCCAGACTGAACAGTCGTTCAACAGAAAACTCACAAGGCTTCGCGTTCAGCGCAAACAGGTCGTTTTCACGACAGTCGTGCCGTTTTTCAACACGAGGTGGCAGCGATCCGGGAACGACGCTGGCTGATTACGCCAATGATCAGCGCCGCGCCAATCAACCCGGCGGCGACCGTGAACGTCAGGCGCATCCCCTGCGCGATGGCTTCGGGCTGGACCTGCAAGATGTCGCCACTGGCCGAACCGACAGCGAATATCGCGCCCATCAGCGAAGCGCCCGTGATCAACCCGAGATTGCGCGAAAGCCCGAGCAAGCCGGAAATGACGCCCCGTTGCTGCGGCGTAACGTCCGCCATGACAGCCGTATTGTTGGCCGCCTGGAACAGCGCATAACCGGCGGTAATGACAGCCAGCGGCACCACGTAACCGGGCACACCGCCCCCCATTGTCACGGCGGGCAGACTGCATGCACCGATCAACATGGTCATCAATCCGCACATCGCGGATCGATGTGCGCCCCATCGGTCGACGCATCGGCCCGCCGGAATTCCGACCAGTGCCGCAATCAGCGGTCCCGTGGACATCACCAATCCTGCGCCCACCGCATCCAGCGCCAGTGCCCCCGTCAGATAAAACGGCCCCACGACCAGGGTGGCCATGACCACGCTCGTCACCAGTGCGCTCATGGCGAAACCCGCACTCAACGGCAGATTGCGCAACAGGGTCAATTGAACCAGCGGTGATTCGGCTTTGCGCTCGATGAACACAAACACGCCCAACCCAAGCACCGCCACCAGCAACAGCGCCATGTTCAGCGGATCAAACCTGGCACGTCCAAGGGTCATCGCCAACGCATAGGCCAGCAGCGTCAGGGTCAGGACCAGCGTGCCGAGGACATCGAAATCCGCCCTCTTCTCGTGGTGATCATTGGGTAGAAAGTGAACCGCGAGCCCAATGGCCAGAACACCCAGCGGCACATTGATCAGAAAGATTGCCGGCCATCCCGAATTGGCAATCAACAAACCGCCGAGGGTCGGGCCGAGTGACGTGCCAATCGCCGACATCGTGCCGAGCACACCCATTGCGCGGCCCATCCGGGCCTTGGGAACCGCCTCCCCCACGAGCGCCATGGTCATCGCCATCATGATCGCTGCGCCCGTGCCTTGCAGGGTTCGGGCGGCGATCAACAGCCAAAGAGTGGGCGCCAGTGCGCACAGGACCGAGGCCACCGTGAACAGCGTCACCCCCATCAACAACAGGCGCCGATGGCCAACGACATCCCCCAACCGGCCAACACTGACGATCAAGGCGGTAATGGCCAGCAGGTAAGCGAGCAACACCCACTGCACGTGCTGGAAGGAAGCGGAAAACGCCTCGGCCAATGTCGGCAAACCGACGTTCGCAATACTGGTACCAAGGGACGACAGCAGCATGGACAGTGAAAGGCTGGCCAACGCTCCGCGCTCGGATCGGGACTTCATACTCGGGTCACTCCGCAAACAGGTTGTCCCGAGACTAAGCTCACACCTAACATGGCGGAAGACGCAGCAGTTGCACTAACTACGTGCATCTGACGCCACACCAACAATTTGGCAGCGAGCCAGCTCGCGCCTACAGGATTTGATTCGATGGCTGATCTGAATCTGCTGATCACACTGAATGTGTTGCTGGAGGAAGGCAGCGTCGCCCGCGCAGCCCAGCGCCTGCATCTCAGCCCATCGGCCATGAGTCGTGCCCTGGCACGCTTGCGCGAAACCATGGGCGATCCGCTGTTGGTCAGGGCCGGACGCGGTCTTGTGCCCACACCCCGGGCGCTGGCGTTGCGCGAGCGGGTCAGTGCGCTGGTACAGGACGCCGAAGCCGTGCTGCGACCGGACGAAGCGCTCGACATTACGCATCTGGTTCGCACGTTCACACTGCGCACCAGCGATGGTTTCGTGGAGAACTTCGGGCCGTCACTGATCGCCCGCATAAACGACAAAGCCCCCGGTGTGCGTCTGAACTTCGTGCAGAAACTGAACAAGGACAGCACCCTGTTGCGCGACGGCTCCGTCGATCTGGAAACCGGTGTCATCGGTGAATCGACCAGCCCGGAAGTGCGAACACGCCTGTTGTTTCGCGACCGTTTCATCGGTGTCGTGCGCAAAGGGCATTCATTGAACAAAGGGGCTATGACCGCCGAACGTTATGCGGCGGCCCACCACATTCTGGTTTCACGCCGTGGGCACGACAAAGGCGTCATGGATGAAGCCCTGAACCTGCTCGGACTGAAACGACACATCAGCACCATCGTCGGTGGCTTTTGCGCCGCGCTGGCGCTAGCCCGGGCTTCAGACCTGGTGGCCACCGTTCCGGAGCGTCACGTTGGCAACCTGTGCGACGGGATGCAGTGCTTTGACTTGCCATTCACCACGGCGCCCATCAGCGTCTCGATGCTCTGGCACCCGCGCATGGACGCAGACCCCGCGCATCGCTGGTTGCGGGGCTGTTTGTGGGAGATCTGCAGTCGGTAGACCGCGATGCGCTAATCCGCATGCGTGCGTCACCGGCATTCAAACCGGCGAGGGGAACAAAAAAAACGCGACCGGGTATCAGACCCGGTCGCGGTGTTTTGCAGCCTTAACTAATCACGCCAGATCAAAACGATCCAGATTCATCACCTTCGTCCACGCAGCAACGAAGTCCTTGACGAACTTGTCCTTCGCATCGGCGGTGGCATAGACCTCGGCCAGGGCGCGCAACTGCGCGTTGGAGCCAAACACCAGGTCGACCCGCGTCCCCGTCCACTTCACTGCGCCGCTTTTGCGATCACGCCCTTCAAACTCCTGGGCGGCGTCCGACACCGGCTTCCACTCCACGCCCATATCCAGCAGGTTGGTGAAGAAGTCATTGGTCAGCGCTTCCGGACGCGCGGTGAACACACCGTGTTTGCTTTGGCCGACATTGGTGTTCAACACCCGCAGGCCGCCCAGTAACACCGTCATTTCCGGCGCCGTGAGTGTCAGCAATTGCGCCTTGTCGATCAGCAATGCCTCGGCCGGGACGCGGTATTGTTGCTTGAGGTAATTACGGAAGCCGTCGGCAATCGGTTCAAGAAAACCGAAGGACTCTACGTCTGTCTGCTCCTGACTGGCGTCCATGCGACCCGGAGTAAACGGCACCGTGACATTGTGGCCGGCGTTTTTTGCGGCCTGCTCCACGCCCACACCACCCGCGAGCACAATCAGGTCGGCCAGGGAGATTTTCTTGCCACCGCTGTTGAACTCGCCCTGGATGGCTTCGAGTTTTGCCAACACATTCGCCAGTTGCGCCGGCTGGTTAGCCTGCCAGGATTTCTGCGGGGCCAGGCGCAGGCGACCGCCGTTGGCACCGCCTCGTTTGTCGGAACCACGGAAACTCGAGGCCGCCGCCCAAGCGGTCGACACCAGTTGCGAAACCGACAGGCCCGAGGCCGCAATTTTGCCTTTGAGCGCGGCGACATCGCTGTCGTTGACCAGTGGGTGATCGACATCAGGAATCGGGTCTTGCCACAACAGCTCTTCTGCCGGCATTTCCGGGCCGAGGTAGCGCGAGAGCGGACCCATGTCGCGGTGGATGAGCTTGTACCAGGCGCGGGCGAAGGCATCGGCCAACTGGTCTGGATTGGCCAGGAAGCGCCGCGAGATGGGTTCGTAGATTGGATCGAAGCGTAGGGCCAGGTCCGACGTCAGCATGGTCGGATCGCGACGTTTTGCCGAATCGAACGGGTCGGGAATGATGCCGGCACCCGCGCCGTTTTTCGGTTTCCACTGGTGTGCACCGGCCGGGCTTTTGGTCAGTTCCCAGTCGAAACCGAACAGGTTTTCCAGGTAGTTGTTGCTCCACTTCGTTGGCGTGGTGGTCCAGGTCACTTCCAGGCCACTGGTGATGGTGTCCGCACCTTTACCAGTGCCGAACGTGCTCTTCCAGCCCAGGCCTTGCAGTTCAAGACCGGCGGCTTCGGGCTCAGGGCCTACGTGGTCGGCCGGGCCGGCACCGTGGGTCTTGCCGAAGGCGTGACCGCCGGCGATCAACGCGACGGTTTCTTCATCATTCATCGCCATGCGACCGAAGGTTTCGCGAATATCCTTGGCCGATGCGACCGGGTCAGGCTCGCCTTCCGGGCCTTCCGGGTTCACGTAGATCAAGCCCATTTGCACCGCGGCGAGAGGGTTTTCCAGATGGCGGCCATTTTCGGTACGGCTTTCTTCGTTTCTGCCGGGTTCGGCAACCAGCGGAACGTCACCGGGCTTTTGCACAGGCTTGCTGTCATCCTTGCCGTAACGTGTGTCACCGCCCAGCCATTTGTTTTCAGAGCCCCAGTAAACGTCTTCGTCCGGCTCCCAGACATCCGGGCGACCACCGGAGAACCCGAAGGTCTTGAAGCCCATGGACTCCAGCGCCACATTACCGGTGAGGACAATCAGGTCCGCCCAGGAAATCTTGTTGCCGTACTTTTGCTTGATCGGCCAGAGCAGCCGGCGCGCCTTGTCGAGGCTGACGTTATCCGGCCAGCTGTTGAGTGGCGCAAAACGTTGCTGGCCAGAACCGGCGCCACCCCGGCCATCACCGGTGCGGTAGGTGCCTGCGGCGTGCCAGGACATGCGGATAAAGAATGGACCGTAATGGCCGAAGTCTGCGGGCCACCAGTCCTGGGAGTCGGTCATCAGGGCGTTCAGGTCATTTTTCAGCGCCTGAAAGTCCAGGCTTTTGAAAGCTGCGGCGTAGTTGAAGTCGCCCCCCAACGGGTCAGACTTGGGCGAATGCTGGCTCAAGATCTTCAGGTTCAGTTGGTTCGGCCACCAGTCGCGGTTCGTCGTGCCACCGCCAGCGGCGTGATTGAACGGGCATTTCGATTCAGTTGACATGGCATCTCCTCTTTATTTTGTTTTCAGCTAACCACCCTTGAGCGTGGATCCGGATGACCGATTAATGAAATAGCTTTTGGACATGGGATCCATAGCCTTAAGGCTATGACAGCCCCGTGATCAGGCGCTCTAGAACAACCATTAAAGTACCGGTATGGGGAACTGTCGTTACATCGGGCAGAGATAGCTGACAAACAGCGTAAATCCCTTGGATTCAAGAACCTTCCATGACGATGCCGGGCGAATTGCTGTCCTGGAAACGAACGAAAAAAATGGCGAGGGAGTTTCCTCCCTCGCCACTTTTTCAGTGATCACCACAAGGCTTTTTCAGCCGTTTTTTCTTTCAATCAACAACACTTCGGTCCGGACTTGCTGCCGTATCGGGCTTCCTGGCGTTCCCGAAAGAATGCCTCGTAATCCATCAGCGGCTTGTCCGGGTGCTTGGTCTGCATGTGCTCGACGTAGTTGTCGTAGTCGGGCATGCCCACCATCAGGCGTGCTGCCTGACCGAGGTATTTGCCCAGACGACTCAGGTCATTGAACATGATCAGGCATCCGGCAGCGCTTGGTAAGGCGCTTCTTTATCCGTACGTTCCTTGGTGCCCCAGGCAGCGACGCCGACCTTGAGCGCAAAGAACAGGATGCTGAACACCACGAACAGGAACAAAGCGGTCAGTGTCGCGTTGGTGTAGGCGTTGAAAATCACGTGCTGCATCTGGTCGATGCTCTTGGCCGGGGCCAGCACCTGACCGTTGGCCAGCGCATCGCTGTACTTCTTCGCCAGGGCGAGGAAGCCGATCGCCGGGTTGGCGTCGAACAGCTTGATGTAGCCCGCAGTGGTGGTGCAGATCAGCAGCCATACCGCTGGCAGCAAGGTGACCCAGACATACCGCTGACGCTTCATCTTGATCAGCACCACGGTGCCGAGCATCAACGCGATACCGGCCAGCATCTGGTTCGAGATACCGAACAGCGGCCACAAGGTGTTGATGCCGCCCAGTGGATCGATCACGCCCTGATACAGCAAGTAACCCCACATCGCCACACAACCGGCGGTGGCAATCAGGTTGGCGGTCCAGGATTCAGTGCGTTTCAGCGCTGGCACGAACGAGCCGAGCAAGTCCTGCAGCATGAAACGCCCGGCACGGGTACCGGCGTCGACTGCGGTCAGGATGAACAGCGCTTCGAACAGGATCGCGAAGTGGTACCAGAACGCCATGGTGTTTTCACCCGGCAGGACGCTGTGCAGGATCTGCGCGATACCAACCGCCAGGGTCGGCGCACCACCGGCACGGGCCAGGATGGTGGTTTCACCGATGTCGTGGGCCACGGCTTGCAAGGCTTCCGGGGTAATGGCGAAACCCCAGCTGCTGACGGTTTGCGCAACGGTCACCGCATCGGCACCGACGACAGCGGCCGGGCTGTTCATGGCGAAATACACGCCCGGATCAATCACCGATGCCGCGACCATGGCCATGATGGCGACAAACGATTCCATCAGCATGCCGCCGTAACCGATGTAACGGGCATGCCCCTCACTGGCGAGCAACTTCGGCGTGGTGCCGGAAGCAATCAGCGAGTGGAAACCGGAGACCGCGCCACAGGCGATGGTGATGAACAGGAACGGGAACAGACCGCCCTTCCAAACCGGACCGGTGCCGTCGACGAACTGGGTCAGCGCCGGCATTCTCAGCTCGGGCATGGTCACCAGAATGCCAATGGCCAAGGCGACGATGGTGCCGATTTTCAGGAAAGTGGAGAGGTAGTCCCGCGGTGCCAGGATCAGCCACACCGGCAACACTGCGGCAACAAAACCGTAGCCGATCAGCATCCAGGTGATCTGGAGACCGGTAAAGGTGAAAGCCTTGGCCCACACCGGATCGGCGGCAACCTGCCCGCCCAGCCAGATCGATCCGAGCAGCAACAGCACACCGATGATGGAGATTTCGCCGATACGACCCGGGCGGATGTAGCGCATGTAGATGCCCATGAACATCGCGATCGGGATGGTCGCCATCACCGTAAAAATACCCCACGGGCTTTCGGCCAGGGCTTTCACGACGATCAGTGCCAGCACCGCGAGGATGATGATCATGATCAGGAAGCAACCGAACAGCGCGATGGTGCCGGGAATGCGGCCCATTTCTTCGCGGACCATGTCCCCCAGGGAACGGCCGTTGCGACGAGTAGACATGAACAAGACCATGAAGTCCTGAACCGCACCCGCCAGCACCACCCCGGCGATCAGCCACAGCGTGCCGGGCAAGTAGCCCATCTGCGCCGCCAGTACCGGACCGACCAAAGGCCCCGCGCCGGCGATTGCCGCGAAGTGGTGACCGAAGAGTACGTGTTTGTTGGTCGGAACATAGTCCAGACCATCGTTATTGAGCACAGCCGGAGTGGCCCGATTAGGGTCGATTTGCATCACTTTGTTGGCGATGAACAGGCTGTAATAGCGGTAGGCAACGAGGTAGATAGCGACGGCTGCGACGACGATCCACAGGGCGTTGATCGCTTCGCCGCGGCGCAGGGCCACGACACTCAGCGCAATCGCTCCCAGGACAGCCACGGCAAACCAGGCGAGGTGTTTAGCCAGACGGGGCATAGCGTGTCTCCTGCCGACAGCCATGACTGCGGCGGTAATTTTTATAATTGTGTCCGCTGTGCGGAGCTGGCCCAATATCCGCGCATGCCGTCCACAAATAAATCCGCGTTACTACGTACGTGATCTCTACGTAGTTCTACGTAGACGGCACTGCCCCCTGTAGGAGCGAGCCTGCTCGCGATAGCGGTGTGTCATTCAACATCGATTCGTCTGATATACCGCCATCGCGAGCAGGCTCGCTCCTACAAGGCGACTCTTTGACATATGATCCCGATCCTTCGCGCGGGCAGGAGTCAACATGCAGCTCAAACACAAGATCGTCGCCCTCGGGATTCTGCCGCTGGTGCTGGCCATTGCCGTCATCTGCGCGCTGGTGATTTCCCTCAACCGCCAACTGGGCGATCAACAGGCGCAACTGATCGAAGACAGCATTCTGGCGAGCAAACGCGCGGAGCTGAAAAACTACGTGGAAATGGCCCAAAGCCTGATCGCGCCCCTGTATGACGATGGTCACGGCAATGCCCACGCCCAGCAACAAGTCCTCGAAGAGCTGCGCAAGCTCAGCTTCGGCATCAACGGCTACTTCTTCGTCTACGACCACGAAGGCCGCAGCCTGATGCATGCGCGGCAATCCGAACTGGTGGGCCAATACCTCTGGGACATGAAAGACCCGCACGGCCTGCCGGTGATTCAGGCGCTGCTCAAAAGCGCGCAATCGGGTGAAGGCTTTCAACGCTATGCCTGGAACAAACCCTCGTCCGGTCAGGTGACCGATAAACTCGCCTACGTGGTGATGCTCGATCGCTGGGGCTGGATGCTCGGCACCGGTATTTACCTCGAAGACGTCGAGCGCGCCACGCAACAAGCCCGGGACGAAGTGGCTCAGGGCATTCGCAAAACCATGATGGCGATTGCCGTGGTCGCCCTCGTCGCGGTGCTGTTTGTGTTCTCCACCGGCATGACCCTCAACGTCAGCGAACATCGGTTGGCGGACAAGAAACTGCAACGCCTGACCCAGCGCATCGTCAGCCTGCAGGAGGAAGAGCGATCACGGGTGTCCCGCGAGTTGCACGACGGCATCAGCCAGGTGCTGGTCTCGATCAAGTTCCAGTTCGAACTGGCCAACCACATGCTGGAGAATGGACAAGACAAGGGCCTGGGTATTTTACGAGACGCCACCGAGCGCTTGGGCGATGCGATTGGCGAAGTCCGCAGCCTCTCCCATGACCTGCGCTCATCCTTGCTCGACACCCTTGGCCTGTCGGCAGCCATCGGCCAATTGGCCGCTGAGTTCGAACAGCGCAGCGGGCTGACCGTGACCTATGACGAAAATGAATTCGACTGCCAACTCGTCGACGGCGCGGCGGTGTCGCTGTTCCGAATCGTCCAGGAAGCCCTGACCAACATCGAACGCCATGCTCAGGCGCAGAACGTGTCCATTACACTGCGCGGTTGCAACGACTCCGTGCGGCTGATGGTGGTCGATGACGGTATCGGTTTCAACGTGGCCCAGGTCGAACGTCGTCAGGCGGGCATTGGTTTGCGTAACATCCGCGAACGCGTCGAGCATTTTGGCGGGCGCTTCGATTTGATCTCGATGCCGGGCAGAAGTGAGCTGGACGTACGGCTGCCGATGAAACCTGGCGCAAAACTACAAGAGTGAACATTGCATGAACCTGCCCTCCCCGATCCGCGTCGCCCTGGTCGACGATCACTCCCTGGTCCGCGACGGCATCAAGGCGCTGCTGGCCGTGATGTCGCCCCTGGAAATGGTCGGCGAAGCGGAAAACGGCGCCGAGGCCATCGAGATGGTCGGCCGCTGCCAGCCTGACCTGCTGCTGGTCGACATCAGCCTGCCGGACATGAACGGCCTGGAACTGACCCGCGTCCTGCGCAGCCAGTACCCGTCGCTCAAGGTGCTGGTGCTGAGCATGTACGACAATTACGAATACGTCAGCGAATCGGTGCGCTCCGGCGCCAGCGGCTATGTGCTGAAGAACGCACCGTCACGGGAAATCATCGCCGCCATCGAAGCCATCAGCAGCGGCGGAACCTTCTACAGCGCGGAAATCGCCCAACGGCTGATTGCCGACAGGAACACCGACAACGAGCTGACCCCGAGGGAAAGCCAGGTCTTGTCGAAAATGGCCCAAGGCTTGAATAACAAGGAAATGGCGCGGGAGCTGGACATCAGCGTGCGCACGGTGGAGACACACCGCTTGAGCATTCGGCGCAAACTCAACATCGACAAGCCGGCGGCACTGGTCAAATACGCCCTTGATCACGGACTCATTTCCCGCTAACACCCGCCCCCCTGTAATTGGATGGACTCGCCCACGCCGAGGCGTCAATGCGCCACGGTGGCAGTCTAAGAAGCCAACGGCAGCGAGGGCGAGTCCATGAAAAAGAATACGACGCTTAAACAGTCCCTGTCTTCAACCGATGTGTCGGCCTGTACGACAGTGGCGGTCGATCTTGCCAAGCAGGTCTTTCAGGTCGCAG
>NZ_FYDO01000049.1 GCF_900187615.1 Pseudomonas sp. Irchel s3f7 | reverse complement strand
TGCAAGACGACCCAATCTTTGAAGTCGTCGTCGTAGCGTTTGCCTAGATTGGACATTGTTATGCACCTTCGCCCTCTTGAATGAATGAGTCAATCAACAAGGGTGACAGGTAGCCTGACACGGAGGGAGCGCCTAAAAAAGTAAGCAAAAAACGCTCGCCCCTTACGTACGGCCCCTCGCTGAGGCTCGGCGTTCCTTCGCTCCGGTATTCATCCGGGGGCATTGCCCTCCGGTCGGCTTCGCTTCGACCTACATGCAATGAGTTCGACTACGTCGAACGGCGCTGCGCGCCAATCCCCGGATAAACACCTCCACTCAGCCTCCCGAGGGGGCGGGTGGATCAAAAGTGGAAGGCGAGCTAACGCTCGGCCTGATGAGTGGTGAGGAGCGTGGTGTACGCCAATCAACTGTAGGAGCTGGCTTGCCAGCGATGGCGGCCTGACAGACGACCTGATTTTGCGGATGTATCACTCCGTAGGAGCTGCCGAAGGCTGCGATCTATTGATCTTGCCTGTAAAAAACAGAGTCAAAAGATCGCAGCCTAGTTGCACTCGACAGCTCCTACAGGGAAACACGCGCGCATCAGAACCAGACCGGCCGGTAGGCCGCCTCTGACGCGGTTGCGGTATATGCCCCCTCATGAAAAACCAGGGCGAATACCGGCCTGAGTCAAGTCTGCCGGGTTCGCCAGTGGACACCCAATCCGGTCACAACCGCGACCAAACGCGCCAGCCCTCCAGCTCAACCTTTCACAAAACCTTCATCAAATGATTCACCCAGTGAAATGTGCAAGTCATAGGGCTGACATGCCCCGTGCCTAAAGTCTGTTGAACTCAAATACGGCCACGGACGGCTGTTCAACCAGACAGAGAAGCCCATGAACGCAGCTATCCATGTCGATCATCTGAACAAGACCTTTGCGCGTAAAACCGCACTGGTCGACCTCGAACTGACCATCGCGGCCGGTGAGATGGTCGCGCTGATCGGCGCGTCCGGCTCCGGCAAATCCACCTTGTTGCGCCATCTCGCGGGCCTGGCCTGTTGCGATAAAAACAACGGTGGCAGCGTCAAAGTGCTGGGGCGGGAAGTACAGGCGAGCGGACGGCTCAATGGCAAGGTGCGCCGCTTGCGCGCCGACATCGGCTACATCTTCCAGCAGTTCAACCTGGTCAATCGTCTGAGCGTGCTCGACAACGTGCTGCTCGGTTGCCTGGGCCGCATGCCGCGCTGGCGTGGCAACCTGGGCCTGTTCAATGCCGAGGAAAAACAGTTCGCCATGGAGTCCCTGGCCCGCGTCGGCCTGGCTGACCTCGCCGCGCAGCGGGCCTCGACCTTGTCCGGTGGGCAGCAGCAACGCGTGGCGATTGCCCGTGCACTGACCCAGCGTGCCGAAGTCATCCTTGCGGACGAGCCGATCGCCTCTCTGGATCCGGAATCGGCGCGCAAGGTTATGGAAATCCTCGCCGACATCAATCGCCGCGACGGCAAGACCGTGGTGGTGACCCTGCATCAGGTCGACTACGCCACCCGCTATTGCCCGCGCGCCGTGGCGCTGAAGGCCGGTCGGATTCATTTCGATGGCCCGGGTACTGAGCTCAGTGGCGCGTTCCTCAACGATCTGTACGGTGCCGACATCGACACCAGCCTCATGTGCTCCGAGCCTTCCCGTCACAACGAAGCTGCACCCCGGCTGGTGCTGGCGCGTGTTTGATCACTCCGGACTCCCCAACCGTTCACTCTCAGGAAACCTTTCCATGTTGAACCGTATCGGTCGCGTTTTTGCTGGTGCAGCACTGCTCACCGGTTGTTTGATGGGCACCGCCCAGGCTGAAGAAAAAGCCATCAACTTCGGCATCATGTCCACCGAGTCTTCGCAAAATCTCAAGAGCGTCTGGCAGCCATTTCTTGACGACATGCAGAAGCAGACCGGCCTGAAGATCAACGCCACATTCGCTTCCGACTATGCCGGCCTGATCCAGGGCATGCGCTTCAACAAGGTCGATGTGGCGTGGCTGGGCAACAAGGCCGCCATCGAAGCCGTGGACCGTTCCAACGGTGAAATCTTCGCCCAGACCGCCGCGGCCAGTGGCGCTGCCGGTTACTGGAGCGTGTTGATCGCGCGCAAGGACAGCCCGATCAATTCGGTCGACGACATGCTGAAGGACGCCAAGAACCTGACCTTCGGCAACGGTGATCCGAACTCCACCTCGGGCTATCTGGTGCCGGGCTACTACGTGTTCGCCAAGAACAACGTCGATGCCGCCACCGCGTTCAAGCGCACGCTCAATTCCAGCCATGAGGTCAACGCCTTGAGCGTGGCCAAGGGGCAACTGGATGTGGCGACGTTCAACACCGAAAGCTGGGATCGCCTGGAAGTCACCCAGCCCGATAAAGCTGCGCTGTTGAAAGTGATCTGGAAGTCGCCGCTGATCCCTGCCGACCCGTTGGTGTGGAGCAAAGCGCTGAGTGACAGCGAGAAGACCAAGATCCGCGATTTCATCTTCAGCTACGGCGACACCGACGAAGAGAAAGCGGTGCTCAAGGGCATGCAACTGGGCAAGTTCCTGAAGTCCAGCGACGACCAGTTGCTGCCGATTCGTCAGCTCGAGTTGTTCAAGCAACGCACCACGATCACTGCGGACACCAAGCTTGATGCGGCCGATAAAACCAAAAAACTGGCCGAGATCGATGCCGAGCTGGCGAAGCTGCAAGAGCGCATCACCTTGCTCGAGAAGAGCGATAAAAAGACCGCCAACGCCGCCTCGGTAAGTGTGGGAGCAAGCTTGCTCGCGATGACTGAGTGTCAGTCGACATTGACGCTGCCTGTCACGCCGCCATCGCGAGCAAGCTTGCTCCTACGGGTTTTGTACCCGCCATGACATATGTGAATCGCCTCTTTAAACGCTTTTTAGAGAACCCTCATGACCACTCTGCACGCTGAAGCTGTTGGCAAGCGTACCTGGCCGCAATACGCCGGTTGGGGCCTGTTTCTGGTCCTGCTGGCCTGGGCCTGGCACGGCGCTGAAATGAATCCGATGGCGCTGTACCGCGACTCGGGAAACATGGCGACGTTCGCCGGGGACTTCTTCCCGCCGGATTTCCATGAATGGCGCATGTACCTCAAGGAAATGCTCGTCACCGTACAAATCGCCCTGTGGGGCACGGTGCTGGCGATTGTCTGCTCGGTGCCGCTGGGCATTCTCTGCTCGGAAAACATCACACCGTGGTGGATCCACCAACCGCTGCGCCGGGTGATGGATGCGTTCCGCTCGATCAACGAAATGGTCTTCGCCATGTTGTTCGTGGTGGCTGTCGGGCTGGGGCCGTTTGCCGGGGTGTTGGCGCTGTGGATCAGCACCACCGGCGTACTCGCCAAACTGTTCGCCGAAGCCGTCGAAGCGATTGATCCGGGCCCGGTCGAAGGTGTTCGCGCCACCGGTGCCAGTGCCTTGCAAGAGGTGATCTACGGGGTGATTCCGCAAGTGATGCCGCTGTGGGTGTCCTACGCGCTGTACCGCTTCGAAGCCAACGTGCGTTCGGCGACGGTGGTGGGGATGGTCGGCGCTGGCGGTATCGGCGTGATCCTGTGGGAGAACATCCGCGCCTTCCAGTTCACGCAGACCTGCGCGGTGCTGCTGGTGATCATCGTCATCGTCAGCCTGATCGACATCCTGTCGCAACGCCTGCGCAAGCAGTTCATCTGACTTTTTCGGAGGGGTGCCCGCGGGCGCTTTTTTTAAAGCATGCAGTTGTCTAGACAAGATGAGCCGGTGTACCGCGAATTGGCCGACATCCTGCGGCGGGAGCTGGCGGAGTACCGCGCCGGAGACTTCCTGCCGGGCGAGGTGATGTTGGCCGAGCGCTTCGGTGTCAATCGTCACACCTTGCGCCGCGCCATCGATGAGTTGGTGTTCGAAGGCAGCCTGTTGCGCCGCCAGGGCAAAGGCACCCAGGTGCTGGAGCGGCCGCTGATTTACTCGATGACCGCCGAGAGCGCCTACAGCCAGTCTTTGTCAGCCCAGGGGCATGGCGTCGAGGCGCTACTGCTCAAGCGTCGCTACTGCTTTGCCAGTCGCGAAGAAGCCCAACATCTGGGCATCGCCGAAATGGCGCCGATGATCGAATTGCAGACCTTGCGCAAGCTCGACAACCAACCGGTCAGCCTGATCCGCCATCGCTATTGCGCCACTCACGCGCCGCTGCTGGCCGACTACACCGGTGGCTCTCTGCGCAAATACCTGAGCGAACGGGACCTGCCACTGACCCGTACCCAGAGCCTGATCGGCGCCCGATTGCCCAACCGCGAAGAAGCCGCGCTGCTGATGATGCCCCGGCATCTGCCGGCGCTGAGTGTCTTCACCCTTTCCCGCGATCGCGACGGCCGTGCCGTGGAGCTGGCCCAGTCCACCAGCCGTTCGGATCGCTTCCAGTACCAGGTCGTCACCTGATGGAGAACGCCATGCAAAACCCTGTTCCTCACGCCGAACGGCAGCACTGGATTGGTGTGCTGGCCCGCGCCCGTCGCAGTGAATTGCAGCCCTTTGAAGATGCGTTGCGCGACATTGAATACCAACTGATCCGCGCCCCGGAAGTCGGCATGACCCTGGTCCGTGGCCGCATGGGTGGCAATGGCGCGCCGTTCAACGTCGGTGAAATGAGCGTGACCCGCTGCGTGGTGCGCCTGGCCGATGGCCGTACGGGCTACAGCTATCTGGCGGGGCGCGACAAGGCCCATGCCGAACTCGCCGCGTTGGCCGACGCGCATTTGCAGGGCGTGCAGCAGCGGCACTGGCTGGCGGACATGATCACGCCGCTGGCGGCAGCTCAAGCTGAGCGCCGGGCACAAAAAGAGGCGGAAACCGCCGCCACCAAAGTCGAATTCTTCACCCTCGTGCGAGGAGAAAACTGATGAGCGCACAGTTGTTGCAACCGGCGTTTGCCGACCCGGTGCTGGATGCCCAGCGTGGATTTCGCGCGGCACTCAAGGCGTTGGCCGGCCCCGGATTGATCCAGACCCTACAGGTCGCACCGAGACTCGAAGGCCTGGCCCCCGCGACTTATGCACTCTGCCTGGCAATGCTCGATGTCGACACACCGCTGTGGCTCGCGCCGTCATTCGATACGCCGCTGATCCGCGCCAACCTGGCGTTCCACTGTGGTTGCCCGCTGACCACCCGGCGTGAAGACGCGAGATTCGCTTTGCTTGCCTCTGAAGACCTGCTCGACCTGAGCGGTTTCGATACCGGCAATGATCGTTATCCCGACCAGTCCTGCACCGTGCTCATTCAGCTGCCAAGCCTCGGCGGCGGGGCAGGGCTGAAGTGGCGAGGGCCGGGGATTGAAAGCGAACACGACGTGGCGCTGCCGATAGCCGATGGCTTGTGGCGCGAACGTGAACGCCGCAACGAATTCCCCCGTGGCCTCGACCTGTTTTTCACTGCCGGCCACGACCTGATCGGTTTGCCGCGCAGTACCCGCATCGCAGAGGAGCGTGCCTGATGTACGTAGCCGTCAAGGGTGGCGAACAGGCCATCGACAATGCCCACCGCCTGCTGGCGAAAAAACGTCGGGGCGATACCGCGGTCACTGAGTTGAGTGTCGAGCAGATCCGTCAGCAACTGCCGCTGGCAGTGGCGCGGGTGATGAGCGAAGGCTCGCTGTACGACGAAGAACTCGCCGCGCTGGCGATCAAGCAAGCGGCGGGGGATCTGGTGGAAGCAATCTTCCTGCTGCGCGCCTACCGCACCACGTTGCCGCGCTTCAACCCGAGCCTGCCGATCGATACCCAGAACATGCAGCTCAGCCGACGCTTGTCCGCGACCTTCAAGGACGTGCCGGGCGGGCAACTGCTGGGTCCGACCTTCGATTACACCCACCGTCTGCTGGACTTTGCCTTGCTGGCCGAAGGCGAATATCCGGGGCCGCAAACCACGCCGAATGCCAGCCTCGAAGCGTGCCCGCGAGTCCTCGGTTTGCTGGCGCAGGAAGGCCTGATCAAGACCGAATCCGACAGCGGCGAAAACGTGGCCGACATCACCCGCGACCCGCTGGAGTTGCCCGCCAGTCGCGCTCAACGCCTGCAAGCCCTGGCCCGTGGCGATGAAGGTTTCCTGTTGGCGCTGGGCTATTCGACCCAACGCGGTTATGGCCGCAACCACCCCTTCGCGGGTGAAATCCGCATCGGCGAAGTCGAGGTCTGGATCGACCCTGAAGAGCTGGGTTTTCCGATCAACCTGGGCAACATCGAAGTCACTGAGTGCGAGATGGTCAACCAATTCGTTGGCTCGGCCACTGAGCTGGCGCAGTTCACTCGCGGCTACGGCCTGGCCTTCGGACACGCCGAGCGCAAGGCCATGGGCATGGCGCTGGTGGACCGTGCGTTGCGCGCCGACGAGTACAACGAAGAGATCGTCTCGCCAGCACAACAGGAAGAGTTCGTGCTCATGCACTGCGACAACGTCGAGGCCGCCGGTTTTGTCTCGCACCTCAAGCTGCCTCACTACGTCGACTTCCAGGCTGAACTGGAACTGATCCGCAAACTGCGCAAGCCTGCCGAGGGCCAAAACCATGAATGACGTGAGCCAGGCACCCGTGCGCGATGCGGCATACAACTTCGCCTACCTCGATGAGCAGACCAAACGCATGATCCGCCGCGCCTTGCTCAAGGCCGTGGCGATCCCCGGTTATCAGGTGCCGTTCGGTGGTCGCGAGATGCCGTTGCCTTACGGCTGGGGCACCGGAGGCATGCAGTTGACCGCCGCGATTCTCGGTGACGATGACGTGCTCAAGGTCATCGATCAGGGCGCGGACGACACCACCAACGCCGTATCGATCCGCCGCTTCTTCGCCCGCACCGCAGGCGTCGCCACCACCGAAAGTACGCCGGACGCGACGGTGATCCAGACCCGTCACCGCATCCCGGAAACGCCGCTGCACGCCGACCAGATCATGGTTTACCAGGTGCCGATTCCGGAGCCGCTGCGCTTTATCGAGCCGTCGGAAACCGAGACCCGGACCATGCACGCCCTCAACGATTACGGGGTCATGCACGTCAAACTTTACGAAGACATCGCCACCTTCGGCCACATCGCCACGGCGTACGCCTACCCGGTGATGGTGGACGAGCGCTACGTGATGGACCCGTCGCCGATCCCCAAATTCGACAACCCGAAACTCGACATGAGCCCGGCGCTGATGCTGTTCGGCGCTGGCCGCGAGAAGCGTCTGTACGCGGTGCCGCCGTACACCAAAGTCACCAGCCTCGACTTCGAGGATCACCCCTTCGAAGCGCAGAAATGGGAAGCGTGCTGCGCGATTTGTGGCAGCCGTGAGTCGTTCCTCGATGAGTTGATTCTCGACGACGCCGGCACCCAGAGCTTCGTCTGTTCCGACACTTATTACTGCGCACAGCGCGTCAGCCAGCAGGAGCAGGGCCAATGAACCAGGCGCTGAAAAACGATGTGACCGTGTCCACTGAGCCGCTGCTGCGAGTGCGTGATTTGTCGCTGTTGTACGGCCCGGAGAAAGGTTGCCAGGACGTCAACTTCGATTTGTATCCCGGTGAAGTTTTGGGAATTGTCGGCGAGTCCGGCTCGGGCAAATCCACCTTGCTCTCACTGCTCAGCGGCCGCCTGCCGCCGCAGCGCGGCAGCATCGGTTACCGCGACAAACAGGACCAATGGCTGGACCTGTACAGCGCCAGCGAAGCCGAGCGCCGCACCTTGCTGCGTACCGAATGGGGGTTCGTCGAGCAGAGCCCGCGTGACGGTTTGCGCATGGGCGTGTCCGCTGGCGCCAACATCGGAGAACGTCTGATGGCCCAGGGTGTGCGCAATTATCAGCAGCTGCGCGGGGCCGGTCTCGACTGGTTGAGTCAGGTGGAAATCGATCCGCAGCGCATTGACGATTTGCCCCGGACCTTTTCTGGCGGCATGCAGCAACGCCTGCAAATCGCCCGCAATCTGGTGTCGAGCCCACGGTTGGTGTTCATGGACGAGCCGACCGGTGGCCTCGATGTCTCGGTGCAGGCGCGCTTGCTCGACCTGCTGCGCGGACTGGTGCGGGAACTGGATCTGGCGGTGGTGATTGTCACCCACGACTTGGCGGTGGCACGTCTGCTGGCCGACCGCCTGATGGTGATGCGCCGCTCGCGGGTGGTGGAAACCGGGCTGACCGATCAGATCCTCGACGATCCCCAACACCCTTATTCGCAACTGCTGGTGTCTTCGGTGTTGCAGCCGTGAAGCCCCGTTCAATAGTGGAAACCGAGCGATGAATACCTTGATCGAGGTCCGTGACCTCTCGAAAACCTTCACCCTGCATCAGCAGCACGGCGTGGTCCTCAACGTACTGCGCGGGATCGATTTCAGTGTGGCGGCCGGTGAATGCCTGGTGCTGCACGGTCAATCCGGCGCCGGTAAAAGCACCTTGCTACGCACCTTGTACGGCAACTATCTGCCCGCAGGCGGCAGCATTCGCGTGCAGCACGATGGCCAATGGCTGGAGCTGGTGGGCGCCGAACCCCGGGACATCCTGCAAGTGCGTCAGCGCACGTTGGGTTATGTCAGCCAGTTTTTGCGAGTGATCCCGCGGGTCGCGTGCCTTGACGTGGTGATGGAACCGGCGCTGGCCCGGGGCTGGGCGAAAGAGCAGGCGCAAGCGCGTGCCGAATCGCTACTCAGCCGTCTGAACATTCCGCAACGCCTGTGGCAACTGGCTCCCGGCACGTTCTCCGGTGGCGAGCAGCAACGGGTCAACATCGCCCGAGGTTTCATGGTGGCGTGGCCGGTGATGTTGCTCGACGAGCCCACCGCATCACTCGACGACAACAATCGCCAGGTGGTGCTGGAACTGATGAATGAAGCAAAAGTTGCAGGGGCCGCACTGATCGGCATTTTCCACGATCGCATCGCCCGCGAAGCGGTTGCCGACCGCCATCTCGACATGACCCCAGCCGCAGTCAGCCAAGAGGAATACGCCGATGCCCGTTGAACAGATCCTCAGCAATGCCCAACTGGTCACCGCTGACCGTGTGTTCTACGGCACCGTGGTGCTGCGCGACGGCGTGATCGCTGAAGTCTGCGAAGGCCCGAGCCGCCTGCCTCAGGCGCAGGATCTGCATGGTGATTACCTGCTGCCGGGTCTGGTGGAGCTGCACACCGACAACCTGGAACGTCACATGACCCCGCGCCCCGGTGTGGACTGGCCGTCGGTACCGGCGGTGCTCAGTCACGATGCGCAGATCATCGCGGCGGGCATCACCACGGTGTTCGATGCGGTGTCCATCGGCGACGTTAACCCCAAGGGCAATCGCATGCAGAAATTGCCGGCGATGCTGGAGGCGATTACCAAAGCGTCCGATGCCGGCCTGACCCGGGCCGAACACCGGTTGCACTTGCGCTGCGAGCTGTGCCACCCGGACACCTTGAGTGTGTTCCGCGATCTGGTGGAAAACCCGCTGGTGCAACTGGTGTCAGTGATGGACCACTCGCCGGGCCAGCGCCAGTTTGTGCTGGAATCCAAGTACCGTGAGTACTACATGGGCAAGTACCACCTGACCACGACGCAGATGGATGACTTCATCGCCCTGCAAATGGCCAACTCGCGGCAGTACAGCGACCGGTATCGTGCGGCAATTGTCGAACACTGTCTGGCCCTTGGCCTGTCGGTGGCCAGTCATGATGACGCGACCCTGGCCCACGTCGAGGAGTCGGCGCGCTACGGCATGACCATCGCCGAGTTCCCGACCACGGTCGAGGCGGCGCGCGGATGCCGGGAACGGGACATGAAAGTGTTGATGGGCGCACCGAACATCGTGCGCGGCGGATCGCACTCGGGTAACGTGGCCGCCGCAGAGCTGGCGGCCGAAGGCTTGCTGGATATCCTGTCCAGCGATTACTACCCGGCGAGCCTGTTGCAATCAACGTTCGCGCTGGCAGCGCAGAACAATCGCATCGGCCTGGCCGAAGCGGTGCGCATGGTCAGCCTGAACCCGGCCCGCGCTGCGGGTTTGCATGATCGTGGCGAAATTGCAGCGGGCCTGCGGGCTGATCTGGTGCAAGCACGCAGTCACGACGGTCTGACGGCGGTTCAACAAGTTTGGCGGCAAGCAAAGAGGGTGTACTGATGTCGGGCAGGTTGATCTATCTCATCGGACCTTCCGGGTCGGGCAAGGACAGCCTGTTGGACGCGGCGCGAGGCCGGTTGGCCGAAAGAGGCTGCCGCATCGTGCGGCGGGTCATCACCCGTTCGGCGGAGGCGGTGGGCGAGGCGGCCTTGGGTGTCAGCCCGCAGCAGTTCGCCGAGATGGAGGCGCAAGGCGCGTTTGCCCTGAGCTGGCACGCCAACGGTTTGTCCTACGGCATCCCGCGGGAAATCGACGATTGGCTGAAGGCGGGACAAGATGTGCTGGTCAATGGCTCGCGCGGGCATTTGCACAATGCCCGTGAGCGCTACCCGCACATGCTTGTGGTGCTGCTGACCGTGGATCAAGCGGTGTTGCGCGAGCGCTTGCTGGCACGAGGACGGGAGTCCGTGGCGGAAATAGACGCACGGTTGGCGCGCAACGCCCGATTCAACCAAAGCGTACTGGCCGGCAACGACCCGATGGTGCATGTCCTCGATAACTCCGGGGCACTGGAAAATACGGTGGAACGCTTGCTCGCCTGCATCGACGAACCCGCGATATGCGCTTGACGTTGCTCGGCACCGGTGATGCCCGGCAAGTCCCGGTCTACGGCTGCGAGTGCGTGGCTTGCGATCGGGCGCGTAAGGATCAGCGTTTGCAGCGTCGACCCTGCAGTGCGCTGATCGAGTGCGGCGATCAGCGCTGGTTGATCGACAGCGGCATGCCAGACCTGTGCGAGCGCTTTGCGCCGCGCAGCTTCAACGGCATTTTGCAGACTCACTACCACGCCGATCACGCCCAGGGCTTGTTGCATCTGCGTTGGGGCCAGGGCCTGGTGATTCCGGTGCACGGCCCGGTGGACCCGGAAGGCCTGGCCGACCTCTACAAACACCCCGGCATTCTCGATTTCAGCCAGCCGTTCGGGGCCTTTGAAACACGCACCTTCGGCACGCTGAACGTTACCGCGTTGCCGTTGCTGCACTCCAAACCGACCCTGGGGTATCTGTTCGAAGGCGAGGGACGGCGCATTGCCTATTTGACTGACACCGTGGGCCTGCCACCGTCCACCCTGGACTGGCTACTGCGCGAACCGCTGGATGTGCTGGTGCTGGACTGCTCCCTGCCACCGCAACCTCAGGCGCCGCGCAATCACAACGACCTGAACCTGGCGTTGCAGTGCATTGACGAACTGCGGCCAACGTCAGCGGTGTTGACCCATGTCGGGCATACGTTGGATGCGTGGTTGGTTGAGCATCGCGAAGAATTGCCGGGCAATGTCAGTGTCGGGTTTGATGGGTGTGAGCTGTAAAAAGATCTGTATCGGTCACGATCTGTAAAACAACCGAACGTCTCCCTTCGTGTTTTTGTGCTTGAGTAAAGATAACTCTAGGGTTACTTTTATTCGGGCCGGAGCAAGGAGGCTGGTGGTGCAGAGCAGGCTATTGATCAAGGAACTGATGGAGGCGGGATGGACCCTGGATCGGGTCACTGGCAGTCATCACATCTTCACGCACCGTTACAACCCGTACACGATTCCCGTTCCCCATCCCAAAAAGGATTTGCCGGTGGGGACGGTCAAGAGCATCAGGAGGCGAGCCGGGTTGTACTGCCCGCTGGCCAGTTATGCAGGAGATCCATAATGCAATATCCAATCTGTATCGAGTGGGGCGACGAGCACACCGCCATCGGTATCCAGATCCCTGATATTCCCGGTGCAGTGACCGCCGGGGATACCTTTGAAGATGCTTACAACGCTGCGGTCGAAATTGCCCACATCATGCTGCAGGAAATGGCGGCAGATGGAGAAACGATTCCGATGCCGACTTCAGCGGCCTTGCATCGTGGCAATCCGGAGTTCGCCGACATGGGGTGGGGCATGCTGGAGCTGGATATCTCGCCGTATATGGGCAAGACCGAGAAGGTCAACGTCACGCTGCCCGGCTACGTGATTCAGCGCATAGACCGTTATGTACGAGAGCACAATGTCAAAAGCCGTTCCTCGTTTTTGGCGGATGCGGCGATGGAGAAGCTGGTTCGACATTGAGTCGTTGACCACAAAAAAAGGCGACCTGTGCAGGTCGCCTTTTTCATGTTCGCTCAGCGCTTACTGACCGGTGTAAATCTGGTCGAAAACGCCACCGTCATTGAAGTGGGTTTTCTGCACGGTGCGCCAGTCGCCAAAGGTCTTTTCGACCGACAGGAAGTCGACTTTCGGGAAACGATCGGTGTACTTGGCCAACACGGCCGGGTCACGCGGACGCAGGTAGTTGGCGGCCGCGATTTCCTGGCCTTCCGGCGACCACAGGTACTTGAGGTATTCCTCGGCGGCGGCGCGGGTGCCTTTCTTGTCGACGGTTTTGTCGACCACCGACACCGGCGGCTCAGCCTCGGCGGAGACGCTTGGGTAGACGACTTCGAACTGATCGCGGCCGAACTCGCGGGCAATCATTTCCGCTTCGTTTTCAAAAGTCACCAGCACGTCGCCGATCTGGTTGGTCATGAAGGTGGTGGTAGCGGCGCGGCCACCGGTGTCCAGAACCGGTGCTTGCTTGAACAGCTTGCCGACGAAGTCTTTTGCCTTGCTCTCGTCACCGCCGTTTTTCAGCACATAGCCCCAGGCTGACAGGTAGGTGTAGCGACCGTTGCCGGAGGTTTTCGGGTTCGGGACGATGACCTGTACGCCATCCTTGAGCAAATCCGGCCAGTCTTTCAGGGCTTTCGGGTTGCCTTTGCGCACAATGAACACGGTGGCCGAGGTGAACGGCGCGCTGTTGTTCGGCAGACGGGTGACCCAGTTCTCCGGTACCAGTTTGCCGTTGTCCGCCAGGGCGTTGATGTCGGTCGCCATGTTCATGGTGATCACGTCAGCGGGCAGGCCGTCGATGACCGAACGCGCCTGTTTGCTGGAGCCGCCGAAAGACATCTGCAAGGTGATGTTTTCGTTGTGCTCGGCTTGCCAGTGCTTCTGGAACGCAGTGTTGTAGTCCTTGTAGAAATCGCGCATCACGTCGTAGGAAACGTTAAGCAGGGTCGGTGCGGCGTGGGCGATGTTGCCCAGCGCCAGGCCAGCGGCGAGAAGTGAGGCGCCAAAGAGTTTTTTCACTGCGCATTCCTTTTTATGTAGGCGCTGCCGCAGGCTGCGATCTTTTGATTTTGCCTTCAAGGATCAAAAGATCGCAGCCTGCGGCAGCTCCTGCGGGTGATTTGTTAGATATCAATAAGCCAGCGACTATAGCCGGGGATGCATAGTCCTTTAAATATTAAAAAGAACTTTGCTTATTCCATTTTTCTAAACAGCGCGTTGCCACAACGTGAACAGAAAGACGCCTCGGTTTCATGGTTGTCTTTCGCGCACACCGGGCAATCGTGATTCAGTTGACCGCCACGCATGGCCGTCGCCAGTTCGGCGGTGAAAATCCCCGTAGGCACGGCGATGATCGAGTAACCGGTGATCATCACCATCGAGGAGATCACCTGACCCAGCGCGGTCTTGGGCACGATGTCGCCGTAACCGACGGTGGTCAACGTCACGATAGCCCAGTAAATGCCTTTGGGAATGCTGGTAAAGCCATGTTGCGGGCCCTCGACCACGTACATCAGCGTGCCGAACACCGTCACCAGCGTGCAGACGCTGAGCAGGAACACGAGGATTTTCTGTTTGCTGCCGCGCAGGGCATCCAGCAGGTAATGAGCTTGTTTGAGGTAGGGGCCGAGCTTGAGCACGCGAAAGATCCGCAGCATCCGGATTACCCGGATGATCAGCAGGTACTGCGCATCGCTGTAATACAACGCCAGGATCCCTGGCAGGATAGCCAGCAGATCCACCAGCCCATAGAAGCTGAATGCGTAGCGCAGCGGTTTGGGCGAGCAGTACAGCCGCAGGATGTACTCGCCCAGAAAGATCACCGTGAAGCCCCATTCGATGTACGCCAGCAGGCTGGCGTAGTTCTGATGAACGTCATCGATGCTGTCCAGAATCACCACCACCAGGCTGGCGAAAATGATCAGCAGCAGGCTGGTGTCAAAGCGTCGACCGGCGATGGTGTCAGTCTGGAAAATAATCACGTAGAGGCGATGACGCCACGTGTCGTTACTGTTCATTCAAATGGCCTGGGCTGCAGATCAGCGCAGCCTAGGTTGATTGCCCCCGTGAGCGCAAGGCTCGCTATCGACAGAGGCTGCGCCCAGCATCTGAATGCCGGCGCGGATCAGCCAGCAGGCGAGGATGAAAGGCGCGGTCAGTGTGGCCAGGCCGAGGGCGGCAAAAAGCGGTGTCAACAGCAGCGCCAGTACGATGCCGAGCAATGGCAGCCAAGGGTGTTGACGTTGCGCACTGAAGGCGAGGGCAGCGAGTACGGCGTTGTAACCGCCAAGGCCGAGCAGCGCGGCGCTCGTGTCGTGATGAAGCAGGCTTGAGCCGAGCCCGATAAACGTTGCAAGCACCACCCAGCAAAACGCGCGGCGATCAGCGATCAGCAGGCCTAAGGCGATCATCGCACCGGCCAATGGATGGTCGAGGAACATCACCTGACCGAGTCCCTTGAACGCAGCAGCAAGCAGGTTCAGGGTGTTCAATTCGGGCACCGTCGCTGGCGTGGACGGTTCGGCGAAACACAGCAGCAACCAGCCCATCCCCACGAACGGAGCCGTGTAGGCAGACAGGTATTGGTTGAGCCAGGTGCGTTTGAGCCACTGTTGCGTGACCATCGCACTCAGACCGCCCGCGGCCAGAATCAGCGGCGGCAGCATCGCTGACCAAGGGAAATAGAGGCTCAGCAACAAACCGAGCAAAACCCCGTTGTAGCTGAATAGCCCGGCCTGGCGATCCGCCTTGGCATAGCCGCGACGTTGCGCAGTGAGCAATCCGGCGACGCCACCGAGTAGCGCACCGGCAAACAGCACTGGCGCGGTGAGCAGGATGGCCAACAGGCACAACAGTCCGCAGAGCGGATGGCGCTGGAGGAATATTTGACTGAAACCGTTGAGCAGCGCTTCGGCCCAGTCGGGGCAGTGGGAGTTGAAGTGATTGGCAGGCATGGCTAAGTCTGGGGCAGTGGGACATCAAAGGTCTTGCATAAATATTGTGGCGAGGGGGGCTTGCCCCGTTGGGTCGCGAAGCGGCCCCGATATCGATACATGCGGTTTCTCTGTGGAACCCGTCATGCCCAACGACGACTGCTACGCAGTCGAACGGGGGCAAGCCCCCTCGCCACAAGTGTTAGCGCTCACATCAAGTTCTGATGCTTAGATCAACGTCTCGATGCGCAGTGAGTTAGTCGACCCCGGCTGTCCAAACGGCACACCGGCGGTGATCAATAATGTATCGCCGCGCTGTGCCATGCCTTGGGCCTGGGCAATCTCCAGCGCTGTCGAGCACACTTCATCCACTTGACGCAGTCGATCATTGACCACCGAGTGCACGCCCCACGCCACCGTCAGGCGACGCGCGGTTTGCAGGTTCGGCGTCAGGTTGAGGATCGGCACCGTTGGCCGTTCCCGCGCCGCACGCAGGCTAGAGGTACCCGATTCGCTGTAGTTCACCAGCACTGCCACCGGCAGCACGTTGCTGATACGGCGGATGGCGCAGCTGATCGCATCGGAAACAGTCGCCTCGGCTTTCGGCCGGCTGACGTCCAGTTGAGCCTGATAATCCGGGCCGCTTTCGACCTGACGGATGATCTTGCTCATCATTTGCACGGCTTCAAGCGGGTACTCGCCGGACGCGGTTTCTGCCGACAGCATCACCGCGTCCGCACCTTCGGCCACGGCGTTGGCCACATCGGTTACCTCGGCGCGGGTTGGCGCGGGAGAGAAGCGCATCGACTCCAGCATCTGAGTGGCGACCACCACCGGTTTGCCGAGCTCGCGGCAGGTGCTGATGATGTTTTTCTGGATCTGCGGCACGCTCTCGGCCGGCACTTCCACGCCCAGGTCACCACGGGCGACCATGATCGCGTCGCTCAATTCGGCGATCTCGCGCAGTTGTTCCACCGCCGACGGCTTTTCGATTTTCGCCATCAGGAAGGCTTTGTCGCCGATCAGCGTACGGGCTTCGCGAATGTCGTCCGGGCGTTGCACGAATGACAGCGCCACCCAGTCGACGCCGAGCTCCAGACCGAAGCTCAAGTCGCGGCGATCTTTGGCTGTCAGCGGGCTGAGGTCGAGTACCGCTTGCGGCACGTTCACGCCTTTGCGGTCCGACAACTCGCCGCCGTTGAGCACGGTGGTGTCGATGGCGTCGTCGTACTTCGTGACCACGCGCAGGCGCAGCTTGCCGTCGTCCAGCAGCAGGTCCATGCCGGGCTCCAGCGCGGCGATGATTTCCGGGTGCGGCAGGTTGACCCGGCGCTCATCGCCAGGCGTTGTATCCAGGTCCAGGCGCAGGGCCTGGCCACGCACCAGTTGCACCTTGCCTTCGGCGAATTTGCCGACCCGCAGTTTCGGGCCTTGCAGGTCCATCAGGATGCCCAGCGGATAATTCAGCTGACGTTCGACTTCACGGATCCACTGATAACGCAGGGCGTGGTCGGCGTGGTCACCATGGCTGAAGTTCAGGCGAAAGATGTTCACCCCGGCCTGCACCAGCTCACGGATGTCGTCGACCCCGTTGATGGCCGGGCCGAGGGTAGCGAGGATTTTGACCTTTTTATCAGGCGTCATGATTTTTGGCTCTCGAGAATCAGAATGGCGCGGAAGTCGTTGACGTTGGTGCGGGTCGGCTCGGTGACGATCAGTGCATCGAGCGCCTCGAAGTAGCCGTAGCCATTGTTGTTGTCCAGCTCATCGCTGGCACTCAGGCCGAGGGCGGCGGCGCGGGCGTAGCTGTCCGGGGTCATGATGGCGCCGGCGTTGTCTTCGGAACCGTCGATGCCGTCGGTGTCGCCGGCCAGTGCGAAGACGCCGGGCAAGCCTTTGAGGCTGTCGGTCAGGCTCAGCAGGAACTCGGCGTTGCGCCCGCCACGGCCATTGCCGCGCACGGTCACGGTGGTTTCACCGCCCGAGAGAATCACGCACGGTGCGGCCAGCGGTTGACCGTGCAGGACGATCTGCCGCGCGATACCGGCATGGACCTTCGCCACGTCTCGCGACTCGCCTTCCAGGTCACCGAGAATCAGCGGGCTGAAACCGGCCTGACGGCACTTCACCGCGGCGGCTTCAAGCGATTGCTGTGGGCGGGCAATCAACTGGAAGTGGCTGCGCGCCAGACTCGGATCGCCGGGTTTGACCGTCTCCGATTCCGGGCTTTGCAGCCAGTTGCGCACGGTAGCTGGCACTTCGATGTTGTAGCGCTTGAGGATCGCCAGCGCTTCGGCAGAGGTGCTTGGGTCGGCCACGGTCGGGCCGGAGGCGATGACCGTGGCCAGGTCGCCCGGTACATCGGAAATCGCATAGGTATAAACAGTGGCAGGCCAGCAGGCTTTGCCCAGTCGCCCACCCTTGATCGCCGAGAGGTGCTTGCGCACGCAGTTCATCTCGCCGATGGTCGCGCCGGACTTGAGCAGGGCTTTGTTGATGGACTGCTTGTCGGCCAGGGTGATGCCTTCGGCCGGCAGTGCCAGCAGGGCAGAGCCACCGCCCGAGAGCAGGAAAATCACGCGATCGCTTTCGTTCAGGTCGCTGACCAGTTCCAGCACGCGTTTGGCGACGGCCAGACCGGCTGCATCGGGAACGGGGTGAGCGGCTTCGACCACTTCGATTTTTTCGCACGGTGCGCCGTGACCATAACGGGTCACCACCAGGCCGGACACTTCACCCTGCCAGCAGCGCTCGACCACTTGGGCCATGGCAGCTGCGGCTTTGCCGGCGCCAATGACGATCACGCGACCGCTGCGGTCGGCAGGTAAATGGGCTTCGAGGACTTGTTGCGGGTGCGCCGCGTCGATGGCTGTGGCAAACAGCTCGCGCAGCAATTGTTGCGGATCGACCGACATGACGGACTCCCGGAATTCTTGTTATTGGGATTGACGTTGGAGCAGTGCTGAATGGATCGCTGGCAGGCCAGCGCCTACAGGGTTTCATCGGCCTCTGTAGGAGCTGGCTTGCCAGCGATCCAGGCGCCTCGGTGCTTCAGATACACCGAGGCGATTTTGTCGCGAGCAAGCTTGCTCCTACTTGCGAATCGAGAAGTTCGCCATGTGTTCCAGGCCTTTGATCAGCGCCGAGTGGTCCCAGTTGCTGCCACCGATGGCCGCGCAGGTGCTGAACACCTGTTGGGTGTTGGCGGTGTTCGGCAGGTTGATGTTCAGCTCCTTGGCGCCTTGCAGGGCCAGGTTCAGGTCCTTCTGGTGCAGGCTGATGCGGAAACCTGGGTCGAAGGTGCCCTTGATCATGCGCTCGCCGTGCACTTCAAGGATCTTCGAAGAGGCGAAACCGCCCATCAGTGCTTCACGCACCTTGGCTGGATCAGCACCGTTTTTCGAAGCGAACAGCAGGGCTTCGGCCACAGCCTGGATGTTCAGTGCCACGATGATCTGGTTCGCGACTTTCGCGGTTTGACCGTCGCCATTGCCACCGACCAGAGTGATGTTCTTGCCCATGGCCTGGAACAGCGGCAGAGCGCGTTCGAAGGCATCGGTATCGCCGCCGACCATGATGCTCAGGGTCGCAGCCTTGGCACCGACTTCACCGCCGGACACTGGCGCGTCGAGGTACTGAGCGCCTTTTTCGTTGATTTTGGCAGCGAACGCCTTGGTGGCGGTCGGCGAGATCGAGCTCATGTCGATCACGATTTTGCCTTTGCCTACGCCAGCAGCGATGCCGTCGGCACGGAACAGCACGTCATCGACCTGCGGGGTATCCGGCACCATGACGATGATGAACTCGGCTTCCTGGGCGACTTCTTTCGGGTTCGCCAGGGCAATGGCGCCAGCGGCGACCAGATCGGCAGGCGCAGCATCGTGGTGCGCCGACAGGAACAGGCTGTGACCGGCTTTCTGCAGGTTCAACGCCATTGGGTGGCCCATGATGCCGGTGCCGATAAATCCGATTTTAGCCATGAGAAAATCCTCGTTGTATTTGTTTTGTTAGGAGCCGGCTTGCTGGCGATCCAGGCGACACGGTCTGTCTGATACACCGCGGTGATGCCATCGCCGGCAAGCCGGCTCCTACAGGGATTTGTGTTAGATCGCGTTATGGGTTTTCAACCAGCCCAGGCCCGCTTCAGTGGTGGTCAGCGGCTTGTATTCGCAACCGACCCAACCCTGGTAACCAATGCGGTCCAGGTGTTCGAACAGGAAGCGGTAGTTGATTTCACCGGTGCCTGGTTCGTTGCGCCCCGGGTTGTCCGCGAGCTGTACATGGTTGATCTCGCCCAGATGCGATTGCAGAGTGCAGGCCAGATCGCCTTCCATGATTTGCATGTGATAGATGTCGTATTGCAGGAACAGGTTGGCGCTGCCGACCTGCTCGCGAATCGACAGGGCTTGCGCCGTGTTGTTCAGGTAGAAACCCGGGATGTCACGCGTGTTGATCGCTTCCATCACCAGCTTGATACCTGCCGCTTGCAGCTTGTCGGCCGCAAACTTGAGGTTGTCGACGAAGGTTTTCTCGACGGTGGCATCGTCAAAACCCTGCGGACGAATACCGGCCAGGCAGTTGATCTGCGTATTGCCCAGCACCTTTGCGTAGGCGATGGCCAGGTCGACACCGGCGCGGAACTCTTCGATACGGTCCGGCAGGCACGCGATACCGCGCTCGCCCTTGGCCCAGTCACCGGCCGGCAGGTTGAACAGCACTTGGGTCAGGCCGTGAGCGTCGAGCTGGGCCTTGATTTCGGCAGAGCTGAAGTCATAAGGGAACAGGTACTCGACACCACTGAAACCGGCCTTGGCGGCCGCTTCGAAACGGGCAAGAAAGTCCTGTTCGGTGAACAGCATGGACAGGTTGGCTGCGAAACGCGGCATGGTGGTCTCCCGTAAATGTGTAAGGCCCCCCTTGTAGGAGCCGGCTTGCTGGCGATGGCGTTATGTCAGTCACATCAATGGCGATTGATGCGCCGCTATCGCCAGCAAGCCGGCTCCTACAGAGGGAGCGAGCAGCTATTAATCAAGCAACGAAATCGCAGTCGGTGCGTCGTTGCCGACGAGCGCCAGGTCTTCGAATTCGTTGACGGCGTTGATCTCGGTACCCATGGAAATGTTGGTCACACGTTCCAGGATAATCTCGACGATCACCGGCACCTTGAACTCTTCGATCAGTTCCTGAGCCTTGCGCAGGGCAGGCTGGATCTGGGACGGTTCGAACACACGCAGTGCCTTGCAGCCGAGGCCTTCGGCAACTGCGACGTGGTCCACACCGTAGCCGTTGAGTTCCGGCGCGTTCAGGTTGTCGAAGGACAGCTGCACGCAGTAGTCCATGTCGAAACCGCGCTGCGCCTGACGGATCAGACCCAGGTACGAGTTGTTCACGACAACATGAATGTACGGCAGCTTGAACTGCGCGCCCACCGCCAATTCTTCGATCATGAACTGGAAGTCATAGTCACCCGACAGGGCCACGACTTTACGGTTCGGATCAGCCTTGACCACACCCAGTGCTGCCGGAATGGTCCAGCCCAGAGGGCCCGCCTGACCGCAGTTGATCCAGTGACGTGGCTTGTAGACGTGCAGGAACTGCGCGCCGGCAATCTGCGACAGACCGATGGTGCTGACGTAGCAAGTGTCTTTGCCGAACACCTGGTTCATCTCTTCGTAAACGCGCTGCGGTTTCACCGGCACGTTGTCGAAGTGAGTCTTGCGCTGCAGGCTGGCTTTACGCTGCTGGCAGTCTTGCAGCCAGGCGCTGCGGTTTTTGAGTTTGCCGGCGGCTTGCCATTCGCGAGCGACTTCGATGAACACGGTCAGTGCGGCAGCGGCGTCGGAAACGATACCCAGGTCCGGCGTGAACACGCGGCCGATCTGAGTGCCTTCAATGTCGACGTGAATGAATTTGCGGCCTTCGGTGTACACATCGACCGAACCGGTATGACGGTTGGCCCAACGGTTACCGATACCCAGAACCACGTCGGATTTGAGCATAGTCGCGTTGCCGTAGCGGTGCGAAGTCTGCAAGCCAACCATGCCCACCATCAGCGGGTGATCGTCCGGGATGGTGCCCCAGCCCATCAGGGTCGGGATGACCGGGATGCCCGTCAGTTCAGCGAACTCGACCAGCAGATCGCTGGCATCGGCGTTGATGATGCCACCACCGGCGACCAGCAATGGACGCTCGGCCTGATCCAGCATGGCCAAGGCTTTTTCAACCTGAACGCGGCTAGCGCTCGGCTTGGCCAAAGGCAGCGGCTGGTAAGCATCGATGTCGAATTCGATTTCGGCCATCTGCACGTCGAACGGCAGGTCGATCAGCACCGGGCCTGGACGGCCGGAGCGCATTTCATAAAAGGCTTTCTGGAACGCGTAAGGCACCTGGCCCGGTTCCATGACGGTGGTTGCCCACTTGGTCACTGGCTTGACGATGGTGGTGATGTCGACAGCCTGGAAGTCTTCCTTGTGCATACGGGCGCGGGGTGCCTGGCCGGTAATGCAGAGGATTGGAATCGAGTCGGCCGAGGCGCTGTAGAGCCCGGTGACCATGTCGGTACCGGCAGGGCCGGAAGTCCCGATGCACACGCCGATGTTGCCGGCCTTGGTGCGGGTGTAGCCCTCGGCCATGTGCGAGGCGCCTTCAACGTGGCGAGCGAGTACGTGATCGATGCCGCCGACCTTTTGCAGGGCGGAGTACAGCGGGTTGATGGCGGCACCCGGGATGCCAAAAGCGGTATCAACCCCTTCACGGCGCATCACCAGAACGGCGGCTTCGATTGCTCTCATTTTGCTCATGGTTTTGTGCCTCTTTACGTTTTGTAATTGTATACAAGTGGCTTTGCGCAGAGTGTATTCACGGCGGACGGCGCAGGTCAATCCATTTTCTCAAGCGCTTGTTTCATTCGTCGGAAGCCCGTTCTACTGTGGCTTTTCGTCGCATGCGGCGCTTTTCGAGAATTATTGTATACAAAAAAATAACTCATTGTGTTCTATTTGTTGCATCGGTCTGCGGCACAACGGCGCAGCCCCACGACTTTCCCAAAAACAAAATGAGGACGGCACCATGAGCGCTTTAACCTTGAAAGTCGCAGTCAACCTGGTCAACGAGGCCATCACCGCCGGGCGTGCAATCTCCGCGGCTCCCTTGACCGTCGCAGTACTGGATGCCGGCGGGCATCTGATTTCCCTGCAACGCGAAGACGGCGCCAGCCTGATACGCCCACAAGTCGCCATCGGCAAAGCCTGGGGCGCCATCGCGCTGGGCAAGGGCTCACGCCTATTGGCACTGGATGCACAGCAGCGTCCAGCGTTTATTGCCGCGTTGAACAGCCTGGGGCAGGGCAGCGTCGTGCCGGCACCGGGCGGTGTGTTGATTCGCGATCAGGCGGGCACTGTGCTGGGGGCGGTAGGGATCAGTGGGGATTTGTCCGACGTTGATGAACAGTGTGCGATCACTGCCATTGAGGCGTTGGGGTTGAGGGCGGATGCGGGGGTTGTGGCTTAAGTTTTGTATTGATTGATCTACCGCTATCGCCAACAGGCTGGCTCCCACAGGGGATTATCTGAGTATCGGTGATCAACTGTGGGAGCTAGCCTGCTAGCGATTGCTGTTTCCCAGACACATCCTGCCAATAGTCTGTACGTCTCGATCGAAGGGACTGTCAGATATTTTGTGTGCAGGCCGGTAACGGCCTGCCGTTAGGCAGGCCATTCTTTTACCAGGCTGGCCTGATAAATCGATCTCCGTACAGAATCGCGAATTGATTCATCGCACTTTTCCAGTCATGGGCCGCTGAGCCCCAGTTTGCTGTGATGTTGCGCAGCCCAAGCCAGATCAGTTTTGTCGCCGCA
>NZ_FYDO01000052.1 GCF_900187615.1 Pseudomonas sp. Irchel s3f7 | reverse complement strand
AAAAAGGAAGGAAAGTATTAATATCGCGCATAAGAACGCCGGTTTGTTAGATGTGTTTGCTCGCACGAACATCATCAATCAAATCGGCGTTCTTGTTTCTGTGTTTCCCGGGATTCCGTGAAGAACCGTTTTTTATGCCCTGAATTTAAGGTCTGGCTTCGGTAAAACTCTGCTCGCGCCCGGTGTCAGGGTCTTCTGGTGGCGGTGACTGATCGGTTTCTGAAGTCGGTTCAGGTTCGGATTCAGACTCTGGATTGATCGGCGACTGCATCTGCTCCTGCACCACGTGTTCATCGACGCGCGGATCAAGTGCGGCGACCAGCGGCGAACTCGACATGCTGTCCGGCATCGCCACGTGATGCAGCGGTGCATCGTCGACCTGATGCAGATTGGTCACGGCTTTCGGCCGGATCCGCCAGACCAGCACCAATGCAAAGAAGCTGAAAAACGCATACAGGCTCTGGCTGCCGAACAGCTTCATCAGCACCCCCGCCGCCAGCGGCCCGATGCTCGCACCGACACCGTAAGTCACCAACAGCATTGCCGTCAGCGACACCCGGCGATCGCCCTCGACATGGTCGTTGGAGAACGCCACCGCCAACGGGTACAGGCAGAATTGCACCAGCGAGCAAAGGAAGCCGATGACGAACAGCACCTCCAGCGGCACCTTGGGCAAGATCGCCAGCGGTAACGCCGCGACGGCCAGGAACATGGCGAAGCAGCGGATCAGCAGTGCACGGTCATAACGGTCGGACAACCAGCCGAGCGGCCACTGCACCAGCAGCCCGGCAAAAATGCAGCTACCCATGAACAGACCGACCTGCTCCGTGGTCAGCCCTTGCTGCGAGGCATACAGCGGTGCCAGACCATAGAACGAACCGATGATCAGACCTGCGCCCAGTACCGTACTCAACGACTGCGGCACACGCTTGATAAAAAACCGCGGTTCCATCGGCGCCGGATGCAAGGCCGCCGGGTGAATTCGCCGGGTCAGCGCCACGGGCACCAGACACAGCGCAAAACACAGGGCAACCAGCATCAGCAGTTCAAGCCCCAGCCCCGGGTGCATGACCAGAATCAGTTGCCCGAGCACCAACCCCAGGTACGAGGCAATCATGTAGCCACTGAACACCAGCCCACGCTGATTGGCATCGGCCTGTTCGTTCAGCCAGCTCTCGATCACCATGTATTGGCACATCATGCCGAGGCCGACGATCACCCGCAAAAAGAGCCAGGCCGGCAACCAGTCCACCAGGCCATGACCGAGCACCGCCGCGCCGACGATCCCGGCACACGCCGAGTAGGCCCGGATGTGCCCGACCCGGGCAATCAAGCGGTGACCGATCTTGCCGCCCAGCACCAGGCCGAAATAGTTGGCGGCCATCAACGCGCCGACCCACAGGCTGTCGACATGGTCGGCCGCCAGGCGCAACGCCAGGTAAGTGCTCAACAGGCCCGAGCCGATCAACATCATCAGCGAGGCGAAATAAAGCGCTCGAAAGGATTTCCAGATTTGGCGCATCGGCGTTCCGAGCGGCTCCTTGCAGTGAAGATCGGGCTATCGCTGAACGATAGCCGGATGTAGACGGGACGTCAGGCCTGGACCGCTAAAACACGCCGTTCCCAGGGAGTAATTTCATCATAGAAGCTGGTCAGCTCCAGGGTCTTCGAAGCGATGTAGCCTTCGATGAATTCCGCCCCGAACAGTTCCTTGGCCAACTGACTACGTTTCAGACGCTCAAGCGCCGCGTGCAAGGTACACGGCAATGAAAGATTATCCGGCACTTCAAATTCGCCCTGGATCGGCGCGCTCGGTTCCAGCTTGTTCTCGATGCCATGCAACCCAGCCGCGAGGCTCGCGGCAATCGCCAGGTACGGATTGGCGTCAGCCCCCGGCAAGCGGTTTTCGACCCGCCGCGCCACCGGCAAACTCGCCGGAATACGCAAACCCGCCGCGCGGTTGTCATGGGACCAGCACGCATTGTTCGGCGACGCATAAGGGTGGCACAAGCGCTGGTACGAGTTGACGTTCGGCGCAAACAACGCGGTGAAGTCCGCCATGCAGGCCTGCTGACCGGCGATAAAATGCCGGAAGGTCGCTGTCTCCTCCCCCGCCTTGTCACTGAACACGTTACGCCCCGAATCGACCTCAACCACACTCTGGTGAATGTGCATCGAGCTGCCCGGTGTATGCGCCAACGGCTTGGCCATGCAAACCACGCTCAGGCCGTGCTTGATCGCGACTTCTTTCAGAAGATGCTTGAACAGGAACGTCTGGTCGGCCAGCAACAGCGGATCGCCATGCAGCAGATTGATCTCGAACTGGCTCACGCCCATCTCGTGCATGAACGTATCGCGGGGCAACCCCAGCGCCGCCATGCATTCATAGACCTCATTGAAAAACGGCCGCAAGCCGTTATTGGAGCTGACGCTGAACGCCGACTGACCATCCTCGCGACGACCGTCCAGACCCAGGGGCGGCAGGAAAGCTTGAGTCGGGTCGGTGTTGGGCGCAAAAACGAAGAACTCAAGCTCGGTCGCCACCACTGGCGCCAGGCCAAGGACCGCATAACGGGCGATCACGGTCTTGAGCTGACCACGGGTCGACAGGTTGGAGCTGCTGGTGGTGCCCAACTCATTCGCGTCGCAAATGGCGAAGGCCCGCGGTGGATGACTCCAGGGCAAGCGGTGGATTTGCGCCGGGTCGGGAATCAACGCCAGGTCGCCGTCATCGCTGCCGTAAAAACGCGCTGGCGGATAACCGCCCATGATGCATTGCAGCAGCACACCCCGCGCTAACTGCAAACGCCGACCGTCGAGGAAACCCTCGGAGGTCATCACTTTGCCCCGGGGTACGCCATTCAAATCCGGCGTGACACATTCCACTTCATCAATGCCCGTCAATCGCTGCGCGAGTGAACTCAGGCCAACGGTTGTCATGACGCAATCCTTGTTATTGTGCGAGCCGCGAACGGCGACCGTACAAAATAGACTCCGCATGTTCAGAATATCAAGCAGCCCTCATCAATAAAGATGTAAAACCTCGTAGGCGCTGCCGAAGGCTCGGGTCTACGACAAACAATCACGGGAGGTAAAGGCTGAACACCCCACCACCCAACGCCCCGCCATTGCTGATTTCGGTACGTCCGACAACCCCGTTGCGCTGATGCAGCGCGGCAATCCGCCCGGCAAAATACAGACCCAGCCCGGTGCTGCCGCTGCTCTGGTTAATACCCTGAACGTAATCGGCCTGACGCTCGATCATCTGCGCCGGATACCCCTCGCCGTCGTCGTTGATGGTCAGCACCAGTTGCCCGGCTTCGTCGCTGACGCTGATCAACAGCGCGTGCCGTGCGTAACGGATCGCGTTGTTGATGCAATTGGCCAACACCGAGGCAATCAACTCGCGATCAAAGAATCCCAAGGGGCTCAACGGGTCCACTTCATAGGTGACCATGATGCCGCGGCTGGCGAACACTTCCTGGTGACACGCCAGTTGCGCCTCGATGAAATCGTCCAGTTCATGATAGGCCGGTTGCAGGGGCATCTGGTTGACGCCGAGTTTGTACAGCCCGAGTAACTGCACCAGCATGCCGTTGAGGTGCGCGAACTCGAAATCGATCACGCCCTGCTCCGGCGACTGGCGCGCAGGCTCTGGCAAGCGCGCCAACCATTGGCTGTGGGCCTGCATCAACAAGGTCAGCGAGTTCTTCATGTCGTGCACGGTGGAAGCGATCACCGTGGAGAAATCCAGGCCCTGCCCGTTGTCGTTCATGCGCCAAACGCCTTGCTTTTGAGCTTCTGATAACGCGCAAACCGCGCGTCGGAGTCCGGCATCAGGCCGACCATTTTCAGGCAGGTCCGGCACTCTTCGAGTTCTGCCGACGGGACATTGGTGTCGGTTCCATGCAACAACGACTGCGCCATGTTCAGGGCAATGCTGATGTTCTTCGGTTGCAACGTCAGGGCTTTGCGGAACACCGCCCGCGCTTCCACCAGGTTGCCGGTCTTGTACACGCGCACCCCTTGACGGTTGAGGTCGGCCGCAGCGTTGCCGGCGTTGAGGATGGAAGGATCGTCGGTCTGCTTGGCGATATCCTTCATGACCACCGGATCGTCACCGTAGATCTCCACGCAGTTTTTCAGCATGGCGGTGCCGGCCTCGGTCTGCCCGAGCATCTTCAGTTGCTTGGCCACCAGCAGCGCGGCCTCGGCGCTCATGAATTGCTCCATGCCATCAAGGCGCAACAAAGCCTGCTCGGTGAGCTTGTCGGCGGTTTCGGCGTCGTTGAGCAACAGGCTGGTGGCTTTCATCAGCCGTGCACGAATTTGCAGGCCCGGATCGGAAGGGTTTTCCTTGGCCACAGCACTCAGCGTGGTGTTGATTTCCAGTCGAGTCCGCGTGTCCAGGCCCCGTTCGCTGCCCTTGCTGATCAAGGCGTGAGCCAGGCCAAGATTGCTCTCGGCGTCTTTGAAGCGCGACTGCGCACCTTGGGCCACGGCCTGGCGATAGGCCTTGGAAGCCGTGTCGAAATCTTCGTTGGTCATGGCCAACTTACCCAGCAACGCTTGCCGGCGCACCGCCAGCGGTGACAGGCGGATCGCTTCTTCCAGCACACACTGCGCGCCCTTGGTGTCGCCCTCGGCGACCAGTACATCGGCCATGCCATCGTAGAGCGACGGCATCATCGGGAACACTTTCAAGGCTTTTTCGTAGATGCCCTTGGCTTGCGAAACCTGCCCGCGCTTGAACAACAACTTGCCCAACCCGGCAAAGGCCCACGGCAAAGGTCGGTCGGCAATGATGCTGTCGTACAGGCGCTCCAGTGCTTCGTTCTGATTCAGATCGCGCAAAGCGTCGGCGCGATAACGCAGGCACAAGGGCGAATAGCGAATGTCCTGTTTGCACAGGGCGATGCAGGCGTTGAGCACTTCCATCGGCTTGCCACGGTCGAGGGCTTGCAGGATCGGCTTGAGCAAGGTCTTGCGCTGCTCCAGCCGTTCCAGGCGCTGGGCCAGACTGGAACGGTTGAACGGTTTGGTCAGATAGGCGTCGGGCTCATGTTCCAGCGCACTGAGCACCATGGCCTGGCTGGTTTCGGCGGTGACCATGACGAACACCGCTTCACGGCTGATCAGCTTCTCTTCCATCAGGTCTTCGAGCACCTGCTGGCCGTTCTTCTTCCCGTCGCCCAGGTGGAAGTCCTGCAGGATGAAGTCGTAAGCCTTCTGCGAGCACATTTTCAGCGCCTGCTCGCCGGTATCGGCGGTGTCCACTTCCTTGACGCCCAGCTCGCGCAACATTGAACGCACGGAACTGCGGAAGTCAGAGAAATCATCGACGATCAAAAAACGCTTTTGGTGATACGACAGCATCGAAGATTTCCAGGCAATTTAAGAAGAAGAACCCAACGGCACACCCACGGACGGACGCAGCTTCGGTGGCGCCTGTTTTGGGCGCGCAGATGATAGCTGGTGGCCCTAGGCTATCAAACACCTGCTCATCGACAATAAGCCCCCATGCCGAGCGCGCAGACAAATACGTCCGTGACAGCCCGGGTTATCGGCCAGCCATCGCATTCCCTTGAGAACCTTCCCCAAGGCTCACGCGAATTATGTGAACGCGTTAATGAAAACGAATCCTGTCGACTCGGCAGCCGAGCTTTTCGAATTCGCCGATAAATTGACTAAGTCGAGATTAGTCCTCCTAACTTCACACCATTCGTCTATTAATTGACGACAATAAACAGGATCCAATCATGGCCGCTTGCCACCTTTTACACGGCTAAAACATTGATTTACGAGGCTTCCCCTCCCCCTTGAGCACTTCGATCCGACCGGTCCGCACCGGTTCTGTATCGAGGACCGACGTACGGGCAGGCTGGCACCGCGCTGGGCTGACCTAGAATCAGTTGAGAGGCGCGGGGAGCACATCGTCATGTGTAAACCTTTGATAATTATTCGTATTCATTTTTTCCCGCGAGCCTTGTCTACCGTTTGGAAACGTTCGTCCCGCCTGCCGGCGCTGTTGATGGGAAAGCCCCCGGGGCCGCTGGTAGCCAATGCCTGGACGGGCACCCTCACGGCCTTCCGGCGTTTCCCGCAGGCCACTGACAGTTTTGCAAGGAGGTCAGGAACATCATGACTGACCAGAAAACACCAATAAGCGTGATGTTGGTTGATTGCCGCCCCCTCGTGCTGGTGGGCCTTCACGACTTGATCAATGCCAGAAAGCCCCGGATGGAGGTGACCGGACAGGCCACCACCTATACCCATGCGCTGGACCTTGCCGATCAGTTGCGGCCCCATGTGATTTTTTTCAGTTTCTTCCCGGATGCGCTGAATCCGCTGGAAGTCGTTGCAGAACTCAGCCGTAACACCGAAATGAAAGTGCTGCTGCTCAAGGGCCTGTACGAAGCCGTCCCGGCTGCCCAGGCGATAGAGGCTGGCGCACGCGGCATCGTGCTGGCGGAAGACCCGACGGAGTCGATTGTCCAGGCCATCCTCAAGGTTCACCACAGTGACGTCGCAATGGATAGAGCCTGGGTTGGCGGCCTTTCCGGCTATGCCGCGGCCGGGCACGTCCCCTTGAAATGCAACGTGGAGCAGGCGAAACAGGCGCGGTTGACGCTGCGCGAGAGAGAACTGATCCGCGCCATCGTGGGAGAGCCGTCCGCCAAGTACGTGAGCATTGCCGGCCGCCTGGGGATCAGTGAGCACACTGTGCATAACCACCTCAGCAACATCTATCAAAAGCTTGATCTGATCAACCGCATCGACCTGCTGATGTATGCGCAGAAACACGGGCTCAACCACGAAGCGCCACCCAATTCCGTCTGGGTAAAACTGGATTGAATTTCAAGTCGATATAAGAAGGTTTGCCCCTCGGCACCGCAGAAAAATGCGAGGGTGGTTTCCTACACCACCCTCGCATTCGTTCATGCGCGCGATACCTCAGGCGCTAAAGAAGAGGTCGCTATTCTGAAGGTCGACCCCGACCACGGTGATGGTCGTTACCTGTCCAGGCTCGGTCACTGTCACGATGCTGTCTGCGCCGGTGTTGTCGATCTGGAAGGCGTTCTGCACACCGTTAATCACCAGTTTGTCTTGCACTCCACCGCCCACATCGAAGCCGGTGACCTGGTACAGATTGTCATTGATCGACAGGTCGATGTTGAACGCATCTTGCTCGCCGATCGTGCCCACCAGCGTGTAGTCGAAGGACGCGTCGGGGTCGTTGGCAAACAGGTTGGCGTCAAATGTACTGGTCGCCGAATCGCCATCCTTGTCGGTCAGTGTCGCGCTGAACGCCAGTTTCACATCGTTGGCCAGGCTCTCGCTCTCCGAAATGAACTGGATGACCGGGATTTTGATATCGCCCCGACCCATCGTCAGTTGAACCGCATCGATCAGCAGTGCACCCGACTTCTCAATGAGGAAGGACACCTGCCCACCCGCCTCCGACGTCACGGTGTTCACCTCGATGCGATCCGAGAACGTACCATCCTCGTAAAAGACCCTGTAATACAGATCCTCGGTCGCGGTGTCGTAACCCCCTACGGAGTTGTCGATAAAGACCCTCATGCCCGCCAGCAGGGTTTCCGGATTGATCACGAAACTTTCATCGTCGGCGCTGATTGCCGCCTGGTTGTCTCCCTGGAACACGTTATTGCCGACGCCGATGCCGGACGTGCTGACGTTCATGGCTGCCGGGTCGATGAACGACGGCAGAGGGTTGGTCTGTAGCGTGGCTTCAGTAGGGTCGGGTGCTCCGAGCCCGATGCCGCTCAGTATCTGCGCAGTCGTCGCAAGCGCCTTCGCGGAAAAGAACACAACCTCCTCCGATGCCGAAGGAATAGCCGGGTTGTTCGTCTCCGGAATCAACAAGGTGCGCACTGGATCCGGGCCGCCGGCCGAGAGCGCGCCGTCGGCACTGCTGAGCACGATCGTCGAATGGAAGCCTTGCACCAGATCCAGTGCATAAGTGCCATTGGCGTAGGCGGTCAGCGTGTAGTCGACGCTGGTATTGGCCGTTGCGGCGTTGTTGTCGAAATCACCGGTCAACGTACCCGCAAAATGGTACGCGCCGTTGATATCCGGTGAGCTCCCCTGCTCGGTGAGCGTACCGCTCCCGGTTACCGTCGTGTTGTTTGGCCTGACGAGGGTGAACTGGTTGTTCACCAACGAAATGTCCAGGCCTGCCGCACCCAGCCCGTCGGCTCCTGCCGCGCTGGTCCAGAACCCGTACTGTGGAAGGAGGCTACCGGTCCCGATCAGGTTGCCGAACGCGAGAGTCGGCGTGTCGTCATCGACGGTGATCACCAGTTTTTCGGCCGCAGCCGTTACGGTGTCGCCGTCCTTGTCGGTGGCCGTCAGCAACGAGCCGAGGTTGATGGTGATGTCGTTTTCATCATTGCCGGGCGCGTGGTCCAGCGGTTTGAGCAAGGTGAAGCTGTAGGCACCCGCGGCACTGAGGCTGAAGGTGAACACATCGACCGCACCGGCCTTGGCCGTGAGCGTATCGCCCACGACGCTGTAAACCAGCGCCACCCCGCCCGAGCTCAGCGCTGGCAAGCCACTGGTGTCACTCGCCAGGGCATAGCTCAGCGGCGTGTCGGCGCCGGACTGGAAGATACCGGTCACGCTGCCGTTGGCAGCCGTGGCCGTACCCGCCACATCGCCGATCCCACCGGCAATGCCATTGGCCAGACCGTCCTCGTCGACGGTGCCGGCTGCGGCTTCTCCGGCCGCGGTTGGCGTGTCGTCATCGACGGTGATCACCAGTTTTTCGGCCGCAGCCGTTACGGTATCGCCGTCCTTGTCGGTGGCCGTCAGCAACGAGCCGAGGTTGATGGTGATGTCGTTTTCATCATTGCCGGGCGCGTGGTCCAGCGGTTTGAGCAAGGTGAAGCTGTAGGCACCCGCGGCGCTGAGGCTGAAGGTGAACACATCGACCGCACCGGCCTTGGCCGTGAGCGTATCGCCCACGACGCTGTAAACCAGCGCCACCCCGCCCGACGTCAGCGCTGGCAAGCCACTGGTGTCACTCGCCA
>NZ_FYDO01000054.1 GCF_900187615.1 Pseudomonas sp. Irchel s3f7 | reverse complement strand
TGAGGTCTACCCATCGCAAGACGCCATTGCCAATCGCATGGGCGTTTCGAAACGAACGGTACAACGCGCTATTGATCGCTTAGAATCTCTTAAACTGATTGAAGTAAAACCAACTCCAAGGGGGGGGAAGTACAATGGGCGAAACATATATAATCTGAAACCTCTATCTGCAATTTTGGAACAAGCAGCCCCTAATCTTAAAAATAGAATGGCTATGGCAAGAGAATGGAAGATGGACATAAGTAATGACTGAAGAAGAAATAAGAAAAATACTCAGTGGGCTTTCAATACCTCGCGTTTCCGTCTACACAAATTTAGGACTGCAACCAGAATCAAAAGCGTTAATAGATGCCTATTTCTCACTACAGGAAATGTCTTCACATTTTTTTGTGCCCATACAGATGCTTGAGGTTTGCCTTAGAAACTCGATCTACCATGCGCTTTGCAATAGATTTCCAATAGATGGTAATGGCAAAAAATGGTACGAATTGCTGCCTATTTCAGCGAATGGGAAGACAATTTTGCGGAGAGCCAAATCAAAGTCTGACGAGAATGCGAGACGTAAACGTCTGAAGGGTTATACGGAAGATGATCTAGTCTCTAATATAATGTTCGGGTTTTGGGTTCATATGCTTGAACCTATACACGCAGATCCTAAAAACAATCCTTACCACTTCTGGCAGTTCGAGCTAGATAATATCTTCCCAGGACGCAATGGAAAATCTGTAAAAAGTATTTTTCCTGAGCTTAAAAGGGTGAATTTATACAGGAATCGGTTATACCACCATGAACCTGTTTGGAAGGGTAAAAAAGCTCAAAATCTAAATCAAGCAATAGACTCTTTAGAGAGAGAGTATTCGAAAATTTTCGAAGTTATAGGGTGGTTATCTCCTGAGAAGGTTAGATATATGACTTCTATGGGTTATCGCACAAGGTTTGAAGAGTGCTGTAGGAAATATAAAAAATAGAGCATCTGTTCGCAGAACTACAATGAGAAAGCGGGCTCCAAGAATTAGCCCGCTTTGGGGATTAACCGAGGGCTCCCGCGATGATCGATCAACCCGAGAATCCAGAAGACGCGGCCCCTGAGGTCGACCTCCCCCCCCATCGTCTGGATGTCCAGCTAATGACCCAGCTATTGGAGTGGCAGCGGCACCCTGAAAAAAGTTTGGAGCCAGCCGGTCCACTAGCTGGGGCCGTCCGCTCAAATGGTTGGTTTGACGAAGAAGAGTAAGCCACCGGTCAAAACTCTACGGAAGGCCCCTGCCGCTAAGTAAAGAATGTTTGTCTTTAGCGCTGTTTTAAGCACTTAAAGGAAAGTTTTCTTTCCTTTAAGGAAGCTAACTCCAGACTCTCTTTAGCCAGGGCGTGGCCCACGCTTGGGCTTGTCTGGCCATGATGGATCCTGCAGTGGAACGTCGCTGTACTGCTCGAACGCCCGCACACGGCTCTCGACCATGCCCCGCAAATCGCTCGCAGCGTCCTGCCGGTGCTTCAGAACATCCAGCGCGGGCCACTGATCCGCATCCATGCCCCGCCATTTCCGGTTCTGTGTCTCTTGCTCCTGAATCACGCTGAGCGCTTCGTCCAGCTCGGGCTGCGCCGATTGCGGGCTTTTTTCGATCAGGCTGTGGGCCTCACGCAGTACGAGCTTCGTCGCCTCCAGCATCTCCAGTTTGCGCGCTCGGGTACAGTCGCTCTCTAGCCGCTGGGCCCGCTTCAACAAGCGCTCAGCATCACGATAAACCTGCACCAGGTCAGTTCCAGTCGGGCAATGCTCCAGCCGCTCGACCAGTTCCATTCTCACCCCGCGAACAGGATCGCGGCGCTCCGCATCCATGGAACGCTCCAACCCATGAACCACCCGCAATCTGTCCTCGATGTCCTGCCGCAGCTGATCGTCCCCGTAGTGCAACAGCAGCTCGTCTTCGATGCGACCTGGCTGCTTGGCCAACGTCGGATATTGCGCATCGATGCGCTCCAGCTCGGCACTCAGTTCACCGCGCTCGGCCTGCCACTGGAGGGCCTGCCCTCGTTCCGGCGACGTATTGAACCGCTCGGCAGCCTTACCAGCCACGCGATCTACCTCAAGCGGGCGATCCAATTTTTCGGCCATCCATGCCTTTTTAGGGTGTTCTGCACGCCATTGCTGCGCTTCTGCCTTGGCCTGTTCGGCCTCGGCTTTCAGCCGCTGAGCCTCCGCCACGAAGGGCGGGGGCGCCGCATTCAGGTGTCCGCGCAAAACCGCAGCCTTGGCCTTGGCTTGGTCGACCGCGTGCCTGGCGTCGCTGAGCTGACGGCGTAATTCGGATAAACGCCGGCCTTGTTCTTGGCGTTCTTGTTCTTGCTGCCGCGCAGCAGCAGCGGCTTGCAACGGGGCAAAATACTCGAAGTGGTAAATCTGCGCATCGAGCTGAGCCAGCTCTTGGCTGTCTCGGCGTAGTTCGTTCTCCTGGGCGAGAATGGACAGGGAAGGTTCAACCCGGCGGCTGGCCGCCCGCTTGGCCGCTGTGACGTCCGACCCTTCGTGCAGGGTCGGCTCCCACTGGGACGCCATAAATCGGCTTAGAGCGTCCGCATGTTGATCCAGCGGCAGCGGCCCTCTGTCGAATTTAGCCATAGCCGCAGCGGCCTGCTCGGTCTGACTGCGCATGTCGATGCGCTCATCGAGCCCAGCACGCTCCAACGCCTGATTGGTGGACTCTTCCACCATCCCCCTGATCCACCGCACCTCTGCCGAACTACGCGGCTTTACGTCCAGCTCGCGGGTTTTTTCGGTGAGTTGTCCGCTGGCATCCATCCGCCGGGTGGTGAACATCAGGTGCACATGGTGGTTACGCTGATCCCCTTCCGCCCCCGGCTGGTGGATCGCGGCCTCAGCTGCCACGCCGTAGCGCTCGACCATCGCACCGGCGATGGCGTCCACCAGTTCCCGGCGCTGCACCTGGGTCAGCTCGTGCGGTAACGCCACCAACAACTCGCGAGCGAGCTGGCTGTTCTTCCGGTTCTCGGCTGATTCGGCCTTATTCCACAACTCGGCGGTGGTCATGGTCGGTGCACCCTCCGGCAGATACATGGCCACATCCACCACACCACCATTGCGGGCCTTTGGCGTGTAATCGTGGATCAGCCCGGTGCGCTCGTCGGTGATTTTCTGGCCAGTACGGTACGCAGCAGCGGCAGTGGCCGAACGGCCACCACTTCTGCTGATACTCGTAACTCTGGCCGAACCAATCGCCACGCTGTTTTGCTCCTGATCTTGCTTTTGATTTGCCCCGTAGGGGACGCACGCAATCGAAGATTGCTAAAGTGCGCCCTTGCTTTGCTTCGGGGGGGTATGTGTCCGCCTATACTTTAATGTAAACCCACAAAATTCGCATCACCTGGATCGACTACAAGAGCACGGTATATGCTCATTTTTTTCATCACACTTGGACGGACTGAATGGCTAACGATCTGGAAGAACTTAAACGTAAACGGGATCAACTCACCGCCCGTATCCAGCAATCGGAGGCCCGTATCAAGGCGAACACCAAGAAGGATGATGATCGGGTCAAGGTGTTGGTCGGTGCAGCCATCCTCGACCACCTTCAGCGGACCGGATCATTTCCAGGTGGTGGACTCCATGATCTGCTGTCACTGATGGATGGGTTCTTGATCCGTCCCGCAGAGCGCAAGGCGATTTTGGGTGACGACCAGCAGGGTTCTGAGGCGTTGCGCCGTTGCGCCGTGTGATCGGCATTCAGGGGCGCTGTCGCGCAGGAGGGGGGGGAGTCCACCCCTAAGAACGGTTACCAGGCGAGCGAAGCGAGCAGGGCGAAGCCAGCGCCGTGAAGGAGCGAAACGCCCTTGCACAGGCTAAAGCCATGCGCGCAGTTGGGAGGGCGTGCAGGGACTGGAGGGGCGCATGTTGGATTGCTGCATCATGCCCTTCCTTTCGAGTGGCCGGTCAGGCGCACTTAGATGGGTACAGCTCCCAAATCCCTTGTACTGCTGGAGCCCAATCCTCACCGGCTCGAATCATCTCTTTTAAACCTTGTTTTTCTTGTTTTTACTTGTTTTCGTCTTTTTAACTTATTGTTTTTAAAGGTTTTTTTAAATAGTTCGGGGAGAGATTCCGGGTTTAAAGGGGAGAGATTCCGGGTTTAAGGGGGAGAGATTCCGGGTCGATGGGGGAGAGATTCCGGCTGTTATCCACAACCGTAGCCGGGGAGCAGGTTCTCTTTCCCCTTTAACAGGGAGAGGGTGTTGACTCTCTCCCTCTCCCCTTAATACTCTATGAGGGAGAGATTCCGGGTATTAAGGGAAGGTAATGGTCGATAACAAGGTCACGCAGTCCAACAAGCTCGTTGAGGCCTCACATACGCTGACGCTCAACGAGAAACGCTTGGTGCTCTGCGCTGCGTCGCTAATCGACCCGCGCAAGCCGCTGCCCAAGGATGGTTATCTAACCGTTAGGGCCGACACTTTTGCCGAGGTGTTTGGCATCGATGTCAAACACGCCTATGCGGCGCTAGACGATGCAGCCACCAGGCTGTTCAACCGTGACATCCGTCGGTACGTAAAGGGCAAGCTCGTGGAACGCATGCGATGGGTCTTCCATGTGAAGTACAGGGAAGGCCAAGGCTGCGTCGAACTGGGCTTCTCCCCCACGGTGCTCCCCCACCTGACCATGCTGAACAAGGAATTCACCAGCTACCAGCTCAAGCAAATCGGCAGCCTGTCTAGCTTCTACTCTGTCCGTCTCTACGAGCTGATGAGCCAGTTCATCAAGCTCAAACAACGGGAATGCACACTCGCCCAAGTGCGAGAAATGCTCGATCTCGGAGAAAAGTACCCAAATGTCAAAGATCTGCGCCGTTGGGTCATTGATCCAGCTCTAGCCGAACTTAACAAAAACACCGATCTGGCAGTTACCGCAGAGCCTCGTCGGCAAGGACGGAAGATCGTTGGGTTCTCGTTTACGATCACCAAGAACGATCAGATGGCACTACAGCTTTAACGAGGTGGCACATGGCATGGCACACCATCACAGAGGCCCAGAAACTCACAGGGAAAAGCCGCCGTACGCTTTATCGCGATATGGCTACAGGCCGCTTATCATGGGAGCCTGAGGGTGATAGCGCTCGCCGTCTAGAGACGTCCGAGCTAATTCGCGTTTATGGAGAGCTGAAACCTCTGGCACAGCCAGAAGAGAAAAAACAGGCACACGCTGACACTGTTAATGGCACACCAGACACCGCTTTAATTTTGGCTGAACTTAAGGCATTGAGAGAAGAAATGGCCGAGCTTCGCCAAGCAATGCGTTTGCTTGAGTACAAACCTGACCTGCCACCGCCTGACACACCTGGCACAGCGGAGATCGTGCCAAATGAAAAACCGATTCCTTGGTGGCGCCGCTCCCTTTTTAGGCAATAACACGAAACGCAGAGGGCGCGCCTGCGCCGTCAGGGCATCTTTATATGCCGTCCATTTCCGTCCCAGGGAGCTTTCAGCCCAAGAGATAAAACAGCGTTTATTCGTGTATGTCCTGGCTCCAGCGGCGGATGCAGACCGCTCTAGCCCTGCCGCACAGCTCCATTTTGCAGGGGCTGGACCTAAACCATGGTCATTCATTGGCAATGGTTTAGAGCCAAGAGATAAAACAGCGTTTATTCGTGTATGACCTGGCTCCAGCGGCGAATGCAGACCGCTTTAGCTCTGCCGCACAGCGCCATTTTGCAGGGGCTGGGCCTAAACCATGGCCATTCATTGGCAATGGTTTAGAGCCAAGAGATAAAACAGCGCTTATTCCTATTGCAGCGTAAATACGGGGCCGCGCCCTGGCCTTCGAGCCTCACAGCTCAAGCCACCTGGCGGGCTTTTTCATGGAGCAAAAAAAACCGCTCCAGCCGAAGCTGAAGCGGTCCATCCTGCCGACCTTATTGCAGGTCGTCGAAGCGATCCCGCAGCAGTTCAAAGACGTGATGCACACGCACACAAACCACCACGAAATCCCACGCATGTTTTAAAACCTTCAACATGCTTGGCCCTCCCGTAGTTGGGCCAGACCTCCAGCGCGCTTATCCCGGAACACGCACGCCTTTTGGAAACACACCACGCGTTTCCTGTGAGGTGGCTAAGCCTGTGACCTCTCTCTAATCCGGCACGGATTACTAGGCCCGTGTGGAGAAGTCCGGATTCACGTTGAACACCGCGTGAATCTGGCCTGATGTTAACGAATTTTTTTGCGCTGTGGTGCGGCGAAGCGGCTCATAAATCGGTCGACGAGAAGGGTTTTTCGGTCAGAGCTAGCATTTACGCGGCTTTGGGCGATGTTGACGGGTAGAAGATTTTTTTCTGTTTTTTTAGGCAGGGTTATTTTTGCTCAAGAAACAGCCAAAAAAGTCGCCAGCCCTTGCCCACCGTGGGCTCTGCGCGCTGGTATCAAACTGATACCAGACAGACGCTAGATAGACTTCACACACCGTCAATCGTTAATTATTGCCACTGCAAGTGCCACCTTGTAATCTCTTGTCCACACCACGCGTTTCCTGTGAGCGCGCCGGACCGGCCACTAACCGGACTGGCAACGAAAAAGCCGCCCTCCTAAGGCGGCTTTTTTTTGCCCGAAATTTGCCGGCGTGACGCGTCACAGCTCGACGGCAAACCCTCTTAAGCCAATCCCATCAGCAAAGCGCCCGACCGCCGTCAAGCTCGCCCAGGTGCGCACCCGCTCGCGCCGCGAGCGCACCGGCACCCAGCGTGCGCCGCTGCCCCCGAGGCGGATCGACAGCCCCCAGTCGGGGCCGCCGTTGACCTTGGCCACCAAGCACTCCCTGACCGCTTGCTGTTCGACCAAGGCGCGCAACACCTCTTCCTGAATGCCTTCGCCGATCATTGCTCCAGCACCATCGCCCGCAGATCCTCCAGGCGCAGTTCAAAGTAAGGCGTGACGGGTAACGGCATCGGGGCTTTTCCTTTTCCAGTGAGTGGCGGTCACTGCGTAAAACCAGTGACTGGGGGTCTGGCGTACCAGTGTATGGGGTTGTGGTAGCCGTGACCAATAAAAAAGGAGGCCACCCTGGTGCCAGGTGTGCCCCCCTCTTTTACATAAGTGGCGTTATTCGTAACGCGTGGGCCGTCCGTGGGCCCTGCGCGGCTTAGCGGTGTTCGATCCCGCTCCACGGATCATCCGCCGCCTTGCGCGCCTTGTAGCGCTGCCAGCCGCGCAGCAGGTTGTAGGCCAGCACCAAAAAGCCAGCGGCCTTGAGGAAAATCAGATCATCAGTCATCGCATTGCTCCTTCCCGGCGCTTTGTTATGGGTTTAGTGGGCCGGGTAGATACAGCTTGCCCGGGGAGCAACAGCGCTGACAAGGCGGCAACCTGGGCAAAGTCAGGTATACAACGCGCAAAACCCTTGGCCCGGTTGGTTGAAACATATTTTCAGAGGGAGCTTGCTTCACAATCAGTCGTGGCGACCGACGCCGCCACGGGAAACCCAAGAGGACGGCAGAAAGAGGACTTTATAGGCAATTATGGAAAATTATGGACAATTATAGAGTGATTATAGAAGCCCCCCTCAGCGAGCCTCGGCAGCACAAACCTCTACTTCTAGGCCTCGCAAAATGAGCCTTATGCGTACCTCAAGGTCTTTGCCGGCAAGCTAAAAGTTTGCGCATGCGCAAACTTTTTACAGGGCGTGCGTACACGAAACTCCGGTCCGAGGGATCGAAGGCCAGGGATGAAATTAGCTGGCATGGAGTCCGGTCAAGCGCGAATGATTACGGGCTAGCGAAGCGTCACGCTAGAAAAAGCGGGGGGCTAGAAAAGGAAAAGCCCACCCCCTTTCAGGGGTGGGCTTTATAAATCCCGCCGTTGCGATCTTTATCCAATTCAGGACAGCCGATGGCAGGGCTAACAGTTCGATTTCACTAGTTTCGTGAAGCCGTGGAGTAAAGATAGACCATTAATAATGTAGTGATAAAGGTGCGCACATGTCACCCTATATGTATATTCATGGTGTGTGACTGTGTGTCATCATGCTTTTTTGGGGAATTTGTATGAATAGGCGAATTTCGGAAGCTGAGCTGGAAGCAAAATGGGGGAAGTCTGCGCTGGCTTTAGGATGGACCCCAGTCCCTACAGCACTGTTATTTTTACAAAGCGAGCTTGGTATGAGTGCGATAGAGATGAATACGCTGATTCATCTTCTTTCTCACTGGTGGAAAGTTTCAGATGAGGTCTACCCATCGCAAGACGCCATTGCCAATCGCATGGGCGTTTCGAAACGAACGGTACAACGCGCTATTGATCGCTTAGAATCTCTTAAACTGATTGAAGTAAAACCAACTCCAAGGGGGGGG
>NZ_FYDO01000055.1 GCF_900187615.1 Pseudomonas sp. Irchel s3f7 | reverse complement strand
CAACCACTTGCGCTTCAGATCTCTCATCAGCGGGAGGCGAATTCTACAGCGTTACCCGCTGTTGTCAACACCTCTTTTTCAACTTCCTTTTGGCTTCGATGAACTGAAGCAACCTGCTGCCGAAAACCGCGTAACTCTTTGTTTACCAAGGAGTTTTCCATTTCGACTGCGCCGGAAGTGGGGCGAATTATAGACACCTGAGATCTGCCGTCAAGCACTGATTTTGCTTTTCTATCAATAGCTTGCAGAAAGGGGGAACCAGCTCCCCCTTCTATATAGAGGGCCGGCCTTTTAGCCCTCTCCCCTGCCCGCCCCATTTTCAATGGCTGCCATGCCGGGGTCCGATCGCACCGACAGCAATCGGCCAAAACGCTCATCGCAATGCTTTGAGCTTCTCACTGGAGCATCGCAGGGATTCAAGCGACCATCCATTGATGATCGACGCCCCACCATCAGAACGGTTACTTATGTGCTTTAACCGCCCCCTGGTAGTAAGGCTGGCTGTCAATTCGCGGTTCATAGACGCCAGTGCGTAATGCTGTCTACATCCATATCAAAGGTAAAGGAGGCGGCGCAGCGTGTACCGTTTGGCCAGACGATAGGGTTTTAATCATGTTTAATCACCAATGGCTGCTGAATATTACTGACTCACCAAAATTCGCGAGCAATCCCGGCATCAGTACTCGTGATCGCGCAGCCAATCGGAGTAATGCAGCAGTCCCTTTTGCAGCGACCATTGCGCTCGATAGCCCAATTCCCGCTCCGCAGCACTCATATCCCATGCCCCATGCCGATCGAGATGCCAGTAGCCATCGCCGATTTCGACGTGAGCCTCAGGCATTATTTTTCTGATCAAATCAACGGCGCCCCATATCCCTTCCTGTCCCAGTATTCACGACAACACGCTTCATAAGTTCACCTATGGCTTTAAGCGAGTGCAGCTACAACATGAACTGCATCCGCTAACTTCGGAATCAGGACTCTTGCGTTGGAGTTAGTACGTTTTGTTTGGAAATTCGCGACTGCCATAACACAATCATCGCGCCAGAAAGGATGGTCAGTGCACCAAGGTACCAAGCGGTGTATTTATCCTCAGGCGAAACCGGATTGGCGCCGGCGGTATACCGATATATCCCAGGACAAGGATTGCCAGCACAGCCGGGATCGACAGTATCACTGCCAAACCGAAACATTGCCGGTGGAAGGTCATAACAATAAATGCAGCAACAGCCGCCATGCAGGACATCACCAGCGTGATAGCCAGGAGCGGTGCACGCAGAGGTGGTTTTTTTAGTTTTTCAAACTCGCAATGTCTGTTGAAGTTTCTGGACATCTACAATTTAGACAGTTCAAAGTAGGACGTTAAGCTTGTTGTCAGCGGCATTTAGTGTAGCCATCACTCTAATCGCGCGCTCACCGTAGAATTTTTTGACAATGCCGTCATACACACAAAGCACAAGCCCCTCTTCTGACACATATGAACTACCGCCCTCTATCAACACCAAATTATAAACATCATAGCGATGTGCGACATCTGATCTAAGGTCCTTGCAAATAGCACGATGATCAGGCTCCGCAGCATAGGCATTAAGTGGCGCAAGCAGCGCGAGCATTAATACTAGCTTTTTCATTAATCAGTTTAGCTCGCAGTTAACAACAATTAAGAGCCCGCATGGTAGGACGGGCTAAATTGAGTGTCAATATTCGATATGTGCGAGGTGGTCAGACTCTATCTCCTACTAAATACATCAGACATATAAGCCCAAGTTACTCCTAACACAAAACCTAATACCCAAACCTTTTACAGATCAACAAAAGCTCTACATATAAAATAAATCAGCAAGGAGCTTCTATAGAAGCCTTGCCGCGAACTGAGAGGATCTTGGTGCATGCAGGGCTGCGTATTCACGGCGTACGGTGCCGACCTGCGATCGGCAAGCGAAGGTAGCAGTGTCCGTAACGGCGCAGCTCCTCTCAAATAATAAAAGCGCCGAGGGCTACCAATGCCATCGCCAACGATGGCATTGATCTCAGTGTGATGCCCGGCGAGATCCATGCCGTACTCGGTGAGAACGGTGCCGGCAAATCCACCCTGATGAAAATCATCTACGGCGTCACCCGCCAGACCTCAGGCGAGATACCCTGGAAGGGTACCGCCCCCCCTTAGAGAAGCGGAATGCTGTAGCTTACAACTATCCGGTTCTGATCTTGGTTACGAGCGGCATCGCTATTGGATTTACCGTTACGCCAGCCGAAGCCAACACCTTTGAGCGCTCCCGACTGAAGGACGTAGTCCAGAGTAAAGTCTCTTTCCCATTCTTTCTGATCAGTACCGGATGCTGTCTTGATATTGTTGCCGGAAAGGTACATGACCGATGCTTTGAGACCAGGAACGCCCATAGCAGCGAAGTCGTAGGCATACTGACCGAAAGCTGTCTTCTCACCTGCGCGGGTGAAGCTTTGGATAAAACGATCGGTATATAAGTAGACGCTCGCCCCACCGGCACCCTTGTCTACAAGGCTACCCTGATTGAGTTGAGTAAAATTGCCGCCATCTGAAACGCTTTGATACCCCGCCGTAACGGCGTGCCCTCCCACGGTGTAAATCAGTGCAGCACTCCAGGTGCGGTTATCGATTTCGCCATCACCGTTTTCGGTGTAACCGCTGATTCTGTAGCCAGTGGTTCCGGAGCTGTTTGCACCGGACGAGTCAGTGTTGAAGTAGCGCAGGTCGGTTTTCAGAGATTGATTGTCCGAGAGCGCAAGCGTGTGAATCAGTCCAAAAAACTGCTGGGTATAGTAGTTGTCGAGATGGGCATAGTAGTACTGAGCCGTCAAATCCTTGGTGACTTTCCAGTCGCCCCCGGCGAAGTCGAACTGGTTGCTTTCACGCGTACCGCCCATAGCGGCCAGCCCCGTCTGATCAGTTGAACCGCGACCTGTTGCATGTTCAATTCGCCCCCCCGTCAGGGTCAGGTCCTTGAACTCGCTCGAGGTAATTTGGCCGCCCTCGAAGGTTTGTGGCAGCACCCGTCCATCGTTGGCGACCAGTATCGGAAGTTTCGGAATCAAGGTACCGTAGCGCAGTTCGGTCTTCGACATTTTGACTTTTCCGGTCAGCCCCAGCCGGCTCCACTCGTCAACGGCGCGGTTATCACTGTCCGAGGGAATCATAGAGCTGCCGACGTGGCGTCCCTTGCCAGTGTCCAGGGTAACACCCAGCAACCCCAAGGCATCGACACCAAAACCAACGGTACCATCGGTATATCCCGACTTGACGTCCAGCATGAAACCCTGCGCCCACTCTTCGGTTTTCGAAGGGGCCGCGGTGCCATCACGGTTGTCGTTATTGAAGTAAAAGTTCCTCATTCCCAAAGTAGCTTTGCTATCACTTAGGAAGTCAGCAAACGCCTGGCTACTCATGGCAATGGTGCCAAACATCAAAGTTGCAGAAATTTTATTTACGTTCAATTATAATGCTCCGATTTTTTTATAATTTTTAGGTAACAGAAGCAACAAGGAAATCTTCCAAGCCAACGCAACACGCACGAATCCCACGCAAATTTCGCTAACGCGAATGCATCAACTTAATATGCACAACTGAAATGCCTTCCTTCTTATCTACTGGTGTAATCCGCTTTCTGGATCCAGATAGATCAGGAAGTATTTTTTATCCAGGCGAACGTTCACTTACGCCATTTGCGTTAATGTCGCTCCATACCTAAAGTTCGATTACGATCATTAAGCGCGGCATGCAGGGCTGTGGAATGAAGGCCCGTTTGGTTTTAGCCGGATTCCCTCACGAAGTTTTTTCCATGGAATGTCCGCTGGATCCGCGGTCATGGGCCCAGGTGCTTTGGCAACGAGTACTTGGTCGGCAATCGGCTCGAAATCGGCTCGAAAATGAACAGAGCTTTTATTGATCAGTACACTCATTTGCTCAGGTTCTATACCTGCTATCCGATACAAATTCCTGTCCAGCATCTGGCACTTACCAGAGCTGACAGCCACCTTCACACCCCCGATTTTCAAGCATGCAACAGGCCCGACATCAACTTCCATGCCATTCATCATCGGGCCTGCAAAACGACAGCGGCCATCGGATAAATGCATTACTTCAAAGCGCCCCTGCAAGGGACTATCGCCCGGTGCGCCCGACTGCCCCCCGAGCGCTATTTCAATGAAACCGCCTACCCCGGCTGCAATGGCGGACTGAACTGCTGCCGGGTCATAAAGCAATCCTACGGCAGCATTAGTAGCACCGTGTTTAATGAGTGCCTTCAGCATTCCTGTCGTGTTCGAATCCCCGCCTGCTCCCGGGTTGTCTTGGGTATCGGCAATGACGATTGGACGCTGGGCGGTTTCTGCTAACGTCATTGCCCGGAGCACTGCTTCGTCCGGGAGCAGGAAAGGTACTTCCCACTGATCCTCCTCCTCCACTACCATTTTATAAAGGACAGCGACAGCAGCCTTGATCTCTCGCCTGTCTGTTCCATAACCCCAGATAACCGGCCCACACTCCTCGAAATCAGCGGCTGGAAAGCCTGGAGTAAATGAGAGTGAAAGGCCTTCGGACTCAAGGTGTTCTAATTGCTCGTAAAGGCTTCGTGCTGGATCCATGAGCGTACACATCCCGTTTATCGGGATCAGGAAAGGAAGGCGTAAGCTTTCGCAATGCAGTTTTCCCGACCGGAGCCGCAAATCAAGTAATTTGGCGGCTCGTGTGCCAGTTTCAGCCATATCCACGTGGGGATAAGTACGAAATGCAACCATCGCATCTGCGTGTGTGAGCATCAACTCAGTAACATTAGCGTGTAAATCCAAAGAGACGACTATCGGGATATCCTTACCGACAACAGCTCGTAGCCGAGCCAGGAGCGTCCCTTCACCATCGTCCGTATGATCGGCAACCATCGCGCCATGCAGGTCTAGATATATACCGTCGATTGCTTCGTTTGCAGCGGCCTTTATGATTTCATCGGTAATGCGATCATAGGTATCTTGAGTGACATGCGCGGATGGACTGGCCCCAGCCCAAATCACCGGGACTACTTCATAGCCCAAGCGGTCAGCCTCAATCAAAAATCCGCCTGCCGGAATATTAACATTCCGAAGTTCCAACATTTCTTCCCCTCTTACCATCTGAGGAAAACCTTCCCCCCTGACAAAATTTTCATATTCAGCTTTGGATGGCGCGAATGTATTTGTTTCATGTTGAAAACCAGCGATCAGAATTCGATATGTCATGGCTATTAAGACGCCTCATTGAAATTTTTAGGTAGGCTGTGTAGTACAAATTTTTTGCTGCGCAGGTTGCGGCCTGTTGGCGGCGAGTATCAAAGCACCCACCACAAGAATTGTAGCCATGACCAGAAGACCAGAGTCTGAGTTGCCAGTGGCGGACTTGGCATAACCGATCAACGTGGGACTGATAAACCCGCCCGTCAATCCAATGGTGTTAATAACGGCGATCCCACCAGCAGCAGTGTCACCTTTGAGATGTTGCGAAGGGATTGCCCAGAATACCGTATAAGCAACCCACATCATGGTCGTAGATAGAGTCAGAAAAGTGAGTGCCAAAACAAAGTCGGCCTTATAAATTACTGACCCAGTCAAGCAAATCGCCGCAATCAATGCTGGCACCGCTGTGTGCCAACGCCGCTCATAGAAATGATCTGAGGTGCGACCAAATATCAACATCCCCAGCATCGCACCAATGTATGGAATCGCTGAGTAAAAGCCGATCTGCATGACACCTTGAACGCCTGCGTCCTTTAGAATCGATGGCAGCCAAAAGCTCATTGTGTAAATTCCGCAAATCAAGCAGAAGTAACCGGCCGCCATTAGATACACACGTGGGTCTTTTAATACTTGAACAAATGAATGGTGGGCTCCCTGCCCTTCACCGATATGCGCATTCAGCACTTGTTTTTCACGCTCACTCAACCAAGGCGCGACCGAGGGTTTATCGCTAAGAACTTTCAGCGCTATGAGACCTAACACTACAGCCGGTAATGCCTCCAGAAAAAACATCCATTGCCATCCGGCCAGGCCGTGGAAACCTGCGAAGGAGGTCATGATCCACGCGGACAAAGGTGCCCCAAATATGCCGCCCAGTGGCCCGGCAAGCATAACGATTGCCATCACTCTGCCTAACCGCTCGCGCCCGTACCAATAGGTAAGGTAAAAAATCATTCCGGGAGCGAAACCCGCCTCAAAGACGCCGAGGAGAAAACGCAGCACGTAAAATGATCTCTCGCTTTCTACGAACACCATGCATGCAGATGTAATACCCCACAAAATCATTACCCGGCTGAGCGTCTTGCGCGCTCCGATCTTCGGCAATAGCAAATTGCTAGGCGTTTCGAACAAGGCGTAGCCCACGAAAAATATTCCGGCACCCAGTCCGTAAGCAGCATCAGATAAACTTAGATCGCTTTGCATCTGAAGCTTGGCAAATCCCACATTTACCCGGTCCAGATACGCCACCACGTAACACAGGAGCAAAAAAGGTAATAACCGCCAGTCTATTTTTCGATAGATGGTCGATAGCTCGCTCGATGGATTAATGCACCTTTGCATACTGCCTCCGCTGTAGGCGTTTTTATTGTGCAACCAGTATTCAGGTGGAATGGCAATGCAAGCAACAGCAACTTCTTGATGGTATCGTTGCCCTAAGGGCAACGATCATGCATAGGGGGAGGATTGTTTGTGAGAGATCTGAATCAACGCCGAATGCGGTATTTCTATGAGGTGCTGTCCAGCGGCTCCATTCGGGGGGCGGCCGAAAACCTGAACACGGCACCTTCAGTTATCACCCGGCAAATCCAACTGCTGGAAGAGGAAGTGGAAACTGTATTGTTTGAAAGGCAAGCACGTGGCGTGGTTCCTACTGAAGCAGCCCACCTTCTCTTGGAGTTCTGGCGTGGCTGCCAGGCACAACAAGAGCACCTTGAAGACCGCTTGCGAGGACTGAAGGGGTTAAGGGAGGGTGAAGTCCGTATCGTTACCAGCGAGGGGTTCATCGATTTGCTGATTGATCATGTTTTGCGGGATTTCACTGCCACCTATCCCGGTATTCGTATCAGTCTCGATGTGCTTCCCGTCAAAAGCGTTCTGGAGGAAGTCATTCAGAGCACTGCCCATATCGGCCTCGCTTACAATCCATCTGCGCATCCTGAAGTCGCCTACCGCGCATCTTCACTTCAACCTGTCCGATTGCTCATGCGATCAGATCATCCGCTTACGCGTCTCAGTGAACCTCTCAAATTCGAAGAAATAATGCGTTACCCGTTAGCTGTGATGCCGCTTGAATACGGGTTAGGGCAAATTGTTCAGCTTGTAGCACATACAGAAAATCTGTCCATTCGACCGGCCTTGGTAACGAACTCGCTCACTGCCCTCCGACGTTATGTGATGAGCGGAGAAGCGGTAACGATGTTGAGTGAGTTTTCTGCCTTTAACGATATGATCAGCGGAGACCTGGTGACTCGCTCAATTGATCATCCACTATTCCAAAATATATATGCTCGCCTTTTAGTTAAAAAAAGAAAACCCCAGTCTGTTGGTGCAGAAGAACTTATAAAATGGATTAAAGAACGAATATTTATATTCAATCAATAACCACCAACGATAGATTGTTGGCTCCGATGCCGAGCTGAGCCAGTTGCCGAGATACCACTGACCCAGCCTGATTCTTCGCGAATCGTTGCCAGTGCTGGATTTTTTGTCGAGTTTTGGAGGCAGTCTTGTTTCAGCACTCGGGGGTCAGTTTTCAACCGGTGTAGACAGATAGCCGCAGCATCGTGTCGAAGATGCAGGAAGACGGCGAGCAAATCGGGCGGTTCAAGGTGCGTGGTCTGATGCGGGAACTGAAGTTAGCCAGCAAACAACCTGGATCACATGCCTACAAACAAGCGACGGTCGAGCGGCCTGATATTCAGAACATTTTGAATCTAGAGTTTGAAGTGCTGGCACCCAAACAGGTCTGGCGTGGCGATATCACCTATGTCTGGGCTCAAGGGAATACCGCCTGACGGGACGGTGTTGTAAGGACATTGAACTTTCCTGCGGACAAAACAAAACCCCAATTGCTTTCGCAATTGGGGTTTCGGAATTTAATCTTGACGATGACCTACTCTCACATGGGGAAACCCCACACTACCATCGGCGATGCATCGTTTCACTGCTGAGTTCGGGATGGGATCAGGTGGTTCCA
>NZ_FYDO01000064.1 GCF_900187615.1 Pseudomonas sp. Irchel s3f7 | reverse complement strand
CCCTCCGTGTCAGGCTACCTGTCACCCTTGTTGATTGACTCATTCATTCAAGAGGGCGAAGGTGCATAACAATGTCCAATCTAGGCAAACGCTACGACGACGACTTCAAAGATTGGGTCGTCTTGCAAATGATGCCGCCTCTAAATCGCTCAGTGGCAGAACTCGCCATTGCGCTTAATCTCACGCCTCAGTCACTGCGAAACTGGAGACAAATGGCTAGAGATAAAGGTTTGATCGTGCCGGGAAATGGCAAGACCAGTGATCAATGGTCCAGCGCCGATAAATTCAATGCTGTCATGGAAACCGCACCGTTGAGTGAGGTTGAGATTTCTCAATATTGCCGAATCAAGGGCATTTATCCTGAGCAAATCCAGCAGTGGCGCGAGGCGTGCCAAAACGCCAATACCCTTGCTGATTTGAAACCTAGTGCAGAAAGAACTGCCGAGCAGCGGCGGATCAAAGATCTGGAGCGTCAGCTGATCCAATCCGATGCAGGACGTGCGGAGGCGGTGGCTTTGCTGGAGCTCAGAAAAAAAGCCAATGCGATCTGGGGCAAGGACAAGGAAGACTGATCAGCGCCTCTGATCGTACGCAAGCCATGAAGTTGATTGCTGAAGCGGTGTTGAGTGGGGCTCGTCGATATCGAGCGTGTAATGAGCTAGGGCTGAGCCTGCGTACAGTTCAACGTTGGCGACACGCCTGCTGCGATGGGCGTCTACTGGCTCAGCGAGCAGCGCCGTCGAACAAGCTCAGTGAGGCAGAGCGCCAAGCGGTGCTTGATGCTGCCAATCAGGCTGGCTACGCCAGCCTCACCCCACACCAAATCGTTCCAAAACTGGCCGATGAAGGTATCTACCTCGCTTCAGAGTCGACGTTTTACCGTGTGTTAAAAGCCGCTAATCAAAACGTGCGTCGCGGCCGAACCAAAGCCCCGAAACGCAAGGTCCTGACGACGCATCGCGCTGACGCTCCCAATCAGGTTTGGTGCTGGGATATCACTTGGCTACCCAGCACTGTCAGAGGTCGTTTTTTCTACTGGTACATGGTCAAGGATGTCTACAGCCGCAAGCTGGTAGCCAATGAAGTGCATGAGGTGGAATGCGCCGAACACGCGTGTGAGCTGCTTAGAAAGGGATGCTTGCGTGAACATACAGCGGGTCGACCGTTGGTGCTGCACTCGGATAACGGCCACGTCATGAGAGGTTCCTTGTTACGTGAAAGCATGGTTGCCCTGGGCGTCGAGCCGTCCTTTAGCCGGCCAAGGGTGAGCAATGACAACGCTTACGCCGAAGCACTTTTTCGTACCGCAAAGTACTGCCCGCTCTGGCCGGATCAACCATTTGATACGGTGACTGAGGCAAGAATTTGGGTGCAGGGATTTATCGAGTGGTACAACGAAGATCACCGCCACAGCGCCCTGAAATACGTGACGCCAAACCAGCGGCACGAAGGCAAAGCAACGGCTCTATTACAAGCTAGAGCAATGCTTTATGAAAATGCCAAGGAAGCTAATCCGAGCCGCTGGAGCACTCGAACACGCAACTGGAAGTTGGCAGATGCTGTGTATTTAAACCCAGAGCGCCCTGAAATTAAGAGCGCAACGGGCTAGCAACTGTAAGACAAGGTGACAGGTACCTTGACACGTACCG
>NZ_FYDO01000057.1 GCF_900187615.1 Pseudomonas sp. Irchel s3f7 | reverse complement strand
CCAAGCTCAGCACTGAGGGCTCGCTCGATCAAAGCCTTCTTGAACGCCGCAGAGGCGTCCTCAATGGCTTCAGCGGTCATCGGTCCATCGGTGAATTGCTCGAGCAGCTCTTTCGGGATTTTCGGTAACTCTCGCAACGCGGGTTTCTTTTTGGTTGGCATACATGCACCTCTTACTCATGTTATGCCCGAACACAAAATTTCTGACACCCCCGCGCAATGGATCAACGCATCTGCTCCGTAGAATTGCCCACGATTCTGATGCTTCTTGTCACCTGGAATGCTTGCTATACATCCCCCCTCGACACGCCCTCCGGGCATTAGGCCGGTGTGTGAACGCCCCACTCGGCACTCATCTAGACTTAATGGAGAGTCGTAGGCAGAACCAAACACGTCGCTTTGGTACAGGTCGATCAATAGCCGCGTGGCAAGCTGCCCTTTATGCCCAGTAGAGGTGTGGCGAAGACCGCATCGGGCACAACAAGATGCCCGCCAAGGGTGCCCTGGCCACCGGCCTGAAATCCACGATACCGTGACGTGGTGTGAATGCCGCAGCCGACACTTTCGGACAACCGACAACCGCCTGGTTTGTCCGTGACCGTGAGGATTGCTGAATGCCTGATGAGTTGTTGCACCTGCCTGTGGTCAACAGTCTGCTGGAGCGCCATAAGGGCACCCCGGGTGCGCTGTTGCCCATTCTTCATGATATTCAGGAGCGTATCGGTTACGTCCCCGATGCCGCCGTCCCCGAGATTGCCCATGCCCTGAATCTGAGCCAGGCCGAGGTGCGGGGGGTGATCAGTTTTTACCATGACTTTCGTACAGCGCCGCCCGCGCGGCATATCTTGCGGCTATGCCGGGCCGAGTCATGCCAGAGCCGTGGTGCCGAGCAGCTTGCCGCGCAGTTGCGCGAGCGTCTGCAACTGGATGATCACGGTAGCAGTGCCGATGGCAGTATCAGTTTGCGTCCTGTTTATTGCCTTGGCGCTTGTGCCTGTTCGCCGGCGCTGGAGCTGGATGGTCGGGTGCATGCGCGGCTGAGTGCCGAGCGGCTGGATGCGTTGCTCGATGCTTGCCGGGAGGACGCGTGATGCCGATTCTTTATCTGCCTTGTGATTCGTTGGCCCGTGCGGTGGGAGCCGATGAGGTGGCGGTGGCGCTGATCACGCTGGCTCAGGAACGCAATTTTCCGCTGGAGTTGCAGCGCACCAGTTCGCGTGGCTTGTATTGGCTGGAGCCGTTGCTGGAAGTGGACAGTCCGCAAGGTCGGATCGGCTTTGGGCCGCTGACGGCGGCTGATGTGCCGTCTGTGCTTGAGGCGCTGAAAGGCGATCCATCCGCTCATCCCCTGGCCTTGGGCCTGGTGGAAGAGTTGCCCTATCTGAAGACGCAACAACGCCTGCTGTTCGCCCGCGCCGGTATCACCCGACCGCTGTCGCTGGACGATTATCGAGCCCATGGCGGTTTTGAAGGTTTGACGAGGGCCGTCAGCATCGGCGGCGAGCAGACCGCGACGGCGGTATTCGATTCAGGCCTGCGTGGCCGTGGCGGCGCGGCCTTCCCCGCTGGGATCAAGTGGCGCACGGTGCGCGGTACTCAAGCTGCGCAGAAGTACATCGTATGCAACGCCGACGAAGGCGACTCCGGCACCTTTGCCGACCGCATGTTGATGGAAGGCGACCCTTTCCTGCTGATCGAAGGCATGGCGATTGCCGGCATTACCGTCGGCGCCACCTTCGGCTACATCTATGTGCGCTCGGAATATCCAGATGCCGTGGTCACGTTGCGCGCAGCGCTGAACATCGCTCGAACTGCCGGTTACCTGGGCGCCAATGTCGGCGGCAGCGGCTTGGCCTTCGATATGGAAGTGCGAGTCGGCGCCGGCGCTTACATCTGCGGTGAGGAAACCGCGTTGCTGGACTCCCTCGAAGGCAAGCGCGGGATCGTCCGCGCCAAGCCGCCAATTCCTGCCTTGAAGGGTCTGTTCGGCCTGCCGACACTGGTGCACAACGTGCTGACGTTGGCCTCGGTGCCGCTGATTCTGGCCAAGGGCGCGCAGTTCTATCGCGACTACGGCATGGGCCGTTCCTTGGGCACCATGCCCTTCCAGTTGGCGGGCAATGTGCGTCGCGGCGGGCTGGTGGAACGGGCCTTTGGCCTGACCCTGCGGGAGCTGGTGGAAGACTACGGCGGAGGCACCGCCAGTGGCCGGCCGCTGAAGGCTGCACAGGTGGGCGGCCCGCTCGGCGCCTGGGTTCCGCCTTCGCAATTCGATACGCCGCTGGATTACGAAGCCTTCGCCGCCATGGGCGCGATGCTCGGTCACGGGGGTGTGGTGGTGGCTGACGACAGCCTCGACATGGCGCACATGGCGCGTTTCGCCATGCAGTTCTGCGCCGAGGAATCCTGTGGCAAATGCACGCCGTGCCGCATCGGTTCGACCCGGGGCGTCGAGGTGATCGATCGCTTGCTGGCCGCGCCGGATCAGACCAGTCGCGATGCGCAGGTGATCATCCTCAAGGACCTGTGCGACACCCTGCAATACGGTTCGCTGTGCGCGTTGGGCGGCATGACGTCTTATCCCGTGGCCAGCGCCCTCAAGCACTTCCCCGCTGACTTCGGTCTGCACGCCTCGGAGGCCGAACAATGATCACTCTCTTCGACCCGAAAACCGACATTGACCTCGGAACGCCGGCCCGCGACAGCCAGGTGCAAGTCACCCTGAACATCGATGACCGCAGCATCAGCGTGCCCGAAGGCACTTCGGTGATGCGCGCCGCTGCGCTGCTGGGCACCACCATCCCCAAACTCTGCGCCACCGACAGCCTGGAAGCCTTCGGCTCCTGCCGCATGTGCCTGGTGGAGATCGACGGCATGCGCGGTTATCCGGCGTCCTGCACCACGCCGGTCAGCGAAGGCATGAGCGTGCACACCCAGACGCCCAAGCTCGCGACGCTGCGGCGCAATGTCATGGAGTTGTACATTTCCGATCACCCGCTGGACTGCCTGACCTGCTCGGCCAACGGCAACTGCGAGCTGCAAACCGTGGCCGGTCAGGTCGGTTTGCGGGAGGTTCGCTACGGTTATGAAGGCGACAACCATTTGGAGGACGTGAAAGACACCTCCAACCCCTATTTCGATTACGACCCGAGCAAGTGCATCGTCTGCAACCGCTGCGTGCGCGCCTGTGAAGAAACCCAGGGCACCTTTGCCCTGACCATTACCGGGCGCGGTTTTGAATCCCGCGTGGCGGCTGCTGGTGGGGATAACTTCCTCGATTCGGAATGCGTGTCCTGCGGTGCCTGTGTGCAGGCCTGCCCGACTGCGACCCTGATGGAAAAAAGCGTGGTCGAACTGGGCCAGCCTGAACGCAGCGTGATCACCACCTGTGCCTATTGCGGCGTGGGTTGCTCGTTCCGTGCCGAGATTAAGGGCGACAAATTGGTGCGCATGGTTCCGGACAAGAACGGCCAGGCCAACCACGGCCACTCCTGCGTCAAAGGGCGCTTTGCCTGGGGCTATGCGACCCACCCGGATCGCATCACCAAGCCGATGATCCGCAAGCACATCAGCGACCCGTGGCAGGAAGTCAGCTGGGATGAAGCGGTGACTTACGCCGCCAGTGAATTTCGTCGTTTGCAGCAAACCTACGGCCGCGACTCCATTGGCGGCATCACCTCCAGCCGCTGCACCAACGAAGAAACCTATCTGGTGCAAAAACTGGTGCGCGCCGCGTTCGGTAACAACAACGTCGACACCTGTGCGCGGGTTTGTCATTCACCGACCGGTTATGGCTTGAAGCAAACGCTGGGCGAGTCTGCCGGCACTCAGAGTTTTGATTCGGTGATGCAGGCCGACGTGATCCTGGTGATGGGCGCCAACCCCAGCGATGCGCACCCGGTGTTCGCCTCGCAGCTCAAACGCCGTTTGCGTGAAGGGGCGCGGCTGATTGTCATCGATCCGCGGCGCATTGATCTGGTGGACACGGTGCATGCCCGCGCGGAATTCCATCTGGCTCTGCGGCCGGGCACCAACGTCGCCATGCTCAATGCGTTGGCCCATGTGATCGTGAATGAAGGTTTGCTCAATCAGGACTTTATCGACGCTCGTTGTGAGGGCAGCGACTTCGCGATCTGGAGTGAATTTGTCAGCCGTGCGGAGAACTCGCCGGAAGTGCTGGGCCCGATCTGCGGTGTGCCCGCTGCGGACATCCGTGCCGCTGCACGTTTGTATGCCACTGGCGGCAATGCGGCGATCTACTACGGTTTGGGTGTGACCGAACACAGTCAAGGCAGCACCTCAGTGATGGGCATCGCTAACCTGGCCATGGCCACCGGCAACATCGGCCGCGAAGGCGTGGGCGTGAACCCGTTGCGGGGGCAGAACAACGTTCAGGGTTCCTGCGACATGGGCTCCTTCCCCCACGAGTTGCCCGGTTACCGGCACATCTCCAATGAAGTCGTGCGCACACAATTCGAACAGGCGTGGAACGTCACCCTGCATCCTGAGCCGGGGCTGCGCATTCCCAATATGTTTGAATCGGCTCTGGCGGGCCGCTTCAAAGGTTTGTATTGCCAGGGTGAAGACATTGCCCAGAGCGATCCGAATACCCAGCACGTCACCGCGGCCCTGTCGGCTATGGAATGCATCGTGGTGCAGGATATTTTCCTCAACGAAACCGCCAAGTTCGCCCACGTGTTTTTGCCGGGCAGTTCGTTCCTGGAAAAGGACGGCACTTTCACCAACGCTGAGCGACGCATCTCCCGGGTGCGCAAGGTCATGGCCCCACTGGGTGGCAAGGCCGACTGGGAAGGCACGGTAGCTCTGGCCAATGCCCTCGGTTACCCGATGAACTACAAGCATCCGTCAGAAATCATGGATGAAATCGCCAGCCTGACGCCCACCTTCACCAACGTCAGCTACGCCGAACTTGAGCGCCACGGCAGCCTGCAATGGCCGTGCAACGCGGCGGCACCGGACGGCACGCCGACCATGCACATCGAAGAGTTTGTACGCGGCAAGGGGCGCTTCATGCTCACCGGCTACGTGCCCACCGAGGAGAAGGTCAACGCTCGCTATCCGCTGCTGCTGACCACCGGGCGCATCCTCAGCCAGTACAACGTCGGCGCCCAGACCCGGCGCACCGAAAACGTCGCCTGGCATGACGAAGACCGCCTGGAAATCCACCCGACCGACGCCGAGAGCCGAGGCATCAACGAAGGTGACTGGGTCGGCATCGGCAGCCGTGCCGGGCAAACCGTATTGCGTGCGCGGATCACCGAACGGGTCGCGCCGGGCGTGGTGTACACCACCTTCCACTTCCCGGAATCGGGGGCCAACGTGATCACCACCGACAATTCGGACTGGGCGACTAACTGTCCGGAGTACAAGGTAACGGCCGTGGAGGTCAGCCGCGTGTATCACCCTTCGGAATGGCAGAAGCGCTTCCAGGCGTTCAGTGATGAACAGCACCGGTTGCTGAAGGATCGTCGGCACACCGAGAAAGCCGAGGTACGCAAATGAGTACCGACAACCTGATCAAGATGGCCAACCAGATCGCCCAGTACTTCGCCACCCAACCGGACCAGAAGCAGGCGGTGCTTAGTGTGCGCAATCATCTGCAGATGTACTGGGCGCCGAGCATGCGCAAGGAATTGCTGGCCTGGCAGACGGAACATCAGGGGGCGGATTTGCACCCGCTGGTGCAGGCGGCGGTGAATGGGGCAGGTTGGGAGGCTTAGCTGCTGACCAAACAAACTGTAATTGGATGGACTCGCCCACGCCGAGGCGTCAATGCGCCACGGTGGCAGTCTAAGAAGCCAACGGCAGCGAGGGCGAGTCCATGAAAAAGAATACGACGCTTAAACAGTCCCTGTCTTCAACCGATGTGTCGGCCTGTACGACAGTGGCGGTCGATCTTGCCAAGCAGGTCTTTCAGGTCGCAG
>NZ_FYDO01000058.1 GCF_900187615.1 Pseudomonas sp. Irchel s3f7 | reverse complement strand
CTGGCGATGCGGTGTTGAAGCTGATGCCGCCATCGCTGGCAAGCCAGCTCCTACAGGTTTTGCGGGTGTATCCGGATGGTTGAGCGGTAGGGAAATCTGTAGGAGCCGGCTTGCTGGCGATGCGGTGGTGAAACTGATGCCGCCATCGCTGGCGAGCCAGCTCCTACAGGTTTTGCGGGTGCGTCCGGATTGTTGAGAGGTAGGGAAAGCTGTAGGAGCCGGCTTGCTGGCGATGCGGCGGTGAAGCTGATGCCGCCATCGCTGGCAAGCCTCGCTCACCACGTCGCCCGGATCAGCCGTTTTGCAGGAAATCGATGCAGCTGCGGTTGAACAGTTCGCGATGTTCCACCTGGACCCAATGTCCGCATCGGTTGAGCACGATGAAGCGGGCATTCGGTGCGCCGTCGATGATGCGCTGGGCGCCGCTGATTGGGTTGAAATGATCATTGGTTCCCCAGAAGCCAAGGATCGGGCACTGGATTTCACCCAGGCGTGCCTCCATGTTCTGCACCATCATCGTGCTGAACAGATTCTTCGGCTGGGTCACGGCCACCGCCACGCGTTCCTGCAGCAGGCTTTCCGGCAGGATCGAAGCGTCGAATAGCTGCAGGCTCATCATGCTGCGCATCTCTTCCAGACCGATGGGGCCAGCGCTGAACAGGCTGACCATGCGCACAATGCCTTCCATCTTGAAGTAGGTTTCCCGCTCCTCGACACCGCCCGGTGCCAGCAAAATCAGGCTCTGCGGCAGTTGCGGCAGGCGCAGGGCCAGCCCCAGGGCGATCGCGCCGCCCAGCGAATTACCCAGCAGCGTGCAACGCCGCACACCGATGGCTTCGAGGAACGCCGCCACGCAATCGACGAAGAAATCCAGGTTGTACTGCACGTCCTCGGGTTTGTCCGAGCGGCCGAAACCCGGTAGGTCGAGCACGATGTTGCGATAGCCCGCGGCGACCAGTTGCGGGTAGTTGCCCTTGAAATTGCTGAAGCCACTGGCGCCCGGCCCGCTGCCGTGCAGCCACAGCACCACAGGGCCTGCGCCCTCATCCAGATAGTGCAGGCGCAGGCCGTTTGGCAGGCTCGCGTAATGGCCGACGGGCAGGGGCAGATCTACGGGTTGGTTCATGGGGTTCTCCATTGAAGGCGGATTCATGAAGCACAGCCGCGCCAGGCGCCGCAGCAGATTGAAGGGGAATACAGCGCCTGGCGTGGTGCGCGCCTTGCGAATGCTGGGCTCTGGCGGGGTTATCCACATCGTCCGTTCAGACCACGCGGCGATAGTCCCATCGGACGATGTGTGCCCGGGCGCTTGCCGCTAATCATGCAGGGGACGGCGCGACTGCAAGGGCAGCGGGCCGCAGCGTATTTGCACACTCGGAGATTGCTATGAAGTTACTCAACAAAGTGGCCTTTGTGACCGGCGCCGCGCAGGGCATGGGTCAGGCCATCGTGCGTGGTTTTGTCGCCGAAGGCGCCAAGGTGGTGGCTGTCGATCTGAATCAAGCGGCCTTGGCCGAGAGCCTGGCAGACCTTGGCGACAAGGTCCTGGCCCTGTCCTGCAACGTCGGTGACAGCGCCTCCGTGGCCGATGCCATGGGCCAGACCGAACAGCATTTCGGCGGCCTCGACATTCTGGTCAACAACGCCGGCGTGGGCGGACTGGACAGCTTCCTCGAAACCCCGGATGAGAGCTGGTCGCGCGTGATCGGCGTGAACCTGGGTGGCACCTTTCTGTGCTGTCGTGAGGGCGCAAAACTGATGGTCAAGGGTGGCCGTAAGGGCGCGATCATCAACCTCTCCAGCACCGCTGCGCTGACCGGTGAAGGCCCAAGTCACTATTGCGCGTCGAAAGCCGGAGTGATGGGGCTGACCCGTTCGATCGCCCGTGAACTGGCGGCCAGCGGCATCCGCGTCAACACCCTGGTACCGGGGCCGACCAATACGCCGATGATGGCCGGCATCCCTGACGAATACATGGAAGCGCTGCTGAAAAACGTGCCGCTGGGACGCATGTGCGAGACCGATGAGATCGCCCGGGTTGCAGTGTTCCTGGCCAGCGAAGACGCCAGTTTCATGACCGGGCAGAACATCGCCGTTAACGGCGGCATGGCCTTTATCTGATCAGGGAGTCACCCATGAGCAAGCGTTTACAAGGAAAAATTGCCTTCGTTACCGGCGCCGGTTCCGGCATCGGCGAAGCCACTGCACTGCGTTTCGCCGAAGAGGGCGCAACAGTGGTGTTGTGCGGGCGCCGCATTGAGCCGTTGCAAGGCGTGCAGGAAAAAATCCGTGCCCAGGGCGGGCAAGCCGAGATCGCCGTGGCCGATGTCAGCGATGAACAGGCTTACGTCGGTGCGCTGCAAGCGACCGCACAACGCCACGGGCGCCTGGACATCCTGGTCAACAATGCGATGGCCTACACTTGGGGCAGCATCGACACCATGACCACCGCCGACTGGCACGCCAACTTCGCCACTACCGTCGACGGGACCTTCTTCGGCACCCGCACCGCGATGCAGTTGATGAAAGCGCAGGGCGGCGGTTCGATCGTCAACATCGCCTCGATCTGTGGCCTGTTCGGTACCGCATGGATGGCCGGTTATTCGGCGGCCAAGGCGGCGGTGATCAACTTCAGCCGGGCGGCGGCCAGTGAAGGTGCACCGCACAACATCCGCTGCAACGTGATCATTCCGGGGGTGGTCGACACCCCGGCCACTGCTGGCATGCTCGGTGACGCCAAAACCCGCACCAACACCGAAAAGGTGATCCCGATGAAACGGGTCGGCCTGCCGGTGGAACTGGCCAACGCGATTCTGTTCCTGGCCAGCGACGAGGCGTCGTATGTCACCGGCGCCAGCCTGGCGGTGGACGGCGGGCGCGGTTCTGACCTGTACACGGTGCTCGACTGATGGGCCTGGAGTCCGCCGCGCTGCTTGAGCGCATCGATCGCCTGGAGTCGCTTGACGCTATCCGCCAACTGGCCGGCAAGTACGCGCTGGCGCTGGACATGCGTGACATGGATGCGATGGCTAACTGCTTCGCCCCGGACGTGCGCGTGGGCCGCGACAAGAGCGGTCGCGCGCACCTCAAAGCGTGGCTGGACGAAACCATGCGCAAGCAGTTCCACGGCACCTCCCATCACTTGGGGCAGCACATCATCGAGTTCAGCGATGCCGATCACGCCACTGGCGTGGTCTATTCCAAGAACGAGCATGAGACCGGTCCCGAGTGGGTGATCATGCAGATGCTGTACTGGGACGACTACGAGCGGATCGACGGGCGCTGGTGTTTCCGTCGTCGCTTGCCGTGCTACTGGTACGCGACCGACCTGAACAAACCACCGATTGGCGGCCTGAAGATGCGTTGGCCGGGGCGCGAGCCTTACGCCGGCAGTTTCCATGAGTTGTTTCCGTCGTGGGATGCGTTCTGGGCGCAACGTCCGGACAAGGACGCCTTGCCGCAGATCGCCGAACCCGCGCCGTTGGAAGGCTTTCTCAAAACCCTGCGCCGTGGGGCGGATGACCCGAAGATTCGCGTACGCTGACCAATCTGGGCGGCCCGTGCAGGTGCCGCCCTTTTGCTTGCGCGACGGTATACCCCTTTTGGCGCGCACCTTCCAGCTAGCCTGGGTTTTGCGGCTGTCCCCGATCCCCTGTAGGAGCGAGCCTGCTCGCGATGGCTTTGTGTTGGGCGACTTGTTTTTTGATGGTGTACATATCCATTGCTGCGGTAACGGCGACTTATGGTTTCGCCCTTACGGCGAGTCCCTTTTGGCAAACGCCCTCAGTGTCAGGCTACCTGTCGCCCTTGTTGATTGACTCAATCATTCAAGAGGGCGAAGGTGCACAACAATGTCCAACCTAGGCAAACGCTACGACAACGACTTCAAAGACTGGGTCGTTTTGCAAATGATGCCGCCCCTCAATCGATCAGTGGCAGAACTTGCCGTCGCGCTCAATCTCACGCCACAGTCGCTGCGAAACTGGAGACAAATGGCTAGAGATAAAGGCTTGATCGTTCCGGGAAACGGCAAGACCAGTGACCAATGGACTAGCACTGATAAGTTCAATGCTGTCATGGAAACGGCGCCGTTGAGCGAGGTGGAGATCTCTCAGTATTGCCGAATCAAGGGAATTTACCCTGAGCAAATCCAGCAGTGGCGAATGGCATGCCAGAACGCCAATCCGGTCGTTGACCTCAACTCTCGAACCTCTAAGACGGCTGAGCAGCGGCGTATCAAAATACTTGAACGTCAATTGATCCAGTCTGATGCCGGACGTGCGGAGGCGGAGGCCTTGCTGGATCTCAGAAAAAAAGCCAATGCGATCTGGGGCAAGGACAAGGAAGACTGATCGACGCCTCTGATCGTACGCAAGCCATGAAGTTGATAGCAGACGCGGTGCTAAATGGCGCTCGTCGATACCGAGCCTGCAATGAGCTGGGGCTGAGCCTGCGCACAGTTCAACGCTGGCGACACGCTGACTGTGACGGACGACAACTGGCTCAGCGGGCAGCTCCGGCTAACAAGCTCAGTGATACGGAGCGCCAAGCGGTGCTTGCCGCTGCCAATCAGGCTGGCTACGCCAGCCTCACCCCGCACCAAATCGTCCCGAAACTGGCCGATGAAGGTATCTATCTGGCGTCGGAGTCGACGTTTTACCGTGTGTTAAAAGCCGCTAATCAAAACGTGCGTCGCGGCCGAACCAAAGCCCCGAAACGCAGGGTACTGACGACGCATCGCGCTGACGCTCCCAATCAGGTGTGGTGTTGGGATATCACTTGGTTGCCCAGCACTGTCAGAGGTCGTTTTTTCTACTGGTATATGGTCAAGGATGTCTACAGCCGCAAGCTCGTCGCCAATGAAGTGCATGAGGTGGAATGTGCCGAACACGCCTGTGAGCTGCTTAGAAAGGGATGTTTGCGTGAGCATACTGCGGGTCGTCCGTTGGTGTTGCACTCGGATAACGGCCACGTTATGAGAGGCTCCTTGTTACGTGAAAGCATGGTGGCCCTGGGCGTAGAGCCGTCTTTTAGCCGGCCAAGGGTGAGCAATGATAACGCCTATGCGGAGGCACTTTTCCGCACTGCAAAATACTGCCCGCTTTGGCCGGATCAACCATTTGATACGGTCACTGATGCAAGGCTTGGGGTGCAGAAATTTATCGAGTGGTACAACGAAGATCACCGACACAGCGCCTTGAAATACGTGACGCCAAACGAGCGACACGAAGGCAAAGCGACGGCTCTATTACAAGCTAGAGCAGCACTTTATGAGGATGCCAGGGAAGCTAATCCGAGTCGCTGGAGTACTCGGACACGCAACTGGAAGCTGGCAGATGCGGTGTATTTAAACCCAGAACGCCCTGCAATTAAGGGCGCAACGGGCTAACAACTGTAGGAGCAAGGCGACAGGTACCTTGACACGTACCGAACGCCCCAAAAGGAACCAAAAGGTCTTGCCCCACCATTCGGCCCCTCGCTGAGGCTCGGGGTGCCCTCACTCCGGCATTGCTCCGTGGGCCCGCCGCGATCGGCCATCCATGGCCGTGCGCGGCTATCCCGGCATCCATGCCGGGATGCCCACTGCGCAACGCCTGCGTTCGGCCTCTGGAAACGGGGCGGGTGGATCAAGATCAAAAGCCAAGCAAGATCAAAAGATCGCAGCCTTCGGCAGCTCCTTGTATCTCGACTATCGCTCCATCAGGAGCGATAGTTCTCGACTGATCATCGAGGGAGGGTTCTGGAAGCCGTGCAGCTCCTTAGGCTTTATGCCTGTGACGTAGATTGTGCTCCAGCCC
>NZ_FYDO01000059.1:2130-5514 GCF_900187615.1 Pseudomonas sp. Irchel s3f7 | reverse complement strand
TGCTTTCGCAATTGGGGTTTCGGAATTTAATCTTGACGATGACCTACTCTCACATGGGGAAACCCCACACTACCATCGGCGATGCATCGTTTCACTGCTGAGTTCGGGATGGGATCAGGTGGTTCCAATGCTCTATGGTCGTCAAGAAATTCGGGTACCGAACCGTGGCCAGCTGGCCGCGCTTCAGCAAAATGGGTATGTGACAGCTTGGTGTTTTGTGAGTATTTCGAACTTTCGGTTCGTTTCGTCTTCACACACCGCAATCTGGCCTTTCGACGCAAATTGCTTGGGTGTTATATGGTCAAGCCTCACGGGCAATTAGTATTGGTTAGCTCAACGCCTCACAGCGCTTACACACCCAACCTATCAACGTCGTAGTCTTCGACGGCCCTTCAGGGGACTCAAGGTCCCAGTGAGATCTCATCTTGAGGCTAGTTTCCCGCTTAGATGCTTTCAGCGGTTATCTATTCCGAACATAGCTACCCGGCAATGCCACTGGCGTGACAACCGGAACACCAGAGGTTCGTCCACTCCGGTCCTCTCGTACTAGGAGCAGCCCCTCTCAAATCTCAAACGTCCACGGCAGATAGGGACCGAACTGTCTCACGACGTTCTAAACCCAGCTCGCGTACCACTTTAAATGGCGAACAGCCATACCCTTGGGACCGGCTTCAGCCCCAGGATGTGATGAGCCGACATCGAGGTGCCAAACACCGCCGTCGATATGAACTCTTGGGCGGTATCAGCCTGTTATCCCCGGAGTACCTTTTATCCGTTGAGCGATGGCCCTTCCATACAGAACCACCGGATCACTAAGACCTACTTTCGTACCTGCTCGACGTGTCTGTCTCGCAGTCAAGCGCGCTTTTGCCTTTATACTCTACGACCGATTTCCGACCGGTCTGAGCGCACCTTCGTACTCCTCCGTTACTCTTTAGGAGGAGACCGCCCCAGTCAAACTACCCACCATACACTGTCCTCGATCCGGATAACGGACCTGAGTTAGAACCTCAAAGTTGCCAGGGTGGTATTTCAAGGTTGGCTCCACGCGAACTGGCGTCCACGCTTCAAAGCCTCCCACCTATCCTACACAAGCAAATTCAAAGTCCAGTGCAAAGCTATAGTAAAGGTTCACGGGGTCTTTCCGTCTAGCCGCGGATACACTGCATCTTCACAGCGATTTCAATTTCACTGAGTCTCGGGTGGAGACAGCGCCGCCATCGTTACGCCATTCGTGCAGGTCGGAACTTACCCGACAAGGAATTTCGCTACCTTAGGACCGTTATAGTTACGGCCGCCGTTTACCGGGGCTTCGATCAAGAGCTTCGCGTTAGCTAACCCCATCAATTAACCTTCCGGCACCGGGCAGGCGTCACACCCTATACGTCCACTTTCGTGTTTGCAGAGTGCTGTGTTTTTAATAAACAGTCGCAGCGGCCTGGTATCTTCGACCGGCGTGGGCTTACGGAGCAAGTCCTTCACCCTCACCGGCGCACCTTCTCCCGAAGTTACGGTGCCATTTTGCCTAGTTCCTTCACCCGAGTTCTCTCAAGCGCCTTGGTATTCTCTACCCAACCACCTGTGTCGGTTTGGGGTACGGTTCCTGGTTACCTGAAGCTTAGAAGCTTTTCTTGGAAGCATGGCATCAACCACTTCGTGTTCTAAAAGAACACTCGTCATCAGCTCTCGGCCTTAGAATCCCGGATTTACCTAAGATTCCAGCCTACCACCTTAAACTTGGACAACCAACGCCAAGCTGGCCTAGCCTTCTCCGTCCCTCCATCGCAATAACCAGAAGTACAGGAATATTAACCTGTTTTCCATCGACTACGCTTTTCAGCCTCGCCTTAGGGACCGACTAACCCTGCGTCGATTAACGTTGCGCAGGAAACCTTGGTCTTTCGGCGTGGGTGTTTTTCACACCCATTGTCGTTACTCATGTCAGCATTCGCACTTCTGATACCTCCAGCAAGCTTCTCAACTCACCTTCACAGGCTTACAGAACGCTCCTCTACCGCATCACCTAAGTGATACCCGTAGCTTCGGTGTATGGTTTGAGCCCCGTTACATCTTCCGCGCAGGCCGACTCGACTAGTGAGCTATTACGCTTTCTTTAAAGGGTGGCTGCTTCTAAGCCAACCTCCTAGCTGTCTAAGCCTTCCCACATCGTTTCCCACTTAACCATAACTTTGGGACCTTAGCTGACGGTCTGGGTTGTTTCCCTTTTCACGACGGACGTTAGCACCCGCCGTGTGTCTCCCATGCTCGGCACTTGTAGGTATTCGGAGTTTGCATCGGTTTGGTAAGTCGGGATGACCCCCTAGCCGAAACAGTGCTCTACCCCCTACAGTGATACATGAGGCGCTACCTAAATAGCTTTCGAGGAGAACCAGCTATCTCCGAGCTTGATTAGCCTTTCACTCCGATCCACAGGTCATCCGCTAACTTTTCAACGGTAGTCGGTTCGGTCCTCCAGTTAGTGTTACCCAACCTTCAACCTGCCCATGGATAGATCGCCCGGTTTCGGGTCTATTCCCAGCGACTAGACGCCCTATTAAGACTCGCTTTCGCTACGCCTCCCCTATTCGGTTAAGCTCGCCACTGAAAATAAGTCGCTGACCCATTATACAAAAGGTACGCAGTCACCCAACAAAGTGGGCTCCCACTGCTTGTACGCATACGGTTTCAGGATCTATTTCACTCCCCTCTCCGGGGTTCTTTTCGCCTTTCCCTCACGGTACTAGTTCACTATCGGTCAGTCAGTAGTATTTAGCCTTGGAGGATGGTCCCCCCATATTCAGACAAAGTTTCTCGTGCTCCGTCCTACTCGATTTCATGACTAAGAGATTTTCGCGTACAGGGCTATCACCCACTATGGCCGCACTTTCCAGAGCGTTCCGCTAATCTCAAAGCCACTTAAGGGCTAGTCCCCGTTCGCTCGCCACTACTAAGGGAATCTCGGTTGATTTCTTTTCCTCAGGGTACTTAGATGTTTCAGTTCCCCTGGTTCGCCTCTTGCACCTATGTATTCAGTACAAGATAACCATCTTATGATGGCTGGGTTCCCCCATTCAGACATCTCCGGATCAAAGTCTGTTTGCCGACTCCCCGAAGCTTTTCGCAGGCTACCACGTCTTTCATCGCCTCTGACTGCCAAGGCATCCACCGTATGCGCTTCTTCACTTGACCATATAACCCCAAGCAATCTGGTTATACTGTGAAGACGACATTCGCCGAAAATTCGATTGAGCTCCTAAGAGCAACTCACAAATTTTACCTTAGCCTGATCCGTTACCAGTGAAAGTAACGTTCAGTCTATCTTTCTATCACATACCCAAATTTTTAAAGAACGAACTAGTCAAAGACTAGAAATCAACATTCACG
>NZ_FYDO01000060.1 GCF_900187615.1 Pseudomonas sp. Irchel s3f7 | reverse complement strand
AAAGGGACCGAGGCGCTGGTGATACTTGCCAGAAAACTGGCTCGGGTACTGTTTGCCTTGATGAAAAACCAAAGTGAATACAAGCCTATTTCTATGTTTGGGGGTTCCCCCCAAACATAGAATCTCCCACAGGTGAATGCGGTCAACTGTAGGAGCGAGCTTGCTCGCGATGGCGTCAGCACAATCAACGTAGCTCATCGCTGAGTCACCTCACGCACAGAGGTCACCGAACTGACGGTATCGATACTCGCCTCCACCGACATCCCCACCCGCAAGCGTTCAGCCAATGGCTGTCCCGGCTCCAGCACAATCTTCACCGGAATGCGCTGCACCACTTTAGTGAAATTGCCGGTGGCGTTGTCCGGTTTGACCGCAGCGAAGGTCACACCTGTGGCCGGTGCAATGCTCTCGACCCGACCGCTCAACGCCGCGCCTCCCAGGCTGTCGACGCGTACCTGCACCTGCTGGCCCGGTTGCACGTCGGTCAGCTGAGTCTCCTGAAAGTTGGCCATCACATAAGCCTGAGCCAAGGGCACCACCGCGAGGATCTTGCTGCCCGGCGCAACATAAGCGCCGACCCGCACTGCACGCTCGCCGACCATGCCGTCCTGAGGCGCGACGATCCGCGTGTAAGACAACTCGTAGCTGGCCATTTCCAGTGCCGCTTGCGCCCGCTTCAAACCGCCTTCGGCCGCATCCCGTTGGGCGGTCAGGATCTCGACCTGTTTGCGTTCCGCCGCCAGCACCGCCGTGGCATTCGCCAACCGGGCGCTGGCCTGGTCGATGCGTGTACGCGCCTGCTGAGCGTTTTGCACTGTGCCGGCACCCACACCGGCCAAGTGGTTGTAGCGGTTCAGTTCATGGTCGGCGAACGCCATCTCGGCCTTGGCCGAAACCACCGAAGATTGCGCTTGAGCAATCACCGAAGACTGCCGCTCGAGGGTCGCCTTGGCATTTTGCAGTTGCGCCCGCGCAACCAAAGTTTCAGCGTCGGCAGCCTGGGCAGCGGCACGCAAATCCCGGTCATCGATCAACGCCAGCAACTGTCCAGCCTTGACCTGCTCGTTGTCTTCGACCAGCACTTGCTTGATGAACCCGGCCACCCGCGGCACCACCAGCGTGTAATCGGCCGAGACATAGGCGTCATTGGTGCTCTGTTGCGTGCGTTTGCCGAACAGACCGGGCACCGCCAGGTACAACAGCACGCCGACGGCCAGCGCAGCGGCCACTGCTACGGCGATTTTTTGCTTTGCTTGAGTCGTCATAAAAAACCTTCAGTTTGCGTGGAGCAATCAGGTCGGCGCGCGCGGTGGATAAGTCCGCGTCGGCAGCCAGAAAATCAGCAGGATCAGCGTCACCGCAATGCCGGCCATGCACAGATAGAGATCCGATGCCGTCAGCACCACGGCCTGTTCGTGCAATCGATGGGCGAGGCCTGGGGTGTTGTCGTCGATCAGGGGTGAATTGCCGAGACGGTCCACGAGCATGGTCGAATGAAAGTGCAGCCTCGACGTGGTCAGCGCCTCAATCACGCCCGTGGCGATCACCGCCGACAGGCCTTTGACCGTGTTGAACCAGGCCGAGGCGAATGGCCCTTCCATCGGGCTGATGCTGCCGGTGGACAGCATCAACAGCGGCAGCACCGCCATCGGTTGACCGAAGATTTGCAGCCATTGCAGTACGTAGAAATCGTCGCGAATCCATTCCGATGTCAGTTGCGAGCCGCCGATGCAGGACAGCGCCAGCATGCTCAGGCCGATGCCCAGAACCCAGCGGCAATCGACCCAGCGAAAATTGCACAACGCGGCCACCAACGGCAGCGCAATCAATTGCGGCAGCGCCGCCAGCAACATGATCGGCGCGGTCTGCACCGGCCGATAACCCTGGACCTGCGCCAGGTAGCTCGACGGAATAATGATCACCGCGAGCAGCACCACCAGCACCCCGGCCAAGGTCAGCAAGGCAAACGACAGGTTACGGATACCGAGCATCTGCATCTTGAAAAACGGAATCGGCTGCGACCACTCGTTGATCAAAAACAGCACCAGCAGCAATAGGCCGCCGCTGAGCAAACCGCAGATCAAATCGGACTCGAACCAGTCCAGTCGATTGCCCTGCAAGATGCCGATCACCAGCATGCAAATCGCCGGAAACCCCAGCAGCAATCCGCGCCAGTTGAACTGCTTGAAACGCTCCAGCCGCAACGGGTCCTGCGGCAACCCATACGCCACGGCGACCATCGCAATCAGGCACGGCGCGATGATTTGCCAGAAGGTCCATTGCCACCCGACATGCTCGGTCCACAACCCGGCCAATGGCGTTCCAAGGCCCGGGCCGAACGTGGCGGTCAGGGCATAACCGGCCAAGCCATACAACTTCACGTTGGCCGGTAGAAAGCGCAGGGCGACGGTCATCAACATCGGCGGCAAAGCGCCGCCGGCCAGGCCTTGCAAGGTGCGCATCAGCAGCAGACTTTCGTAATTCGGGGCGAACGGACACAGCACGCCCAAGAGGGTGAACAGGCTGATGGCGCACAAGGTGAACCGACGCAGCGAGAACGTCACCGCGCACCACGGCGCAAAGGCCATGGCGGCCACGGATGTCGCGGTGTAACTGGCAACCAGCCAAGTGCCTTCGTCGTAACCGATGGATAGCGCGCCGCGAATATCGGCCAGGGCGACTTTGGTCACCATCTCGTTCAGACCCGACACCAGCACCGCCAGCAACACGCCCACCAGGCCAACGATGATGCGCGGGCCGAAGACTTGCGCCGGGACCGTGAGGGACGTCATTACTGCGAGCTCCGGAAGGAAAGTACCGGGAGCATTCTAGGAAGGGCGATGCCTGACGAAAATCAACTTCTCGGCAGCTTATAAATGCACCAGACGCAACAATACAAAACCCTGTAGGAGCAAGCTTGCTCGCGATGGCGCCAAGCCCGTCGATGAAGATGTGCCTGCGCAGCCCTCATCGCGAGCAGGCTCGCTCCTACAGGGATTTGGGCAGGACTTCAAACGGGTTGCGCGGCCAACCACGTCTCATCGCAACACGCCTTGACCGTTTCGCGCATCCAGCGATGGGCCGGGTCCTTGTCGAAACGCGGGTGCCAGGCCTGGGTCAACATCAGGGTCGGTAACGGGATCGGCAGGTCAAAGGAGCGCAGCTTCAACCCCAGCCGCCGCACGCTCAACAGCGCTTCCTTGGGCACCGGCAGAATCAGGTCGGAATCGGGCAACGCGAACATCGCCGCATGGAAACTCGGCGCAATCACCGCCACCCGACGCTCCAGCCCGAGCGCATTGAGGGCGGTATCGATCGGCCCTCGCGCAATGCCACGACGGGACATGCTGATATGGGAAAACCCGGCATAACGCTCTGCAGTGATCTCTTCATCAAACAGCGGATGATCCTCACGTACCAGGCCGACGAAGTGCGTGGAAAACAGGTTCTGCACTTTCACTTCAGGCGTCAGCGGGCGGGTGTTGCTGATGCTCAAATCAATCCGCCCTTCGCGCAACGCCTCATCGTCGCCATCGCCTTCCGGCACGAAACGCAACTCACAGTGCGGCGCCTGCCGGTCCAGGGTGTCGAACAACTTGCCGCCATAAACGCCGACAAAAAAGTCATTGGCCCGAATGCTGAACCGCCGCCGCAGGGAACCCAACTCCACCGCATCGGCCGAACGAAACAGCAACGCCGCCTGCTCCACCACACTGCGCACCTGCTCGCGCAACTCCAGCGCCTTGGGCGTCGGCACCAGCCCACGCCCGGCACGCACCAGAATCGGATCGCCAATGGCCTCGCGAATACGCGTCAACGTCCGGCTCATCGCCGCCGGGCTGAGGTTCATCCGCCGCGCCGCGCCCACCACACTGCCCTCATCGAGCAAGGCGTCGAGGGCGATCAAGAGGTTCATGTCTGGGAGTTGCATTCTGAGCACTCGATAATCGAATGGATTGATTTCAACGCAATCCTAACAGTGCATTCCCGTAGGAGCGAAGCGTGCTCGCGATGAACGAGAACGCGACCCGATTAAAGAAAAACCACAGAACCTAGCAGTTCTGCTAGTTCCCCAAGCCACTTCAACGGGGTAATGCTGAAGACCAATAGTTATCCCTCCTCCCATTGGGTCTCGACATGCCTGACCGCAAGATTGCTGATCAAACCAATGTCCCGTTGAAGCGAACCGTGCTGTTGGCGCCGGATAGCAGCAACTCGGTCATTGCCGAAATCACAGACGGCGCCATCAACACCATCGGCTACTCCGCCTATGGCGAACAATCCGCTCAGCAAGCAGTCGCGACGCGGTTGGGCTTCAATGGCCAGTTGCGTGAAACAACGATTGGCTGGTACTTGCTGGGTAACGGCTACCGCGCCTACAACCCGCGATTGATGCGCTTTCATAGCCCGGACAGTTGGAGTCCGTTTGGAGAGGGCGGGTTAAATCCGTATATGTATTGCGTAGGGGACCCGGTGAATCGGGTAGATCCGACGGGGCATTGGGGAGCACTTGCAGCTCTTTCCGGCATACAGAGGCTCGGGATGGCTGGATACGTCATGTCCACAGTAGGCGCGGGTTTGAACATTAGCTCTTTATGGATAAATCGCGGGAGTGCCACGCTGCTAGGGGCGATTTCCGGACTTTCGGGAATGGTTGCCGGTGTTGCAAGTATGTTTAATTTACCGCCTCAGGGGGGGTGTCAGAAATTTTGTGTTCGGGCATAACATGAGTAAGAGGTGCATGTATGCCAACCAAAAAGAAACCCGCGTTGCGAGAACTACCGAAAATCCCGAAAGAGCTGCTCGAGCAATTCACCGATGGACCGATGACCGCTGAAGCCATTGAGGACGCCTCTGCGGCGTTCAAGAAGGCTTTGATCGAGCGAGCCCTCAGTGCTGAGCTTGG
>NZ_FYDO01000061.1 GCF_900187615.1 Pseudomonas sp. Irchel s3f7 | reverse complement strand
CTGCGACCTGAAAGACCTGCTTGGCAAGATCGACCGCCACTGTCGTACAGGCCGACACATCGGTTGAAGACAGGGACTGTTTAAGCGTCGTATTCTTTTTCATGGACTCGCCCTCGCTGCCGTTGGCTTCTTAGACTGCCACCGTGGCGCATTGACGCCTCGGCGTGGGCGAGTCCATCCAATTACAGGGGATGTGTGGCGTCAGTAGGTCAGGCGCTTCTGGAAGAAGAAGTGCTTGTGCCCCGGTGGGTAATCGGCGATGTGGCCGATCTCGCTGTAGCCACACTTCTTGTAAAACTCCGGCGCCTGGAACTCGAAGGTTTCCAGCCACAGACCGACGCATTCCTTTTCGCGTGCCAGGTCTTCGGCCATCTGCATCAGCTTCGTGCCCATGCCCTGTCCCCGGGCCTGTTCCGGCACCGCCAGCAAATCGATAAACAACCATTGATAAAACAATCGGGCGTAAACGCCGCCGACGATGTCGTCGTTGTCGTCGCGTATCAGCAACGCGATATGTTCCGGAGGAGGGCTTGCCGACTTCGAGGTGTTGTAGGCGCGTAACGGCACGAGGATCGCTTCGCGTTCTTCCGGGGTGGGGTTGTGCTTGCGTTCGATACGCAGGTTCATGGCTATATCCTTATGGCGGTGAAACCCCAGCCTAACGTGCTCACCGCCAATGTTCCATCACCGCAATGTCGGAGGAACCCTCGCCAAGGCGCAGATGTCATTGATTAAGACGCGTCATTCCAGAGCGCGGCTGATGAGGACATTCCGTGAACATTTTCGAAGCCTTGCGTGAAAGCCACGAACGCCAACGGACGTATGCCAAGGCGCTGCTTCATACCAGCGGCGACAGCCCTGAGCGGGTCGAGGCGTACAAGCAGCTCAAGGCGGAACTCCAGGCCCACGAAACCGCTGAAGAGCGGCATTTTTACATCCCGTTGATGGAACTCGACAATGGCGTGGAGCTCAGCCGCCATGGGATTGCCGAACATCACGAGATGGACGAAATGATGGAGGCACTGGACGAGACCGAGATGTCCAGTCCCGCCTGGCTGGCGACCGCGAAGAAACTGTCAGAAAAGGTTCATCACCACCTCAAGGAGGAGGAGCAGAAATTCTTCCAGATGGCCGGCAAGTTGCTCGACGACAAACAGAAAGAGTCGTTAGCCGGGCAGTACGAAAAGGAATACAAAGCGCAGATGGCTTAAGCCATACCTTGTAGGGATTAAAAACCGGGGAGGCGGGATGTTCCGGGCCAATGTCCGCCTTCCAGCGTCAGCAACAACTCCTTCGCCGCAAGCCCACCGGCAAACCCGGTGAGCTTGCCTGACGCGCCAATCACCCGATGGCACGGCGCGACAATCGATATCGGGTTCTTGCCATTCGCTGCCCCCACCGCCCTGACCGCCGACGGGTTGCCGATCTGTTCGGCGATCTGGCTGTAGCTGCGGGTCTCGCCGAACGGGATGGTCAGCAGCGCTGCCCAGACCCTCTTCTGGAATTCCGTCCCGACAAAATCAAGGTCCAGCTCGAACCGAGTCCGGCTGCCGGAAAAATATTCCCGTAGCTGCCGGGCGGTTTGCACCAGGATCGGATTGTCCGCAGCTTCGCTCATCGGACCGAGCCGCACCCGGCCGGGTTTATCGTTTTCCCAGAGGATGGCCGCCAGTCTTGAACCGTTCGCGACCAGCTTCAACTCACCGACTGGGGAGGGAATTGCGATGTAGGTAAAGGTCATGCCAATGCCTGTGGGAAATAGCTGAACAAGCGTTAAGGATACTGCCTCGATGGGGAGGCGCAATATGTAATCCCGACCATACTTGGATACTGTTTTTGACGAGTTTTCCTACTCAATAAAAAGAAGAGAACGACCCATGAAGTACGAACCTTTTGCCAAAACGCTGATTGCGACCTCGTTGGCGCTCAGCTGCCTGACTGCCCACGCTGCCTCCGTGGCCCCGGCTACCGGGGAAAACGGCATGGTGGTCACTGCCCAGCACCTGGCCAGCCATGTCGGTGTGGATGTGCTCAAAAACGGTGGTAACGCTGTCGATGCCGCCGTCGCGGTGGGTTATGCATTGGCGGTGGTCTATCCCGCCGCAGGCAACCTCGGCGGCGGTGGTTTCATGACCATTCAACTGGCTGACGGGCGCAAGACCTTCCTCGACTTCCGCGAAAAAGCCCCACTGGCCGCGACCGCCAACATGTACCTCGACAAGGACGGCAATGTCGTCCCGGACCTGAGTACCCGTGGTCACCTGGCTGTCGGTGTGCCGGGCACGGTGTCGGGTATGGAGCTGGCGCTGTCCAAGTACGGCACCAAGCAGCGCAAGGAAATCATTGCACCGGCCATCAAACTCGCTGAAGACGGTTTCGTCCTGGAGCAGGGCGACGTCGATCTGTTGGACTACGCCACCGACGTGTTCAAGAAAGACATCAAGGACTCCGGCGCAATCTTCCTCAGCAACGGCGAGCCGATGAAAGTCGGCCAGAAACTGGTGCAAAAGGACCTGAGCAAAACCCTGCGGGAAATCTCCGATAAGGGCAGCGACGGTTTCTATAAAGGCTGGGTAGCCGACGCCATCGTTACCTCCAGCCAGGCCAACAAAGGCATCATCACCCAGGCCGATCTCGACAAATACAAAACCCGTGAACTGGCGCCGATCGAGTGCGATTACCGGGGTTATCACGTGGTTTCCGCACCGCCTCCGAGTTCCGGCGGCGTGGTGATCTGCCAGATCATGAACATCCTCGAAGGCTATCCGATGAAGGATCTGGGCTATCACTCGGCCCAGGGCATGCACTATCAGATCGAGGCGATGCGCCATGCCTATGTGGACCGCAACAGCTACCTGGGCGACCCGGATTTCGTGAAGAATCCGATTGCCCATCTGCTGGACAAGAACTACGCGACCAAACTGCGCGAGGCGATCAACCCACAAAAAGCTGCGGTCTCCAGCGAGCTGAAACCGGGCGTAGCCCCCCACGAAGGCAGCAACACCACGCATTATTCCATCGTCGATAAATGGGGCAACGCGGTGTCGGTGACCTACACCCTCAACGACTGGTTCGGGGCGGGCGTCATGGCGAGCAAGACCGGGGTCATCCTCAACGATGAAATGGACGACTTCACCTCGAAAATCGGCGTGCCGAACATGTACGGCCTGGTGCAGGGCGAGGCCAACGCCATCGCGCCCGGCAAGGCGCCGCTGTCGTCCATGAGCCCGACCATCGTCACCAAGGACGGCAAAGTGGTGATGGTGGTCGGCACGCCGGGCGGCAGTCGCATCATCACTGCGACGTTGCTGACCATGCTCAACGTGATCGATTACGGCATGAACATCCAGGAAGCGGTCGATGCGCCGCGTTTCCACCAGCAGTGGCTGCCGGAGGAAACCAACCTGGAGGCTTTCACTACCAGCCCGGACACGGTGAAAATCCTCGAAAGCTGGGGCCACAAGTTTGCAGGTCCGCAGGATGCCAACCACTTGGCGGCGATCCTTGTAGGCGCGCCATCGTTGGGTGGCAAACCGGTGGGCAACAACCGTTTCTACGGGGCCAACGATCCGCGGCGTAACACGGGCTTGTCGCTGGGTTATTGAGGGTTGTGTTTAAAGGGGGGGCGGGCCTATGTTCGTCCCCTGATCCATCGACAATTCAAGGAAGGAAATCATGACCACTGCGTTGTTAATCGTCGACGTCCAGCAGGCGCTGTGCTCGGGCGAATATGAATGCTTTGAAATCAAACGTGTCATCAAAACCATCAACGAACTCAGCGCCCGGGCGCGTGACGCCGGGGTTCTGGTGGTGCTGATCCAGCATGAGGAAACAGGCAGTCCACTGGCCCATAACGCCGCTGGCTGGCAACTGGCCGAAGGGCTGCAAACCTCGCCCAAGGATCATCGTGTACGCAAGACCACCGGGGATTCGTTCTACCAGACCAATCTGCAGCAGCTGTTGCCGAAAGAGGACTTCGAACGCCTGATCATCTGCGGCCTGCAAACCGATTACTGCGTCAACGCCACCGTGCGTCAGGCGTTGAAGCTAGGCTACGACGTGGTGCTGGCGGCCGACGCGCATTCGACCGTCGACAACGGCAATCTCACCGCCGAAGACATCATCACCGAACACAACAAGGACCTGGCGCACCTGAGTGGCTCGGTGGCGCGAATCGACGTGATCCCGGCCCAAGACATCCACTTCTGAAAACACCCCTCTCCCCTGTAATTGGATGGACTCGCCCACGCCGAGGCGTCAATGCGCCACGGTGGCAGTCTAAGAAGCCAACGGCAGCGAGGGCGAGTCCATGAAAAAGAATACGACGCTTAAACAGTCCCTGTCTTCAACCGATGTGTCGGCCTGTACGACAGTGGCGGTCGATCTTGCCAAGCAGGTCTTTCAGGTCGCAG
>NZ_FYDO01000062.1 GCF_900187615.1 Pseudomonas sp. Irchel s3f7 | reverse complement strand
AAAGGGACCGAGGCGCTGGTGATACTTGCCAGAAAACTGGCTCGGGTACTGTTTGCCTTGATGAAAAACCAAAGTGAATACAAGCCTATTTCTATGTTTGGGGGTTCCCCCCAAACATAGAATCTCCCACAGGGTTATTAGGTGTACTCGACATTGGCGTACAACCAAGATACCTGTGGGAGCTGGCTTGCCAGCGATGACGGTCTCACAGGTCACTCCAGACTCAGCGTGGCATATACCCTAACTGCCAGCGCCGCGGGATCCTCAACGACAATACCCCGAGCAAAGCGGCCAGCAGGCCGCTGGCAAACAGCGCCTTGAGCCCCAGGTGATGCTCCAGCACCGCGCCGAGTACCGCTCCGGCAAACATGCCGGCCCATGGGATCAGTTGCACGCGCCAGCCATCACGGCGTTCACCGAGCATCCAGCGGCCCAGTCCGCGACCGAAGCGCGACAGGGCGCCGGTGACGTAGGTCAGGCCGACCGGCAGGCCGTTCACTTGCTCGACTGCGGCATTGAGCATGCCCATCGCAATGATGGCGGCCAGCAGGGCCGGCAGTTGCGCGTCATAAGGCCAGGCTGCGGCGGCGCACAGCAGAGTGGCGATGCACAACAGCAACGGCAGCGCCCGGCGTCCGCCCAGCCGACTGACGATAATGCCCAGCGCATTGCCGAGGACGAAGGTGGCGACGAGGATCACCAGGCGCAGGGTCAAGCCCAGGTCGCCGGTGCTGATGGCAACGGCCATGCGGGTGGTATTGCCGCTCATGAATGAAACGAAGTCGCCGCTGGCCATGAAGCCGATGGCATCGGTCATGCCCGCCAGTACCGAGAGCAAGGCCACCAGGGTCAGGCCGATGCGTCCGCGCCATTTTTGCGTGTGCAAGTGCCCGGGGCTGGCGTGGGTCTTGGCGGTGTTGGGTAGCATGGGCGATGGCGTCCTTGAGCAGGGTCAGGGTTTTATCCCATACAAGTCGCAATACTCCAACCAGTCCATGCCAGCCATTTCCGCCACTTCCCGGTGCACGTCAAGACGTTGAGCTTCGTAGTCCTGCGGCGTGGCGGCCGTCAGTTTCAGGGTCAGCTCCCAGGCGAACAATCCCAGGCGCTCGGCTTCTTCCTCAAAAGCTTCATGCAAGCGCTCCTCGCGATACTGCGCTTGTGTTTCACCCTTGGCCTGAGCCAGCAGCGGGTTGAGGTTATCGAGTTGATGGAGCAACTCGGGGCGCTCATCGAGAAACCGCTTCAGCGCTTGTTCATGTTGCAGCTCGGATGCCGCCATGGTCGCTCCTTGAGATCGGATTACGAAGATTGTTTCTTGCTGGCTTTGGCCGCTGCCGCCAGGCATTCGAGGGCAAACTGTTCGGTGTAGGTCATCTGGATCGGCGTGGTTTCGCCTTTGACGGTTCTTTCGCCGTCGAGGATGTAGCGAATGCGCTTATCGGTGACGCCGATGCGCTTGGCAATCCAGGAAGGCGTCTGGCCGATCTGGCTGATCAGCTTGTCGGCATATTCAGTGGTCGGTTTGTAAAACTCGGCATTGGGTGTCATGGGGTTTCCAGTCAGGGAGCGATACGCTGTTAAAGGCGCGACAGGGTGCTCGAATCGTTGCGCGATGTCGCGTTATAAATGCAGTAAAGCAGAACGAAACGCCCTGCCACGGTGATACAGTCCGCTTTTTCCTGATGAGTGAATGCAATGCGAATTCTGATGGTGGCGCTGGCCGTGACCTTGCTGGCGGGATGCGCGAGCTCGGCGATGAACGATGCTCGCACCAAGGCCCCGTACAAGACCCTGAACTCGGAAAAACCGGCAAAAGACGTCGCCCAGTGCGTACAGTTTTCCTGGCAGGACGAAGCGGTGTTCGGTGTCGATGCGGCGGCGTACCTGGAACCTGGCGAGAAGGGCAGCACCACCGTTTACACGCGATCGGCGGAGTCGTTCGTCGACCTGACGACCGATGCGTCGGGCACTGTGTTGAGCTACTACGCGCAACAGGATGACTTCGTGGCCAAGCGCCGGTTGGCAGCGTTGGCGACCTGCCTGTAAGTTGACGCATACCCCTGTAGGAGCGAGCCTGCTCGCGATGAATTCGAATACGCCGCGGGATATCGATTCACAGCGTTATCGTTGACGACCATCGCGAGCAGGCTCGCTCCTATGTATGGACTCGCCCCCACTGTCTACCTGCTTTTTAAACACTGCTACCCGGTTGCATCTATGTATAAGGCCTATTCGAGGAAGCCATCTTTGGCTTCTGGCCAAC
>NZ_FYDO01000063.1 GCF_900187615.1 Pseudomonas sp. Irchel s3f7 | reverse complement strand
GTTGGCCAGAAGCCAAAGATGGCTTCCTCGAATAGGCCTTATACATAGATGCAACCGGGTAGCAGTGTTTAAAAAGCAGGTAGACAGTGGGGGCGAGTCCATACATAGGAGCGAGCCTGCTCGCGATAGCTGACTGACCTGCAATGCAGATGTCACCTGATCCACCGCTATCGCGAGCAAGCTCGCTCCTACAGGGGGATTTCATCTGGCCTTTAAAGTTTTTGATTTAATATCTGGCTCTCTCCCGGAGGGCCTTCGATGACTGATCTGCTCACGCCCATTCAAGTCGCACTCGGCTTGCCCCACACCCCGATCCCATTCACCTCCCGCGGCGCCTTGCCCTCGGCGTTCGCCGTCACCGACCTGGCCTGTGCCAGCATCGCCGTTGCCGGCCAGGCTGTCAGCGAACTGCTGCACCAGCAAACCGGACGCCTGCCCAACCTTGAAGTCGACCGACGCCTGGCGTCGTTCTGGTTCTCGACATCGATCCGCCCGACAGGTTGGAGCCTCCCACCGATGTGGGACCCGGTCGCCGGTGACTACGCCGCGCGCGATGGCTGGATTCGCCTGCACACCAACGCCCCCCATCACCGTGCGGCGGCGGAACGCGTGCTCGGCGTCTGCGCCGACCGAGCAGCGATGGCAGGCAAAGTCGCGCAATGGACCAAAAACGATCTGGAGCAGGCTGTCGTCGAGGCCGGTGGCTGTGCCGCAGAAATGTACAACCGAGATCAATGGCACGCACACCCACAAGGCATGGCAGTCAACGCTGAACCGTTGATTCAGTTCACACGCAACCACAGCCAATGCGTCAAGCCATGGCAAGGCTCGGTTGCCCGACCGTTGGCCGGCATCAAGGTGCTGGATTTGACCCGAGTGTTGGCGGGGCCCATTGCCAGTCGGTTTCTGGCCGGTCTCGGCGCCGACGTGTTGCGCATCGACCCGCCGACATGGGATGAGCCAGGCGTCGTGCCCGAAGTCACCCTGGGCAAGCGCTGTGCGCGTCTCGACCTTCACGACAAGGCGGATCGCGCCGTGTTCGAAGCCTTGCTCAAAGACGCCGACATTGTGCTCCACGGCTACCGCGCCGATGCGCTGGAGCGCCTTGGGTATGGCGCGGTTTACCGGCAGCAGTTAAGCCCAAGTCTGATCGACGTCTGCCTCAATGCCTACGGCTGGAGCGGTCCGTGGCTGCACCGGCGCGGTTTCGACAGCCTGGTGCAGATGAGCACAGGCATTGCGCAGGCGGGCATGACCTGGAAGCAGGCGGACAAGCCGACGCCATTACCGGTGCAGGCCCTCGATCACGCCACCGGGTATCTGATGGCGGCCAGTGCGATCCGCTTGCTGGCCGAATGTTTGAGCGGCGGCGTTGGCGGGGCGGCGCGATTGTCTTTGGCGCGAACGGCGAAGTTGTTGATCGAGGCCGGGGCCGGGTCCGATGAGCCGTTGCGGAATGAGGATCAAAAGGATCAGGCAATGGAGATCGAGCAGACGCCGTGGGGGCCGGCGCATCGCTTGCGGGTTCCGCTGAAGATCAATGGGACGCCGTTGCAGTGGTCATTGCCGGCGACGCAATTGGGTTCTCATCGCGCTCAGTGGTGATGCCCGAATAGTCTTCGCCGGCAAGCCGGCTTGTATGTTTAGACTTGAAGGGGTGGGTGGGACTAAAGCCTCGCTTCTGACTCTGACCAGTACAGACCGTGGGAGACATCGTCCCACCCCTTCACCTAATGCGCCGATAAGGAATGCATCGGCTC
>NZ_FYDO01000065.1 GCF_900187615.1 Pseudomonas sp. Irchel s3f7 | reverse complement strand
TGTCTAGTCCTGAAATAGGTTTACACCTGTTTCAGTCTCAAAACGCCCGATGCACTGCATCGGGCGTTTTGTATTTCAAGGCCAGATGTGGCCGCTCCGCGTTGTAGATCAGCACCGATTCATCAACCATTCTCACCGCGTCGGCCAGGTTCTTGGGGCGATGCAGCAAAAACTCCGTCTTCAAAATCCCGTTTATTCGCTCCGCCATCGCGTTCTGATAGCAGTCATAGCCATCGGTCATCGAACAAATGACCCCGTGCTTGGTGTGAAAACGCTGATAAAGGTCGGAGCAATACTGGGCCCCACGGTCTGAGTGATGAACCAGCGGCTGCTTGGTTTTCCTTCCTCCTACAGCCTTCTTCAGCGCTTTGAGTACCGACTCTGTATGCAAGCTCTCATGCACATGATGTCCCACTATTTTACGCGAGTAGGCGTCGGTGATCAGGCTCAGATAAGCAACGCTCTCCTGGGTAGGCAGATAGGTTATATCCGCAACCCAAACTTGCTCAGGAGCACAGGCAATGATTTGCTGCGGGCCTGCCTTGAGTAGGTTTGGATGGCGGCGAAATCGATGATGGCTGTGGGTGGTCTTGTGGTATGCCCGCTTGCGAGGGACCAATTCTCGCGCTTCTCGCAGGATGCTGAACAGGCGATCGCGCCCCACCCGCAGCCTCGTTTCTGCTTCGGCATGCAGCATATAATGCAGCTTGCGCGTTCCCAGCCTTGGCTGACGCCGCCGCTTTTCCAAGACGAAATCCACGACCTTTTGATCGTCGCTAGCCTTCGCATCAAACGCTCGGTTGCGCTTGTAGTAAGCCTGACGTGAAATGCCCATGAACAGGCAAGCCCTGCTGATACTCAGGTCTTTGACTTGCCCTTGCGCGAGGACTTGCCGGGTCGCTTTTTTACGATGGATACACCGTAGTCGTTCTTCAAGACGTTTACGACAGCCTCAAAAAACTGAGCCTTTTGATTGCTCAGTTCAAGCTGTTCTTCAAGCTCTTTGATCCGCTGCTCGGGTGACAGCGGTACCGTGGACTCGGCCATGGAACTCTTCCTCAGCACTCGAATAGACGCGCCTTGGCTCCAATCCTGCCGACCATGCTTGCGTAACCACACCAACACCGTTGACCGACCCTGGATGCCATAGCGCCGTTGAGCCTCTTTATAACTCAACTCGCCCTTTTCGACCTGATCGACCACCGACAATTTAAAAGCCAGCGTGTAATCGCGCTGACTGCGCCTTTTCCCCGAATCCATTGCTCCCTCCTGAAAATAGGTCAGAAGGTGTAAACCTTATTCAGGACGGGACA
>NZ_FYDO01000067.1 GCF_900187615.1 Pseudomonas sp. Irchel s3f7 | reverse complement strand
GTAGATACCGTCTTGCTTCTCATCGAGCAAGCGCAAGTTTCGGGTCAAAGGGTTGGCCCGACTTGAGCACTCCGTAAACGAAATGCAGCAGTTTGCGCATCGCCGCACAGATGATCTGCTTGGGGGCCTTTCCGTTGGCCTTCAGGCGATCTTTCATGGCGATGATCGCCTCGTTATGCCGCAGCGCCACCAAACCGGGCATGTATAGGCCTGCCCGCACGCGCGCGGAGCCGATCTTCGAAATCACGGTTCGTCCTTTGAGCAGCCCCGAGTCCTGTAGTTTTGGGTTCAACCCAGCAGCAGCGACCAATTTTCGTGGATCGTCGTATTGACGCAGGTCGCCCAGCTCAGCCAGCAATCGCTCGATCGTTTTCTCCCCGATACCGTCAATGGTCACGATCAGGTCGCGCATCTGACGCATGTCCGGGTCATCATCAATGTGGTTTTTGATTGCTCTGTGCGTTTCAGCGATTTCTTTTTCGATGTGACGCAGCACAGAGTTGATCGAGTCTTTGACCTTTTCGTCAGATACCTCCAGGCGATTGAGCTCCATTTGCTCCATTTCCTGAAGGTCATCAAGGCGGCGAACCATGGCTTTCAACTGGCGATATTTCGGCGGCTCCGGCGCCCACAGTTTGAGTTTCTGAGCCTTTTCCCGGGCGAAATCAGCGATCAGTTTGGCATCGCTCTTGTCGGTTTTGATCCGGCGCAATTCGCTGGCGGCGTACGCATGGGTCGTGGCCGGATTGACCACGCAGACCCGGTAGCCCTTGTTGTAGACGAACTCGGCGAGTTCCAGGTGATAGACACTGGTGGCTTCCATCACGATCAGCGCCGAAGGCTCGGCCTGCTTGAGCAGCCAAGCTTCAAACTCTTTGAAACCCTTGGCGTCGTTAGCCAGTTTGGCTTTGGTTTTGTGCTTGCCGTTTGGCAGGTGTGTTGCGATATCAAAGGTGTTTTTAGCGATATCGACGCCGACAAAACTGGACATATCCCTCTCCCAATCAAATCAATGGCGATCATCACTGCACTCTGTCCAACCTTGCGAATGCGGGCTCTCGCCAGAGACGGGCCCAAGATACCGTTCGAACTATACGAGTGAGTGTGGAGGGCTGGAGCACAATCTACGTCACAGGCATAAAGCCTAAGGAGCTGCACGGCTTCCAGAACCCTCCCTCGATGATCAGTCGAGAACTATCGCTCCTGATGGAGCGATAGTCGAGATACAAGGAGCTG